>CAWIPQ010000006.1:0-180768 GCA_963838045.1 uncultured Verrucomicrobiae bacterium | reverse complement strand
GGTTGGGCCACTTCGACAATCTATTGGTCTCCCTACACCACGGAGGTCAATGTCCCGCTCCAACAACCCATTCCCTTTAGCCATAAACATCATGTTACCGACGACGGCATCGATTGCCGTTATTGCCATACTTCAGTAGAGAAATCGTCTTTTGCGGGCGTCCCCTCGACTCAGACGTGCATGACCTGTCATTCGCAACTGTGGACGGACGCGCCTGTGCTCGCTTCACTTCGTGAAAGTCTCGCCACCGGCAAACCGTTAAAATGGGTCCGGGTAAACGACTTGCCAGGATACGTCTATTTCAATCACAGCGCTCATGTAGCAAAGGGAATTGGCTGTGAAGAGTGCCATGGACGGGTGGATCAAATGCCGCTCACGCGCAAGGCGGAGACTCTCTACATGCGGTGGTGCCTGCATTGCCATGAGAACCCGCAAAAATTCATTCGCCCGCGCGACAAGGTCTTCGATATGGCGTGGCAGCCGCCGCCAGACCAACTGCAGCAAGGACGAAAGCTGATACGCGAGTATCACGTGGATACAAGCGGTCGCCTAACGAATTGCAGCACCTGTCACCGATGAGTAATACAGGCAATAATGGTAGGGCGCGAGCACGGGGCGCACCGGACGGCTCGGCGAGCCGTCCCTACCAACAACGTGAGGCCGACGAATTTCTTACCGGCGCCAGCGAATGGCCGGAAGGCTTGAGCCGCCGTGAATTTCTCCGATTGGCCGGCGCAACGCTGGCGTTCGCGGGATTGAGTTCCTGCACAAAACAGCCCCTGGAAAGAATTGTTCCCTACGTTGAACAGCCGGAGATTGTCATTCCGGGCAAACCGCTGCGTTTTGCCACGGCGACGCAATACGGCGGATTCGGACAGGGATTACTCGTAACCGGGTACGAAGGGCGCCCAACGAAAATTGAAGGGAACCCGACGCACCCCGCCAGTCTCGGGGCGACCACGGTTTGGGCACAGGCGGATGTCCTCGATCTTTACGATCCTGACCGCGCGCAAACCGTCACCACCGGCGGCGCGATCAAAACGGTCGGCGAATTTTGGAACGCGCTGAACGTTGCGATCGAACCGCTGAGATCCAACGGTGGCGCTGCGTTTCGTATTCTCACCGGGCCAACAAGCTCGCCGACGTTGCTGGCACAGTTGGGTCATGTCTTACAGAGTTTTCCGGCCGCGCGCTGGTGTATCTGGGACCCGCTCAATCGCGACCACATTCGTGACACCGAAGTGATCTGCGATTTTTCGAAAGCGAAGATGGTTGTCGCCTTCGATTCCGATTTTCTCTACGCGCATCCATACGCGCTGCGTTACGCGCGCGATTTCGCAAAGGGCCGGCGCGTGATTGAACCGGACGGCTCCCGCATGAGCCGTTTTTACGCCGCGGAACCGACTCCCACCATCACCGGCTCTAACGCCGATCACCGGATTGCAATCGCCGCCCGGGATATTTTACCGTTAGCGCAAGCGATTGCCGATGGTCTGGCTCTTCCAAAACTCGACGGCTTTAAGCCGTCAAGTTTCTCTGGGCCGAGAACCGATCTGCAACCATGGATTGATGCTGTGGTTGGTGATTTGAAGGCCAGCCGCGGTGCGAGCGTTTTGATCGCGGGCGAAACGCAGCCGCCGGAATTGCACGCGCTGGTGGCGCAAATGAATGCCGCGCTCGGAAACGTCGGGCAAACGGTGTCGCCGGCGCCGGTCCTCTCGTTGCCCGGAAGCCGAGTCGCCTTTCGGGATTTGGTAGATGAAATGCATCGCGGCGAGGTCAAGCTGCTCATCGTTTTCGGCGGAAACCCGCGATACGACGCGCCGGTGGATTTCAATTTTGCAGATGCATTCAACAAAGTGCAGCTGCGTGTGCATCACAGCGTTTATTTCAACGAAACATCGCGTCACTCGCACTGGCACGTGCCGGCGGCACACTTTCTGGAATCGTGGAGCGACACACAGGCATTCGACGGAACAACTTCGATCGTGCAGCCGCTGATCGAGCCGATGTATGCCGGAGTTTCAGCGCACGAAATTCTCGAAGCGGTTACAGAACGTTCTCCTCGACCCGCGTACGAAATTGTGCGTAGCCATTGGAGCGGTCAGCAGCCGGCGCCTGACTTTGACTCAAAATGGCGCCGCGCGTTGAGCGACGGCGTTGTTTCGGAACTTCAGTCGCCATTGCTACCTGGCGCTGCGGAATCCATTGCGGCTCCTCCTGTTGCCTCTTCACTTGAAGGAGAGGAGAGGACCGGGGTGCGGGGTGGCCAACTGGAGATTCTTTTCCGCCCCGATGTGAGTGTGCTCGACGGTCGTTATGCGAATAACGCCTGGCTGCAGGAATTGCCTCGCCGATTTTCGGCGCTGACTTGGGACAACGCTGCGCTCATCAGTCCGCAATTGGCCAAGAGCGCAGGTTTGGAAAAGGGCGATGTGATCGAGCTAACTTTTCGCGGACGCAAGATCCGGGCACCGGTGTGGATTCAGCCGGGACAGGCGAAAAATTCGGTGACGCTGCCGCTGGGATATGGACAAAACGTGATAGGCAGAGTGGGGCAGCACGTTGGCTTTAATGCATACGCGCTCCGTACGTCGGATGCATCGTGGTTCGGCGACGGCCTAACGATTCGCAAAACAGGCGATCGACAGTGGCTGGTCACTACGCAACATCATCACGAGGTGAAGGGCCGCGGCATCTTGCACGATGGGACGCTCGCCGGATTTCTTGCCGATCCTCATTACGCACAAAAGGCGGAACAGTTTCCGCCGCTCGATTACACGCTCTATCACCCGGATGAATATCCGTACAAAAGTTACAAGTGGGGCATGGTGGTCGATCTCAACGTGTGCATCGGCTGCCATGCATGCACGATCGCCTGTCAGGCGGAGAACAACATTCCCGTTGTGGGAAAACAACAGGTCGGTATCCACCGCGAGATGCACTGGATCCGCGTGAGCACGTTCTACGCAGGCGGTGAGGAAAATCCCAGAATTACGCACCAGCCAGTTCCATGCATGCATTGCGAGAACGCTCCATGCGAGCTGGTCTGCCCGGTCGGCGCCACCGTGCACGACAAGGAAGGATTGAATTTGCAAGTTTACAACCGCTGTGTTGGGACGCGTTACTGCTCGAACAACTGCCCGTACAAAGTCCGGCGTTTCAATTTTCTTGAGTACAACAGCGGACTGAGTCCGAGCGTGAAGCTGGTAAAAAACCCGGACGTCACGGTGCGTTCGCGCGGGGTGATGGAGAAATGCACCTATTGCCTCCAGAGAATTAACGCGGCGAGAATCACGGCTGAACTCGAACAGCGCAAAATCCGTGACGGCGAAATTGTCCCGGCATGCGCACAGGTTTGCCCGGCAGAAGCGATTACTTTCGGGGACATGAACGATTCGCAGAGCCGCCTCATGCGTTCGAAACGCTCGCCACTGAACTACTGGATGCTGGGTGAACTGAACACGCAGCCGCGTACGAGCTACCTGGCAAAGCTGCGCAACGAGAATGCTGCGCTCGCGAGCAGTGATTAGGGAGAAACGACAAGCGATGAAGGCGCCTAACCAATCAGCTGTCAATTCTAGCTTCAAATCTTCGACTTCCCCGCTCGGTTATCCGACAAACCTGCTCGCGCCAGACCAAACCTACGCCAGCGTTAACCAAACAATCGCCGACATTCCGCTGAAGCGTGCGCCGGGGCCCTGGTGGGTGGGCTTTATCATCTCGTTTCTGTTGCTGATGATGTTTTTGGTCGCCGTCACGTGGCTTTTCTGGAAAGGCGTCGGCATCTGGGGAATCAACATCCCGGTTGCCTGGGGATTTGCGATCGTGAATTTCGTCTGGTGGGTAGGAATTGCGCATGCCGGAACATTTATCTCCGCGATTTTGCTTTTGCTTTTCCAGCCGTGGCGCACCGCGATCAACCGTTTCACCGAAGCGATGACCCTCTTTGCGGTCTGTTGCGCGGGTCTGATGCCACTGTTTCACCTCGGGCGGCCCTGGGTTTTTTACTGGCTTTTTCCGTATCCCGACACGATGCGGCTGTGGCCGCAATTTCGCAGTCCGCTGGTCTGGGACGTGTTTGCGGTGGGCACGTATTTCACCATCTCATTATTGTTTTGGTATCTCGGCCTGGTTCCTGATCTGGCCACCGTACGCGATCGCGCGAAGAAGCTTTGGCAGAAAAAAGTGTACGGCTTTTTTGCTCTGGGTTGGCGCAATTCTGCGGCGCACTGGCAGCGGCACCAGATCGCGTACCTCTTACTGGCAGGGCTTGCGACGCCACTGGTCCTCTCAGTGCACAGCGTAGTCAGTTTTGATTTCGCGGTGGCGATTGTACCCGGCTGGCACTCGACCATTTTTCCGCCGTACTTCGTGGCTGGCGCAATCTATTCCGGTTTCGCCATGGCCCTGAACATCGTCATTCCAGTGCGGAAGATCTATCACCTCGAAAATGTGATTACCGATCGTTACCTCAACAACATGGCTAACATCATGTTGGTCACCGGCATGATCGTTGCCTATGGCTACTTCATCGAGGCGCTGATGTCCTGGTATAGCGGCGACATCTTTGAGATCTACATGATGACCAACCGCGCGTTTGGTCCTTACGGCTGGGTCTTTTGGGTGCTGATGCTTTGCAATGTCCTGGTGCCGCAGGCGCTCTGGTCGGCACGGATTCGACGAAGCCCGGTGCTGCTTTTCTTTGTGGCGCTCTTCATTAACGCCGGCATGTGGATCGAGCGGTTCGTGATCGTGATCACCAGCTTGCACCGCGATTTTCCGCCCTCGATGTGGGCGATGTTTTATCCCACCAAATGGGATTGGATGATCCTGTTCGGGAGCGTCGGGCTGTTTCTGACGCTGCAATTTCTGTTCATGCGATTCGTGCCGATGATCTCGATTTCGGAAACGCGAGAACTGGTCGCGGAGCCACAGAAGGCCAATACCCTATGAGCAAGAGCTACGGATTGCTGGCTGAATTTTCCACGCCTGAAAAGCTCATGCATGCTGCGGAGGAAGCTTATGCCGCAGGCTTTCGCAAGATGGACGGCTATTCGCCTTTTCCTGTGGAAGGCCTGGGTGAAGCGCTCGGCAAAAAAAATCGTCTTCCGCTATTGGTTTTAATTGGCGGTATTGTCGGAGGCGTAGGGGCATATTTCATGGAGTGGTATGCCAATGCGATTAGCTATCCACTCAATATCGGCGGTCGTCCGATTCACAGCTGGCCCGCCTTCATCCCGATCACGTTCGAATTAACCGTGCTCTGCGCCGGACTGACTGCGTTCTTTGGATCGTTTGCGCTCAATGGTTTGCCTCGCCCGTATCACCCGCTGTTTCACATTCCGGAATTCGATCGCGCGTCGCAGGATCGTTTCTTTTTGTGCATCGAAACGGCGGACCCGAAATTTCATTCCCGAGATACGCGAGCGTTTTTGCAAAAGCTCAATCCGGTTTCAATCAAGGAGGTTCCGCAATGAACCGCGATCAACCTGGTAGGGCGCGACCGCCGGGCGCGCCGGAACATCCGCGACGCAAAAAGCTACCCCACGATCGACCATTGTGGCTACACCCGGAAGATGAAATTTTCTTTATCACAATCTGCTGCCAACCACGCGGCAAGAACCAGCTCTGCAATCTGAAAATTGCTCGCGCCATTTTTGACTCGGTCGAATTTCGAAATCAAAACGCCATTTGGTATGCGCATGCCGTTTGTTTAATGCCGGATCACTTACACGCGCTCATCTCCTTTCCGTACGCGCGTCCGATGAAACAAATGATTGCTGATTGGAAGCGATTTTTGGCCACGAAGCTCAAAGTCGAGTGGCAACGCGACTTTTTTGACCACCGTTTGCGAAAGGATGAAAGCTTTCAGGAAAAAGCGGACTACATTCGCACAAATCCGGCACGCGCCGGGCTAATATCAGCGTCAGAAGATTGGCTTTATTTTTGGCAAGCTGATCCGCAAAAACGCGACACAATTCATAAGGGCGGAGCATCATTCGGCGGCGCGCCCTCGCCACGTCGAGCAGGCTGTGGTCGCGCCCTACCAGTGCTCATCGCGCTCTGCGTCCTGGCGCTGGCTGCTTGCCGCCCTGATATGGAGAACCAGCCGAAGGCGAAGCCGCTTTCCGAAAGCGATTTCTTCTCCAATCACGCGAATGCACGGCCGATTCCGCCGCATACGGTCGAGCGGGGCGGCGCTCGTGCGAATGCTGCCTTTTACACTGGCCTAACGAACGGGACGTATATAACGCAGCTACCGGTCAAGCTGACGCCGGAATTGCTGGCCCGCGGCCGTGAACGATTCGACGCAATGTGCTCCGAATGCCACGATCGTACAGGCAGCGGAAACGGGATGGTGGTATTGCGCGGATTTCCGCAACCTCCGTCCTACTATGTTCCGCGCCTGCTGTAACGCGCCGATAGGACATTTCTTCGATGTAATCACCAATGGGTACGGCGTGATGTATTCGTACGCGACGCGCGTGGAGCCGGAGGACCGCTGGGCCATCGCTGCATACATCCGTGCGCTGCAACTCAGTCACAACGTCAACGCTTCTGAGCTCACTCCGGCTGAGCAACAGAAACTGGAGAGCGAGCAATGATCTCCATCGTCAACGGCTCGGTGGATCGGATAAAAATTATTTCGCTGGGCGTCGGGGTGCTCGGGCTGGCGGGGTGCGTTGCCGGTTGGATCCTTGCGCCCGCAGACTTTTTTGTCGCTTATCTCTTCGGTCACCTGTTTTTTCTCGGGCTTTCACTCGGCTCACTCGGGTTTCTGATGATCCATCATCTTACTGGCGGGTATTGGGGCTACAGCGTGCGGCGGTTCCTCGAAGCGGCGATAGGCAATTTGCCTTTATTGGCGCTTTTATTCGTGCCGATTTTCTTTGGACTAACGGATCTTTACCCGTGGAAAAATCCTTCCGTCATCGCGAGCGACGAAATTCTGCGCCACAAGCAAATTTATCTTAACACAACGGGATACGTTATCCGCAGCGTCGTGATGTTCGCGATCTGGATCGTCATGGCGCGATTACTTTTGAAATGGTCCGCAGAGCAGGATGCGACGACGTCTGTAGAACCGACGCGTAAGATGCGCTCCCTCAGCGGGCCGGGATTGGTGATCTATCCGGTGACAATGACCTTTACTGCCATCGATTGGCTGATGTCTCTCGAGAAGGATTGGTACTCAACCATGTTCGCGGTCATGATCTGCATCGGGCAGATGCTGAGCGCATTGGCATTCGTGATCTTGCTCCTTTCCGCTGCTACGCGTTCCCGGCAACTGGGCCCGATTATTTCGACAGAGGAGACCCTTCACAAAATCGGGAACCTGCTTCTCGCTTTCACCATGCTGTGGGCCTATCTCGAATTCGGGCAACTGCTCATTGTCTGGTCTGGAAATTTGCCTCACGAAATCTCGTGGTACCTCCACCGCGTTGCCGACGGCTGGCGCTGGGTGTGCGTGTTCCTGTTTCTCTTTAACTTCTTCATCCCATTTTTTCTGCTGCTGATGCGTCCGGTCAAAAGACGGGTGTCAGTTTTGGCCAGCGTCGCCGGATGCATCCTGATCGCGCATATCGCCGATGTGTGGTGGACGATCGCACCCAGCCTGCACCCGCAGCACTTTTATTTCACCTGGTGGGCCATCGTCACTTTCGTTGGCATCGGCGGAATTTGGTTGGCCGCATTTTTAAGAAACCTGGGGGCGAAACCAGTCGTGCCGCTGAATGATCCGCGGTTCGCGGTTGCTGTGCCGGCATGAACACGAGCACCGAAGGTAAAGATTATGAGGCAAAGGACGTGGACGTTCCGGCGTTGTTTACCATCGCGCTTCTTTTGTTGTTCTCGAGCATTGCGATTTTCATCGTGGTCAAGGTGATGATGCATTACTTCAAGGTCCACGAGCCGCGCGTAACCGCCGGTCAGACCAATATTCCTGCAACGCGCGCGGGGCAGTTTCCACAACCGAGACTGGAGGTCAGACCTGGGGCTACACTTACGGAACTGCGAGCTGCGGAAAACTCCGCTCTCAACTCCTACGGCTGGGTTGATCGGAAGGCGGGAATTGCGCGCGTACCGATCGATCGCGCAATTCAATTGCTGCTGCAACGCGGTCTCCCTGATGTCGGCACGGGCCAGACGCCGCTGAGCTTAATGCAGGCGCGTCCATCGGAAACTGCGAGCCCGCCGCGCCTCAAAGTGCCTAACGAGCGATGAAAACATGTTTGTCACGTCGAGCGAAGTTATCTCCGATGCATTGTCGCGGGTGGCAGTCCTCGACTTCGCTCGGAATGACGGTGATTTTGATCTTTGACTACCAGCACGTCTTCGCTCTTACTCCCGGCGATCTTAGCCGGATCACGTTGGAACAGCACCCGGGCCAACAACTCTCACACGATCTCGTTTTTCGCGACGAAAATGGGCGGCCATTCCGCTTCGGCGATCAGGCCGAAGGCCAGCCTACTGTTCTTGTGCCCGGCTATTACCGATGCCCGATGCTTTGCCCACTGATCAACGACGGTTTGATCCAGGCACTGCAAGATCTGCGACCGAGTGTTGGACGCGATTTTCAGGTTGTTAATTTTAGTATCGATCCGGAAGATACGCCGGCAGACGCGGCTCGAAAGAAGGCGGAGTATGTGCGGCGCTATGGCCGGCATGGCGCAGCGGCGGGCTGGCATTTTCTTGTAGGCGACCAACGCTCAATTGCGCAACTTGCCGATGAATTGGGTTACCGCTACGCATACGATCGCGAAACAAAGCAGTACGCGCACCCAAGCGGAATAATTGTGCTCACGCCCGAGGGCAAAATTTCGCGTTACATCTTTGGGGCGACGTTCGAGGCGAGCCAATTGCGCGACGCCTTGGTCGCGGCAAGAAAAGGGGAATCGACCTCCACGTTGTCGAAACTTTATCCTGCTCTGCTTTCACTACAATCCAATCACCGGAAAATACGGCGCATTGATCATGTCGATCGTGCGTATCGCCGGAATCGCAACCGTGCTGGGGATTGCATTATCAATCGTGTACTTCGCGCGAAGGACGCGTCCCGCTTAAGCCTGCCATGGACCAGTTCCGCCTTTTTCCTCCGCAAGCTTCGACGATGTCGCACGAAGTCGATGCGCTTTTTTTCGCGCTTATCGCGGTATCGCTTTTTTTCCTGGCGACCATTTTTCTGCCGATCATCTTTTTCGCAGTAAAATATCGGCGCGGATCGAAAGCCGACCGTTCCAATCCCAGCTCGGGTTCGTTCTGGCTGGAAGGTGGCTGGACGATGGGAGCGATTGTTCTGGGCCTCGGCCTGTTTTCATGGGGCGCGCTGACTTATTTCCGGCTCGAGCGTCGCCCGGCCAACGCAATTGAGGTGCAGGTGGTCGGCAAACAATGGATGTGGAAGTTGCAACACGCCGAGGGCAAACGCGAAATCGATGAACTGCATGTGCCCGTCAATCAAACAGTGGTATTGACGATGACGTCGCAGGACGTGATCCACAGTTTTTTCATTCCGGCGTTTCGGGTGAAACAGGATGTGATACCTGGGAAGTACACCAGCGAATGGTTCAAGGCCACCAAGACCGGGGAGTATCATTTGTTCTGTGCGGAATATTGCGGGACACAACATTCAGGCATGATCGGGCGCGTCGTGGTGATGGAGCCGCGCGCGTACGAAAACTGGCTCAAAACAGGAGAGCAAACAGAATCGATTGTGCTTTCCGGCGAGCGGCTTTTTCATGATCGCGGTTGCAGCGGTTGTCACTCGCCCATTTCGAAATTTCACGCGCCGCTGTTGCAAGGCCTGTATCGCAATCCCGTCCCGCTGGCCGATGGGACGATGGTCACGGCTAACGACCAGTACCTGCGCGATTCAATCTTGCAGCCTGCAAGGCAGATCACCGCTGGTTACGACAACATCATGCCGAGTTTCGCCGGGCATCTTAGTGAAGAAGAAATCATGCAGCTGATCGCATATCTGAAAGCCATCGGCCAACAGGAACCACCGCCGAGATGAGAAGCGCGAAATCGAGAGTCTGTAGCGTCCGCTGTCCTCAGCGGAAACCTACTCACAGCCGCTCGATGGATGCGCTGAGGACGGCGCACACTGCAACACAGGCATGTCAGGTTGAGCGAAGCGAAACATCTTTGGTCACTTCCGTTGGACTAACAATCTTATGATCAGCGCCACTGAAATAGATATCCGCACTGAGGGCGAGATCGCGCCGGAGAATTATCTGAGCGACCACTCGGTGCGCTCGTGGTTGCTCACAACCGACCATAAACGAATCGGAATTCTCTATCTTTGCACGATCATCATCTTCTTTTTCATCGCCACCGTGGCGGCGGCGATGATGCGGATCGAGTTACTGACACCGAAGGGCGACCTGGTGACCTCCGAGACTTACAACAAGCTCTTCACCATCCACGGCGTGTTGATGATCTGGTTTTTCCTGATCCCTTCCATCCCCGCTGTGTTGGGCAATTTTGTTCTTCCCATGATGATCGGCGCGCGCGACGTGGCGTTTCCCAAGCTGAATCTGATGAGTTGGTACATCTTCATCGGCGGCGGCGCACTGGCGCTCTGGTCGCTATTTCGCGGCGGGGTGGATACGGGCTGGACCTTTTACACGCCTTACAGCACCACCTACGCAAACTCGCATGTGATTTCGATGGCTGCGGGCGTCTTCATTGTCGGTTTCTCCAGCATCATCACGGGCATGAACTTCATGGTGACCACTCACAAAATGCGCGCGCCGGGGCTGACCTGGTTTCGGCTGCCGCTGTTCGTTTGGTCACTTTACGCGACGAGCCTGATCATGGTGTTGGCCACTCCGGTGCTGGCCATCACGCTCGCGCTCATGTCGGTGGAACGCTTCTGGGGCGTCGGTATTTTTGATCCGAAACTCGGCGGCGACCCCATTCTCTTTCAACACCTTTTCTGGTTCTATTCGCACCCGGCCGTGTACATCATGATTCTGCCCGGAATGGGCGTGGTGAGCGAATTGATCACCTGCTTCTCGCGGAAACGGGTCTTTGGTTACGGTTGGATCGCCTGCTCGAGCATGGCCATAGCTGTGCTGGGCTTCATGGTCTGGGGGCATCACATGTTCGTTTCCAGCCAATCGATTTATGCAGGAATGGTCTTCTCGATCCTGAGTTTTCTGGTGGCTGTGCCATCGGGAATCAAGGTTTTCAATTGGACCGCGACAATGCACAAGGGCTCGATCCATTTCGCGACCCCGATGCTCTATGCACTGGGCTTTATTGGACTGTTCACTATCGGCGGGTTAACCGGATTGTTTCTCGCCTCTTTGTCTGTGGATGTTCACGTGACCGACACCTACTTCGTGGTGGCGCATTTCCATTACATCATGGTGGGAGGAATGGTGACGGCCTTCATGGGCGGACTGCATTATTGGTGGCCAAAGATTACCGGCCGTTTATATCCGGAGATCTGGGGTAAGCTGGCGGCGCTCGCCACTTTTCTGGGATTTAATCTGACATTTTTTCCGCAGTTCGTGATGGGCTATCTGGGAATGCCGCGGCGCTATCATGCGTATCCTCCCGAGTTCCAGGTTTTCAATGTTCTCTCCACGGCGGGAGCGTCCATTTTGGGAGTGGGCTATTTGCTGCCTTTCATCTATTTCATCTGGTCGATCAAACGCGGGCGCGCCGCCGGACCCAACCCATGGCGCGCGACCGGTCTGGAATGGCAGACGCCTTCGCCGCCGCCAAAGAACAATTTCGAAAAGACTCCGATCGTGACGGGGCCTCCGTACATGTATTCAGCCGAAAAAGATGCCGATCTTGACCTTGCCAGCATTTGATGTTAGACCGCGACGGCTCACAATTCTGTCGACCACAGCCTGTATCGTCCGCTGACGACAGCGCATTTTCCGCCGCGCTTCGGAACGATGCGCTGCGGACAGCGCTCTCTACCGACTAGTGAGTTCTATGGAAGCAGCCGCGTTGGCAGCCGTTGGTCCATGAGCAGTTCGACGACATCGAGCAACAACGCAGCGCTGCGCAGCTTGGGATGTGGATTTTTCTGGCGACTGAAGTCTTGTTTTTCGGTGGCTTGTTTCTGGGCTACACGGTTTATCGAAGTCTTTACCCGGACACATTTGCCGCAGCCAGCCATCATACCGAGGTAGTTCTGGGCGGCACAAATACCGCAATCCTTCTATTCAGCAGCACATTGATGGCGCTTGCGGTTCGCGCGGCGGAGCTGAGAAATCGCAGGCAATTGGTATGGCTGCTTCTGGGCACTGCATTTTTGGGCATCATATTCATGGGCGTGAAAGGCTTCGAGTACCACAAGGATTTCGTGGATCATCTCGTTCCGGGATCGCACTTTGAATGGCACGAAGCCGATCCCGCGCATGCGGAGATTTTCTTCTGGCTTTATTTTGCAATGACCGGTTTGCATGCCATTCACGTGACCGTTGGCATTTTCGTCCTGCTTACGCTGACTGTTCTGGCGCGGCTCGGAAAATTTACGACTGGAAATTACACACCTGTGGAAGTGGCAGGACTCTACTGGCACTTCGTGGACATCGTGTGGATTTTTCTATTTCCGCTGATGTACCTGGCTGGACACCGATGATGGAAACGACCACGCATTCGCCCAAGCTGTACTGGAAAACCTGCGCGGCGCTCATGGCGCTGCTGGCGCTGACATGGAGCATTGGTTATGTGAATCTAGGCTCGTTCAATTTGGTGGTAGCTCTGGCAATCTCGATCTGTAAAGCGCTGCTGGTGGCGTTGTTTTTCATGCACATCAAGGGAAGCAGTCGTTTGCTGCATCTTGCCGCCACGGCCGGAATAATCTGGCTGATGATTCTGTTAAGCCTCACGCTCGGCGATTATTTCACCAGGACTTCACTCGGCCTAAAATCCAGCCACAAAGTGTCACCGAAACAATTCGAACGCGCACATTGAATCGAGCTGTCATCTTCTCAGCTCAATTCGCGGAATGTCGACAATCGGGCATTTCGAAAAACCTAATCCGAGTCAGTCGCCCAGTGGATGTTGAGGCGTGCGGGGCGAACGGATTCGATGGCGTTTACTGATCTTTTTGCCGGAAACGCCTTCGAAAACCATCATTTGGACATGCGACGATAGCTCGCCGCAGAAAACCGTGATCACACCGGCGATGTACGCCCACACCAGCAACACAATACCGATTGCGAGCCAGCCGTAGATTTCACTGTACCCGGCCAGGTTCCGCAGATACACGGCGAAGATTCCGCGGGCGCCGGATAAAAGCGCGCTTGCAGTAACCGCAGCGATGAGCGCGCTTTTCCAATTACACCGGTTTCTGGGCACGAAGCGGTACAGGCAAAAGAACCCGCCGATCAGGAGTATGGCGGGCAAAAGCCATCCCAGGACACGGAATAATACGTGTCTTCCTTCCGGAAATGACTGGAGTGCATGTTTGAAGAGAATGGCGGCAAAATCGATCAGGAGGGCCGCTACGAAGAGGACACCGGCGGAAACCAACATCGCGAATTGGACTGCAAGCCGCTTTAAAGCGCCGTAAGTTTCGTCAACGTCGTAGGCAACGTTCAGCGAACGAATCAGCGCGGAAAAAACGCGGGTGCCGGCTACGAGCAGCACAACGATCGAAACGAAGCTGGTCCGTCCGCCTTTGGAAACCGCAGTTTCGATAATAGTCCGGATGGTTTCCTCTCCGCGCGGCATGAAGGTGCCGAGCAAACTGCTAGCCTTTTCAGTCGCCCAGGTCGGATCGACAAAACAGGCGGCAATGGCTACGCCAGCCAGCATGAGCGGGAATATTGAGAGTACGCCGTAGAAAGCGATTGCTGCCGCCCAGTGCAGACCGTCATCGATGAAAAAATCTTTGGTCGAATACCAGAGAACTTCGCCGCAGCGAATCATTCCAGACTTCAGGCGTCGGCGAAATTTTGTCACTGGCCAAGCACCGAAACTTGATCCTCCAGCACATCGTGCACGTACATGGTTTGCACGAGCACTATGACGGCGACCGCCGCCGGCGTGGCAAAGATTACTCCCGTGAGACCGAAAAGATAACCCATCAAAAGTTGAACGCTGATCAACACAGCAGGAGGCAGCGCAACGGCAAATCGCTGGATCAGTGGCGTCACAAAGTAGCCCTCCACGCTGTGTATCAGCAGGTAGAGGCCGGCCACTTCAAGTGCTTTCGTGGGGCTGGTGAGAAACCCGATCAGGACGGCGGGCGCCGCCGCAGCAAAAGCGCCGAGGTACGGCACGAACTGGAACAACCCGGAAATGATCCCCAGCGTCAGGATCATCGGCATGTTAATCAGCCAAAGACCGATCATGGTGAGAATTCCCATTAACGTCATGGTGACGACCCGGCCAACAAGCCACCAGCCGAGCGCTCGCCGGAGACGATTGCCAATCTGCCTGGCCCGATTCCGGGAGTTCGGTGGCACCAGGTGAAGCATGCTCTCCAGGTATAGCCGTGGGTCTGCTGCCGAATAGATCCCAACGAAGACACTCAGCAGCACCAACGCGATGCCTTCGGTAACTGTCGAGAACATACTGGGCAACCCGGCAAGAAGCTTGGCTCCTGACGAAGGCAATCTGTTGAGCAACTGTTGCGTCCAATGATGTTTTGAAAGCTCAGTGCGTACCGCGTCGATGCTTTGCGGCAGCTTCTCGCCAAGCATCTGAGCTTGCTTGGAAAATTCGGGTCCGGCGAAAAATGCGACGCCGACAAATATCCCAACCAAGGTCAACAGAACACAGGCAAGCGACACGCGCGGCCACAGGCCAGTGTGATCGGTGATGAACTGCGCAATGCTGTGCAGAAAGAGGGCAAACAAGATTCCGCCGAAGATAAAGAAGACCAGTTGGACGACGTGGTTGAGTAGATACAGGGCGCTAAAAACGCCGGCGACAATGACTGCGGCTGTTAGAACGCGGAACGCGAATCTGCTCGTAACTGCCGGATTCGTCGTTGCATGGGCACGCGCCGCATCCTTTCGAGTGGCATCCTGCTTATCCATCTATAATTAGGATCGCTGCCGAGAGCTGTCAGAGGGGTAAACCTTGCCGGGTGCGCGATCGCGAACGTACGGCTTGATCACCAAGATTTTAGCACGCGTTTGCTCCGCGGCGGGCGATCTGGTACAGAACTAGGCGGGAAAATGATTAACTCGCAATTTCAAGAGCAGCTCTCTCGTATTGAGGAATTAATTAACACGCTCAACGCTGCCCCGAATTCCAGTCTCTCTGCAAAATCGCGCGAGTTGACGCAGGCGCTGCTTGAACTGCACGGCGCCGGTTTGGAGCGGGTGTTTGATTTGATTCACGGAAGCGCGCTCACTGGGCAGTCTTTAATCGATTGGCTCGCCGAAGATCAGTTGATCTCAAATTTGCTTGTGTTGCATGGTTTGCATCCGCTCGATCTGGAAGCGCGCGTGCGCAACGCGCTGGAATCGGTCAAACCGAGGCTCGGATTGCATGGAGGCAGCGTGGAATTGATCGGAGTAACGCCGGAGGGCGGAATCAAATTGCGACTGGAAGGAAATTGCCATGGCTGTCCGTCGTCGCGGGTAACCTTGAAATCGTCGATCGAAGAAGCCATTTATGCCGCCGCACCGGACGTGACCGGATTGGAAGTTGAAGGCGCAGTAGACAATTTCGTAAACGCGCCCGACGGTTTAGAGCCGAAATTCACAGTGTGTCCCACCGATAGCGAACAAAAACCTGCAACAAAAGGAATCCCATGAGCAGAAATCCACAGCCCGTGCATGTGTCCGGAACGTCAAAAGGTGAAGAGCAGGCCCTAAACGGGCATGAACCCGGCCGCGATCCAAGCCAAAAGAGCTATAGAAGTGCGCGTGATTCGACAGGAATCAACGCTGACAAGCGGGAACCCATTGTACCGGGAATGGGGAATATTCCACCAGCCTAAGCTGATCTTTTTCCATCGGACGCAAGCCTGGCTTGCGTCAAAGTTTCCTTTGAGCTCACCGTTGGTTAATCTCCGCAAGTTTGCCGGTGGTGAGGGCGGGGGGAAGCCCCGCCGGCGGGCGGCGGTAGAGCAATGCGAGCTCTGCAGCATTCGTGTTCCCGCACAACATCGGCATCTCCTCGAAATGCCGACGCAAAAGATCGTTTGTGCATGCGACGCCTGTGCACTCCGATTTCAGGATGTGGTCGAAGGTCGCTTCAAATTGATCCCGCGTGACGCGCGGGCGTTGTCCGGTTTCACGATCACCGACACCGATTGGGAGAATTTTGCCCTGCCGATCAATCTTGCGTTTTTCTTCCATAGCACGCCTAACAAGAAGATGATGGCGTATTATCCGAGCCCGGCCGGTCCTACCGAGTCGCTCCTTCCGCTCGACGCCTGGGAATCGCTCGTTAGTCAGAATCCGTCCCTGCAAAAAATGCTGCCGGACGTGGAAGCGCTTCTAGTCAATCGCGCGGGAAAAGCCCGCGATTATTTCATCGTGCCGATAGACAAATGTTACGAGCTGGTCGGCACGATCCGGATGCACTGGCGCGGTTTATCCGGTGGCCAGGAAGTATGGGAAAAGATTGAGACTTTTTTCACGGATCTGAAAGCCAATGCCTGATCTCAATTTCAAGGTGACCGGCATCGAGCCAGCCCGGCGGGGACTGGCGCCGCTGTTGCATTTCATTTTAGAAATCACCAACACCCCCGAAACAGAAAAGGTGCAAAGCGTGATGCTCCAGACACAAATCCAGATTCAATCGCCTCAGCGGGTTTACAACGCGGGGGAAAAGAAAAAGTTGAAGGAGCTTTTCGGCGCGCCGGAAGATTGGGGACAAACATTACGCACCAGGCTCTGGACGCACGCCAACACGATCGTGCCCCAATTCCAGGGACACACCACAACGGTGCTGGCTGTGCCGTGCACGTTCGATTTCAATGTTGCGGCAACGAAATATTTTTACGCGCTGGAAGAGGGCGAAGTTCCACTGCTCTTCCTCTTCAGTGGAACCGTTTTTTACGCCGGTCCGGATGGTCGACTCCAGATTCAAAAAATTTCATGGGAGAAAGAGTGTTCCTGGCGCATGCCGATCGCCCGCTGGCAGGAACTGATGGAGCATCATTATCCTGACAGCGCCTGGGTCGCCATGCGTCGCGACGTGTTCGATCAACTCTATGAATTTAAACGCCGCGAAGGATTGTCTTCGTGGGATCAGGTCATTGAGCGTTTGCTGGCGCCCAATGGAAATGTGGCAAAGTGAATCGCGAACTTGTCGATAAAGTTGTCCAGGCTGTTCTTTACGAAGGCTACATTCTTTATCCCTATCGGGCGTCATCGAAGAAGAACCAGCGCGAACGTTTCACGTTCGGCCGCGTTTATCCCAGGACATACAGCGAAGCACAAAACGGCTTGGAACCGTATTCGATGCAGGCCGAATGTTTGGTGCAGAATGAATCCCATGATGCATCGCTGGAAGTAGATGTGCGCTTTCTCCAGCCGTTGGCGCGAGAAACGGACGAGCAGCTCTGGCTGGAAGCAATCGAACGCGAAGTAAAGCTAACGCCGATTTCATTGAATGCGCCGGTCAGTTGCACGCGCAAGTTTACCTTCCCGAGCGCGCGCACGATCGATGGAACAACGGTGCGATGGAATGAAATGATCTGCGGCCGAATCGAACTCGAGACGCAGCCGGTTGATCAGGTGGTTTCGAAAATCAGCGTTCGCATTCTCAATGAAACGCCGTCGCCGGCGGATA
Source organism: uncultured Verrucomicrobiae bacterium (assembly GCA_963838045.1). GTDB lineage: Bacteria > Verrucomicrobiota > Verrucomicrobiia > Chthoniobacterales > UBA10450 > Udaeobacter. Next base: position 163,035 of record CAWIPQ010000006.1, on the reverse strand, counting down.
GAAGCGAGACTCAGGAGGAAGTGATCATGCGGACGTTCGCCTCGACGCATACCATTTTGCATGCCGCCAGCGGAGAGTTCATCTCGCTACTCGATCCCGACCCGCAATACGAGCAGGCGGCAAAAGGTTGCCAGAATATCGGATGCTGGCCGGTACTGGTGGGCGACGCAGGGAAGAATGATCGCGACGCGATGTTGGCCTCCCCGATTATTCTTTACGATTATCCAAAGATCGCCGCGGAAAGCCCCGGTGCGCTTTTCGATAGCACAGAGATCGATGAGATCCTGAGTTTGCGTGTGCAGGCAATGACCGACGCGGAAAAGATGGAAATGCGAGCTATCGACGAGCAGGCACGGCGAATTTTGGAACGAACGGAGAATCTGTCGGCTGACCACTACATGAAAATGCACGGCACCATGCGAAACATGGGCGCTTCAAACGAAGATTTCTTCAATCCTTCGAAGCAAATTGAAAGCGCGAAGGTGCAGGGTATCGAGCTTAAGAAAGGAGACCGGGTCCGGATTCGACCGAAGAAGCGTGCCGACGTGATGGACATGGCGCTGAATGGAAAGATCGCGATCATTGAAGCGGTCGAACAGGATGTGGAAGGTCAGATTCACTTCGCGCTCATTTTGGAAGATGATCCGGGTAAAGATCTCGGCCTTATGCGGCAACCGGGACATCGCTTTTTCTACGGAGTGGACGAGGTGGACCCAATTTCTCCCGCCGCTTAGGCCGCTGATTGGCGGGCGATGATATCAGGCAAAGACCTGGGCTCTGCGCTCATTTGCCGTAAACATTCGTCCAGCATTTCCTTATTCCGCGACTTATTTGATTCACATTCCTGACAGCGCAGAACCGGGGATCGTGCTGGCCACGATATCTTAACAAAGAGGTGAGGCATGCGAAGTGAATTGATCGCGGAATACATGGCGCTTCACGAACGATGGAAATCTGTCCAGCGCGGCGTGCAGATCCACGATGTTCCACGGCTCAAACTGAATCTCAAAGTCCTGCGCGACTTTTTGGATCGCTGGCAGGGCGAAAGCGGCGGACTTGCAACCGAACGAACGCTGTCGGAGTTGCGAGCGAAGAACCAGCGCATCACCGCTGTGTTGGAGAGCTGGTTTTTGGAAGCGCTTCACCGGGTTATCGACAAACGAGTTCGCTGGCTGATCGCAGAGCATCGCTTCAGATTTGCTGTGGAATACATCAGCGTTGTTCAGATCGCGCCACCCATTTTGCAGGCGCAATTGCGAGGTCTTTTCTTTCACGAATTCGGTTACGAGTTTCGTGCTGAAAGGCTCTATCGCGAGGCGGAAGCAGTCGCAGACTGTCATGAACGTGAGTACAAAAAAGCACTCTCGACGCTGGCAACGGATTGGCCGGAGCGCGTGACCACGGAATTGCGCAGTCGGCTGTGCGCGACGAATCCGCGTCAGTTGCGGCGATGGAAAGCAACCTTGCCGATGCCGTCACTCAGTCTCTGGAACGTTGCGCTCTGATTTTGTGCCGCTGGTGTTGGTGATTCGGGTGGCGACGGGGCGAGGTCGCCGGGGTCGACACGCGAGAGCGACGATGCGATCTGCGTCGCCAATTGGCCGAGCGCTAAGCTCATTGCGCTGGCCATGCTGTCCGCGGTTGGGCCAGGTGGGCCAGTGATTTTGAAATCGCGCTCAAGCACAGTTGTACCGGAGCCGGCGGCGATCAGCGACCAGCTGCCGTTCAGCTTGACGTTGCCACTGGCATCGGGGCCAAACTCTGTGATTACGACAACCAGTGTGCCCGTCCCGGAGGGAGCGGGAGCATCAGGCAAAATCATCCGATTTTTCGACAGTCGCCCCGCCAGGTCTTGCGCCAATGTGTTTCGAATCATCAGATCGAGCGGCGCTGACCAGCGTTCGGTCTCGTTGATCTTGACACTATTCTGGCCCGTCATGCGCACCATTTGTTTTCGATCGAGCGAGGGCGGGATGTGTACCGCAGCCAGTTGCACCGGGAACGAAATCGACCGTCGCCCCGCATAGCCCGCGGCGCTGAGCATGTAAAAATTTGTTTTCGGACTGGAGCCGCAGCCGGCGAGCAGGAGGAAAAAAAACATCAGGCTGAAACGCATCGTTCAATCTCGGGATTTGCCAGTAATCAAGGCTTCTGGATGCCGATCGAGATAATCGGCCAGCGCCCGGATCGAGCGCGCGGCTTCTTTGACCTCGCGCAAGGTATCGTTCAAACCTGTCTGGGTCGGCGCGCCGCCCAGAATGCGATCGGCTCCTTGTGCAGCTTGATCGAGTTGTCCCGCGGTGTTGCGCAAATCCTGCACGAGCTTGTCCACCTTCGGCCCGATATTTCCAACCACGTTATGGATCTCTTTCAACGACGCATCAAGCTCGCCCACCGCATCGTCCAGCTTGGGCGACGACACGATGTGATCCGCCTGCTTGGTGATATCGAGCAGATTTTGGCCGATCTGCTCGAGCGGAATCCCTTTAACTCGATCGAGGATGGAGTCCAGTCCGCCACCGGGCGCCGTGGGAATTTCCGGCATACTATCAACGATTTTCATCTCCGCGGCGGGCGCGCCGGGGATCATCTGTAGCGAAAGCTGATAGCCGCCGATCAGCGCCGGTTCGCGAGCGAGCCGTGCGCGCAGCCCTTTCTCGATTAATTCGTTCACCACCGCGCGCATTTCATCGGCGGCATCGGGCAAATTTGCGTGCTCGATGTGAAACAACTTCGGATACAGCGCCAGCGTCACCGGCGTGCTGATTGCGCCTGTGTTCGCATCGAAATGGAACCCGATATTTTTGATTTCGCCGATCGGAAAACCGCGCAGTTGGACAGGATCGCCTTCGGAGAGTTCGCCAACCGCATCCTCGAAGGAGACGACGAAAAACACCGGCGATCCGCGATCGGCGGGAAGCGGTTTGTTGGTCACACCCTGGAAATCTTTGGTGTCTTTGCCGGGACCAGGTTGCATGACCATTTTCGGGCCGGAGAGAATGGAGCCAAGCGATGACAGATTACTCAGGCTGACATGAGCGCCTTTGAGCCAGAAGATGGTGCCGGTCTTGAGGAATTTGGACGCGCTGTCGTCGATGGTGGCTTTCACTTCCACGCTGGTGCCATCCTTGGCGAGCGACATACCGTTGGTTTTTCCGACTTTCATTCCGAGATACATGATGTTGGTATCGCTGGGATCGATCCCATAAACGTTTGGGAAGGTGATCGTGATGTCGGTCCCGCCCTGGGTTAGAAACCGAATCAAAAGCCAGGCCGCAATGCCAAGTGCGGCGACCGGGATGGCCCAAATCCATCCCGGCCACCAACTCCGTTTCTTTTTGGCGTCGGCGGCGGTGGTGCGCTTCGCCTGAACGTCGCCCTCCCCGCTTTGATCGCCTCCCTGCGTTCTCTTATCGTCGCTCATGATTTTCTTCTTCTGCCGCGTCCCACATTAAGCGCGGATCGAATGACAACGATGCCAGCAACGTGAGCACCACGACGGCGATGAAGGCGGTTGCTCCCCACCCCGCTTGCGCAGACGCAAACGGCTCAAATGTCATTAACGGCACAAACACTGCGATCGTGAAAGGGTCCATATTCGACCAGCGGCCAATCTCATTGATGAAGCGATGGAATTTTGTCTTAGCGACGAGATGCTTCGTCGAACGCCGAAAGATGCTGAATATGAACCAGCCCATACCGAGAATCTTGATCGCTGGAATGCCAATGCTGGTGCAAAACACAATGACACTGATTGGCCAGAGGCCGGCTTGATAGGACTGGCGCACACCTTGGAAAATTGTGTACGTGACAGTCCGGCCCATCTGGATGCTTGTGTTCATGGGAAAAATGTTTGCCGGAAAGAACAGGACGAACGCTGCCGCTGTGAGCGCCGTGGCACGCATCAGCGCAAACGGTTTGCGCCTGTGTAGGCGAGCGCCGCAGCGTACGCAGGGTTTTCCCTCGCAATCGATCGACTGAACTAAATCGCAAACTGTGCATGACAGCGTCTCTTCATCCGCAGGCATTTCTGCTTCTGGAGCGATCGCACGCCACACCGAACGCTTGTCGATGCAGGCCCGGGTGATCATCGCCAAAAACGCCGCCGCGAGAAACACATAACCCCCAGCGTGTATGATCACAGTCATGTGGGGGGCGTGAATCAGGCGGTAGTAACCGACAAAACAGGCTAGCAGGAAGACATCAGGCATTGCCCACGTGTCCAGCCAGAGTGACCAACGGTAACCAGCGCCCAGCCATCGAGGTCGATAGCCGAGCCTGACCGCGCCGAGCACAACCGATAAAAGTCCGAAACGGACGAACGGCAGGATGACCGCAAAAGCCCAGACGAGCGTCGCCAATGTGATCCAGTCGTGGTCCCACAACATGCCGGCGCCGCTGGAGAGTCGGCTTTCATTGTGCATGCCGAAAATTTTCACGCCGAGCAGGAGTAGAAGATTGCTCGGGAACAAAAGAAGAAACGTTCCCAGCGCGCAGGCCAGCCCAGCCGTGATGCTGCGGCCACTGGTGCGCTCTAGTTCCGCGCCGCAGAGCCTGCATTCAGCGAAATCGCCCGGGCGCAAATCCGGCAGGTTTTCCAGTAAACCACAATCGGGACATGCGATCATCGCAACCACCGATCCAGCCGGAGTTTACCAAATCGCCCTCTAACCCAAAGGCTCTTTCCAACCTTAAGGTTTTCATTCATCTGCAAAGAATACGCACGCCGCGCAGACGCTGAGCGCCTCACTCATTGCCAGAAGTGTCCGTTTCAGCGGCGGATTGGACGTGATCGGCGGGATCGATTTGTTTTTCCTTTTCGAGAACCTCTTTTTGCGCTGCGACTGCGTGTTGATGTTCCTGGTCGCCTGCGCTGGTACATTGACGCTGGTCAATCTGCTGCAAAGCGAACGTGCGCCCATATAGCACGAGCACGTCACCAGGCAGGATTTGTTTTTCGCCTTTGGGGGCACCGATATAGGTGCCATCCCCGCGGCGGATGGCGAGCGCTACTACCCCCTCGTCGCGCAACCGCGTTTGGGCCAGCGTCTTGTTGGCAAGCCAGTCGTTGTTTTCTACGTGAAGCTCGATGATCCGATATTCACCTGAGAGATGCATCAGATCGACGTAATCGCGCACGTCGAGCCTGGTGTAACGGCGCAGGGCGAAGTCGACGATGCGGCTCAGGTAATGATCGACCCATTTGCTCTGGGCCAGATACCAGAGCACTGCCAGGCCGGCGATCAGCGCAACCACTTTGAGCCAGAGCGCGGTGTCGGACCGATTTCCAACGAACGTGAGAATGAGACTGGAGACCGCGGTTACGAGTCCGGCATTTCCCAGGAGCATTAACAGCATCACAATCCGGCGGCGCACCGGATGTTTTACTACCTGCTCTGCTTCAGTGGTCGTGAACCCGGTGCCGGTGAAAGCTGAACGGGCTTGAAAACGGGCGGATTCCCGCGCCAGGCCCGTGTAGGTCAGCGCAATGCTCGCCACCCGCGTTATCAAGATCGAAAGACAAACGATCAGCAGCAGCGATAGAATTGCAATCATGTGAGGCGCTGTCTCTGATTACTCAGGCTGTGTCTTTTCCATCGTTCTGCTGATGCGGTTTCAGCTCAAGCGATGCCGAAGCGCGAGGAATAACTGCTGAACCGGCTTGCTTCCTCGACAGCATCCATCCCAACGTCCGCCAGAGTCGCCCTGAATTCGCCATTGCCCTAGCGTTGCCTGCGCGCGACCAGTTCTTCCATCTTCCGAGCTGCCGCTTCCTCCAGCGAAAGCCCCAAGCGCGAATAAATCCGGCGGACGATGCGTCGCCGCGGCAATCGGCACAACGCGGTTTGATCGAGAGAGCAAAACCTGGGAACCCGTTGAAGATGCCGGGTTAGTCCCCCGCCCAGTAATTTCGCAGCGAAAAACAAATTTCCTCCGTTTTCGTCATTGGTAAATCGCGACTCCTTCCGTCGCGAGCGGTTACAGAATTTGTTCGGCCAGTCCTGTGGGTTCGATGCGATCGGTTGTAACCTGAACATCAGTCATTGATGGCTGCGCGACGCGTATGCGTTCTCCTTCAAGAGAAGCTCGGACGGCGCAGTTATCCTTGCCGCTAACTTCACACTTCTGTAACCCTGCGCCGCTTGCGCGCTGTGCCGTTGCGTTTTTTCGGAAACCAACGAGCAATGGGCACGTCGGTCGAGGAATGTGCCACCATTGAAATGGCGATCACCAGCGCGATCAGGTGAAACATATGGTTTGCACCGGGGACATCGCTTCGCAGAACCATCATGGCGTAAACAACCGACGCGAAACCCTTTGGACCGAACCACGCCGCGACCAGTTTTTCCCGCCAATCCAAGGGAGCGCGGACGAGCGCCACGAGCAGTGCGATTGGCCGTGCAAGCAGCAGAGCGGCAAAAGCAAAGACGTAATCGCGCCAGCCGGTCTGGGCGAGGAATGCCGGCGAAATCATAGCTCCAAACAGAAGAAGTGCGCCCAGTTTCAAAAGCTCGGTGAGCAGCCCGCCAAATTTCTCGAATTGGTCCCGCAGACCGGAATCTATCGAAGCGACAGTGATTCCTGCGGCGAAAGCCGCCAGAAATTCGTTGAGATCGGTCACGACGGTCGCGCTCCAAACGATGATTCCAATGGCTAATGCAAAGAGCGGCCCGTATTCGCTGGAGATGGCCAACCACGCTCGACGCTCGAGAAAAATTGCGACCAACGGAACGAACACCCCGATACCAATGCCGCCAGCCAATTGCAAGGCAAGAACGCCGGCGCCAGTCCCGTTCTCGCGCCCCGCACTGAGGAGAGCGATTACGATCGGCAGCGCCAGGCCATCGTTAACTCCACTTTCGACGTTCAGCAGATGCCGCAGACGTGCCGGGATGTGCTCTCTACCCACAATGGCGGCGGCGAAAACCGGATCTGTGGGACTGAGAACTGCGCCGATCAGGAACGATTGCCACCAGCCAAGACCCACAATGTAACGGCACATCAACGCCGTAAGCGCGAGAGTCAGCGGCAATCCGAATAACAGCGCTCGTCCCGGTAATCGCCAGACGGAAGCACAGTCACGGATGCCGACTTTCATTCCGTCGGTAAACAGAACCGCAACGAGTGCCAATTCTGAAATTCGCGAAACCGTCGGATCGCCAGGACGGATGTTAATCCAGCCAAGAGCACCGCCGAAAAGAAAGCCGGCGGCAAGAAAGAGCACCGCTGTGGAGAGTACCGTTCTGTTGGCCAGGTCAGAGAGCAACACCGAGACCAGCAGAACGATCCCGAAAATCAGGACAAGAATCATGCCGGGTACCCATCTGTTGTGCTCATGTGTCGAAAGCCTCTGAAAAAGGATCGTTCCGAAGCAGTCCCACAGCTTTCCAAAATCCACAAAAGATCGGAACGTGCCGGGCGACGCTGGTCGGATTTGGCTGGCGAATACCTTCCATGGCGAGTTCGACTGAGCCGACAAAATCGATACCAGATTTTCTCAATCCGCTCGGCAGGCCGCCTGCGAATTCTTCAGAGAAAAGGCCGTGGAACCACACATGGAAGGCCAGACGCACTGCGGGTTGAATGCAAATGGCGCGAGGCGAATTCTTGTCGCCGGCATCGGAAATATCTTTCTGGGCGATGATGCATTCGGCTGTGAGGTGGCAAGGATCCTGGGTCAGCGTTCGCTTCCCGAAGGAGTTCGCGTAACCGATTTCGGCATACGCAGTTTCGATCTGGCCTATGCCATTATGGAGGATTACGACGCAGTGATTTTGGTCGATGCATCACCGCGCGGCGATGCGCCGGGAACACTTTACCTGATCGAGCCGAAGCTTGGCGAAAATAAGCTGGATAACGGCGAAGGAGAGATAGTTAACGCTCATGGCATGAATCCGGTTCGCGTGTTGGAGATGGTTCGCTATCTCGGCGGGCAGCCAAAGAAGCTTTACGTTTTGGGATGCGAGCCGGGCACGCTGGATAGCGAGGACGGACACATCGGCCTGAGCGATGAGGTGAAGGCTGCAGTCGAGCCGGCGGCAATAATGATCGAGCGGTTAATCAATGATCTCCTTGCCGGGACATTGGTCGAACCTCAGACCAAAAAAATTTAAAACCGAACGTGAACCGGAAACGAAACAAGATAGGAGACAGTCAATGGAGAGGACTAATATTGCCCTTCTAGCCTGGGAAATTCTGGGTGCCATAGTAGGTCTGGTCGCCATCATTTTCACCCTCATGATGATTCCAGAGATGCGACGCTATTTCCGGCTGAAAAGCATGTGATTCGAAAAATTGCCAGATCCCGAATGACAAGGCTGGAAACAATTTTCACTAGCGAGACCGCCCGCGGCGAGAACCGTGTACCTTCCTTACTTTTACCCGAGCTGATTATGTAAACACAGGAGCTAAATATGAAAACACCCGCAATCGTGGCCGATCGTCCTCCGGACGTTAAAGAAATTCATATCGTCTGGATGACGACCGGCCTGGGATGCGATGGAGATTCCGTGTCCATTACCGCCGCGTCGTTGCCAAGTATCGAAGACGTTGTTTTGGGCGCGATTCCCGGTCTGCCGAAAGTGCACGTTCATAACCCGGTCCTGGCTTATGAAGTCGGCGACGATTTCATGAAATACTGGTTCGATGCCGAAGCCGGCAAGCTCGAGCCTTTCGTCCTGGTTCTTGAAGGCTCCGTGCCGAACGAGAAGATCAAAAAAGAAGGTTACTGGGCGGCGATGGGGACCGATCCGAAGACTGGCCAACCGATCACGACAAACGAATGGATCGACCGGCTCGCGCCTAAAGCGACTGCGCGTGATCGCCTGTGGGACCTGCGCGACTTATGGCGGCATTCACGCCATGGAAGGAAATCCGACAGGCGCGATGGGCTTGTGCGACTATCTCGGATGGGATTGGCGGTCAAAGGCCGGTCTGCCCGTCGTCAACGTCCCGGGTTGCCCCGTGCAGCCTGACAACATGATGGAGACTTTGCTTTATCTCCTCTATCAAGTCGCTGGACTCGCTCCCATCATTCCTTTGGACGATCAACTGCGGCCGACATGGCTGTTCGGTAAGACGGTGCACGAGGGATGCGATCGTGCTGGTTATTATGAACAAGCCGATTTTGCGATGGAGTACGGGTCGCCCAAGTGCCTGGTGAAAATTGGCTGTTGGGGTCCGGTTGTTAATTGCAACGTGACCAAGCGCGGCTGGATGGACGGCGTCGGCGGGTGTCCCAACGTTGGCGGAATTTGCATCGGCTGCACCATGCCCGGGTTCCCGGACAAATTCATGCCGTTCATGGATGCGCCGCCCGGAGCAGCGTTGTCGACAATGGTGGTCGGGATGTGGGGCGGCGTTCTGCGCGGACTGCGCGCGATCACAAATCGCGCCGTGAACAAGGAACCGAAGTGGCGTCATCCGCGCGCGGAGCTTACGACCGGATACGAACCGAGGTTTTACGGACACAGTCACAACTAGAAGGAGATATTTATGGCTGAAGTAATCACCGCACCGAAGAGAGGGACATCGGCCCCGCAGGGGAACATCGTTGAGATGAATTGGGACCCCATCACGCGAATCGTGGGTAGTCTCGGCATTTTCACCAAAATTAACTTCGACACCAAGCAAGTAGTCGAATGCTTTAGCACCTCTTCCATCTTCCGCGGCTACAGCATCTTCATGCAGAACAAGGACCCGCGCGACGCCCACTTCATTACCAGCCGGATTTGCGGCATCTGCGGGGATAATCACGCGACCTGCTCCTGCTACGCTCAGCAAATGGCCTACGGAGTGAAACCTCCCGCGCTTGGCGAGTGGATCGTCAACCTTGGCGAAGCAGCCGAGTACATGTTCGATCACAACATTTTCCAGGACAATCTCGTCGGGGTCGATTTCTGCGAGATGATGGTCAAGGAAACAAACCCCGGTGTTTGGGAGAAAGCGCAGAAGAGCGAAGCGCCGCACGCGAAGGACCACGGTTACCGGACCATCGCCGACATCATGCGGGCGTTGAATCCGTTCGAGGGCGAATTTTATCGCGAGACGCTGCAGGTCAGCCGTTACACGCGTGAGATGTTTTGTCTGATGGAAGGACGGCATGTTCATCCATCAACTTTGTATCCGGGTGGCGTTGGCACGGTGCCCTCGATTCAGGTTTTCACCGATTACATGGTGCGTCTGGCGCACTACGCCGAGTTCATGAAACGATGTCTGCCGCTGCATGACGATTTGTTCGACTTTTTCTACGAAGCTTTGCCCGGATACGAGCAAGTCGGGCAACGCCGCATCTTGTTAGGATGCTGGGGCTCGTTTCAGGATCCGGACGTTTGCGATTATGACTACAGAACGATGGATAAATGGGGCAACGCCATGTTTGTCACTCCAGGAATCATCGTGGACGGCGAACTGGTTACGCACAATCTCATTGATATAAACCTCGGAATCCGGATTCTGCTCGGTTCGTCTTATTACGAAGATTGGGGCGAGAACGGCGAAGTATTCGTTAAGAACGATCCGTTAGGCAACCCCGTGGATCGACGGCATCCCTGGAATCAGACCACTATTCCGAAGCCACAAAAGCGCGACTTCGGCGGGAACTACACCTGGGTGATGTCGCCGCGCTGGCTCGATAAACGCACCGGCGATCACCTCGCACTCGACACCGGTGGCGGCCCGATCGCACGCCTATGGTCGACGGCGCTCGCCGGTTTGGTCGATATCGGTTACGTCAAGGCGCCCGGCGACAAAACGGTGCGCATTCGTTTGCCCAAGACGGCGACAAAACCGGAAGTCGAATTTACCTGGCGTATTCCGAAATGGAGCAACGCCATCGAACGCGACCGCGCCCGCACCTATTTCCAGGCGTATGCCGCGGCCTGTGCCTACTACTTCTTCGAGAAAGCGATCGCGGAGGTGCATGCCGGACGCACCGCCACATTTACTCCGTTCAAGGTTCCGGATGAAGCGATTGGCTGCGGTTTCCACGAAGCCGTCCGCGGTGTTCTTTCGCATCATCTCGTCATTCGCGGCGGTAAGATCGCAAATTATCATCCTTATCCTCCAACGCCGTGGAATGCGAATCCGCGCGATATTTACGGAACGCCGGGACCGTACGAAGACGCTGTGCAAAACACGCCGATCTTTGAGGAAAACGGTCCTGACAAATTCAAGGGCATCGACATCATGCGCGCGGTGCGCAGCTTCGATCCGTGCCTGCCATGCGGCGTTCACATGTATCTGGGCGATGGCAAGGTCCTGAAGAAAATGCACACGCCAACGGGGCTCGCGGGCTTGGCGAAATGAAATTTGGTAGGGCGCGACCGCCGGGTGCGCCGAAACGATGTGGACGGTACGGCGGTCCGTCCCTACCAACCGAAATATGATCAAACTCGAAGCTTCGCCTGATGAGATCTACGACATCGAGCTCGAACACAGCTTGCTCGAGGCAAACGAAAAGCTCGCGAAAGAGAATCGCGCCTTGCTGGACCAGCACGGAACGACGGCAATCGATTTCATGGGCGCGATCGGCTCGGGCAAGACCACGCTGATTACAAGGCTGGTCGAAAAATTGAAAGATGGAATGGGCGTTGCCGTTTTTAACGGCGACGCGACGACCAGCAACGACGCGGACGCAATCGCAAAACAGAATGTGCCCGTCGTTCAGATTGCCACCATCAACGGGTGCCATCTGGATGCGAATCTTGTCGGCAAAGGGCTGCGCAAGATTGACGTCGACAAGGTGAAGCTTCTTTTCATCGAAAACATTGGGAACCTGATTTGCCCGGCCGAGTTTCCGCTGGGCTCAAAAGCGCGTGTGGTTGTCGTCAGCGTTACCGAAGGACCCTGGATGGTGCGCAAGCATCCACACATGTTCCTCGGCGCGCAGGTAGTCGTTATCAACAAGATCGACATGGCCGGCGCGATGGACGTGAGCGTTGATGATCTTGTAAACGACGTGCACAAATTGAAGCCCGATATCAAAGTCATTCCGACTAGTTGCAAAACGGGCGAGGGGATCGACGAAGTCGCCGCTGCCTTGCTCGCAATTTAGATTCCATGCACGAGTTCTCGATCGCCGCGAATTTGGTCGAGAAACTCTCCGAGTTCATTCGCGAAAATCCGGACAAAAAAATTTGCGAAGTCCGGCTCGAGATCGGCGAGCTCAGCCATATCGAGCATGAGCAGCTGCGTTTTTGCTACGAATCGATCACCAAAGAAACGCCGCTGGAAGGATCGAGTTTAGAAATCGACAAGATCGAAGCGTTTGTGGAATGCCCTCATTGCTCTTATCGCGGTCGGCCGAAATATTGGGACGATATCCTGGCGGGTGCGCCCGTGGTGACTTTTCAATGCCCGGCCTGCGGCAAGACCGTCGAAGAAACCCAGGGAAAGGAATGCGCGATCAAGTCGATCAAGTTTAGCCAAACCGAGCCGGTGCCGTCATGACTCTGCTTTCCATTCTGTTTCTCGGCTTCTTTCTCGGCATGCGGCACGCCACCGATTCCGATCATATCGTTGCAGTAACGACTATTGTTAGCAGGCAACGTCAAATCGGCAGCGCGGCCATGACCGGAATTTTCTGGGGAATCGGTCATAGCATCACCCTGCTCGTGGTCGGCGGAGCGATCATCTTATTCGGCGTCGTCATCCCGAAGCACCTGGGAATGGGGTTGGAATTCTGTGTTGCGCTGATGCTGGTTCTACTTGGCTGGCTGAATCTGCGCGCCTTTCGGCGCAGCGTGAATTCAGTTTCGCCTGACGTACATGTTCACGAACACACTCACGCGCACGGAGATTTCGTTCACAGCCATCCGCACGGACATAATCCGGAAAAGCATGGGCACACTGAAGGCGCCGTGCCGACGGCGCGCCTGGACCGGCTCTTCGGTCAGTCGCATTTTTATCATAACCTGAGGCCGATCATCGTAGGTGTCGTCCACGGTCTGGCCGGCTCTGCTGCTGTTGCGCTGCTCGTCCTGCCCGTTATTCGCAATCCAATCTGGGCCATGTTCTACCTGTCGATCTTCGGCGTCGGCACGATCGCGGGAATGATGCTGATTACTGCGGCCATTGCCGCTCCAATCACCTATTCCGCAAATCGATTTCGCCTTTTTAACCGTTATGTGGGGGCTGCCGCCGGCATGCTCAGTTTGATCTTTGGTCTATTTCTCTTCTATCAAATCGGTTTTGTTGAAGGCTTGTTTCGTTAGGCCATGAGAACAATTCCGGGTAGGGCGCGACCACAGCCTGCTCGACGTGGCGAGGGCGCGCCGCGGGCAGCTCGGCGAGGTGTCCCTGCCAATTGCCAGCGCTTGAAAGTCACTGTGCGCGGCGCCGTCCAGGGCGTTGGTTTTCGCCCCTTTGTTTATCGACTCGCGTCGGAGCTGAATTTGAAAGGCTGGGTGTCGAACTCTTCGCAAGGCGTCTTCGTCGAAGTCGAAGGTCCGCGCGCCACACTCGATGAATTTTCAATTCGCCTCAGAAAAGAAAAACCGCCGCGCGCCGTTATTCAAAGTTTTGAATCATCTTTTCTCGACGCTGTCGGATACGGAGGGTTCGAGATCAAGAAAAGCGAGACTGGGGGAGATAAGTCTGCGTTGATTCTCCCCGATATTGCGACGTGCGCGGATTGTCTCTCTGAGATTTTCGATTCAACGAACCGCCGTTTTCACTATCCATTCACCAACTGCACAAATTGCGGCCCGCGGTTTTCAATCATCGAAGCGCTGCCGTACGACCGGGCCCAAACCTCGATGAGGAACTTCGTGATGTGTCCGGAGTGCGATCATGAATATCACGATCCGCTCGACCGCCGTTTTCATGCGCAACCAAACGCCTGCCCGAGGTGCGGTCCGCAATTGCAGCTCTGGGATGAAAATGGCGCGATAATTTCAGAGCGCGACGACGCTTTGCAACGCGCTGCGGATGCGATTCGCGCCGGCGAGGTCGTCGCGCTCAAAGGCGTTGGCGGATTTCAACTTATTGTGGATGCCCGCAATGAGGATGCAGTCGTCCGCCTGCGGGAACGCAAACGTCGTGAAGAAAAACCATTCGCGCTCATGTACCCGTCTCTCGACGCCGTTCGAGCCGATTGTGAACTCTCAGAGCTCGAAGAAAACCTGCTGCTCTCGCCGGAAGCGCCGATCGTTCTGCTGCGTCGTGGCACAGCTTTCCAAGCTGTGGGGCTGGCGGGCGTCTCGCCTGCCGATTCGAAAGCGACCAGGCTGGAAGCCTGTTCGCCTCACAGGCAAGATGCCTGTGCTCCGTCGATTGCCCCGCGAAATCCGAACCTTGGAGTGATGCTCCCGTATTCGCCGTTGCATCACCTGCTGATGCGTGAGCTCGGTTTCCCGGTCGTCGCGACGAGCGGCAACTTGAGCGACGAACCAATCTGCATTGACGAACACGAAGCGCTTCAAAGACTACGCGGGATAGCGGATCTTTTTGTTGTTCACGACCGACCAATCGTTCGCCATGTAGACGATTCGATTGTGCGCGTCATGTGCGACCGTGAAATGGTCCTGCGTCGTGCTCGCGGCTACGCTCCGCTTCCAATCGTAGTTAAATCGAAAACCGAGAACCAAAAATCGAGGACAATTCTCGCCGTCGGTGCGCACTTGAAAAACAGTGTCGCGCTAAAAATAGACAACAACGTTTTCATCAGCCAGCACATCGGCGATCTCGAAACGAAACAGGCGTACGCTGCTTTTCAACGTTCAGCGCAGGATCTGCCGCGTCTTTACGATGCCAGGATCGACCTCGTCGCCTGCGACATGCACCCGGATTATCTCTCGACGAAATTCGCGCATGCGCTTCAAGGAGCGGCCATTTCCAGATCGCCGTCGGCGGCTGGAAAGCCGCCGCTCGCTGTCCAGCATCATTTTGCGCACGTCGTCGCTTGCATGGCAGAAAATGAGATTGAGGCGCCGGCGCTCGGCGTGGCATGGGACGGCACCGGTTACGGCTTGGACGGAACGGTCTGGGGCGGCGAATTCCTGCTGGTGAAAAGGGATGGGTCCTTCGACCGCGTTGCGCATTTCAGACAATTTCGATTACCGGGTGGCGATCGCGCGATTAAAGAGCCGCGGCGTAGTGCGCTGGGATTGCTTTACGAAATTTTTGGCGCAGAGGGCGTGGAATCTTGCACACCAGGCGTTCGACTTTTCGGCCGAAGAAAAATCACTGCTTCGGCAAATGCTGGAAAAACAGATCAACGCACCGCTGACGTCGAGCGTCGGTCGATTGTTCGACGCGGCCGCTGCGCTGCTTGGGCTGCGACAGACTTCCAGTTTTGAAGGACAAGCGGCGATAGAACTGGAATATGCACGGCAGGAAGACGTCGCAGATGCGTATTCATTCGTGGTGACCGCTCAAGCGCCAATGGTTGTGGATTGCGAACCAGCCATTCGCGAGCTCCTTGATGATGTCGCCGGAGGCAAAGATAGCGGCCTCGTTTCAGCGAAATTTCACAACGGTTTGGTTGAAGCTACGGTTGCAGTCGCCAGGAAAATCGGGACGCAAAGAGTTGTTCTCAGCGGCGGATGTTTCCAGAATCGTTATCTGACCGAACACATGGCCGGACGTCTTCGCGAAGAGAAATTTCAGCCGTACTGGCATCAGCGCATTCCACCTAACGATGGGGGCATTGCTTTCGGACAAGCCACCGCCGCGAACTGGACTTCATAGATCCCTATGGCAGTTGATCAAAAAAAAGCTCGGGAGAAAAAGGAGGAGGAGATCATCGAGCGAACCTCGCCGCCCGGCGTAGTGGTTTACGAAGCCGTTTACGCTGAAGGTGAGCACGAACTTCACCGCAGCAGTGCTGAGCTTGCGTTATCCGGACTTGCGGCCGGACTCTCCATGGGTTTTTCCATGGTAGGCCAGGCGCTTTTACAGATGCATCTTCCACAAACTCGCTGGGCGCCTCTGCTCACAAATTTTGGTTATAGCGTTGGCTTTCTCATTGTAATTCTTGGGCGGCAGCAACTCTTCACCAAGAACACGCTCACGGTAATCTTGCCGCTCCTGCGCAAAAGAAAGGTCGGCATGTGGGGAAACGTCGGGCGGCTTTGGGCGATCGTGTTGTTGATGAATTTGGTTGGCGCATTTGCATTTGCCTGGCTGGCATGTCATTCCAACGTCTTTGCGCCTGAAGTTCGGTTAACATTCCTCAAAATTGGGCGCGCTGCGATCCAACCTGATTTCGCCACACTTCTGTGGCGCGGAATTGTCGCCGGCTGGCTCATCGCGTTGATGGTTTGGTTGCTGCCGTTCGCCGAGTCGGCGCGCGTGTGGGTGATTATCATTCTCGCTTATATGGTCGGCCTCGCGCAATTGCCACATGTCATCGCGGGCAGCGTGGAAACGTTCTATCTGGTCGCCGCGGCGGAACTGTCATTTGCGAAGTGCATCGGGCTTTATCTCGTCCCGACTTTGATTGGAAACGTGATCGGCGGCGTGGCCCTTGTGGCTGTAGGCGCGCACGCGGAATTTTTTGAAGCGGAAGACAAATTGAAGTGACTTATGAAGCTGGTCTATGGCGAAATTGTCGAGATTGCTGTCGAAGGCGGGATGCAGATGGGCAGGATCCGCGTAGCTGGAGCGTTGAAAAAGGTTCCACTCGATCTGCTGACCAATCCTCGTTGTGGTGATAGAGTGCTACTCTGCGACGGCGTCGCCATCAGCAAGGTAACCGATGCAGTTGTGGCGAAGGAAAAACATGTGTCTCGCGATTCCAGGTAAATTGATCGAGATAGCCAGCGATTCGAATGGCGTCCGCATGGGGAAAGCCAACTTCGGCGGCATTGTGAAACAGGTGTGCCTTGAGTACACGCCGGAAGTTCAAAACGGCGATTACGTACTTGTTCACGTGGGGTTCGCCCTCAGCAAAGTGAATGAAGAAGAAGCTGCACGGACCTACAAACTTCTCGAAGAAATGAAACAACTCGGCGAACTCGATACGCCTGATGTGGATCCCTGGTCGACCGGGAAAGCGGCCGAAAGCACATGAAATTTCTTGACGAATATCGCGACGAAGCGCTGGCGACAAAAATCGTCGATGAAATTCGTCGCATAACCACCCAGCCCTGGGTCTTGATGGAAGTTTGCGGCGGCCAAACGCACAGCATCGTCAAGTACGGGATCGACCGTTTGTTGCCGGACACCATCGAGCTTGTGCACGGACCCGGCTGTCCGGTTTGCGTCACGTCACTGGAGATGATCGACAAGGCACACGCCATCGCTCAGCGGCCCGATGTGATTTTCTGCTCGTTCGGTGACATGCTTCGCGTGCCGGGTTCAAAGGATGATCTGTTGATCTTGAAATCGCGCGGCGCGGATGTCCGCGTGGTGTATTCGCCCATCGATTGTTTAAAGATCGCGCGCGCAAATCCGGACAAGAAAGTCGTTTTCTTCGCCATCGGCTTCGAAACGACTGCGCCAGCCAACGCGATGTCCGTATTTCAGGCCAGGAAACAGGGGATCAAAAATTTCTCGATCCTGGTTTCACATGTGCTCGTGCCGCCATCGATCGCGTCCATCCTGCAATCGCCGTTGAATCGAGTGCAGGGATTTCTCGGGCCCGGCCACGTTTGTACCGTCATGGGTTACCACGAGTACGAACCAATCGCCGATCGTTTCAAGGTTCCGATCGTGATCACCGGGTTCGAGCCAATCGATATCCTGGAAGGCGTATTAATGACCGTGCGCCAGCTCGAATCCGGAACACATACGGTGGAAAACCAATATCCGCGAGTGGTGCAGCGCGACGGCAACCGGGTGGCGCAACAATTGGTGAACGACGTGTTTGAAGTGTGCGATCGCAAATGGCGCGGCGTCGGATCCATTCCGAAAAGCGGCTACAAATTGCGTTGGGAATTTCGTGATCACGACGCCGACCGGATATTTGAAACCAAAGAGATCGACACCCAGGAGCCGGAAATTTGCATCAGCGGCCTGGTGCTCAAAGGCGTGAAGAAACCGCACGATTGTCCGGCGTTCGGAAAACAATGCACCCCTGAGCATCCGCTGGGCGCGACCATGGTTTCGGCAGAAGGCGCATGTGCCGCATATTACGCCTACGGACGCCATCTTGAACAAGAACACCAAGCGGCTGCTGCGGTTTGACCATTAATTTGAGGTCCGACATATTGTCCGACATGAAGACGTTTACTGTTCGAGAGCTTGATCGGCAAACGGCGAAGGTCTTGAATACTTGCGATCGCCAGGGCGAAGTGCGCATTCGCCGGCGTGACGGTCGTACGTATACGCTGAAAACGGACGCGAATGGCAGCTTTTCAATGAGCGACTGGATTCAAGAGCGGCGGCGCAAGGTGAAAGAGCTTTTCGCTAACGTTCCTCCTCTGACTAAGCAAGAACTCCGCGAATTTGACCAGCTTATCCGGAGCGATCGCGAATGAGGGTGTATGCCGATACGAACTTTCTGGTCCGATTATTTCTCAAGTTGCGAGAAGAAGAGGTGGCGACAATTGCGGGTTTCGCGCGCGGCGAATTACGACCCTTTCCGGTGACATGGCTCCTTCGAGTTGAATTGTGTAACGCCATAGAGCTATACGTGTTTCGTGCTCGCTCGGGTGCGCGTCCGCGAGTCACAGCCGAGATTGCTGGACTGGCTTGGGCGCAATTTGCAGAGGATCTGCGCCGGGGAAAAATGTGTGCGACAAACGTTTCATCTTCGCAGCTGGCCGACGAAGCGGAGACCCTTTCACTGCGCCACACTCTTCGGCATGGGTTTCGCACGTACGACCTGTTGCATGTCGCATCCGCGCTACTCCTCGGGTGCGATACATTTTGGAGCTTCGATGGAAAGGCTTCCCGCCTGGCAAAGTTGGAGGGCCTCGACACGATCCGGGTATGACGACAGCAACAGTCGATACGCTAGACAAGTCCGCGGAAAGTTTTCGTGACAAGATTCTGCGCAAGTGCGGCGAAAGCGTGGAGATGAAGGAAAAGTTCTTCGAAAAATATGCCGACGACATCGAACGGCTCAGCCGCGACATGGCGAAACGGTTCGCTGACGGAAAAAAGCTGCTCACCATGGGGAATGGCGGCAGTCTGTGCGACGCACTTCACTTTGCGGTGGAGTTTACTCATCCGATAATCGAGAAACGCGTCGCGTTCCCGGTTGTCTCGTTGATGACCGACATCGCGACGATGACAGCCGTGAGTAACGATCTTGATTTCTCACGCGCTTTTGTGAATCAACTTCGTTTGTTGGGCGACCCCGGCGATATGGCACTTGCGGTAAGCACCAGCGGCAAATCGCCAAACCTGATCTACGCTTTGGAAGAAGCGCGGAAACGGCAACTGCTCACCATTGCCTGGGGTGGAAAAGACGGCGGCCGTTTCCCGGAGGTCGCGGATTATTGCTTCATCGTTCCTTCGTACAGCATTCATCGAATCCAGGAAGTGCACGCCACACTGGTGCACGTGCTTTGGGATTTGATCCACATCGCGCTCGGAGCGGAAGATGTCATCTAGCACCGAGAATCGAGAATGGCGAAAATCGAGAATCGGATCGCCGAGCCGAAATTATCACCTGATCACGAGTTCACAGGTCACGGATCACGAATCCCTTCTCACCGCCTCCTGCCCATTACCGATCACTAACTACAAGGAGATTGTCCTTGCTCACGGAAGCGGCGGGAAACTGAGTCATCAACTCATCGAGAAGATGATCCTGCCGCAATTCCGCAACGAGCTGCTCGAGCCGTTGCACGACGGCGCCGTTTTTTCTCTGAACGGACAACGCGTCGCCTTTAGCGCGGATTCGTACGTCGTTAGTCCGATTTTCTTTCCCGGTGGCGACATCGGCAAACTGGCCGTTCACGGAACGATTAATGATCTTGCCATGTGCGGGGCGCGTCCGCTCTATCTCTCAGCCAGCTTTATCCTGGAAGAAGGTTTGCCGATGGAGGATTTCTGGCGCGTCGTGCAATCAATGCATGCCGCCGCCGATAGCTCCGGTGTGATGCTCGTCACAGGCGACACTAAAGTGGTCGACCGCGGCAAAGCAGACAAAATCTTCATAAACACTTCCGGCATCGGCCTTGTGCCAAACGGAGTAAACATCGCTCCGGCACGCGCCACGGTTGGCGACAAGATCATCATTAGCGGACAGATCGCCGTGCACGGCATTGCCATCATGTCCGTGCGCGAAGGATTGGAGTTCGAAACCGAGATCGCCAGCGACAGCGCTCCGTTGCACGAACTTGTCACTGCGATTCTTGCTCACGGGATCGACATCCACGTCCTGCGCGATCCGACCCGGGGCGGCGTCACCAGCGCGCTCACTGAGATCGCGCAGACCGCCAAAGTAGGGATGCTTCTCGATGAAGCGTCCATCCCCATCAGCGAAGAAGTAAAAGGCGCGTGCGAAATTCTCGGGCTGGACCCGCTTTACGTGGCGAACGAAGGCAAGTTGCTGGCTATCGTGGCGCAGAAAGATGTCGATTCAGCGTTGAAAGCTCTGCGCGCCCAGCCGTTAGGCAAAGACGCCGCAGTGATCGGCGAAGTGGTAGACGAACATCCCGGCTTCGTGATGATGAAAACCCGCGTAGGCGGTACCCGCGTGGTAGACATGCTGTCCGGTGAGCAACTCCCCCGGATTTGCTAACCAGCAACATCTGTTTCTAAGGAACGCGGGAAATTTGTAGGGCAAGCGCCCCGCTTGCCGGTTCAGGTGTAGCTCTTCCAACGAAAACAGGAGCGGGAAATTTGTAGGGCAAGCGCACCGCTTGCCAATTCTTCTGTAGCGGCGGTCTGCGACCGTCGAAAGAATTCCCCTCGAGTCCCCGTAGCCTTAGCTACCGGGACGAGCGATCCCGCAACCGCGGGACCGCGGCGGTAATGGAGAGTGAGCCGGGAGGTGAGGAAATGAATAATTCGTCAAAGCGGACTTTGCCGATCCCTTTGTAAATAACCCTCTTGTCTGGGTTCCAACAGCTCGCTGTAGGTCACCGCAGCGACCGAAAGCGGATCACGCTGCTTTTTTCTTCGCCACCGTTTTTTTGGCGACGGTGACCGCGGGGAACGGAACCACCCGGGCGGCAACCTCGGGAAAGCCGTTCTGATCTAAGGTCGACTCGAATGTCAGTTTTCCATTAGCGATCTCGGTTAACGCGATATCGGCTTCACGGAGTCCCGGGGCGTATTCCACGAGGGGACGATGACCGAGCAAAAGCTGTCGGACGCGGCGTGAGACCACGTTCACCAGAATTTGCTTATTAGGGATTATTTCGGCGGCGGCTTGAACGAGATGGGGTTTCATAATTGATTCTGACTCCTTTACGCACCAACGTCGCACCGACCTTGGTGCGAACCGGAGGCTGACTTTCCTCCTTCTGTACTTCGGGCTTCGAAGACGTCTCACTGTCGTCCAGATAGCGCGGATCACAACCGCTAATCTCAGACCCTGACAGCTAAGTTCCGATTTCTTGCGCCGCCTCCGTGCCTCGCGCCTTGATACGGGATTATGCGAAAGAATCCACGTTCACGCTTCTAGAGCTCGTGCTCTTGCAGCGCGGCGATCTTCATAAGCGCCCGAAGCAATCCTTTTTTCAGGGGCTGATTTCCATGGATCGGAATTACAATCCGTTCACGTCGGCCGGCCATTGTAAAAACGTGGTGGCTACCGTGAATCCGAGCCAGCGACCAACCGCGCCGTTGGATAATTTGCGCAAGCTCGCGACCGAAGACTTGCTTCACACCGTCACTTCGAGCACTCGATCAGCCGCGCCTGCCTTGGTTGTGCCTTCCTCGGCGAGCAGCCAACCTTCGATCGCTTCACGAACGTTCGTGCGGACATCGTCTACCGTCTCGCCCTGCGACACGCATCCTGGCAATGCGGGTACCTCCGCCCAGTACCCACCTTCTTCCGCCTTATGAATGAGCACCTTCAGCGTCACGAATCGATATTACTGCAACGGCGTGCTCAGCGCAAAATCGGTCGCTGCGCATCCTCTCAATAATCAACTTCCTTTCTGCTTTCCAGATCGGGATGGAGTTTGCCCGCCTTAGTCTCAGCAAACGGAGCGATTGGGATGAGCGACCCGCCTTCGCCGACGCTACGTCGTGGCAGACATGGCCGGTGGGTCGGGATCACTGCGCGGAGTGTTGCAGCGGTCGAGCCGAGCGGGAGCAGCTGAGATACCAACATCGAAAAAGCCAGTTTGACTCAGCGCACTTCATTATCGAGAGGCGATTTTAATTCGAGAACATGCCGATTGTTCCGTGCCTGAGTCCTGTGGCGTCTGCATATGATTAATGATCTTTGGTACAAGAACGCGATCATCTACTGCCTGTCGGTGGACGCCTATATGGACGCTAACGGCGATGGTGTCGGCGATTTCATGGGACTCATGCGTCGTCTCGATTATCTGCAGGGACTCGGCGTGACCGCGATTTGGCTGATGCCGTTTCAAACCTCTCCGTGCAAGGACGGCGGTTATGACGTCGCCGACTATTACAATGTCAATCCTCGATACGGCACGCTTGGCGATTTCGTCGAATTCACTCATGGCGCAAAACAACGCGGCATCCGTGTTTTAATCGACCTGGTAGTGAACCACACCTCCGATCAACACCCGTGGTTCAAACAGGCGCGCTCCGATCCAAATTCGAAATATCGCGATTGGTACGTCTGGTCGAAGAAAAAACCGCCGCGCGCAAAGCAGGGAATGGTTTTTCCGGGCGTCCAAAAAACAACGTGGAGCTACGATAGCGAAGCTAAAGCGTGGTACTTCCATCGGTTTTACAATTTCCAGCCGGACCTCAACACTTCAAATCCCGAGGTGCAGGCTGAGATACTCAAGATCATGGGATTTTGGATCCAGGCAGGCGTCTCCGGATTTCGCATGGACGCTGTGCCTTTCATCATCGGGACCAAGGGACCAAACGTGCGAAAACCAAAGGAGCAATTCGATATGCTGCGCGCGTTCCGCGAATTCCTCCAGTGGCGGCAGGGCGACTGCATCATCCTGGCGGAAGCCAATGTGCTTCCCGAGACCGACATGGATTACTTCGGCGACGACGGCGACCGCATGCACATGATGTTTAATTTTCAGGTAAACCAAAACCTGTTTTACGCGCTGGCCGCCGCCGATACCCGTCCGCTGATCAAAGCATTGAAAGCGACCAAGCCGCGGCCGGCCACTGCGCAATGGGGACAGTTCCTGCGAAATCACGACGAACTCGATCTCGGCCGTCTACAGGAGAAACAACGGCAAACCGTGTTTAAAATGTTTGGACCGGACAAAAACATGCAGCTTTACGATCGCGGGATTAGACGCCGCCTCGCTCCGATGCTCGGAGGCGATCAGCGCCGGCTCGAGCTGGCTTACAGTTTAATGTTCACGTTACCGGGAACACCGGTCATCCGCTACGGAGACGAGCTCGGCATGGGCGACGATCTCTCGATAAAGGAACGCGGTTGCGCGCGAACGGCGATGCAATGGTCGGACGAACCGCACGGCGGCTTTACCAAAAGCGAAAAACCGCACACTCCCGTGATCGAAGAAGGACCGTATGGTTACCAATACATTAATGCCGCGATCCAGCGGCGCGATCCGAAGTCGATGTTGAACTGGACCGAGCGCATCATTCGGATGCGCAAAGAAGTACCCGAGATTGGATGGGGCGACTTTGAGGTATTAAATGTCCGCGACCACGCCGTTCTCGCTATCCGATACGACTGGCGCAATAATTCGGTGCTTTTTTTACATAACCTCCACGAACAACAGCGAGAAATTGTGTTGGACGCGGGTGTCCCTGGCGAACACGGCAAACTGCTGGTTAACCTCCTTGCTGAGGACCACAGCCGCGCTAACGACTCCGGCAAACACCGCATCATGCTGGAAGGCTACGGTTACAGATGGTATCGGGTCGGCGGCCTCGATTACCTGCTGCGTCGAACCGACATCGACGGAAAAGACACCGACACAGATTGAAAGCAGCCAGGGAAAGAGATTAGCTCGGCGACAAACACCTTTGGCAGCCGCGATTGACAATAGCCGTGCCGTAAAACATAGTATTACGCCATGACCAAGACCATCACCAGGGTCGGAAACTCTCAGGGGATCATCTTCGATACCGCTTTGATGGATCTCGCGCGCATTAAAGTCGGAGACCAGGTCAATGTCACCGTTCACGCTGGCGGCTCAATCGTTTTGACGCCCATCCAGCCGATGATCGACTCACATACAGCGGCTAAAACTGCGAAGCGTTTGATCAAAAAGAACGCCGCGCTTTTTAAGCGTTTGTCTTGAGCAAGTCGCTCAAGCATCTGACCGTCGGGGCCGTCAAAGCGATTCACGGTGAGGTGCTCGCCGCCCATGGCGGCGCGGCTGGAATTCGCGATGAGACATTACTCGAGTCAGCCGTGGCTGCGCCGCAGGCATCGATGATGGGCCAACCTCTCATTTCCGATCCGCTGGAGATCGCAGCGGCATATCTGTTTTACATTTGCCGGAATCATCCGTTCCTCGATGGCAACAAACGCACCGCGCTGGCCGCGTGTCTTGTGTTTTTGGAGACGAACGGCCTTTTACCCGACAGAAGATTGCCGATCGACGACTGGGAACAGTTCGTTCTCGACATAGCATCGAGTAAACTCGACCGCGCCACGACCACGCACTGGCTTCGCAAACTGCTCAGGAAAAAACGAAAAAGCTGAGCTTTGCGAATGTTGATGTCCAGGGTTTGATGCGGAGCAAGTGTGGCAGCGCAGCAATTGGACGGTGGACGCGTTCAGCTTTGAGCATTCGGTACGGGACGTCGGGCGTTTGCTTCTTCTTCGTCGAAAGATGGTATCGAGTTGTCCCTAACTCGATGACCTGGGCCACTGCCAACGCGTTCGGGACAACGCGTTCCACCTGGAAACAAAAGAGCCGCATGATGGAACGCATCACGCGGCTCTCAAGCGCCCTACCTAAAACCTCAAACCTCATCCATCAAACATCAGACGAGCCCCATCGTGGCAAGCGTCGGCTCGTCGATTGCCGATGTGATCACCAATCCGTTGTCAGCCTGGTAGGCTGCAATGGCTTCCCGGGTCATCGGTCCAAGGATTCCATCGATCGGTCCGTCGTAATAACCGGCTGCGGCCAGCGCTTCCTGAACATTGACGATCACCTGGTCAGGCGACAATCCGTTGTAGCCGTAGATCGGTCCGTCGTACACATAACTCACTGACGGCGCATAACCCCACGCCGGGAACCAGTAGCCGGCGTTCCAGTACCACCAGCCGTTGTTTACGAAGATGATCCGATCGTAATGGCTTCTCCACCAACTGCGGTCGTGCCAGTGCCTGTTATAATTGCGGAACGCTGCATACCGCTCGCCGCGGAACGCCTCGCCACGCCAGTTGTTAGTGACTCGCATATTACCACCGCGATAATACGCGGCATTCGTTGTCCGATTGACTGCGAGATTTCGATTCCGATTGATCGCTGCGTTATTCCGATTGCGAAACTCATTCGTGTTACGAAAACGATTAACATCCGCTGTAGCCGGTGCGCTGACGCCGGTCGTTTTCCTCGGTTCACCGCCACGTTTCGTTCACGGTTCGTGGCAATGTTTCTGGTGCGATTCGCTGCCACGTTTCGTTCGCGATTCGCATCTAAGGTTCTATTCCGGTTCACCGCGAGATTCCTCTCACGAGCTGTAGCCGGTGGCGCTGACGCCGGCCGTGATCTTCGGTTGACCTCGGCGTTCCTCGTCCGATTAGTCGCGACATGCCTATTGCGATTCACCGCCACGTCACGTCGCGCGCGAAACTCCTGCTTCCTCTGGAAATTCCGCTCACGCATCCTTTCGTTCCTCGCGACGTTTCGTTCGCGAACCGCTCGCAGCCCGGAGCTTTGATTGACCGCCGCGTGTGAACTGGTGCGCGGCCTCGCGTAGGTGGACCGCTGCCGAGATTGCACGGCCGAAACATTACGATGCGCGCTCATGCTCCTGGTGCTGTGCGCAGGTCGCGCCGTGTGAACGTTTGCTGATCGCTGCTGCGGCTTTGCTCTCGCAGACCGTTTATCCCTGTCCGTCGCCGCGTGTGCTCCTGCCGCTGCAAGCGCAACTGCAAGTGTTCCAACGCATACTGAATACAGAATTGATTTCATATGTTTTCCCTCTTTTTCCGTTTAGCAGGTTAGACCACCCTGCGGACTCAATTATTCAACACCGTTAAGTATTTCGGGTTTCGCCTTTCCGCCCCGCCCATCCGCGATCTCTTAATTCCTCCTTCTGCCTGCTGACTTCGGAACTCCCCCTCGCCGGCCGTCAGTTACGACTACAGACAACGGTTCAGCCCCATTCCGGCAGCTGTAGCAACGGCTCTGCGAGTTGTTCGACCCTGGCGGGGAAGAGCAGAGCGTTCCCCGATTGGCTTTCGTCGCTTCGTTGCCAAAGCGGTGAGCTAGTCGATGGGGTCCGCGGCGATGAGTAAGTTCTGGCACGCGTACCCAGCAGGACTATAATTTCGTAGTGAGCGCATCCGAAATTATCAAAGAACTCCCGAAGCTCAGCGAAGCCGAACGTCGGGCAGTGCTCAACAAGCTACGCGAGCTCTCGCAGCTCGATGATGAGCGTTGGGAGGAATTACTCAATGATCCCAAGCCGCGCCCGAAAGAGGAGGCTTTCTTGCGCGAATCTGCTGCCGAAGGCGAATCTCCGTTCGATTCAAACCGATTGTGAACTCGTTCGTACGCCCCAGCTTTTGGCGCGCGTACCGAATATGGCCGCGTCGTCGATTCTTCCTTCTAAGTTTTTCGAAAAGCGTGGGAAACCAGCGAGTTTCAAGTCCGGCTTTCAGTCTGAATGGAGCGACCGGGATGAGCGACATGGCCTGTAAAGCCGCGTAGGTAGCGGTCGAGGACTGCGGGAGCAGCTGAGATACAATCATCCCTCACTTCAATTCAAGAAGCTTGCGCGCTATGAGCACATCTGGTCGGTGCGGATCAGCGCACAATATCGGGCAGTTGGCGAGCGCCGCGGAGATACGATTTCATGGGCTTGGATTGGTGCCCACGACGAGTTTGATAAGCTCTTTGGCTAAATCGCTCTCAACTCTTTCGCCATAAGACGAATCTGCCGTGGCGGACAACTTACCTCGAACATCAAACATACCTCCACCGATCACTGTTCACCTTCCCCTTTGCGCTTCCCCATTCTCTCGGCTTCTGCTCTTTTCCCGCGCTTCTCATTGGAAGAATGTTTGAATAATCTTTCTCGCGCGTGACCAAGAAAACAAAGGCACCCATCGCTGTGGAGCAGATTGACCGAATGATTCGTACGATCCGTGGTAAGCGTGTGATGCTGGATCGCGACCTCGCGAAAATTTATGATGTTCCGACCAAAGCATTCAACAAAGCTGTAAAACGAAATCGAGAGCGGTTTCCAGAGGATTTCATGTTTCGACTGAGCCGAGAAGAAGCCAAGGCACTTCAGGCTTCAAGGTCACAAATTGTGACCTTGAAACGGGGTCAGAACGTCAAATCCGCCAACGGACCGATTGACTTACTCGCTCCCGCTCCTTTGAAACTCGCTCCTTCCCCAACTCGCTCGCTGCTTCCCTCGCAGTTTTGCGTTGATCGCTCGCACTGCCCACAACCTCGGGCGGGGTGTAGAACTCGCCGACGCTCTGGCCGCTGCCTTCGGCGAACTTGCGGATGAGGTATTCGTAGCTCTTGCCGATGATGTCGGCCTCGACGTCGTCGAGCCCGAGGCGCTTGGTGCTGATGGCCTCGATGAGGTTGGAGAGGCGGTCGTCGTCGAGGTCGCGCTGGCCGTGGGTTGTGGCGTTGAAGTCGACGCGGTCGATGATGCCCTGCAGGAGCGGGTTCTCCCGCGCGATGGCCCGCATGTGGGTGGTGATGCCTTCGCCGATCTTGTCGGAGAGCTTGCGGATGACGGACCAGACGGGCTGCTCGGGATCGACCGGCACGAGGGGGAGGTAGAAGCGGACGAGCTTGTGGTCGGCCTTGGCGAGCTGGAAGGCTTTCTTGCGCGAGCCGACTTCGGCGGCGATGCGGTTCAGCTCGTCGTCGAAGTCGTCGCAGAGGCGCTTGGTGAAGATGAGGGGGAGATGTAGTCCTTGTATTTCGGCGCGTCCTTGGCGCCGCGAATGGAACAGGCGGCGTCCCAGATCCAGGTTCGATGGATTTGTTCTTAGAGATGCTGGATTGTACGTCGAAGCCACGACTGGCGGAGGAGCTGTTCTTGGAGGACGAGCGCAAGTGTGGCACGACGAAGATTCTTTTTATAGTGATCGTGTGCCAAATCGAGCAGAAAGCGGTACCGATGGGCAAGCGGAGCGCTTGCCCTACAATTCGAGTTCGAACCTGGATCTGCGCAGAGCCTTATCGTGTCAGATGGCTCGACTTCTTAGCGTCCAAGGTGCATTGTTCGTGTGAAAGTGTCGAGCATTTCCATGAGGCACGCGTCGTAAGAATCCCACCTGGGGGGATTCGCCATTTGGCTTGACTCATTCGAGAATGGAGAATAGGGGTCGGAATGGAGAATAGGGGTCACCCATTAGGACGCGAGTCAAACAGTAAATAAGCGTCCGTCCCGATTTGTGTCTATCGGTTAGTCTTGCGTGTCTTCAATTTCGGTTTTGAAGTAAGTTGATTCGAAGCCTGTTATTTCTTTGGCTTGATTTCGGATTGGCTAGCGATCCGTTCAGTCACCCATCTGGTTCTAGCGCTTTGCAGCCGTTGGGGGGCTGCGGCGCCCAATCCCGCTTTTGGCCGGGATCCGGAAAACATTCAGTGCCAAGCGCGTGTTCATTCAGTTTTAAAGAATTGTGACTTACGCTGCTTCTTTGGATTGTGGGCAGTGCTGCTCAACCCTTTTTGAGATTCACGGCTTGGTCGAATCGCCTTCAAAACCTTTTCCGTCGGTTTAACGCTTTAGTTTTGGAAATTGCGGAGAACCGCGGCCTCCAATCAGTCCTGGTGGTTTTTCGCCAACCCCTTTTTGCTGGCTGACAGCGGTTCTCACAAATTTGAGTTTTGGCGGTGATCCAGTTAGGCCCGGACACATCCGCTCTGGATCATAATCGCTTCCTTCACTCATCAGGTACCAGGCCGCTTTGGCCAGCTTGCAGGCTAACGCCTTGGTGGCGATGATCGAGCTGGTTCGGCCCGCCTTGCGATCAAACCACCTGCGGCAATGCTCGTGATGACGCTTGGCAAAGTTAGCCGCTTCGACAAATGCCCAGGCCAGATATTTGTTGCCGCATTTGCGGTTGTTTTCGCCTTTCTTTTTGTTGTTGGAGATGCGTTTGGCATCAACCGTCCGGCAATAACTGGCAAAGTGGCCGGCGGTTTTGAACCGGCTGATCTCGCCCACTTCCATGCTGATGGTCATGGCCAGAATGCGGCCTACTCCTGGTAGGCTCAGCAGTTTTGTATAACAAGGCAGCTCCCGTGCGCAGTTAAGCACTGTCTTTTCGATCAACTCAATGCTCTGACGCAGCTTATCGATGTGCTCTTTTTGCACTTGGGCGATTAAACAATTGGCCGGATGCTCATAGAGCGTTTTGGTCTCGCCGGGACCCATCCCTTTGAGCCGGCTCAGAGTCAGCTTTTGGCCCGTGGTTCGGGCATAGAGACTCTGGAAACTGAGCATGAGCGCGGTGCGCTGATGGACCAGACCCAGGCGCCGCCGCAGAAGATCGCGCACCGGCCGCAGTCCCGGATCGTAAATGTAACCGGTTGGCAGAATATTGAGCCGCTGTAACTCGGCCAGGAAGAACGCGTCGGTTTTGTCATCCGCATGTTTAATCCCGCCATACTGCTCAATCTGGGCCGGATCGGCTAACTTCACCGGATAGGACAGAGCACACAGACCGTCCACCAGCCAATACCAGTTATAGGTCGATTCCACCGCTACGCTCTGAAGTCGCGCCCGCCAGGGACTGAGGAAGCGGTCCACCGCAACGAGATCACAGCCTAACTTCTGCTCTTTTAATCGCCGCCCACTCTCATCTACAATTCCAATCATCAGATTATTGCCATGCAGGTCGATTCCTGCGCATACTGACTCCTTCATTACTTGGTTTCCTTTCGGTTAATTGCTGCTGTTGTTTTCGAGACAACACGCTTTTACCGGAAGGAAACCTTCCTTCGCCAGCGCCCTTAATGTTTATCAGTCCTCACTTTTGACAATTGGGCTTGGTGCCGTGATTCGTTCCGCCTTCGCCCCAGTAGTGAGCTACGGCGGGCCAGGGAAGTGTTGAATCATTACATCGACGGCCGAACGCGATCCGACGACGGATTTGCCCGCCACGGCGGGCAAGCTGAGCAGTATCGAGAATTCGAGACGACGAATACGGAGAGCGCTCCATTGCTGATGTTTCGCGCAAACCGCAGTCAGCGCCAGCTCTGCAGCAGAACAGCCGCCACGGCAACACTGACGCTATTGCTCTTTTCGAGAACAAATGGTTAACTGGGTTCGAAGTTAAATGGGATGACCGCAGAGCAGATCATCAAAGAAATCGAAGCCCTGCCGAGGCCCGAGCGTGAGCGTCTGGTGCAACAGATGCGCGAGCTTGGATCGGATGAAATCCCGCAAGATTTCATCGAGGCTCTGGAAGATTTTGACAAGGGACGTTTCGTTTCCATGGAAACGGCACTCAACGAAACGCCACCGGGCGCGTGAGTTACCAATACCGCGCAGTCGAGAAATTCTGGCGGGATTTTTACCGACTTAACCCATCGCAAAAGGAATCGGTTCGACGCGCGTGGCAGACGTTCAAAAGCGATCCGTTCCATCCTTCGCTCGGAACGCACGAAATCCATGAGCTCTCGGCTAAGGCCAGGCACACGATTTATAGCGTCGTAATCGAAGCAGATTTGCGGGTCATATTCCGCGTCGACGGTCCTTGGGTGACGACCCTTGATGTGGGCACACACAAGATCTACCGCACATAATCCGACACGATTGTGATGAGGGTATTCGCTGGGCTAGTAGCGTAATGTCGAGCTTGCGTAATCTGTCATCTACGCACTGCCCTACTGGACGCTGCTTGATATTGACTCATGTGCTTCTTCGTCCCCCGCGGCGGGTAAACTGAGCAGGCAGGCTACAGAATGCGCGTGAGATCATGCATCGTAACCGGCTTATGATAGATGCGTGGGAAGGATTTCAGACTCCTGTGCAAAAAAGAAAATCGTAGCTGCCCTCACTTTTTGCACAAAGAAACGAATAAGCTCGCGGGGTTGATTATGTCTTGACGGTTCGGGGGCCGGGCCGCACGCTTCCGGCATCGACATGCGCGTCAGAGCGCGCTGACATCGTTGTAGCTCGCCCTGAAAGGGTTCCCGGTTCGAGACGAGCTGCCCTAAATTCAACCTGAAAAAATTATTATGAAATTATTCACGCCACTTCTAGCAAGCACACTACTCGCCTTCGCGATCGCGCCCTGCGCGCACGCTCAGGAAAACGCTGCTAACTCCGACGCAGTCCAGGCCAATCTCAAGCAGATGGAAGACGCCTGGGTTAAGGCGCTGGTAAACAAGGATCAGGCCGCCGTCGGAAACATGATAGCGGACGACTTTGCCGGATTTAATCCTGAAGGAAAACATGTTACCAAGTCCGAGCTGCTTGATGAGATGAAGAAGGAATCCAACACCCTGAGCTCGGCGACCAACGAAAACCTGGATGTTCATGTCTACGGGCCGAATCTGGCCACCGTTTCCGGCACGACGACGGAGAAGGGCAAGGACAAGAATGGTAAACAGTTTACCCACACC
The DNA here is from genome assembly GCA_963838045.1 of uncultured Verrucomicrobiae bacterium. Taxonomy (GTDB): domain Bacteria; phylum Verrucomicrobiota; class Verrucomicrobiia; order Chthoniobacterales; family UBA10450; genus Udaeobacter. The sequence continues at coordinate 131,260 of CAWIPQ010000006.1, read as the reverse complement.
TACATTTGGATGGATACCTGGATGGAGCGAAATGGCAAATGGCAGTGCATCGCCGAAGGGGTCATACAGTCGCGCAAAAAGAAGTAAACGAGTGGCGCAAGCGAACGCGATCCGACGACGGATTTAGCTGGTATCGAGAATTTGTGACGCCTGATGAGAGCGCTCCGTTACTGATGTTTCGCTGAATACCGCAGTCATCCGCCAGCCCCGAACTTCTTCGCCCGCCGCGGCGGGTAAACTGAGCAGGCCGGCTACAGAATGCGCGTGAGCTCATGCATCGTAAGCGGCTTACGATATCCGGTTTTCGACGGTCACAGACCGCCGCTACAGTAAAAACGCAGGCGACCTGTCTTCGCTAAGGCTTCGGCATGGCAGGCACGCTTGCCTCTACATCTGTCGAGCTCATGCATCGTAACCGGGTTATGATGGATGCGTAATCACTATTGAGATAGGTTGCGCGCAGAAGAAGATCGATTTTCGCGACGATTGATTTGGTGTAATATTCCTTCCCACTATGAGCGCTGCTACGGCAAAATTGCTTTCCGAGTTCGAGGCGTTGCCAGTCGAACAACAACAGGAGTTCGTACCTAGAAGTAATGAGCCATCTGCCGCCTTGGAACGCTGGGCCTCTCAATGATGACGCGGTTGCTGCTGCAGGCGACGCGCTGGCAGAAATGCTCCATGAGGAAGAACGTGCCTCCTAGGCGCGGCGAAGTCTGGTTGTTCGACTGCGGCATGGTCGCGAAAGTTCGGCCTGTTCTCGTTCTCAGCGTTCCGTTCACCGATACAGATCGTGCCTTGGTTACCGTTGTCTTGCACACGACGACGCTTCGCGGTTCGCAGTTTGAAGTCAAAATACAAGTTCCCTTTCTGAAAGAGGGCGCGTTTGTTGCACAAAGCATCGCCACCTATCCGGTCGCTCGCGCTATTCGCAAACTCGGCGCGCTGAATGCGGTGCAGGTCGCGGAAGTGGAAACGGCCATATTCAAATGGCTCGTGTCTTTATTCTTGTCGTGTTCACGAGTGAGTTGACGTGGCTTCACGGGAGTGAAAAAGTTGTTACATGAGGTTCCTGATTTTGTTCGTCGGCTGGTGCATTCTCCTGGTGCTCTGTTGGCCGATAGCTTTGCTGGCGCTGGTTTTGTTTCCGCTGGTCTGGCTTCTCGCGCTGCCGTTTCGGCTGCTCGGAATGACGCTGGAAGCGTTGCTCGCGCTCGTGCGAGCCGTGCTGTTTCTCCCGGCCAGATTGTTCAGTGGCCGACGCCTTGCCTGAGGAACGCCGCGGTCAGCGCCCGCGGCTACAACGCCGTTCCGTTGGCGGATTTGATGGTCGATGCTTCCTCCTAAGCGCAAGGCTACGGCGCGACAAGTAAATCGCCCCGCTCGCGAAACCATTCGGAGTTACATCGGTGGCAAGAAACGGGATCCGATAACGGATTTGCGTCATGTCGAGAATTCGTGACGTGGAATACAATCTCGTCGCGTATGGAAGCTTCGCGGCCGCCGGCTCAATACTCGCCGCGGCGAGTAAACTCCGAGCAGGATTTGAGCTCTAACTACGGGTTGAACTCATGCATCGTAAGCGGCTTACGATATCCGGTTTTCGACGGTCACAGACCGCCGCTACAGCCAAAACGCTGGCGACCTGCCTTCGCTAAGGCTTCGGCATCAGGCACGCCTGCCTCTACCCACCTTCGTCCGATTGTCCCGCAGACTTTCACCTACATTCGACGACAGCGTGGCAGGCAGCTGTTGAACGCATGCATCGTGAGCGGGTTATGACAGGTTGACAAACTTACCCGCGGGCTTTGAGCAATGCCTCTTGCACATCCAATCGCTTCCGTCGATTTTCCTTTTGCATGCTCGAAGAAAACGACAAAGGGGTCGCATGAGCACCAAGAAAGGCGTGATCGGTATTCTCACCGGCGGCGGAGATGTGCCTGGGCTCAATCCCGCGATCCGCGCGGTCACCATTCGCGCCCTGCGCGAGGGGTATCAGGTCGTTGGTATCCGCCATGGCTGGCTGGGCGCGATCAGCATCCTGCGTGATGAACACGCCGACAACAGCGAGCACTTTCAAATCCTGACGGAAGAGATTGTCAATCGGGCGGCACGCACGGGCGGTACGTTTCTGCATACCTCGCGGACGAACCCGTCAGCAGTGAAAAAAGAAGAGGTACCTGAAGCGCTGCGCGCAACGTTCAATCAAGACAAGAACGATCTCACTTCTGAAGTCATCAAGAACCTGGATTGGCTGGGAATCGACTATCTGATTCCTATCGGCGGCGACGACACACTTTCTTTTGCGACCCGTTTGTCCAGGGAAGGCGTCAAGGTCGTGGCGATACCCAAGACGATGGACAACGATGTGCCAGGCACCGATTACTGCATCGGCTTTAGCACCTGCGTCAGCCGTACGATCGAACTGTCGAATCGTCTTCGCACCTCGGCCGGATCTCACGAGCGATTTCTGGTTATGGAAGTGTTCGGACGCTACGCGGGGTTCACTGCGATGTTACCAACGATGGCGGGAGCGGCCAATCGGTGTGTTATCCCTGAATACAAATTCGACATGGAGCATCTGACCGAGTTGTTGTGCTACGACCGTGCCCGGAACCCCAGCAAATATTCAGTCGTTATCGTTTCGGAAGGAGCAATGTTCGAAGGCGGCGAAATGGTGTTCTCCGACAAGACGAGCGACGCGTTCGGGCATCTGAAACTCGGCGGAATGGGCGACCTGGTCTCAGCGGAACTTAAAGACCGTTCCGCCAAATACAACAAGGGCAAGCCCATCCACACGATTAACCAGCGTCTCGGTTACATGGTGCGCGGCGGTGATCCCGACGCGATTGATTCGATCGTGCCCATGGCCTACGGCAACCTGGCCCTCGATCTGATTCTGCATGGCCGGCACGGCCGCCTCGTCGTCTTGAAAAATGGGCGCTACGACAACGTGCCGATTGAAGCGGTGATCAGCACCAAGAAGACGGTCAACGTGGACAAGTACTATAACAAAGAGCGACTGCGTCCACTCTACACCGATTTCGAAATGCAGCCGCTATTCATTATGGCGAGTGATTAGGAAAGGCAGCGCGGGGCCCGCAAGGCCGACCTTGTTGAAACTCGGTTGTTGCTCACGTTGACTGGTTTATCTGATCTCGGAATTGCTGCTGAAAAGATTTAATTAGGAAAGCAGGAACGCAGGAAAGGGATTGTAACTAGCTGAGGCGTGGGGGTTCAGCTGAAAGCTGCATGCCGCAGTCAGCGCCAGCTCCGAACTTCTTCGCCCGCCGCGGCGGGTAAACTGAGCAGGCAGGCTACAGAATGCGCGTGAGCTCATGCATCATAACCGGCTTATGATGTTGTGGTCAGCTACAAATACTCGTCTGCTAGCTTTCCAATGAGGCCCAGATATTTTCCTTGCTCATCATGCTTTTTGAAAAGGTCAAATGCGTTTGAGATTATGTCAGCATTACTTTCGAAATACCTTACATCATTGGGTGAGCGGACACGAATAACATGTTTCTGAATGACTGCCTCTGACGTCGCACCTGATAAAATCATTCCTCTAAAGCCCAATCCATCGAAGAACGTCGGATTAATTAACTCTCTTTGGTTTCTGACCTGATTCAGAATGTTTTCAAATTCATCTTTTCTGATTTCAAAAGCAGGATTGGGTTGTCCGGAAAAGACGTCGAGTTCTATTTGATATGCGTCATTCAATTTCTAATACTGAGGCCAGGCTAACTTATTATGACACTTTTTCCCGCATAGAAGAAACCGCAGAAATCAGTGTAGTTCAGGTATGTACCGGCACCCCGATCGCACGTTTGCGGATCGGTGATAAGCACTCCGCTGTTATCATAATTCCTCGCCGCGGTGCCGCCGGGCTTATGGCCCCAAAATCCGCCAGTTTGCTTTCTATACCAGTGATAATCGATTCCCGGAGCGATGACCAACGCCATAAGTCTCCTCGGGTATTCTGATTTCGGAAGACAGTCACATCTTTCTACCAAGCCATCGTTCATAGCTGCAGTTTTTACCGCTGAACAGCTCATCGAGCTAGCGGTGGCTCCCGAATGTCTTCCCGGCTGCGCGAAAGTATTTGTCTTCCAGTTTCTACCGTAGTTGTAGCAATTGTTGTTCGCTCTTACATACGGATCAGCATTCCAAAAGTCCGGGTTAAATCTGCTCTCTTCATATTTGCAGTTTTTACATTCACTGTCTTTTACTGTTACCCTTATAGGACTGAGCGGCCATCTTATTTTGATTCTAATATATTTTTGGATCCTTTTGAGATCCCTTTCGTATTGCTCAATACTTCCCAAAATTACTTTCTGAATTCTTTTGTCGATCGGTGTCAGCCTGAAGACATCCATATTGGTTCTTTCGTATCGTGTCATCTGATCAACGATCTCCCTCGCTATGTCGATGCTCGCCCTTTGGTGTTTAGCAACGCCGTCCGCAATCTTGAAAGTCGATGGAAGTTTGTAGGAGCTTGCTTCATCGCCGAGCAATTCGACCTTAATTCCTCTGAAACCTAGTCCGTTATAACCCTTATCAGATCTGGATATGATGTGCTTTTTCCTGGAGATCTTTTTGAGCAGCTCATCTCCGCGCTTATCGTCCATGACCCAGGTGGGATTGGGACGCCCTGAGAACACGTCAACTGTTATCTTTAACATAAAACCCCCTTATTTTTTAATGTGCGTACTCTTTTGCTTGATATTCCGCTTCCTTCATTGCCATCCTTCTGTGAATTGGTGTGGCCTGGTGGTTTGATAGGGTCTTCTGCATTACCTATTCAAGTCATCAAAAACACAAAACCCGCAGCTCAAAACACTCTTGCGAAATGTCTTCAACCACGGGCTCCTTTCTTCCAAAAAGGTGATCGACAATTAGTCGATTAAAAAGGCCTGACTTGTCAACACATTTCTCTCTGAAAAACAAATGAAATGCGGCAGAACTTTTGAGGCAGGTAATCCGAGCGTCGAATCTACATTTAACATTCTTCAAGTGGACTTGGGGTCGCGTCTAAAATCCAAAAGTTTTAACTATGTGCTCCCGCTCAATTGAAACTCGTTCGCTTCCCAGCTTACTCGCCCCGAAAGCTTTCGGGGCTTTGCCTTCTATGTAGCCTGCCTGCTCGCGAACGGACTATCTCCTGTATCCGACCGGTCAAACCCATTTCCCGAAATCGCCTAACAAGAATTGCAGTCAAAAGTAGTTCAGAGCGTAAAGCCGCGTAGATTTGTTTCACGCGGCCGCGCGCCTTTACGGAGTTAAATGTTGAGAGTCTCGCTTCTGCTCGGACTGGTTTATCTGATCTCGGAATTGCTGCTGACTGTGACGCGCCGCTCGCGTAGCCGCACCGGGATGAAGCAGCATCGCAGTACGTTGCGCGTTGTGTGGCTCGTAATCGTGGTGAGTGTGGCGGCGGGTGTTTATCTGGCGAAACAGTTGCCGGCAGCGGCGCTGCCGTATCATCGAAGCTTTGTGTTCGCCGGTGTAATGCTCTTTGTCGCCGGACTGCTTCTGCGCTGGTGGGCAATCATCACGCTCGGCCGCTTTTTCACCGTGGACGTAACGATTGAAAAAGATCACGAACTGGTCGAGCGCGGACCGTTCCGCATGGTGCGTCATCCTTCCTACGCCGGTGTGCTCCTGGCGTTCGTCGGTCTCGGTCTGTCTCTGGGCAACTGGGCCGCGCTGCTTGTGATACTTCTGCCGATTGGCGCGGCTTTCGTTCACCGCATGAACGTGGAGGAGAATGCCTTGTCGGCTGCGCTTGGCGCGCAATACGCTGATTACATGCGGCGCACTAAACGGCTGGTGCCGTTTGTTTATTGATCAGGAAAGGCAGGAACGCAGGGAAGGAAGATATTGCACCGGATCGAGAACGAATTTGCAGGACGCCTGTGGCAGACGTTGCGGATGGCGTTTCACAGAAACGCCCTACAATGGGAAAAGATTTTGAACCGCGAGTAACGCGTCCTTTCAGACGTGCCGTGAGCGAAGATCGACGGCGCACAGCGCCTTTTCGTTAGCGAAAGAAGATCAAGTAAACGACAACGCTTAGGACCACTACAGCCATGATGATCATTTGCTGCAGGGGTTTCGCACCAGAGGCCCGCGACGGAATTGCCCGCGATGGGGTGGCACAATGACGGCAATGATGATCGACGATGGAAAGCGCGTAGCCGCAGGTGGGGCAAGGTTCCAGTGGCATTTGATAGTAATCGCAGACATTGACGTAATAGCGAGGAATACCCGGGGAGACGAAACCGGGGGGGCCGCGTTTCTATTCTTCTCGTGCTGGCGTGTGAGTTGACGTGGCTTTACGGGAGTGAAAAAGTTGTTGGATGAGGTTCCTGATTTTGTTCGTCGGCTGGTTCATTCTTCTGGTGCTCTGCTGGCCGATAGCTTTGCTGGCGCTGGTTTTGTTTCCGCTGGTCTGGCTCGTCGCGCTGCCGTTTCGGCTGCTCGGGATGACCCTGGAAGCGTTGCTCGCGCTCGTGCGGGCTGTGCTGTTTTTTCCGGCCAGGTTGTTCAGTGGCCGTCGCCTCGCCTGAGGAGCGCCGCGGTCAGCGCCCGCGGCTACAACGCCGCTCCGTTAACGGATTGATGGTCGATATTTCCGCGTCGTATCCCGGTAGCCTCCCGCTGCACTCGACCGCTACCCGCGCGGTCCCGCGGTTGCGGGATCGCTCACCGAGGCCGCTCCGTTCGGGTCGGCTTCGATCTTCGCCAAGGCTTCGACGTGACCTGCCTTCGTCCGGATTACTCCGAAAGTCTTCGCGAGCAGGTGGCGTGACAGGTGATGTTTGATCTGAGGAAATTGAGTGGAGGGATGCGTTCGTCACTCGCCGCGGCGGCTAAACTCTGAGCTGGCTTTGACCTTTTACACACGGAGGCTGGACTGATGGATCGTAAGCGGCTTATGATAGATGTTTCGGGTTCGAAATGTTGAATCGTAACATCGGCGGCGGAAGAAAGCGCAATCGCAGCGACGGGTTTGCGTGGTGTAGCGTTCGCAAATTGAAAGGCCGCCAAGCGCGCGAGCTGCCTGAAACGCGCGCTGAATGGTAGCACATCCGCAAAGGCGTCCGCGGGCGATCAATTCGTACCATGGCTACGAAGAAATCCAGCGGGAAACGAACAATCATTAAACCGAAGGGCGACGCGCGTTACATTCGCCGCGACAGCAAGGGCCGTATCAAAGAGAGTGATGACGTCGGTCGATCGCTCAAGAAGGATCGCGAGCGGAAAGCAAAGAAAACGGTGCGCTCGGGTTACGGCGATCGCGGCGACCAGAAACGCTCTTGAAGCGTTGATGCGTTAAAGCGTTAAAGCGTTGAAGGGTTGAAGGGTTGAAGCGTTAAAGCGTGGAAACATCGCCCCCGATTAGCAAGGCGCGGCGGCGCGGCTTTTTTAAAACTGAAATTGTCGGCTCGTGCGAATTCTGGTGAGATGAGTTCGATGCTGCATTGGCTCTCAAAATGGCCGCTGGTTCGGCAAATTCGTGAAGGAGGAGACGGCACCGGCCTTGAAGCGATGTCGGAAAAGACACGTGCGATGCATGCGCGCACAGACGACGCGACGGTCGCGAAATCGATTTGTCCGTACTGCGGAGTCGGTTGCGGCCAGCTTATCTATCATAAAGACGGCAAACTGGTCGCGATCGAGGGTGATCCGGAGTCGCCGATTTCGCAGGGGAATCTTTGCCCGAAGGGCGCGGCGTCCTTCCAGCTCCTCACCCATTCGCGACGCGAGACGAAGGTGAAATACCGCGCACCGCGCGGCAGCAAGTGGGAGGAGATTTCGCTCGAACGCGCGATGGATATGGTGGCGGATCGCGTCTGGGAATCGCGTAAGCGGACTTTCATCAAGGGGGCGAAAGGTTCGGTCGTGAACCAGACGCCGGCCATCACCCATCTCGGCGGCGCGACGCTCGATAATGGAGAGAACTACCTGATCAAGAAACTTTTTACCGGAGGCTTGGGGATGGTGTGTGTGTCCAACCAGGCCCGGATATGACATAGCAGCACGGTGCCCGGTCTGGGCACCTCCTTCGGCCGGGGCGGAGCTACGACTGCGCAACAGGATCTGGCGAACGCCGATTGTATTTTAATCGAAGGCTCATCCATGGCCGAGGCGCATCCGGTTGGGTTCCGCTGGGTGATGAAGGCAAAGGAAAACGGCGCCACCATCATCCACGTCGATCCGCGCTTCTCGCGCACCAGTGCGCTCGCTGACATCTGGGTGCCGCTGCGGGTCGGAACGGATATTGCTTTTCTTGGCGGTATTATCAGGCATGTGCTCGAGAACGAGCTGTTCTTTCGCGAATACGTTGCCCATTATACCAACGCGTCCTGCATTCTGCGGGAGGGATTTGGTGACACGGAAGATAATCAGGAGGGCTTTTTTTCCGGTTGGAACCCGGAGAAGCGCGCCTACGATACCAAGAGTTGGCTCTACGAAGGCGAAGGCTTGAGTTTTCCGCATCGTGACCTGACGCTGCAACATCCGCGCTGCGTTTTTCAAACTCTGAGGCGGCATTACGCGCGATATACGCCTGAAATGGTGGAGAAGGTCTGCGGGATTCCGCCTCGGCTTTTCTATAAAGTGGCGGATACACTTGTTAGGGCATCCGGCCCGGAGAAAACGGCTGCGATTTGCTATGCGGTCGGGTGGACTCAGCACTCGAAGGGCGTGCAAATCATCCGCACGGCTTCGGTCCTGCAGTTGTTGTTAGGAAACATTGGACGTCCCGGCGGCGGCATTCTCGCCTTGCGTGGTCACGCTTCCATTCAGGGCTCGACCGATATCCCGACGCTTTACGACATTCTCCCGGGGTACATCGCCATGCCGCGAGCAGGCAAGGGTGAAGACACGCTCGAGGATTACTTTAAGACTCACACTAACCCCACCGGTCTCTGGCACGATTTCCCGAAATATTTCGTTAGCTTGCTCAAGGCTTATTACGGGACCCGGGCGACAAAGGAGAACAGTTACGGGTACGAATGGATCCCGAAGCTGACCGGCGATCATTCGTTCTTCAATTTTCTCTACGAGACACTCGACGGAAAAGTCGAAGGCATGTTTCTCATGGGGCAAAATCCGGCTGTCGGCGCACCCAACGCCCGTCTCCAGCGCAAAGCACTCGCGAAACTCAAATGGTTTGTCGTGCGCGACATGGTCGAGATTGAGCCAGCGACGTTTTGGTTAGACTCGCCTGAGATCAAGCGCGGCGAATTAAAAACCGAAGATATCGAAACCGAAGTGTTCTTCTTTCCCGCTGCGGGTCACGCGGAAAAAGAAGGCGCGTATACGAACACGCAGCGTCTTTTGCAATATCGTGAAAAAGCGGTCGAGCCGCCGGGCGATTGCCGCAACGAGAGTTGGTTCATTCACCAGCTCGCATTGCGTTTAAAGAAAAAAGCGGAAACCTCGAATGACCCCGACGACGAGCCGATTCGAGCGCTCGACTGGTGGTATCCGGAAACGAAAAACGGCGGACCGGAGATGCACGCCGTGCTGGCCGAAATCAACGGCTGGAAAACGCTGGAGGATAAAGAAAACACCCAACGCGCAACCAGGGAAGGGGATGCTGTAGCCGGAGGCGATGACGCCGGCGGGAAAAACGGAATTGTTTTCGGCAACGATCGCAATGGCAAACTTCATCACGGCTCGCAGCTTGATAAATACCAGGAGTTGAAAGATGACGGCTCCACTGCGAGCGGCTGCTGGATTTATACCGGGGTTTACGGCAGTGACTGCGTGAATAAGGCGCTGCGCCGCGAGCCCCACGGCTATCTCGGTCACGGCTGGGGATTCGCCTGGCCGAGCGATCGCCGCATCATTTACAACCGCGCCAGTGCCGCGCCAGATGGCAAACCATGGAGCGAACGCAAGAAGCTCGTCTGGTGGGACACCGAAAAATCAAAATGGACGGGCGAAGACGTTCCCGATTTCAAACCGGACAAAGCGCCCGATTACCGTGGAAGTCGCGACGACCGCGGCCTCGCTGCTTTGCCGGGCGATGCGCCATTCATCATTCACGAGGATGGACTCGGGTGGTTATACGTGCCGAAAGGTTTGCAGGACGGACCGATGCCGACGCACTACGAGCCGATCGAATCACCGGTCGATAACGCCATCTATAAACACGACACCAACCCGGTCCTGCTCTGGTTCACGCGCGAGGAGAACCGCTTCGCGCCGCCCGGGGACGAGCGTTTTCCTTACGTGCTCACCACTTATCGTCTGACGGAGCATCACACAGGCGGAGGCATGAGCCGCTTCCTGCCGCATCTTGCGGAGCTGCAGCCGGAGATGTTCGCGGAAATCTCAACCGAACTTGCCGATTCGTTAGGCATCCGAAACGGCGATGAGATTTGCCTGCTCACAATGCGCGGCGCGATTCAGGTCAACGCGCTCGTCACCCGGCGATTGCAACCCCTCCAGCTTAACGGCAAACGCGTGCACCAGGTTGCAATCCCGTTCCATTTTGGAACCGGCGGTCCGGTAGTCGGCGACGCCGCTAACGATCTCATGGCGATATCCGGCGAGCCGAACGTTACGATTATGGAAACCAAGGCCGCGCTCTGCAATATCATCCCCGGCAAACTCCCGCGTGGACCCGACTTCAATCGCTGGTTCGCGAAACAGGTTCCCCAAGGTGGTCCGCCGAATTTACATCCCGAACAACCGCCGCCCGGCGCACCGGAGGGCGGCAAACTCACGGCCGGGCACGGTCAACACGGAAAATCAGGATGAGTATGCGATCAATGGTAGGGCGCGACCGCCGGGCGCGCCGCAGTTATGGGACGCGCGTTGCGGACGGCCCGGCGGTCCGTCCCTACCAAAAGATATGATCGGCGAAGGCATTCATAGTACGAACCAGCGCCGCCATTCCTACATCGAGGAAGGGGCGACGGTCGGGTTTTTCACGGACCCAACCGTCTGCATTGGCTGCAAAGCCTGCGAAGTCGCTTGCAAGGAATGGAACGAAGTACCCGAAGACGGGTATGTCTGGACCGGGAATTCGTATGACAACACCGGCCACCTCGGCGCGTCCACCTGGCGTCACGTCCTTTTTCTCGAACAGAATCTGCCGAAAGGAAACCAGATTGCCGGACCAATGTCGTTAGGCAGCGATGGTGATGGCGAGGATCCGTTTCGATGGATTTTTCTGTCCGACGTCTGCAAACATTGTGAGGAGGCCGGCTGTCTGGAAGCATGCCCCACGGGCTCGATTGTTCGGACCGAAGTGGGCTCGGTGCTTGTGCAGGATGATGTGTGCAACGGCTGCGGTTATTGCGTGGTCAATTGTCCCTTTGGGGTGATCGATCGCCGGCCCAAGCCATTGCCGAACCACGGTGGCGCGTTCAAGTGCACCTTCTGCTACGATCGACAAAAAAGCGGACTGACACCTGCATGCGCGAAAGTTTGTCCGACCGAATCAATTGTTTTCGGGCGGCTGGACGATCTGCGCGCGCGTGCCAGCGAGCGTGTGCGATACCTGCGCGAGAGCGGCTACAGTGATGCGCAACTGTACGATCCACAGGAAACCTCCGTGCGCGGCGTTCACGCCTTTTTCCTTTTGTTAGGTGACCCGGAGCCGTATGGACTGCCGCCGAAACCCGAGATACCGACCATCTATCTCAAATCGTCATGGCTGGCCGCGGCGGCGACCGCGCTTGGTGCGATCGTAACGGTGGCGGCCGCTTTTGCCTTCTTCTTATGAAGTATCTCGCCAGCAGCAAAATCCGGGGAAGGCGGACGCCCCGCCCGCAGTGTTGTGCGCCTCGCACAACATACTCTGAGCTCGACATTTCCAGGATGCTTTTCGGCGAGGCGCCGCAAAGGGCGAGCGAGGCGCTCGCGCTCCCCAGTCTTGAACATGCCTGACGAATCGCGACTGGATCAATTGCGGAAGGAGGCGAGGCTAAAAGGCGTTGTGACCGGCCACGGTGTGGACGTCGCAGGCGGCCCGATTCCGCATAAACTCGCCACGGCGAGTCCGTCCGGTGGCGGACCCGGGTATTATGGTGAGCCAGTCGTTAGGCCGCCGGTGTGGACGTGGGAAATACCGGTTTACTTTTTTGTTGGCGGTGCTGCTGGCATGGCGCCACTCATCGCCTGTTCTGCGCTGGTGTTGCGGCAAATGGAACTCGCTTACGTCGCACTCTGGATCGCAGGCATGGGAGCAATAGTTTCGCCGATCCTTCTCATTATGGACCTCGGTCGGCCACGGCTTTTTCTCAACATGCTTCGGGTCTTCAAACAGCAGTCGCCAATGTCGGTCGGCGCCTGGATTCTCGTATTTTTCGGCGGGTTCGCTTTCCCAGCCTGGTTCTTAATGCTGCTTTATCAGAATGGAGTTTTTCCGCCTTCGAGCTACGTCATCCTTATTATCGTCGGGTTACTCTCGGCCGGCGCGGCAATGTTGGGGCTCGGGCTTGCGACCTACACCGGCGTGTTGATCGGCGCGACAGCAATTCCGGCGTGGCATCTTCATCGCATCCTGCTCCCGATTCACTTCGGCACGGCGGGTCTGGGTTGCGCCGGCGCGATTCTCGAGCTGGCCGGTTTTCAAATTCGCCCGCTTTGGGTAATCGGAATGGTCGCGGCTTGTGTCGAAACGCTGCTCTGGGTGTGGCTCGAGTTCGACAAACACGGCGCGGCGGATCGAGCACTGCACGAAGGTCGCTCCGGCTGGCTGATCCGGGCAGGCGAATTTTTTGCCGGGCCGCTCCCAATCGTCTTTCGCCTAACGGGCCTGGTGCCGTTTGCGGCGGCTTCGTTTCTGTTGGGCGCGTTGATCAGCCGGTTCGGTTGGATCTCGGCTGGGAGAATTTGCGGCGCCGATCCCGAAGCAGTGTTTGCCTCGCAGCGCTAGTGCGGTAGCTGCGGGCGCCGACCGCGGCGGACATTCGCATCGCTACCACTCAGATTGCCGAGGTCGACGCCCTCGGCTACAACGACGCTCTCGGCTACAATGGTTGCAAAATTACCCGTTCGATGTGCGAGTAGATGTTGAACGAAGGCGGGCGCAAAAATCCGATCAAGGTCTGATTGCTTTCGCGTGCGAACTCGACCGCAAGACTCGAAGGGGCTGAAACGGCAGCCACGATTGGAATCCCGGCGGCGAGCGCTTTTTGCGTGATCTCGAATGACGCGCGGCCACTCACCAAAAGAAGATGCTGCTTCAACGGCAAAAGTTCCTCGAGAAAAGCACGTCCGATCGCTTTATCCACGGCGTTGTGGCGTCCGATATCTTCGCGGGCAAGTTTCAATTCGCCGTTCACATCGAAAATTCCGGCAGCATGAATTCCGCCGGTGCGCGCGAAATCACTTTGTGCGTCTCGCAGTTTTTCGGGAAGCGAAAGCAGGGTTTTAATATCGATCCTGATTTCTTTGGACCTTATCGCGGGGAAATTTTGCCGGATGGCATCAATGCTCGTCTTTCCGCACAGACCGCAGCTACTGGAAATCGTTCCGAAGCGTTTCGTCGAGCTCAGTTTCGGTTTCACGTCCGCGGCAAGATGGATAATCACTCTGTTATCGCCGTCCGCCGAAATCCTCGTTATGTCAGTGCGATTGCGCACGATCGCTTCCGAAACCAAGAACCCGACCGCAAGTTCTTTGTCGTGACCAGGCGTGCGCATCGTGGTGGCGATGGTTTTTCGGCCGATCCGGATTTCAAGCGGCTCTTCGATTGTCAGAGCATCAGGCAAATATTCCAGTTCGCCGTCGTGTTTTCGCCGGATGATCTTTTGGGAATCAATACTGGTTTCGCTCATGTTGAGTGAGTCCCATCAATGCTATCATAGGGCGAGTGGAAATTTGCCATCTTTACATTTCTCCCGGGCACAATTTCGTCGGCCATCACGGCCGCGAGCCGGACACGCACCCAATGATCGAAGTGCCGGTGATCGAGTGTGTCGCCGGACGTGGGATTCGCGGAGATCGCTATTTCGATTTCAAGGACGATTACAAAGGCCAGATCACCTTTTTTTCACTAGAGGTTTTCGAGGAGCTTTGTGCCGCGTTGGATATTCGCGATTGCTTGCCGGCTGCCGCGCGACGGAATGTGATTACGCGCGGCGTTGATTTGAACGAGTGCATCGGCAGGGAGTTCGAGGTTCAGGGAGTTTGTTTGTATGGAACCGAAGAGTCGGCGCCCTGTTACTGGATGGATCAGGCAATCGCGCCCGGCGCAAAAGATTTTTTGAAAGGGCGCGGCGGTCTGCGCGCCAAAATTCTAACGCGACGGACAATTGCGCGTGACCGGGCGAGGGGCTGAAACGAAAACGAAACTGCAGCTTGCAGTCGCCTCCCCCTTCCCAAGGGAAAGCGAAGGGTGAGGGTTTTGTAGCGTGTCTGATCGCGCGTGAACGACCCCTCGCCTCAATCCTCTCCCTTTCAGCAAAGGGAGAAGCGGATACCGTCTACTGCGCAAATCAGCTTCAGTGCTGTTTTGCTCGCCGGTGGCGAATCGCGCCGGATGGGCGAGGATAAAGCGACGCTCTTGTTTCAAGGCGAGCCGCTCTGGCAGATTCAACTCGATCTGCTGCGGAAATTAGAACCAGCTGAAATCTTTGTTTCCGCCCGGACTAATCCCGCGTGGCGTCCTGCAGATGCTGAATTTGTTCCTGACGCGTTTCCGTCGCGCGGTCCGCTGAGCGGTCTCGCCGCGTCGCTTGAGCGGATAAGCACAAGTCATCTGTTGGCGCTGGCGATTGACATGCCATGGATGACCAGGAACTACCTGAAATTTCTTTGCGCTGAGATCGAACCGGGTCGCGGCGTGGTTCCGAAAATCGCCAAACGCGTTCAACCGGTCGCGGCAATTTATCCGAGAGAGGCAGCGATCGATTTTCGCCAGGCGCTTACAGGAACGGACTTTTCACTGCAATCTCTGGTTCGTGATCTGATCAGAGCCGGAAAACTCAGGGAGAGATTTGTTCCAGAGCGGGAGAAGAAATTATTCCTGAACGTAAATGCGCCGTCGGATATACCGCTTCTGTAGTCGAGGGCGCTGACCTCGTCCGGGCTTTCTGAGGAAGACATGCCGCGGTCAACGCCCCCGGCTACAACTGAGTTTTTGACGAAGACATACCGCCGTCAACGCCCGCGGCTACAACTGAATCCGGCGTTAACGAATTCCCGCGCTTGCAAATGCACAACAACTGATCAATGTGTCTGCTGCGATTGGGGATGGTGATGAGATTGTCGATCTTACACAGGGCAGTTTCTTTTTGTTGCTTCCGACCTGTGCCTTCTCGGCTACGAACGTAGTGAATCTTTCTCACTACGACATGATGCGGCCGGATTTCGCCGCCATGAAACGTGAAGGGATCGTCGGCGTCATTCATGAAGCGACATATCCGCCCTTCACACGGGATGCCAAATATCTGGACCGGCAGCTTGGAGCTCTGCAGGCGGGATTGCTTTGGGGAGCTTATCATTATGGTAATGCGAGTGACCCGGTTCGACAGGCAGATCATTTCCTAAGTGTTGTGTCCAGTGCCTGGGCACACGCCAGCCCGGCGATTCGACCGACCTCGGGCGTGTTGCTGGTGCTCGATTTCGAGAAAAACGGCCACTATCCAGGGGGCACAATGCGGGCCGACCAAGCAGTGAAATTTGTTGAGCGCATTCGCGAACGCACCGGTGTTTATCCGGGTATCTATTCGGGAGAATATCATCTCGGGCAGGTCCTAAACAGTTCGCGAGTAACGAATGCGCAGAGAAGAACGCTGACGAATTGCTGGCTGTGGGTTGCAAATTATTCCAAGCAGCCTCGTGCGACGGCGCCATGGAGTTACTGGGCTCTTTGGCAATATTGCGGCGACGGTAAGTGTCGTCTTCCGCGCTCCGCTTACCCGATAGGTGTTGCCAACATTAGAAAGGCGGAACTGAACATCTTCCGAGGCAGCCGAAGTGATCTGCAGGATTTTTGGCAGCGACGATCCTGGCAGCCCTCGGGAGGAAAGCCGCGCCGATCGGAGCAGACGCTCGCCGCTGATTAAAGGCGGCAATGCGTCGCGCGGAGGTTCAGCACGCTCATTTTTTCTGAATGCCGCGCTGCGTAGTCAGATAAACGGCAAAACTGCCCAGCCAGTGGCCGCCCTCATAATGCTCGCCCGTTACTGCGGCGAGACCTGCGCGCCGATGCGCTTCTGCTGCGCTGGCTAGCGCGGAACGGCGTGGATCATCACTGGGCAACGCAGAGAGAATGCCTTCCAGCATCCACGCTCGACTCAGATTTAATCCGTCGAGGTGTGCCAGCTTCGGATCGCTCGCGGTCCGGTGAAATTGCTACCGGCAACCAATTCGCCGTCGGTTTCGCAGGGATTTGCGGCAGGAATTCGCCTAACCATTTGGCGAATTCGGCTTGCGATAACACGCGGCGCATCACGTCGGCTTCGCCCAGGCAGGGCGAAAGGAAATCTTCGCCGGACGGTTCGTATCCGAGCGGGCAATTTTTATCCGCGAGAAAAAATTTCCGCGCGGATTCAGAGGCGAGTTTGGTCAGCGCTTCGTCATTTTTGCCGCGCGCATAATCCAGAATTAGTCCGAGAGCGAATGCGGTTTGACCGTGCTCGCCGATACGTACTGGATGGGAGAGCTTCGGCAACCAGCTTGTCAATCGCTCGACGGCAGCGTCCTCAAGCGGCTTTAGATTTGCCAGCATTTCTTTCGCCTGCGGGTCGTCCCATTCGCGCAGCTCAGCGCAGAGCTGCAACAGCCACGCCAATCCGTATGGTCGCTCGAAACTTGCGCGGCCTTCGCCGCGCAGATATGCCGCTTCAGCTTTGAGGTTTTCTGCGGTGAGACTTTGTTTCAAAGCATCGCGAGCGCTTTTTGCGAAAGCCGCATCGGGAAATGTTCGCAACAACCGCACCAGCAGCCAATGTCCGTGCACTGACGAATGCCAATCGTAACATCCGCAAAACGCCGGCGTCAGTTTCCGTGGCGGCGCGACATCGGCGTCGCTGTTCAGGACGTGACTGATCTTGTTCGGATATTCCTTGTGCACGCACGCCAGCGCCAGATTGGCAAAACGTTCAGCAGCATGAGCATCAAATGCTCCGGCCGCCGCCCCGGTGCCAGCGCTTTTCTGAACGGCAGCGCGGCCGCCTGGTGCAGCGGCCATCATCAGCACTGCCAGCAAGGTGCAAACGGAATTCCTAAGACTTGAAGGATGAAATCTGAACGCCACGGCGGAAAGATTACGCTAGCGTTCCGCGTCGTAAAAGCTAGCGGGGCGTCGGACGAGGCCGTGGTGTTGGAGTTGCGCGGGGAAAGTCGAACATAGATCGGAGATCGCCTATCGCCGGGCTGTTGGTAGGAAAATACGGAGCGTTCGCGGCGGAAACCGGGTTTGGCAAATTATCGCGGCTGCGCGCGGACAACGGTGACAGATTCCAATTCCATTCGATGAATTTTAAAATTGAAGCGTGATCGGCATAGGTGTGATCGACGAAACCTCGCTTCGCGTATGGAGAAACCGTGATTAGCACGGTCCGCGGGCCGTCACCGAAGAAATCGATAGGCTGAATGTATCCCGAATCATGCAGGCCGCCGCTTTCATCGAATGTGATAAGGATGGCCGTATCGCTCCAGAGTTGATTGTTTGCTTTCACACTGTTGACGATTTTTCGAACGAAAGCCTCAAACAATGCCGGTGTCGAGGTGCCGGGATGGCCATCGAGCAACACGTCGGGCTTAACGAAAGAAACCGCTGGCAACTGGTTAGTGGCGATGTCGCTGTATAGCTGCGTCAGATCTACGAGATTTTGACGTAGCGATGTGGTCATGACGGAAGTTGCATACTGGAAGCCATTGCAGATTGCACAGTAAAGGTCGTTCACTGGTGGGTCATGACTTGCCACACTGAAACCGCCTGCGTAATTCCTCCAGGAAATATTCTGAGCTGAAAGCGCATCGCCGATGTTCGGGATGGTCTGTGGTCCGATCGAATACGCGGGGCCGGCCGGGAATTCGTTGACGTCCTGATTGCTGATAATTGTGCCGGTGGTGGTGTAGTAGGGATAATCGTTGTTCACCTGATACCAGTGGTTTGAGTCGCAGTTCCCATCGTTGAACGGCTGGTAGGGCAGAGCGTGCAGATAACTCATGATTGGCTGGACACCTGGTTGGGTATTGTCGGAACAGTTCGTGAAGCCGACGCCCGTGCTGCCAGGATCCCCGCTACTAAAGTGGTCGTTGTTATAGAAATTGTTTGTGCCGGCTCTTGGATTGGGATCCTCGATTAAATCTGCGGCAGGCATTGCCGGATTTCCGTTCGCGTCAGTGAAATAATATACATCACCGGTGAAAAGAAATTGCGAATTCGGACCGGTTCCACCCATCACCGGTTGATGGTAATTATCGCTGATTGCGTAGTTTTCGGCCAGGTCGAGGAAGTAGGGAAAATCACCCTGCGCCATGTTGTAAAAACCCATGGCTACGCCGCCTTGATAGGTGTCCTGATCTGTTGTGGGCGGATCGGTAAAGCCCCAGCCCACAGTGAGAGCGACCCAGGTGAAGAGATCGTGCTTACAGCCGCTAGGATTCTGCGGCGTGATGTTTGCAATCGAGCAATCGGATTGTTGCCACATCTGATAAAAGCGATGTACCGGGTCGCCTGTGTTGCTCGTGTATGTCGTGTTCGCGATTGTATCGGACAAAAATGGCTGACCGCAGTTATTAAGTTGGGAAGCGCCTAGCAACGAGTAAGGCGCGTTCGGCAGATTCGAAGGATAACGGCAGTCCGGAACGGGGAATATCTGTTTCGCCGGATCATACGCCGGCTGTCCCGTTCCTCGAGCCTGTAGAAGCCCTTGCGACGTTGAATCAAGGCCGACATCGCTGCAAAACGCAGGATTCCCGAAGGAGAGTATGCACGGCCCGACGGGCAATCCATCGAGAGTTGTGCTCGGTTGCGGCAGAGTAGCGAAAGGACCTGTTTGCGTGGGGCTAAGCTCATACGTCGTCATGTCAGTCGCCTGTTGCTGCGCTGCCAGAGCAACGTTTGGTCCCGGTGTGCCGTTGTTTAATACGATTCCCTGGGACAGGAGATTCCATATTGTTTGGGAATTTGATGGCACATAGGTACCGAAAACATTGTCGAAGCTGCGATTTTCCCCGATCACGATAATCACGTGACGGATTGGCGAGCGAGGGTTGCCAAGTGTTGAAAGAGCGCCTTTTGCACGGCTCTTCGCCCCGGCTGAACCAGCGATCATGTGAAGATTTCCCGGCGCGGCAGCGAATATGCCCAGGGACATTGCGATTAGACTCAGACTAGATGCAATTTTGATTCTCATATGATTTGGATTTGAATAAAAACAATTGCGAAATGAGCTTCACAAATCAACGGGCAATCTTACTTTTATTCTGGAAATTGCCCGTCGCTTCTTAGCTCTGCAACGAAC
The DNA here is from genome assembly GCA_963838045.1 of uncultured Verrucomicrobiae bacterium. Taxonomy (GTDB): domain Bacteria; phylum Verrucomicrobiota; class Verrucomicrobiia; order Chthoniobacterales; family UBA10450; genus Udaeobacter. The sequence goes on along the minus strand of CAWIPQ010000006.1, from coordinate 111,809 downwards.
GGTCTGGCTCTTAATCGACCGAGCGTTGTATTCGCATCGAGTGCCCGCTAAACTGGCGCGCGCATTTCCAGGAACCCCACAATATGAGCTCGCTGGATTATTACCGGATCGAAGAGCTTCTTACAGATGAGGAGCGCGCAGCACGCGATCGGACGAGGCGATTCGTGCAGGAGGAGGTCGTGCCCGAGATCGTTCCGTGCCATCGCGCCGCGAAATTTCCGGAACATCTGGTTCCTCGCATGGGCGCACTTCGGTTTTATGCTCCGTACCTCAAAGAGCACGGGTGCGCCGGTCTGAGCTTCACGGCATACGGCCTGATTATGCAGGAACTGGAACGGGGCGATTCCGGGTTGCGTTCGCTTGCGTCGGTGCAGGGCGCCCTTGCGATACAGGCAATCCATTCGTTCGGCTCGCCGGAGCAGCACGCACGATGGCTGCCTGGGTTGGTATCGGGCGAGCGTGTGGGTTGCTTTGCTCTCACAGAACATGGACACGGCTCCGATCCGGGCGGAATGGAAACGCGTGCCAGACGCGACGGCGACCATTACGTCTTGAACGGCGGCAAATGCTGGATCGGCAATGCGTCCATCGCGGACGTCAAAGTTGTTTGGGCGAAGGATGATGACGGACGCATCGGCGGTTTTGTAGTGGAAAAGGACGCCACCGGTTTTCGTGCGCGTGATATCGAAGGCAAATTCAGTCTGCGCATGTCGCGCACATCGGAATGCTGGTTCGACAACTGCCGGATACCGGCGGAAAACCGCCTGCCGAAAGCGTCCGGCCTTCGCGCGCCATTATCATGTCTTTCGTACGCGCGTGTAGGCATCGCATGGGGCGTAATCGGCGCGGCGATTGATTGCTACGAAACAGCGCTGGCTTATGCCAAAGGGCGTGAACAATTCGGCCGGCCAATTGCCAGCTTCCAGCTCGTGCAGGAGAAGCTTGTCTGGATGGCGCAGGAAATTACCAAGGCACAGCTGCTGGCGCTGCGGCTCACGCGCCTGATGGAAACGGATGCAGCGCGTCCGGCGCAAATTTCACTGGCGAAACGCAATAACGTCTGGATGGCGTTAGAGTGTGCGCGCAAAGCACGTGACATCCTCGGGGCGGCAGGCATCACGGACCAGTATCCCGTAATCCGGCACGTCATGAATCTGGAGAGCGTTTATACCTATGAAGGCACGCACGACATTCACACGTTGACAGTCGGGCGCGACATTACGGGCTTGAATGCCTTTGGCGGATAAACGTGATGAGCGTCATTCCGAGCGGAACGAAGTGGAGTCGAGGAATCCCGTTGCGCTACGGAAAGTGATTTCTGCGGGATCCTTCGACTTCGCTCAGGATGACGGCTGGTAGAAAATGATTAAGGTAAGTTATGAACGAAGTTTACATTCTCGGCGGCGCGCGCACCGATTTTAAGCGCAATCTGAAAAAGGAAGGGAAAACGATCCGGCATATTATCATCGAGGCCGGCAAGAACGCGATTGAAGACGCGAAGATAGATCCGGCTGAAATTCAGGCGGGCGCGGTCGGCAACTTCAACGCAGGCCAGTTTACCAAACAACTGCAGCTGGGAGCGTTTATCCCTGAGATCGATCCCAAATTGCGTGGGATCCCAACCATGCACACTGAAGCGGCATGCGCCTCTGGCGCTTTGTCGGTGCTGCTTGGGGCGGAATGGGTGATGGGCGGATTCTATGATGCGGTGCTGGTTGTTGGTGCGGAACAGCAGAAGACCATGTCCTCCCTGGATGGGTCCGACGTGCTTGGCGCGGCTGCCGATTATCACAACGAAAAGCCTGAGTATGGCGATTTCATGTTTCCTAAATTGTTCGGGCGCATCGCGCAAATCTATATCGATAAATATGGCGCTACCGAAGCAGATCTTGCCCTGGTGGCATGGAAGAATTATGCGCATGCCAAGCTAAATCCCCTTGCGCAGATGCGGGGTGCGGACCTCACCCTCGATTGCGCCTCGCAGGTGTCCGATAAAAATCCGAGCGTCGCGCCACCGCTCAAAGTCTCCGATTGTTCTCAGATCACCGACGGCGCGGCGTCAGTTGTTTTGGTTTCTGGAAAGTACCTGGACAAAATCGGCCGCGATAAAGACAAAGCGGTCCGATTGTTTGGCTACGGTCATTCTACCGATTATCTGCCGCTCGATAAAAAGGATGCGCCAACGTTTTCAATTGCACGGAAAGCGGCCGAAAAAGCTTTTCGCATGGCGAACCTGACGCCGCGCGATCTCCATGGAGCCGAAGTGCACGATTGTTTTTCCATTACCGAAATTGTGGCCTACGAAATTCTCGGACTCGCCGAATCGGGCAAAGGCGTCGAGCTGCTCAAAAGCGGCGCGACCGCCCTGCCGCAGGTGCGCACGGAGAAATTCGAAGGGTCCCTTCCAAATTCCAGTGAATGCGGGTGGCGGCTTGATTGGCGACGGTCATCCTGTTGGAGCGACCGGCGTTCGCCAGGTGGTCGAAGCCTACCAGCAACTCACCGAACAAGCCGGTGCGCGTCAGATCGAGAACGCGAAAAAATTCCTCACGTTTAACATGGGTGGAAGCCTAACGACTTCAGTCGCCATGCTGTGGGGTCGCGATTGATTCGACGCGTAGCTTCCTGGAATAATCGAGCCCGTTTCGCAAAGCGACGCGAGAACGCATCGCATTTCCCGTGGATTTTTCGCGGAGTTTGAAGTCCAAAGTGCGGCCTGCAGCCGTTTCAGTAGTGTGACGTCGCTTGCGATCGAAGAACTGCCCGCTGCCATAAAAGAGGACGTAGAAGAGTTTCTCGAACACCATCCGCGCAGTCCAGCCGCGCGGTTGCGCCCGAGGATCGGAATGGTGGGCGACCTCTGGCTTGCCTTTATTGGATCGAACCTGCGGCCAGGATCCAGCGGCGTGGGACCGACCCCGCTCCACGCACTGGAAGATTTCAACCTGCACTTTATGGAACCGATCATTTCTCGAAACGGTTCCGAACCGCATTAGCTGTCACGTTTGGGGTCATATGAAAGTTCCTTTCACGCTCGGTGAAGTCGGCCACTTCGGCCTGGCTGTCCGCGATCCGAAAAAGAGCGCGAAATGGTTCGAACGCGCGCTGGGATTACGGGAAGAATTCGAGTTCGACAATGGCGTTGCCATCGGGAACGACAACGTCACAATCGCGCTTTTCAAAGGCAAGCCGTCGCCGAAAACGATCGATCACATGTCATTTCATCTTCCGAATATGGCCAGCTTACGAAAAGCGCTCGACCACCTAAAACGCGTCGGCGCGGACGTTGAAGATCCAGGAGACGAAATCGGTCCGGAAGGACCCGGGTCGAAAAACATGGGCCTCTGGTTTCACGATCCCGACGGGTATCGCTGGGAGCTGAGCGTACTCGCGAAAAATAAAAAGAAGTAACGGCTTAGCGGCCGCCGGTATTTCTTTTCGCTCGTGTTAGAGCCGTCACTCCTTGAAGACCAACGGCGGATAGCTCAGCTTGCCCAGGACGCTACCGGAATGAAGAGCTCAACAATCACTGTCGCCCGGAGCAATGCTTTCGTGACCACATTTGAGGTGCCGCCTACTGGAAGCGGTCCACTCGATGGATTGCGATTCGGGGTTAAAGACGTGATCGATGTGGCAGGCTGGAAGACTGGTTGTGGCAATCCGACGTGGCGCGAGTCGCATCCCAACGCAGTGGCTCATGCTGTATGCGTCGACCAACTCTTGCGGGCTGGGGCTCGCGCGGTCGGCAAAACCATTTCGGACGAATTGGCTTTCAGTCTTCTTGGTGAGAATCATTTTTACGGGACGCCTCTCAACGCAAAGGCGCCCAGCCGGGTGCCAGGCGGATCGTCAAGCGGATCGGCTTCCGCCGTGGCCTGCGGTTTCGCAGATTTTGCGCTTGGAACGGATACCGCCGGTTCTACACGCATTCCCGCGAGTAATTGCGGGATTTGGGGGTTCCGACCATCGCATGGGTTTATCTCCCTGGCTGGTGTCAATCCATTGGCGCCGTCATTCGACACCGTGGGAGTTCTCGCGCAGAACGCGGATGTGTTAGCGAGAGTAGCACTTGTTCTATTGGCGACTGAGCCGCCACCCACGCCGAAACCGGGCACGATTCATTTGATTCGCGAAGCGTTCGAATTGGCCGACGAGGACGTGCAGGAGGCGCTGCTGAAACCCGGGAGTCAATTGCGTGAAGTCTTCTCGAAACGGGTGCAGGAATCGTCACTCAATGACTTTTTTGCCGATGAAACCGGGCAGATCTTCGCGACCTGGAGTGACACGTTCTGCACGATTCAATGGGCAGAGATCCAGAGTTGTCTCGGTGCGTGGATTGCCGAAGCAAAACCCGAATTTGGTCCCGCGGTAGCGGCCAGTTTTGAACTGACGAAACAACTCGATCGCCGACGTGTCAGTGAAGCCTTGGAAAGACGCGAACGCTATTTTCGAGACTTTCATGATTTTCTTGGGCCGGCGGATTTTTTGTGCATCCCAACCACACCCGCCCTCGCTCCAGTCAAGGGAGCGGCACCGAAACGCAGCTCCAGCGGCACTGGCTATTATCCGCGTACCTTGGCATTGACAAGTATTGCGGGTATTGGCCGGTTGCCTCAAGTGTCGCTGCCGTTGACGAATGTCGGCGGGGTACCGATAGGCTTGTCGCTCTTAGGCAAGGCATGGGCAGGATGCGTTGCTATTGGAAACGGCTAAGAGGATGGCCGCTGAAATTCAGTCCTGACTAACTCATTGTTAACGACTTAACTCGGTCGCGACCCAAACCCGACGCCTTGCTGCGTCACCCGCGCGCATGCACGTGCGTAGCGCACGGCCAGGTGCCTGCATTGACACGATATTTAAGGGTCTTAACTTTTTCGTCCCCAAAGAAAATGATTACTTCTGAATCAGAAAAAGGAGATGGAAAACAGTTCGTCTCACATGCGCAAGGTTATTGGCCGGAAACGACTCCAGAACTCTGGAATGATTGGAAATGGCAGCTCAAGAACCGGGTCACGAACCTTGGTCAACTCGAAAAACATTTGATACTGAGCGACGAGGAACGCAGTGGCGTTTTGCTTTCTGGCGACAAACTCGCGCTGGCGGTAACGCCTCATTTTTTCAACCTTCTTCCGCAGGACAATCCTGATGATCCAATCCGACGTCAGGTGATTCCCCGCATCGAAGAAACCTGGGCGTCCCCATACGATATGGCTGATCCGTGCGGGGAAGATTCGCATATGCCTGTGCCGGGATTAGTGCATCGATATCCGGATCGTGTTCTGTTTTTAGTGACAGATCGTTGTGCAAGTTACTGCCGCTACTGCACCCGAAGCCGGGTGGTCAGCGGAGTCGGCGAACAGGAATTGCATACAAATTTCGAAGAGGCATTCCGTTATCTTGAAGCGCATACGGAAGTGCGCGATGTGCTGTTGAGCGGTGGTGACGCTTTGATTTTCAGTGATGAGAAGCTCGATAAACTTCTCTCGCGATTACGCGCGATTCCGCACATCGACTTCGTGCGGATCGGCACGCGAGTGCCAATTTTCCTGCCACAACGGGTCACGCCGGAGTTGTGCGCCATGCTTGCGAAGCATCATCCGCTTTGGATAAGCGTGCATGTTAATCATCCGCGTGAATTGACGATCGAAGTGAAGCAAGCGCTGGAGCGTCTCGCCAATGCTGGTATTCCCCTTGGAAACCAGAGTGTGCTGCTTGCGGGGGTGAACGATAATCTCGAAACCATGAGGACTCTCGTGCACAAACTGCTGATGTGCCGGGTGCGTCCCTATTACATCTACCAGTGCGATCTGATAAACGGCTCGTCACACCTGCGCACATCGGTTGCCAAAGGCATCGAGATCATCGAGGGCTTGCGCGGCCACACCACTGGCTATGCCGTGCCACAATTCGTGATCGACGCTCCCGGAGGCGGCGGCAAAGTGCCGATCAATCCCGGTTACATTCTTTATCACGATAACGAGAAGATTGTGATTCGTAATTACGAGGGCAAAATCTTCGAGTACCCGGAGACCGGAAACGAGAACGTCCAATTCGCGCCACAGCGCGAGTACCACGACGAGTATCTCTACTCGTAGCGCCGTTCGCCCGACATGGCAGAGCAAGACATCCTCACCAATATCGCCACACGCTCACCGAATCATGTTTCGCTGATCAGTGCGTCGTCCAGTTCGAAGATTTCGGCGTAGACCACTCGGCCTGGGGTTTGCCTGGCGCGGCCTTCGCCCAGCATGTAATCCGCGGAGATGTATTCGTATTCTTCGATGAGCAAGCGATAGCGGCCCGCCTCTGGCAACTGACTGAAGGTAATACTCCCAAGCCAGAGAGTGAGATCGACGTCGCCCGGGGTCGCTCCATCTTTTATCACATCGATCCTCGCTACGGTTTGCGGAACGTCGCGCCAGTCCACGTCGGTTTGGAGCTTTTGATCGCGTTCCTGCACCCGGACACGCACTCGCGTCGCCCGCATGTTCTCCGCCTGGAATGGCGGCTGACCGCGAATTATCGGACGCGGTCCCTGCGGGGCCACTCCCGAAACTGCCACACGGATCGTGCGCGCATGATGGGGATCGGATGTGACGGTGGCGGCGCGGTCCGGCGTCAATTGGGCGAAATCTGCCAATACGACACGTGAGATTTTAGCGTCGGCCAGGGCGTGTGGTTGATATCTGACCAAAGCCAGCCTTAGGAATGGCATGTAGATCTCACTCGTCAGGCTAATGGTGAGATCGGCAAACCAGAGACCGCGCGATTCATCGAATTGTGGAACGAAACCAACCACAGAAACGCGGCCGGGATCCCCGTTTTTCTGTCGCGCCGATCCTTCCTCCAACGAGACGTCCCAATCCTGCTCCTCTACGTCCGGAAAGTTATATGGAGACGGCGCGTAGGAGAGCGCAGCCGTTTGCCAGATTGGATCCATCCCCCATTGGGTGAAGTACGGCTTGAACTTGTCGCGATTATTTTCGTCGAGCGACCCGTTCGCTCCACTCCAAAGTGCAACGCCGAGCAACTCGCCTTCACCGGAAGAGAACCAGGGTCGATTCAAATACACCCGCAACCCGCCCCCGAAACGGACACTGCGTTTCAGGTTCGTCGCAGTCTGCCGCTCCCAACCAAAAGTCGGGACAACGTAAACGACATCGGGTGCCAGCGGCCGTCCCGAGGCTGGCACATCGACTTCGACCGGATCGCTCGATCGGGTGAAATCGAGATCGGGCTCGAAATATTCGCAAAAGCGCGAAGTCGCTGTGGCGGTGTAACGGACGATGTGGCGCTTGGTATCGTTGAGAAAGTGGCGTGGCGCGGCCTGTGAAAAATTATAGTCGCTCAAAGGTGGTCGATCATCGGCGCGCACGAACGCGATCTGATCGTGCTCCAAATCATAATAGCCGACTGCACGCTCTTCCGTTTCGACGACAAGGAGCGGACCCTCCATCGGCGCGGGTAACGGAAGCTCATCTGCCAGGCCGCTGAACTGAACTGTTTCCCATTTCGATTTTGCAATGTCATCGACCGGATCGTTCCACTCCGCGCGCAATTCGACCTTGGCCGTGCTTGCCCCGTGGATTTTTAACGCGCCGAGCAAATATGTTTCCGTCGAATCTAGCTGGCGCCATGCGGTGACCGGAGCCAGTTCCGTCGGGTCGGTCGGTCCGCGATCGGGAGCAGTTTGCAGCGTCTCTCGGCCGATCTTCGTCGCATGAGAAATATGCAAAGCGGTAAACTCCGGCCGCCCGATCGGCTGTTGGATGGCGTGCACGAGCGTCACGAGATGCGGCGGGGTCAGCATCCAGTGTCCACCCTCGACCGCGCGTTGCAGCACGTGCGCGATACGATCGAGATCGGAACCCGGTTGCAAGGATGGCGGCCGGGGATTCGTTACGGTGAGGTTCTCGATATATTCGCGCAACCATTGCCACACGCCCATGAGCTTCAGATCATCCGCGCTCATATAACTCGTTAGGGGAACGACTTTCGTCTGGCCTTTAGAGAGAAAAATAGTAAGTACGCGACCGATCGGATCCCAGTGTGGGCGAACATCGTCCTGATTGATCTTGGGTTCCGCAAGAACAAAACGAAATCCGTGCGTGTCCTGCCAGTGTCCGGTTTCCCCAAAACTGACTAACGTTGCCGAACCCGGCCGCGGATTTGGATCGCTCAGGAGCTGGTAATCGATCGGTGCGGCCACACCCGCGTCTGGAATCGCGTTGCCAATCGCGCCATCAGGCGTTCCCGGGAGATCGCGCAGAGCCGCTCCCCGCGAAAGCGGATCGGGGAAAAACGGTAGGTCGTCGATCGCTTTGCCAGGTTCGAGCGGATATTTTTTTTCCGGATCGCCTCCCGCCACGGCAATCTTGACCATGTTCAATTCCCCCTGGTCGCGTTCGGCAATCAATTTCCATGTCGCAGCATCGCTTTTGAGTTTGCCGCCGGCGTTATCGAACGCGCTCAAACGTTCGCCCATTTCAATACTCGCGCGTGGCGGGATAATGTGGCGGTCCGCCCCGGTCGTCTTGGCCGCGTCACCATCTTTGCTGATGTCGTTGTTGAAAGTCCTAATCACGATGCGATCGACGGCGGAGCCGGGATCGGTGAGCGCGCGCTTGTTGCGAATCACGATCAGCGGCGCCGGGACGGGTTCGAAGCGCAGATATGTAAAACCTTCCGCGTCGCGCGGCAAGGCGAAGATAGCTGCGAGAGCGTCTGCGAGCTTGTCATCCCAGCGCAGACTATTCCCGGCCAGATCCACGGCACGCGCGCGCACCCGATATCGCACGCCGAAGCGCAAAGGCGGCAGCGATTTCGGCGCGATCTTGTAATGCGCCACGACTCGAAACGGCGTCACCGCCTCATCTTCGGCGAATTTCCCGGGATCATCGTCGCGCGGGACAGCGTCATCGGCATTGGCGTAACGACTGAGGTGTTTTCCCGGCCGCGACACGCTGAGGCTCCAGCCAACCCAGCGTGCGATCGCTTCGTGCACATACAAATCGTTGGTTGCATTTTCCGCGTCGGGGGCGGATTGGGTCACGGCCGGCTGCACGAATCCTTCTTCCGGTTCGTCCTTCGGCGTAAATGGCAGGTCGCCCACTCGATATTTTCCCCTCCGGAGATGGAGCGAGTGCCACGCATTGGTGCGCGAATCCCACACATCGAGGCGATAACCGCGGATTAAATCCTCCGCGTAAAACGGCCGATGCGCCGCCTGATTCGAGCCTAACGACTCATTAAACTTTTTTGATTGCTGAATGGATTCGAGCAACTGCAGCGCTCGGTTGTCGGCGTACAGGGAAAATCCGCCAGAGCGCAGCGATGGTAGTGTTGCTTCCGGATCGAAAACTTCCGGATGCTGCGCCTCCTGCGGGGTGGCGTTTCGAACCAGGTTATGATCGCCGGAAGGGTGTAACGTTTCCGCGAGCATGATTGTCTTGTGCATCGCGCCATCCACATCGACCTGCGCGAGGCCAAAGTGGGCGGGATCAAGATTGAGCAGGCCAAGCACACCAAGAAAATCGTGCGGACTATTCGGGTCGCTGACGCGCGGTGCCGCAAAGAAAAATTCGTGATCGCCGTTTTTGAATTTCAGATACGCGGTTTTCAACGGTTGGCGTGTGGTTTGAAGACGGGAATCCCAGCCAGGAATGACGTTGCTCACGGAAAGTGTGCCCGGCGCACCCGAAGGTGTCGCGGCGACAAAATTTCGCGGAAGATCGAGGTCAAAAACCAGACCGAGCGCCCGCAACAATTCGGGATACGAATTCAACGAGGTAAGGGCCTGGTGGAAATCGAGCAGCTTGTCGTTATCGGGAAGTTTGATGCCGTCGCCGTACTCGGGGGTTGGCATGTGATGAAAAACGGCGAAGGGCAGCGCCACCGCGTGATTCAGGGCCGGGCTTTTCGGTTGGCCTGTAATCAATCCTTCGCCGTCCAATGGACCGGACGGCCGATGTTGTGCCGCGAGAAACTGTCGCGCATACAAATTGCGTACGGCTGTGCGCAATTCGTTTGCCTGGCGGCCATCCCAATGCACCTGCAATCCGTCCACAAGTGCGCCGAGTCGTTGCCGATTGGCAAATTGCTTTCGTTCGCGACTCCCGAAAAACGGTTTGTCCGGCAGAGCCAACTCGACGCTTGCCTCCTGGTAGATCGATTTCAGCGCGCTCAATGTCTGACGCATGGGAAACGACAAGCAGCCGCGCTCATCGTAACTATCAAACGTATCGTGCGAACGTACGTAGGTGTCCTGTTGGAAAAGTTGCTCCCACAGGTCCGGCTCGAGCGGGTCCTCATCAATCGCAAACGAGCGGTGTTGCGAGCCGCATTGCAATTCCAGCTCCAGCCCATCTTCCTTCAGGCGGCGCGTCCAGGACAGCCAATCGGGAAATGCACCGAGTTGATTCGCGCCATTGAGCCGCGGGGAAACGAATATTGAAACAGGCAGCGTGGCGGAATCGACGGCAACGCCGCGTGGTATCACGGTGAAGAGAACTGTTTGTTTGCGAGCCATAGCTTATGCAAAAGCGAGGGCGTATTCCTTCCACGGCTGAGCCGTGGGAAAGAAATCGATGAAGTATGGATCGCCACTGCCGCCAAACGCGCGTTCGACGGTGAGTTCGACCGATGCGCTGAAAAAGAGAACTTCGACCGCGACAGTGAGGGTAGCGCGACCGTAGGCTTTGTCGCGCTCGCTGTCGTAAGTGAAACTGAGATTGAATTCAACTGAAATTTTGACCAGGCCGAGAACATTGAGCGAGCCGCCCATTCGGAGATAACCGGAAAGAACTGCCGCCAGCTCCGTTGTCCCTTCCTTGCGCTGGAGCGAGAAATAAATTCCCGCCATGATGTGCACTTCGCCGCTGGCAACGCCGATATCGAGTGCCGCGGTGGCGCCGAACTCGAGCGCGACTTCGAGGGCTTTCATCCCCGCGGTGTCGAGTTGAAGATGGAAAAAGCCGCCGCCGCCAAAAATGGCGACTGCCAGCAGGAACGGATGCGCGCGTTCGGAAATGTTGAAATCGAAAGTGGGTTTGCCTTCGAGGAATGGGAGCGTGAGCGCAGCGGCCAGCTTCACATCTTTTAACGAAAAGACCCCTACGGTCAGCGGCGGCAGGGCGAAGGCAAAACCGGCGCGGATGCCTAACGGATTGGCGATGAGATCGAGCGAAGGTCCATCGCCGAACAAACCAGGCGGAATGGCGTTTCGAATCTCCTCGATGAATATGAGGTCGCCAGCGAACCGAACCGGTTTATCCGGGTCGAGCTGGACCGTGACGTCGGTCTTCTCGTCTCCAACTTTTCTGAAACTGAATTCGTCAAAGTTGATAAAGACGGAGGCGAGAACGCTAACGGTGAACGCGTTAATCGAACCGGCGAATTCGGATTGAGGCGGCTCGTTCGAATCGATCGGCTTGGTAATCGTGGCGTGGATGTCGAGGACGCTCTCTACTCCCTCGCGATCTTTTTCGATCGCTGCGATGCCAAAATCGAGCTTCTTGCTCGGCTCGAGAAATTTTGGTTTCCAATCGAGCTTGGTCAAAATTGCGGTCGCCGTTTTTTCGATTGTTAACTTCGGCGCATTCTCACCGAGTGTGAGTGGAGTCGGAACTTGCCCCGGCTCCAGCTTGGGCAGGAAAAGATCGACCAAATCAAAGCTGCCAAAGAGCATCGCCGCGCCCTTCTTGAAAAACTGAGCCGGATCGAACGTGTTTGTGACCGCGTCTTTAACTTTCCCTGCCAGCGGCCCGAGCTGACCCGAGAGAGTGCTCACAGCCATGTTCGGAGTCGCGATTCCGCCGGCTTTTTCAGCGGCGATATCAACCTGCGACTTGGCCAGGCCAACGAGCGGATCCGCGCTGAGTTCGCTATAAGCCTCGTCCACGACTTGAGCAAAGACATCGGTTGCGTTGCCCGCTCCGAAGCCGTTCTTAACGTATTCCGGATAAAGCCGGATGTTCGTCGGCTGGTTTGTGCCGAGAAGCTCCTGCACCTGCGGAATATTCACTGCCGCCCGCAGTAATGCCGGACGCACGTGCGCTGCATCCATAACAAAATTGAGCGACTGCGTGGTCAGCTGTGTGTTGTCGTTGCCGTTCGGCGGCGCAAAGAAAAGTTTCTGCCCTGGAACAACGCAATCGCGAAGCGGCATCGACGCTTTGGCGTTGTAAGCATCGAGGACCGCCGGATCGGGATCGTTGCCGCTATTACCAAGATCGCTGCGTGAGACGAACATCATGGGGATCGTGAAATCGATCGCTTGGTTTTTGATGTCATTAGCGATGCCGTGGAAGTTGAAGTTCGTGCGATCGGCTGCCGTAGGGCCTATCATCACTTCGACCCAGAAACTTCGATGACCTGGTACGACATATTTTGGATCGGCAATGTCGGGAGTCGTCGTGGTCGTTAAGACGACGCGTTTGAGCGGGTTGCCATAATCATCGTCCGCGAAACGCATTTCCGGTTTGCGCACCACGATGAACATGCGCTGCATCAAATACGCGCCGATGATCCCGTTATTTTCCTCAAACTTTCGCTCCGTCACTTTGATCAAGGCTGCGGGATGGCGATAAGGCCAGAGCTCGCCTTCATAGACGATCTTCACATAGTGATCGCGGCCTTGCGTGGCGAGGTGCACCCATTCGGAAAGATCGAGCGGTTGCGAATCGCGCGGAATAATGAGCTCGCCGATGTCGATGGGCCGGATGGCTGCCGGAGCTGCCGCCCGGCGCGCGAAAAGATTCTGCAAAATTACGCCGTAATCCGGATGCCACGGAGTTGCGGCGGGCGCGGGATGCGGCGGAGTCCATTGTCCGTGCGAGCGCAGCCATCCTCCTAACGACGAGAGCATCAGGCGATCGGTTTCGAACGGTTCGGGCACGAACGGGATCGTGCGGCTGATTTGTATCCGGCGTTTGGTCCCGACGATCGCGTCCACAATTTCATAAGGACTGAATTTCCGTTCGACTTCGTATCCGTGAAATGCGGAGGTGAGGACCACGATTTGATGACGGTCGTTGCGCGACATCGCGGTGCGACCCAGTTCCGGATCGTCATCCACCGGCGGCAGCGCTCGAGGATCGTAATCGGGCGACCAGATCGCCCGTAGTGGTGCGAGATTATTTTTTGTGAGTTCGGAAATTTTATCCGCCGCCTTCAGCGCCAGGCGTGTGTGCCAGAGTTCCGTTCGCCCGCGTGAGGTAAACGGCTTTACGCGATGCACCCAGGCTACGTTGCGGTTCGGCGAAATAACAAGTCGATAGGGGAGTTCGATTGCAGTTTCCGTCGTGGTCGGCGCTTGGATTGCCGGGGCGCTGGCGATCTCTGCCGCAGTCGGATTTCTGCCAATCGCTGCGATGCCGTTGACGCTTAATCCCAATCGCGACCAATCGAGCAGGCCCTCGAGTGAAAACGGAATCCTCGCATTAGCTGGAACAGTGAAGGCGAGACGTGCGGGGTGACCGATCAGCGCGGTCCGACTCGCTTTCGCTCCCGTGAAACCGGGCGCGGGAAGCGTTTCATGATAGGTGTTCGGTTTTGTCGCATCGGGGTCCGGCCGGCTGGGGTCGCCATCCGGTTTAACGATCGTCGCTTCGAAATAGGCGGACTCCGCAATTGTTTGCGGTGGAAAAACGAAAACCAGATAGGCCGGCTGCGCTGGATTCTTGATTACCAACGCCGGTTTTTTGCCGTCGTTCGCGTCGAGTTCGAGATTGTTGAACTCAACCTGCAAATGGAGCAGATCGTCTGCGCGCAGTAGTTCCAGACTCGCGGGCAATGCGCCTCCGCGCGCCAGTGCGGCAGCGGCTCGAGCTTTTCGAGGCGCGCTTTTTTTTCTTCGTGCTTTGCTCTGCTTCATATGCTCGGACTCTGCACACGCTCAAACCCACAGAGCGGGAAATCCCTTTTATTAGAAAACGGCAGCGCCCACAATAAAAATCGCCATGAGCGACTCGCCGAACCGCACTCGGCGGCGGCAAAGTGCCGATCAATCCCAGTCATATTCTTTATCACGACGATGAGAAGATCGTGATCGGTAATTACGAAGGGAAAATCTTCGAATGTCCAGAGAGGCGAAACAAGAATGTCCAGTTCGCGTCCCAGCGCGAGTATTACGACGAGTATCTTTACTGGTATCTCCTGGTCATCGATCGGGGAAGGCCGAAAGGCTGATCGAATGGACGCTAAGCGGATTAAACGTCTGAATGTAAGCGAAATAATAACTGACTTATTTCTGCTGCTGGACTTTGCGAGCGGCTTACCGGCAGCCGTGTATGTAATTTCCTTTCGCTTCGGAGGTTGTGTAAATTTTAAGCTTGCGTATTAAAGATTGCGGCGTGTAAAGTCCCGCACTTTCGTTCCACTCCAACCACTTTCAGTCCTATGAACCAACGTCTAATCTCCGAAATTGGCCGCACCCAGCGGCTTGATATTATCAACTCACTTAAGCGTACGAAAGGTATGTCTGTTAACGAGCTCGTCGACAAAATGGGGATGAGCTACATGGGCATCAAACAGCATTGCATTACCCTGCATCGGGACGGTTATCTGGACACCTGGCGGCGCCCGCAAAAAATGGGCAGGCCTGAAATGGTGTACCGCCTCACCCGTCGTACTCACGACCTTTTTCAGGCCGATAGCCATCAGCTGACGGTCGACCTTTTGAAAGCGGCCGAACAGATCTATGGCCCAAACGCGCCGGAGAAGTTGCTTTACAGCGTTTTCAAAAAGAAGACCGCAGCGCTGAAGGCCAGGGTCAAGGGAGACACGGTGGCTGAGCGCGCGAAATGGCTTGCGCAAGTCCGCGACGGCGAGGGCTACATGGCGCAGTTCGTCAACAACGGCAAAGAAGATGGTGGCCCTCACATTCTGGAGTGTCATTCACCGATACTGAATCTGGTGGAAGAGTATCCCATCGTCGGTCGGTTCGAGCAGGATATGTTCGAAGCCGTGCTGGGCACACGTGTCCGCCGGCAGGTGAATCGCAACTCCGGTCTGTACGAGTGCGCGTTCCAGCTGGCGCTGTAGCAACGGTTTCATTCTCTTCGGTCTTCCTGTAGCGGCGGCGCATTGCGGTCGCCGCGGTGACACATCGCGGGGCGATGTCCCTGGCAATCGGATTTGTCCTTTCGTTCGATCTGAATCTTGGTTGATTCATTATTCATGGCCCGGGCGTTTCCATCCGTGGTAATAGAAAATATCGAACCGCTGATCGATTGCGGGCGATACCCAGTCAAACGGATCATTGGCGAAGATCTTGTCGTTGAAGCGGACATTTTTAAGGACGGCCACGATGTTGTTGCGGCTGTTTTGAAGTGGCGCGTTGTGGGAAAGCGCACATGGCGGGAAACGCCGATGATTTTCGTCGATAACGATCGCTGGCGCGGTGTTTGCACTCTTTACGATCAGGCCATTCACGAATACACCGTCGAAGCGTGGACTGATACGTTTCGCAGTTGGCAGCAAGAGTTAACTAAAAAATTTGAAGCTGGCATTTCGGACCTGCGCAGCGAAGCCCTGGAGGGCGCTGCGATTGTGAAAGCGGGCGCCAGTCGAGCGCGTGACAAGGCGGATGGCGCGCGCCTCAGGGAGTTCGCCGAGCAAATCGCCAACGGCGCAAATTCAGAAATTTACGCGGTCGCGCGATCGGGCGAACTGGAAGTGCTGATGGCAACTTATCCGGATCGCGCCGATGCCACTCAGTACGAACCGGCTCCGCGCGTCGTGGTTAGTCGTCTAACGGCGTTGTTCGGTGCCTGGTATGAATTTTTTCCGCGCTCGGCAGAAGGGAGTGGCTGATCGCGGATCAACTTTCCGCGACTGTTTGCCGCGAGTAGACGACGCGAAGGCGATGGGCTTCGACGTCATTTATTTTCCGCCGATTCATCCGATCGGTCATACCAACCGCAAAGGGCGAAATAATGCTGTCACCTGCGAGCCGGGCGATCCCGGTGTGCCGTGGGCAATCGGCAGCGAGGCCGGCGGACACAAAGCGGTCGAACCGTCGTTAGGCACGCTGGAGGATTTTGATTGGCTGCAAAAAGAGGTAAGCAGCCGCGGGATGGAAATCGCCCTCGATTTCGCGATCAATTGCTCGCCCGATCATCCTTACGTCAAAGAGCATCCCGATTGGTTCTACAAACGTCCCGACGGCACGATCAAATACGCCGAGAACCCACCGAAAAAATACGAGGACATCTATCCATTAAATTTCCGATGCGAAAACTGGCGGGAACTTTGGGCCGAGATGAAGAGCATCGTGCTCTTTTGGGCCGAACACGGGGTCCGCATCTTTCGTGTGGACAATCCGCACACCAAACCGGTTGCCTTTTGGGAGTATTTGATCCGCGGCGTGCGAGAGAAGTATCCCGACGCGATTTTCTTATCGGAGGCGTTTACCCGGCCAAAGATGATGAAGGCATTGGCCAGAGCCGGCTTTAACCAGAGCTACACCTATTTTACCTGGCGAAATTCGAAGCAGGAGCTCATCGAATATTTCACCGAGCTTACACAGACGGAGATGAGCGAATATTATCGGCCGAACCTGTGGCCGAATACGCCCGACATTCTCCCGTTTGCGCTTCAGGAAGGCGGCCGGCCCGCGTTCATGACCCGCGTGCTATTGGCTGCGACGCTTTCACCACTTTACGGAATCTATAGCGGTTACGAATTGTGCGAGAACCAGGCGCTGCCGGGTCGAGAAGAATATCTCGACTCAGAGAAATATCAGATCAAGGAGCGCGATTGGAATGCAGCCGGAAACATCAAGGACTGGATCACGCGCATAAACCGGATCCGGAAGCAAAATCGCGCGCTTCAGATGTATACGAATCTACGGTTCTATCAGGCCGATAACGATGCGGTGTTGTTTTATGGCAAGATGACGCCGGCTCGCGACAATATCATCCTGACGGTGGTGAATCTTGATCCGTTTCGCAAACAGAACTCGTTCGTGTACGCACCGATTGAAGAGTTTGGGCAGACCGAAAGCGACGAGTATCAGGTGCACGATTTGTTGAGCGACGCGCGTTATACCTGGCGAGGGCGCCAAAATTACGTCGAGCTGGACCCGGAGATTCAACCAGCGCACATTTTCCTTGTGCGCCGGTAAATGACGCAAAAGGGACAGAGTGCGGCGTCATTCCAGATGAAACGACCATTCTTACTTCTTCCTTTTTGGGCGAGAATCGACCAGAAAAAGACGTATTTATGAACACTCTTCAAAAATCCAAATCTAATACTCAACGTCCACCTGAGGGTATTTGCATCGTTGAATCGCTCCGCATATCATTACCAAATTTCCAGCATGAAGATCTGGGTTGTGTTTTTTGCCGCGCTCGGGAGCGCGTCGCCTCTCTTTGCGCAGGAGCCGACGCCGGCTTTGGTGCCGCAGCATTCGCAGACGGTCCTGGAGACGCTGGTCAACGCGGGCCCGGTGATGATCCCGCTGTTTCTATTGTCGGTGTTTTTCGTGGCGCTCGTGGTCGTTTACTTTCTGACGATCCGGCGCGGCGCAGTGGTTTCCAGTGGTTACATGGCGACCGCCGATGCGCTCCTGCGCAAGCGGGATTATCTCGGTTTGCTTGCCGTTTCCAACCGGCATGGGGAGGCAATCGCGCGAGTGGTGCAAAAAATGCTCGATTTCACAACCAAGAATCCGCACGCCGATTTCCAGCAGGTCCGCGAGATTGCCGAAACGGAAGGAACACGAGTCGCGGCGAGTTTGAATAACCGCGTGATTTACCTTGCCGACATCGGAATGATTGCGCCGTTGCTGGGTTTGTTAGGCACAGTTTTCGGAATTATTCATTCCTTCGGCGCGCTCGGAGCCGACGTCGGATCGGCGCGTTATGTGGCGCTTTCGCGCGGGATCAGTGAGGCGTTGGTCAACACTTCTGCAGGCCTGGCGATTGGTATCCCGGCCATGGTTTTTTATGCTTTCTTTCGTGGCAGGGCGCAGAAGCTGATCTCGGACCTCGAAGCAGCTTCCACCCACGTCCTGGCGTTGCTTTCATTGCAATACAACAGACGTGCTGAGCGAGCGCCCGTGCTGATCGAAGACGAACTGTGATGCGGGATGCGGGATGTAGAATGAGTTATCGAGATCTTGAGATTTGAAAGCTGGCGCGCCAGGGGGCGATCGCTGTGCATCGCATGACATTCTTGACCCGAATCGCGTTTCGCGCATCTCGCATCATGAATCTACGCGGTCACGCGCCTTTGCATCATCCCGGCATTCAGTTGGCGCCGCTCGTGGATGTGCTGCTGCTTCTGCTGATTTTTTTCCTGCTTACGTGGAATGCGGCGCGCACGGAGAACGAGCTCGACGTGAAAGTACCGAAAGCGTCCGCTGCGAAGGAGAAGACAGCGCCCATTGGCGACGTAATCGTTAATGTGAAAGCGGACGGCAACGTGGTTGTGAACCGCCGCACGCTCAGCGGTCCAGAGCTCCAGGAACTGCTGAAAAGTCTGGCCCAACTCAATCCTGAACAAGCGGTGGTGATTCGCGGCGATGAAGCGGGCGCCTATAAAAATATCATTGGCGTGCTGAATATTTGCACCGAGGCAGGAATAACCAATGTGGCTTTCGCTACTGCAAGATGAACATCATTCGCGGCGGCAGGCAGGCCGCGCTGCGGCGTCCGGACGGCGCTCTGCGCTATCCCTACTACATTATCGCGACTGGCGATGCTGCTTTGCGCTGGGAGCATCGCCATTGCCCAATCGGAACCGGAAGTGCGGCGGGCGCGTCCGGTAGATGAGCCCCCCATTCGACGCGCGCTGCCGGTAGACGAGCCCCCCATTCGGCGCGCTCTGCCCGCAGATGACTCAATCGACAGGGTCCTCCGCTCCCTGAAGGAAAACGCTCCGGAGCCGCCGGCGCGCGAAGCGGAAGGAGCGGATCAGCGTCAGCTTGATTACGCCAACGGGTTGTTCGCTCGCAAATTGTACGACCTGGCGATCCCGGAATATCAAAAGTATCTCGACGATTACCCTGGGCGGCCGGGCCGGGCGAACGCCTATTTTTCGCTTGGCGAATGCTACCGAAACCTCCATCGCGACTCGAATGCGCGCACTAACTTGCAGAAGGTCCTCAACGATTACGGCGACAGCGAATTTGCCGGCCCGGCTGCTTTCGCACTCGCGGAGATGGCTTTCACAGATAAAGACTACAGCACGGCGCTCCCGCTTTTTCATCGTTCCGCCGCGAGATCGAAGGAACCGGCGGTGACGCTTGCCGCGCGCTATTTTGAAGCTCGCTGTCTGGAAGCTCTCGGGCGGAAAGATGAAGCCGCTAATATTTACGTCGAAGTTGCGGAGGCGGGGAATCCAAATCCTTATCGTGAAGATGCGCGAGTGACGGCGGCATCCATCTTCGCCGCCCGCGGAAAGAAAGTCGACGCGTTGAAGCAATACGAGGCGCTTGCTAACGAAGCACAGAAGCCGGCCTTGAAAGCAGAGTGTGCGGTCCGTGGGGGATTGATCGCGCTGGAACTTGTTCAGGCCGACAAAGACAAGATCGACAACGCCATGGCTCAGCGAGCCGCCGCGTTATTTCAAAAGGGCCGCACCCTTCCTGACGCGGGAAAATTCCGTGCGATCGCGCAAGTCGGTTTGCGTCGGCTCCAATACCAGACCGGTCAATACACGCAATTGCTCGCCGATTATAAAAAGGAATTGGATAAACTGCCTGAGGCTGCGCAGGCCGAAGTGTTGTTGCTCGCCGCAAACAGCCAGCGACAACTTGGTCATACAAAGGAAGCTGATGTGCTCTATCGCCAAATCGTCACAAAGTTTCCGGATCGCGACGAAGCGAAGGATGCCGCTTACCAACAGCTGATTAACGTTTATAACTCCGATCCCTCGGCGCTGGCTTCTGCAGTGGATCAATTCCTGGCAACAAACCCGACAAACGAGCGTGCTGATCAGGCGAAACTGCTGAAAGCCGAGGCGCTCTACAAACAGCAGAATTACACAGAAGCCGCCTCAATGTACGGCGAACTGCGCGCGTCCGAGCTTGTCGGCGCGACTGCGTGCCGAAGCGGCTTACAAACTTGGACTGTGCCATATTCAGACGAAAAACACTCCCGGAGTCATCGAAGCTTTCACCTATTACATGCAGACGTTTCCTGACAGCCCGCAGATGCCAGCCGCTCTGGCTCAGCGGGCTCTCGCATACGAGCAAAGCAAAAATTACAGTGCTGCGCTCACCGATTTAAACATCGTGCTGGCCAAATACCCCAAGGCGCACGAGCGCGAAGCCGCCTTGCAAATGAAGGCTTTGATTCTCGGCCAACAGGACAATACGAAGGGAATGGTCGATACGTTTCGGCAACTCTTGAAAGAATTCCCCAAGAGTTCTGTGGCCGCGCAGGCGCAATACTACATCGGGAAAACCGCGTTCGAAGCCAAAGATTACAAGTCGGCTTTGACCGCCGCTGAACACCGCCCGTGAACTCAATAAAGAACAGTATTACAATCTCGCGTCCGTTCGGATCATTCTTTGTCAGTTTTATTTGAAGAACAAGGCCGCGCTGACCAAAGAGGTGAACGCTTTCATGGACGAATCCCGCGGTGGCGGGACCAATATCCCGCCGGAGGTTCTGGAGTGGCTCGGAATCGAATATTACAACCAGAAAGATTTCCAAGCCGCCGAAAAATATCTGAGCACGCTGCGAAAGATTGATAACAGCGGAACCGTTAAACCCGATTACCTGTTTTATCTCGGTGACGCGGCCACAAAGCTAAAGAATTTGCCCGAAGCGGAGGAAGCGTTCGCGAAATATCTGCAGACTGCCAAAGATCCGGCTGGAAAGGCAAAGGTGTTGCTCACGCTCGGTGCGGTTAAGATAAGCGCTCATAAGCCTGATGAGGCGCAAAAGATCGCCGAAGAAATCATGGCACTGCAACCGGAAGGCCGTGTGAACGCAGAAGCGCGTCTGCTAGCGGGCGAAGTGCAATTGGAGCGCGGAAACTTCGATGACGCCGGCAAAGCATTTAAAGGCGTCGCTCTGCTTTACGACGACCCGGCCATCACCCCGCGTGCGCTGGACAAAGCCGCGCTGGCATTTCGCCAGGCTGGCAACACCGAGGAAGCCGATCGCCTGTCGCACGAGCTCCGCGAGCGCTATCCCGAATTACGCCGGCGGATATGCCAGAGAAGATGGTTTTCCTGGCGGCAATCTTTGTCGACGCCAGCCGAAGCTCTTGCTATTTCGCGACAATTGCGATGCCCCACGGGCCGTCGCCGACTTTGATGCGGCGCAGTTCTTTGCGCGATTTTAGGTCCACAACGGATACGTCGTTTGAGGCGCCGTTGGCGGTGTAGAGTTTCGAACCACTGGGATCGAGCGCGATCCCCCAGACGCGATTTCCTACAGGAATCGTTGTCACCACTTCACTCTTTTGTAGTGTCGATAATCGCGATCGCTGTTGCCGCGGCCGGTCGAGACGTAAAGTTCTTTTCCATCGTGCGACACCGCAGTGCCCATCGGCAGCGAGCCAGTCGGTAGTTGGATCTTCGACGATAGTTTGTGCGATCCTGCATCGATCACTGCGACATAGCCGCCGTTCTCACAAGCGACGTACGCCCGCGAGCCGTCAGGGGAAAATACGACGGAACGCGGCCGTCCGCCGGTGTCGATTTTTGCAACCACTCGCTGTTGATCGGGATCGATCGCGAACACTTCGCCCTTTTCTTCGCAGGTGACGTAGACCTCACCATTGCCTGGATTCACGCCTACGCCTTCAGGTTCCTCCGACACTTTTATTTTTCCGCGCGATTGCCCTGAATCGAGGTCGATAATCGAAGCGCTGGCGTCGTCTTCATTTGCGATAAACGCGAATTTTCCATCTTTGCTGATTGCGAATTGCTCGGGATCCGATCCGACATGCCAGCGATCGATCAACTTGCGGGATGCCGTATCGATCACCGCCAGGCCGTCAGCGCGTTTGTCCGCCGGCGCGCGATTTTCATCCAGGCCGGGCGCCATTCGGGGCGAGCCGCTCAGTGTAACAAACAGACGTTTGCCGTCCGGCGTCGCATGAATGCCACGCGGCCGTTTGCCGACCGGAAAGGTTGCCACGACCGCGTCACTCTTGCCGTCGATCACCGTTACGTCTCCCGACCGTTCGTTGCTGACGAACACGAGGTAATCTGGCGATTCGGCTTGCGCCACGTATGCGCTCACAAAAAGGAGGCAAAAGACAGAAGCGAGACAGAGGCGTCGCATGAATGACGCGTACATCTCGATGACGCACCGAGCAAGTTGGGCCGCGAAAGTTTTACCATTGGATGTTGGATGTTGGATGTTGGATGTTGGATCATGACTCCTCACAACAAGCTTTTCATCCCCGGACCCGTGGAAGTCTCGGAACAAACGTGGGCGGCCTTTACGCATCCTTTGATTGGACATCGCAGCGAAGATTTCAAAAATCTTTACCGCGCCATTCATCCAAAGCTTCAGGCGTTGTTCAAAACAAAGCAGCCGGTGTTCCTTTCCACGTCGTCGGCGTGGGGGGTGATGGAAGCGTCCATCCGCAATTTGGTCGATCGGGGCGTGCTTTGCTGCATGTGCGGCGCGTTTTCCGACAAGTGGTTCGATGTTGCGAAGCGATGCGGAAAAAATGCCGAACCGTTTCAGGTGGAGTGGGGAAAACATATCGACCCGAAAGATCTCGATCGGCAATTGGCCACTGGAAAATTCGACACGGTCACTTTGACCCATAGTGAGACTTCCACGGGCGTGATGAATCCGCTCCCCGAAATTTGTTGCGTTCTCGCCAAGTATCCTGAGGTCGCGCTGATCGTCGATACGGTGTCGTCGTTTTCCGCAGTAAACATCGAAATGGATGCGCTGGGCATCGATGTGATGCTCACCGGCGCACAAAAAGCGCTCGCACTGCCGCCGGGCTTTTCGTTGTTCTCCGTTTCCGAGAAAGCGTTTGCACGCGCGGAGAAGGTTCCGTAATCGCGGATTTTATTTCGATTTCCTGCAGTTCAAGAGCGAGCAGGCGCAATGGATGACGCCCAGCACCCCAAGCATCGGACACATTTACGCGCTCGAGTTTAAGCTCGGCGAAATTTTCGAGGAAGGCTTGGAGGCGCGATACGCTCGTCACGCTCGCACCAATGCGCTGGTGCACGATTGGGTGCGCAGGACCGGGTTCGATTTCTTTGCGGAGGAAGGTTTCCGCACAAAGACGCTGACATGCGTGAAAAACACCAGGGGGATCGACGTGCTGGAGTTTGCCCGAAAATTGCGAGAGAAACATCATTTGGTGATCGATCCCGGATACGGAAAGATCCGCGGCAAAACTTTTCGCTTGTCGAATATGGGCGACGAAACCGAGGAAACGGTTTCACATTTGCTCAGTTGTCTCGACGATGTTCTGTAGCCGCATTCTCTCAACATCGGTTTGGGCCTTTCCGGGGAGCGCAGGCTGCCAGCCTGCAGTTGCCGGCAGCCCTGCCGGCAACATCTTTGCACACCTGATTCTGGATCCGCTCGGGAATTGCCCGGTCTCGGCAAGCTGCCGAGACCAACAGGCTGGCAGCCTGCGCTCCCCGGATTCGTGCTCGCGATCATTTTGCCCGCGCAGCATCACGACGTAGCTTCATTGAAAGCCTATGCCAGCCATTGAAGCTAACAACTTGACCAAGGTGTATCGCACTTACCGCAAGGAGCGCGGGCTCCAGGGGGCGATGAAAGGCCTCGTATGGCGGCGCTACGATGAAACGCGAGCGGCTGACCAGGTCTCATTTCAAATTGAGGAAGGCGAATTCGTGGGATTTCTCGGCCCTAATGGCGCCGGAAAAACTACTGTGCTCAAAATGCTTTCGGGCCTGTTAAACCCGACTTCGGGAGAAGCGCGGGTACTCGGTTTTGTTCCATGGGAGAGACGCAACGAGATGAAACGGCAGTTCAGTTTGTTAATGGGGCAAAAGAACGCCCTTTGGTGGGACCTGCCTGCACAAGAATCGCTCGAGCTTAACCGCGCAATTTACGGGATTGATCGCGACCGGTTTAAAAAGGTCGTAGACGGGTTATCGGACCTCCTGGAAGTAGGGGACAAGATGAATGTGATGGTCCGGGAGCTTTCGTTAGGCGAACGAATGAAGATGGAGTTGATCGCTGCGCTCATTCATGAGCCGCGCGTGTTGTTCCTGGATGAACCGACAATCGGTCTGGATGTGGTGAGCCAAAAACGGGTGCGCGAATTTCTGCGAATCTACAATGAAGAACATCGCATCGTCACATTGCTCACCAGTCATTACATGCAGGACATCGAAGAGCTGTGTCACCGCGTGTTGGTGATCGATCATGGCAAAATCTTTTTCGATGGACCACTGGCGCAGATCGTTGATCGCTTTTCCGGCAACAAAATTTTGAGTCTTACCTTTGAAAAAGAAGAAACACGCGATTTGTCCAGGTTCGGCGAAATTACCGAGCAAACGCCAGTCTCGGTGCAATTGAAAGTTCCCCGCGCGAAAGTCACTGAAACCTGCCGGCAACTCCTCGAGGCGTGCGATGTAAGCGACATCAACGTGCAGGAAGTGCCGGTGGAGGACATCATTCGTCAATTGTTCGGCGAACGCCACGACCATCGCGTCGCCGCTGATCTGGCGACGAAAGAGGTTGCGCAGGTTTAGCTAACAGGGCCTGCTCGTCGCGAATTTGGGGAAAACCGTTGAAACGGTTTCCCGCGCCTGGTCAGGGCGTGTCCACCGGGCTCAAGCCCGGTGTTAATGAGATGTGGCCGATAGCTTCCGCAAAACTCGGCAGAATGCTTTTCTCCATTGCGTCCGCGAATGTCGGATACCGCGGCGCCCAGCCTAACTGACGCATTTTGGAGTTGCTTACCCGTTTGTTGGTATCCCCACGCTTACGTCGTCGCTGAGATTGCCCGATCGGCGGAAGAGGTCGATTCAGCCTTTGAGCCAGCCAGCGGTAGCAGTCGCTCTGCAAAGTGGGTTCATCATCGACAAGGTTAAAAATCTGCGCACGCGGCTGCGGTTTTCGATTCAACAAAAGAAAAAGTGCGGCTGCGATGTCTTCCCGATGCACCTGGTTGACGAAGCGATCGTTATCCGGATCAATGATCGCCGTGCCATTCAAGAACCTGCTCAGAAGCGCCGAGCGCCCCGGTCCGTAGATTCCGGCGAGCCGCGCGACGATTCCGCCCTTGCCAAGGATTAAGTTTTCAGTTTCCAAAAGGAGGCGGCTGGTCTCGCGGAGCGGTCTTGTTTCGCTCTCTTCTGTTACCGTCGAACCATCCTGCTGCGCGTAGACGCTAGTGCTGCTGGTGAAAAGGATTGTCGCTGCTGGAAAACTGTTAAGGAGATTGCGCGCGCCGTCGAAGTAGATCCGGCGATACAGGTCGGCATCACCGCCGCCAGAACTGGCGCAGTGGACCACGGCATCAAATGCTTCCGGCTGTTTGGCAACCTGATCGTTTTGTGAAATATCGACCACGCGAACGCGGTACGACTTTGCCGATAATCGCGCCGCCGATTCCTCCGAGTGCACCCAGCCTTCGATTTTCCAACCGGCTGCATGGAACAAATCGGCGGTTGCTTCCCCGACGTAACCGCACCCGGCGATCAAAATTCGCGGCATGACTGCTGTAGAGTCCGCTGTCCTCAGCGGATAATCCAATCCGCGATTTCACCCATGCCCGATGCGCTGAGGACAGCGCACACTACAGCCGTCGCCGCGTCAAGTGGCGCGTGGCGTTGCGAATGCGAGCGTCGGGGTTGCAATCTGTCAGGCCTGCGCGGGCGCGATTTCAATTTCTTCGAACACATTTTTCTGGACTGCCCGGACTTGTTTGAGCCGGATCAGCTCCAGAAGCGCGAGAAAGGTTACCACCACTTCAATGCGTGACGCAGCCGCGCCAAACAAATCGGAAAAACGAAGACGATCACCGGTAGCGACGCGTTGCAGGATTGAATCGATTTTTTCCGAAACACTGAAACGTTCACTAAAAAGTTCCTGCACGTCCTGACGCGCTTCGATGCGTTTCATCACAGTTTGGAAAGCGCCAATCAGTTGAAAAATTCCAACCTCGCCCAGCCTCAAAGGTTCCTGGAGAGGCGAAGTGGAGGCGGTTTCTCGCACAAAGATCCGTTCCTGTTCAAGCGCCCGCAGATTGAGTTTGGCTGCTGCTTCCTTGAATTTTTTATATTCGATCAGTTGCCGGATTAACTCCCAACGAGGATCATCCTCGCCCGCATCTTCTTCGGGAGGCTGTTGATCGCGCGGCAGCAGGCTTCGGCTCTTCAGATAGATGAGGTTAGCTGCCATCACGATAAATTCGCCGGCTAGCTCGATATTCAATTCTTTGAAAGCCTGGAGATACTCGAGGTACTGGCTGGTGATGCGCTCGAGTGAAATGTCGTAGATGTCGATCTCGTCCCGCTTGATCAGGTATAACAACAGATCGAGCGGGCCTTCGAAGACTTCGAGCTTAACCTTGTAATCGACGTCCATTTCTGCGCGCCCGACTCTACAGGCAAGCCCGCGTCAAAGTAAATCGTTTCGGCACCGGCTGATTGCCGTCGTCACGTGCTCGGGGACTGCTTCGATTATGCTGGAGCGTTTCGATGAATCCAGACGCTGTTTACCAAGCCCAGACCGAACATGATCATCAGCACAAACGAACCGCTATAACTAATTAATGGTAGCGGCACACCGGTGATAGGCAGCATGGCAATAGTCATTCCTATGTTCTGGAAAATGTGCGTGAAGATAAGCGCTGTGATGCCGATTACCAGAAGCAAACCCAGTTGGTCGCCGGCGAAAAAACCAACGAAAAGACACGTCAGCAGAAGCAACGCGAACGCACCTATGAGAAGGATTCCTCCGACAAACCCCCATTGCTCGCCAACGGCAGAGAAAATGTAGTCGTTATGCACAGCCGTAGCCGGAAGAAAGCCGAGTTCGATTTGCGTATTTGGCGCCTTAAACCCTTTTCCTGACCAACCACCCGAGCCGATCGCGATCAAAGATTGGTTAATCGCCCATGCGGAACCCTGCTTGTCGATGTCGGGATGTGTAAAAGCGGTGATCCGCTGCTGCTGATATGGTTTAAGGCCGAAGTTAATAGCAAGTGGGATGAAGGCGATTCCGATCAGAATGATGCAAAGCAAATAGCGCAGCGGCAGACCGGCAACGAACCAGAGCGCCAGGAGCACAGGGACCCAAATAATGACCTCGCCGAGGTCGGGTTGCATGAGGATAAGCAGACACGGCGCTCCCGCAATCGCTCCCGAGAGCAGCAATCTCAGTGCCGGATGCATGTCGCGAAATTGAGTGAGGAACAGGGCCAACACCATGATGCCGGCGACTACCGCAAGTTGGGCCGGCTGAAAGTTGATGGGTCCCAAATGCAACCAGCTGCGGGCTCCGTAAACTTTCACGCCCATAAACTTCGTCATGATCAGAAACACGATTCCGGCGAGGTACATCGGCAGCGCGCCCCAGCGAATCCAACGATAGTGAACCAAACTCGTCATGCATGAAGGCGAACACACCAACTGCCACCCAGTTTGCTTGTTTCCGCCAAAAATCCGAAGCGTACGGGTCTGAGCGCGTGGATGTGGCGCTGTAGATCGCGACGACCCCAAAAACGGCGAGCGCCAGCATGAGGATTAATAGAAGCCAGTTTTGGCCGAGCAGTTTTCGCAGAAAAGGGGTCATCGTGCCGTTGTAATTCGATTACGCCTTCCAGTGTTCTTCACTGGAAACTTGAAACGATTATACGCATTTTGCGTCCGCCGCAAAACCATTGAATCCAGACAAAGTGAAATCTGGTGTAACCCGTTCCGCGACAGGCGAATTGTGCCGTGGAAAAGGTTTTGTGAACCTTGTTGCACGTTTAGCGTTTTCTTTGGATGGTTATGAGCCAAAGCGCATTGTAGGTGAATAACTTGCAGTAAATTTTGCATCAAGATGGCAGCTCGGCTTGTCACTACATTTGCAGGCCATTACAGTACGCTGCACGTTAATTTTTGTTGGAGCACGGCAATGGGTAGAAAGAAAAGAACAACCAAGCGAAAACTCGCACAGCCGAAGCTCCCGATGCAGCGACAGCTGAACTTGCGTGACGAGGGAACGCATTTCGATCTGCGCGCGATCTTTGATGATTTAAATGAGCGGCACTTTCGCGGCCGTATTCGCGGCTACCAGGTGGTGTGGGGACGGCGGCGGAAGCAGCGCCCGAGAGAGCAATTCGTTTTCGGTACCATACAAGAGGAAGACCGGGTCATTCGGATTAATCCGGCGCTGGACCAGCCCTTCGTGCCGTTGTCGTTTCTGCGATACGTGCTGTATCACGAGATGCTGCACTCCGTCGTGCCGGACGAAACGCTTTCTCGCACGCGCCGGCGCGTTCATACGGAAGAATTCAATCGTCGCGAGCGCGAATTTCCCGGATATCGGCGTGCCCGCCGGTGGGAAGACGAGAACTTGTCTCGATTTTTGCGGTAACGAACCGCACCTAATCCGGTTGCGTTACCGGCGGCCGATATGGTCTCTCATACCACGATGGCGTCGTCGCGATGTTCTTTTTGATCAGAAACCAGAGCGTCGTCGCCAGCAGAAGTGAGATCAACTTCGCCCGCCAATTTTTCAGAATCAGTCTCTTCATACTTGCTGTGTAATAGGATTTCCGCGATGCGCTGACGAAATGTCTCCGGGGTGAAATTGCGCTCGATTCGTCGCCGGTGACAAATGGAAATGCTGCCGGTCTCTTCGGAGATTACCACAGCCACGGCATCCGATTCCTCGGTAATCCCGAGCCCGGCGCGGTGACGTAATCCCAGGCTGCGGTCCAGTGTTTCCCGCTGACTCACGGGAAAGATGC
Organism: uncultured Verrucomicrobiae bacterium; assembly: GCA_963838045.1. Lineage (GTDB taxonomy): Bacteria > Verrucomicrobiota > Verrucomicrobiia > Chthoniobacterales > UBA10450 > Udaeobacter. Next base: position 82,928 of record CAWIPQ010000006.1, on the reverse strand, counting down.
AGGCTGCCGCAGCAATTCGGCCGTTACGAATGATGACGCCGCCATCATGAAGCGCGGCTTTTGGATGAAAAATGGTCAGGATCAGTTCGACAGAAAATTCGCCATCGATGATGACGCCCGTTTCCTCATAAATGCGAATCGAAGTGTCACGTTCGATGGCGATCAGTGCACCAAACTGTTTGTTTGCCAACTGCGTCACGGCCTCCGCCAAATCGTGAACGGTTTCCCGTCTTTCACTGGTGAGCGAAAAAATCGGATGTCCGCCAAGCGCAGCCAAACCCCGCCGGAGCTCCGGCTGAAAAATCACTACCAACGCGATAGCGAGGAAAACGGAGAAACTTCGCACCAGCCAGCCGATCACGACGAGGTTCAGCAGCGTCGAAATCAACGTCAGAGTCAGAAAGACGATGGCCAGTCCCTGTCAGGACTTTGGCTCCGCGTGTTCCGCGAAAATAGAGGTAGCCGTAGTAGATTGCCACCCACAGCATCAGGACTTCCACGAGGCTGCGCCAGCCTCTTACCCATAGATCGATGAGTTGATGAATCATTTTGCCCTTTGCAAAACCGCTTCCGTTACTCGCAACGCGTGAACATTCTCCTTCACATCGTGGACACGGAACACGTCCGCACCGCGTTCGCGCAAAATCGAACTCAGCGCAATGCCTGGGACGAGCCGGTCCGTGATCGCCGGCGAACCGATCAACTTTCCGAGAAACGATTTGCGCGAAACGCCGACTACCAGAGGTCGATCATGCACCCGAAGCCGCTCCAACTGCGCGAGCACTTCGAGATTGTGTTCGAGCGTTTTGCCGAAACCAATGCCCGGATCAAACGCAATCGCCATGGGATCAATGCTTAAACCTATGATGCGGGCATATTGTTGTCGAAAAAATTCGGAAATTTCTGCAACGACATCTGTGTAGCGCGGCTGGATTTGCATTGTGCGCGGCGTGCCCTGCATGTGCATGATGATGAGAGCCGATTTGGTTTCGGCAATAAGCGGCAGCATTCGCTCGTCTCCCCGGCCGCCGGTAATGTCGTTCACGATCGAAGCGCCGGCCTCAATTGCGGCACGCGCGACCTGCGCTTTCGAGGTGTCTATTGAAATCGGGGCGTCAATTTTCTGACGCAACTTTTCGATCACGGGAATCACGCGCCGCAATTCCTCCTCAGCGGCAACAGGTTCCGAGCCGGGCCGTGTCGATTCGCCCCCGATGTCGATGATGTGTGCGCCCTCCCCAGCCATGACCAAGCCGCGCTCTATTGCTTTCTGCGGTGTGAAAAACTCTCCGTCCGTCGGAAAACGAATCCGGAGTGACATTTAGAACGCCCATGATCAACGCGTGCCGGGAGACATCAAAGCGGCGGTCCCCGATTCTCCAGATCCTCTCGCGCATGATAAATGAGACTAATGCAGAGAGGCGTTTATTCGAAGGCGCGCGATGTAGCGCATGCGTCCCCGCTTGCGATCTGACCGAGTTCCCGCGTCACAAAGCCGGCGGCTCGCGCTACTTCTTCTTGACGTAGCGTCCCACCAATTCGCCCTTCGCGATGACATGGCCTTTCATCGCTGCCTCCAGTTGGCTTCGCTTGGCGCCGGATGGCAAAGCCAGTTCGCGATCCAGCGCGAAAATTCGAAAGTAGTATCGATGCGTGCCTGAGGGCGGACACGGTCCGCCATAGCCGGATTTCCCGAAGTCGTTTGTACCGTGGACACCTTTTGGAGCGCTTCCTTCGGCAATCGAATTGGTCCGCGACGGAATGTTCCAAACCAGCCAATGTGTAAACAACCCGTTTGGCGCATCGGGATCATCGGCAATAAGTACAAGACTTTTCGCCTCGGAGGGAACCCCGCTTATCTGCAGAGGCGGACTCGCGTTGCTGCCATCGCATGTGAATTTCGATGGAATATTTCCGTTTTGTTGAAAGGCAGAACTGGCGATTGTCATTCTGCCGCTACCGGCAGCGAATGAAGTATTTGCCACGAATAACATCGCCACTGCGCCACTTATGATCGGCTTTCGCATTTTTAGACCTCCGATTGAAATCGCGTTAGATCGACAAACCTGACCATATTGTTTCGCCGGAATGACCGTAAACGGATCTAAAATTAGGGAACAAATTCTCGCACTGCTAAGGTAGCGCATGCGTCCCCGCCTGCGACTTTTGTCGACGCAAGCCAGAGGCTCGCGCTACGTTTCGCTCAAATGACCAGCAACGGACTTAAGATTAGCGAACAAATTCTCGCACTGCTGTCGAAAAAAGATTATCGGCCGCTGAATGCGATCGAGATCGCGCGGAAAATTGGCGCGAGTGGCAAGACACGCGTTGCATTGCGCCAGACGCTACGGGAACTGGAGCGCACAGGCCAGATCGCTCGGATTCGGAAGGACCGATACATCTTGCCGGCCGAAGCTGACCTGGTAACGGGCAAATTGTCGATCAATCCAGCTGGCTACGGTTTCCTCACCCCCGAAAAAACAACCGGGCCTGACCTTTTCATCGCGGCGGAAAATATCGGCACAGCCATGCATGGAGACCGTGTGGTCGCGCGCATATCGCGCGAGGCGCCATCGAATCGGATAAAGGGAAGGCAGGAAGGGCGCGTCATTCGAATCCTGGAACGCGCTCACGACACCATCGTCGGCACGCTGCAGCGCTCGCGCAATTTCTACTATGTCGTACCCGATGATCCACGTTTCGTGCACGACGTCTATGTGCGTCCCGGCCAGAATCGGCGGTCGCAGGTTGCCGGCACAACCGGCGACAAGGTCGTAGTTCGCCTCGGAGCCTGGGAATCGCGCCACGTTAATCCCGAAGGCGAAATCATTGAAGTGCTCGGGCCGGCCTCCGCTCCGGGCGTGGACATGCTTTCGATCATCCGGAAGTATCATCTGCCGACGGAATTTCCGCGAGACGTGTTGGAACAGGCGGCGCGTATTTCCGAAAAGGTCGATGGATGGCAACTGGTTGGACGCGAAGATTTGCGCGATGATTTCATCGTCACCATTGATCCGGATGATGCGCGAGATTTCGATGACGCCATTCGCGTGGAGAAGCTTCCAAACGGCGGATGGCAACTTGGCGTGCACATCGCTGATGTTGCCGCCTACGTGGAGCCGGGAAGCGCATTGGATCGCGAGGCCCGCCGTCGCGGTAACAGCGTTTATCTTCCCGACCGGGTGATCCCGATGTTGCCGGAGCGGTTGAGCAACGGTGTTTGCAGTCTTAATCCTGGAGTCGATCGGCTCACGCATTCGGTTTTCATTCACTTCGACAAACGTGGCCTGGTCAGAAGCGCGCGTTTTGCGCGGAGCGTTATTCGCAGCGCGCACCGGCTTACGTACAAGGAAGCGTACGCGATCTTGACCTCGCCGCCGCGCGACCAATTGGGTGAACAGCTTCACATCGCCTGGGAACTGGCGGCGTTATTGCGTCGGAAACGATTTGAACACGGCGCGCTGGATCTCGATTTTCCAGAGGTAAAAGTCAGGGTGGACAAAGAGGGTAAACCAACAGGATTAGAGCGCGTTGAAAACGATGAGTCGCACCAGCTGATAGAAGAATTCATGCTGGCAGCGAACGAAGCGGTCGGGCGGGAACTGAAGAAGCGCGCGATTCCCACTGTCTATCGCGTTCACGAAAACCCGGATCCGGAAAAGCTCGCAGAGTACCGTGAATTCGTGTTGAGTTTTGATTACAAAGTTGGCGATCTGACTCATCGCGCCGAATTGCAGCGATTGCTTGCCGAAATTCGCGGAAAACCCGAAGAGCAGGCGCTGAAGATCGGGCTGCTCAAAAGTCTCAAGCGCGCGCGCTACGATCCTAAGCCGCTCGGCCATTACGGCCTGGCAAAGACAAATTATTTGCATTTCACCAGTCCGATTCGGCGCTACGCCGATCTGGTGGTGCACCGAGCGTTAGGTAGGGACCCGCCGACGCGCCGGGCGGTCCGGCGAGCGCGGCCAGCCAACCGAACATGGCTGAAGTTACTTCTATCGCCGAACACATTTCACGAACCGAGCGAAACGCGGCCGATGCGGAAATTGATGCGACGCAGATGAAGAAGCTCGAGTTTTTTCAACGGCAACTCGCCGGCCGCAAGCCGCAGATTTTTTCAGCCACAGTTGTGGATGTTCGCAACTACGGATTATTAGTTGAATTGCCCGATGCACTTATTACCGGCCTTGTTCACGTGTCATCGTTAACGGATGATTTTTATCTTTTTGAGCCCGCCCGGCGGCAACTAATTGGTAGACGATCGCGCAAACGATTCAGGATCGGTGATGAGGTGTCGGTGTTTGTTGCGCGCGTTGATCCATTCAAGCGGCAGGTCGATTTCGCGATTGCGTCGGATCGTCCGCGCCGGAGGAGAAGTTAAAGCCCCCGCGATCGCGACGAGGCAACGGTTCATTTCCTGAAACACTTAAAGATATCTGAGGAAATGGATACTGCGCAGCGCGCTACGGAAGTTGTCCCGGCATTCCGCGATTGGAATTGATGGCTGAAGATTTGCGGGGAGAACGGATCGCCGCTACAAATTTGGCTCTGCTATGACTGAAGCTACCGCTACCATTGCCGCGCCGCCGTATTCCCGGACCAACCCGTTTCCAGCCAGAATGCTCATCAACCGGAGGCTGAGCGGTCCGGAGTCGGAAAAGGACACGCGCCATCTCGAGCTCGATCTCACCGGCTGGGGCCTGAGCTTCGAGGTGGGCGATTCCGTCGGTGTATATCCAACGAATGATCCCAATCTGGTGGACGAAATCATTCGGGCGCTTGGCGCCAGCGGGAGTGAGTCAGTGCCTCGGTTGAAAGGAGAACCCACTACTTTCCGGGAAGCATTACTGCGCGATTACAGTATTACCCAGCCGACACCGAAGTTTTTGAAGGCGATCGCTCAACGAGCCGATGCCGCGCCAACACTGGGTTATTTGCTCGCGCCGGATCGAAAACAAGATCTCCAGACGTACCTCTGGGGAATTGAAGTGATCGATTTTCTCGTTGAACACCCATCCGTGCGCTTCACTCCGCAAGAATTTGTAGGGCTGCTCTCGAAACTTCAGCCGCGATTGTATTCGGTTGCTTCGAGTCTCAAGGCGTTTCCTGATCAAGTGCACCTGATCGTAGACGTCGTTCGTTACGAGAGCCATGGCCGGGTGCGCCAGGGGGTGGCCTCGTCGTTTCTCGCGGAGCGCGCAGACCACGTGCCTGTGCCTGTTTTCGCCAGCAACGCGAAACATTTTCATCTGCCTGAAAATCCCGACACGCCGATTATTATGGTGGGACCCGGCACCGGAGTAGCGCCGTTTCGGGCGTACTTGCAGGAACGCCAGGTGACCGGCGCCAAAGGAAAAAACTGGCTCTTCTTCGGGGCCCAGCACGAGAGTTGCGATTTCGCTTACCGCGAGGATTTCGACGCGTTCACGAAAGCGGGAATTCTGACTCGACTCGATTGCGCCTGGTCACGTGACCAAGCCCAGAAAGTCTACGTCCAGCACAAGATGGCGGAAAACGCGGCCGAGATTTGGAAATGGATCGATGCCGACGGCGCACAGTTCTTCGTGTGCGGTGACGCGCGGCGCATGGCCAAAGACGTAGACGCGACCCTGCGCAAAATTGTCCAGGAGCACGGCGGCAAAACCGTCGAGCAAGCCAACGAATACGTCGAGAAGCTCAAGAGCGAGAAGCGCTACAAGCGCGATGTGTATTGAACTCGTAATTCGTTGAATCGTTACAACGTTACATCGGTTCACGATTCACGATTCAACGATTTGACGATTTAACGGTGCGAAAGCCATTTCGTCATTTTCTGTCCTGTGGCATAGTAACTCACAAAGGGTAAACGCATGTACGAGAACACTGAATTCACATTGAAACGTGATTGCGAAGCGATCCAGATTCCCAGTGGCCAGAAAACCACGATTCCAGCGGGGACGCAGGGAGTTATCACGCAGAGCCTCGGCGGGAGCTATACCGTAGCAACTTACCAGGGTCTTGCGCGCGTGGCGGAGAAGGACCTTGACGCGCTCGGCTTGGAAAAGCCACAGCCGCAACAAACGCAAAAACCTGCTGGCACCGATGGTGACGCGTCGGAGGAAGACGTCTGGAACCAGCTCCGACAATGTTACGATCCGGAAATTCCAGTGAACATTGTTGATCTTGGTCTGGTATACGATTGTCGCTTGATGAAAAAGGACGGAGGCGGCACGCGTGTGGAAGTGAAAATGACTTTGACCGCGCCCGGTTGTGGAATGGGCCCGGCAATCGCGCACGATGCGCAAAGCAAAATCCTCAGCATAGACGGCATCGATGAAGCCGATGTGCAGCTCGTGTGGGATCCGCCCTGGAACCAGAACATGATCAGCGAAGCCGGCCGGATGAAGCTCGGCATGGTCTGAAGTGGCGTATGCCTCCGGCCCGCCGCGGCGGGCGGGGACGCTCGCGCTACTTTAATGCGCGAAGCCGGCCGAATGAAACTCGGATGATCTATTCGAGCGCCTGTTGATCATTACACCCGCCTTCAGGCCGGTGCGCAACAACAGCAGTGTATCCATTAACACCGGCCTTCAGGCCGGTGCACAACAACAGCAGCGTTAAAGCTGTTTCAACAGCTTCATTCGAAAGCATGCAGGAGTAAGCCGTTTAAACGGCTTTGCTCGTATCGGACGTGTCGCACCGGCTTAAAAGCCGGTGTTAATGAAAGCTAATTTGTGAGCGCTTCTTCGCGAATAACATTAAATCCTGAATCGTACGTTGACAGCCTCTTCTTTTTTTTTTCTTTTTTTCCATTACAGATTCACACATCTTGTGTGGTTTTATACTCGTCGCCCCCGGACAATTCTGATTGCAAATTCTCGAGGGCGTTTTAGAAAAATATCAACATGCCTTTAACTGAACTCATCTTGACTGAAAGCGTTCCTGGGCTTGGCGCGGAGGCCGACGTGGTCAAGGTGCGCCGCGGATATGCGCGAAATTACCTTTTGCCGCGCGGCATGGCTTACGAAGTTACGCCAGCGGCTTTGCGCCGCCTTGACGCGCTGAAGCAGAAGCGCGCTGAGCGCGAAGCACGCGAGCTGAACGACGCGCAGGAACTGGCGCGCCGGATCGGTAAAGCGCGATTTATTTTCACGTTAGAGACGGGGGAGACCGGGAAGGCATTTGGATCGGTCACTGCGCAGGACATCGTGAACCGGCTGAAAAACGAAGTCGGCGTAGAGATTGATCGTCACAAAATTGTTCTGGAGCGCCCGGTCAAAGATACCGGAGAACATGAGGTCGCCATCAAGCTGCATCACGACGTGACAGCGCAGCTTGTATTCCAGGTGAAATCCGCAACGGAAACAAAGGCCGAGACCGTTGCTGCTACGCCGGAAGAACCTGATAAGAGGAAGCAACGAATTTTCCGCAGGAAAAAAGAACAGCCAAAACAAGAAGAGAAATAAATGGCGACTCCACCGTCCGCATGGACAGGAGAGAAGCCTCGTAAAGCGGGAAATGGCGCTGGCCGAGGTTCGGCAGCGCGAAGTGGCGAAAAAGTTATTCCCATTTCGCCCACAGGTTCTGCGCAGGATGTTCACCGAACGCCGCCGCACAGCGTGGAAGCGGAGCAAGGCGTTCTCGGCTCAATGCTCATATCCCCGCGTGAAACGATCGCGGAATGCGTCGAAAAAATTAACGAAGAATATTTTTATGTACCGGCGCACCGAACGATTTACGACGTTCTTGTCGATCTTTGGAACGCTGGACAGGCGATCGACCTGATCACGTTCACTCAGGTGCTGCGCGATCGGAGCCTGCTCGACAGCGTCGGTGGCGCGGCATTCGTCACCAACCTTTTCACGTTCGTTCCGACTGCGGCCAACGTGCAATACTACCTGGAGATCGTTCGCGACAAATACATTCTGCGCCAGATCATTTCCGCCGCCACCGAGAGCGTGCGACGCGCGTACGAAGAGCAGGATGAAGTGAACAATCTGCTTGATGAAGTGGAGCAGAGGATTTTCGACGTCGGCGAAGACCGATTCAAAGGTCAGATGCTCTCGATGAAAGATCACGCGATGCAGGCCATCGAGACGATCGAGAAACTCTACGAACGCAAAGGCGGTATCACCGGGATTTCCACAGGATTTGTAGAATTCGACCGATTGACCAGCGGACTGCATCAATCGGAAATGATCGTGATCGCGGCGCGTCCCAGCATGGGCAAAACCGCACTTGCCATGAACATCGCGGAACACGTGGCAATTAGTGAAAAACTTCCGGTTGCCGTGTTCAGCCTGGAGATGAGCAGCCAGCAGCTCGTTCAACGACTGCTTTGCTCGCGCGCGCGTGTGAATTTACAAAGAGTGCGCGATGGATTTCTGGGCGAGCGCGATTTTCCAAGTCTCACCGCCGCAGCATCGAAACTGGCGGAAGCGAAAATGTTCATCGATGATAGCGCCAGCCTTAGCATTCTTGAATTGCGGGCAAAAGCGCGCCGGCTTAAGGCGCAGCAGGACGTGCGACTCATCATCGTTGATTATCTACAATTGCTCAGATCAACTTCCCGTCGCGCGCAGGACAATCGGCAGCTCGAAATCTCGGAAATTTCCGCAGGACTCAAAGCGTTGGCCAAAGACTTGAAAATTCCGGTCATTGTCGTCGCGCAATTGAACCGGCAGCCAGAACAACGCTCTGGCGGCAAACCGCGCCTGAGTGACCTGCGCGAGTCCGGCTCGATTGAGCAGGATGCAGACCTTGTCGGGTTGCTCGTTAGGCCTGAACTTTACGAGGAAGACGAAGAAGCAAGGGTGGAGAAGGCAGGCGAAGCCGAACTGATCATCGCCAAGCAGCGCAACGGTCCCGTCGGCGAGATTCCGCTCATATTCCTCAAGGAATACACCAGGTTCGAGACCAGGGCCCGGAACGTGAGCGAACCCGACGGAGCGTTCTGATGTATTGCGTCTGAATCTGAACGCCGGCAGAAACTCGCTGACGTTTACATGCGCCAAACATTTCGGCTATTCTCGTTTTATTAATACAGGGTCGATTAAAAGTGCATGATTTTCGTCTGGCTGCTGCTGCTCATTCCGGTGTCGCTGGCGTTGGAATACCTATTTCACGCCGGCCCGCTCTGGGTCTTTACGACTTCAATACTGGCGATCGTGCCACTTGCAGAGTGGATCCGGCGCGCGACTGAGCACTTGGCTGCACGTGCCACGCCTGCTGTCGGCGGATTGTTAAACGTCACTTTCGGTAATACCGCAGAGTTTATTCTTGCCTTGTTCGTTCTGGCGGCCGGCCACCCCAGTGTGGTGAAAGGTCAGATTACGGGTTCGATCATCGGCAACAGCCTGCTCGGGCTCGGTCTGGCCATTCTTGCCGGAACCTGGCGACGTGAACGGCAGTGTTTTCAACGCGAACGCGCCGGGTTGCTCTCTAGCTTGCTCATCCTTGCGATGATCGGGTTGTTAGTACCCGCCCTTTTCGATTATACCGAACGTGGCGTTTTAAATTCGCCGGACGCAAGTCGCCTGGATGAGAACCTGAGCCTCGGCGTGGCTACTGTTCTAATTCTCGTTTATGTGGCCAATCTCATTTACACGCTCGTCACGCACCGCGAGATTTTCGCCTTCGAACGAACCGACGAAAAAATAGAGCGTTCATGGCCGTTGTGGCGATCGCTTGGTGTTTTGCTGGCCGCGACTGCGCTAACCGCATGGCAGTCGGAATTGATCTCAGGCGCGCTGGATTCGAGTGCAAGCCAACTTGGAGTCTCGCAGTTCTTTCTCGGCGTGGTGGTTCTGGCGATCGTGGGCAATGCCGCCGAATACGTGTCAGCGGTCTATTTCGCCAGGCGGGATCGGATGGATCTGGTGATGACGATCACCGCGGGATCGAGTATTCAGGTCGCTTTACTGGTCGCTCCGCTGCTGGTCATCGTTTCCTTTTTCGTCGGAACGCCAATGAACCTTGTGTTTGAGAATCCGCTGGAGTTGATCGCGATCGCAGGAGTCAGTTTCGCAGTCAATGCCATCGCCGCAGATGGCGAGACGACCTGGTTCGAAGGCGTACTTCTGCTGGCTACGTACGTGATCCTGGCGATGGCATTCTTTTTCGTCGGGGGCTGAATACCGCAAAGGCACGCTCTCAACCAAGGCTTTTGGCCGCTTCGACCACATGCTGCGCGTCGATGCCGCGCTCTTTCATTACCTCGGGGCCCGGCGCGCTCATGCCGAACTCGTGCAGTCCGATGACTTTCCCGTCGAGACCGACGTATTCATACCAAATTTCAGGAACACCGGCTTCGATCGCAATACGTTTGCGACATTCGTCAGGCAATATCTCTTCGCGATATTTTTCAGACTGCCGATTGAATCTTTCGAAACAGGGCATGGAAACGACACGCACGCCGTCGCCCAATTCCTTTGCCGCAGTCAGGGCATGCTGCAATTCGCTTCCGCACGAGAGGAGGATCAGATCGAGAACGCCAGTTTCTTTCTTTGCGATATAGCCGCCACGAAGGACTCCTTCGCGCCGCAGATTCACTGCGATGTCGTTCAACATCGGAACAGTCTGCCGCGTGAGAGCGAGAAAAGTCGGGCCGTCCGTTCGTTGCATCGCTGCTACAAATGCGCCAGCGGTTTCCTCCGGATCCGCAGGGCGAATCACGTCGATATCGGGCATCAAACGAACCGAACTGACCGTCTCCACAGGTTGATGGGTCGGGCCGTCTTCGCCTACGCCGATCGAGTCATGTGTGAAAATGTAAACATTCGGCAGCTTCGAAAGCGCGCTAAGCCGAATCGCACCACGGCAATAATCGGTAAACACCGTAAACGTCGCGCCCGACGCACGAAATAGTCCATGGTAAGAAATGCCGTTAAGGATCGCGCACATGCCGTGCTCCCGAATTCCGAAACGAATGTTGCGGCCGCCGAAATCGTTGCGATCGAAATCACCACCGTCCTTAATGTAATTCATTGTCGATCCGTAAAGATCGGCGCTGCCGCTCGTCAGCAACGGCAGCGCTTGAGCAATCGGTTGCAAGGCTTCGCCGCCGGCTTTGCGCGTAGCCAGTTTCGCGTCTTTGGGAAAGTCCGGGATCTTCGACAAGAGATCAGCTGGGACTTTTCGGGCGAAACCGGTATCGAGCAGCTTCGCTTTCTCAGAATTTTTCGCGCGCCAGGCGTCATAGGTTTTTTCCCAGCGATCATATTCGGCAAGGAGCGTTTTTTTGTGTTCGGCGAAATAGTCATACACGTCCTGCGACACGAAATAATGTTCGGCTGGCAAGCCGAGCGCTTTGCGAGCCGCATCGACAAACTTGGCGCCCGCTTCGCCATGGGCCTTATACGTGCCTTCAACTTCCGGAATGCCTTTGCCGATCAGTGTGTGTGCGATAATGAACTGCGGTTTCCCGTTATCGCGCCGTTTCGCGACGTTAAAAGCATCGAGAAACTGTCGCATATCCTGGCCCTCGATCTCTTGTACATCGAACCCGTAAGCCTCCATCCGTTTTCGCGTGTCTTCGCTCTGCGTGTCTTTCGCTGGAGCGTCGAGCGTCACGGCATTGGAATCGTAAATGAAAATCAAATTATCCAGGCCCCAATGGGCGGCGAGTGCGCACGCCTCTGAAGCGACTCCTTCCTGCATGTCGCCGTCACTGCACAAACAGACCACGTGCTGATCGAAAATTTTGTGCTCAGCGGTGTTGAACCGCGCCGCGGCCATATTCGTTGCCACCGAGATGCCAACCGCGTTACCAACGCCCTGACCGAGCGGCCCGGTGGTGCATTCCACTCCGGGCGTGTGGCCAAACTCGGGATGTCCCGGCGTTTTCGAATGCAACTGCCGAAACCGTTCGATTTCCGACATCGGCAAATCGTAGCCGCTCATGTGCAGCCAGGCGTAAAGGAACATGCTGCCGTGTCCGCCGGAGAGAACGAAGATATCGCGATTCATCCAGCGCGGTTGGTCCGGATTGTATCTCAATGCATGCCCGAAAAGCACCGCGCCGATTTCCGCGCAGCCAAGAGGAAGTCCGAGATGGCCTGACTGCGAAGCCTGCACGGCGTCCATGCACAAGCCGCGTGCCTGGTCCGCCGCTTTCGAAAGTATTTCCGTGTTCAAACTCATGCGGGATTTCTATCGGAGCTTTTTGGAGTTGGAAACCTTGAATTTTGCGCGCGTGCTTTTTCGCAGGATCAAGCACTATTAATGACGAAGTCCGAATGACAAATGACGAATGAATGACGAAGCACGAATGCCGAAGAATCGTTGTGCCGCTGGGATGTGGGTTCGTCATTTACGATTCAAATTTCCTTCGTCATTTGTCATTTGTCATTCGTCATTTCAAAGATGAATCAGTCCACTTTCGTTCAAATTGCCGAGCGACTGGAAAGTTTGGCAGGCAGACTTCCCGAAAGAATTCGCCGGCCTGTGCTGCGCGAACTGACGCCGCTAAAGCAATTGTTCCTTCAGCAGAGGCGGCCGCGATTGCTTTTCATCGGGTCGAGCAAGGCACCGTTGCAAAAAATCACCGACCTGCTTTTTACACCGGAGGGAGATGAGTCCCGCAGTCGCGGGATGACATTGACGCCGGTGCATCGTTGGACCGAGTGGACGATTTCGGGTCGCGGAACGATTTCAGCCCTGGACGCGCGAGACGCCGACAATTCAGTCGAATCGCAAATCGGAGAAGAACTCAAGCGCGAGCCTGCCGACATGATTTTATTTTTCGATGACGGCGAATTGGATTTACAGAAGCCGATTTTCATTCCCTCGAACGAGACGAAAATCATTGGTCTTTCGCTCGGATCTGAAAGTCGTCCGGCGCAACTGGAAGAAGCGCTCGATGCGCAACCGGCTATCGGTGATCGTTTGGTCGCTGTAGTCAGAATCACTGAAAAAGGATCGACAGACACGCGCCGGTTGATGTCGCTCCTCGCGGAGGAGCTACCGAACGAGGCGAAGATCGAGATGATCCGTATCTCGCGCGATCGGCATGCGCAGCTTCACGTTGCACAAATGCTGATAAAATCGACAACTGCCATCTGTGCGGCGATCGGTGCGCAACCGATTCCTCTGGCGGACTTGCCGATTCTGACCTCGCTCCAAGTCTTGATGGTTTCGGGAATCATGTACATCAGCGGTCGCGAGCGAAGTCTGCGTGCGGCAACAGAGTTTATCGCTGCGCTCGGAGCCAATCTCGGCGCGGGAATGCTCCTTCGCGAGGGCGCGCGCGCCATGCTGAAGTTTTTTCCGGGTTGGGGTAACGTGGTTTGCGGGATGGTCGCGGGGGCGGGGACCTATGCGATTGGACGAGCTGCGACCGCGTACTTTCTCGAAGGCGCTTCTTTAAAAGAGGCGCGCCAGACGTATTTGAGGAGCCGGAAAAAGCGATCGCGTCGCGCGTTGCCGGCGCGTAAGTAAAGGCAATACCACAACCGCGATCGCGTGCCTCGCAGGGCAGCGTTTCGTTCCCTCGGATACCTACGTGAATAACTTGTGAACAAGTTTGTCCCTTCGGCGTATTTTGTTCACACAATTTTGTGAACAGATATTCCAATTTCTCATCCTCGCGCCAATGGATTCCGAGCGTCCCATGAAGCTTTCGGAGACTCGCCTGAGACTCAATGAAGCTGGCGTGTCGCCGGTCAAATCTCTCGGCCAGAATTTCCTCCACGACCAAAACCTGGCCCGCTGGATTGTGGATCAGGCGCAAATCACTTCAGAGGATTATGTGGTCGAGATCGGGCCCGGCCTTGGCGCATTGACGAGATTTATTCTTGAAAAGGGCGCGCACGTTCTCGCGATCGAAAAGGACACGCGTCTTGCCAAATCCTTGCGTGAGCGTTTTGCTGATGAGCGACTTGAGATCCTCAACATTGACGCGCTGAAGTTTGATCCGCGTAATCTGTTCGCCCAACGCAACGTCAAGCTGATCGGCAATCTTCCGTATAACATTTCGAGTGCGTTACTTTTAAGATTTCTCGAATATCCAAGTCCGATCTATCTCTCGCTGTTGATGTTACAGAAGGAGATGGCGATGCGACTTTCTGCGTCGCCTGGTACGCATGACTACGGGGCCCTGACATTGCGCATGCAATTGTATCATCGCGTGAAATACCTGCGGAGCGTTCCGGCAACCGTTTTTCTCCCGCAGCCTGAAGTTGATTCCGCGGTAGTGCGACTTGTGCCGCGCGATTCGCTCGAGTTGCCGGACCACGACAATGAGCTGCTTTTAAAATTGATTCGCGCCGGATTTTCTCAGCGAAGGAAACAGCTGAGAAAATTACTCCGGGAATATGCTCACGACTGGGATTCGCTCGCGCGTCGCCTGAGCATCGATGCTAACGCACGTGCGGAGGAGCTATCGTTATTGCAATGGATTGCTCTCGCGAATGCCATTGCACCGCCTCCGCTGACCGGATATGTGTTCGGTGAGTGATGAGCGGTTCCCGGTGGTCGATGAAAATGATCGGATTAGGCGCTACGCAAGCCGCTCTGAAGTGCATGGGAATAACTTGCTCCATCGCGCCGTTCATATCTTCATTTTCAACCCGGCCGCTGAAGTGTATTTGCAGCAGCGTTCACGTTCGAAGGATCGACATCCGTTGAAATGGGACTCGAGCGCTGCCGGTCATGTTAACGCCGAAGAAAATTATGATGAAACAGCGCAGCGTGAACTAAAAGAGGAATTGGGCATTACTGTTCCGCTGGAAAGAATTTCAAAGCTTACGGCATCAGCGCGCACCGGTAATGAGTTCATCTGGCTGTACCGCGGAGTGGCTTCCGGAGATCTTGTTCCGGACAGGTGTGAAATCAAAACAGGCGTATTTCTGCCACCTGCGGTGATCGATGGCTGGACTTCGGCGCGACCTGAGGATTTCGCGCCGGGATTTTTGGAATGCTGGAAAATCTATCGGAGACGGCAAACGTCTTCCGGTCGCGAATAGCTTATTCGCCTAGAAACTTTCTGCGCGGCAAACGACGCAACATCGATTTCTTGAATTTTCGTGCGGCGCGTCGTGCAGCCTGTTTTCCGCCGTGGACATTGTCGCTGAACATCTTGGTCACCACGCGATCGCCGCGGAGGAAGTGCACTTGAAACCCATGAGTCTGCTTCTTCGCGCGCGCTTTCGTGTCGATGCGCCGGATGTTTTCTTCCGATTGAGGATTGGGACGTTTTCGTCTTGGCATAATTAGCTAACGACAAGCTAACCAAGCTATCGCGAGATTCAACGAGTCAATGAAGCAATCTGCCGGAACCTGTCGGGAGAGCGGCAAATTCCAGTCGCGCCATTTTTTTTCATACTCCTCGCCGGGCAATAATGCGTAGCAAGGATGATCCTTCGCTCGCAACCAGGTGATGACTTTCACCAGATTATCCTGCGCCATTGTGGTGCAGCCGGTGGTCGGTCTGTTCACGCCCCGCCGAATGTGGAAAAAGATGGCGCTTCCCGCCCCGGGCACAGGGGGATCGGAATTGTGCCGAATCTCGATCAGCCAGTGGTAGGCAAAATCGCCAGAGCGCATTTTCTCGTGACTGTAATTGTCCGGCGGCTTCTTCGGATCGATTACGATGTGCCGGTTGTAATTCGGCGAACGCGGATCGTCACTCCAGATGTCTGCATCAGTGACTTGATGATACGGATAATCTCCGCCGGGCGGGAGGTGCGCTTCGTATCCAAAAACTTTGCCGATTTCGAAAATTCCCGCAGGCGCGCGGCCGTCCCGTTCTTTCTTGCGAAGTCCCGGCTCGTTTTGCCCCGCCAGTCCGATTCCCCACGCCAGACCACTTTTGCCAAACAATACTGGAAAGGGCCCCGCCTACAACCTTCCAGTCACCGCCGCGCGGACGCTCAAACAAACACAGCTCGCCTCGCATAGAATTCCATGTAGGCGCGATTCCCAGAATGAGCTGCGTGCAGTCATCCGGAACGCCATCTGCCCAAACATTACTGGTCAGCCAGAGCAGCGAGAGAAACGATAAGCGTCGAAAGGTTAACATAATAAATCCTTCCAAAACTGAAAGGATGCTCAAGTGACTGGCGGCCGCTTCCGCTGCAGCCGTGTCCGCGGGAAGATATTTCACACCAAACAACCAAACCACTCCGGAAGCCAGGATTATCCCGGATACAAACAAAAACGCGACATGCATGTTTGCATGGCCGCCGATGTAACCCAACAACCAAAATGCCTGCACGTCGCCCAGCGCGTGGATAATCAAAATATTCATCGCGAACGCCGTCGCGCGCACGGCGGGCAGGGACACATTGGCCAGAGCGGTATTGGAAGGACCGGTATTCACAAAGAGGAAAAAGATGGCGACAAACATTGTGATCCAAGCCGCTGGAAACGGAATGTAAAGGGTCGCAACAAAAAATGGACAAGCAATCAGCATCCCGATTCCTGAGACCCAGAAGTAGGAACCGGGAAGACGCAAGCGCAATCTGTCGGCGACGACGCCTCCGAGAAGGGTCGAGGTCAAACCCGCCACTACCGTGATCAGGCCGAAGATCGTCATGCCCACGTCGGGACTTTGATTTCGATAACGCAAATAAGCCGAGGCCCAAAAACCCAAACCGCCGGTTACAAAAGTCATCAATGTTTGTGCAACGCAGTTGATCAGATACGAGCGCGTGCGGAACAGTCTCGCGTAATCTCGCAGGCTTCGGCGTGGCGATTTCTCCAGAGCCTGATGTGTGCCGGCGCGTGGATCGCGTTGAAAAAAGCACAGCAGCCCCAGCAGCAGGCCGGGCGGGGTAACAAGATAAAAAGCCCAGCGCCAGCCGAGATTCGAACCCACCAGTCCACCAATTACGTAGCCGAGTGCGCTGCCAACCGGAATTGCGGCGTAAAAGACTGCCATCATGCGACCTCGCGTCTCGACCGGGAAGAGGTCGGCCAGGATGGTCGGAGCCGCGGGCCCGTAACCGCCTTCGCCGATTCCAACACAAATGCGCGTGGCAAACAGGACCGCGAACGTCGCAGCGAGACCTGAGCCGCCGCTGGCCAGGCTCCACAAAATCACTGCCGAGCCAACGATAATCCAGCGCGAAAATCGATCGGCGAGCAAACCGAGAATCGGTGCGCTGACCATGTATGTTACAAAAAATGCGTCACCGAGCAGCCCCGTCTTCCACATCGCGTTTACGTCGCCGGGCGCGAAAAAACTTGCCCGAATATCAGGTTCGAGCGCGGCGAGAACTTGCCGGTCGATGTAATTGAAAAGATTGATGGCAAGCAGGAGGAAGAGCGCATTGCGCGCGCCGCTTATCGGTTTTCGTCCCGAAGATTGCATCGACAATTGCAGATTGCAGTTTGCCATGCGCCGATTGTAAATCATAAACGATGCCGTCCAGATCCAATGCCGAGCGCGCGCTCTATTTCTTTGGCCGGCCTCTGGTGCGCACTTTTTATCGGGTCACCCGGTTCGGCATGGAAAACTTGCCTCAGGGCGGATTTCTACTGGTGCCGAACCACATCAGCTGGGTAGACGCCCTGGTCCTGCAGCTAGCCTGTCCCCGCCCGATCCGTTACGTGATCGACGAGCAATATTATTCCAAGCCAATCTTGCATCCGATTCTTCGCGCGCTCGGCTGTATCCCGATCAGCAGCCGCCATTCGCATGCGGCAGTTCGCGCCGCTGCCGAGCAAGTTTCTAATGGTGAAATCGTGTGCGTGTTCCCGGAAGGCGAATTGGAGCGAAGAGGCACGCTATTACGTTTGCAGCGCGGTTTTGAAGTGATTGCGCGCCACAGCAAGGCACAGGTTGTTCCGGTTTGGCTCGATCAACTCTGGGGATCGATCTTTTCTTTTCAGGGCGGAAAGTTTTTTAGAAAATTTCCAAAGCGAATCCCGTATCCGGTCAGTGTCGCTTTTGGTAAACCGCTGGAGCCAAAGGCCGCCGACGTCGCGACCGTGCGCGAAGAGTTGCTTAAGCTGGGCGAATTCTGTTTCAGTCGCCGGCCGTCATTGGATCGACATGTTGCCGAAGAATGTGTGCGCGGCCTGAAGCGGAGCCCCTTCGCCACCGCAGTGATTGATGGAATGGATCACACCAGTCTGAGCCGGAGTAAACTGCTCGGTGCAGCGGCGGCTTTAAGCCGTCATCTTCGCAAGGAATTCCCCGACAAAAGAATCGCGATCGTTTTGCCTGCGAGCAAGGGATCGATGCTGGCCAATCTGGCCGTGATGCTGGCAAACAAAACTCCCGTGGACCTCAATTTTACAATCGGCCGTGCCGCGAACGAATCGTGTTGCAGGCGCGCGAATTTGCGCGTGGTGATCTCGGCGACGCCGTTCATTCAGCGCGTAAAAGATTTTCCGTGGCCGGACTGTGTTTTGAAGCTCGATGAATTCCTCCCGCAAATGAAACGCCAGATCGTGTGGTGGTGGATCGCGTCGATATTGTTCCCCGCTCGTTTGCTGTTGCGGCTTCTGAAAGTCCCGAAGAAAGGCGGACACGCGGAGGCGGTTTTGCTTTTCACCAGCGGAACAACCGGCGAACCCAAAGGAGCGGTGATGAGCCATCGCAACGTAGTCGGAAATGTGTCTCAATTCAGAGAACTTCTGGACGCGACGAAGACCGACGCAATCCTCGCGTCGCTGCCGTTTTTTCACACGTTTGGATCGACTGTCACTCTTTGGTATCCGCTCATCGAAGGTGTGCGCATCGTTACGTATCCGAATCCACTGGAGCCGGCGAAATGCGCGGCGCTGATCGAGCGATATAATCTGACGTTTCTTCTGGCCACACCAACCTTTCTGCGCCTGTATCTTCGCAAAGCCGAACCGGAACAGCTCAAAAGCCTGCGGCTCATCATTACCGGCGCCGAAAAATTGCCGATCGAGCTTGCCAGCCATTTTGAGGAACGCTTCAAGCAAAAAGTCTTCGAAGGGTATGGGCTTACCGAGACTGCGCCGGTGGTCAGCGTCAACTTGCCCGAGCCCGAGCCAAAGCATCCCGGCGAGCACGTTCAGCCTTCCAGCCGTGCGGGATCAGTTGGCAGACTGGCGCCGGGTATCGCCGCGGAAATCCGCGAACCGGAAACCGATCGAAAACTTTCGCTTTTCGAGGCAGGAATGCTCTGGCTGCGCGGAGTAAACATTTTTGAAGGTTATCTGGACGATCCGCAACGAACTGCAGAAGTGTTGCGCGACGGTTGGTTGAAGACAGGCGACATTGGCCGGTTCGACGAAGATGGCTTTCTTTACATCGAAGGCCGGCTCTCTCGATTTTCAAAAATTGGCGGCGAAATGGTGCCGCATGAAGCGATCGAACAGAAAATCATCGAGCAACTGGGATTATCCGGGAAAGATGAACGTCCGATTGCGATCGTAGGCGTGCAGGACGAGGCCAAGGGTGAAGCGCTGGTGCTGCTTAGCGCTGTGGATCTCGACCTTGCGGATTTGCGAAAAAAATTGCAGGAAGCTGGTGTTCCGAATTTGTGGATTCCGAAGAACGTGCAACGGATCGACGCAATCCCGGTTCTTGCTTCAGGCAAACTTGATTTAAAGAAGTGTCAGGAATGCGCGGCTGTTCCGCCGTGATTTTACACTTGTGTTCGTTTACGGGTGCGTAACCGACTCTTCTTCCTTTAAGCGCCAGGGCGAAATCTTCCCGAAAAGATCTCGCGTTGCACCGGCGATGTCTTCTGCTTTCGAGACGCCTCCATCGATCAGTGCGCGTCCGGTGCTTGCCCAAATCTTCCTGACGACGAGTGCACCGTTTTCGCGTACGATTCGCCCGAGATGCTGGACAGCCGCAGCTGTCGCGGATCTCCGGATGGCTTCGCGCGAACGGCGCGAAGTCAGTTCGCAATAACCTCGAGCCACTTCACCGACACGCAGAGTGAGAAACGCATTCGCAGCGCCGGTTGAAACACATCTTACCAGCAGAGCCGATATGCCGCTTAATCCCGGAATTCCGCCTTTGAGCGCTGGCACGACAGACACCGCAAGCGGCGCGACCATTTCTCCAAGATCAAGCGATTCGAGTCCGCTGGCGATGAAGGCTGTTCCGGCGACATTCGCGTACAACCGCACTAGTTCGCGAGGAGAAGGCCGTTGGACATAAATTCTGGCAATGCGATTGACCATTTGAATTTGTGTAAACAGAACGATGAGCCCGTCGAGCCGGCCATTTTGCATCAATGCCGTGCTGAGAAAAACAGTACTCGCTGTTCTGCGCACAACAGAGTCTGCTTCGGTCGACAGATGTCCCACCGCATTTTCGATCTGTTCTCTCGTGGCCAAAGGCCTGTCCCGGGTGCGCGGATTTGCAGCGAGTCGGGTCCGTAAAGCATGCAAATAAGCATCATACTCCGGTCCCATGTCTTCCTCTGGCGGTACGAGGGCAGCGGGAAGTCTGGCGTACGCAATCGCACAGTAGAGCGCGAAAAATCCGGCGGCCAGGCAAACGCCCCAGAAGACGATGGTGCCCGCTACCGGGTGGATTCGGTCTGCCAGCAAGATCAAGCTCGTTGCGCCTGCGATAATCAGTGACGCCACACAAACACTCACCAGCACTGCGATACCAATGATCAGTCTTCTCCCGCTGGAATTCCGGACTGCGACAGACGTTTTGGCTGACATTGTAACAATGTGCACCCCGTGGCAGCAGGGTTCAATTGAAACGCAAAACCTATTTGGAGCCCTCAAGATTCAGAGTTCAGTTTGCCTGCGATGAAAAACACATTCGTGACAATTTCTTCCGCCGGTCCCAATCGCGTTCCATCGAAGGGCACGCGGGAACAACCGCTCTGGAACGAGCACGCAGCATTCATCGACCAACTCGTAGACGAGGGCTTTATCCTCATGGGGGGACCATTACTCGACGAAGGCGGGGCGATGTTGATCGTCAATGCCCGCGATGAAGATGAAGTGCGTGAGAAATTGAAAAACGACCCCTGGTTTGAGCGGGGCATTCTTAAACTGGAGAGCGTAAGGCGCTGGCAAATCTTTATCGACGAGAGGAAGTAGATCGCGACTTAATCATTCTCACGTCCAGTGTTGCGCTGATCGCCGATCAACCGAACGGGCAGATTCGATTTCAATTGGATGATCGTCATTCTAAACGCTGAGGCTGGTTCCGCGTCGAATGCTTACGATCAGACACGAACGACACTCGGCGACGCTCTGGGTGAAGCAGGAATACACGCCGACATCGTAGAGGTCCATCGCAGTGAAAGATTAGTTGGCGCTCTACAGAAAGCTCTCCAGCAACCCGCTGACACAGTTGTTGCTGCCGGTGGCGACGGGACGGTCAGCACAGTCGCGGCTCATGTAGCTGGAACAAACAAACGTCTCGGCGTGGTACCGCTCGGCACATTGAATCATTTCGCGAAGGATATTGGTGTTCCATTGGAGCTCGGGGCGGCCGTGCGCACACTTGCGAAAGGTCAGACTAAACCAGTTGACGCGGCAGAGGTGAACGGCCGCGTGTTCATTAACAACTCGTGCCTCGGAATTTGTCCGCCGATCGCTGCTCCCGAAGAGAACCTGCAACAACAGCTCAATCGTAGTAAATGGTCCGCTTTCGTGTCCGCAAGCATCCTCGCCTTTCGGCGGTTTCCTTTCTTGAGTCTGCATATCCACATTGACGGGCGTGAGCTTCACCGGAAGACGCCGTTTCTCTTTGTCGGCAACAACAAATATGAAATGACAGGATTTGAGGTGGGCGCTCGGCGTCGCCTGGACGATGGCAAGCTCGGTCTTTACACGACGCGTCAAACGGGACGGCTGGGGCTGTTTCGATTGGGATTTCGGGCTTTGTTCGAGGGATTCGAGAAAGCCGGGGATTTCGATGCGTTTGGCGTTGACGAAGCTGTCATCGATTCACGAGACAATCGGCTGCGGGTGTCCACTGATGGTGAAGTGACTTACATGCGGCCGCCGTTGCGCTATCGCGTCCGTCCGGGTGCGCTGAAAGTGATCGTTCCCAAGGAACAGTCATCCGCATAGTAAACGTTCGCGTCATGGGCGATTGCAAGCGAACGTGGTCCTGTGTCGATAGCCCGGTCCATTCTTTGCTATTTTCTGTTCATAGCTTTTGCCGGCGTGTTCGGGTCCACAATCTTCGCGGACGAAAAACCAATGATGCGCGCCGTGGTCGCTCGGGAGTATGGCCCGCCGGAAGTGTTGAAACTGGAGCAAATACCGCGACCAGAGCCTCAGGACGACGAAGCGCTCATACGCGTAATCGCCAGTAGCGTGAATCCAGCCGATCCGCTCACGCTCAGCGGAAAGTATGCCAGGGAATTCGGGACTCACCTGCCTTTGATTGCAGGCTACGACATTGCGGGCGTGGTCGAGAAAAAGGGGGCGAATGTCACCCAGCTAAAGGTAGGCGACGCGGTTTACGGTTATCCGACCTTCGGCGGAGGCTGGGCGGATTACGTAAACGTGAAAGAATGGGAAGTGGCTGCCAAACCAAAATCTCTCAACTTTGTGGAAGCCGCGGCTGTGCCGATGGGTGCATTGACCGCGTGGCAGTCTTTAGTAGACGTCGCAAAACTTCAGCCGGGGCAAACAATTCTGATCCACGGCGGATCCGGTGGCGTTGGCAGTTTTGCGGTGCAGATCGCGAAGGCACGCGGTGCACATGTCATTGCGACCGCGTCTACTGCAAATCAGGACCTTCTCAAGCAGCTCGGAGCCGACGTAGCAGTGGATTACACCAAAACGAAATTTGAAGATGTCGCCAAAAACGTGGATGCCGTGCTCGATCCCGTGGGCAAAGAAACACTCGCGCGTTCCTATGGTGTGGTGAAGAAGGGCGGCATCGTGATGTCGCTGGTCGCTACGGCCTGATCAGGCCGAGCTTAAGAAACACGAAATCCGCGGCGCGGGTATTTCCTCTCATGCGGACGCCGAAGATCTTAAAGAGATCGCGCAGCTAATCGATTCAGGGAAAATCAAGCCAATTGTCACCCGGGTTCTGCCGCTGACTGATGCGGTAAAGGCGCAGCAACAAGCGGCGACCCATCATACGCGGGGAAAAGTTGTGCTCAGGATCGCAGACGAACCGAAGAGTTAAGCGACAGATCCCCTTTGAATGCAAAGCGGTGTTGAGCCGAAGCCGCTAGCCAGCAGAAGAGGTGTGCAGCAACTACAACTCCCCGTTGCGAGCTTTTTCGTCGATTGCCAAATAATCGTTCCGCGGTGGACTAAACGTATCGAGTACCCGCGTGGCCGAGAGCGTCTCTACGCCATGCGGAACATTGCTTGCGAGATAGAACGAATCGCCCGTTGAAAGCTCATGCGGCACGCCTTCCACAATCAGCCGCATTTTACCTTCGAGAATGTGAACGATTTGCTCCTGCGGATGCGAGTGCGCCGGCATACGGCTTCCGGCCGCGAGCGTGGCGAGCATCTGATACATCTTCTCGCCGTGCGCAACCGTCCGGCGTGTGATCCCCGGACAAATTTCGATTGTCGGGCTTTCTAATTTCATCCTCGAATCTTACCCTGTGCGAGCAGTCGCGCGAATCTGCGCGCCACGATCTTCCTGACGATCGGAAAACTTCATCCAGAGACAATTCCTACTGACATACTCCCTTCCGCTTTCCCGACTTCAATCTTCTTAATCGGTGGACAACCAATCCGAAGATCGACAGAATCTTTTTATGAAAGCATTTACGTTTTTAGCCACAATTTTGTTCGCGACATCCTTCGCGATTTCCTCGTTTGCACAAAGCCCCGCTACATCACCAGCAGTCGCAACTTCACCAGCCGCGGCCATGAGTGCTGCGGGCGCTCCACCGAATCCGCAGGAAATGATGAAGCAGATGATGGAGATGTCGAAGCTCAACGAAAATCACAAGCTGCTCGCAGAGATGAACGGCAATTGGAATTACACCATCAAAATGTGGATGAACCCGGATCCGAACGCCAAACCGCAGGAATCAAAAGGCACCGCCACACGTAAAAGCATCATGGGTGGCCGCTATGTCATGATGGATGTGACCGGAAAAATGCAGATGCCGGGCGAAGACGACAAAATGAAAGATCTGCAGTTCAAGGGCATGGGCATCGAAGGCTATGACAACGTGAAGAAGAAGTTCGTCGCCTCATGGATCGACAACATGGGCACTGGCATTCAGTCCTCTGAGGGTACCTACGATCCCGCGACCAAAACATTCACTTACACCAGCGAAATGGAAATGATGCCGGGGATGAAAACTCCAGTGCGCGAAGTAATAAAGGTCACCGACAAAAATCACATGACGCTTGAGTGGTACGAGAACCATGGCGGCCAGGAAAAGAAAACCATGGAAATCAATTACACCCGCGCCGGCAAGAAATAGCGCAACTGCAAGTCAACTAATTTGAGTCTCCCAACCGGGACGTCGGCTGCGAATCGCTCGCGTTGCTCTCGCTACGCGCTTCGCTGCTTTTGAATCCGCGACGTGATTAGAAAATGCGCCAGGAAACCGAGTGGAAATGCGATGAATGCCGCCAATGGCCGCAACGTGATCGCGACCAGTAGTACGGCCAGCCCGAATATCCAGACAAAGCTCTCTCCAGCGAACGCCTGGCCCCAGTCGGGGCGAAGGTGCGCCGAGGGAACGCGTGGCTGCAGTGCCGGCCAGAAACGCGGTACCGCCCGGCAGTACGCCTGATAGGATGCGCCCTGGTTTTTCAACAAAGAGGTTTCTTCGCGAAAAATTAGCCGATAAACAAAAATCCAGTTCGCCAGCACAAGAAGGATAAAGCCGAAACGGCTGGCCAGGACCCCGATTCCAGCCGCCATCGGGAGGTTCGCCAGGTAAAGCGGATTGCGCGTGTAACGAAAAGGTCCGTCAGCCACCAGCGCTTCCGCGTGTTGCGTCGTATCGTGCACGACTTCCGTCCGCAAAAAGGCCGCGCCCCAGGTGCGTAATGCTGCCGAGAGAAAAACCAAAAGAGACCCGAATAAGATTACGGTTCTGGCAAAGTTTTCGGCTCCTGCGCTTTTCGGGATGATCGAAGGCGCAATCAAATGCCGCAGCGCGGCGATGAATGATGTGTGATCAAAAAAGGAGAGGCAAAATCCTGCGAGGTAAATCGCGCATATGATCCAGAACCGTTTTTCGAACTCGAACCTGGTCGCCTGCACGGCTGCATTTTTAGCGGCGGACGTTCTCCGCTGCAATGCCCGTCATAAGGCTGCAACACTCCCGGCGTGCAAAGGAATGTCCGCCCTAACGAAGTCGTGGCCTGCTCTTTTAGTCCGACGAAAGAACGAATCGGTTGCCTTCACTGTCCTTGAACATCGCGTAGGTGCCCCATGGCTGTTTTTGCGGCGGACCTTCAAACTCCACGCCGCGCTTCCTCAGTTCGGCATAGGTCTTTTCAATGTCGTCACACGCGTACGAGATGTTCATGAACGAGCCGATCCGTTTTTCATCTCCTTCCGGTGTGAACAACACCACCCGCGTTTCAGCCTTCGGAATGCGCAACTCGATCCAGCGCTGCTTCTGGTCGAATGGCTGATCGGTGATGATGGTGAACCCGAGTTTATCTGTGTAAAAATCCAGCGCGCGGTTTTGGTCGGCTACGGGAATGCTAATAAATTTGATTTGCCTGATCATGATGCGCCGAACGTAATCCGGTCCAGATGTTCGCGTCCACATGCGAACAGTAGTTGTGGTAAAAAACTACTGTCCGTTTATCGGTATAGGGCCGTTCGAATTCACTTCACTCCTGTTTGGTTCTTCCTTTATTCTTCCCGTGTGCCCCGTTTCAAACAGACTATCCCCATTGACGATTACGTTCTCGATGTGCTGATGCGCGATCTCATCGGGCACGACCAAAAGCCTGCCGCGTATTTGGTCTATCTGCATCTCTACAGCCAATCAGCGCGACGTCGCTGGCAACCGATACCGTCGAGTCTTCGCACGATCGCCGAGTCAACCGGTTTATCGAAGAGCGCAGTCCACACGGCGCTCGGCCATTTACGGCGACGTCAACTAATCGCGAGCACCGCCGACCATGCGACAGCTACTCCACGACATCGCGTACTTCGCCACTGGCGCAGGCGATAGTCCGGAGTTCCTGTTGCAACAGTTCTGCCGGCGGCGACACGACACTCTTAAATGGTAAATCAAAATCTCCTGAAAGATTTTCACAAGATGTAACGAATTACGTTCAATGCCTGTTCGATCTCACAGGGTTCCGGTTCCTCATCGTATGAAGAGTGAATCGGCAGCGTCTTCCGACATTCAGCTCGACCCGCGTTTCCGCCACCGCGACCGCCAGCCGGGTCTCGATCTTCTGCGTGCGCTGGCCATTCTAGTGGTCGTTGTTTATCACGCCGGCATCATGGGGTTTCCATTGCCTAATCACGTCCACCGTTGGGGTTGGATAGGAGTCGACCTTTTCTTTGTTCTCAGCGGTTATCTGATCGGCGGTCAACTCCTGAGAGAGCTCGCGCGCAGCAGGCGTCTGAGTCTGGGGCGATTTTATACGCGTCGTGCTCTGCGGATCATGCCCGCGTACCTGGTGGTTCTCACGTTTTATTTCCTGCTTCCATCGTGGCGCGAGTATCCGGACATGGCGCAGCCGCTCTGGAAATTTTTAGCGTCTGTTCAAAATATTGCCCTGCACGGCGGCACGGCGTTCTCTCACTCCTGGTCCCTGGCAGTTGAAGACCAGTTTTATCTCGCGCTTCCGTTTATCTTGCTCGTCCTGTTCTGGCATCCCCGCGCTGTCGTCATTGTTTGTTGTCTGATCGCCCTCGGCGGCATCCTGCTCCGGGTTTTTCTGGCGTTGCAGAATGCCACAGATAACGGCGTTTCATTTCGCGGATTCCAGGCATGGATTTATTACCCAACCTGGACGCGACTTGATCCACTTGTGTTTGGAGTTGCGATCGCGGCGATCGAAAAATTCCGGCCCCGATTATGGAATTGGCTGACGAATTCGGCGACTTGGTTGTGGTTGCCCGCTCTCGGGCTAATCATCTATGCACTCTGGCTTGGCGAAGGCGAATACATCAACTTTAACGCATGTGTCTGGCAGTTTCCCCTCCTCACAATCGCCATGGCCGCGTTGCTGATCTGCGCGGTCAGTCCGCGTTTGCCATTATATCGAATTGCGATTCCCGGAGCTGCGTTCATCGCCAGCATCGCTTATAGCGCCTATCTGGTACAAAAATTCGCGATTCATGGTTTCGCCGAATTCTGCCGGGCGTACGGGATCGACACCAAATCGGCTCTCGCACTTATCGGCGTGGAGCTGTGCGTCTATGCCGCTGCGACGATGCTTTTTTTCGCAGTGGAGCGACCTTTTTTCTACAGCTGCGTCGCCGCCTTGCTCCTGGGAGCGTTAAGGCTCACTGATGAGCCCTATTTGTTCCGTTCTTCGTTCTGCTTTTGCTTCCTTCAGATCGAGCCACGGATGCCGCGGCTCGGATCCCGCGGACTGATAATCCCAGCCATTCTATCCCAGACCGAGCTTACTGCAGGGCGCACTGTGTCCCACGGCAATGCCGAATCGGGTTTTGCGTCCTCGTAATCCGACGCAACGGACTCTTCAACTTCATCGAAGTTTTTCCCCTGATGCTTTAAGAACGAGTCATAGCCGGTGCGATATGCGTGCTCGAACTGCTCGTACGAAGAGTTCTTTGCATACGGTTGCTTCGAATGTTGCTCTCGCCAATAAGCCGCTTCTTTTTGCGGGTCCATGGCCCTGCCTTGGCTGCTCTTGTCGTCTTTTGTTTCAGAATCTTTTTCCATACCCTAAAAAGATCGGCACCGACCTCCGGATCGGTCGCTTTTTTTCCTTAGCTCACCGGCTGCTGTGAGCGCTGTACTGCCACCCTTCGCATCAAAAACCCTGACACGCAGAGAAAATAATTCAGATCGATTTAGATCTTTACGAATACCTTTTTTAGGAAGCGATTGGTACCGGCGAAGCGCCCTCACGGATACTTCGCCGGGAACTTCATTTACCAGCTCTGCCTAACAAGAAGCGACGAGGCTGTGGTCGCTACGGAGCCCGTTCGATCCTGGCGCCAACCAGCCACTCTACGACCACAGCACGTCGGTGACCGCGTCATTTTTGGATCGCAGTCCGTTCTCCTCAATGAGCGGGAACTCGAACAGAACGCGCACGTCATTGGCGTTCCGTGCGAGAAACGAAGTCTGCTACGGCAGTTACTGAGACTGGTAAATGCGACCGGATATCCCGGCGCTTCCACCGGCTGCCGATTGCGGAATCCGTTTAATCTTGCTTCTAACGTGACAGGCCGAAAGAATCACAAACCCTGACCTATTAGGACTTGTTCCAATCGATAACATCAGAAAGAAATCATTATGAACCTCCCGGAAGGACCTGAACTAGACGCCATCGCGGCTGCAGTGGCGCGACGGCTTGCCGGCAATCTCCCGAATCGCCCGGCGCAGCCGGACCCCGAGCGCGCCCCGCTTCTGTGGGATCCGCCCCACCAGTTTCCGAATGAACTCTGGCCGCGACGCCATCTGGCGTTGGCTGGTTTGGAACTCACACAGTCGATCCAGTACAACGGCTCGGTAGGCGTCAGCTATGGCGACGATAATTCGATTCCGCTCGTGGCCCTTAAACCACTGGTAGTGCGCGCCTATCCCTACGTGCAGCCGGGTGTGGCTGAGCCCGATACCCTCACGGGTGCACGCGTTACCGGTGAGCTGGTTCTCTCAGTGGGTGATCGCATCGTTTACCGCACTGGGCCCACTCGCGCGGTGGGCGCCCGGCTTGGCCCGCGCAACGAACTCTCACGCGAACTGTGGGACGCCGACCTGACTGCTGCCGGTGGTGGCCCGGGCGAGCTCGCCTTGCGTCTGGTGCATGTAAATTCTTCGCTGAATTTTGTGGTGCCCGCGTGGTACTGCCGGACCGGCCGCTTTTATCTCACCGTCCGGCTTTGGCGCGCTGGCAGCGACGGCCTATTTTCCTCTCTCCAAGACCACGTTACGAGCGGGCGCTACATTGACTTCATCGAAGTGCGACCCCCGCGTGTCGCCGTCGTGCGAGTGAACTGGACTGACAGCGCCGGCAACGTCACGAGCCCGACTGATGCGGTGATGCTGAGCACGATGCGGACAGCGCAGCGCATGCTGCCGTTCCCTTATTTCGAGACCACAATTCTCGGCACTTCAACAAACAGCTCGGCGGCCTATGCGCCCGCCTCCACCGGCGGCGGCTGCAACATAGCCTGGAACAATCTACTCGCCGACCTTGCCGTGACACGCATCTTCACAGCGCTGTTTCAGATTGGCGACATCGTCTTCGCATTTGTCCCCAGCGCTGCAGTTCCGGCGGCCGCTGGAACGTACAATACCGGTTGCGGCCGATCGGAAGGTGTCGGTGCATCCTTTGCGGGAACCGACAGTCGCTTTGCGTACGATCTGATTTTCGCCCATGAGATGGGGCACGTCTTCACCTGTAACCATGTCGCCGTGCCCGGTGACACCAGCAGCGATCCGAATTATCCGAACTACGGCGGAAGTAAAACCTCGATAGGCGAAGTCGGCATCGATCCGGGAACGTCACCGCCGACACTGTTCGGTCCGTCGGACACAGCCGACATCATGTCCTACAAATCGAAGCAGTGGATTTCGCCTTACATCTATCTCAAAATTCTAAACGCGCGCGATAATCATCAGAGCGCGCCGGCCGATCCGCGTCGTGTTCGTCCGCTTCTGATCCTGGGGGTACGTGTCCATCGGCGTTTCGGCGACGAAGAACGCATCGAAGTTCGCCAGGCCTATCGCATCGAGGCGGCTGGCATTGTGCCGCGGCCTACCGACGATGCCATTTCGCCGTTGTCCGTCGATCTGCTCGATGCGCATCGCCGGATCATTGCTACGCATCACTGTCTTTACACGCGTGCACGGGCATCGTGCGGATGTTGCGGAGGCGGAGTATCCGTGCCGCTCGAGCGCGAGCCCTTCTACGATTTGCATGAGGCGATCGAATGGCCGGGCGACCAGGTCGCAGCCATCGCGCTACACGATGGCCGCGAATCGCTCGCCACCATCGAGGTGGGCGAACCGCCGCGCGTCGAGCTAAGCGGCCCAGAACGTCGGGACCACTTGCTCGCGCTGCGCTTGCACGCGGAACATCCGCGCGGCCGTGCCTCGGTGGTTTTGCTCTTTAGCGGGGACGACCGCGCGACGTGGCAACCGGTGGCGTTCGATCCTCCGAATGGCGAGGTGCTGGTAGAGAGCGAACGCCTGCCAGGCGGCGAACGCTGCTTTTTCCGCGCCGTGGCGACTGCCGAACTTCGGTCCGCACACGCTGATAGCTCTTCCTTCGAGTTGCCGCGTTCGCGTCGCCGGATTTACCTGAGGCTGCCGGATGGCCGCTGTCCGATCGCACCGGGCGTGGTCGCGTTGAGTGCGATGATTGACTCTCGCGGCCTCGGCGCTGTCGCGCCCGACGAAATTCGCTGGCAATCTGACTTGGATGGCGATCTTGGGCTCGGGTACGAACTCGCACCGCAATTGCGCGAAGGACGGCATGTGATCATAGTGACGGTACCGGACGGCCGCGGTAGCTCAGTCGCCGAACGTGGTATCATCATCGTTGGCGGTCGCCCGGCTGGCATTGGTGGCCAGACGCAAGGCTAACGTCCACAATCCCAGTCGGGTCTGACCGGGTCGCAATTTCCCGGATTAGTGCGATACTCTTAAATGTCTAAACCATCTGCTATCTCTTTCACGCGTCGCGCGCCGGACAACATTACCGAGGAGCTGATCGCTGTGCTTTCCTCGAAGGCCTCTTTCGAATTCAAGCCGTTATTCGAAATTATCCTGCTCAACCTGCGGGAACGAAACGCAGCCAGTGGCGGCGAAGAGATGCTGCGCTTGCGTGCATACGAAAAGCTTCAGGGCCTTGTCCACCAGGGCGCGGTCAACCGGACAATCACAGGGGCCACGAAAAAATATAAAGGCGTCGCTACGCGGATGGTCGTGCTGCGCGATGAGATGAAGGCTTTACGCGCCGCGTGCAACGAGCGCGCCCGCGCCAAGGCTGCAGCGGCCAGGTGATCGCTCACTTCTGACGACGTGATCTGGAAGAGCGCGCTCGCGCATTTTTCGATCTACGGGTCTGAGTTTTGCATCATAAGCTGTTTATGATGCATGAGTGACGCCGCCGGTTTTGCTTTTACTTTCGAGGCCGCGCACATTCGCCGTATGAAAGCCTCCATGCTGTTCATCCTCGGCCTTACTTCCGTTTCGGTAATCGAAGCGGCCTCGCCCGTTCCGGCTCACACGCCCGCACCTTCTTCCACACCGGCGTGCGTGGCCCCGGAGTTCAGGCAATTCGACTTTTGGTTAGGCCACTGGAAAGTCACCAATCCGCAAGGCAAACAGGTTGGCACCAGCGAAATCAGCCGTGCCTCGGAAGGTTGCGCCATTCGTGAACAGTGGAAATCGGCGTCCGGATCGAACGGGATGAGTATTAATTACTACGACTCTGCCGACCAAAAATGGCATCAGGATTGGGTCGGCGCTGACGGATTGATACTTCACCTCCAGGGCAAACTCGTTGATAGCGCGATGGTCTTGAGCGGACAGAGCAAGTCCACGCACGGAACAATGATCAATCGGATAACGTGGACACCGCTCCCTGACGGAAAGGTTAAACAGGAATGGAGTATCTCTTCGGATGAAGGCCGCACCTGGAAGACTAGCTTCGTCGGCATTTACCAGAAACAACCCTAATACTCGTTAGGGGCTCCATCCGGCGAGCGGAGGCTGCCGGCCTGCTGGGTTCGGCTGCTAGCTGAAATGAACTTTGAACCCATCTGCGGTCTGCTTGAACCTGACTTCGGGAACCCAGGTCGCAGACTCGCCTCGGCGAACTTCTTACTTTACTCTCTAGACGATGTAGCGACTGGCCTGTAGCCGGTTCAGGTCATCGTCAGTTTCGTGTTAGGCAGGGCGGTCTACAGGACGGTGGCGACAGCCCGCGCGTCTGAGTAGTCAGCGGATTTGAAAGATTCAGGATACGTCCTGGCTACCTTCAGACTCCGCTTGTTTTGGCTTCGATTTTGTGCTTTTCCGGGCGCGCGATCGTTTTTGAGTGACGCTCCGTTTGCGCGCAGACGATTTGGCTTTCTGTTGTTTCGACGCAGCTGCCTTCTTTGATTGCTCGCGTTCTTTACGCAACTTCTTATTGCGCAGATAGGTCTTAAACTTCTTGTACGCGAACCCGCCACCGAAGCCGGCAGCAGCAATTGTCAATGCCGCGGCGATCTTGACCGGCCCTTTTCCCGGTGCCATGTGCCACGGACATTTGTCGAGCGGATACTTGTCCGGGAGAGGAAACCCGCATCCAGGTGCATCACATTTACGTGCCATAATCAATTCGTTATCTCGTTAGCCGAAAGCGACCTGAAAACACCATAGACCATACTCTTTCGATGCAACAGCTAAAGCTTCACTTAGTTTGTCCGCGCTAACAAGTAAATCGCGCCTGGCTTTCACGCCTGATAATGACCACAGAATGCAAGGGATCGCTCGGGAAAACGAAGCCTTCATATCCGGCCAGGGGCAACTCCGCCCGAGGTGCAGTGAGTTCGCGAGAAATCAGCGCTCCATCGTAAAAAGAAGTCGGAACAGCCGGGTTGTTGCTAAGCTCGACATCGCACAAGCGATGGTCCGGCCTGACATTTTCCAGGTCGAAGCTAACCTAGTCACCAGCCATGGCCAAACCTCGCAACGAATGGCGGCACCTCGCGCTGCTCAGTTCCATTCTCTTTCTCTTCATCATCACTCCCGTGGTGGCGGCCTTCCGCCACGGCGTTCTGATTATGAATGCCGTTGCCGCCGTTGTTCTCGTTGCCGGCTCTTACACGCTTAGTGAACGCAAACGCCTCTTCGCGGTCGCGGTTGTCCTGTCCGGAATCTCCATCATAGCCGCCTGGCTCGTTCTGATCACGCAACAACCATGGGCCGCGATTCTTTCACACAGCTGCGTCATCGTGCTCATTACCTTTTTTTCCGTAACGATCCTTGATTATGTTTTGCGCGGCACCAGCATCACACTGGACAAAATCTTCGCGGCCGTTTGCGTCTACCTGCTTCTCGGCTACGCCTGGACTTTTGCCTACGCCCTCATCGACGAATTACAGCCGGGGTCGTTCGTCTTCCTGACGACGGCTCCGCTTAACAGTTACGTCGCCCGCGTGCTTGAGATGCGCTACCTGAGTTTCATGACCCTGACCACGGTGGGCTACGGCGACGTTGTGCCGCACTCCGATGCCGCGCGCACCCTCGCCGCCCTTGAGGCGGTTGCTGGGCAAATTTATCTCACCGTTCTCATCGCCCGCCTGGTCGGGCTGCACATCGTCCACCACACCACGTTATCGCAAAAGGACTGAATCCTCCGGTGAACGCATGAAGATTCGAATCGAGTTTCTCCGTGACCAATAGGAGTTGAGGTTTCAGAAGGGAGGCAATAGACATGAACTCTATATGAAAACCGCCGTTTTATTTGCTGCGGCAGCGCTCTGCTGGGTCCCGTGTTTCGCCAGGGCGCAAAGTGCCGATGATCGGCTGCGAGCTATCTACACAGAAGAATGGAAATGGCGGCTGGAACAGTTTCCCGGCCTCGAAGGAGTCGAAAAACCGGTTCCCGATCGCCTGCCAAATGTGGATCCGGCGACGCAGGAGATGCGGCTGAAATACTGGGAGGACGTCCTGCATAAGCTCGATGATGTTCCGCGCGCGCAACTCTCGCCTGAGGAGCAGATCAACTACGAGGTTTACCGGCCCGAGATCGAGAATTTCGTCGCCGATCAAAAATTCCGTGACTACGAAATGCCGGCGAACTCGGATTCTGCTTTCTGGACCGATCTGGGCGAGACGGCGCGGCGACCTTTCAAGACGTTGACGGATTACAAAAACTGGATCGCCCAGATGCGCGACATCCCGCGCTATTTCCGCGAAGAAATCGCGAACATGCGCGCAGGACTTGCGCGCGGTTTTACGCCGCCACGGCTCACTTTGAAGGGACGCGAGAAATCCATCGCCGCCGTTGCGGAGGGCAAACCCGAAGACAATCTGCTCTACACACCGTTCCGGGAACCGCTGGTGGGCGTTCAGCCGTCGGACCAGGACAAGCTCAAATCGGAAGCTGCAAAGGTGATTCGCGAGATTGTGCAACCGGCTTATGCCGACCTGCTAAAATTCTTCAGGGACGAATATGTGCCGCACACCCGCACCACGCTGGCCGCCGAATCCTTGCCGGACGGGAAAACGTACTATCGCCAGAAAATTCGCGAGTTTGTCACGCTCGATCTCTCGCCCGACGAAATTCACAAGATAGGCTTGGCGGAGGTAGCCAAATTACATCAGCAGATGGTCGACGCGATGCACGAATCCGGGTTCAAGGGCGAATTCCCGGCATTCCTGCAATTTCTTCGTGACGATCCGCAGTTCTACGCCAAGACAGCGCAGGACCTGCTCAATCGCGCTGCCTGGATTGCGAAAGTATTCGATGGCAAATCATCGCAATACTTTGGTTATCTGCCGCGGATGCGTTTCACCATCAAACCGGTGCCGCCCGATCTTGCGCCTTTTTATACTTCCGGCCGCGGCGGTCCGGGCATTTATCTCCTGAACACCTACGATCTGCCGCATCGCCCCCTCTACAATCTGCCTGCGCTGACGCTGCACGAGTCAGCGCCAGGACACGCGTTTCAGATTCCGATCGCGCTCGAACACAAAAATCAGCCCGACTTCCGGCGATTCGATTACATCTCCGCGTACGGCGAAGGTTGGGCGCTTTATTGCGAGAAGCTAGGCGAGGAAATGGGCATGTACAACACGCCTTACGAGCGGTTTGGCATGCTCGGTTATCAGATCTGGCGCGCAGCGCGACTGGTAGTGGACACCGGCCTCCATTCCAAGGGTTGGACCCGCGAACAGGCGCTGAAGTACATGCACGATTACACCGCGCTACCCGAGGATGAGATCGAAACGGAAGTGGACCGTTACATCGCCTGGCCAGGGCAAGCCCTCTCTTACTATATGGGCGAGCTTGCGATCGTGCGCGCGCGAGAAAAGGCGGAGAAAACGCTCGGAGCGAAATTTAACATCCGCGCATTCCACGACGCCGTGCTCGAACTCGGCTCAGTACCGCTGCCCGTCGTCACCGCGCGGATCGACCGCTTCATTGCCGAAGGCGGTAAAGGCCCTTACCCGGATATGGAATGAGTAGGCAGCTGTAGCCGGCGGCGCTGGCGCCGGTTTCCTCGTAATCGCCGAGCGCGTCCCGCGTGCCGGTTTGAAAACCTGGCCGTCACTTTTCGCCCATTGCAGGGGGCGTCTCGCCGAAAGGAATTTCTCGTTTTAGACAACCGTCCATACGGAAATTTACGTTAGCATCATAAGGGCAACGCAGGCGATTCGCATGCTTGGTTGAGCGAATCGAAGCCGTCGCCGTCGCCGGAATGTTTACGTGCCGACCCCTTCCAATTCCACGCGCCGCATCGTGTCCGTTCCGCCAAAGCGTTTTTCCGCGTCGAGAATTTCAAGCCCGGCCAATCGGCCTTCGCTGTCGTAGTCAGCGGCGATCCCTTCGGCCAACTGTTTGGTTGTAACGGTGGTTTCGCGGAACGTGATACTGAGCGCGTCCACCTCAGGGTCGTAGCTGATTTTCATAACTGTCCAAAATAGTATGTATAGACCGTAACGACAACAATTTCGGAGGCTTCCTCGACGAAGATCGGTCGAACCCGTTTTGTCGCATAGAGTTTGCCATTCCATTCTGTGCCATAGGCAAAATCTTTTCTGCATTCGAGACGTTCGAGCTCAGCCGGTGGCCAAGGCATGGTGCTAATGGCTTCTTCAACTTCGGCAACAGTAAAACCGCGCTTGGGGATGTAGCGCGATGCGTGATCGGAAAGCCGAATCGGTTTCACCGCATGCGATTAAACAGTGAAGCCAGTCTGAATGAAACCAAGAACGAGCGATGAAGTCGGCGACCTTTACGTTAATGTTGGCCCCATCATAAGCCGGCTACCATGCATGAGTTCCATGACCATGTAATTTGGAATTGGTGTCGCGCGCGGGCGTGACTGTACTCGAGCTTGGCTCAGTACCACTGCCCGTCGTCACCGCGCGGATCGGTGGAATTAACACCGGTCGCGCTCTTTGATTGGACGTCCGGCGTTGGGCGTTCGACGTTCGACCTTTCTATGGCAGAGACGTCAACCGCAGTCATCGCGAGCGCGAACAACCTTTCCGTCAAGTACGGTACTCAGGTCGTCCTCGACGGCGCGACGATTGCCTTCGGGGAGGGCGAACACATTGGGCTTGTCGGCCGCAACGGGTCGGGCAAATCGACCTTTCTCCAGATCGCAGCGGGTGTGGCGCAAGCCGATTCAGGCGAATTCACACGGCGGCGGGATCTCGTCACGGGCTACATGCCACAAGTTTCCGGACTCGACGATGCAACCACTGTCCATGCGAACATTCTCATCGGTGCGCAGTGGATTCTCGACCTCATCGCCGAATACGAACGCGTCCCGGGCGACAGCCCTCTCAGCGCTACACTTCTGGATCAAATTATCAGGGCGGACGGTTGGAATCTGGAACATCGAATTAAGTCGCTCATCACGAATCTGCACGCACCGGAATCCGATCGTGTCGTGGGCACGCTTTCCGGCGGAGAAAAACGCCGCGTCTCGCTTTGCCGGGCGCTCCTCGCGCGTCCCGATTTTTTTATTCTCGACGAACCGACCAACCATCTCGACACCGGCTCGATCGAATGGCTGGAGGACTTTCTCGCGCGTTATACCGGCACCTGTTTGTTCGTCACACACGATCGCTATTTTCTCGATCGCGTGGCGACGCGGATCGTCGAGCTGTCACGCGGCCAGTTCATCAGCTACGACGGCAACTACACCGACTACCTGCTCGCGCGCGCGCAACGACAAGCGGTCGAGGAGGCGCAGGAACATCAACGCCAGAAGTTTTTGAAACGCGAACTGCAATGGGTAAGAAAAGCGCCCCGCGCGCGGCGGACGAAATCGGTCGACCGCGTGGAACGCTATTTCGAGATGGCCGCGCAGGAAGCGCCGGAGGCGGAGCTCGATGTCGAGTTGATTATCCCTACGCCACCGAAACTCGCGAATCGCATCATTGAATTGCGCGACGTGAGTGTGGAGATGGGCGGCCGCACGCTCTTTCAGCACGTGAATCTCAATCTCACAGCGGGGGAACGCCTCGGCGTTGTCGGTCGCAACGGACTCGGCAAGTCTTCGCTCCTCAAAGTCATTCTGCAGGAACTGCCCGTCGCGAGCGGTGCAGTGGAGATCGGCGCGCGGACCCACATCAATTACGTCGATCAAAATCGGCTCCTCCTGGACGATGAGAAAACGGTTTGGCAAGAAGTCGGGAGTGGCGGAGAAAACGTCACGCTCGGCGAACAGAGCATCACGTTGCGCGCATATCTACGGCGATTTCTTTTCAGCGAAGAGCGAATCAACACGAAGATTTCGCAGCTTAGCGGCGGCGAACGGAGCCGGGTGCTGCTCGCTAAAATCCTGAAGCGAGGCGGCAATGTTCTGATGCTCGACGAACCGACGAACGATCTCGATCTCGGAACGTTGCGCTTGCTCGAGGAAGCGCTCGTCGCTTTCGGCGGCTGCGTCATCGTGGTGAGCCATGATCGCTATTTTTTGAATCGTGTTTGTACCTCGATTCTCGCTTTCGAAGGCGATGGCCGTGTGGCCTATAGCGTTGGGAACTACGATTACTACCTGGAAAAACGAGGCGCTCCCGGCCCGGCTCCCGATTCATGCCCCACGCCCGCCGACGCCGCCGCCGAGCAAAGCAAAAGCAAAGACAAACCGCGGAAGCTTAAGTGGAAGGAAGAGCGCGAATGGGAGTCGATGGAAGCGAATATTCTGTCTGCGGAAAACGAGGTATCGGATTTGGAAGCTACGTTTGCCGCACCGGGTTTTTATGCAAAACCGCGTTCGGAGATTTTCGAGTTGGAGACGCGATTGAAAACGGCACGCGACAAAGTCGCGCACCTCTACGCGCGGTGGCAGGAACTCGAGCTCCTGCAGAGCGACTCGTCTCCCTCGATTTCGTTTCTTACATCGTAAGCCGCTTATGATGGAATAGTTGCACGGCTAACGAGGCGCTCGCCGCGGCGAGCGCCTGGATCGTAGTTCTAGTCTCTCGTCACTCGTCCTTCCACCGCAGTCCCGCGGCTGCGGAACGAAGGCGGTTCACTTCATCCAGCCCTTTGCCGCAACGGAATCAACGTCGTAAAATAATTACTGAGTTGTTGTCGAATTTCGCTGCGACACGGTGAATGTGTCCGGCGAGCCGCCGGACGCTGCACGCGGGCCGCGTGCGCTCCCCAGCGGATCGAAATGAGATGTCGGCGAAGCTGTTTTATCGAGCAGTTCTTTGGCCGCCGCTTTCAGTTCGGTCCATCGCGATAACGGATAGGCCGGCGCAAGGACGATGTGCCGAAGTATGCTGCGCCACTCCACCAGCGCGCGTTCGATATCGCCGTGACGCAACACTTCGTTGGTGAGCTTGTGTTTGGAGCGCGGATCAGCCACCAGCGCACGCACCACTTCCGATGCACCGGCACCGTATTGCACCGGCACCCCCATGGTGAGGTAACCTGAATAATCGGCACGGCTGTAGACTCGCTGACACAAAATGCCGAGGCGCCCGCCCATCGGGGAATCCTCGCCGGCGAACCGCGGACCGGCGCGAATATTGGCCAGATCGAAAACCAATTCGTCGATCGGATAAGTTTCGTCTTCGAGCGCGACCGCTACCGCCAGACCTTCGCCGCCGTGGAAAAATGAGAAAATTATTCCGCGCCTCGTCGGTGTGCCGTCCGGTTCAACCAGTCCAAGGTGTCGCCACGCGTACGTTGGCGAATTCACGATCGCTACGCTTTTATCGTGCTCCAATTGATCGCATTCTCGACAAACCTCTGGCAGGTTCTCGCGCGCCGGCGGATCGATCAACGCGTTGCCAGCCGAGTCGATGTACGCGGTGACCGGCACATTGGCGTAATCGATCCTGATCGAGAGCAGATTTCCGCGCATGATCCAGTCCACAATTGTGCCCGGCTTTACGAGTTCGGATAAGAGCGGGACAATCTTCCGTTCAAAATCGTTATGGCCGAAAACCCCGCGCGTGCTGCTTGGGCTTTTCATTGGGCGTTGAGCGCCTGCTCGCGATTTATCGGAGTTGGGCGTTGAACGTTGGGCGTTTTTCTCTGCCTTTAACTCTCTCCGAAGCCATTTCACCAATGCCGCCTCTCCCGAAGCGAGCACCGTCGCCACCGGCAACTCGCGCCCGTAATGATTTTGCTCGCGCAACCGGCAGAGATTTCCCGTGCCGACTCCATCGAGCATGCGCGGCACAGTCAGCGTCCGTCGCCACCGATCGTTTTCGCGCACAAAAGCGCGACCGAGCGTCACAGTTTCTGCCGCCGGTTTCGCTTCCCATTCTTCGACTAAGTTCAGCATCTCGATCATTCCGCGTCGGACGAACCGCGCGCGCTCATAGGTTACCCAAAGCCCACACGGCCGCGGCCCGCTTTCGAGCGAATGTTCCACGCCGAGCGGCACGCGTTGCACGCTGAACAATGACCGCGTCAATTCCACCGCCGCGGCGAACGGTTGTTCGCCGCGCTGTTTGGCCGCCTCCATCACGCTGATCAGGCTGGGCCAATCTACCTGGGTTGCGCGTCTCAGCTGACGCGCTTTTGTGTCGCTCAACCGCGGCAGATCATTCGTGTAAAGCGCGTGACCGACTTCATCCAGACCACGGCGGCCGGCGCGGCCAAACATCTGCAGAAGCTCGTCCGCTTCGACCTGGCGCTCGAAATTGCCGGCGAAATAACGTCGATCGGTCACAATCACCGAGCGCATCGAAAAATTGATCCCGGCGGCAAGTCCCATCGTCGCGACGACGACGTTGAGTTGTCCCGCTTTGGCGAGCGATTCCACCACGCCGGCGCGCACGGCGTAACTGAGTCCGCTGTGATGATACGCCACACGATTCCGCAAGAGTTTCGTAAGGCTCTTCCCCGCGGTTTGTTCCTGGGCTGCCGTCAATCGCAGCGGGTCGCGCACCGGCAGGGCGGCAGCGATGGCTTGCGCGATCTGTTCGGCAGCGGCGCGACGCGGGGCGAACACCAATACCGGAGCGAGATCCGCCCGCATGGCGCGGCCAATCATGCGCGGCCAGAAAGATCCGCCCATCCGGTCAAAAACTGGCCGTGGCGAGCTCGGACTGCGCGACTGGACAAATTGGGAGTCCGGCAAATTTCCGAGATCAGTTTCCTCCAGCGGCACCGGTCGCGTCTTATGTTCGATGAGAACGGCGTCACGTCCGATGCGTTGCAACCAGCTGACCACGTCGTGCGGGTTGGCCACGCTTCCGCTGAGGAAAAGCAGCTGTGTTGTTTTCGGTGCGAGAGCGACGGCGAGCTCGTAATGCACGCCCCGCATTGGATCGCCCAGCATTTGAAATTCATCCATGACCAGCAGACCCGGGCCCTCGCCGCGGAGAAACCGGCCGCGCTGCGTCTCGAGCGTCGCGACCACAACCTTCGCGTTGAGATTTAACGCGATGTCTCCGGTGGATATGCCCACATCCCAGCCGTGTGCGCGCCATTCCGATAATTTGTCGTTAGCGAGTGCACGGGTCGGGACGGTGAACACCGCCTGGGTTTTCAGGTTCGGATAAAGCAGCTCGAAGATGTAAGTCTTGCCCGATCCTGTCGGTGCCTGCACCACCACGTCTTTTCCCTGTTGCAACGCGCGCACTGCCTCCTGTTGCCACAGATCGGGAATAACCAACCCGGCTCCAATCGAGCTCATGGGACCAGCGAGATAGAAGGTAAAGTCGCGAGGGTAGCGACGAGTAAGTTGGGAGACGAGCGAGTTTCAAACCCTGGAATCATACTTCGAAGATGTTTGCAGTGCGGGCTGCTTGCAATCGCAAGGCGCGCGGCGTTTGCGGAGCACACGCGGCCTTGCGTGTTGGTTTTTGCGTCCTGGCAAAAACGAACTTTAAAGATGTCACTTAGGGTTCGGTAACTTTGCTCGCATCATAAGCCGGTTACGATGCACGAATTTAGACGGATAATTGTAGAGGCGGCTGCCCGCTGGCGAATGGAGCCGCGGGGACGGAGCGACATAGATGGGCAAACCGAAAGGTCGAATGGAGCTTTGGGGAAAGCGACATAGAAGGTAAAGCCGCAAGGGTAGCGGCGAGGAAGTGGGGACGCGGCCGAGTTTCAAATGCGCGGGAGCGCGTGAGTCAATACTTTCGGAGCGTCAGCCGCAATGGCTCGATGAGCGATCTTTCGCAATCCGCCGCTTTAACGATTTAACGTTTCAACAGTCTGCCCTGAGCAAAGTCGAGTGGGGATCCCGCGGCGACAGCCCGATCGACCGCTTCATCGCCGAAGGCGGCAAAGGCCCTTACCCGGATGTGGAGTGAATGGGTCTGGGTTGTTAAGGGGAACATGCGGATAGAGGTCGCCGATATCGGTCGCATTGCCAGCCGCTTCACCAGTTACTACAGTTGGGGCGTGAAATTTCGTGTCACGATTGAATCTGATGGTTCCGGCAATCTTGTAACAAAGCTGTAGTAGCTGCTGTGTCGGCCGCAGGATATCCGTGAAAAATCACGGTGATTTTTGGGGGTTGGACGTTACAATATGTGTGTGAGTCTGCGTTATTCGATCGTGCTGCATAAATGCAAGGAAGGGTTTGCCGTCAGTTGCCCAGCACTACCCGGGTGCTGGTCCCAGGGGACGAGTGAAGAAGAGGCAGTGGAAAATATCCGCGATGCAATTCGTGAGTATTTAACCGCGATAAAAGAAACATTACCCGCTGCAGACGTTCGTGAGGTCGAAGTCACCGTTTAACGATGCCGAAAATTCCCGGCGTTAATCATCTCCGGGCGATCAAGGCGTTCGAAAAGGCCGGCTTCAGAGTTGTGCGCCAAGGCAAGCATATTGTAATGAGCGATGGTACGCATTTCGTCACCATTCCACGACACAATCCGGTGAATGCCATTACTATGGGTGGAATTGTTAAAGATGCAGGTCTTACCATCCGTCGGTTCAAAGAGCTGCTCTGAAATGGAAGTCGACGACATCATCCAGGACGTGGTGAACTGAGGAGCGGTTACCATGGCGACTTTGATTTGAAAGCCTGGCCGTCGCTCAGTTTACCCAGAGCCTGCTCGCCGTGGCGAGTGGCGGGCGTCCGTTGCAGCGGCTGCTAGCCGAAACGAACTTTTCACTTTTAAGAATTATCGTTTCTCGCGTTCGATTCCGCTTGCATCATAACCCGCTTACGATGCATGATAAAAGCATTGAATTGTAGGGCAGGGCGCTACGCCTGCCGACAAGCCAGGAAAATGACGGAAGCACAGAAACATATCCGGGAATATTTCGCGAAGATTGGCCGCCGCGGCGGAAGCGTCAGCCGGCGCAAACTCACCAAATCGCACGCGCGGCAAATGGTGGCGATTCGCGAAGCCAAACGGGCGGCGATCAAAGCGGGCAAATCGTGGCCGCCACGCGATCGCAAATTACGCAAGCTCTCCTGATCTGCTTTAAAAAATCGTCGATCCTAAGCCGGTTATGATGCATGAATTCAAGCGGGTAGTTGTAAAGACGGCTGCCCGCTTAGTTTACCCAGAGCCCGCTCGCCGGGGCGAGCGGCGGGCGAATACTTTCGGACTGGCAGCCGCAAAGAGCTCCCGCTCGTGCGCGAATGGAGCTGATGGGATCAGCGACATAGAAGGTAAAGTCGCGGGGATAGCGGAAAAAGCGCCTCGCTTTGCTCTGGATTCGGTCGCCAGGAAACGTATCTCCTCAAATTGCTCTGGAACACCGGAGAAGGATCATGGCTGAAACCAGGGAGTTTATTTCGAAAGGCCGACTGGATGCCCTGACCGACGGCGTTTTCGCCTTCGCCATGACGCTGCTTGTCGTGAACCTCGATTTGCCGGAAAACTTTCATCCCTCATCCGCTGCAGAGCTGATTTCCGCTCTTCTCAGCCTGGGCGGCACATTGATTGCCTACGTCGTCACCTTCCTGGTGCTCGCAAGTTTTTGGCTCGGGCGCGCGCGCACCAAAGAGGAACCGGAATCAGCGAGCGGCGCTTACGCATGGTCGGTGCTCTTCCACCTGTTCTTCGTCACTCTTCTGCCGTTCTCGATGATTGTTGCTGGCCGCTACAATCTCGCGCCGGCGATATGCGTCTACGGAGCCAACATGGTCCTCCTGGCGTTAACGGCCATCGGCATCACGCTTGTGATCGAGCG
This sequence comes from uncultured Verrucomicrobiae bacterium, assembly GCA_963838045.1. GTDB lineage: Bacteria > Verrucomicrobiota > Verrucomicrobiia > Chthoniobacterales > UBA10450 > Udaeobacter. The sequence continues at coordinate 39,629 of CAWIPQ010000006.1, read as the reverse complement.
CGACACCCGACGCCGCCTGGTCCCAAGCGGCCGTCTCGAATATGGCCTGCTAATCGCTTCGGCTATTCTCTCAATGGCAATCGGCTTCTACAGCCCGGATAACGCGATGTACGCCTATTTCCTGAATTTTGCCTCGCCGCTCGTCCGGAGGTGGACGGACCGCGTTTGAAGACGGCAAACGCCTTTACCCGAATATAGAGTGAGCAGGTAGTTGCAGCGACGGTCCTGTGGGCCCTTCTCGCCTGGGTCTGCTGTAGCCGGCGGCGCTGACGCCGGTTTCCACGTTTGCCAAGGCCCTTTGGGAGGATTAGTTCGGCGCTTCCATCATAAGCCGGTTACGATGTATGAATTTCACGATCCCTTGATCTCGATTCGCGTCCGCGTCCGGGGAGCGCACGCGGCTCGCGTGTTGGTTTAGGCGGCTAGCCGAAACGAACTTTGATTTCTCTTCGATCATAAGCCGCTTATGATAGATGATTGGCGATCGTGCTACGTTTGGATGCAGTGCGTGAACGCTCGTTGACGCGGCGTGGCTTGCAGGTGAGGCGGGCGCTTTCGTAAGATCAACAGCGTGGAATTCGAGTTCGATCCGGATAAAAGCGAAAGGAACAAAGCGAAACACGAAATCGACTTCATTCAAACGCAGGCGCTCTGGAAAGCAAAGCGCGTGCTCCTGCATGCCAAAGAAGCTTTAGAAAAGCGATATTTGGTCATCGGGAAGATCGAGGGCCAGTACTGGTCCGCCATTATCACCTATCGCGAGCGACGATTCGGATTATTAGTGTAAGGAAGTCCACCGCAGCCGAGATGGAAACGTATGCCAAAATCGCAGGATAAAACCACAGCGGAGAATCTCGAAGAAAAGTTCGATCGAGGCGAAGATGTGCTCGATTATTTTGATGTTCGAAGAGCGCAAGTGATTCATCCCAAAAGAAAGCAATCGACAACCGCGGCAAAGTTTTCGTACCCGGCGAAGCAAAACGCGCCTCGACGCCCGGTCGTTCGCGAGAAAGCGGCTCGATATCGCAAAAAGAATTAGTAGTAAGCCTGCTTACCATTGCCCGATAGGCCCGTACCGCAGGCCTTACGCGGCCACAGATCGGGAATGGAGCTGATGGGGATCAACGACATAGAACACGTCGCGATCGAGTGAATGGAAGCGCTTGGGAAAAGCGACATAGAAGGCAAAGCCGCGATGGGTAGCGGCGAGTGAGCTGGGCAGCGAACCAGTTTCAATCGCGCGGGTAGACGGCGACGCAGCTAGGTAGCCGGCGCAAGGTCGCCGCGTCGACCGAGTGATCAACGTAAAGCAGTCAAGTGAGGGTGGCGACGAGCGAACGGAGCCGTCGGGGTTGGCGCGCGACATGGATCGGCAAACCGAGAGGTCGAATGGTCGGGAGCACATGAGTCAACTTGGGAACCGAGCGAGTTTCAAGACTCGGCCGTAACACAAAGTCTCAGCCCTGCTCCATGATAAAAACCGCGGGGGTGCGCTCGAAGACCTCTGTGATACGAACAATGGGAGTAACTGCAACAAGCAAGTTATAGCAGCGCAAACTGGAGACTTTTACCTTCGTAGTGCTATGGGTGTGCCCAGAGCACTGAAATACACGAAGAACGCCGGTAGCATCATCACCTGTTGCGCCGGCCAGCCCTCAATCAATAGCCGGTTGGCGATACTTTGGTCTGAGCTTCCCGTTGCAGTTCTTCCGCACTGATTTGTACGACATTCTCTGTGCTGACATGCGCCCCGGCCCAACTAGTACTGTCACTAACTTCGATCCAGCGACCAGGCAGACGACTTCCGGTGAACGGCGGCACCCATATCCGGTGTGTACCTTTCGTTACGGTTACCGACGCGCGCGTTTGTTTGAGCTCAAAATTCAGCTGTGTCGATTCACCTGGTTCCAGGGTTGCATTATTGATGGAAGCCTTCACGACACCATTCACAGCCAGTGTCACCCGGTAATTGCCTGCCGCGAGACCCTCTAAATTGTAACGGCCGTTTACATTCGTTTTCACCGTCGTGAGCAATTGGCCGGTCTTTGTCGCCTCAATCCGGATATCCGCGCCTTGAAGCGGATGTCCGTTAGCATCCTTGACTATTCCCTGCAGTGCGGAACTCCCGGCCGATGCACTTGCGACAAAAAGCATGACCCCAATAAAAGCAATCCAATTAGATTTCATAAACATGATCCTCATTTCGTCTAGAGAGTGCAACCGTATGCAACCCTGTCGAGGACAAGATTGTGATGAATTCAGTCAGAAACGAAAATTTCGCTAAACCGGTTTGGCCGAAGACTGAAAACTTTGTCGATATGCGTTCGGGCTCAGACCAAACCGACGCTCGAACGCGCGGCTAAAGACGAAGCGATTCTTAAAGCCGACCGATTCCGCAACATTCTGGACCGTGCTTCGTGGAATCGCCAGACGTGCTCTGGCTTCGTCCATGCGCAATTTCTCCACAAACCGCGCTGGCGTCACGCCATATGCATTTCTGAACAGACGCCCGAAATGTCGTGGCGAATACGCAGCCTTGTTAGCTAACACCTCTTGAGAAAGGTCTTCGCCGAGATGGCCGGCAATCCAGGCGACGATCTCGGAAAATCGATCGCTCGACCGAATCTGGAACTGCAAAGGCTGTGAGTACTGTTCCTGGCCGCCCGGCCGCTTTAAGTAAACGACCAGCTCACGCGCCACATCGAGTGCCAGTTTGGGTCCGTAATCTTCTTCAATTAACGCAAGGCACAGATCAATCCCCGCCGCTATACCGGCCGAAGTATAAAACGCTCCGTCTTTCACAAAGAGAGCGTCGGGGTCCACTTTGAGTTTAGGAAACTCGCGGGCAATTCGCGAAGCGAAACGCCAATGTGTGCTCACTCGCCGATCATCAAGTAAGCCGGCGTAAGCGAGACCATATATACCTGTACAAATCGATACCAGCCGGCGGGTGTTTGGGGCTCGTCGCTGTAACCAGTCGGAAATCTTGCTCGCAACATCCGCACGACGCAGTCCTTCTCCTCCTGGTATGATCAGAGTGTCCAGAGCAGGAGCCTTCAGAATTGTGGTATCAGGATGAAAGCGCATCCCGGACTCCGCCACCACTGCCTTGCTCGTTAGCCCCACCGTCACGAGATCGTAGGCGCGGCCATTTTCACGAGACGACGCGAGCTCGGTCGCGACGGCGAAGGTGTCGAATGGCCCCACCAGATCGAGCGCAGTCAGACCATCGAAAATAAAAAAACCGATCCGCTTACCCATCAACCCATCGTAACTCCATTCGGTGTAGTGTCCACGCCGCCTCAATATTACGATTAGCTCAACATGCAAAGCGTTACCCGGTAGGAGCGACGAGGCAGCTAGCCGGGCGCTGACGCCGGAAAACTTGAGGAACATGTCCCTCACGTGCTGGTTTGAAAGCCTGGCCGTCGCTCAGTTTACCCGCGAGTGGCGGGCGTCCGTTGCAGCGGCTGCCAGCCGAAACGAACTTTGAATATTCGTCCATCATAAGCCGCTCCCGACGCGCCGTAGCCATGAGCGAAGGAGTTCATGATGCATGGATTTCGCGGCGGTTTGGTCTGGATCCGCGTTGCATTCCGGGGAGCACAGGCTACCAGCCTGTGGGTTTGAAAGCCTGGCCGTCGCTTCGCGTCCGTTGCAGCGGCTGCTAGCCGAAACGAACTTCCTAATCTCGTGTCATTCCCGTCCAGCTCTAGAAAAAAGCGCCGCAGCGAAAGCGGGAAAGGCGTGGCCGCCGCGCGACCGCAAATCGTTAAAAATCACCCGACCTGATGCTGGTGACTTTCCATCCTGCGCTTGAGCTTGGAAGCGTGTCGCCGTACTTTGCGATGTGACTGCGAGTCAAATCATTGAGGAAATTAAGCAACTGCCGTCGCGAGAAAAGGCCGAGGTGCTCGGCGCTTTGCTTCGTTCACAATCGAATAGACGTCAGCTTCCTTCGGATGAGCTGGTCGCGCTCGCAGATCGCATGATCGCAGCGAAAGACCCTGAAGAGGCTAACCGGCTCGAAAAAGAGATTCTCGCCGGATTTTACGGCGAGTAAGCGATGCCTCGAATTCAGCGCAAGGGCATTCCGAAAGCGCTGATGGGCCACCTTGTAAAGCGTGTTCGGCAACGAAAGGTTTCAACCTCGCAGCTTGGATTGCTGTCGCGATGGCTCGATACCGAGCCAGAAGTTCCAGAGGAACGATCGTTCAAACGATTCCCGGAAAGTGATTGTTTGCGGCCAAGGCGACCTGGTGAAGACATTTTTAATCGAGGGTCAGATTCCCACTGGCACGGAAATCAAATAATTCTCCGTACGCAGACAAGCGGACGGCCGGTGGCTGGTTGCGGTGGATATGTTCAGTTCCGACAAGCCAGCAGCGCTACCGCAGAAGTAGGCGTTTCTGACGATGCATAAATTTCACGACGATTCGATTCAGGATCCGCGTCGCGTGGGTGCAGCCGTGTTCGAACTCGCAGGTGGACTGAGTAGATCTCGGTGGTTCTGGGGAGCGCAGGCTGCCAGCCTGTTGGTTGGAAAGCCTGGCCGTCGCTTTGCGTCCGTTGCAGCGGCTGCCAGCCGAAACGAATTTTGAGTTTTAACCATTTGGCTCTTTCGCCCACATCATAAGCCGCTTATGATGCATGATTGGCGACCATTGAAATGAAGGAAGCGCAAAAGAACGTGCGCGACTATTTCGCCGCCATCGGCAAACGCGACCGTCTGATCAGCCGGCGCGAAACTGACCAATCGCAACGCGGCGATTTGATCTGGATCCGCGTCCGCGTCCGGGGAGCAGCGCCGCGGCGACTTGGTTTAGGCGGCTCGCCGAAGCGAACTTTGATTTCTCGCCCGTATCATAAGCCGCTTATGATGCATGAATTTCTACACCTATTCTGTATTAACGACTGTAGTGGTAGTCGTGCTGGCTGCGCTGCTCTTTAAAACTGCGCGCTTTGCACAATGAAGTGCTAAACGGCGGGGCGAAGTTCGCGATCGTGCTGTAGCCGGCGGCGCTGACGCCGGAAAACTTTGGAACCGTGCGTGTCTCGACTCGCCGAAACGAATTTTCCGCTCGTACAATCGCCAGTTTCTTGCTCCCATCATAAGCCGCTCTCGATGCGCCGTAGCCATGAGCGAAGGAGGTTACGATGGATGATTGGCGCGGATCTTGGTTTTGCAGCATTTGAAGCGCTGAGTGTGCGCGCCCGTTGTTTAGTCTTCAACGTCACGACAGCGTTCATCGAGTGGCGGCTGATAAGATCGATTTGCTCTGGGGTTAATGCTTGCGGCTTCCAGTCGCGAACAATCGCGGGCAATAATTTGGCATTAGTGACGCGGAAGGTGCCAACAGCACGTTCGATGACCCACCAGCCCGGCAGAGCCAGAACAGGTCTTGGATCGATGTGCAATCCGGTGCGGCCGTGAATGAATTTCCGTAGCCAGTCCATTTCGGCCTGGACCTGGTCGATTCCCCAGCGCTCCTCGCCCCAGGGCCAGATTAGCCTTTGTCCGTCATAGGTGACTTCGTAATCCTTGTAACCTTCTCGTCCCTTTCGCTTGCGACGAGTCTTTACTTCGATGACCGCAACTCCGGTTGGACCGACTACGACGTGGTCAATGTTGAAATTCTTTTTCCGTCCTTCACAAGGGACATCGTGAAAAATGCGATACCCATCGGTCTTCAGTCGTTCGAGGTACTCGGCAACAGCCCGTTCGCCCAAATAACCCAAGAGATCGTTCCGTCGGCGATTGAGAAATCGAAGCAGCAGAATTATCGCGCAAACTGTAGTCGCGGTGAACAAGACGACGGCGACTGCAGCGCCTAAGAGCACGAGCCTCTTGGGTAGGTGTGTGGCTAATAACAAAACTAACGATGCGATTACGAGCGGAACAAATGCTCCTCCGAAAAGCCAAAAGAACAGATTTTCATCGGCTTTCTGCACGCGGCGTCGCTGTGTCTCGCCCGGGCTGCGGAGTAGTTTAAAGTCTTCAGGGGGGCGGTCCTTCTTTCGAGCCGTCGACCCTAAGAATATGGAGAACGTCGCAAGCATGAATACGATGAAATACGCTGCGAATGCGTACAAAGCCCACGTTGTTCACCCTTTGATTAAACGCAGACAGATCTCACCGCGTCAATGCATGTGATTCTGGCATGCATCATAAGCCGCTTATGATGCATGATTGATCAGCGCCATAATTTCAGCTGCAGCCGCGGGAACGCTCGGTGACGCGCAGCGTGCTTGCGAAAAAGGCGGGCGTTTGCGTAAGATCGCCGCAATGAGCTACGCCGGCCTGACCTATAGCGAGCTGTCTGCACGCTTTTCGGAATTACGGCAGGCCGTGATTGGCGATCGTCGCGCGCCTCACAAGCCACTGCTGGTTTTACTGATGCTGAGGAGATATCAGCAAGGAAACTATGCGGCGCTGACGTTCGCTGACGCGCAGACGAAGCTTGCGGGTCTGCTTGCTGAATTCGGGCCGCCCGCGCGAAGTACAAATGTGATTGATCCGTTCTGGCGCCTTCAAAACGACGGAATTTGGCATGTCGAGAGCGCCACGGGTGGCCGAATAGCAGAGACTGTTGCGCCGCCGAATATTGGAATGCTTGTCGACGAGGACGCCCGCGGAAATTTTGTACCCGAAATCGCGGCGGCGTTAAAATCTCAACCGCCTTATGTGACACGGCTCGGACGCGATTTATTAGCCGCCCATTTTCCGAGCAGTCTGCAGGAGGATATCTGCGCAGCCGTCGGACTCGAGCCGGACAGCATCCCGGACGAGCTGATTTCCCGGGAGCAGCGCGCGCGTGACGCTGAGTTCCGGCCCCGAATCATTCGAGCGTACGAACACCGCTGCGCCGTAACAGGGTGGGACTTGCGTATCAGCAACGCAAATGCCGGTTTGGAAGCAGCGCATATTAAATGGCACACCGCCGGTGGACCTTCAGTCGAAGCAAACGGGCTTGCTTTAAATTCGCTGCACCACAAGCTTTTCGACCTGGGCGCATTCACACTTTCAATCGAGGACGCGCCGCGGGTTCTGGTTTCGCGGGATGTTCATGGAGGCGACTTCGCCCGGCAGATGCTAATCGATCTACACGGTACACAGATACGCCAACCGCCAAGATCGCGCCTGGTTTCCGTCGCCCGAGTTTATCGCCTGGCATCACCAGGAAGTATTCAAAGGCGAATCTCGAGCGGTTTAATAGGGAGGTGATCTGGGGAGCGCGCGCGCCTCGCGTGCTGGTTTGAAAGCCTGGCCGTCGCTCAGTTTACCCAGAGCCTGCTCGCCGTGGCGAGTGGCGGGCGTCCGTTGCAGCGGCGCCTCGCCGAAACGAACTTTTCCATTTTAACCAACTGGCTCTTTTCCCGCATCGTAAGCCGGTTACGATGCATAAATTTAGACAAGATAATTGTAAGAGGCGGCTGCCCGCTGGCGAATGGAGCCGCGGGGACGCGAGCGACATAGACGGGCAAACCGAAAGGTCGAACGGAGCTGATGGGAAAAGCGACATAGAAGGCAAAGCCGCGATGGTAGCGGCGAGTGAACCGGGACGCGAACGAGTTTCAAATGCGCGGGAGAGTGTGAGTCAATACTTTCGGAGTGCCAGCCGCAATGAGCTCTTCAACGCTTGAACGTTTCAACAGCCTGCGTTGAGCGGAAGTCGAATGGGATCACGTGGCGATAGTCAAATCGACTGTTTCATCGCCGAAGGCGACAAAGGACCTTACCCGGATAGGGGTGAGTAGGTCGCGCTACTTACGCAATTGCTTCCTTAGATACGCTCTACAGGCAGATTTCACTTTGCAGTAAAACGACGTAAAATCGACTTCCGGATACTTCGGAGCAACGCGCTCATCAAACAAGCTGCGAACGCGATCGTCGAACTGCGATTCCGCTTCGCGTGCGGCCAACGATAAGGGATCGAAAGCGAATTCGAACTGATCAAATAGAGTTGCCAGTTCGGCTAGCTCAGCTCGGGTAATATCCCCTTCGGTATCTCCACTCGCTGACATGATACTTCTTCTAGCACGCCACGAAATCTCTTATCGCATTCGAGCTTGTAATCCAGAGCCATGTCATACAGCTGCGGAGTGCCGCAGTAAGGAAACTTGTCTTTAAGTAACGAAAGCGTTTGCAGAACTACGTTGCAGAACATTGCCATGCTGCTCCAAATGTCTGCGGTTTCCTGGAGATCCGCTGCTCTTTTTGAGAATTCGGCAGCTATTCCGTACGTTTGAATCAACAGTCCTTCTACAATCCGAACCTGTTTCGTGAAGATCTCGCATGCGTCGAGAGAATTAGGGTCGGCAATCGCCTCTCCAATCTTCTGCATATAATCGACTTGTGGCCGATTAATGCGAAGGAGATCTTCGAAACTTACACAGGTCTTCATATTGGTGGGTTTAATGTACTGACTTTCGTATACTCAACAAGGATATCCGCCAAGCGAAGTCTATCCTGAGGTCTCGAACGATTAGCACGCGCCTCCTTGGCACGCCGTAGCCTCGGCTAAGGCGGCGCTTGCTGGTTGGAAAGCCTGGCCGTCGCTTCGCGTCCGTTGCAGCGGCGGCTCGCCGAAACGAACTTTACTGAGTCAACGAGTTGGCGTTTCTCCGGTTGCGTTGCGGCCTTCATCATAAGCCGCTTATGATGCGTGACGAGATCTTAGTAATTTCAGATACAGCGCGTGACTGCGCGGTGAGGCGCGGCGGGCGAGCTACGAAATGCTCACATTTGCTGCGCTCTCCGCTCGCTTTTCGAATCTGCGGTAAGCGCCGCTTGGTGATCGTCGAGCACCACACAAACCGCTGCTCATTCTGCTGATGCTCGGGCGTTATCAGCGCGGAGATTTTCGATCGCTTCTATTTGAGGAAGCGCAGGTTCAGTTAAAAGAGTTATTGTTTGAGTTCGGGCCGCCACGCGACCCAAATTACTCAAGCTCTCCTAATCTCCTTTTAATTCATCCATCATAAGCCGGTTATGATGCATGAATTTCACGATCATTGGTTTGGGATTTGCGTCACACGCGGGCGATGCCGTGCTCTGAGCTCGGCTCAGTGCCGCTGCCCGCCTGCTCGCGAATGCTTTCGGAGGTTATCACCGCATTGATCGACCGCTTCATCGCCGAAGACGACAAAAGCCCTTACCCGGATGTGGAGTGAGCAGGTCTCGGGTCTGGGGAGCACAACGCGGCTTCGCGTGTTGGTTTTTGCGTCCTCGCGAAAACGATCTTTTCCGTTTTAGACAGCCGTCGATCGGCCGCAAATTTTAGCCTGCATCATCAAACTGGAAGCCACATCATTCTGCGCCATCCGTCTGGATGGGATCAGCGACCCACCTCCGCCAAGGCTGCGGCGCGGCAGGCATAGAAGGTGAAAGCCGAGAGGGTAGCGGCGAGTGAACGGAGCCGCGGGGACGCGAGCGACATAGATGGGCAAACCGAGAGGTCGAATGGAGCTTATGGGGAAAGCGACATAGAAGGTAAAACTGCGAGGGAAGCAGCGAGCGAGTTGGGGAAGGAGCGAGTTTCAAATGAGCGGGAGCTCATGAGTCAATTGGCCAAGGGAACTCTCCTCCAAACAATTTATGATGACAATTCAGGTCGACGCCCATATTTTAAGGCATGCCCGAAACGAAATATCGCCCAATTCCAGACGTGCGGCGAAGTGGAACAGTTTCCAAGAGTGTGATCAGAGAGGCCGTCCGAAAAATCGCAGAATTGAAGCGAACCGACCCAAAAGAGTATAAGGCGAGAATACGCTCCGGCTTGGGCAAGGACGTGTTCCTGGTGGTTAAGCACGGTTGATCCCGAATGCCGGCGTCCCCCAGCGCTAGTGTGTTCATTAACTGTCCATTCGACAAAGAATACCAGCCGCTCCTGGACGCGATCGTCTTTTGCGTGGCTGCATGTGGATTCGTTCCAAGATGCACATTGGAACTGACCGATGCGGGCGAAGTTCGGATTGAAAATATCTATCGGCTGATTGCCCAGTGTAATCACGGCATTCACGACGTCTCGCGAACAGAAGTCGAAGATCAGCCCTATCGCCTGCCCCGGTTCAATATGCCATTGGAGCTCGGAATTTTTCTCGGAGCGAAACGATTCGAAGGGCGCGCATCGCGCAAGCGCTGTTTGATTATGGATCGCGCCCCATACCGGTACAAACGATTCATTTCGGATATTGGCGGTCAGGACATCAAGGCGCACTACACGAGGCCCGTGAACGCAATTCGACATGTGCGCGACTGGCTCCAATCCGCACCGGGCAAAGCCGCCATTCCTGGCGGGGCAAAGATCTGGCAGGATTACCAGCGATTTCGCAGAGAGCTGCCAATCATCGCAGAAGAAGCGCAGCTGAATCCGGCGCAGCTTACTTTCATTGACTATCTTCAGCTTGTTACGAACTGGTTAAAGCTACATCGGTGACCCTCTGCGGTATCTGAGAACTCGATCCTCGCACGAAGCACGGAAGTCGGCGACATCAGCTACCACGATGTGGTGACTGCGGAGAATTGGGGAGCAGTCGCCGCGGCGACTTGGTGAAGCCTGTCCTGAGCGGAGCCGAGGTGCTGCCTCGCCGAAACGAACTTTTATTCAAATCAGCGTGCTTTATTGCCGCATCGTAAGCCGCTTATGATGGATGAGTGACGCTGCTGTTGGTTTGAGTTGGAGCGCTGTGGCGCTCGGCGCGCGCGGCGGGACTCAGTCTTCAACATCGCGGCAGCGTTCGTCCAGTTGGCGGCTGATAAGATCAATTTGCTCAGGCGTTATTGGCTGGGGCTTCCAGTCGCGAACAATCGCCGGCAGTAATTTGTCATTCGCGACGCGGAAAGCGCCAACAGCACGTTCGGTGACCCACCAGCCTGGCAGAGCCAGAATAGGTCTTGGATTAATGTGCAACCCGGTGCGGCCGTGAATGAATTTTCGTAGCCAGTCCGCCTCGGCCGATAATTGATCTATTCCACACCGCTCCTCGCCCCATGGCCAGATCAGCCATTGCCCATCATATGTGACTTCGTGTTCCTTGTAACCTTCGCGTCCCTTTCGCTTGCGACGAGTCTTTACTTCGATGGCAGCAACTCCGGTTTGACCCACTACGACATGATCAATGTTGAAATTCTTCTTTCGGCCTTCACAGGGGACATCGTGAAAAATCCGATAGCCACTTTCGCGCAGTGCTTCGAGATGCTCCGCGACAGCACGCTCGCCCAAATAGCCTAGAAGATCGTTTCGTCGACGTTTGAGGAATCGAAGCAAAAGAATTATCGCGCAAACCGTACCGCGATGAATAAGACGGCGGCGACCGTTGCGCCAAGGGGCACGAGCCTCTTGGGTAGTCGTATCGCCAATAACAAAACTAACGATGCAATTACGAGCGGAAAGAATGCTCCTGTGAAAAAGTAGACGAACAAATTTTCGTCGCTCTTCTGCACGCGCCGCCGCTGCGTCTCGCCAGGGGCGCGAAGCAGTTTAAATTTCTCGGGCGGCCGATCCTTCTTTCGAGCAGTCGACCACCAGAATATGGAGAACGTCGCAAGCATGAATGCGATGAAATACGCTGCGAATGCGTACAACGCCCACGTTGTCATCCTTTGATTAAAGGCAGACGACTTTCGCCTCGTCAACGCGCGTTATTTCGCTCGCGCGTCAGTCGAGCCCTAACCAAGCATTCATAGATTCCGCCAATCGCTCTGCACGCCATTCGCAGAACTCACGGTACCGTTGTGCTTGTAGCTGGTCCCCGGCATCATCGCTGAAGAACTGAACGGCCGCGGATCTACGTTCTACTGGGCTAAGCATTCTCAGCACCTCGTCAGGACGGGTGGCATGAAACTCTGCATTCGTGGATCGGCTAAGCAGAGCGTAATTGGCCGCTCGGTTTGCATCGTCGGGATTCTCGACAAAATCCTTCAAAAGGTCTCGAGGAAAAATGTGATGTACTGTCAGATCACCTCCGGGAAGGCTGGTGTCTCCGCCACGAGCAAGCTTCTCAAGCAAGTCCTCGCTCCGCCAGTCCTTCGCCCGTTGACTCACCAACCATGTGTACATCACTTGCGTCGCTGGCCCCCAAGTCTGCGCGTAGCCATTAAGTTCGTCAGCGTGAATTGGCCCTCGTTCTCTGCGTGTGAGGTCTCTCACGAGTGCCAGTGCTGGATGCCTTTTAGAATCCCGAATTGCCCGAAGCAACCGATTCATAGTCGTTTCTACTGAGCCTTGAAAAACACCGCGAAGCGCAGTTAGACAGAGCCAGCGCCCGTATAACTGCTCTTCCTCGGTCGGTACTCTTGAAATTAGCTTTGTCGAATGCGGCAGCGAGTACAATGAGGGCATTCATGGATGGAAGTAGCGCCCGACGCGACCATCCCATTGTTTTGTCGACGAACGAAAGTGCTTCCCCAATGGCATGCTCGGCTGCCTGCCATGACTCCCACAGCGTCCTATGGTGTGGGCCTTTGTCTTCAATCCAATCCTCAGAAAGAGCACGGAGCTTCGCCGATTGCTTGTGGAATATGACAAGTGCCCGAAAGGCAAATGAAAATGCGAAACCGAGGCGGTGGGGCAATTCTTGATTAACAAATTCACGCATTCTCTTGAGCACTTTGACCGGTACGCCCACGTGCGAGCTTAGCTGCCTGGACGTCGCTCTCTCTCAAAGGCGTTCCGCCCCTATTGAGCCTCCTAAACACTTCGATTGCGTCTGTATCGCTGATGTCTGATACCGACGTACACGGGTACCAGCTGGTTAAGCATCTCGGCGGCGGCGTCAATGCGGGCGAGAGCGTCAGCGATTCTAGTGGCGCTCCAGTCTCTTGAACGCAGTGCTTCTTCTGTTCTTCTACGGAGATCGGGATTGTGACCGTTGAACAGTTCGCTGAGGGGAACGAGTGTCGAATCGGCAGCATCAACACGCCTCTTGATCGATTTGTTGCCCGCGTACGTGACAAAGATTCGAGTGACAGTGCTTGACCTATCAGCACGGGCGCCCAAATCGAGATAACACCGAAGAGCATCGCCACACTTGTCTTCACCTGTGTAAAGACCGAAAGCAGCTTCCAGGCTCGTCAGTCTCTGTTGACCATCAATTAGGTAACCTTTGAATTCCGACTCGACGAACTGGCTGCCAAATGCTTTCGCTTTTTTATCAACGAGCGTGCCCACTGACGGACGCCAAAGATAGAAGCCGCCGATGGGGAATTTCGTAAGCAGAGAATCCAGCAAATTCCGTATAGCTCTTGGCCTCCACACGTAATCCCGTTGGAACTGTGGTAATTGGATCGCGCCTCGGTTAAAGTCGTCGACAAGCCCACGCAAGAGAACGGTCGGCGTTTCGCACTTCATTTTGGCAGTTCTCGAGGTTCAAGCTGGTTTCGCACTGCCGATCACGTTGATAGTTGTGCGACACGCTGCTTGCGCGTGGCCGCGGCTTTTCGTGCCGCGGCTCGCCGGATTCGCGTCCTAGCAGCCTTTTTACCAGCTGCGCGACGTCGACGAGTGACTGCTGCTTTTCTTCCAGCGGCTCTGAGCCGCCGGGTCCTTGCTGCTTTCTGACCTGCTGTTAACGCCATAATTTATCGATGTTTTAACGTCAGGCGCTGTGTGAGGCGAGCAAAACTTACACTGCTCTCTGAGGCTAAGCGCGTCGACACTTGCGCTGCGTGCAGCGACTTCCGTAATATCGGGACTATGGAAGTCGACGACATCATCAGCTACCACGACGTGGTGACGGCGGAGAGGGCGGCGCTGCAGAAGGGAATGAACTTTGGCGTCGGCAAGAAGTATTCGATCTTCTTGATGTCACTGCGCGAGAACGCGCCGTATGCGGACGCGCTCGATGAGATCACGGGCATGCTGACGTATGAAGGTCACGATGAACCGCAGCGACGAGGCGGACCGAATCCGAAAGCAAGTCGATCAGCCGTTAACGACGCCGAGAGGATCGTGGACAGAGAACGGAAAATTCTTTCGTGCGGCGATGGATTTCAAAAGCGGACTGCGCGAGAAACCGGAACTCATCAAAGTCTATGAGAAAGATTTCGCGCGGAATCTGGAGCTATAAAGGTTTCTTCGAGCTGATCGACGCGAACATGGTTTCGGATGGAAAACGAAAGGTGTTCAAGTTTTCGCTGAAACCCGTTGAGAAGAAATCATTCGGCCGCGTTGTCGAGCTTCCGCACAACCGATTGATCCCGACGCCGGTGAAGGTCGAAGTCTGGCGACGCGATCGCGGTCAGTGCGTGCAATGCGGCTCAACGAAAAATCTGCACTTCGATCACGACATTCCGTTTTCGAAAGGCGGGAGCAGCCTGACTGCGGCAAATGTTCGATTGCTCTGCGCGAAGCACAATCTGGAGAAATCAGACAAGATTCTGTCGATCGCACCGTGGATTTTTGCGGGCACTGCCGCAGCGCCGCACATTGAGAAGATATCTAGCTAAGGCTTTGACGACTAGCTATCGCGATTCGGATGAATGAAATTCAAAAGTAGCGGCGAGAAGCTAAAATTGGCCCTGCGGCGCGCCGGTCGATTGGTGCGGCTTTAGTCCCTGGCGTGACCCGCCACACGTCGGCCTCCGGGAGCTTCGTTGCAAGAAGAAGACACAATAATGAAAATGGCTTCATCCCAAGGGGGAGCTAGAGTTACGCGATGCTCGTCGAGCAGCGCTCTACAAACGGAATTGAGCATGTCTCCTGTTCGCTGAAGATCCGCAAGAGGATACGGGTAAAGCCGTTCCCGTGGAAGCTTACGTAAGAACGCTTGGTTGTTCTGCAAGACTGCATCGCGAAACCGTTGGTCAAGCGCCGGATCAGTATAGAAAGCGCACGTATATGCCGGGTCTATATATTCTACAAGACCCAGTGCTCGTTCCTGCTCATATCCAAGGCCAATGATCAAGGCACTCGCTCTGTCGGGCGCACTCAGACTACAAAAATTTGGAATCGGGCCGACAGAAGCGTTCGAAGAGTAATAGCTCGGAGCGGAATACTCCGCGACGCTGTAGCTAAATACGCATTCGATTCCGGACGAGTTTACTTCTGCAGTGAGAAAAGCCTCGAGGATCGCTGCATACCAAGTTCGCGTCATGCTCGAGTAATCCACGATAACGCGAGTTGGTTTCCCGGTGAATTCTTCGAGCGCCTCTGATAACCACTCGCGCAAAACGTCCCCAGAATCACCGCTCGATAACATGACCGGAATAGCAGCTCGGCTAAATTCACGGTCGTTATCTTCTCGCTGCGGCGTAATTCGATCGGTGAAGCCAAATGCAACTCGTTTTGGAATCCGATTGACCGGAAACTTTCGAATGCAGTGAAGGCCCCGCTGCTCGTAACCGGACGCCGCGATGAAAATGTCAAAGGCTTCACCCGCGACCTGAGAAGCTGATCTCTGTTGCGTAGCCGACAGTCTCACGGGTGCGTATTCTAGCGGTAGGCCCATTTGCGCGGTTATTGCCATTGGCAAAACTCTGCGAACCCGTAATCGTGCACTATTGCGCAAAATGCTACTCAACGACTTCGGATCATACAGCGTTAATGGCAGGCGTTGACCGGGAGCTAACATGTATGACAGGCGAAAGCGCTTCCCGCGCAAGCTTGTCTCGATCGTGTCGGGAATAGGATCAACATAAACGATCGCGCCGTGATATACACCAAGGCGTAAAAGTGCGACCAACTTGTCGTCCACGTTAGGATCGACTATGAAGCTACCATGAGGATCGAGAGGAAGTTCCAGACCAAGTAATTCTTGCCGGAAAAATGTGGCAATCGCTTTTAGGACCGTGACGAGGTCAAGATAGTTTTCCCCCCACTGCGCGATTCCACCTGGCAGTGCATGAATATAGCCAAGAAAATGTTTCGATGCGCGCGTGAGCACCTCTGCTTGCTCGTTTTGTGATAAACGATCCTGTTGACTCACAGATGAGGCAGTTAACCTAGCGCACAAGTCATCGACGATACCAATAAGGCGGCGGGGATTTCCATCACATATACGATAGATGGCTTCGCATCCATGATAAACGGTACTTAGCTTGCGAATACGGAGGACGACGCCGCCGCTGCCAGTCGTGCGTGGTTTTAAAAACGCATGTCGCAAAACAGCGACCGGTTTGATTTTACGCAGCAGGGTATCACGTAAGTGCGCCTCGCTAGTAATTGGATTGTTCGGATCGATCTTGTAACGCTGTAATAATTCCTTCAGCCCAACGTCCCATGTTGCCAAGTCGCGAAGTAAGGTCCATTCGGCACTCCCGCGCATGTATTTCGCAACGTTTGTGGCTTCATCCGTTAGAAGTTCTGAGGACCCAAACAGTTCTTTTGGAGAAATTGTTTTGCCCAACCGGCGCTCGATAACCGAGCTCGCAAGCCGCTCTGAAAAATCGTCTGCCCGACGCCCCGAGTAATTCCAAATACTTATTAACCGGACACTCCTGTTTTGGCTGGGCCTCAGTTGTTCCTAAAGTTGATGGTAAAGGACTCGTACTTAGCTTAATAAGGTATTTGTCTTCGGAACTCCGCTGTTGGCTTAGCGCAAGTTCTTGTAGCCAAGTGGGTGCGAGTTCGAGTTCATCGAAGCATATAGCCCATTTGCAGGCATCGCCGAGATTGAAAATCGTATCGAATGCGCTGCACGCGTAGTCGAGAGCTGCGAAATAGTCGAGATCGAAATAATCCGGAGCGGTCGTGTGCGAGTCTCCGCTCCTTGCGAGGATCGCGCGGTTAACAAGCCGCCGGATTTCACCAATCCTCGCTTTTAATGCGAGATTAATCATATCCAAAGTCGGCAGCGTTTTCGGGAGAAGCCAGTTCGCGATAAGTAACGAACAGAGTTCGGTGAGCCGTGCTGAGCTGCCGCTAAGTTCTGCTGTCAGCCGATCGTTGAACGTGCGCGTAACACCTAGCAGAACACTCGTGGTCACCGCCGCGCGTGAAGCAGCCGCGCTAAACTCCGGGGCCGTGCTTAGTAAATCCTCGGCATGCTTCAGCTGATGGTGCCAATGCATGTCCGTTGGCACATATATCGCCGTAAAGGGCCTATCGACGCGCAGCCGTTCGGCGTCGGTAGAGTGCCAGGCGTATAGCGCCTGAACAGTGAGCATTTTGAAAAGCGTCGTCTTTCCACTCCCGCGTGGGCCAAGCACAACTGTATGCTCATTTCTCCAGAGCAGATGATAGTCGTCGTTTGGAATAAAGGTTGCGGCGACCTGTGCGGGCGTATAATTCCGCGCGTTAAAACTTTCAATCAGCGGGTTCATTGCACCGTGGTTCCGATAATTTCCGGTTGATCGGGCGGTGTTGGATACAAATCGAGACCCATTTGCTGAAGATTTACACCCACTTGTTCAAACGTTGACGGAATCACGAAGGAAATTTCGGGGACGGAATCTGAAACGGTATCCAACGTGCGATCTTTGTGGAACAATTTTGGAAAGCAGCGTTGATCTTAGCAGCGATAGTGGCCGGCGGATCGCAGCAACCAAACCCGGTCCGAAATGGAAAATCAGCTGAAACCCAGGTTGCCGGCACCCATCCCTTAGACAGCCGAAACTGCCAAGTCTCGATCGTTCCTTTCACCAGCAACCCTGGCGGTCCAGACGTTTGCAGCGTCACGAGATGAAACAGATTTCTGGTTCTACTCGCCAATCCGTGTTTCATGCCGGCGGCGAAACTTCCAGAAGCTAGGACCGGCAACGGGACGGCGCCCGGTGCGTAACTTAGCTTTGGATGGTGCTTGTGGCCGTGAATGAGCAGATGAAAACCGTGGGACGCCAAAAGATCAGTCAACAGACTGCCATTCTCCATGACATCCAGTGTCCCAAGGCCGATGTCCTCATGTAAGATCGGGTGGTGGTGACATACCGCTATTTGAAATGGTAGAGCTTCCTTTTGTGATAAGGCAGTTTCAAGCAGCGCGAGTTGCTGATGGCTAATCGATCCATGCTCCGCCGCCTCTTTCGTTAGATGTGTGGCCACGGAGTTGATGATCACGATCCTGTACACTTTTCAATTCGACGATGCAAAAACCGTTCGCCCAAAAACCCGTTAGAGCAGCTGGATCGGCTAGCGGAAACTCCGGCATCAATGAGCGCACTGCTGCGAATGGCTCACCACTCGGATCGTGCGACTTGACGTCGTGATTTCCGGGAGTCGCGGCGACGAATTCTGATTTTAACTGTGAGGCAATTTGTCTAATAAAGTCCCAGCCAGAGATGAGTCCCTGGCGATCAACTCGGTTAGTGAGATCGCCAGGCGCTACGAGAATTTTCGCCACCAGACTCTGTTCGCGTATCAGCTCTAAGAGAGCTTCTACGGGGTGATGGCTGCTCGGCTGACGATCGGCGTCGCTGAGGAGCATAGTTTCAGCCGGCACCATCGAGCTGTGATGGCAGTGAAGATCACTAACAATTGCGATCGTCATTTCCATGGTCTTTAAAGTACCTAGCTGGAAAATTCGAAACGAGGAGCTCATTTGCAGTACGTCACCGACGCGCAAAGCCAGCAATGTTAGGTTGGACAACAATTTTCCGCTGCAGCCAGCGGGGAAGCAACTCCGCGGGCAGGTGTCGCTCTTAATGGGAGATCGCATAATTTGAGATCAGAACTTCGTTCACGATTTTCCTAAACTGAGCAAATCCTGAAATTTGCCGTTGTACCGGCACAGTTTCGACATTCCATCCATTCGCTATCTTTAAAATGTCTGGGGTCTCTAGGAACGAGAGAAGCACGAACGCGCCGACTTTGTGTAGCCGCTGCATGCATTTGAGTAGTCGCGTGATGTCATCCGGCTTGAATGTGCCGGGGCCATATTCGCCGCGATCACGGCGATCAGAATAAACGTAAGGCGGATCTAGATAGATGAAGTCACCTTTCTCGGCGTTTCGCAGCGTGATAACGAAGTCTCCAGTTACTAACCTACAGCCACGCAGTGCGACCGATGCCCTGTAAAAGGCTGTCTCCGTTGGAACAATTCCGTGCCTGGTTCCGAAAGGCACGTTGAATTTCCCAGCAGAGTTCGCTCGATACAAGCCGTTAAAGCAATGTCGATTCAAAGCTATAAACCGAGCAGCATCGTCGATCATTTCATTCGAGTTACTGCTGCCATCCCGTAGCGCGTAATAGCTACGCCGATTAAGCCGAAACGACGCGACCCGTCTGTGCAACAGTCGCGGGTGCTGTTGTAACGCCAAGTAAGCGGTCATTAGATCCGCGTTCAAATCTCCGATGACTGCGCGACGTGGATGTAATGCAAACAAAAGGCATCCTGACCCTACGAATGGCTCGAAGTACCGTTGATAGTTCGGTGGCGCCGCACGTAACAGAATCGGTAGTAACTTTCTTTTGCTACCTGCCCAACGCAAAATGGGAGGACTCCATGCCCTAGGCTCTACACTACTCATCGTGCTCGAGCGAAGCAGCCTGCAACGGTACGATGCGCGCGAATCATCTAGGCGGGAGGTTTCCGACCTTCGGGACCTCTTTTTTGCCTGTAAACAGTCCGCCTGCAAAACCAATAATTGCAAAGAAGATATTTGAGACAACCTCGAGTGGCATTCTCTCCGCCGCGTAAAAAAGCCCTGTCATTATCGCTACGATGAGTAAGAGAAGTACGCTGGTGGCAAATCTGCCGAAACCCTTCGTCTTGGTTACAAAGAATCCAAATAAGGTACCGCCGCCAATTGCGAAAACGGAGATAAGTAGCCAGTGATTGATGTCCATTTTATTTTCTCGATCGGTTACGTTGAAAGTTCGGGACTAAAGGATGATCGATGGACGAGGACGTTACGAGCTTTTTTTAGTCCACTCTAGCGGCTCCCAAGTTACCAGCACGCTGTTAACGTTTCTTATATCCGAAGAAACCCCGGCGGCGGATGATCTCAGCAACTTGCGCGGCGCTGTGTGATCCGATCGCAGCAGCGTCGCATAAAACCCAACCTGAATGGCGCGCCACTGTCCGTCTATTTGATGACGGGCACGTTGACGGGGTTGTCAGGGAACAGGATTTTGCTGATGTCGCGGAGCACGACGCGGGCTGCAGCCACGCGCTGCAGTTGGCTTCCGCGACGTGATTCGTTAAAACTCCGAAAGCTTTGAAACTCGCTCGTTCCCCGCACTCGCTCCTACCCTCGTCACTTTACGTTGATCACTCGCACGCCCCGTGCTTGCGCCAGCTACCCTAGCTGCGTTGCCGTCTACCCGCGCGGTTCCCGACCGCGGCGTGTTCTATGTCGCGCGCGTCCCCGCGGCTCCATTCGTCCAGCGGCGAATTGAGGGGGAAAAGACAGGCGAAAGAATCCTACGCCTTTGCTTCAAGGGGGATGTGGTTTGTGACGAGCTCGCGTAGATCCAGCTTACTGCTTGCATGGTCGATATCGATGCCGACCAGATTGCCTTCGGCGTCGTAATCCAGAACCACGCCTTCGGAGACTTCCTGGCTCTCCACGCTCGGTCTCTGAGAGAGATCGATGTAAAGCGAATCGGTATCCGGAAAATAGTTCAGTTTCATGGCCGAAATCTGCGATCCAGAAATGCGTTGTGTATCGTGAGTTTATCGGAAAGCGTCACCACCCGCAAGAAGCGTCCTTGCAACCCATCGACTCTGCCCCAAAACCGATATCGATCCTGCTCTTGCGGCTCGACTCGAATCGGCGATTGGAGGACGGGAATGCACATTTCCTTCGTTAAATATGGTCGTTTGCGCATGACTTGATTTTCGAAGTACGGCGTAAAACGGTACGCGGGCACACGTGCAGTTTATCAAAAGGAGTGGGGCCGAAAAGCACTCCGAAGGTGAAGTTTGTCGCCGCCTCAATAGCTTCGACGGCAGTATGGGCAACGCATGAGTTTCAATCGCGGGCTGTCGCCGCGTGAATCGTTCCGCCTTTGTTAAAACTACGGCGGACAGGTGAATCGTTAAAGCGTCCGCCACGGCGGATTGACTAATCGCTCCCGCTCCATTGAAACTCGCTCCTTCCCCAACTCGCTCGCTGCTTCCCTCGCAGTTTTACCTTCTATGTCGCTTTTCCCATTGCTCCATTCAGCCTCTCGGCTTGACCCATCTATGTCGCTCGCATCCCTTCGGCTCCATTCGTCCAGCGGCGAATTGAATCGTTAACGCGTTACATCGGGCAGAGATTGGTATTCGCTGAAACGTCGACGCGTTTGATCGATCACGATGGTGGCGTCAAGCTCTGGGTTGTAAACCTCGAAAAGATCGGAATCTTTCAGGACGTAACGGTGATTCGTCACGATAAGAAAATTGATCTGCGGGTTACGCCGGTGGAGGCGCGGATACGTGCGTGATGTAGGAAGCATTTATCTTGCACATATGATTGATGTCTCTTTCACCCCTTTCCCATTTCTCACAACGGAGAATTACGCGCTGCGGAATCTCATGCCAGAGGATGCGCAGGAGATTTTCGCTCTGCGCTCCAGTGACGAGATCAACAAATATCTTGATCGCCCGAAAGCAAATACGCTCGATGATGCACGAAACTTCATAACCAAAATCATAAACGGCATTGCAAAGAACGAATCGATATTTTGGGTAGTGACACCAAAGGGTGAATCCAAATTTCTCGGATCAATTTGTCTCTGGAAAATTTCAAGAGAGGAAGCGAAGGCGGAAATCGGCTTTGAGCTGCTTCCGGAAAATCACGGCAAAGGAATCATGCAGGAAGTGATTCCAGGAATTATTCAATTTGGATTTGAAGAGATGAAACTACAAACCATCGAAGCTGAAGTTAGCCCCCGAAATCTGAAATCGGTTCGGCTGCTTGAGAAAAATAATTTCACCCTGGCGGCGGTGAACGAAGAGAATCCTGATTTGGAAGTGTATGCGTTGAGGAGGTGAGGCGAGAACAAGAAATACCGCAGCAGCGAGCCTTCATCATCTAACGAAAAAGAGACTGCATCCCTATTTCTGCCTCCGATGAGCAGCAAGAATCCATGTTGAAAAATCTACGGATCATCGATCAGATTATCCCACGCTCGCGCCCCCCAGCTCCATTCGCGAGCGGGTCGTTAAATAGTTGAAGCGGTTGACAAGTGATCAGCCTTTTGCCGGTCGCGGCTGGGCGCGGTAGACGAATTGATCAATGGTCCGTGATCAGTCGGCGGAGACGATTACTTTCGCCCGATAGCCGAGACGGCGGAGGAATTGATGCGCACCCGCCCGGTCGCGCACGGCTTCGCCGCCAGGTCGATCTCGCACCGCTTCCCGCGGGCTCGATTCTTCACAGTCTTGCCAGCGCAACCCGAATTCGGCGACGTCTGCGAGACCGAGTCGACCGATCCGTTCGACTGCGCTCAGGACAGGCTAGTGAGAAGATCAATATCGGACTCGTTGAAATCAGCGTGCATCATTGCCCGCTCGGCCGAATCGACCAATTCGGCCTGGCTGAGTTTGCCGTGCAGATATTCAGCAATGTTATCAGCAACAATCTGGCTGGTGATTTTCATCGGGTCAGGAGGCGAGAAGGGAACGAACAGAGATGTCTTCGTCCAGATCGTCCCAGTGAATTCCGATGCCTCGACCAATAAGTCGCCAGTTCGCACGCTGTTTTGCGGTGGCGCGAAGGAGACGCGGGAACCATGCGAGCGGTGCGGAGACGCGGCGACCGTCCACGAGCGTGACGATCAATTCGTCGTCGGTGCACTTAACATCGACGGCATCTGCAACTGGTTTACTGGCCAAAGTGCTCATCCCAGGCAACGATAAACTTGTCGCGGCGTTCTTCAATTATGGAATAAAGCTCGCGTAGTTCGGCGCCGCGGAAGCCGCGCGCTTCGACTAACTCGACCGGATCGAGCCAGAATTTTGCGTAGCGCTCTGCTTGCTCAACGTGGATGTGGCGTGGCTCGTGACCTTCGCGGCTGAAGAAGAAAAAGCGATAACCGCGGACGCGAAGGACTTCTGGCATGCAACGAATTGTAACAAGACGGTCTAGATCGCGAAAGGATTTCGGCGGTTGCAGACCGCCGCTACAGAATTGCAGGCGACACGCCTGCCGCTACAGCAGCAGCGTTTCTTGGAGTCGAAGAATGTCCGGCATTTGATGACGGGCACGTTGACGGGGTTGTTAGGGAACAGGATTTTGCTGATGTCGCGGAGCAAGACGCGGGCCTCGTGAATCGTTGAAAGGTTAAAGCGTTGAATCGTCCGCCACGGCGGATTGACTTATTCGCTCCCGCTCCTATCGGCCTCTCGGCTTGACCCATCTATGTCGCTCGCATCCCTTCGGCTCCAGTTGAAACTCGCTCGTTGCCCACACTCACTCACTGCTTCCCTCGCAGCTTTACCTTCTATGCCTGGCACGACGTAGCCTCGGCGAAGGCGGGTCGCTCGCCCCTCAGCTCCATTCGTCCAGCGGCGAATTGAACTCCGAAAGCGTTCGCCCGCCACTCGCCACGGCGAGCAGGCTCTGGGTAAACTAGACGGGTCGTTGAAGTCGAGAGTCGCTCACGCTAGACTTGCTTGTTGTGAGCTTGGAACAACTCGAAAGCGCGATTCTTGAATTGACCCCGCAGGAGCGGCAGCGACTGGCAGTATGGTTTGAAGAAAATCGTCGCGAATTGCTTGGAAACGACGCTTCGGACGAACCGACCGAGGAGCAGCAAACTGAGATCATTCGCCGGCGCGATTTCGCTCTGGCGCATCCTGAATTGCTCGAGCCGTGGGATGGAACCATCGAGCGCGTACGTGAGCGACTTCATGAGTTTCGGTCCGAGCCGGACTGGCATTAAAGCTTCCGCAAGCTGAGCAAGACGCACTCGAGGCTGCAATTTGGTACGAGGAGCGTCAGCCGGGTTTAGGCGATGAATTTCTGACCGAAGTTGATCACGCTGTTCGGGCGCTAGGCGAGGCAGCGCTACTCCATCGCATTCGCTTTGCAGACGTGCGGCGGTCACCGGTACATCGGTGCAAGTTCTACGGCGTCTATTACTTCGTGCATGAACAAGAGGTCTGGATACTGGCGATCTGTCATGGGCGACGGCATCCGCGGCGGTTGGAAGAGCGGCGCGAAGAGATTACGTGAGTTCGTCTTGGCCGGGCGCGAAAACCAACACGCGGCGCGCCATTGTCCGTCTATTTGATGACGGGCACGTTGACGGGGTTCTTAGGGAACAGGATTTTGCTGATGTCGCGGAGCAAGATGCGGGCTGTCGCCCCGTGCCGCCGTCGCCAAGGGCTTCCGCCTACGTTCGACTTCGGCGCGACGAGATGGCGCGACAGGTTGTTGAGAGTCCGCCGCCCTGAAGCGGAGAAAATGATGAGTGATAAGTGACAAGTGAAGCGTGATCGGTTGTCTAGTTTCGGCTTTCGGTTAGTTTGCTTCATGCACGCGACCGCGGTGGTGAAGGGAAAAGTCGTTCGGTTCAAACTCTCACCGGCGCTCGCTCGAGCGCATCGAGCAAACCGCAATAAAACCATGAGCGAGCAAGAAGCGATCGCATTTGTGGAATCGAAGCGACGCGCGCGGACGTTGCGTCGCGCCAAGCCTTATCTTGAGAGTCGTCCTTGACACCTGCGTCCTGAAGCTGGCTACTTTCCCTGCGCGGAACAACATCTCTGCGCTCGTTTTTGAGCTTGTCCGGTCCGGATTGATTGAGGCTTGGGCGAGTCCTGCGATTCTCGAGGAATACGGAGATGTCCTCGGCGATGACCCAAATTTCGTTGCTGAAGTCGTCGAAAGCTGCCGCGTCTGCTATCCGCTCACCGAACTGCGCGTCATCCGGCACGAACCAGATAACCGATTCCTCGAGTGCGCTTTTGCGGCTGACGCCGACTGCATCATTACTGTGAACACGGCTCGGGGACATTTCGATCAAAAGCAGTATCAAACTGTTTCGCGTCGTCACGCCGGGAGAATTCTTGAATTTCGATTCAGTGAGCAGACTCCTTAGGCGAATTGCTGATGGTTGAGCTGGCGTCGAACCCAGCCATCTTTCTTTGCCTCCCGTTTGATCCGCCGTTCGTATGGCTATCGCCACGTGAGAGCGTAAAGCTCCGTTGGAGCCACGCACCTTTACGGAGCTGTAAGTTGAGAGCGTGAAGGGTACATTTCAGGGGCCAAGAATTTCTCGCGCGGTGCAACAAGCGTTGCTTTGCCGTAAGGCTGCACTAAAGTGTCTTACACATGCGAGAGACGTTAACGATCAGTTTGCCGAAAGAGTTGCGACGTGGTCTGGAAAAAATGGCCAAGGCGGAAGGTGTGACTAGCAGCGAATATGTCCGCCGTGCGATCAAAGCTGACATCTTCCGGCGGGCGCTTCGCGCAACTCGGCGCGAGCTTGTCCCGAAAGCGCGTGCGATCGGTGTCTACACTGACGAAGATGTGTTCAAGATCGTTTCGTGAGAGTGGTCTTTGACACGAACGTCCTCTACGCAGCGTTCGCGGCTAAAGGGTTTTGCGAGGAAGTGGTCGATGAAGCGGCCGGTGCGTGCGAGCTGATTTGGTCGGATACGCTCCGAGAGGAGTTTGAAACAGTTCTTGGGCGGCGGCACAAGATTGGGCCAGCCACGCGAGTTGCTCTGGCCGCGTATGTCGAGCTTTGCGAATTTGTCGAACCCCAACCACTGGGTGAACGGGTCTGTCGCGACAAATCTGATGACGTTGTCCTCGCCACGGGTCTCGCCGGGAAAGCAGATGTCATCGTCACCGGAGACGATGATTTACTCGTGTTGAAAAAGTTTCGCGGCATCCGGGTTCTGTCACCGCGGCAGTTTCTGGAACTGCTTGGCCAGTGATAAACAGGCGCAGCATAGAGCGGTTCAGTAATCTGTCTGGCAGGTATTGAATCGACAGCGCTGACAAAGGTTCGTTTTCGCAAGATGCGAAACCAGGTCGCTGCGGCGACCACTCTCCAGAGCGTTCTTGCGAATTAACGCTGAATCACGCAGAGTCAAAAGGCGCTTTTGACGCGTAAGGTATGAACGAAATCATTTTCCTGATCGAGGAACCCGTGGAGGGCGGTTTTACCGCTCGCGCTTTGGGCGAGTCCATCTTTACCGAAGCGGAGACGTTGGACACCCTTCGGCAACAGGTCCGCGACGCGGTGAATTGCCATTTCGACGAAGGAAAAGCGCCGAAGGTAATCCGGTTGCATTTTGTCCGCGACGAAGTGCTGGCTTGTTGAGCGCCAGTTGACACCGCTGCCCTTGGTAAGATGAAATTACCGAGAGATGTTTCGGGAGCAGATCTTGCCAAACGCCTTGGGCGTCTCGGCTATGCAGTCACACGGCAAACGGGCAGTCATCTGCGGCTGAGCACCAGTGAGCCCAAGCAGCATCATGTCACGATTCCGAATCATGACCCGCTTAAAGTGGAGACATTGGCCGGAATTCTCAACGACGTGGCTTCGCATCTCAAAATCAGCCGCGACGAATTGATCGAACGACTTTTCGGCTGAGAAACGACATCGCTCTGTCGACGTCTTCTTCGGCAAAAATCGCGCTTACAAACGACGCATCGCCTCAAAACTTCCTGTGCGACCGTGGTGACTGGGCTCGCGATCAGCAACAGAGCCAGAGGTTCACGGATCGTCGATCAGATTACCACACGATTTGCAGCTGACGCAGTTACTACAAGAGCCTTGTTTCGGCAGCCAACCGAAACCGGCGTGCCGGGGATCGCAGTCGATACGGTCGCTACAGGGGTTTTGCATCATGATGCAGTCTAGATATGCTTTGATGTATGAGGACGACGATTTCCATCGAGGATTCGCTTTTGCAAAAGGCGAAGAAGATTTCGCATGAGCGGCGGTGTTCCCTGCGGACAGTTATCGAAGATGCGTTACGGGCGGCGTTTGCAAAAGAGCACAAGAAGAGTCGCCCGGACAGGCCGCGGCCACTGAAGACATTCAAGGGCACGGGAGTTCAACCGGGGGTCGATCTCAGTTCGTCGTCGGCGCTTCTGGACGTCATGGAATCGCGATGATTCTGCTGGACGTTAATATTTTGGTCGCCGCGCATCGCGAGGATGCCGATCAACACCATGAAATCAAGTCATGGCTGGAAACAGTCCTGGGCGACCCCGCTGGAGTCGCCGTGTCGGAACTGGCTTTGAGCGGTTGCTTGCGCGTGATCACGCATCCGAAGATTTTCAAGAAAGCGACGCCCCTGACTCAGGCGCTCGATTTTGTGGAAGACTTTCGTTCCCGTGAAGAGGTGCATCTTCTCGGGCCGGGCGTTGGTCATTGGAAAATATTTGTGGAACTCTGTCGGCGAGGTGATGCACGAGGCAATCTTGTGCCGGACGCGTTCCATGCAGCGCTGGCGATCGAGCTGGGTTGCGAATGGTTAACGCTCGATCGCGGGTTTGCGCGATTCCCCGGCCTGAAGTGGCGGCATCCGTTGGATTGAGTTTTGGCTTTCGCCGCGTGAATCGTCCGCCACGGCGGATTTCTCCCGCCGTACGACGGGCGAATTGAATCGTTAAAGCAGGAGAGAGCTTTCCGAGAGCATTCTTGCCAATCAACGCCGAATCGCGGAAAGTTTCTAAATAGGTTTTGGGCCGCGCCGCAATCATAACCGGGCGGGAATTGGAAGAGAAGATGCGTTTCGGCTGGCAGCCGGAACGAGCAGGCTAGCAGCCTGCGCTCCCCGGAGTGAATCGCGGCCGCCAGGCCGGGGGCGCGCCGCTCCTATGTTCGAGATCAAGAAACTGGCGTTCACACACTACGTTTGTCTCGCGCTTGATCGGGCGTTCGTGCTGGAATCGTTGAATCGTTGAACCGTTGAACCGGAAAGAAATCATTTTACGGATTTGATTCCGCGACGTCGGTGCCAATTTTGGCTAGCAGTTGAGCCGTCGTTTGTATAAGACCAGAGCCCATATTCCCATGTCGCCTCTGTTAATTAAAATCAGCAAGGACTTTGCTACCCTCTGGACGACGATCGATCCGATTGCGAACGTGGCGTTGTTCGCGGGGCTGACTGTTTCGCTCACCCGGGGAGAGCGACATCGGACTGCGCTGAAAGCTGTCATTTACGCCACCATCATCCTCGTGGCGGCCGGGACCGTTGGTCAGGTCATTCTCGATGCCATCGGCATTCACATGCACTCGCTCAAAGTTGCGGGCGGCGTCATTCTGTTCCTGTTCGGTGTGCAGATGCTTTTCGGGAAAATGGATACGAAGACGAAAATGTCGCCGGAAGAGGGGCGCGATCTCGCGGTGTTCCCGATGGCGGTGCCTTCCATCGCTGGACCGGGTGCGATGATGGCTGTGATCGTTTTAACCGATAACGATGTTTATACGGTGCCACAGCGGCTACAAACCGGCGCGGTGCTTGTGGTGTTACTCTTCGTTACCTATCTACTGCTGCTTTTTTCGGATGGGATTTTGCGGGTAATCGGTCGGCAGGGAGCGTCTGTCCTTGTGCGTGTGATGGGACTGATCCTTTGCTCTCTGGCGGTGGAAATCGTGCTGACTGCGCTCGGTGTCGCTCCCTGGGCAGCGGGGGCGCCGCACTAGGGCGGGCTCTCCACGGCGAGTCCATGATCGGACTGGCGGTTGTCTGCGCGACGCGCGTCGTTGAAGCGTTGAAGCGTTAGCGTGTCGGCACCTTAAATACGTCGCCCTGCAATTCAAAACCGACCGACGTGTTGCGCCGGATTATCGTGGCGAGTGTTTGATGTTCGAGATAGTGCACCCATCCGGCCGGGAAATAGGTCTGATACCAGAACCTGTCACCATCGCGCAGCCGGGTGAACTGATCTCTTAGGATAGTGAAGATTAACTCGCTAACTTGCCCGCCATTAACATGATCTTCCGCCAGGGCGCCGATCCACACATCGATATCATTGACGGTGGCAAAACAACTGGCGAGCTTCGCTTGCATGAGCGGATCGGAACAGATGTCGGCGAATGAACTTTTCGGAGCCAGGCCGAAGTTCTGTCGCACAACGTTGTAGCGCGGCAGACCATGATCGCGCCCGCGCTGCATGTTGAGCGAGGGGAGGTCGAAGCCGCCTGCTCCCGGAGGACCGAAGAGGAAGTTCCGGACGTCATCCACGATATAGCCGTCGATGGTTTGGTGCGCCTGTTTCGCGAGCCCACGGAGATAGACTTCGATCCCTACACTGCTAACGAGTGTCGGGTTAAAGAAAGCATCCCGCAGCGGGACGTTGCCGATTGATTGGTTGTGTTCATCCAGCCGCAGGAGGACGGGCGAGAGCATGGTATGTCCAACGCGAAAGGCAGCGGTGGAAAATGCATTCTCGATTCCCGGGTCCAGGTGCCGGTTATAGCCGGCATAAGGCGGCAGCGCGTTTGGTCCAAGCAGCCGCGGAACGAAATCTCTGTAGGTGATGATTTGCATCTCCGACCCGACGATGGCCCGGGCCCGGTAATAGATGGCGTCGTCATCGAGCCAGGGCTGCCGCCTTTTGATGAAGCGCGCCCAGTAATTGTGCTCACGCACAAAAAGCGTGTGCATCACCGTCAGACCTACTTGTTCGTTGGCGCGGACGTCGCCTGCCAGGAAGTACGTCGCGCTGTTATCGGGCGCATTCGGGAAGCCATGGATGTTATAGGGAAGCAGATTGCCCTGGCTTACCTTCAGTGTTCCCGTGCCATCAAGTGTTCGCAGCTCCATGGCGCGCGCTTCATCGGAGCCATAGACCTGAGAAGCGTCGATGAATGCAGTGATAACATTTAATTGCTCCCTGACTCCACGGATCATCTCATAGAGCGACCGATCAAGCTCGATCACCTGTGTGCCAGTACCTTGGGGATCGAAGTAGGGATCTCCCAGCGGGACTGGGATATCGAAGGGCTCGGCTGGAACGGCGGTCGGTGTCAGGTCGATGTCGTGATCGAGAAACTGTCCCCATTGCCAGAGGAAATCGGAGGTGTTCTCGGCGTTTGGGAGCAGTTGATCCTGAGCACAGATGAGATTGCTGATCTGGCGCGTGCTCGGTTCACCTGCGCCCGCGGGAGTGCCGGAACCGTCAGTGTAGCCAATGGTAGTGTGGCGCAGGAGCGCGACCCCCGCGGAACCACGCAGCGGATCGACCGGGTTGTTGCCGGTGCCATCGAGCGAACGGAATTCGTGAGGAAAAACTGCCGGACCGCTCGAGAGCGCCATCGAATGATGAGAAGTCCGCGGCGGGCGCGACATTGGGAAATCCAACGGGTTGCCTGCGTAAACGGCCGATCCCGCGCCGCAGACGAAGAGACACAAGGCTTTCGCGAATTTCGTGTTCATGAATTTTTATTGCCCCGAATCGTTTTCGATGCTTGGCGATGCTTGCCAAATGCTGGTCATTATTTGTTGGGTATCTTTTCGGAATGGGCCGCGCAAAGAAGGGATTCACGTGGCGGAGCAAATCCGTTCCGGTGTGACTTGGGTACGTTACGCTACAGTTGGCCGCCGGCCTAAGGTTATCTTCGCAGGCTGGAATTATATCTTCTTTGCCGTCGTAACGCTCGCGACTCGCGAAAGCTTTCCGAGTCGCTAACACGCAAGGTGCGTGTTCCCCGGTTTATTTTTATGCTCGCGTTCGGAGCGAAGATGCGCTCGCCACGCACCGTCAACAAACTCAGAAGGAAGAAGTAAGAACCACGAAATAAAATCGCACTGGAAGCAAGCCTTTGGTGGCGGGTATGATCGCCGCCTATGAACAAAGTGATGGAAAGATTCCTGGTGGTATGCGCGCTTGGTTGCTTCTTCGGATGTGGAGCGAAAAAGGGTGAAGCGGAGAACACGCCGTCGGCCGACGCGGTCAAAACGCCGGCCACAGTGGAACAAGCGGCCAAGGTCCTGGATCTCTCGACGTTCCCGCTGGTGGAGGGTGCGAAGCCGCCCGAGTCGCGTCAGGTGGCCAACCTTACCTATCTCGCAACGGGCGATGTGAAATCGGTGTTCGAATTCAACCGCAAGGCGCTCGTCGCGCAAGGCTGGAAAGAATTGCCAAAAAACACCAACGTCACCGAGCAATCGGCCACCGCGATTGTTTGGGCGAGAGGGGTTCGTTGTCACGCACTCGGTCTCTCCCGCTGGCGGGTCCGGCAACCTGATGGTGATCCTGCAAAATCAGGGCAATGTGAAACCCGGGCAGCTTCCGGTGCCTCCGGGCGCAAAGCCGGTCTATGTCGGCGATCCGACGGCGATGTATTCCACCGACGCGGCCGTGCCTGCGACGGCGGAAGCCTGCCGGAATGTTTTCACCGCGAAAGGCTGGGTGCCGTTCGGCAACGCCGGTGATACCGCCGTGTTCAAACAGAACGCAATCCTCGCTACCGCGACGATTTCGTCAGCGCCCGCGCAGGAAGGGAAGACCATGATCCAGTATACGACGCAGCAAATGTCGGCAGATATTCCGGCGCCGCCGAACGTCGAGGATTTGCGGTACTCCGATGAGCCCCCGGAAGTAACTTTCGAAACCAGAGAGAACCAGGACGCGATCGCCGATTTTTACCGGAAGGCGCTGGCCGGCGCAGGCTGGAAATCGACGATGGACAAGATGGTCGACGTGGATGGAAAGCCGACCATGATCTTTCGCAATCCCGGCGAAGGATATGTTGACGCTTTCGATACCCTCTGCTTATAGCGGCAAGGTTTACACTTCGGTTCGTTTTCAAAGCGGGGCGGAAATCGCCGAGCGCGATCGAAAAATAAAAGAAATGGCGCCCAAACTCCGCGCCGCCGCGGAAGCGAAAGCAGCGAAAGAGGCGAAGGAAGCCGCCGAGCTGGCCGAGAAGAACAAGGTACCGAAAGTCGCCGTCACACTTCCCGCGGGTGCGAAGGACGTGAAGCAGACCAATGACTCGATCAAGTTCACTCTGGGCAAAGGGAAAGCCAAAGCGGCCATTGAATCTTTTCGGACACAGTTTCGCGACGCGGGTTGGAAAGAGAAGGTGGCCTCCATCGAAGCCATGGCCGGCACAGTATTATTTTCAAAAGAGGATCAGAGTGTGACGATCACCTACAGCGACACCGGTTTCATGCCGACCGAGGTTAGTCTGTCGGCCTTTCGCGCCGAGCTGGAGGCTACGGAGTGAATCGCTAACGCCACGTGATTCGTTATTCCTGAGCGGCGAATTAAAGCGTTGAATCGGAAAAGGAAAGTTCCTTGTCTGGGAAGTATAAGCCGCTGGCTTGTTCGTCTCGGCGGCTTGCCGAGATATTCTGTACGAAATGTTGCGCGGTGGTCCTCGGCAAGCTGCCGAGGACTGCAGGCTGGCAGCCTGCGCTCCCCGGAACTGGTGGCGGCTGACACAGCCGAAAGCTCAGGCTCACTCGCCCCCCGCGGATTCGGAAATCGTTCGCGTTCCCTCGGCTAGATTCGCGAGAAGGTAGCCGCGAGTGCAAAAGAGGTGTTCGGTGGGTCGTCGAACACAACACCCGAGCCGCGTGCGCTCCCAGATCATTTCGGCGGTCATAGACCGCCGCTACAGAAGAGCTGATAGCTAAGCCGCCGATCCGTTAGCGCAGCTCAATCCGTGCTTTTCTGACGCTCGTGAAAATCAGAAACGATACTCTTCGTCAGGGCGTCGACGCTCTTCTGGGATAGTGCGTCAAGATGCGCCACGTTGAGGTGACGTAGTAATCCAAGATCCTCTCGGAGGGCGCGCTCGGCGACAGTGCGCACGGCCTTTACCTTTTCGTCGTTGATTCCTCGCAGATTTTGGTAGGCAAGCCTCAGTTCGTAGCCATTGGTGTGAGCAATCGCGATTGCGTAACCATTTGGATTTTTGGGATCGTTAACTGTTTTTTCAGCGTAGACGATTAGTGAACTGAATCCGTTCTTAGCGACCACTTCGAGGTCTTGCAGAGGGCGAAATTGCGTCAGAAGTGAATCGTGAATCATTTTTTTCGCGGCAACGTCATCACATAAGACGACGACGGTTACTGCTGTCTTCGATTCCTCTTCTGAGAGCAGCGTTACCGAAAACCCGCACACCAGAGCGAAGACCAAAGGAATCAAGGCATTCAAAGATTTTTGCGCCATGCGTTTTCCTTTACCGGCGACGCCGGCGACAGGGCAAGACGAAATTGTGTCCGTATCCGGATTTCGGCGGTCACAGACCGCCGCTACAGAAGACGGTTCGGCTGGCAGCCGAACCGGACACGCCAGCGGCGTGTGCTCCCCGGAAACGACTGCGGCTGACCCGCCTGCGCTTGGCTTCGGCGCGGCAAGCGCAACCGCCGCTACAGATCGCTTACTTAGCGGCGACCGTTTCCTTTCTCGCCTTGCTTTTTTTTGCCCTGCTGTTGCCCACCAGCGTGTTGGCGATTTCCTCCGCCTTGCATTTTCGGATGCGGTTGTGCCTTCATTTTCTGCTGCTGCTGATGCTGAGCCCTCATCATCTGTTGTTGATGCTGAGTCTTCCTCATCTGCTGATTCGCATGCTGGCCTTGAGCTTGACCATGTTGTCCGGCCACTTTGCCGGTCTGCATCCTGGTTTGGTTACCCTGGTTTCGCCCGTTGCCCTGGCCATGGACATTTTGGGCGTTGTGCTTGTTTCCCGCATTCATTCCTGCGGCCTTGTTGTGACGTTCAGCCATGTTCCCGGGTTTGTTTCCGGCTTGTCCGGCACCGGCTCCCTGCGCGCCTTTGCCATGCGCCTGGCCTGTGCCTTTGCGATTATCTTCAGCCATATTGCCGGGTTTGTTCTTAGCTTTTTCCGCGTTGGGTCCTGCTGCGGCCCCCGCTCCCTGTGCGCCTTTGCCAAGCGCTTTACCTTTATTTTTGTTGAATGACTTAATCGCGTCGGGATTAGGTTTCCCCTTGTTCACGGACGCCTGCAGATTCCGATCCTGGCGGGCCTCTTTCTGCCGGGCAAGCTGCTGCGAAGTTGGCGGAATTTTCTTCGCGTTCTGGGCAGCGGCTTTTTGTTGCGCAGTCGGCTGCGCTTTTATCCCGTTCGGACCATTAAAGCTGGTGCGGTTACGGTTCACCTGCTTATTCACCACTGTCTTATTGACGTAGGTGTTATGGATGACGGTGGTATTCACGCGCGTCACAGCAGTGTTGTACTGGAACGTGTTTCCCTGCCATCGGCCACCCCAGTAGCCGTTTCCGGTATAGCCATGACCGTAGTTAATCCCTCCGTAGAAACCGACGTTTCGGCCCCAGTAACCC
Source organism: uncultured Verrucomicrobiae bacterium (assembly GCA_963838045.1). Classification (GTDB taxonomy): domain Bacteria; phylum Verrucomicrobiota; class Verrucomicrobiia; order Chthoniobacterales; family UBA10450; genus Udaeobacter. The sequence continues at coordinate 5,533 of CAWIPQ010000006.1, read as the reverse complement.
TGATGAAACACGTAGCTGCCGTTATTCCAGCCCCACCAGGGCGGAGTCCAAAGGAAACCTATTGTCGGCGGAGCCACCCACACGCCGGGGACCCAATAATAGCCTTCGCTGCCCCAGGCCCAATAGCCGGGAGTCCAGATGTAGCCTGGAGCCGGACAAAGCGGTTGCTCGTATACCGGCAGAACTGGCGGTGCGACATTGATGGATATGCCGACCTGCGCGAGCGAAGATGCCAGGGGCAACGTTAGAAAAAGTAGTCCAACTGAAATAATCGAACGTAGTTTCATGGTTGGGGGTTAATAAACGACGGACACGAGATAAGCAATCGTGTTCTCAGGTGGCGTTTCGGCGGTCGCAGACCGCCGCTACAGAAGACGTCGGTGCCGAACACAACACGCGAGACGCATGTTTTCTGCAGAGGATGAATTTCGGCTGGCAGCCGAAACGGACACCGCAGGCCTGCGCCCCCGGACTATTTCATTCGATCGAACGTTTTCTGAAGGATGTCGAGATCGCTGGCGTTAGCGGTCTTTTCTCGTGTCGTCTCGATCCATTTTTTCTCCAAAGCGTTTTTCGTCGGACGATCGGACTGGTAAAACACGCCAAAGACGCCGGGGAACGGAAGCGAAGCGAGTTTGTACGCAGCGAGCTCGTCGGTGACATCGTGACGTGATTCGTCTTCCGGTGTTCCGTCCCATTTCTTTTCGTCGATTACTTCGAAGCTGCCGCCTTTTTTTGGATTGGCCGGATCGAAAACGTCCGGGAAAAATTCAACGCATTCAGACAGACATTCGATGACGCTGAAACCCTGGTGATCGAATGCGCGCTCGATCATCTGCATCATGTGGACCACGTTCGCAGCGTGGGTGCGCGCGATAAATGTGGCCCCGCCGGCGATCAATTTTTTCATCGGATTAACCGGCTGATCGATTGCGCCGGTGGGATCGGTTTTGCTCTTGAAGCCGATCGGCGAGGTGGGCGAAGTCTGTTTCTTCGTCAGGCCGTAAACGAAGTTGTCCATGATGAAATACGTGAGGTTGATGTTCTTGCGCGCCCCATGATCGAGATGGTTGCCGCCAATCGAAAAGCCGTCGCCGTCGCCGCCAAAGAGGAACACATGCAGATCGGGCCGGGAAAGACTGATGCCGCTGGCAAGCGGGACCGCGCGACCGTGGATGAAATGCGCACCGTGACCGTTCACGAAGTACGGAAAACGCGATGAACAACCGATCCCGGCGAGGGTGACAATCTTTTCGTGCTCGAGATTTAGTTTTTCGAGGACTTTGTAGAACGAGGCGAGCACTGCGAAATCGCCGCAGCCCGGACACCAGGTGGGGTGATCGGCGGTAAGCACTTTTTTGGTGACTTTCTCTCTCGGCGGCTCTGCGATAGCAGATGACACACCTGCCGCTACAGTTGTACTGCCGTCGCCATTGGGGTTCGTCGCTTCGCTCATATCAAATCAAACTCGAAATTCTGACTTCAAACGTCCATTAATGCTTACCACAGGATAGCCAAAATGCGAGCGCTTGAGAGGAGCATCCGTCGCAATTATCTGCTTTGGCCGGCCCGTGGCTGGATCGGTCTGCTTCTGATCGCGGTTTGCTGGCCGCTGAACTGGATCGCGCCCGGCGTACGCACGAGCTACCTGTTTTTTCCACTTTGGCTCGGATACATTTTAGTTGTCGATGCTCTGGTCTGGAAACGGATGGGGTCGTCATTTTGGTCGCGTTCACGGAAGGATTTCGTCCTGCTCTTTTTCATCTCGGCGCCGGTGTGGTGGCTGTTTGAGCTGATGAATCTGCGTACTGCGAATTGGGAATACCTGGGGCGAGAGCTGGTCAGCCCGCTCCAGTTCAATCTTCTTGCGACCATTTCATTTTCGACCGTGGTTCCGGCGGTATTCGAAACTGCAGCGCTGGCGCACAGTTTTGGCTGGATACATCGCTTCGCGTGCGGGCCGCGGATTCCTGCAACGCGTGCGGTTTTTATCGGACTCTTTATCATCGGTGTGGCAATGCTTTTTGCCATGCTGGTTTGGCCGAAAATATTTTACCCGTTCGCATGGACGTCCCTGGTGTTGATTTTTGAGCCGATCAATTATTGGACCGGTCGGCCGTATTTTCTCGGGGAACTGCGCAACGGCGACTGGCGCCTGGTGATGTCGCTGACGGTTGGGGTGTTGGTGTGCGCGTTGTTTTGGGAGATGTGGAACTACTATTCCTTTCCGAAATGGACGTATCACATCCCGGGCCTGGCGTTCTTTCACATATTTGAAATGCCGCTGCTCGGGTATGGCGGTTACATTCCCTTCGCGCTGGAGTTGTACGCACTCACGAGTTTCATCTGGCCTGGCCGACCAGGGCTGGAGTTCCAGCGATGATTAGTTACGCGTCTGATACCGACCTCGTACGACCGGATGTTGGACGGCGGGTTTTCTTTTCCGTTACCCGACACCCTGCGGCACGACTTCCTTTAACGATTTCACGTTCTCGGGGGCGGTGCCTACGTGTACGATGGGCGCGCCCTCGCGCGGAATATGTCGCGCGGCAAATGAGCGTCCATTGAACACGCGGTCCAGGATTTCTTTTACACGGAAAGTGAGGCCGTCAGTCTTGGTGACGCTCTGGATCTTCGGTTCGCAATAACGCGCCCGCAAAATCGTGGCGAGCTGCCCAAAGCCATAAACGCCCTGGTCGTTCATCTCGACGGTCACGATGCGCTTGAACTTATCGAAAACCTTCTCAAGCCCGTTGGGCAACGGATGCAAATGACGCAAGTGCAGCCCACCGGCTTTTTCTCCGTTTTCGCGCGCCATTGTCACCGCGTCGTGGATCGGACCGTAGGTAGATCCCCAGCCGACCAGCAACGTGTCGCCTTCCTGGTCGCCATAAACTTCCGGCACCGGAATCTCTTCGGCGAGCTTGCGCAATTTGTTGCGGCGTTTTGCGGTCATGGCCATGTGCAGCTTCGGGCTGCCGGTCGGATGGCCCATTTCGTCGTGTTCGAGTCCTGCCAGCAACGGATATTTTCCGTCGACAATACGTGTGCCCGGCGGAACGTGCTGGGTGATTTGATCGATGGGATAAGGCTTGTGCGTCTGGCGCGGGGTCAGGTCCGGCTTGGCGCAGCGCTACGCCGCCGCCCCCGGCCTGGTGCTGCTGTGCGGCCGTTACGAGGGCGTGGACCAGCGGGTGATCGAGGCGCGCGGCCTGGAAGAACTCTCCCTGGGCGAGCTCGCCGCCCGACAGCACGAAGTCGCCCAGGGAGAGTTCCTCCAGGCCTCGGATTCGATCACCCGCTGGTCCACGCCCTCGTAACGGCCGCACAGCAGCACCAGGCCGGGGGCGGCGGCGTAGCGCTGTGCGTCGGCCTGGGTGAAGCGGCGGCCACGGGGCGTCAGGCACACGGCCGGTCGCTCGTCCAGCACCGCGGCCAGGGCGGTGTCCACCACGTCCGGGCGCAGCACCATGCCGGCGCCGCCGCCGAACGGGGTGTTGTCCACCGTGCGGTGGCGGTCGGTGGCGTAGTCCCGGATGTTGGTGGCCTGGAGCGACCATACCCCGTTGGCCATCGCCCGGCCCGCGAGGGAGAGGCCGAGCGGCCCGGGGAACATGTCGGGGAATAGGGTGAGGACTGAGGCGCGCCAAGTCATGCCGGGGCGCTCCGGGGCTCGTCGTTCGACGGATGGTCCGGCCGTTCGTCCCGCCGCCCCGGCGCTCCCCGGCAAGGGGGGATCGGGTGGGGGCCGGATTGTCCGCCCCTCCGCCACGCTCGGTCCGCTCCGCAGCCCGCGTCTCCACAAGGGACGAGGTGGCGCCGTGGGCGCCGTCCGGGGCGTTCACTTCCGAGCCGTCCGGCGCGTTCACTTCCGCCGGGGGCACGACCGTCAGGCGGCCGGCCGGCAGGTCGATGTCCGGGACGCAGGCGCGGGTGAACGGCACCAGCAGGGGCGCGGCGCCGTCCCGCGCGATTTCCAGGCTGGCACCGGCGCCGTAGTCGTGCACCTCGGCCACACGGCCCAGGTGGTTGCCGGCGGCGTCCCGCACGGCCAGGCCGATGAGGTCGGCGAAGTAGAATTCGTCGTCCTCCGGCTCCGGCAGTTGCGCGCGGTCGATGTAGAGCCGGGTGTTGGTCAGCTTCTCCGCCGCGGTGCGGTCGGCGACCTTCACCGGCGTGTCGCCGGCCAGTTCGGAGAGCTCCGCCAGGCCTTCGCCGCGCCAGCGCAGGACAAAGCGCCGGCCCTGCGCGTCGGTCAGCGGACCGTACGCGGCCAGGTCGGCGGGATCGGCGGTGTAGCTGGTCACACGCACCAGGCCGCGCACGCCGTGCGGCCGGCCGATCACGCCCAACAGGATGCGGCTCTCCGTCACAGTCCGCTCAGGCGCTGGCGGCAGCGGCCTTGGCGCGTCCTGCGCCTTCTTCTTCGGCGCGGACTTCACCGGCTGCTCCCGGTACACCGGCATCGGGCCGAGGCCGGCCTTGCCCAGGAAGCGGGCGACGCGGTCGGTCGGCAGGGCGCCCTGGCTGACCCAGTGGCGGATGCGCGTCGAACAGGCGACGCGCTCCTCATGTTCGGCCGGCAGCATGGGGTTGTAGCTGCCCAGCTTCTCGATGAACCGGCCGTCCCGCGGGCTGCGGCTGTCGGCAACCACGATGTGGTAGTACGGGCGCTTCTTGGCGCCGGCGCGGGCCAGGCGGATTTTCAGGCTCATTCAGGGTGTCTCCTGGTGTGATCGGGTCGAATGATGGGATCGGGTCAGGATGGGATCGGGTTGGGTGATGGATCGGTGGGTGATGGTCGTGGTGATGGGATCGGGTCGTGCCCCCACCCCGCGTCATGGCCGGGCCTGACCCGGCCATCCACACACCGGCGATCGGGACGCCTGGCGGGCGGGCCTGCCGGGCGACCCGGTCGTTCCGGGGTGGATGGCCGGGTCAGGCCCGGCCATGACGTGAGGGGTACCGGCCATGACGTGATACCGCCAGACGTGATGGGTACCGGTCATGACACGAAGGGTACCGCTCATGACAAGACGGGTACCGGTCGTGACGCGAAGGGTGGAGGGGTTGGCGATCATCGGTTGGGTGGCTGGTCAGGCGGTTGTTCCGGGGTGCATCAGAACGGCCGACGGCCGCCGCCGCCCTGGCCGGCCTGCATGTGCTTGGGCAGCAGCGCGCCGATGCCATGCCGCATCAGGCCCTTCTTCCCCAGCTTGTTCATCCGCTTCACCATGTGCGTCATGTCGTCGAACTGCTTCAGCAGCTTGTTGATGTCCTGCACCGACGTGCCGGACCCGGCGGCAATGCGCTTCTTGCGGCTGGACTTGATGATGTCGGGCTTCTGCCGCTCCTGCCGGGTCATCGAGGAGATGATCGCCTGCTGGCGCTTCATGAAGGTGGTGTCGAGATTGGCGTCCTCGAGCTGAGCCTTCATCTTACCCGCGCCGGGCAGCATGCCCACGATGCCGGACAGGCTGCCCATCTTGGTGATCTGGCGAAGCTGGGCGGCGTAGTCCTCCAGGTCGAACTT
>CAWIPQ010000005.1:0-152083 GCA_963838045.1 uncultured Verrucomicrobiae bacterium | reverse complement strand
CCGCCCTCGCTCCGATCTCCCCCGACGCGCAGGATCTGCCGAGCCTGATCGACCGCGCCGCCAGCATGCTCTCGGGCGCGAAGACCGCCGCCGAGGTGCTCGAGGCGCGCGACGTTGCCGGTCTCGCCTACGATGTGGCCAAACGCGCCGCCCGGCTGCAGCGCGCCAAGAGCGCCCATGACGATCTCGTCGCGGCGGCGCATCGCGCGCAGGCCCATGCGCTCGAGATCGAGGCCCGCGCCAAGCGTCGGCTGGCCGACGAATACGATGCCGCGCAGGCACGGGGCGAGGTCTTCGGCGCGCACAACGGCGGCCGCAATCGCGTCGAGAACGCCAACGCGATTGTCCGGCCACGGCGCCGACCTTGGCCTGCGTCGCGACCAGATCCACGAGGCCCGCCAGTTCCGGGACGCCGAGGCCGCAGATCCCGGCATCGTGCGTCGCGCCCTCGACGATCGCCTGGAACGCGGCGAGGAACCGACCCGGGCGGCCCTGCGCAAGATGGTGGTCGATGCCGCCATGCGGGGGTTGCGCCCCCAGCGCTCGGCCAGCCGACGCAACCCGCTCTACGTCCCGCCGACGCCTGCACGCGCTGCCTGGCAGCATGTGACCGGGACGTTCCGCGCCTTCGCCGAATGGGCCACGGACGAGAACCTGGCCCTCGCCCGGCAGGGCATGCGCGAGGCGCGGGACGAACCGTTTCACGACCTCGACGCCCAGGCAATCGCCCGCGGGGCGGCAAGTTTCACGCAAATCACGGAGTGGCTCCATGCAGAATAGCCAGTCAGCGGCCTTTGCCGCATCTGTCTGGGAGGTCGCCTCCCGCCTCGGCAACAACGCGCCCCGGATCGCCGACGACATCATGGAGGCTGCCTTTCCGCGGACCTGTTCTCAGGCCCGGGCTGAAGGCGCGCACCGGATGCTGCGCACCGGGATCATCTCGGAAGTGAAGCGCATCCTGCGCAACCACGACGATGGACCGGCCCAGGGGGATTTCGCGGAGGTCTGCGAGGCGTTCGCGCCGCTCGTGAAGGATCTGCGGTCCAAGTCCTACTTCGTGGAAAGCGCCGCGGAATATGTCGCGATCCCGGACCTCATCGCGGAACCGGAACTGCTCGACGACGCGCGGCGCTTCATGCGGCGCAAGGGCATCGAGTGTCTGGCCGAAGCGGATCGGCTGGACGCGCTCTATGCGGCGGTCACCGGAACCGGTCGTGAAACGGCGCCCGCGGCGCGGGCGGTGGCGGCATGACCCCCGCGCTCCCCATCATCACCGCCGACCAGCGGCTGGCCGAGGTGCGCGGCGTGAAGGCCGCAATCTTCGGCGCGAGCGGCGCCGGCAAGACCACGCTCCTGCGCACGCTGAAGGCGAGCACGACGCTGTTCTTCGACCTCGAGGCGGGCGATCTCGCCATCGAGGGGCTGGCCGTCGACACGATCCGCCCGCGCACCTGGCGGGAATGCCGCGACTTCGCGGTGTTCATCGGCGGCCCGAACCCCGCGCTGCGCAAGGACCAGTCCTACAGCGAGGACCACTACCAGGCGGTCTGCCAGAAGTACGGCGACCCGCGGGCGCTGGAAAAGTACGACACGGTGTTCATCGACTCGATCACCGTGGCGGGGCGGCTCTGCTTCCAGTGGTGCAAGGGCCAGCCCGAGGCGCATTCGGACAAGACGGGCAAGCCGGACGTGCGCGGCGCCTACGGGCTGCACGGGCGCGAGATGATCGCCTGGCTCACCCATCTGCAGCACACGCGGGCGAAGAACGTGATCTTCGTCGGGATCCTCGACGAGAAGCTCGACGACTTCAACCGCAAGGTCTTCGTCCCGCAGATCGACGGATCGAAGACCGGGCTCGAGCTGCCCGGCATCGTCGACGAGGTGCTGACGCTCACCTCGCTGCCCGACGACAAGGGCGTGCCGCAGCGCGTCTTCGTCTGCCACACGCAGAACCGCTGGGGCTACCCGGCCAAGGACCGCTCCGGCCGTCTCGACCTGCTCGAGCCGCCGCATCTGGGCCAGCTCATCGAGAAGATCCGCCAGCCCCTGCCGATCGACGCGCGCCCGCTCGTCATCGAGGCGCCGCGCATGCCGGCGCCGGCCGTCACCCCTCAATCCGATCCCACCAACTGAAAGGACCCGAGCCATGTCCGGTCTCTGGAACGACTTCAACGACGCGCAGTCCAACACGAACCTCATCCCCAAGGGCACGCTGGCCAAGGTGCGCCTGACCATCCGCCCCGGCGGCTTCGACGACCCGTCGCAGGGCTGGACCGGGGGCTATGCCACCCGCGGCTCCACCGGCGCCGTCTACCTCAACGGCGAGTTCACGGTCACCGAAGGCCCCTACGCCCGGCGCAAGATCTTCACGCTGATCGGGCTCTACAGCCCCAAGGGTCCGGACTGGGCCAACATGGGCCGCAGCCTCGTGCGCGGCATGCTGAACTCTGCCCGCGGATCTCGGACAAGGACCAGTCCCCGCAGGCGCAGGCGGCGCGGCGGATCGGCGGCTTCGCCGATCTCGACGGGATCGAATTCGTCGCCCGGATCGACGTCGGCAGCGACGCCATGGGCGAGGAGAAGAACGAGATCCGCGCCGCGGTCACGCCCGACCATCGCGACTACGCGCAGGTGATGGGGCTGGCGGCGCAGCACGGCTATCAGCCGCCCGCACAGCCCGCGCCGCATCCGCCGGTCCAGCAGCCCGCGGCATCGCCGGTGCCGGGCCGTCCCGCCTGGGCTGAGTAGAGGGCGCGCGATGCTTCTCCGTCCCCGCCAGAAACTCTTCGTGGAGCGCAGCCTCGCTGCGCTCTCGACCCGCGACAACACGCTGGGCGTGGCGCCCACGGGCGCGGGCAAGACGATCATGCTCTCGGCCGTTACCGGCAACATGACCGGGGACGGCGCCAGGGCATGCGTGCTCGCCCATCGCGACGAGCTGACCAGCCAGAACCGGGCGAAGTTCGCCCGGGTCAATCCCGGAACGGACACTTCCGTCGTCGATGCCACCGACCAAGTCCTGGGACGGCCAGGTCACTTTCGCCATGGCGCCGACGCTGGCGCGGGCCGCCAATCTGGCAGCCATGCCGAAGCTCGATCTGCTGGTGATCGACGAGGCGCATCACGCGGTAGCCGAGAGCTACCGCCGCATCATCGACCGGGTGCGCGATGCCAACCCTGAGGCCCGCGTCTTCGGCGTCACGGCGACACCGAACCGGGGCGACCGGAAAGGCCTGCGCGAGGTCTTCGACAATGTCGCCGACCAGGTGCAATGAATACCGAACCGGGACCGCTCGATTTACTCGCCAGTAATTGGCCGCCGAATCCTACTTGCTGATCGCCGGACCAGACTTCGACCGCCAGCGCGAAATCAGCGGATTGTGCCGACCGAAACGACAGATCGGGAACAACGCATTCCAAAACACCCTTCAGATCGAACAAGTCGAGTTTGCGTCCAGCCTGTGATCGCCAATTGGGAGTGCTGGTCCCATTTCCCCAGAGCAAAATTCCGAGGTGTCGCTCCTCGTTTGCGGCTGGTGGGATGAATACGCGGCCCATTTCGAGGATGGAAACACTCTCGGCTCCCGCGCGAATATTGCGTTCGAGCACTTCGAGTAAACCGCTGATCAGGCGTTGGCCGCAACGCAACGTGATCCTCGCTCAACGGGTTTCGTAACTCTATCGCTTTGCCAGGCACCGCGGCGCTTCGTGAAATCAATTTTGACGTCCGAACTTCCGACAACCCGGCTGCAATCAATCGTTCGCGCAGAACAAATGTTTCGACGTCGTGCAAGCGATCAGCGTCACTCGTCGATATGAAACGGCCGCGTGTTTTTCCGGGAACTTTGTCGATTCCATATGCGCGAAGGACTTCTTCGATCAAATCGACGTCGCGCTGCAAATCACGTCGATAACTTGGAACCGTCCAGGTTGCGGATTGGCTGTTGCCTGCCACTTTTCCGCAGCCCGAAGCGGGTGAGAATTTCATCAACGGTTTTTGGCTCAATTGCGACTCCGATCACGCGATCACATTTTTCGTAGCTTAAGGAGACGTCCGATAGGCTTGGCTGGGAGTTCGCCGGCGATTTGAATTTCTTTAGCGGGAGTTCCACCGGCAATCTCGCGCATCAATTCCGTCGCTCGATTCGACGCTCGCAAAATCATGTCCGGATCCACGCCGCGCTCGAATCGATAACTCGCATCGCTTGGCAGATTCAAATCACGTGCCGTCCGGCGAATACTTGCTGGCAGAAAATACGCGGCTTCGAGCAAAATATTTTTGGTCGAATCAGTGACACCCGTTTCTTCGCCGCCCATCACACCACCGATCCCAACGGCACGCTCCTGATCGGCGACAACACAATTGTCCGTCTTGAGCGCGTAGGTCTTTCCATCCAGCGCGAGAAACTTCTCGTCTTCGCGCGCAAGCCGGATGTTGATCTCGCCCTTCAATTTATCGGCATCGAATGCGTGCGTAGGTTGCCCCAGCTCGAGCATCACGAAATTGGAGATGTCGACGATGTTGTTGATGGAGCGAATGCCGACGCTCTCAAGCTTCGCGCGCAACCACTGCGGGCTAGGACCGACATTCACGTTGTCGATTTTGCGCAGCGAGAAAAATGGGCATTCGCGCGTCGCAGAAATCTCGATGGAGCCGGCGCGCCCTCGCGCCGAGTTCTGCCCAGCGCGGCGTGGGCGCCGCGGCTCCAGTCAAAGCGGCAATTTCTCGAGCCAAACCAAAATGGCTCAGTAGATCGCCACGATTAGGCGTGATCTCGACGTCCAGAATCGTATCGGCGGGAAAAAGATCGCCAATTGGCCCACCGATTTTTGCATCGGGCGATAAGATCAACAGACCGGAGGCATCTTCGCCAAGACCAAGCTCAATCGGGCTGCAAAGCATTCCTTCAGATTCAACGCCGCGAAGTTTACTCTTTCGAATTTCCATGCCGTTAGGCAGTTTCGTGTCCGGGAAGCGCGAGCGGAACTTTGTCGCCCGACTTTGTAATTCGTGGCGCCGCAAACGATCTGGCGTTTCGTGCCGCTGCCGTCGTCCACCTCGCAAACCGTGAGCCGATCGGCATTGGGATGGCGTGACGATGCAGCGATTTGCGAAATGACGACCTTGTCGATGCTCGCACCGCGCGCCTCGATTTTTTTGATTTCAACGCCGGCGCGAGTCAGCAAGTCGGCGATCTCTTCCGGATTTTTTGGAAGATCGACAAATTCGCGCAGCCAGTTAATGGAAAATTTCATTTATAGACTCAGTCATCCCGAGCGGAGTCGAGGGATCCCGCGGTGTTGCCTGAGCGTAATGCACCGGGATGTCTCGACTTCGCTCGACATGACAACGATTGGCTCATGCGAATTGTTTTAAGAACCGCAGGTCATTCTGCGAAAAGAGCCGGATATCGGGGATATCGAACAAAATCATCGCCAGACGATCCATGCCGAGACCGAAAGCGTAACCGCTCCACTTTTCGGGATCGTATGCGTTGTCGCCGCGCTTTTTGTTGACCGCTTCAAAAACTGCGGGATGCACCATGCCGCAGCCGGCCACCTCGATCCACTGCTCGCCGCCTTTCAGAGCCTGCGATCGGACGTGAACCTCCAAGCTTGGCTCGGTAAACGGGAAGAAATGGGGCCGGAATTCCACTTCGGAATCAGCCCCGAAAAGTTCTCGCAGGAAAAATTCGAGCTCACCTTTTAAATCGGCGACACTGACGTTTTCGTCGACGTAAAGACCTTCGATCTGGTGAAACTGTGGACTGTGTGTTGCGTCGAGTTCGTCGCGACGATACGCCGCACCTGAGGTAATCACGCGGATCGGAGGCGGCGCCGATTCCATCGCGCGAATTTGCACCGTAGAAGTGTGGGTCCGCAGAAGTCGCCCGTCGGGCAAATAAAATGTGTCCTGCTCGTTGCGTGCCGGGTGATCGGGCGGGGTATTCAGAGCATCGAAACAATAGAACTCGGTCTCCACATCGGGGCCTTCGGCAAGAGCAAACCCCATTCGTCGAAAAATCTGAATTGCACGCTCGTGCATTTGATGAAGGGGATGCAGAGAACCAATCTGGTGGGGCGCTCCCGGAAGGGAGATGTCAATGGTTGCGAGCGCGTCGAATTCCTTTTCGGCCCGGACTTTCTCTGCGCGTTGGTCGAGTGCCGTTGTAACCGCGTTGCGCGCTTCATTGAGCAATTTTCCGACGACTGGACGTTCGTCTTTGGCAAGGGCTTTCATTCGCTCGCCCCATTCGGAGATGCTGCCGCTTTTGCCGAGATATTTTACTCGTGCGGCTTCGATGCCTTTCTCGTCGCGCGCCGCTTCAATTTCGCGCAGCGCTTCATCGCGCAGTTGTTCGAGCGGATGCATGGATTTCGGGAATCGTTAAATCGTTACATCGTTGAATCGGGAAATCGATCTCGATTCACGGATCACGATCCACGAATCACGCCGCCTTCTTTTTCGATTTTCCTTTGTCTTCCAGCGCGCTCTTCGCTTGATCAACGATCGATTTGAATGCGACTTCGTCGGTCACCGCGAGATCGGCGAGAATTTTGCGGTCGAGACCGATACCTGCAGCTTTTAGTCCTTCAGCCAGGCGGCTGTAGGTCATCCCGTTTGCGCGTGCAGCGGCATTGAGACGTTGGATCCAAAGATAGCGAAATGTGCGTTTGCGCGTTTTGCGATCGCGATACGACCAATACTTGGCCTTCATCACGGCGTCCTTGGCGTAACGAAAAAGTTTTGAACGGCGACCGCGGAACCCTTTGGCCTGTTTCACCATTCGTTTCCGGCGCGCACGACTTGCCGGGGCATTTGTAGCTCTTGGCATGTTTGTCTTGCCCCGGGAATAGTTTCGGGGCTCCTCGTTCAGCAAGCTGTTGTTTTCGTATCGATCTTTCCGGCCTCGCTCACTGATTTACCCAGCTACTTCGACCAACTCACTAACTTCTTCAGATAATCGAACGTTCTCGACGCTCGGCTTCTCTCCTTCGAATTAGTTGAAGTAGCTGGGCAGGCGGAAAGATCGCGGCTCCGAAGGTAAATGCTGAATGCAAAATGACAACCCGAATTCTGAAACCTGAAATGCCAAGCTCAACATCCAGACAGGCTCGAACGGGAAGCAAATTGTGCAATCTCTCGAATGTTACTAATCTCCTGCTAATCGTTGGCGTTTTGGTATAATCGCACATGCAGTGGTTCAGCCGAGCCCGGTTGTTAGTGTTGACCCTGATCTGTCTGTTTTGGACGGGTCTGATCTTTATTGGGCATTTTTTCCCGAACACTGCATTTATCTCGGCCCCATGGCGAGGCGAACAGAGCTTTGAGGATTTGCTTCGGCGGGAGGGTCGTAAGACTACGCCGCCGCGCGATTTCGTCTTCCTCGGAATCGATCAAAGCACTTTGCAGTTACCGCCATTTGCGGCGGAGGAACTGGCGGGCAACCGCGCGTTGCAACTCATGACCGAGCGGCCGTTTCCATGGTCGCGCGAAGTCTGGGCGATCTTACTCGATAAGCTGTTTGCAGCGGGCGCGCGTGTTGTGATGTTTGATTTGCTTTTTAATCCGCCTAACGAAGGCGACCCCGCATTTCACGCTGCGCTGGATCGTTACCGCGACAAAGTTGTGGTCAGCGCGAACTTCGATTTCGAACATGGGGTGCAGGCCGTGACGCCAAACGCAACATTGATTCCGCCACCGCAACTAGAGGATGACCGCGTCGGTTACGTGAATTTTTGGCCGGATGCGATTGACGGAGAAACTCGCGCCGCGACTTATACCGTGACTGACCGGCAACTGGCCGGTTTACCGCCGGCCCCCGGTGAAAAAATCTATCAATCTCTCTCTGCACGCGCTCTCGAGAAGATGGGTCACGCGAACGATGTGCCTCGTGATTTTCGCGGCCACATGATCCGGTTCACCGCGCCGGACGCCTTCGAGCCGCGCCCAATCTATGAAATTTTTGATCCCAAGCTTTGGCACGCGAATTATGGGGACGGGTCTTTTTTCAAAAATAAGATCGTAATGGTTGGGCCGTCTGCTCAGGTGCTGCACGACTTCGTCGACACGCCGATGAGTCCCAATACATCGGGTCCGACAATGCATTTCGAAGCGATGGCTGCCGCGCTTGGGCACGAGTTTTTGCGATCTACCCCACCGAGAGTTGGGCTGGCGCTCGTATGCGCTGCAGGTCTTGTCGCGTGGTTATTAGTAGCGTTCGTACGCAAACCGCTCATTTGCCTCGGCGCGCTCGTTGGCGTCACTGTCGTATATCTTGGGACGGCCCGATTGCTTTACGACAATACCGGCCTGCTCCTGATGACGGTTCCCGTGCTGTCGGCGCTCGTCCTCAGCGGGTCATTTTCCCTCGGGTTCGAATACTTCCTCGAGCGCCTGGAGAAATTACGCACCCGGCGCACGCTCGAACGCTATGTGTCGAAAAATCTTGTCGCGGAAATTCTGGAAAACCCGGACAGCTACTACAGCTCGCTTAAAGGTGTTCGCGTGCCTGTGACGATTTTGTTCTCGGATTTGATTGGTTTTACCACTCTGGCCGAAAAGTCCAATCCGGAAGCGCTGGTCACGCAGCTCAATGAATATCTCTCAGGAATGACTTCGGTCATTTTCAGCAATGGCGGAACACTCGACAAATTTATCGGCGACGCGATCATGGCCGTTTGGGGCAACGTCCGCAGTCTTGGCACCGCCCAAGACGCGAAAAATTGCGCACTCGCGGCGTTGGGGATGCGCCGGGAATTAAGGAAACTCAATCAAAACTGGCGTGAACAGGGGCAGATGGGGCTGGGCATGGGCATCGGCGTGAATCATGGCGAAGTGATCGTCGGCAACATTGGTTCACAGGAGCGAATGGATCCGACTGTGATAGGCGATGCTGTCAACCTGGCATCCCGGCTGGAAGCTCTAACCCGAACCTATGGCGTGGACATGCTGGTGGGCGAATCGGTTGCCGTGCTCGTGCGTGATGAAGTTTATCTGCGCTCGGTGGCTAGGGTGCAGGTGAAAGGCAAAACGAAACCGGTAGACGTCTTTACTTTTGTCGGTGCCCGTGGCGACGACGTAAATCCGGAATTTTTGAAATGGCTGGAAACATACGAGGAGGCGCTGGATAAATTTCGGGCCCGGGATTTTATGGACGCGAAGATCCTTTTTTCACGTTTCCTGGAATTTTATCCCGACGATCTGCTGGCGAAGATGTACCTGCAGCGGGCACTCGAGTACGAACAAACTCCGCCGGATGCAGAGTGGGAAGCAGTAGAGGTCTTCCAGAAGAAGTGATCGACCACGGGATGCACAGGTGAACACGGATTGAAAGTGTTGGGTCAACCATCCTTTTAATCCTTGGTTTTCTTTTCTGTGCGGGCAGCGTAAACATCTCGCGTGAAAGAAGCGCCCAAGAGTTTTCATTTCCTCGGAATTTGCGGGACGGCGATGGGGGCGGTGGCGGTCGCGCTAAAGGAACGCGGCTTTCAAGTGACCGGTTCAGACGAAAATGTGTACCCGCCGATGTCGAGCTTTCTCCAGGAAAAGGGGATCGCGCCCATGGAAGGGTATCGTGCAGAGAACATCCCGTCGGATGCGGACATCGTCGTGATCGGAAATGCCATGACACGCGGGAACCCGGAGGTGGAGGCGGTGCTGAATCGGAAACTGCTTTACCTGTCGTTGCCAGAGGTCCTGAGAAATTTTTTCCTGCGCGGCCGCCATAATCTGGTGGTCACCGGCACGCACGGCAAAACCACCACGACGGCGATGCTTTCCTGGATCATGGAGAAAGCCGGACGCAAACCTGGTTACATGATTGGCGGGATTCCAAAAAACTTTGGCGAAGGCGCGCGACTGAACGACTCCAAATATTTCGTGATCGAGGGCGACGAGTACGACACGGCGTTTTTCGACAAACGCTCCAAGTTCGTTCATTACCTTCCGGAGTTGGTGATCGTAAACAACATCGAATTCGATCACGCGGACATCTTCAACAATCTCGACGAGATCAAGCTCAGCTTTCGCCGCCTGCTCAACATCGTTCCTCAGAACGGCATGGTCGTTGTGAACGGCGACGATTCTAATTCCGTTGAGGTCGCCAAAGATTGCCTGGCGCAGATGGTTGAGGTCGGTTTTTCGAAAAACTGCGCTCAACGGATTAGAGACGTCAGCTATTCGTCCAACGGATCACGATTCAAACTGGGCGACGACGTTTTCGAAATTCCGCTTGTTGGCGAATTCAACGTGCATAACGCTGCGATGGCGGCGACGGCGGCGCGTTTTTATGATGTGCCGACAGCGAAAATCGCCAGTGCATTCAAGAGTTTCTCCGGTATTGCGCGCCGGCAGGAGCTTCGAGGCGAAGCAGGCGGCGTAAAGGTGATTGACGATTTTGGCCATCATCCCACCGCCATCGCGTCCACGCTTCAGGCGTTGCGTCACCGATATCGCGGGCAGCGGCTCTGGGCCGTGTTCGAACCGCGCTCGAATACGACCCGGCGTGCGGTGTTTCAACAGCAACTTCCTGAAGCGCTAAAATTGGCCGACGGCGTTTTCATCTCGCAAGTGGCTCGCCTCGATCAAATCCCTGAAGATCAGCGGCTGAAACCGGACGAGGTCGTTGCCACGATTACCCAATCCGGCCGGCCCGCATTTTATGAGCACAATCCCAATGCGATCGTCGATCGAATCATTCCGATGCTACGGCCGAAAGACGTAGTCGTCGTTTTCAGTAACGGTGGGTTCGACAACATTCATGAGAAGCTCCTCGTGAGGTTAAAAAGTTAAACGAGTTACATGTTACAAGCATCCGTTTAGCCGTGTAACGGTCGTGACTAATCACTTCGGCGACGAGGCCGCACTTGTGTGGTCGTGAACGATGCGCCAGCCTTCAGGCAGGCGTCTCAAAATAAGCGTGAATCGGCCGTGCGGCTTGTCAGTTGCTCGCTTCAAAGCCCAACGACCGAGCACTACTGCCGCGTCAGGACAGAGGATCGTGACCGCAAGATCGGAGAAGGCGAGTGTTCCCATCTTTGTTCGGTCAGAATATTTTTGACGGTACCGTGTGCGGACTGTTTCCCAACCGCGCGTGACCTGGTCATCTGAAACAAAAACCGTTGCTGCCGATCGCGCGTACCCGTCCATGAATTTGTCGACGTCGCCATGGTTCCACGCCTCCTGCTGTGCGCGAAGCACAGACTGAATCTCGGCGGCTGCGTTCGGTGGGTTTTGGTCCGCAGCACTCACAAAAGCCGCGATAAGAACACAAGAACTGATGGCTATCGCGTGGGCTAATCCTTTATTTCTGGCAAGCGCGAGTATCGTTTGCAACGGTAGCGATCTCCTATAAACTAGCCCCCTCTGTAGCCACCGGCCTATGCATTGAAGGACAGTTCCAGGTAAGGGGAAATACATTGACGGGTTTCATAAATCTACTACGGTCGCCCATCCAGCAAGTTAAGACTGTGGACCGGTTTTTCTGTATCGCCACACTCGTGATTGCCAGCGCGATGGTGGCTTCTGCGCAAAGCGACTCGCAGCGCCGCCCGTCTGTTCCGGCGGTTAAACAGGTTAAACCACCACAGCCGCCGGAAGAACCGCCTGCTGCTCCGCCGAACGCGCCAGCGACTGTTCGACTCCAGTTTCCCAACAGCGACGTCGTCGATGTCTTGCATCTCTACGAGCAGCTGACAGGGAAGAAATTGGTGATGGACAACTTCGTGCAGGGCAAGGTGAACATTTTCATCGCCAAAGACGTATCGCGAGAAGAAGCCATCAAGATCATAGAGATGAGCATGGCGCTCAACGGGATTTCACTGGTTCCCGCCGGGCGCGACATTGTCGATGTCGTCGGGGCCGGCCAAAATCCGCGCAAAGCTCCAGTTCCGATCATTTCCGACCTGGCGGACATTCCGTCGGGCAATCCTGTGGTCAGCTTTTTGTTCCGACTGCAATACGCCGATCCGCAGGAACTTCAGCAGGTTTTAATGGCGTATTTCCAGGGCAGCTCGGGCACGATCAACATTTTGGCCCTGCCGAAATCGTCCAGTCTTCTTGTCACCCAGAATGCCGATATCATCCGGCAACTTGCCGGTGTGATTGAGCAGGTCGACGTGGCGCCCGCGGAAGTGGTGAGCGAGTTCATCAAGCTCGAACGCGCCGATGCGGCAAAAGTGGTCGATATGATGAAGGAGATTTTCGAAAAGGGCACCGAAACGCCCGGCCAGCCCAATGTTCGCGGCATAAAAGTTCCCGGAGGCGTGCCGCAACCAGTCCAAGTCGAAACAGGTGGCGGCGGGCTCCTTTCCGAAGAGTCAGTGATCGTGGGCAAGATTAAGCTGACACCTGACATCCGCACCAACCGCATTCATGTGGTGACGCGGCCGATCAACATGCCTTTCATTCGGCAATTGATCCACGAATTTGATGCGAACGTCCAGTTTGCGAAGCCGGTCACCCGCTATTTGCAATACATTTCCGCCGGCGACATTTTGCCGGTCCTGGTGCAGGCGTTAACCGAGCCAGGAACGGAATCAGGCCCCGGCGCTGGAGGAGGAGCAGGAGGGCTTCCGGGCGGTGGCGCAACTCCTTCGCAAGGGCAACAGCAACAGCGGCAGGGGACCTCACCGCTGAACGCCTACGGCGGCGGTCAGGGCGGCGAAGGCGGCAGCACGCTTAATATTTCTGAAGAACTTTCGACTCAGCCTGTGGACACCGTGCCCAAGGCAGTCACCATTGGCAATTCCAAGCTGATCGCGGATCAACGCGCCAACTCAATCATTATCCTTGGCAATCGCGAAGTGGTGAACAAAGTGGAAAAGATCCTCGACGAAATGGACGTCAAAGCCCCGCAGGTGTCGTTGAGTACCGGTAATTGGGCAATTGACCCTTAACAACAGCGAGGAATTTGGTGTCGATTGGTTCGCAAAGTACAACAAGAGGTTTGTGGGCACCTCGCGTAACAATAGTGTCTTTGGCGACAATAGCCCGCGTATTCCGATCCCTGGTTCCTCCGCAGTCCCCGGCAGCAGTGTGCCACCGATTGCCGGCAATGTTCTCGATCCGGCCAATCTGATCAATTTCAGCCAAATCATCCAAAACGTAGGCAATGGAACGAATATTTACGTCGCAGCCGGCAACGCTTTTGCGGCTATTGTGCATCTGCTGGAGGAGACGAATCGATTCAGAGTTATTTCTCGACCAACCGTTTTCACCAGCAACAACAAAAAAGCTATCATCGCGTCCGGGCAGGAGGTTCCAGTTCCGGTAAGCACTCTAAGCAACGTGAATAACGGTGCTATCGTGAACAATGTGGCTTCGGTATCTTCGAGCATCGAGTACAAGAAGGTGGTGTTGCAACTTGAGGTTGTCCCGCTAATTAATTCCGAGAAAGAAGTGTCGCTCGATATCTTGCAAAAGATCGACAGCATTGTGCCGGGGGGCGACGTAAACATTAGCGGCAATCAGGTCCCGACCATCGATACGCGTTACATACGCACGAATGTTTCCGCAGCGAACGGAGCGACGATCGTCCTGGGTGGACTAATTGAAGACCAAAAGCAGAAGAACTATCAGGGCTTTCCTTATCTTTCGCGCATTCCCCTCATTGGCGCGGCGTTCCGTTCCACATCGAGTGGCAAGCAGCGTCGCGAACTAATCATTCTCATGTGTCCAGAGGTGACCTTGACGAAGCTGGATCTTTATCGACTGCGGCAAAAATGGGAGAACACCCATACACATTTTGGTCCGGAACTCGACCAGGCTGAGTGTCCGGATTGCCCCAAAGTGGAGACCGGCAAACAAATAAATTTACCGCCGCCCGATCTTCCCGATAGCAAAGACATGAACTAGTCTTCCATTATGAAGCGAATAGCACTGGCTTTGATCATTGGCTTGGGCACAGCCATCGCCTACGGGGATGAGTTTGATATCGTCGATTACGGTATCTTTCGATCCACGGATCCGTTGGCTCAACGCGACGAATGGGGACTTGTCCATCAAACTCCAGTTGTCAACGCGACCGATTTTGCTCCGCGATATCGCTGGCGCTGGTGTTATTACTTCAAGTCACGCGACCAATTAGTTCTCCAACCTGCCTACGTTGGCTCGATGCAAACGGCGTTGCGCCGGCTGGGCTATTACTGCGGCCCGGTTGACGGCGTATTTACGCCAGAGGTTTCGTACGCCATCGCGCGTCTTCAAAAGAATTATTCAATGCGCGTGACAGGCACGCTTACCGAACCCGTTCGGCGCGCGTTGCACCTGCCGTGACGATTTTTTGAATGAACGCAGCGCCGAGTCAATCGTTGATCAATCTGCTGCTCGAGAGCGGCGTCTCCTCCAACGAAGAGGCGGCACAGTTGGCTACGAACCTCAACGGCGGTTCGTGGGTAAGTCAGGTGCTCGATTCCGGTAAGGTCGATGAACAACGCTTCTTGACTGGAATCGGCAAATTCTTCCGGGTGCCGGTCGTCCCCATTGACGCGAAAAACATCGATCGGACGACCCTGGCAATGCTTCCAAGCCGTTTCGTGTTTCAGCACCACATTTTGCCTTTCGAGGCGAAGGAAAATTCGGTGGTGCTGGCCACCTACGATTTATTCAATTCGATTGGCCGCCAACTTGCGTCTCAGCTTTTGAAAAAACCGGCCGAATGGGTCCTGGTTCCGCGCGCCCAGCTTTTGCGCGCAATGAAAACGCTCTACGGCGTCGGTGCGGAAACCTTTGACGAGATCCTGAAAAACAGGGGGTCGGCGGATGCGTTGGAGAACGTAGAAACCGCTATCGAACTGAACGATGATGATCCCGAGGCGTCCGTAGTAAAATTTGTTAATCAGATCATTCGCGAAGCGATCGCGGAGCGTGCCACTGATATTCACGTCGAGCCGCTGGAAAACGATCTTCGCATCCGGTATCGAATCGACGGAATCTTGCACGAAGTCGCTGTACCACCCCAACTGCGGGTCCTGCAGTCGGCCATTATCTCGCGATTGAAAGTGATGTCGCACATGGACATTGCCGAGCGCCGGCTTCCTCAGGATGGCCGGATGAATCTGCTCGCGAAAAATAATCAAGAGATCGACGTTCGCGTTTCGACGATTCCGACAGTTAATGGCGAATCCATCAGTTTGCGTTTACTCAGTCGCGGTGAACAGCAATTCAATTTCGAGCGACTCGATTTGAGCGATAGGCAGGAAAAGATTATTCGGAATCTCCTCGCCCAACCGAATGGAATTATCCTCCTGACAGGGCCTACTGGCTGCGGGAAATCGACCTCGCTTTATTGTTTTCTCAGCAGCATCAATTCGGTGCAGCGCCGCATCATTACAATTGAAGAACCAGTCGAATATCGAATCCCCGGAGTATCGCAAATCGACGTAAAACCAGAGATCGATCTCACTTTTGCCAAAGGTCTCCGCCACATTCTGCGGCAGGACCCGAACGTGGTGATGGTGGGCGAGATTCGCGATGTAGAGACTGCCGACATTGCGATTCGCGCCGCGATGACAGGTCACCTTGTCTTCAGCACACTGCACACTAACGACGCTGTTGGCGGCATTACGCGTTTGCTCGACATGGACGTGGAACCGTTTCTGCTCGCATCGGTGGTGAAGGCGTTCATCGCGCAAAGGCTCGTGCGCACGATTTGTCCGGATTGCGTCGAGATGGTCGATTATCCCCGTGATTATCTTGGGGAGATCAGTTTCCCTGTTAAGGAACTCGGTACTCGTTTCCGCCGCGGGGCCGGTTGCGATCAATGTCGCCATACCGGTTACCAAGGTCGCGCAGCGATTTATGAAGTCTGCGTAATCACGGAGCCGCTGCGAAAGCTAATCATGCGGAGGCGTGACGGGAGCGAGTTGAAGCAATGTGCTGTTGCCGAAGGCATGGAGACTTTGCGCCAGGACGGCTGGCGACGTGTCGCCCAGGGCAAAACAACCATTGAAGAAGTTGTGCGCGTCACACAGACCGACGAAGTCATGGCCGAAACCACCGAAGAAGCGGAACCGGTTATGGCGTCGGAATCGGGCGAAATGGGCTAAGCGCGGTCGTATCTATTCCCCGCGCAATTCACGAATTGCCCGGGCATAATCTTTGGAGCGAAAAATTGACGTGCCGGCGACGAGGACGTTCGCGCCATTTTCCACTGAGGTTCGGGCGGTCTCCGGTGTGATTCCACCATCCACTTCGATATCAATCTTGTGCTCCGTTGAGTGGTTCCATTCCGCTGCGCGTCTGACCTTTTTCATCTGATCGGCGCGGAACGGTTGTCCGCCGAACCCTGGATGCACAGTCATCACGAGCAGCATATCGAAGCTGCCAAGGAAATCGCTCCACTGACTCGATCGGCGTTGCGGGATTCAGCGTGAGGCCTGCACGGCAGCCGCTGTCTCGAATATGCTGCAATGTTTCGATGACATTGTGTTTGGCTTCCGGTTCCACGTGAACGGTGATCGAGTTTGCACCGGCTTTGACGAATCGCGGCACATAATGCTCGGCGTGTTCGATCATCAGATGGACATCGAGCGGCAGTTTCGTTTCTTTGCGAACGAGGCTTACCACGTCCGGTCCAAAGGAGATGTTATCGACAAAATGCCCGTCCATGATGTCGCAATGAATCCAATCGGCGCCCGCGGCCTCGACGCGATGGATTTCGTCAGCGAGGCGCGAGAAATCTGCAGCCAAAATGGATGGAGCGACAATCACCTGTGCCATTGCGTGTTGGATTAATGGAGTAATCGAGCTCATGGCAAGCTCCACCGCAAAACTCTGGCACTTCAAAACTCCGCTAGCGCAATAGAATACGCTTGACGGCGGCTTGCGGCTTCTCATGTTACGGCGTTTCAGCCGGCCGAATCGCGCTGCGAGAGGGTCCATTGGATCCGGCTTAGATGCGTGAACGCGTTTCTTTCGAGCTGGAGAGTGCTGCTAATAAATAATTCATGTTCAACGGATTTTTCGGCTGGCTATCCAGCGACATCGGGATTGATCTCGGCACGGCGAACACGCTTGTTTACGTAAAGGATCAGGGGATCGTTTTACGCGAGCCATCGGTGGTTGCAGTGCAGGCCGGGACCAACCGCGTGTTGGCGGTTGGTGACGAAGCCAAGCGCATGCTCGGCCGCACACCGGCGAATATTGTCGCAGTGCGTCCGCTTAAGGACGGCGTGATTGCGGACTTCGAAGTTACCGAAGCGATGTTGCGACATTTCATTACCAAGGTGCATAACCGCCGGGTGCGGGTGCGACCTCGCGTGGTCATTGCCGTCCCTTCTGGAATCACTGAAGTGGAAAAGCGTGCAGTTCGTGAATCAGCCACCCATGCCGGAGCACGCGAAGTCTATTTGATTGAAGAGCCTATGGCGGCGGCCATCGGCGTAGGACTTCCGGTTCAGGATCCCGCCGGCAACATGATTATCGATATTGGCGGCGGAACGACAGAGGTCGCGATTATTTCGCTTTCTGGGATCGTGTTTAGCCGCAGTGTGCGCGTGGCAGGCGATGAATTGGACGAGGCGATCGTTCAATACATGAAACGCGCCTACAATTTAATGGTCGGTGAGCGCACCGCCGAGGAAATCAAAATCAAAATCGGCTCCGCGTATCCGAGCGAAAAGGAAACCAGTGTAGAAGTCAAAGGGCGCGATCTGGTGGCGGGTTTGCCAAAGACCCTCATGATTACTTCTCAAGAAGTGCGCGAAGCGTTGCTCGAACCGATCTCGACGATTGTCGATTCGGTGCGCATCACCCTGGAGCGATGTCCGCCCGAGCTTTCGGCGGATCTGGTCGATCGCGGCTTGGTGCTGGCAGGCGGGGGCGCGTTACTTCGCGGCTTCGACAAACTTTTGAGCGAGGAAACCGGGTTGCCTGTCCACGTAGCTGAAGATCCACTCAGCGCAGTGGCGGAGGGGACGGGCAAATGCCTCAATGAACTTAAGTTTTTGCGTCAGGTCGCCTCGGCCGATCGCCAGTGGCGCTAAGAATAATCGCGGATTGGCGATTTCCGCGTGCGGATTGATCGGCCTTCTGCGGCTGGAATCGGTCTCTTTTAAGCTGCGGTCCGCGGGAAGGTCATTCGCTATGGCGGGCAATCCGCAATTACGATGAGCCGCACGAGTCTGATCAGCGTTGCTGATTTTCGGCGCTATCCTGGGATATTTTCTCACCTTTGGGCCGGAAACCACGCAGAAGTTCAAATCTGGTGTGTATGGGCTGCTGGCGCCGTTTCTGACTGGTGGGTCCGGAATCAAGAAGCAAATCACCTCGGTGCGGTCAGGGCTAAAGTCGCTTGACCAGTTGGAGCACGAGAATGCTGCGTTGCAGGTCGAAAATCGAGAGCTGCGGGCGACCAATCAAGGCTTGCGCGATGTCGAGCACGAAGTGAATCGTCTGCGCCACGCTCTGAATTATCGCGAGCGCTCAGTCTTCAAGTTAGTGGCAGCCGAAGTGATCGCGCGCGATTCGTCCAGTTGGTGGCGAACGGTTACCATCAACCGCGGCAAAAGAGATGCCGTCGAAACGGACATGCCCGTGGTGACTGATGTAGGTCTGGTGGGAAAAACGACTACCGTGAGCGACACGATCTCAGTGGTCTTGTTGATTTCCGATGAAAACTGCCGCGTGGCAGTGTCAGTAGAAGGCAGCCGCGAACAGGGCATTGTTTCCGGCGAGCGCGTGACCGGCGGACTGACTCCGTTCTTGGACCTGAATTTCTTGTCAAAACAAGCTGACCTGAAGCCGGGACAGAAAGTTTATACTTCAGGCGTAGGAGGTGTTTTCCCCTCCGGCTTCCTGGTTGGATCCGTAAAGACCTTTCACGTGCGCGAACTGGATGGACAGGCGCAGCTCACCCCTGCTGTCGATCTTTCTCATCTTGAAGACGTATTTGTTGTGACTGGCAGAAGATGATTTTTTTCTGGCTGTCTATTGGTACTGGTTCTGGTGGCGCAGATCGCCGAGCTCTTCATTCCGGCGCTCCCGTGGCTCTACAATGCCCACGTCTATATCGTGCCTGTCATTGTTTTCTACGGCGCAATGGCGCTGCCTTTTCCCCTGATGCTCGCCCTGGCCTTTTTCGCCGGGGTTTTGCTCGATGCCCTTACGGTTCAGGTGATCGGGGGGAAGGTTGAAATCTCAGCCGGATCATCGATACTCCTCTACGGTGTGCTGGCAGGAATAATGCATGGCCTGCGACCGCTTTTTGCCCGCGGCCGATGGGAAGTGCATTGTATCCTGAGCGGCGTTTTCACCTCGTTGATAGTTCTCGCACAATATCTCATGATCACTTTTCGTCGCGGCTCGCTTGTTTTTACGCCTGAAATTTGGTGGCAGATCGGCGGACCCGGTCTCATCGCCATGGCTATCGCGCCCATCTTTTTCTGGGGCTTGCAATGGCTGGGACAAATGACCGCCTATTCGTACGGTCCCGCAGGGGGCAGGCTGGAATGAGCAAACGCCGCTTAAGTTCCCGTCTGCGAATCCAATTCCTTGGACTCTTCATGCTATTGGGCGTCGGCTCGCTTGGTCTTCGACTCTGGTGGATCCAGGTGGCGCACGGCGCAGAATGGACGGCGCAGATTCGCGGCAGCTCGCAAGCCACCGTACGTATTCCTTCGGTACGCGGCGAGATCAAAGACCGTAACGGCGTTAGCCTCGTCCAAAACCGGGCCAGCTATGAGGTCGATTTTTATCTGCCAGAGATGGTCAAGGGCTACCGTGAACGCTTCGGTTCGCCCCCGACGGCTGAATATCAGGGCGACCATCAGCGGGATGCCCAAAGATTTAAAGGAGCCGGACATCATCAAAATTGTTAATAACGGCGTCATCCCGCGTCTCAACGAGCTGGATCTGGCGCGCGATTACAATGCCGGCAAGCTGCAACGACATTTTCGGAACGATACCGAGGTCCCATTTTCATACATTAAAGACATCGATTTCCCAACGATGGCGAAGTTTGCCGAGCACGATGTTGGATTGCCCGGTGTTGATCTTGCCATTAAGCCAGTTCGTTCCTACGTCTACGGGGCACTTGGCGCCCATGTTCTCGGTTACGTCGGTGCGCCCGATGACATCGATAAGGAGGAAGCAAAGAAGTTCACGTTCTATCAGGCGGACGTCGAAGGAAAATCGAACATTGAGAAAGCGATGGACGAATACCTGCGTGGCAAACCTGGCACACGGTACTTGCGGCGTAATGCGAAGGGCACGATCGACGGGGTCCTGCGTGAAGATCCGCCGCAGCAAGGAGCAAATGTTTATCTGACCATCGATGCTCGCATCCAGGCAATCGCCGAAGAAGCATTGCGCTCCGTCGGTCGGGGAGCTGCAGTTGTCGTCGATCCAAATAACGGCGAAATCCTGGCCATGGCTTCTGTGCCGTCATATCGACCCAAACACTTTCATCCCGAGCATTAAGGCAAAAGATTGGGCGGCACTGCAGAAGGATGAAGCGAATCCCCTGATCAACCGAGCCGTGAGCGGGTTTCCCCCTGGGTCCACATTTAAGCTGGTAACGTCGCTGGCTGGACTGCGTCGCGGGTTGGCCAAGACGAAATTCACCTGCAGCGGCGGAGTTCAGTATGGCGACCATTATTTCCAATGCTGGATATCCGAAAAACATGGCGCGCACGGTACACTTTCGCTGCCGGATGCGATCAAAGTATCGTGTAATGCCTTCTTTTATCAGTACGGTAACGCTGCAGGCATCGATTCGATCGATCACGTGGGCGAATTGCTTGGGATGGGGAAACCTTCTGGATTGAACTTGACTGGCGAACAGCCTGGCGTGCTGCCGGGGCCGGACTGGATGCGGATTTATTATCCCCAGGAAAGATGGTCACAAGCCTACACCGCCAACGTTTCCATTGGACAGGGCTACGATCTGTGCACGCCTCTGCAAATGGCCATGGCCTACTCAACCATTGCTAATCACGGCACTTCTTATTATCCGCGTTTAGTGAAAAAGGTACTTAATCAGGATGGCACACCAGCATTAGACGAGGACGGGAAGATCGCCGTACCTGATCAACCCAGAGTGCACGCCGATTTCCGCTCTGAAATCTCGCCCGCCGATATCGAATTAGAGCGTCGCGGATTTTGGAATGTGGTGAACGCAGACGGTGGAACAGGAGGTCGCGCGCGTCTGAAAAATGTGGAGGTAGCTGGAAAGACAGGCACCGCGCAGGCAAAATATAAGGGCAGGGAAGACACGATTTCCTGGTTCGTTTGCTGGGCCCCATTCGAGAATCCTAAATATACCGTTGCAGTGATGGTACAGGGCGGAGAGCACGGCGGCAGCGTCGCGTGTCCGATCGCCGCTCGGATCATGGAACGTTCACTGGCGATGGACGAGGGAAAATTCGATGCCCAGGTTGCGTGGCTTCCTCCCGCGCACAAGGCCAATCCGTTTCAAATGATCAAGGAAGTGAGTTTTCACGATTCCGGAGTGGACGGCGGCGGAAGTGACGACGAGAACGCCAACACGTCGCAAGGCGCAGATGTGCAAATGGCCAGCGCAGGCGGCGATCCTGACGTCGAACCCGAAGCAGATGCACAGGGGAAGGTCGCGCGGCGAGCTGCGGCCGCCCGCGCAGTCCCAGTCTCCGCGCCCCAGCGTCCCCGTAACTTTTTTGAGCGGCTCTTCGGGGTCAAGCGCCGGCCCGCGCCGCCGCCACCGCCACCCAGCCGCAAACGCGGAACACGATGAACCCACAGTCAGAATCGCTATTGCAGTTCGTATCGGCAGTTCGCGCAATCGGCGGGCAACTAATTCAATTTTATGATAGACAAGGTAAGAAAGATTTTGGGTCTTCCTTCACGCAAGACCGGCAACAAACTCATATTGAGCGTGGAGAAACTCGAGACCCGTGTGGCTTTGCTCGAGGGCGGGCGGCTTGAAGAATACAGCGTCGAACGTAAAACCTCGCGCAATATTGTAGGCGGCGTTTACAAGGGTAGAGTCAAAAACATCGAGATGGGTTTGAAGGCGATGTTTGTTGACATCGGCTTCGAAAAAAACGCGTTCCTCCATTTCTGGGATGCGATTCCCGCAGCGCTTGACAGCGGTATCGAAGAAATCGACCGGCGCGCGAGCAAGCGCCCGAGAAAACGGATCACGGTAAAAGATATACCGAGCATTTACCCGGTTGGCTCGGATGTAATCGTGCAGGTTACCAAAGGGCCAATTGGCACGAAAGGTCCTCGCGTCACAACCAATCTGAGTTTTGCCGGGCGATATTTGGTGTTGATGCCATTTAGCGATCGCAGCGGTATCTCGCGTAAAATCGAAGCGCCAAAAGAACGCGAGCGGCTGCGCAAGATTCTGCGGGAGCTGGATATTCCCGACGGCGTCGGGGTTATCATTCGCACAGTGGGAGAAGGTCAGCGCGCGAGGTATTTTGTGCGCGATCTCCGCGTCCTTCTCGACCAATGGGCCAAAGTCGATCAAGCCATTCGGGACAATCCCGCCCCGTGCTCGCTTGTTTGAAGAACCCGATTTAGTCGAACGGACAGTGCGCGATTTTCTCACCGAAGAAATTAACGAGATCCTTTGCGACGACCGGGTAGCGACAGATCGAATGGTTGACATGATCGGTCAAATCTCAAGGCGCGCGCGGAACCGTGTTCGCTTTTACGACGGCGCGACGCCGATTTTTGAGACTCACGGTGTGCAAAAGCAGATCGACGACGCCTTTCATCGGCAGGTCTGGTTGAAGTGCGGTGGCTACATTGTCATCGATGAGACCGAAGCGCTGGTGGCGATCGATGTGAACACCGGTCGCAATAAAGGGGGGCGCGATGTCGAAAAAACGATTCTGCAAACCAACCTGGAAGCGGCCGACGAGATCGCCCGGCAGCTTCGGTTGCGCAATATTGGCGGATTGATCATTGCTGATTTCATCGACATGAAAAGCCGCAAGGATCAGCAGGCTGTTTATGCGTTGATGAAAGAGCGGCTCAAGCGTGACAAAGCGAGAACGCATGTGCTTCCCATTTCGCAGCTCGGCCTGATGGAGATGACGCGGCAGAGAGCGCAGGAAAGCCTTAGCGATACTATTTATGAAAATTGCCCCTACTGCGGCGGACGCGGCGTAGTAAAAACGACCATGACCACGAGCGTGGAATTACACAGAACGCTCAATACCGTCATGCGCAAATATCAGGACTCCATTCACGAGATTCGTGTAATCCTGAACCCTGACGTTTTGAAGCGATTGAAAGAGGAAGACGAAGAGTTGCTCGTCGAGTTGGAGCGCCGTTACGCTGGTCGGCTGATTTTTCGCGGCGACCCGACGTTTCATCACGAAAAATTTGTTATTACCGACGCAAATACAGGGGCAGAACTAAAGACCTGAGCTCGTCGGAAGTGGTCAAAAAAGCTTGCAATTTTCGGTAGCCCGGCTCACAATTCACGGCATCCAGACACAGCACGGAAGTCGTTTACCGACTGGGGTGTATGAAGTTTGGAGGGGACCTAACGAAAAGGAGAAACACATGAAAAAGCTGCTGTCGTGGCTCGTGGGAATCGGCTTGTGTGCTTCGGCGGCTTCGGGGGGCACTGGCTATTCAGGGAAGGAAATGAAGCAGGTTGCCCCGCCCCCCTGTCCTGAATGGTACGCTGATAGAGAATTCAATGTCAGCCTCTGGGGTACGTACATCTTCACCGGGAATAGTTGGGCAAATGATCGCTATCTCGAGACCGACCATGCCTGGGGCGGTGGCCTCGACTTGAAGTATTTCTTCATGCGTTACGTGGGAGTTGGTATTGAAGGCTGGGCCGTGGATGCGCGGCAGGCCCGCGAAAATATTTTCGTCGATTTCAGCGATGGCATCTTCGATCGTAGCTTTCAGCACGAAAGCAACGCAGTAGGAGCTGTCCTGGGCACGCTGACGCTCCGTTATCCAATCCCGTGCACGCGTTTTGCTCCTTATATTTTCGGTGGCGGCGGCGGGATATTTGGCGGTGGTCAAAAACGCGTTGACCAGCGATTTATTGAACCGGGAGAAGGCTACGATATCGTCGCGACGACTGGTCATACAGACGCCGAAACGCGAGGAATCGGTCAGGTGGGCGGTGGCCTTGAATTTCGGTTTACGCCCCATATCGGCTGGGTGAGCGATTTCAGCTGGAATTTCGTGGATGGACCGAATAACAATTTCGGCATGGTCCGCACCGGTGTGAATTTCGCCTTTTAAGGCGTCAACCGAGATATTTCGGACTGCGGCGACCGCCACGGACGAGACGCGCTCTTTTCATCGAGTGGATCCGCGATTGTCGTTTGCGCATACAGGATGCGCTATGAAATTATCCCGATGTCATTTGTCCAGACATTGAATAATTTGGCTCTGAAAAAATCGGAGTTGGTTCAGCGTTTCGAACGATTGATCGCTCCCAAGTCCGACCAGGCGCTGGAAGCGATGGCTCAAAGGTCTCGTGCGCTCACACTGCAAAATTTTGGGCGCACAATGCGGCTGTTCGCACCGTTATATCTCTCCAACGAATGCATCAACAATTGTCAATATTGCGGTTTCTCGCGTGACAATCCGATCCTGCGGGTCACGCTTGATGTCGATGAAGTAGTTGCTGAAGCGCAGCATCTGGCGCGTCAGGGATTTCGCCAGATCCTTCTGGTTGCGGGCGAACATCCAAAATTTGTAAGTGGCAATTATCTTGCCGAATGCGTGCGTGTTCTCTCACCTGATTTTTCGTCGATCTCGATCGAGGTTGGTCCGATGGATACGGGAGATTACGTCCCGATCGTCGAGGCTGGCGCGGAAGGACTTGTTGTGTATCAGGAAACGTATAACCGCGGCGTTTATGCGGAAATGCACACGGCTGGGCCGAAACGCGATTTTGATTATCGGCTTGATTGCGCGGAGCGAGCGTACGCCGCAGGTTTTCGTCGACTCGGCATCGGAGCGCTGATCGGGTTGTCGCGCTGGCAGGATGAAGTAATTGCGCTCGCCGCGCACTTGGAACATCTATTCAAATACTGCTGGCAGGCACAAATCACAGTCAGCGTGCCGCGGTTGCGCCCCGCAGCAGGCGGATTCCGTCCACTTTTTGCCATGAGTGACCGTGAGGTGGTGCAGTTGGTATGCGCTTTGCGAATTACTTTCCCGCAAGTTGGGATCGTGCTCAGCACGCGGGAGCGGG
Source organism: uncultured Verrucomicrobiae bacterium (assembly GCA_963838045.1). Taxonomy (GTDB): domain Bacteria; phylum Verrucomicrobiota; class Verrucomicrobiia; order Chthoniobacterales; family UBA10450; genus Udaeobacter. Next base: position 126,920 of record CAWIPQ010000005.1, on the reverse strand, counting down.
CGCCGCTGCGCGATGCCTTGGCCTCGATCGGAGTAACGATGATGAGTGCCGGCAGCCATACCGAGCCGGGCGGTTACACCCGCCAGGGACGCGAGCATCTGCATCATACCGTCCGCGGCCGCATCGTTGCACCGGAATATCAGCACGGCGAAGATGAACTCGCCACCGGACAGTTCGAGATCAGTGACGAACGTTCCCCCGCCGAGATCGCCGCCGTCCTTCGGCGTTTCGGCATCGAACCGGTTTGGAAGGATTGGGACCAGGCGCTTTGCGAAACATGACTATTTCACTCAATGGCGAAATCGGCAGACACGCGCGAAGCGAGAACGATCGCCGAGCTGATCGATCGCTATCAATTACCGCCGCAATCGATTCTGGTGGAACACAACGGATTCGCTCTTCATCGCCACGAATGGGCAAAGCGCTCGTTAGCGGAGGGGGATCGCATTGAATTCATTCGCGTCGTCGCTGGCGGATAAACCAAGTCGATCAGACCGAAGTGCTGCTTTTCACGACCACCCGCATCCCGTCGGTTTGGATGACGGTGACCGGGGTAAGCGGGGGATGAATTCACCTTCCGTCACGACATCGACCAGATGATCGGCGAAGCGCGCTTTACCGCTCGGTCGTAATACTGTCACCGCCGTGCCGTGCATTCCCGGCGCGAGCGCAAGTGCGGTTGCGAATTGTCGCGGGGCGCCTGCCAATGATGGTCCGGACGGGTTTGAATCGATCAAGGCAAAACGCCGATAAAAGTTCGTGCGCGGAAGATAACGAGCGAGCAGTGCGATCGCGATGGAGGCCCCCGCAACCGCGATCAACAGGTTGAGCAATGGGATCGCCAGCATTTTGCCCGTCGGTAGTAACGGTTGCTGCGGGTAACGATCAACCATCGTCCAGAGCAGCGACGCTATCATAAGAAACACGCCGACCACGCCGAACACGATTGTGCTGTGCGCGAAGAACAGTATCTCGATCAGCACCAGAGCCACTCCAAGAACGAAAAGCGCGACAACCTCCCAGCCAGCGAGCCCCGCGAGATAATGGCCAAAGAAAAAAAGCGCGAAACAAATCGCGGAGATAACGCCAGGCCAGGTTGCTCCAGGAATCTTGAATTCCAAATAGGCCCCGAGAATTCCGCCGAGTAGCAGCAGCGGCGCAAGTGCAGTGATCCAAAAGGCAATCTGCTCGAATCCGCTTGGCTCGACCGTGACGATCTTTCCCTTCAGTCCGGCTTTTTTGGTTAGATCGGCAATCGAATCGACAATCGCCTCTGCAAGCAAAGGTTTGCCGTTGATCTTTTCAGTGGCTTCCGGCGCGTTGACCGTGAGAATCGCGCCTTTCGGATGGACGACCCGGCCGCCGATTTTTACTTCCTTCTCTTTGTTCATGAAGGCCTCGGCGAGATCGGGATTGTGGCCGTTCTTGATTGCCGACCCGCGGATGAGGGCCGACCAATATGAGATTGTCTTTTCCTTCGCCGTGGCAGGAAGATCTTCGCCCGTCGAAAGGATCGGTGCGGCAGCGCCGATCGCACTCGTCGGGGCCATGTAGATATGTTCGGTGGCAATAGCGATCAACGCGCCGGCCGATCCTGCATTCGTATTGATAAATGTGTAGGTCGGAACGTTGATTTGATTCAGCGCATTCACGATGTCGGTCGCTGTGTCCAGGCGACCTCCGTACGTGTCCAGGTCAAGCACGATCGCGGAAGCCCCGTTGTTCTCGGCCGTCTTTACCGCGCGCCGCAGGAATGCCAGAAGTGAGGGCGCAACTTCGCCGTGCAGCGGCACGACAACGACATCGCCCTTGTGAATTGCCTCGCTTGCATTGGCCGGGACGACAGAAACCAAGCATAGCACTAGCGAACCCAGCGCTTTTATTGCGGACGACGTGAGCCCAAACGGAAGAATTCCCCGGCCCCGTTTTGAAATAGCTCCACGAGTTCCCTCGCCATCCCCTGGGATGAGCGACGGATTAATGCTCCTGACGTTGAAACGCAGCTGCACTGCGTAAGTTTGCCATCGCTTTAGAACCCAAACGAGGCAAAAATAAGCAGGCGCGCATGGGAACGATTCCTTCGGAAACAATCGAACAAATCGCTGCTGCGAATGACATCGTCGAAGTGATCGGTTCGTATTTCCCGCTGAAACGCGCCGGAGCGAATTTTAAAGCCCTGTGTCCTTTTCATCAGGAAAAGACGCCTTCGTTCATCGTGAGCCCGAGTCGGCAGACCTTTCATTGCTTCGGCTGCGGCGTCGGCGGCAGTCTTTTTCGCTTCGTAATGGAATACGAGCATGTCGATTTTCCATCAGCCGTACGCAAGCTCGGGGAACGCGCCGGCATTACTATAGTCGAAAGCCGCGGCGCTGCAGAAGAGGATCGCCAATACCAGACGCGCCGCAAGTTGCTAAAATTGCATGCCGAAGCTGCGGAATGGTTCCACGAAAATCTGATAAAGAGCCAACCCGGAGAATCCGCGCGGAGATATTTAAAGCGGCGGGGAATCACCGGAGAAATCGCGAAGAATTGGCAGCTGGGATATGCGCCGGATGAATGGGACGCGTTCGGGAACTGGGCGCGCGGGCAAGGATACGAGCAGCGCGATCTGCTAGCCAGCGGCCTGCTCAAAGCGAGGGACGAAAACGATTCAGCAGGGACGTCAGGGCGGGTACGATCGCTTTCGCGGTCGGGTCATGTTTCCGATCTGCAACGATATAGGCGAAGTGATCGCTTTCAGCGGTCGGCTCGCTGAAGGACGAGGAAGGCGCAGCGAAATATCTGAACTCACCCGAGACGCCGCTTTTTCGAAAGGGCAATGTGCTTTTTGGGTTGCATAAATCAAAGCGATCACTGATCGAAGCGAATTGTGCAATCGTCTGCGAAGGCCAACTTGATTTGATTACCTTGTTTGAAACGGGGATCAGGAATGTTGTCGCGCCGCAGGGGACTGCGTTTACGGAGAATCAGGCAAGAATTCTTAGGCGGTTTGTTGACGAAGTGGTTCTGTGTTTCGACTCGGACGCAGCGGGAGCAAAAGCGGCCGAGCGTTCGCTCGATGCGTTGCTACAAAACGACTTTATCATCCGCGTCGTCGAATTGCCACAGGGCGAAGACCCGGATTCGCTTATTCGCCGGGAGGGAAAAGAAAAATTCGAAAAGCGCGTCGGGAATGCGCGCGATTTCTTCGATTACTGGACTGAGCGAGAGGCGGCCAACGTCGATCTTTCTTCTGCAGGAGCGAAGATTCAGGCGGCCCGAAGGACTGCAGAAATTATTAGCCGCATTGGAAGCGACCCAATACGCAACGAGGTCATCTATAAGGCCGCCGCGCGTTTTGACTTGCCAGCGACGGACCTGAAAAAACTCATGCCCAAGCTTTCGAGGCGATCAGCTGAATCGGTCCCGCGTGACTTTGAACCTGTTGGCTCACCGCAAAAGATTAAGCAACTCTGCATTTTGGCCCTTCGGGACTCAGAAGTGCGCAATTTCTTGTTGGCGCAACCTTGGCAGCAAATGCTGGCGAAAACACCGGGTACTGAATTGCTGTGCCGGGTGCTCAGTGCCGATGTGCGACCAGAGGATCCTGCCACCATCGCGTCGTTTTTGGCTTCACTGGGACCAGAAGAGGAAGCCATCGTGTCGAATTGGATTTCACCGAAAAGAATTCCTTACACCGATCGGGGTCTGGCTTATCAATGGTGGCAGAGCCTGACAGCGGAACCTCTCGAACGAGAATTAGAAGCGCTGAAGAACAAAATAAGACTGCCAAACTTGACTGCCGGCGAGGTCGTAAATTTGCAGAAACAAATTCTTGACCTACAGGAACAGCTCCACGAGTTTTCCCGACCCGCCGGCCGGACCGAAACTTAACGGCCAAGTGCTGTGCGGCAGGCCGAAGGCCTTACTCCAAATCCTTAACCGAACAAACTTGGCCAGGCATTCGAAACGAAGGGGGAGCAGCCGACGGTCGTCGGCGCGCCGGCTCAAAAATAACCACAACCGCCGTCTTCCGAAGAGGCGTTTAAGTGCGCGTGGAAATCTCAACAAGCATTCACGATCTAATGGGCTTAAGGGCGCGCGCGTGAAATCTTCATCGCTTCGGCCTAACAAGAACGGTCCGCTGTCCGTGCCGGCCCTTGGAGTATCTGGTCCCTACTCGTCGATTGAAGTTCAAACCCGTATTCGGGACCTCATCAAGCTGGCCAAAGAGCAAGGCTATCTCACGTTCGACGATCTGAACGAGGCGCTGCCCGAAGGAATTACCGATGCCGACGAACTGGATCTGATCCTCACCCGTCTGCGCCGCCTGGAGATTGATATCATCGAGGCCTCGGAGGTAGACCGCTACAGAGACGGCAAAAAAGACGCGGATGATGAGGAGGAGGAAGAAGAAGGTAGGACAGCGGCCAAAGTTGATATTCTGGATGACCCGGTGCGGATGTATCTCAAGCAGATGGGGCAGGTGCCGCTGCTAACCCGCGATCAGGAGGTCGAAATCTCGAAGCGCATCGAGGTGGCTGAAGCGATGGTGCAGAAGCATCTTACCCGGTTCGGTTTTGTTGCGCGTGGGCATCTCGACCTGGCCGGAAAACTTCTCGAGGGAAGGGAACGCTTTGATCGCGTAATCCTCGACAAAAAAATCGAGAGCCGCGAAAGATACATGAAGAACCTTCCGCGCTTGAACAAGCAGGTGGAACAATTGAGCGCGTCTGTCAGCCGGCAATTTTCCGATGCTAGCTGCGCGACTTTTCGAAGAAAACGTCCCAAAAACGCAAGGCATTGCAAAAAACGATGACTGCGCTGCAAAAGGTTTATCCTCGTTTCTATCTTAAGCAGCGGGTCACCGAGGAGTTCGTGCATCTCGCTGATGAGGCGCACCATACGTCACTTTATCTTCAGACCGAGCTGGCCAAAAATCCTCGCAGTAAGAAACGCCGGTTGCAGCTTCAGAATAAAGTCCGCGAACTGGAGACCAGCCTCTGGTTTTCGCTCTCCGATTACGCAGAGGAATATCGAACGCTTAAAAATTGGCTGCGTCAGGCGTTTAAGGCCAAAACCGAAATGGTCGAAGCCAACCTTCGTCTCGTTATCTCCATCGCGAAGAAATATACCAACCGCGGTTTGTCCTTTCTTGGACCTCATCCAGGAAGGAAACATGGGACTTATGAAGGCGGTGGAGAAGTTTGAGTATCGGCGCGGATACAAGTTTTCGACTTATGCCACCTGGTGGATTCGGCAGGCCATTACGCGTTCGATCGCCGATCAGGCGCGCACGATCCGAATCCCGGTTCACATGATCGAGACGATTAACAAACTCCTGCGCGTGCAAAAACAGCTGGTTCAGGAATACGGCCGGGAACCGACGCCTGAGGAAGTGGCCGAAGAAGTGCTGCTGCCGGTCGACCGTGTGCGGGCGGTGCTGAAAATGGCGCAGCAGCCGATCTCGCTTCAGTCACCCGTCGGCGAAAGCGAAGAAACCAACTTTGGCGATTTTATCGAGGATCGAGGCGCCGAAAACCCCAGCGACATGACCGCCATCGTTTTGCTGAAGGAAAAGATCAAAGATGTCCTGGAAACACTAACCGACCGGGAACGGCAGGTCCTCGAACAACGATTTGGCCTCGTGGACGGCTACAGCCGAACCTTGGAAGAGGTCGGCCGGCAGTTCCAGGTCACTCGCGAGCGCATTCGGCAGATTGAAGCGAAGGCGCTACGCAAGATGCGCCATCCGACGCGCATTCGGCAGCTGGAAGGTTTCCTGGAGGCGCCTGGAATATGAAATTCCTGCGTTCGAGCGCAACTTCGAGGCATGGAAATGGTTGAATCGGATGGACAACATGGAACCTCAAGATGACAAGGAGCTTTGGGATTTTCTCGGGCGGCTTCCTCAGCCCACGCTTTCGCCGTTTTTCGGCCGGAATGTCCTGAGAAGAATTAGGCAGGAACCGACTCATTTCGAGCGAGTGCGGAACTGGTTCGGCGTGTGGAGGGTCCTTGGGGCGTCGGCTGTGGCAGCGCTCGTAATTGGTCTTGCTCTTGTTACACATCCAGGTTCGCAGACAGCGTCTTCGAGTGACTCTGATGTAGTGGCTAAAATCGATCCACAAGATTATGACGTCGTGGCTGATCTGGATGCACTGATCGCCTGGGATGAAAATAGCATGTGGGAAGAACAGCCAACGCTGTAAATTATTTGTTGGCTTGTCGGTTTTCGCCTTGTCCTGCGCTGCTGCACATGCGCAGGGGCAACACCATCGCGGATCCGTCGGCAGACCCCCGCCAATGGCTGTCCCGCATGGTCCGCCGCCGGGTCAGATTCATGGGCCGGCACCGGGCCAAATTCATGCACCACCGCCGAGCCAGGCTCGCGGGCAACCGGCAGGCCAACCCCGTGGGCAACCAGCGGGCAAGGCTCATGGTCAACCGGTGGGCCAGAGCGTAAGAGAACGGTGGCTCGCGATGCCTCCTGACGCCCGGCAAAATTTCCGGCGCAATGCCGAGCTCTGGATGCAGATGAGCCCCGAACAGCGCAATCTCATGCGTCAGCGTGAGACCATTCGGCGGCAGACTATCACGCGTGAGGCCGAAGCAGCAGTTCGCGATTCCGGTCTACAACTAAATCCGCAGCAGCGCTCTCAGTTCGAATCCCGGTACATTCAGGAACGCCGAAAAGTTGAACAGACGCTCCGGCAACAAATCGAAACCGAAAGGCAAAAGGAAATTCCCGCACTGATTCGAGAGCTTAAGAAAGAATTCCAAATTGATCAGCCGGTCAAAAGTCCTGCGGCAAAATCGGCAACTTCGGCAAAATCGAATAAATAGATCTGCGGTCGCTTCGCATCTCGGCGCGCGCGCTACTTCAGCGCGTTGAAGAAGAAAAGATCAAGCCGGCTCGAGAGCATATCGAGCCAGCTTGATTCGGCTTATCTCCCGCAATTAGCGCCGGTAATAGTAGTTAGGATAATGGTTGCGATAATACCGACGTCCGGCTGACCGGTAATAGGGGCGATAGTAATGGCCGCGATAGTAAGGTCGGGAATAATACCGGTACGGATAATAGTAACCGTAGGGGTAATATCCGTAGCCGTAATAACCCGGAAACCCGAACCCGATGCTGAAGTAAACTTGAGCATCAGAACGCGGCGCCCCAGCGAACATAAAACCCCCGGCCACGAGTGCCATCAACAGAAGTTTCTTCATTCCTTTTCCTCCCATTCATTAAACAGGAAGAGCGGTCGAAAGTTGCCGCGTTTATTTGGCAAGCAGACCGTCCGGGTAACCCGTGACACAAACAGTTTGCCCGAATTTTCGGTATTCAACGTCCCGTAGCCGAAGCGAATCCGCAGTTTTGGCCGATCCTTTTCCCGGGAAAGCGATTACGGGTCCTCCAGTTAACACCGGGCCCAAATAGATCTGCACTTTGTCGATGAGCCGTTTGTCGAGTGTCTCACCCAGGATTTCGCCGCCACCCTCGATCAACACGCTGGTGATGCCGCGTTTGCCGAGATTCTTCAGAACAGCGGCGAGGTTTTTTCGTTTATAGATCAAAGTTCGCGCGGCAAATCTATCCGCGAATAACTGGGCCTGGCGTGGTAATCGGCCGGAGCGGGTTAGCACAACGCGCCATGGTTGCCGTGCGCCGCGCACGCTGCGGACGGTCAAATGCGGATTATCGGATCGAACGGTTTCCGCTCCGACGAGCACCGCGTCCACGTATGCGCGAAGCTGATTTGCATCACGCCGTGCGGCGTGGTCAGTGATCCATCGAGGCTCACCCGCTGGACGCGTCAACCGGCCGTCCAGAGACATGCCGCATTTTGCGATTACGAAAGGTCGTCCAGTCACGATCCATTTATTGAAAGCCTCGTTAAGGCGAGTGCATTCATCCGCCAGAATTCCTTCCCGCACCGTGACCCCTGCATTTCGCAATTCGATAATACCTCTGCCCGAGTGGCGTGGATTCCGATCTATCGCGCCGATGACTACGTTTCTGATTCGAGCCTTGATTATCGCAGCTGTGCAAGGCCCGGTCCTGCCCGCTGTCGAACAAGGCTCGAGAGTTACGTAAAGTATCGCGCGCGCCGGAACAGGGGCACCGAAATCGCGCAGACATTCAATCTCAGCATGAGAGTGCCCCGCTTCGCGATGATGTCCTTTCGCCACTATTTGATCGTCAATGACAAGGACTGCTCCCACAGCGGGATTTGGACTCGTCCGGCCGCGTGCTTTTTTTGCCTCTTTCAACGCAGCGCGCATGAATTTTTCATCCGGATTTGTCGTCATGGTTTCGAGTCGACTAACAAACGGTCCGTTCAAAACGCGTGCCTGGAGGGATTCGAACCCCCAACCTTCTGATCCGAAGTCAGAAGCTCTATCCGGTTGAGCTACAGGCACTGTGAGCTTTACGATTTTGGACACAGAATCATCGATCTTTGCTTCTAAATCGAAAATCGGCACTCGAAAATCTAAAATTATCGCGGGTGGCCGACGGGACTCGAACCCGCAACAACCAGAACCACAATCTGGGGCTCTACCATTGAGCTACGGCCACCACAACTTAGCGCGGAACAGATTCTAAGATTCCGCTTGCCCTTTGCAAACAAAGGACTCGACTTTTGCCGGTCACTCCACTAATTGTCAGCGCCGGTGGACCGGAAAACTCTCCCCAGCCGGTTAGATAAGGCGCTGCACTGCCGCTTGACGCAACGGGGGGCGGTTTGGGGCGCGGTTTTGCTTTTCGTCGCCACGACCGGGATCGCCCTCGGACAACAAGACGATCCAAGCGAAATTTTTCTCAAGGCATACCTCTCCGCCCAACAGGCTGAGAAACTGGAGCATCAAAGCCAATTCAAAACCGCTTTGGCGAAGTATCGGTTCGCCGGGAGCCTGATCGAGGAATTGCGCAAGTCGCACTCTGCCTGGCAGCCGGCGGTTGTGGAATATCGCGGGCGCAAAATCAGCGAAGGTATCCTCCGACTTCAGGAGCGAATGACGAGGCAAACCCAGCTCAACGCCAGCGCCAGTCCCTTGCCAGAAATTGCACCGGCAGCGCCTGAGAGTGACGCCTGGACTGAGCCTGGCCCGGAAGTGGTGGCGCCCCAAACGAATGAGATCGCCACAGATACATCACGCGAGACCGCGGTGAAGGATGCCACCAAAAAATTGCGTGACAAAGTTAATCAATTGCAGACGGCGCTCGACAAAACACGCGGCGACCTGGAAAGCGCGAGGAAAGAAAAAGAATCAGTCGATACACGCCTGAAAGAGACAAATTCCAAACTGGAGCGAGTTGAGACCGATCTCGATCAAGCGAAGAAATCCGAACGTCAGGCGCACGATCAGCTCGCGAAGTTCAGAAGTCACTCGACGCTGCGAAGGCATCGGACGCCAACCGCGACACGGAACGGGAACAGTTGCGCGCGCAGGTTGCCGAACTGAAACAGGCGGTTGTTGCAGCCGATGAAGCGCGTGTGTCAGCAGAAAAGCAAAGGGATGATACTCAGGCCAGATTCGCTGACGCGAATAATCAAATTGTTGCGCTTGAGCATGAGCGCGATGACGCGCTCTCCCAATTGAGATCGGCAAAGGAAACGGAACAGCGTTTCCAGTCGCTCCTCGCCGAGAAGAATGACCTGCAACAGAAACTTGCGATCGCAGAAGAAAAGGTCAGCGCACTTAGCGACACCGATCCGAAAAAAGCGGGAAAATTGACCGAAATGGAACAACAAATGGCGCAGCTTCAAGAGCAGCTGACCGAAACCGAGAATAGAAATCACTATCTGGCGGCGCGCGCCGCGGAGCTGGATGTTGAACTGGAACACGCGGGCACGGACCTTCAAGCCGCCAAGCTGGCCGGAGCGAACAACGTCTCCCAGCTTGCGAGAGAAAACGAATTGCTGCGAAACATTATTGTACGCGAACGACAGGAAGAGGCGCGTCGCGACGAGGCGAGAAAGCTGGTCCTGGCCGAGTTGGATAGACTGAAAGTGCAGGTCAGACTTGCTGAACAAACAGATCGAATTTCTCGCGCAACCGGTGACCAAATTAACCAGCGAAGAACTGGCTCTGTTCCGGCAGCCGGTGGTCTCAATCTCCGATGAGAAGCCAGGAGTGTTTAAAGCGAATTTTGTTTTTGAAAAGAAATCGCCGGCGAAAACTGTTACTCCCGCGAAATCGGATGCGACGGCAACAGCCGCCTGCCAAGATTCTGTGCCGAACGAACTTCAGGAAGTTGCGCGCGCTGCCCGGAAGAACGTTGAGCGGGGCAAATTTCGGACGGCGGAAAAGCAATATCAGCAGATTCTGGCGGAAGCCCCGAACAACCTCGACGCGCTGTCCAATCTTGGGGTGGTTTACTTTCGCATCGGCAAGATTCGGTCCGCGGAGTCAACGCTGAAGAAGGCCCTGGCCATTGCGCCGAATGATGATTTTGTGCTCACCACGCTGGGCATTGTTCATTATCGGCAGTCCAGGTTCGACGATGCGTTGATGGAATTAAGAAAGGCAATCGAGATCAATCCAAACAGCGCCACGGCTCACAACTACCTTGGTATTACGGCCAGCCAGAAAGGCCGGCAGCAGGAAGCAGAAAAAGAGATGCTCCAGGCGATCACGAAGGATCCCAATTATGCCGACGCCCATTTTAATCTGGCAGTTATTCTCATCACAACGCAGCCTTCTTCGAAGGAACTTGCCAGAGAACATTATGCGCGGGCGACTGCGCTCGGCACACAACCCAGTCCGTCACTGGAAAGACTGTTGCAGTGATCGGAAGATCGAACTGCAATTGATCTGTAGCGGCGATCTCTGATCGTCGCACCGCAAAGCATGCAACCATTTCTCACGGCCAACTGGCGTTATCTGGCGATGCTGAATTACGTTGTCGATCCTCGTCTGATCGCTCCGCTGGTTCCACTCGGCACCGAAATCGATTTCGACAACGGTGAGACTTTCCTCAGCGTGGTCGGATTTCTGTTCCTCGATACCCGCCTCCTGGGTCTTCCAATTCCGCTGCACCGCGATTTCGAAGAAGTGAATCTGCGTTTCTACGTGCGGAGAAAATCGGCGGACACATGGCGCCGCGGCGTTGTTTTTATCCGGGAATTGGTACCGCGTCGCGCAATCGCGCTCGTCGCGCGCACATGTTACGGCGAAAACTATGTCGCCGTCCCTATGAAACATGAAATCGAGCATCTTGATGAGAACTTGAAAGTGGAATACTCGTGGCGACGCGGCCGAAAATGGGAATCGCTAAAGATGACCGCGGCCGGCGAGCCGCAACCGATCCCAGCAGGCTCCCACGCCGAATTTATCACCGAACATTACTGGGGTTACACCGCCCTGCGCAGCGGCTGCAGCGAATACCGCGTGGAACATCCACGCTGGAAGATTTGGAATGCCACCGGGTTCGAATTCGAACGCAGACGTTGCAACTCTTTACGGCGAACAATTCGCCGAAGTCGTTGAAACAGCCACCTCGCTCCGCGTTCATTGCCGACGGCTCACCGATTACTGTTCAAAAACGCGAGATATTGTAGGGCGTCTGTGTCAGACGCCGAGTAAAGAGAATGGCGTCTCACAGAGACGCCCTACAATCACGGTTTCGACAGCAATTGTCGCAGCACAAACGGCAGAATCCCGCCGTGGCGGTAATAATCGATCTCGATCGGAGTATCGATCCGAAGCTTCACCGGCACGGATTGTCTTTCTCCGTTGTTGCGTTCGATTTCGAGCGTTAGCTTTTGTCCCGGCTTGATGGAATCCGACAATCCGGTGATCGAAAACTTCTCGGAGCCGTCGAGCCCGAGCGACTGCGCTGTCATTCCCTCCATGAAACTGCAACGGCAACACGCCCATCCCAACGAGATTCGAACGGTGAATTCGCTCAAAGCTCGCCGCGATGACCGCTTTCACGCCTAACAAACGCGTCCCTTTCGCCGCCCAGTCGCGCGATGATCCTGTGCCGTATTCGTGACCGGCGAGAATGACCAACGGAGTCTTCGTTTCGGAGTATTTCATCGCCGCATCAAAGATCGACATCTTCCTCGCGAGCCTCCCTTCGCACGGTGAGTCCGCCGTGGCGGACTTGCCCTCGCTCGCAACCGGGACGGTCGCGCTACCATAGATATTTCGTCACGCCGCCTTCCGTTCCAGGCACCATCAGGTTTTTGATTCGCACGTTGGCAAACGTGCCGCGGGTCATCACCAGGTCGTTGCCGCGCCGGCTGCCGTAGCTGTTGAAATCACGCGGCTGAACTCCGCGCGACATCAAATATTTTCCGGCAGGGGATTTCTCTTTGATTGCTCCCGCAGGCGAAATGTGATCGGTCGTGACCGTGTCACCGAAAATTCCAAGCGCGCGAGCATTCCGGATTTCCTCGATATGGCCTGGCTCCATCGAAAAGTTTTCGAAGAAGGGCGGATCATGAATGTAATCGCTTTTCTCGTCCCATTGGTAAATGTCGCCCGTGCTCGATGGAATTTCGTTCCATTTCGGATTTTGCTCTGCGAAATCGCGATAAAATTTGCGGAACGTCTCCGGGTGTGAGCGCGCTCTGCATCGTATGCTGGATCTCGCTAAGAGTCGGCCAGAGATCGCGAAGGAAAGTTTCTTTGCCGTCCTTGTCTTTGCCAAGCGGGTCCCGGGAAAGATCGATGTCAACCCGGCCGGCGAGGGCGAAGGCGACAACCAGCGGCGGCGACATCAGGAAATTCGCTTTGATATTCTGATGAACGCGGGCCTCGAAATTCCGATTCCCCGAAAGAACCGAAGCTGCAACCAGATCGTATTTGTGAATCGCTTTTTCAATGTTTGGATGCAGCGGGCCCGAGTTGCCGATGCAGGTCGTGCAACCGTAGCCGACGAGGTTGAATCCGAGCTGGTCGAGATATGTTTGGAGTCCGGTCTTTTCCAGGTAATCGGAAACGACGCGCGACCCGGGGGCGAGCGACGTTTTCACGCCAGGATCGACACGCAGACCGCGCTCGACTGCTTTTTTCGCCAGCAATCCGGCCGCAATCATCACGCTCGGGTTGCTCGTGTTTGTGCAGCTCGTTATCGCGGCGATCAGCACGCTGCCGTGGCCAATGTGGGTACGCCCATGTTGGAACACCTGGCTTGATTCAGCTTCAATTTCTTTTCCCGGATCGGGGGTTGGTCGGTTTGAAACCATCTCGACCTTGTTACGCGCTTCGCCGGGGCTGATTCCCTGGTCCTCCTTGGTATCGGTCGAAAACATTGCGCCGTCTCGCGGCGCGCTGCCGTTCAATTCGACGACATGCTTTTCGCGAAGATCGACCTGTTTCTTTCCGTAACCGCCCTCGTGCACTGGTTTTTCAGAGGAGTTCGCGAAACTTTTTCCCGAGCTCTGGCAAATTAATCCGGTCCTGCGGCCTCTTCGGTCCGGCGACGCTCGGCTGCACGTCCGCCAGATCCAAATCGATATCGACGCTATAGTCGATCTCGCCTTTCAGCGGCATACCGAACATCTTTTGCGCGCGAAAATAATTTTCGAACGCGAGACACTGCTCTTCGGTGCGTCCCGTAGCCCGCAAATACTTCACTGACTCGTGGTCGACCGGGAAAAAACCCATCGTCGCGCCGTACTCAGGCGACATGTTACCGATCGTGGCGCGATCAGGCACCGGCAGCGATGCCGCGCCCTCACCGTAAAACTCAACGAATTTGCCAACGACCTTTTGCGCGCGCAGCAACTGCGTGATGTGCAGGACGAGATCGGTAGCGGTTACTCCTTCATGCAATTGACCGCTGATATGCACGCCCACCACTTCCGGCGTCAAAAAGTAAACCGGCTGCCCGAGCATCCCGGCTTCCGCCTCAATTCCGCCCACGCCCCAGCCAACCACGCCGAGCCCGTTGATCATGGTCGTGTGCGAATCGGTACCGACCAGAGTGTCGGGGTAATAAAGTAGCGCATCCGTGTCTGTTGCGTTTTTTTGTTCGCAAGTTCGCCACGGCGAATCCGTCCTCTGGCGGACGGGACGCTCGCGCTACTCTTCAACACGCCTTTAGCGAGGTATTCGAGATTGACCTGGTGCACGATGCCGATCCCGGGCGGAATGAGCTGAAACGTTTTGAAAGCCTGCTGACCCCACTTGAGAAACTGGTAACGCTCGCGGTTGCGCTTGAATTCCATGTCCAGATTGAGTTGCAACGCCCGGGGTGAACCGAAAAAGTCCACTTGAACGGAGTGATCGACCACCAGGTCTACCGGCACGAGCGGCTCAATGATTTTCGGGTCCCGTCCCAGCCGTTGCACAGCGCTGCGCATCGCCGCGAGATCAACAATCAGCGGAACTCCGGTGAAATCCTGCAAAACAATGCGCGCAACGACAAACGGAATCTCCTCGTTCGCTGGTGATTTCGCGTTCCATTTCGCAAGCGCCTCAACATCTTTGCGCCGGACCTTTTTTCCGTCGCAGTTGCGCAGTACCGATTCGAGGACAATCCGAATGCTCACCGGCAGCCGCGAAATTGTGCCGATGCCGTGTTCTTCCAGCGCCGGCAGGGAATAGAAAAACCCTTCGCGGCCCTCACCGGCATCGAACTTTCTCAGCGTTTTAAATTCATCATGCACCGCAAAGACACTCTATTCAGCCCTGTAACAACGCAAGGTCTGTTCCGGTGCATTCGACTCACTTCTCCAGCACGTAAAAATCTGCGCCGGTGATACGGACATTAGCAGCGTCGCGGCGGAAAGTGATGCGATCCAGTATTAAACGGAAAATCGGCCGGGCTTGCGGCAGGTCGAACGTGAGATTCTCGCTGGGCAACTCCTTCTCGCTCAAACCGACGCTAACTTGATTTAGAACTGTCCGCAGCGGTATTTCCTTCGGTTTCTCATCCTGCGGCGTCGAGAACAGTAGCGTGCCATCCATGATAAAGATCGTTATGTCTCCACAGCGAACGGAGCGTCCAGCGTCAACCCCGGTCCGCCATGCCTGACGAAAACCAGTTACGCCGATAGATATTTCCCTGCGCTTTATGGTTTCCAGAGCCAGATTTTTCTCACTCGGCGTGTACAGATAACCGTTGTGCGTTAATCGAAGCGCCGAGCCGACTTCTCTGGCAATGTCCCAAGAATCTACTCTCGACCAATCCGCGATCCTCGTAACCGGTTCGAAGATCTTTCGAATGCTCTGGCCGCCGTGAGTTCGAACCAGGTAGTTAATTTCGTCCTCAAAATCCGAGCTCTCTTTAGAAGAAAGCTTGACTATTTCACCCGGACGGATCGCATGATCATCTTTCCACACTCCATAGGCCTGGAGCATGACCTTGAGCCGTTTTACCTGACTCATTCTTGAAATGTCCCCCGCGCTCCACGGCCCGAACGCGCAGAACATCGCAATGACCGCCAGACTCGATGGAATCCAACGAATGCCGGCGTTTCGGCGGACAACAAAGACGATCGCCCAGGCAAATATCCATAGCGCCGCTACGATTCCGATATAACGCGACTCAGTGATTCCGTATTCGCGAATGCGGATATGCACTGAGATCAATAGGAGAAGAGAAAGCGGCGCAAGCGCGCGTGGGAAATTTGTTGTGAACCACCGCGCCCATTTTTCTTCCGACCGGCTGCGGAGCGGCGAAAGCAAGAGGAAAGCAAGAATTCCGATTCCCGACAAGAGCAGCACGGGCAACGCCACCCAACCGTGCGGCCAGTCTCGGATGACGATGATTTTGATTGCGTAGGCGTAAAGAATCGCAGTGTAGACTGCGACCAGTGGCGCGAGGGCGAATTGAGTGAACGCTTTTAGTCCACGCGGATAATCAGTCTCGCCATCGAGCGCTGGAAAATCGCGCGGCACAACGGCCAGAAAAAAAGTCGGATGAAACAGACCGACCATCATGAAAAATAAGTCGCCGTATTCTTTGCCGAGCTTGAGCTGAAAAGTTTGTCCGCGCTGAGCATTGCCAATTCCAAGCCGGCCGTCAGGACGATGGTGTAAAGAGTCGCCAGACAAAATTGGACAAATAGATGCCGGTTAAATTGCCAGAAGCCCAACTTCTCGCAGCGCGAGAAATGCGCGGAGACAGCAGCGACACAATGCAATGCTGCCAAAAGAAGCAGCCACTGAATCCAGATGATTCCCGGTAACCGCAGCGGAGAGGGCGGTGGGACATAAAACCATCCCGCGAGAACAAACAGGCCGACAATTTCAACAGGCCAGGGAGTGAACCTCGGAACTCGTTCGCGCACAATGCGGAGAGAAAAAAACAGCGGCATGCCAATGGCGGCAGCCATTGCCAACCGCACACACTGTCCTTCGAGCCATTCGTTGTGCTCCGTATGAATCAGCGTGATCAAACAAGCAGCACCGGTCGCACTGCAGAGAATGTTCCAGGGAAACCGGGTGAAAACCGCTAACGCTCCCGAACGCCACCGCGCGAGCGACGGAAGCGAGAGTTTCATTCGTTGCGCATTACTTTAGATCTTGCAGCGTTGCTTTGATCTTCTCAAAATTCGGCAGCTGCCGGGCGTCGTCGTTGCTCTCGACGTATTGGATCACCCCATCCTTATCGATGATGAATGCGGACCTTTTCGGCACGCCTCCCATGCCGAGATTCATTTGCGGCAGGAACGAGTCGTACATCACGCCGTAATCCCTGGCGATCTTGTGGTCGTAATCGCTCAGCAGCGGCACGGTAATCTTCTCCTTTTGCGCCCATGCTTCCTGCGCGAACGGATTGTCGCCGCTGATTCCGTAAACCGTCGCGTTCAAATCTGTGTAAACATTAAGGCCCGCGCTGACCTCGCACATTTCGGTTGTGCACGTGCCCGTGAACGCCATGGGAAAAAAAAGCAACAGCGTGTTCTTCTTTCCGAAATTATCGCTCAGCTTGATTTGCTTCGGCCCTTCGGCCGTTTTGGTCGATAACGTGAAATCTGGTGCTTTGGTTCCGACAGCGAGTGGCATAAGTAAGTCCTCTGGTTCGAGTTAAATCCTGTGAATTTGAGTATAGGATCGGTCCTCTCGTGGTCAAAAAGAACATCGTGATTCGTTGCATCGTGAACAGTTACATCGCAGGACTTCGCGAATATTCGCGAATCACAAATCTCGAATTACGATTCACATCTTCCGAATGGAAATCTTCTGGTGGCTCTTCGTAGTCGTGCTGTTTGCCGTCGGCCTGATCGGCACGATCGTTCCCGTTCTTCCCGGCACCACGATTATTCTCGCGGCGGCAATCGTTCATCGCCTCGTTCTGGGCGCGGAGAAGAGCATTGGTTGGAAAACAATCGTCGTTCTCGTGCTGCTCACGCTTGTTTCTTACGTGTTCGATTTTCTGGGCAGCTATTTTGGAGCGAAGTATTTCGGTGCTACCAAATGGGGTGCGCTCGGCGCGGTCCTCGGGATGGTTGTAGGTCTGTTTTTCGGAATCATCGGGTTATTCGCGGGGCCGGTCATCGGCGCGATAGCCGGCGAATTCATCGCCGGCAAACGAATGATCGATGCCGGGCGCGCCGGTTGGGGAAGCTTGCTCGGAAATGTCGGCGCCACGGCTGCCAAACTGATCATTGGGCTGGCGATGATCGGAATATTTCTGATTAACGTCCCGTCGCCTTTTTGAATCGGAAAATCAGGAATACAGGAACCCAGGAAAGCTGTGGGATCCCGGTCGCTCCTCCTTTCCTGCTTTCCTGATTGTGATATACTTTCTGCCGATGGCAGATGATCGCTGGTGAGCCCCGCATTTCGGGGTTTGCTGGAGGAAAGTCCGAACACCATACGGCAGCATGCCGCGTAAAACACGCGGGCAACCCCGACAAAAGTCGGGGTTGACGGAAAGTGTCACAGAAAACACACCGCCGGTTCTTTGAGAAAAGCGCAGGTAAGGGTGAAAAGGCGAGGTAAGAGCTCACCGCTCGCGGAGCAATTCGCGAGGCACGAAAAACCCCATGCGGTGCAAGACAAAACAGAGGAAGGGCAGCCGGCTCGCTAATCCTCGGGTATCGTCGCATCACGGCGACTGTAGCGGCGGTCTATGACCGCCGAATCGCGTTGCCAGGCGATTCGACGAAAGTGAGTCGAGATGAATGATCATCCTGGTCGCCTTTCGGCGACCGGACAGAATTCGGCTTATCGCCATCAAACTATGAAGGGCGCTTTCGGAAACGAAGGCGCCCTTCGCTTTAATCTGGATTGCCCAGGTGATCGGCTTGCCATATGATGCAGATCATGCCTGCGGCTCTAGACCGTCCCGAGATCGCTGATCGACTACAACAAGCGCGTCGCGTGGAATCCGAGATCAACAAGCTGGAGCGAAAGTTAGCTGCACTCCTCAACGGTGTTCCGCGAAATCTTCTCGCCCGTAGCCGCTATGGATTCGCGGCAGCAGAAATGAACAAGATCGCACGGAATCTGCATGCGAGAGCGAAAGAGAGAATCGCGAGCGGACGGAGCAAAGAGTTCCGCGGCTCCATCGAAGAGATCTTATAGCGTTCGGATTGACCACGAACTTCTGCGAGAGCTTCGTCGTTGGCCCAAGCCTGATCGAAAGCGTGTGGGCGATATTATCCGACGTGTTCAGGAAATTTTCGGGCAACCTCATCTACATTCTGGCATTGGCATTCGCGATCTTTCCCCTTCTCGTAGGAAGCTTCACCTGTACGAGTGTCGTATCAGTAGGCCACTACGCCTGGTTTTCACCCTTGAACGGCCATCGCTTCTTTACTTCCATATGCTCGGCACACATGACGAGGTCCAGCAATTCCTCAAATCATTTCTTTAGGACCACAGCACCCTCCCGGAATTCTGCGTATCCCGATCAACTACGGACGTTGAGATCTTTAATCGCAAAGGAATTCAAATGACAAAAGAGCTGTTTGCAGAACTAGTCGAGAGCATCAAAGAAGGCGGCAAGATTCTGAGAGGCCGCGTAAAGCCAAAACGAGCGTTCAAGTTCAATGAACCGGATGTGCACTGAATCCGGCGTCGCCTGCATCTATCCCAATCCGAGTTCTCTGCGCTTAGCGGATATCACTCCCGCTACACTCCGGAACTGGGAACAATCCAAGACGGAAACCTCATGGGCCCGCTCGAGTTCTTCTCCGAATCGCTGAAAGGAACCCCAAGAGTGTTCTGGAAGCCGTTCACGGGTGATGCCAGGATCTCCACACGCCGTGCGATGCTCGATAGAAGATGGATGCGTTTGCATCGAGCTTGCGGACGAACATACTATCAGCTTTCCTGCTTCAAAGTTTCCCCGATTGGCTAAGGCAACTCCCGAGGCGCTTAAACAAGTGAGCTTGCGCGCACAAGGTAGAGCTCTTCGGTGGGAAATCCTCGACGAAGATACTGGATTGGCGATGTGTCAGGTGGACGATTTCCGAAATAAAATCAACTCCGACAAAATTCGGCTTATCGCTATCAAACTATGAAGAGCGCTTTCGGAAAC
The DNA here is from genome assembly GCA_963838045.1 of uncultured Verrucomicrobiae bacterium. Classification (GTDB taxonomy): domain Bacteria; phylum Verrucomicrobiota; class Verrucomicrobiia; order Chthoniobacterales; family UBA10450; genus Udaeobacter. Next base: position 107,494 of record CAWIPQ010000005.1, on the reverse strand, counting down.
GAAGGCGCCCTTCGCTTTTGTCAGGCTACAGACGGCTTGAGCTTGGATTTTTTGCTGAAGGAGCGGCAGAACTTTTTCCACGAGCGCATCGGCTGTGATGCCGTGTTTCTTGCGCAGGATCGGGACGGCGCCGTGCTCGATGAATTGGTCGGGCCAGCCGATCCGCACCACGGGCGTATTGATCATCTGCGAGTGCAGATGTTCCATCACCGCGCATCCAAAACCGTTGTATAAAACGTGGTCTTCGATCGTGCAGACGACGTCGACGCTACGCGCGAAAAATTCGAGCGTGCCGGTGTCCATCGGTTTGATCCAGCGCGGATTGATCAGCGCAACGGAAATTCCTTTTTCTTCAAGTTTGCGCGCGGCTTCTTCTGCCACCTCGAACATTTCGCCCAAGCCCGAAGATCGCCACGTCACGTCCGTGTTGCACGACCTCCGCTTTGCCAATCTCCGAGAAGCTTCGGTTCCGGTTTGATTTTTGCGCCTGTTCCTGCGACCGCGCGGGTAACGAATGGCGATTGGACCGGAGTTGTAGTGCACCATCGTCCAGAGCATGTCGACGAATTCGTCCTCGTCCTTCGGCTGCATGTGCACCCAATTCGGGATGTGGCGCAGGTAACCGATGTCGAACAATCCATGATGCGTCGGGCCATCGTCGCCGCTTAATCCGGCGCGGTCCATGCAGAGTTTGACGTTCAGGTTTTGGATGGCGATATCGTGGATCGCCATGTCGTATGCGCGCTGGAAAAACGTGGAATAAATCGCCAGGAACGGCTGCAAGCCTTGTGTTGCCAGGCCGCAGGCGAAAAGCGTGGCATGCTCCTCCGCGATGCCAACGTCGAAATAGCGAGTCCGGATGCGCCTTGGCAAAATGCGAGAGACCCGTCCCACTCGGCATCGCTGCGGTGATGGCGACGAGCTTTTGATTTGTCTCCGCGAATTTCGCCAGTGTCTTGCCGAAAGATTTCCGAATAGGTAGGCGTCGGCGCGGGAGCGGTCTCGCCGCTCTCGATCTTGTATTTGCCGAGACCGTGAAATTTATCGGGCTGTTTAATGGCCGGTTCGTATCCTTTGCCTTTCTTGGTGAGAATGTGCAGCAGCACCGGCTCTTCCTGCGTTTTCAAAAACTCGAATGTCCGGATGAGCAGCGGAATATCGTGCCCATCGATCGGACCGTAATAACGCAAGCCTAGCTCCTCGAAAATAACGCTCGGCACGAGCAAACCTTTGACGCTCTCCTCCACTTTGTGCGCCAGCTGCACGCCGGTTTTTCCAAGAATCGCCTGAACGAAATCGCGGGCCTTATCGTGCAGATGCGCGTAAGTAGGATTTGCGACAATGCTGTTCAGGTAGTTGGCGATCGCGCCAACATTCTTTGCGATCGACCATTCGTTATCGTTAAGCACGACGATGAAACGTTTGGTATGGGTTTTGACGTTGTTGAGCGCTTCGTAACTGATTCCGCAGGTGAATGCGGCGTCGCCCGCGACGACGACGATATTCTCGTCGCCGCCCTTCAAATCACGTCCGACAGCCATGCCGAGCGCTGCGGAAAGCGCCGTGCCAGCGTGACCTGCTCCATAGCAATCGTGTTGGCTCTCGGAGCGTAAAAGGAAACCGTTGAGACCGCCGAATTGGCGCATCGTATGAAATCGATCGAGTCGCCCGGTAAACATTTTGTGGACGTAACCCTGGTGGCTGACGTCCATCACGAACCGGTCGCGCGGCGTATCGAATACGCGATGCAATGCAATGGTTAACTCCACGACGCCGAGGTTCGGTCCGAGGTGACCGCCGGTTTGCGACAGAACTCTGATCAGCTCTTCGCGCACTTCCTGCGCAAGCTGCGGCAAATCCTGTTCCCGCAGCGCTTTGATGTCAGCCGGCGAATGGATTCCATCGAGCAAACGCTTCGATGTGGCTAACGTCTCGGGGTTTGCGGATTTGTCAGAAGAGTTGGATTTCGTCATCGGTGCTTTCGGATTCGGACGCTGCTTTATCGGAAGTGACCGGCTCCTGCGCCGGCTCGAATTCTTTCACTACGGCTTTGCCGGCGCTATTGCGAGCAATGATTTCGATCTTTCGCTCCGCCTTGGTGAGCCGTTCCTGGCAAATCTTTACCAGATTCATTCCTTCCTCGTAGCGCACGATCAGATCTTCGAGTGGCAATTTACCGGACTCCATCTGTTCGACAATTTTCTCCAGCCGATCCATCGCGCTTTCAAAGTTAAGCTCCGCCTCGCGCGGCTTCGATTTACTGCTCATGGGGAAAGCGGAAGAATTAAGCACAGCTTAGCCAGGATAAAAAGGGCGACTTCCGTTGAAGCGTCCGCTGTCCTCAGCGTGCATTTCGTGCGGAGTCGAGACTCCATACGGCCAGGTTGCGCATCGAGGACTAGTCTGCACGCTACAGGCAATCAATGAAAATAAACATTCGCACCAGTCTGAAGCTCAGCGAATGTTTCACTCCCGACATCAGTCGAAGATGCGCGTTTTCCAACTCCCTCAGCGTCGTCAATTGAAGCAAACGGCTCAAACCTCGTCACCATCCTGCATCCTTTTATGCAATGTGGGACGCGGTTGCGCGATTCGCGCAGGAAATCCGGCCGAAGCGATTTCATGGCCGAAATGATCCGGCGCCGTGACAAACAAGGCGCGGAGGGAGTGATGGGTGCGCTCGATTGCGCCACGCTTTACGGACTGACCCGCTGGCTTCGACCGCTGATCATTGTGGAGTCGGGAGGATTTATTGGAATGTCTTCGGCCTTTATTTTGAAAGCGTTGACCGACGAGAAGCTGATAGTCTCTAAACTTTACAGCATCGAATTGAGCGAAGACTGCGAGCAGGGTGCTCTAATTCCGGACGAATTGCGATCCGCCTCAGCCGGATTCGTACCGGTCCGCGGCAGAATCGAAGATTTGCTGAAGCGGGACCAACTCCCTCAATCCATTGACATGTTTCTGCACGACAGCTCACACAGTTATCGCCATATGTTGTGGGAATTTCGTCAGTTCTGGCCGCGCCTGCGCGATGGGGGATTGCTTGTATCGCACGACGTGCAGATGAATGCCGCGTTTCCCGAATTCATTGCCAAGACCTACGTGCAGGAGAAAAAAACCGGCCGCCGCGACGCCGAACGCACTTCGCATTACGAATGGGGCCGCTGGGGGTACATCGGTTTCGCTATTAAGAAAGGTTAGACCACGCAGTTCCGGAGCGCTTCCGCTGCAGGCGGGATTGAACCGCTGATTTGAGGGCCGACGCGGATGTGTTCCGAGGTGGATCGGCTTGTCCTCAAGACGATGCCGGTTCGCCGAAGGCCAAGACTGGAATCAGGCGGCTACCGCCGCGTCCTCAACTAACGCGTTGAGGACATTCCACCAGAACCCGCGCGAGAAAATCGTCGCAACCCGCGACGATTTTGCGCTGTAGGGTTGCGAATTCACCCGATCAGGGAGCACAGGCTGCCAGCGCTGCCAGTCTCGCAGGTAGCCGAAACTTCGCGCCGCATGTGAACTTGGTCGCAAGCGTTGGGCGACTAACGCCCTAGCTAATTTGCTTTTTGTAAGCTTCCGCGTCCTTAAATCCCTTGAGCTCGTCAGCATTGTCGATTTTGAGAACGAAAATCCAACCCTGGCCGTACGGTTCGCGATTGATTAGTCCCGGATCGGCTTCGAGCGCCTTGTTTGTCTCAATAACCGTGCCTTTCACCGGCGCGTAGATGTCGCTTGCCGTCTTGACTGATTCGACAACCGCCATCGCTTCTTTGGCGTTTACCTGCCGGTCGACTTTTGGCAGCTCGACATAAACGATGTCGGTCAATTCCGATTGAGCGTGATCGGTAATGCCGACGCGGATGTTGTCGCCTTCGCGTTTAATCCATTCGTGGCTCTCAGTGTAGAGCAAGTCGTCTGGGATCATCATGATGCTGGTTTTCTGTAGAGAGGTTTTTTTTCAACGGTAGCAGCAAACTTTTGGCCGCGAATTTCTATTTCAATCTCTGTGCCGATCTTCGCGTGCGCCGACGACACATACGCCATTCCAATACCCCAGTTCAAGCTCGGAGAAAGAGTGCCGCTGGTCACTTCCCCAATGCGCTCGGCGTCCCGGAACACTGCGTAGTGCGGCCGGGGCGGCGGTCCTTTCTCTTTCATTCGAAACGCCACAAGTTTCTCTCGCGGACCAATATTCTTTGTGTTCACCAAGACATCGCGTCCGATGAAATTTGGTTTTGTCAGATCGACGAAGAATCCGAGTCCAGCCTCGATCGGATTTCGTTCCGGCGACAGATCGGAGCCGTTGAGGGGATAGCACATCTCCAGGCGCAATGTATCGCGTGCGCCGAGGCCGCACGGTTTAATTCCCATTGGCTCTCCTTTTTCAAGAACGGCGTTCCAAAACTTCACCGCATCCGTTGCGGGAAAGAAGACTTCGATGCCATCCTCCCCAGTGTACCCGGTCCGCGCGACGGACACGAGTCGTCCCCTCGAATGGCAAATCGGCAATCGAGTTTCGCGCTGGAAACTCGGCATTTGCGCCGAAAAGAGCGTGGAATAACTCTGTGATACGCGGGCCTTGGATGGCCACTCCGCCAAATTCCCCGCTGCGATTTATGATGGTAGCGCATGCGTCCCGCTTGCGATTTTCGCGATGGGGCAAGTCCGCCATGGCGGATTCGTCCAGTGGCGAACCAGAGGCATGCCCTGCCTTGTGATTTTGCAACCAGGCAAAATCTTCCTCCAAACGCGCTGCGTTCACCACGAGCAGAAACTGTTCTTTGGCAGTACGATAAATGATCAGGTCGTCAATAATTCCGCCGCGTTCGTTCAGCAAAAATGTGTATTGCCCGACGCCGGCATCGAGTTTGTCCACGTTGTTTGTGAGCATTGTATTGAGCCATTCGCCCGCGTCGGGTCCCTCCACGATGAACTGCCCCATATGCGAAATGTCGAAGATACCGACGTTGTTTCGCACAGCCTGATGTTCCTCCACGATGCTGGTGTATTGCACCGGCATCAGCCACCCGGCGAATGGAACTATCTTCGCGCGGAGCCGTACGTGCTCATCGTAAAGCGGCGTTTTTTTCTGTGCGACCTCGCCCACGCGCCAAGCTAGGCTCAGGCGGGTGTTACGCAAGGACATGGCCAGTCGTTGGCCTTTCTGAATTCGACTCCTCATCTTCATCCTCTCCTCGCTCAAGGAGGAGAGGAAAAGGTTGTCGCCTTTGGTATTGCGGTCAGCCGCAACTCCGCCTCTCCCTTTCGTAAGGGAGAGGATTGAGGTGAGGGATTGTTGCGTTAGCTTGCGCCAGCAATGAGTTGGCTCGACAAACTTGAACGCCGCTTTGGATTTCTGGGGGTTCCGGGGCTGATCCGCATCGTGATCGGCTTCACAGCGCTGGTCTGGGCGTTGATTTGGCTGAATCCAAATTTACGCTTCGCGCTCAATCTCGATCCAGCGCGTATCCGCCATGGCGAAGTCTGGCGGCTCGTCACTTATGTTTTCGTTCCGCAGACGCTCAGCCTTTGGGTCGTGCTGGCGCTCTGGTTTCTCTGGTTTATCGGCGAAGGCCTTGAACGCGCATGGGGGCCGTTCCGGCTCACACTTTATTTCGTCATCGGGATGATCGGCACGACCGTGGCCGCGTTCTTTTTCGGCGGCAATTTTTCCAACGGCATGCTGATCGCCTCCCTGTTCTTTGCGTTCGCGCGGTTTTATCCAGACGAAGTGATCTACATCCTTTTTATTCTGCCGGTTAAGATCAAATGGCTGGCGTGGATTTTCGCAGCGTTTCTGCTCTTTGGATTTGTGCTCGGGCCGAATTCGTATCGCGCTGCGCTGGTCGCCGCATTCGCGAACTACTTCATATTTTTCGGAGCGGAGATCATTCACGATGCAAGGCATCGCCGTGATGTTTCCACACGCCGCAAGCGTTTCGAAGCGGACTCACGCAGCACGGCGGAAACACTGCATCGCTGCACAGTCTGTGGCGCCACCGAGCTAAGCGATCCGAATCTGGATTTCCGCGTGGCGAGTGATGGCGAAGAATATTGCATGGCACATTTACCGAAGGCGCAGACTCCGGCCGGCTGAGTTTTTTCCGCGCGTTTACCAATGGAACGCGAGAGCGAGAGTCATCAGTACGACGATCAGCGACAAAGAGCACGATCGCGACAATTACCCACCACGGAAGGCCGCGCTTTTTCGGACGAGCCTCCTCGCGAGTTGCCTTGCGCTTCCTGAGTCTCATGGCAACGATCGAAAAGGGCGGCTGCTTCATCAAATGAACTGCTGGCAAGCTCGACATTATTCATCGAGCGATAGATCCGAGCCAGATCGCGCTTGACCCGCGCTGCGCTGTAATCATCGCGGACCTCGGCAAACAAAGTGGCCGCCTGCTGCAGTGCCGCGATGGCGTCGGGGATTCTGTGTTGGGCGCGATAGACTCGCACCAGATTTGTGAGCGTAACCGCTTGCCCGGCGTTATCGCCAGCCTGCCGCTTGATCTCGAGACTTTGTCGGAACAATTGTTCACTTTTATCCCATTCCTGCCGGTTGAACTGAGCGTTGCCAAGGTTGTTATAAACCTGGGCGCACCGAAACCTGTCCCCGATTTGCTCCAGGTATTTGAGACTGGTCTGGAACGCTTCGATGGCCCGGTGCGTGTCATTCGTTCTTAAATAAAGTGTGCCGGACGCGTTATGGCCGTCGGCCAGGCAGGAGAGATCTTGTGCGTTTTGCGCCAGCGCGATGCTTTTCTGCAGAAAGTTTTCCGCCTCCGTCAAACGACCGCTATCGCGATAAGTTGATCCAAGATTCAGATGCAAATGAATAATTTGCCGACTGCAATCGGGTCGCGCATCGGCGAGCTCCAGGCTTTTCTGGAAAAAATCGATCGCCGCGTTCCAGTGACGCTGATCATCCTGGATCATTCCAAGCCGGCGAAGCGTCTTTACGCGCATTTGCGTGGACACTTCTGCCGTGCCGAGAACGCGATTGTAGGCTTCCTCTGCTGCGCTCCACTGTCGCCGATCCGCAGCAAGTTTGCCTTCGTGATACGCTATAATGGCTTTTTCCAGTGGATTGAAAATCCGGTCGTATTCGTGAACGAGTTTGATGAGCGTCTCACATTGATCAAAGCGCATTTCTTCCCGCCGCTGACGACAGAGTCGCTCGAATTCAGTGAAACCCTCAGCGGACGAAGCTCCCATAAGATGAAACATTCGATTCCGGATTACCCTTTCCACTGCGTCCGATTTTTCAGTCGCACTTTCTTCTTTCAGCCGCGCTCCGAGCAGACCGAAATATTCCGTTAGTCGTGAGCTGGCGGTGCGAAATTCAGCCAGGGACTCAGAATCGAGCCATTGATCGAAAAGATAACGGCGTGGTTCTTCGTGTATGGCGAACGACTCGTCGCGACTAGCGACGAGGGAAAGTTTCGACAATAGAACGCAGTAATTGCGCGCCTGCTCTTCGCTCAGATCAGGTGCGAGCGACCGCAGGATCGATACGTCGAACTCGTGCGGAATCGCACATAGTCGCAGACAACGCGCCTGGTCCGGGGCCATCTGCCGCAAAAGCAGCTCGACCGTGGCGCCGCGTCCCTTGGCTGATAATTGGTTGAGCAGCTGCTGAAATTCTTCCAGCCGCTTATCCATTTACTCGGGCTCGTTTGTCCGGGAAAAACTGAAAGTAGCTGTCGAGCTGCAATGCGACATTCAGCGGGATGCCTTTGCTTCCTGCCAGCAGCATTTTCGCCGCTTCGGCGCGGCCCTCGGGTACATGATTGCTGCGTTCCAGATAGGATTCGATGTCAGCCAAGCCGAGCGGCTGAAGCGGCGCTTCTTTTACGCTTAAAGCAGCGGTGCCTTCAAGTTGCGGTTTGGTCCGGCCGCATAGAACGAAACGAATATTTCTTAAGCGGCCTTCGTCCAGCGCGGAAATTATTCCCTCCCAAAGCCACTTATAGGTTTCGTCGGCCAATTCCTGAATGTCATCGAACAAAACGACCAGCATTTCGTATTGCACGATAGGTGCGAGGTCCTTCAAAAACTCCGCAGTAACCAGGTTCATGCGATCCTGCGGCGGGATGTTCAGGGTTGGGTCGGGAACATTGATCATGCAATCCTTGATGATGACGCCCGCCACATCGCCGTGGATGGTCACGTTTTCCAGCCTGGCGCGTTCTAAGACGCTTTGCGCTCCGCCGCCGACTTCGATCTTGATAGGCTCCCGGGCTTGCAGAGGACTTGGAAAAAGATAGTTCACCAACTGGGTGAAGTTCGGAAACAATTCCGGGCCGAGATCGTCCCGAATTTTCCGCAGGATTTCCAAATAACTATTAAACCGGTTTTTGCTCGCGAATACTTCGGCCTTGCGCAGCTTGCGCGAGGCGCACTCATGTATGAGCCGTGCCAGGAATGACGACTTCCCGATCCCATCGTCACCCCAGACGATCATGATCGGTTTTTCGTCGTTTTCGAGCATTTCGCAAAATCGGCCCAACTCCACGTGCCGATCCACGAACGCTGCAAGCACATCTCTCATTTTTTGATGTCGGAATCTCCCTGCTGCTCCACGCCGGTGATGTCGCCCTGGATGTCCGCATCGGTCAATTTGGCGCCTCCGAGAACATCGACGTTCCGGTCAGATGTTTGCGTGCCGTGCACACCTGTGATGCTACCGCGAACCTTTAGATTCTTCGCTTCCATGTTTTTCGCCACGACGATATCGGTCGGCTTTCTATCGGGCGCGCGATCGAGGGAGAGCGACCCAATCTTGAGACCGCGGCCAAAAATGATCGCCAAAATGACGACAATTGTGAGACAGATCGCAACGACGATCCAAAACGTCGGGTCTTTGGGTAAGGATGATAGATCGATGGCAAACATATAATTTGTTCCGGTTCTTATTTTTTCTTCAGCGTCTCAAATCTTCCGCCAGCGCAGCCGCGTCGTACGCTTCTTTGCGCACTCGAAGATCATAATACATCAGCACGATGGCGACGATCCCCAGAGGCGTGCTTAGTAGTTGAAATATGGTGTTAAAAAACCGGCCGCTGAAATGGCTGGCAGCATCCGGGATTAACAGCACCAACGGGATGACTAGAATCACGTACGCAACAATCGCGATTACCATCACCAGCGCGAACACGCCGAAGTTGCGCCAATTGTAGCCCCAGCCCAGTGCTCGGCTGCGCTTTAGAGCTTTTAGTCCACCGAACCCTTCCATCACCACGATGCACGGTGTGAACATGAACCAGAACATGGCAATTATCCCCGGAACAAAGAGTAGCACACAACCGATCAGGATGAATGTCAGTTGCAACATGCTTGCTGTGAACATTCGTCCAAACAACGCGAAGACCCTTTTGTAGGATCGCGGCAGGCTTGGGGCATTGCCGAGGCAAATATCAGAAACTGAAATTGTGATCGCCCCAAACGCCAGCAAGCTTGCGATGGTTCCCAAAAAAAGCGCAATGAGCCAAAGCCCAGTTGCTTTCGCGGCGAGCGCCTCTCCCTGCATCAAAATAAAGGGAAGCATTGGCAGAAGGTAAGTCAGAAGAATGATCCCGAGCCCTTTGCCGAAAACGGCAAAAGAATTTCGCACCAGCTCTCCTACCGATTGCTCCCGGACATAATTGATCACGCAGGGATCTCCTTGTTAGTCGCGTTATAGAGATTCCGCCTCTGTCCTGCAAGGGTTTCGTCTCGCTACCTGCGTAAGTCTTCAGCTAAAGCGGCATTATCGTACGCCTCCTTGCGAACGCGGCTGTCATAGTAGAGCAGCACGGCCGCTATGAAAAAGATCGGCATGACAGTCGTCGCGATTGCCGACGCAAAAATGCGTTCAGCAATCGGGCTTTTCGCATGTAGCACTATCAGAACCACAGCGGCGACGGTCAATATTAGCAACACGATTATCCACAGCAGGGTTAGCACTGCCAGACTGCGCCAGTTAAAACCACTGGCGAGAGATTGGCTTCGTTTTAGCGCCTGAAATCCCCAACGCCCTTCCAGAACCACGACCGAAGAAGCGAACAGGAACCGCAGGCACACCATTACGGAGACGATCAGTGAGGCAATCATCACAAGAACCATGATCATCTTTGCCGCTTCCGTCGCTTTGCTGAAATGCGCTGGAAGCACATACAGTGGCACGGCAGGTATTCCCCAGCAGATTATATTCAGAAAATTGGTAACCAGCAGTTTCCCGGGAATCGTGCTGAAGACCCTTTTGTAAGAGCGCGTTACGGCCGGCTTGTTACCAAGGCAAATGTCCGATACGGTGATTGCGATCGCACCGAAGGCAAATAAGCCGCCGACAATTCCAGCGACAAATGCCAGAAAATAGAGTGGTGTGTTGTGTGCTGCCTTGGCTTCGGCCTGCCATACTTGAAACGGCAAAACCGGAAGTAGAAACGTCAGCAAGATTGCCCAGAAACCTTTGCCGTAGATTGCGAAGGTGTTTCGCAGAACATCGCCGGTGGTTTGTGGCTGAAGGTAATTGCGCATTCTGGCTGCGCGTGCTTCACGCTAGCCGCCCGTGATACAGGTTACTCTCTATTGATGCAAGCCAAGTCTTCGCATTGCAGGGCTTCCGGCAGAACCTTGACCCGAATGCCGCTGAGTCGGAAACTAATGCGATGACTGACAAGAATACCGCGCTCGTTCCTGAGGAAGGCTGGCATTGTTTACACCTGTTTTACCGGGTCGAATATGGCCAATGGCAGTTGCTCAGCCGCGAAGAGAAAAATGCTGCGAAAACAGATCTTTCGTCGCTGGTCCAGGAAGTGCGCGCGATGGATTCGACGCAGTTGCTCACGCTCGGTGTCGTCACACCAAAAGGGGACATCGGTTTCATGTTGATTACGCCGGATTTGCACAACGCAAACAGAATTGAGAAGCGACTGTCTATTTCGTTAGGCCCTGACGTGCTCACACCGGTTTACAGTTATCTCTCGCTCACCGAAGAAAGCGAATACATCACGACCGAGGAGGAATACGCGCAATCGCTCGACGCGAATGTCCGCAATGATCCGGGAAAGCTTAGCGAAGCGCTGACGACATTTCGTGAGCGGATCAAACATTATCGACAGGAGCGGGTTTATCCTACGCTTCCTGATTGGCCGGTGGTTTGTTTTTATAATATGAGCAAGCGCCGCGGCGAACAACGCAATTGGTACGCGCTGCCGTATGATGAACGCCGCAAACTGATGAAAGGCCACGCCAACGTTGGGCGGGAGTTCGCCGGCAAAGTGAAACAATTGATTACCGGGTCCACCGGCCTCGACGATGCGGAATGGGGCGTGACGCTCTTCGCGCGCGACACGTTTCAGATCAAAGCCATCGTTTACCAAATGCGGTTCGATCCGGTCAGCGCCGAATACGCCGATTTCGGGGAATTTTATATCGGCATTCAATTACCGCTGGACGAATTGTTCCGGCGTTTGCAGTTGTAAACTCTTCCTCTTCCGCTTCCTCTTAGTCTTACTCTATACGGACCGCTAAGCGGAGAATAAGATAGAGAGGAAGAGGAAGATTCGCCTGGATGGGTGACAGAGCGGTTGATTGTGCACGCCTGGAAAGCGTGTGTGCCGAAAGGCACCGGGGGTTCGAATCCCCCCCCATCCGTCCTGTTTCGCGCATGCGCACTTCGCAGGACTGTCGCTCTGCTTCGAACGTTCGTGGATGTTTCTCAAGACTTGCAACGTTCGTCTGTGCGAAGCAGGTCGGCTTCAGGGTTGTATTACGTGTACCTCATTGAAGGTCTCTCCACGTAAGGTCAGCGTTACATCGGAATAACCGGAGATCTGAAACAGCGTCTGCGACAGCACAACGCAGGAGAATCCTCACACACTTCGAAATCCAAGCCATGGAAGCTGACTACGTACATCGCCTTCACTAGTCGGAAAAAGGCGGAAGCTTTCGAGCTTTATCTCAAATCCGGCTCAGCCCACGCGTTCGCGCGTAAGCGGCTATGGTGAGGGAATAGAGACAACGAACTCGTTACTGCTTTTTGATTACCTGCAGTTCCTGCACCAATTTCACTCTGGCGCCGTCTGGCAGCAGACCGCGGAAGTTTACGCCCGGGTAAATCATACAATCACGCCCGATAATCGAACCGGGGTTGATGACCGCGTTGCAGCCGATCTCGGTTCTGTCGCCGACGATCGCCCCGAATTTTTTCAGGCCAGTGGGAATACCGCCGTCGGGTGTGATTACCGTTATTTCGGCGTGATTGAGTTTGACGTTGGAGAGAATCACGCCCGCACCAAGATGCGCGCGATGGCCCAGGATGGAGTCGCCCACGTAATTGAAGTGGGGCACCTGCGCTTCGTCGAACAAGATGCAATTTTTGAATTCACACGAGTTGCCCATCACCACTCCATTTCCCGCGATCACATTTTCGCGCACGTAGCAGCCACTGCGAATCTGACAATTGTCTCCGATCCACGCCGGCCCTTTCAGCACTGCTCCTGGTTCCACGACCGTCCCCCTGCCAATGAACACCCGATTGCTAATGAATGGCTTTCCCAGTAGCTCGCCGAGAACGCCGGGCTTTAACCGAAATTGCAAATAGCTCGCGATCTGCTTGAGCGCGTCCCAGACATGATTCTGGTTCTCAAACAATTTCGAATGAGCCGTATGTTCGAGGTCGAGAAAATCTCCCGGGGCAAACATTTTCAATTTGAGGCGTACGTCGCGCTCACAATTTTCCGAGCGTCACGTATTCGCCGTTTGGTTGCTGGAACCATTCTGGCAGCTCAATACCCGAGTCCACAATACTCTCGTAACAATTTTGCGTGATCATTCCCTTGCGGGTGCTTTCACCGAAGACTGCGTAGTTCTTCTCCGTCACAAATAACCGGTGCTCGGGCAGCTTTGGCACGTCGTCCTTCAGATCATCCATCGCCTTTGCACTGGGAATCTCGTCCGGGAGATGCTTGAACAGATGTCGAAGGACTTTGGCCCGCATAAGCTGATGGATCCAGATTTGCCACCAACCTTTGCGTTCGAGATAAACATCGCCGAACAGGTTTTTCACTTTTTTGGGATGAAGGGTGAGCCCGGGGATGCTCAATAGCGCCCTGCACCTGCAGAAGAGCAGGCCGTCAATTCCCGGCGAACGCATGGCGTGCGAAATCAAACTAGTCACCTTGTCGGTAGGAAGTTGTATCGGATATTTGTCGTCCACGCACCAGTAAATCCACTCTTCGTCATCGATGTCCGCTAACAAATGCAAGATCGTTCCCTTAATGTCCGCAGGCACCGCGTGGTATTTGATTCGATCGGTGTCGGTTCCGCGTAGCTCCTGGTATGGAACGTGAAAAACGAAAGGGTGATCCGGCCATAATCGCTCGTATTTAAGAATGACATGTCGCGTGATCGGTCGATACCGGTCACACGTGAGCACAATCGCTTTTATTTTATCCGGCAAACTCATAACCGAACCGCTCAATATCCACTTTGAACTTCGCTGCAATGATATCCCTGTGTCCGCGGAGTGTAGTACTCAGTGTAATGGCGCTCCCGCGGATTCGCTCGCTGGTGCGGCAACTTCTCCTGCAAACCCAACTTCTGCGCCACAAAAGCCCAATCTTCATCGAGCCGCTCAAATTTTCCGATAAAATCGGCGAGCAAATTTCCGTTCGGATCGACGAACCAGTCCAACTGATACCGGTGCGGAGAGGAGTGGACACAAGTGGCGCTGCTGTACTCGATCCAATCGACAAATTGTTCGAAGCTCATTTCATTTCTCAGTTGTAACGCTTCCGTGCGCTCATACAGCGAGACGATCCGGTCCCATGGGTTGCGAACAAAGCCGAACTTGAAATATGAATCGAATTGCTGGCTCCCCTTTTTTTTCCGGCGCTCTTCCGGGACCAGCAAATAAACCGCTGCCAATATCCGATTCTTTCTTCCGCCGTAATGAGTCCATGAGGTTTCCATCAGCTTTTTGATCTGCCACAAATTCAGATGCGGCTTCCAAGCTTTGCCGAGAATGGCCCTGACACTCGTGGAGCCGGTCTTGGGTACCTCGACAAAGATGCATTTATGCGTGTGCGAGATCACTACAGTGCGATGGAGTATCGGACATTGTAGGGCAGGCGCTTCGCCTGCCAATCGTAATATCGGCTCTACCTGTCGCAGATTTGGGTCGGCCGGGATTCGAACCCGGAACCAACCCCGAAAGCTTTCGGGGCTGCTCGTACCTCTTTAAGCGTTTTTTGAATTCAATGCGGAGATCGCGAGCTGTGGATTCTTTTTGCGTTTGAGTTGGCGTTCAAGCGCGCGCGCTTCAGTCATCGAAGACACTTCCTTCGCCGCCGCGAGTGTGAGCTCTCTGCCGAAACGACGCGTTGTGTGATTGCTTCCACGCCGGTGCTCAGCAATCCGCCGATTGAGATTCTCGGTGGAACCGATGTAGTATCGGCGAGTGCCGCGCAAGATATAAACCCAAGGCATACGAACAAGAAATTGGGTCGGCCGGGACTCGAACCCGGAACCAATCCCGAAAGCTTTCGGGGCTGCTCGTACCTCTTTAGGCGTTTTTTGAATTCAATGCGGAGATCGCGAGCTGTGGATTCTTTTTGCGTTTGAGCTGGCGTTCAAGCGCGCGCGCTTCAGTCATCGAAGACACTTCCTTCGCCGCCGCGAGTGTGAGCTCTCTGCCGAAACGACGCGTTGTGTGATTGCTTCCACGCCGGTGCTCAGCGATCCGCCGATTGAGATTCTCGGTGGCACCGATGTAGTATCGGCAAGTGCCGCGCAAGATATAAACCCAAGGCATACGACAAGAAATTTGGGTCGGCCGGGACTCGAACCCGGAACCAACGCCTTAAAAGGGCGCTGCTCTACCGATTGAGCTACCGACCCGTTTTTGTTGTTATTTATCGAATTTCTCCATCGGAACCAACCCCGAAAGCTTTCGGGGCTGCTCTACCGATTGAGCTACCGACCCCTGCGGGAAAGGTTCTGTAAAGTACATCGCAGCCAATCGCAAGATTGTAGGGCAGGCGCTCCGCCTGCCAATCATAAGTTAGGCAAGCGATGCGCTTGCCCTACAGCTTTAAAGTGGTGAGCAAATCGCAAAGCGAATTTTGCGGTCGGTCCAATCGAAACACGGACAAACCGGCCGCGATAGCTGCTTGCCAATCGCGTTCGCGATCGTCGCCAACGTGAAGGACCTCGTCTGGTTTCAAATCGATGACCTTTAGAGCGCGCCGGAAAATTTCCGGATCCGGTTTGTCGGCACCGAGCTCGCTGGAGATGAATGTGTGGGTAAAATATTTCGCAATTCCAAGGTGCTGAAGGATGAATCGCAAACGCCCATCGAAATTTGAAACCACGGCGAGCTGAAAACGGAGCCGTAATTTCTCAAGAACGCCAGGGACTTCAGGATAAAGCTCCCAAACACCAGGCTCAGCAAAGTGTTCGTAAGCGATTTCGAAGAAATTATCGCGGTCGAACTGGCTTAACGAGGGTGCGACCTGATCGAGAACGCGATCAACGAGGCGGCGCCACCAATCTTTGTCGTCATCCGGGCGCGGTTTATCGATTGGTAGCCGTGGTGGCATTTGTTGCCATGCCGTGTGGAAAGCTCGGTCCAGTTTCTGCGCATCGAGATCCAGACCAACTTCATGGCCAACGAGGGCGTAATGCTCGCCCACTGTCTTCGTCAGGTAGAGGAGCGTGCCGGCGGCGTCGAAAAAAATCGCCTTGATCGATTTGGCTTTGCTTTCAGTGGCCATGAATGTCTTATCTCGACAGAAGATTGTTTCGGTGATGATTGCAATATTTGGGGAGATCTCGCAATGAGGCCCCAATTTTGGATTGCAAAATTTTTCAATGAGCGTTGCGTGATGCCGGCAATGAAAATTGTGGACGAGCCGGAGACCTTGGCGAAATGGACTCAATCAACCGGCGAGGAATTGGCGAATAGTATCAGCCACGGGATCGGTCTCGTCGGAGCGATGATCGCTGCGCCGATTTTGCTACTGGCCGCGTTCCGCCATGGCAGCGTTTTGTTTTTTATCGGCACGACCGTATTTATCGCGACCATTGTGTTGCTGTATTTGGGATCGATGCTTTACCACGCCTGGCCTCGCACGCGGGCCAAGTCGTTTCTGCAAATCCTCGATCACTCGGCGATTTTTTGGTTAATCGCCGGAACATACACGCCCTTCGCTCTGGGGCCGCTTCGAGGAGTGTGGGGTTGGACCATGCTGGGGATCATCTGGGCGTTGGCCGCCTTCGGCGCCTTCGTCAAAGTGACACGCGGCGCCGACCGGCACCGAAAATTCGCGATGGCTCTTTATTTGGGAATGGGTTGGCTAGCTCTTGTTTTCCTTCCTCCGCTCACACTGGCGGTTCCGCTCTCGGCAATTCTCTGGCTGGTGGCCGGCGGAATCGCTTACACCGCCGGCGTCTTATTTTTTGTGAACGAACGTGTGCGCTATGCGCATTTTGTCTGGCACCTCTTTGTCCTCACAGGCACGAGCTGCCATTTTGCGGCTGTGTTTGTCTGTGCCGTTTAACCTCGGGCAGTCAAATTGCGCGGCGACATTGTTGCATGGGGGGTTGGACAAGTTTCTCCCCACGGCGGATTAATTAGAATGCTGCCAATCGAGCACAATGATCCGGTCAACGCGAAGATTCTTGCGGTTTCGGAAGACAAGATTGAAGGATTTGTTCACGAGCCATTCGAAGAGATTGCGAAGCGCTCGGGTGTGAGCGTCGAGGTAGTAATGGCGCGCATCGCCGGCATGCTGCGTGCGGGAACGATTCGCCGGGTCCGTCAAACGTTACTTGCGACCAACCTCGCCGAGAGCGCGCTGGTGGCGTGGAAAATTCCCGAAGATAAGATCGATGCGGCATTCGATTGGATGTTTCAGTGCGATCCGTTTTCCGGTCATGTGGTTCTCCGCTCCACCGACACTGTAAGCGCCGGGTCCGACTACAAGCTTTGGACGACGCTAAAGGTTCCTCAGGGATTTTCCCTGAAAGCGCATTGCGAATTGCTTACCAGGAAAGTCGGCGCCGAGCGTTTTCGTCTGATGCCGGCGAAAGGCATTTTCACTCTCGGGGTTGGGCACGTTCGCCGAAAAACGATTGAGCCGGGAAGTAAAGCAGATCAGCCGGCAAAAATGATTCCCGTGCAGCTCGTCGAACTGAGCGAGCACGAATGGAATGTTTTGGTTGCGCTCAAGCGCGAATTCGCTCCGGAAGAAATCACGCCGTCACCCTGGGTTGGGCGGGCAAAAGAAGCTGGCGTATCGGTGCAGGAATTCTGTCGGGTGGCCGAAGATTTGAACGCGCGCAAGATTATCGGCCGTTTCTCAACATTTCTGGAACACGTCAAGCCATCGACCGGCGGTGTACGTGTTACGCGATTCAACGCGCTGTTTCATTGGGCCGTGCCGCCGGGTCGCGAAATTGAGACCGGAGGCGAAGTCGGTCGTCATCACATCTTAACGCACTGCTACTGGCGCGAAGCCGGTCCCGAATTCAGGAACGTCAACATCATGGCTGTGGCGCATGGCACAGACAAAAGATTGCTCCTCGATCATAAGGCCGCGATTGATGAGCACCTGGGGGCGAAGAATATCCCGGTTTCTTACACAAACGTATTCTGGGGCGGTCGCAGTGAGATTAAGCCGTCCGAAATCTCGCCACGGATTTATCGCGAATGGTTGTCCGGGCAGGGGAAGTTGTAGCCGCGGGCGTTGACCGCGGCAGTGTAGTGTGTGCAATCGGCGAGCCAAGTCACCGCTCTCGGCTACAGGCGAACTTTTCGCGATACGTCAGATCCAGCTTCCGTAGAAGCGCGACAGCGAATTTCTGGCGATCAACTTTCCGGCCTAATGCCATTGCGAGGGAAATGGCTTTGTCCTGGAGTTCGACAGGAAAATCGTCGCGGGCTTGGTTCACGTTAATTCCGACGCCGACCACGGCCAAATGCAGCGCGTTTTCTCGCGCGCGCATTTCCACCAGCACGCCGGCGACTTTGCACCCGGAAAGCTGGATGTCGTTAGGCACCTTGATCACTGGCTCCACGCCGAACTCCGCGCGAATGGTATCGGAGATCGCTTCGACAGCCCAGATCGTGAGCCGCGCCGACTCACGAAGTTGAACCTCGGGCCGTAACAGAATCGAAAAACAAAGCCCTTTTCCTTTCGTGGATTCCCAGCGGTTACCGCGTTGACCGCGTCCAGTAGTTTGATGTTCGGCGAAAAGAACCAAACCCTCGCGCGCGAGTTCCGAAAGGTGTGTCGATGAGAACTCCAATATGGCATCGTTGGTCGAGCCGGTCTCGTTGAGGACGATGATCTCCCGGCCGACAACGCTCGCCCCGGCGAGTTCGGCTTTGAGTTGGTCGGTGATCAGCCGGTCCAACTTCTCAGCCGTGGACATGAGTTATTTCCAACCCGAGATCAATCGCTGGCGCGGCGTTGGTTAGTGCGCCGACGGAAATGTAATCGACGCCAGTGGCTGCAATGCGGCGAACGGTTTTGAGCGTGATGCCGCCGCTTGCTTCAAACTTGATGTTATTCCTCCTCAGCGCCAGAGCTTCCCGAATTTGAGCGGGCACCATGTTATCCAGCAGGATGACGTCTATGCCTTCAATCCCGACAAAAGCACGCACCTGCTCCAAATTGTCAGCCTCTACCTCGATGCGGACATTCGGCCGTTCCTTGCGAAGGCGGCGGATTTGATCGGCAAACCCGGAAAGTCCTCCGAACGCAGCGAGGTGATTGTCCTTCACCAAAACCATATCGTACAGGCCAGAGCGATGATTGATGCCGCCCCCTGCCACTACAGCGGCCTTTTGCAATGCGCGCAGCCCGGGCGTCGTCTTGCGTGTATCAAGGATCTTGGCCGGATGATTTCCCACCGCGTCAACGAACTGGCGGGTGAGCGTTGCGACGCCGCAGAGGCGTTGAAGAAAATTCAGCGCAACGCGTTCGGCGTTGAGAATCGAACTTGCACGACCCCGCAGCTCTATGACGACGTCGCCGGCAACCACAGCGTCGCCGTCGGAGTGAACGGCCTGGACGTCAGTTGCAGAATCGACCGTCTGGAAAACGGCCGCTGCCGTGGCGGTTCCCGCAACGATCGCGGATTCATGCACAACGATGCGTCCGGTTGCCTGCAGTGCTTCGGGCACGAAAAACTCCGTCGTGACGTCCCCGCGCCCGATGTCTTCTTTCAGTGCAGCGGCGATTGGATCGTAATCGTCAGGCTTCATGGAGGAGCGGAAGCCGTATGATATTAGCAAAGTTCAAATCCGTCTATCGCGCAGGGCGCTTAGTCGACAGTTGCTTCGCCCGGAATATTCCAACGAGTTGGCCGGATCGAGCGGACTTCGCTCTTGTCGCAGCGGTTCCCGTACAAAAATTGATTCGGGCAGCGCACGCTAAGGAGAAACAACTTCCAGAAGAACTCGTGCAACCGCCCGAATCGCCTTAACCTGTTAGATTGGACAGCCTGCCGTGGTCTCCGTTCGAACTTTTTTACGAAAAATTCGTGTCTGGTGATCCTCCTGGCGCTCGCCAGGCGAATAGGCCCTCGCTCTACAGAAGATTTGTCTGCACCAAGCTCCCAACCCGCGCCGCTTCGTCGCGCACTTCCTGCAGAAGCGACTTGAATTCACATTTTTCCAAGGTCGCTATCAGGGCGGGATAATCGGGCTCGATTCGCAGTTCATCGATTGCCACGGGCAATTCCATCGCACAATCCAAATCGACCATTCTCCGGTTTTGCAATATCTGCTCGCGAGCGTTCGCCAGTTTTTCCCGCGTGCGGGGGCTTTTCACCTTGTCTACGTTGTTTAGCAGGCCTTCCAGACCACCAAATTCCCGAATCAAAGCAGCGGCACTTTTACGGCCCAGCCCGATTCCGGGGATGTTATCGACGGAATCGCCGGTCAGGGCGAGCACGTCCCCAATCAGGTTGGGAGGAACATCCCACTTTGCGGTAACCTCGTTTTCACCCAGCAAGGCGAATGCATCCTTGGGCGCAGCCAAGTCCGCTTTCGCGGTCGTGTAGATTTTCGTGCGAGGGCCGACGAGTTGAAACAAATCCTTGTCGTTGGTTGCGAGCACGACCTCCATATCGGGTCGTTTGCACGCGGCAATAGCGTAGCAACCTATCAGATCGTCGGCCTCCGTATCGGGAAGCGAAATATTCCGGAAACCGAGAACAGGGGTAAGCCTTTGAATAAACTCGAGCTGCGGGATCATCGGCTTAGGCATTTCCTTGCGTGTTTCTTTATACGCAGGTTGCAGCTCGACTCGTCTCTGTGGCACCCCTTCGTCCCAGATCACCGCTCCCAGGTCGGGTTGCAAATGTTTGACCATGAGCCGCAGCGTTTTCGTGAACCCGAAGATGGCGTTGGTCGGCTCGCCCCGGGAATTCGACAGATTCGGGATCGCAAAAAACGAACGGTAAACGTAGTAATGGCCGTCGATAAGCAGCAGTTTCATTGTAAAGGCTGGTACTGGATTCTGAATGCATGATGCTTGATGATCAAGGAATGACCGAAGAATGGATCGTGCGCGTGGAGGGCATGGAATACGGCCCGGCAGACATCGAGACTCTGCGCGAGTGGAAAGCAGAGGGCCGATTGCTCCCGGCCAATGAAGCCCGCCAGGCCAACATCGATCTTTGGACAACAGCCGCGGAAATTCCGGGGCTCTTCGATGCGGCGGTGGTCACGGCCGCAAGCCCCCGGCGATTGACGCAACCGCCTCTACAAATCTCGCGTCGCAGCTTTAGTCAGATTTTAGCGGAGACATTTGGGATTTATCGAAGAGGTTTTTTGCAATTCCTGGGCCTTACACTGCTGATCTTGTTGCCGTCGATATGCAGCCAGTTAACGACGGCCTTTGTGCAACCGCCGCAGGGTTCTAATGTCGATCTCCCTTCGGTCATTGCGGCAGGCTTTGCCTTTCTCATGTTCATTCTCTCGGTCGTGATGTGGCCAGTGTACATCGCTGGAATCCAGGTTCTCACAGCGGACATTGCGCAGGGAAACCGGCCTGGCCTGGTCACGGTGCTCAATCGAGCGGTCAAGTTTTGGCCGCGCATCGCGGCGTTGTGCATCTTCGTTTATGGCGTGTTCTTCCTGCTTATGATCTTCGGCTTACTCATTGGGGCGATGGCTCTTGCCGGATCGTCTTCAGTGTTGTTGGCCCTTGCCGCAATGGGTTTGCTCATCCTGCAGGTTTGGATGTTCGGTCGCTTTTTCGCGAATGTTCTTTTCTGGCAGCAATTTGCCGTTCTCGAGAATGCGGGATTTATCGACTCGTTGCGTGAAAGCCGGGATCTCGCGCGGAGCGGGCGCGATCTTCCGTGGTTTCAACGCCCTCTGTGGCGGGGGGCGTTCATTGCGTCGATCTGGTTTGCTTTCGTATTGGCGATCACTCTCGCGGCGCAGTGGGGAGCGCTACAGCATTTTTCCGCTGAATTGCTGAAGACCCAAGACCCGCAGGCACTTCTGCAACAAATGACCGAGGCACAGCAAAGCACCGGGTTTGATGTTACCGCTTTTGCTCTGGGCGTGGTCCAAAGAATTCTCCAACCGTTACTGGGTATTGCATTTGTGGTTGTTTATCTCGACAGCAGATTTCATCTACCTTCACATGTGGAACCAATTGTAAGCACTGGTGAAGGCGACACGGTTCGCTAAAGAATCTGCGATTGTTATTTTAATGACAATCGCGCTGATGGATCAGGCCGATCGCCGGCTCCGCAAAACCAACGGAGCGATCTCACTGAAGTAACGTCCGGTATAAATCAGATAACCAATGAACAAGACCATCTGTCCGCTAATCAACCAAAGGTGACCGGAGCGAGCGATAAACAGATCGGGCCAGCGCCAAATGGCGAACGCGCACGCCAGGTTGAACAAGAAAAGCAGAGGAACAAGCAACCAAATATTAAGCAGCTGATCGGACTTGGCGCGGCGATAAAGGGCGCGCTCTGAATCGTCGCCTGATTCCACAACGCGCGCGCGTATCAGCCGCATATCATAAATGAAAAGGAGCCAGACAATTCCTGCGTAGGCGGCGCTTAATTTGAACCAGGCGAGAGGATTGTTGAGACGACTGAAAAGAATCGCCTCGCCCAGTGCGCAAGCGATGTAGAAGAAGTTGTGACCGAACTCCAGTGGCCAGCGAATTAAGGTTAGCGTGTGAATCACCGCACGTGACCAAAAAATGAAGATCACGAATAATCCGGCCACGATGTAGATAAACGTCTGGGCGTGCTGCCTCGAGAGAAGCAGACGAGCGTTGTCCGTCAGAAAAAACAGCGCTACGCCCTGGATGATGCTGACGAGAGTTAGTTCGATGCTGATTACCACCGAATCGAGGTCGCGGCGGGCATCATCAGGACCGTTCATCGATTGATCGTTAGCCGGTCGGTGATCGAACTGTCAAGACGCGATATTGACTTCGGTGACGCAGTGAAATTTTGTCCCGACATTTGAACTTTTCTTCGCTTTGGCTGTGTCAGATTAGACCAGCGTCATCCCCAGTCGCTTAATAAAGGAGCCGGGGTAAAGCCTTGAAATCACAGCGTTTATCCGAAGCCTTTGCCAGGAATATTTCTGGCACGCGAGGCGCTAAGTAACATTGTTGAACTCAACCCTGAAATCCGAGAAAGGACATTTTAAAATTATGAATCTAATTCGTTATCACGCTCCTGATGCAACGTCGTGGCCGGCGTTGGATCGGTGGAGCAATCTGCGGGACGAGCTGAACTCGTTCTTTGAGCTGCCGTTGTCGTCGAGTTTCGGCCGTGGCGGGCAATTGTTTACAGGTTGGTCGCCTGCGCTCGATCTTTACGAGAGTGGCGATCATCTAATGGCGGTAGTCGAGTTACCCGGAATGCGTAAGGAAGACGTCGACGTTTCCTTGCATGACGGAGCATTGACGATCAGCGGCGAACGCAAACGCGAGAGCACCAATGGCGAAAAAGCCCAGCGCACGGAGCGTTATGTTGGCACGTTTCGTCGCAGCATCTCGCTTCCGACTCGCGTGGATGCCAGTAAAGTTACTGCCACTTATGAGGATGGAATTCTCAAGGTGACATTGCCCAAGGCTGAAGAAGCCAAACCAAAACAAATCAAGGTGAACTGACTCCAACGGAAAGGAATTTTACTATGAAGACTCTCACACGTGAAACCCGCGACGCTGATCGCATGCAAACGGAACAGTTTATTACGCCGCCAGCCAGCGTGAGTGATACCGCCGACGGTTACATGCTCGAAATCGAGATGCCCGGCGTTAAAAAAGACGGCCTCGACATTTCGGTCGAGAATAATGAGCTGACGATCATTGGACGGCGTTCGGTTCCTGCCGCGGAAGGGACCGTGATCCATCGCGAATCGCGTCCTGAAAACTTCCGGCGCACGTTCGAACTGGATCCGTCGATCGACGCGAACAAAATCAGCGCGAAAATCGACCAGGGCCTGATGACGTTGACTCTGCCGAAGGCCGAGCACGTCAAGCCGCGCAAGATTGCAGTGGCTTAAAGATCAGATTTATCGAACTTCAAGGCCGCGAGCGCAGAGCTCGCGGCCTTTTTCGTTACTCCTGCTCGGGTCCGCTCGCTTTTCTGCTTGGCGAATCGGTTGTTTGCGGCGTAACTAGCTTCCTGATATGCCGCCAAAGACCGACGAGAAAACAAGCGCAGACAAAGTGACTGCCGCGCGGAACAAGAACCTCGATCTGGCGATCCAACAGATTGCCAAAGACTATGGCGAAGGTGCGATCATGCGTTTAGGCGGAGACAAAATTGTCGATATCGATGTTATTCCGACGGGCAATATTTTGATCGATCGCGCGCTCGGCGTGGGTGGATTTCCGCGCGGACGCGTAGTCGAAATTTATGGTCCGGAATCGTCCGGTAAAACAACGCTTGCGCTCACGGTCATTGCTCAGGCGCAAAAGCGCGGCGGCCTCGCAGCGTTTATCGATGTCGAGCACGCGCTCGACCCAGCTTACGCAAAAAGACTCGGGGTTAATCTCGACGATTTGCTGGTCTCACAGCCCAGCTCCGGCGAGGAAGCGCTGCGGATCTGCGAAACGCTCGTCCGGTCGAATGCTCTGGACGTCATCGTCCTGGATTCGGTGGCGGCACTGGTCACAAGAGCGGAACTCGAAGGCGAGATCGGGGACACGACAGTTGGCGCGCAGGCACGCCTGATGAGCGCGGCGTTGCGCAAACTCACTTCGCTGATTTCCAAGGCGCGGACGTGCTGCATTTTCACCAATCAAATCCGGGAAAAAATTGGAGTGATGTTTGGCAACCCTGAAACTACTCCGGGCGGGAAAGCGCTAAAGTTTTACGCCAGTATGCGCGTCGATATCCGTCGGATCGGTGCAATCAAACAGACCGATGGCGTGGTCACAGGAAATCGCACACGTGTCAAGGTGGTAAAGAACAAGGTCGCGCCGCCTTTTGCCGAGGCTGAGTTCGACATCATGTACAACGAGGGAATTTCGTCAGTCGGCGCGCTTCTCGATGTCGCGCTGGAACAACAGGTCGTCGAAAAGCGAGGTTCCTGGTTGAATTACAAAGGCACGCAGCTTGCCCAGGGCCGGGACGCTGCGAAGGAAACTCTGAAGAACGACAAGGCGCTTTACGACGAAATCGAAGCAATCGTCAAATCGAAGCTGGACGAAGAGAAAAGCTAGACAAATCTTCTCGCGCCATAACGCCAGTTGAGCGCTGTTGTGTTTCGGCTCGACGCCGCCGGTATCAGTTGAAATGATGTAATGGAAGACTGGGCGATAAGCATGAACGCTGAGCTCGAGACTGATGCTCAACTCGAAATCGGACACGTACTGTTCATGGACATCGTAGGATTTTCGAAGCTGCTGGTCGATCAGCAAACCGAGTGCTCGCATTGGTTGAATCAAATAGTCCGAAATACGGAGCAATTCCGCGCTGCGGAAGCAGCCGGGCGATTAATCCGACTGCCAACTGGAGATGGAATGGCGCTCATCTTTTTCACTACTCCGGAAGCACCGGCGCGCTGCGCCATGGAAATAGGCCGCGCAGTTAAGGATGCCTCCTTTGGTTTGCGCATGGGGATTCACAGCGGACCGGTTAACAAAGTCTCCGATGTAAACGACTGCTCGAATCTGGCTGGCACGGGCATCAACCTGGCGCAGCGGGTGATGAATTGCGGCGATGCCGTCGTGGCACAGCCATCCTGGCTGTGAGGCTGGCAGGCATCTTGCCCGCCTATTTCAGGTTTCCTGAAATTCGTGTTTATTCTTGGTTAACGATGACCTCGGCACAAATCCGTCAATCATTTCTCGATTTCTTTCGCGAGAAACAACACACCATTGTGCCTTCGTCGTCGCTTTTGCCTGACGCGCCGAATCTGCTTTTCACCAATGCCGGCATGAACCAGTTCGTGCCGATTTTTCTGGGGCAACAGAAGCCGTCCTGGAATCCGCCACGCGTGGTCGATACCCAAAAATGCATTCGCGCCGGTGGCAAACATAACGATCTCGAAGATGTCGGGCTCGACACGTATCACCACACGTTTTTCGAGATGCTCGGCAACTGGAGTTTTGGTGATTATTTCAAGAAGGAAGCAATCGAATGGGCTTGGGAATTATTGATCGAGCGCTGGAAATTTCCGCCACAAAGGCTTTACGCGACCGTTTATAAGCCGGGCCCGGGCGAGCCGAGTGAGTTCGACCGGGAAGCGTTCGATCATTGGGCGCATTTGTTCCGCGAAGCCGATCTTGATCCGGCGATTCACGTCCTCAGTGCTGGCAAGGCCGATAATTTCTGGATGATGGGCGACACGGGTCCGTGCGGGCCGTGCTCGGAAGTGCACATCGATCTTACGCCCGACGGCGACACGCGTGGCGCGTTGGTAAACTTAGGGGACCCGCGCTGTATCGAGATTTGGAATCTCGTCTTCATCCAGTTCAATGCGCAACCTGTAGCCGGGGGCGATGACCCCGGCCGCATGGAGTTTGTGCCGCTTCCACAACGTCACGTCGACACCGGAATGGGTTTCGAGCGGGCCGCCGCAATCATTCAGGGCACAAAGAATCTCACCGATTTCTCTGGTACGGTTTCGAACTACGAAACCGATATTTTTCGGCCAATCTTCGATGAGATCGAAAAACTCAGCGGAAAAAAATACACCAGCACGGTACCGACTGTAGCGCGTCTCTATGAGACGCCGGCGGTGGCTGACGCAGCCGCCCTACAACATCAGAACGAGCAGGAAAAGATCGACATCGCGTTTCGCGTCATTGCCGATCATATCCGCGCGCTGTCGTTCGCAATTGCCGACGGAATTATTCCGTCGAATGAAGGGCGCGGTTACGTTCTGCGTCGCATTCTTCGTCGCGCAATCCGCTACGGCCGCACCCTCGATTTTCACGAACCGTTCTTTTTCAAGCTCGTCGATGTGGTGGCGAAAACGATGGGCGACGTTTTCCCTGAAGTCCGCGCGAACCAATCAAAGATTAAACAAACAATTCGCGGCGAAGAAGAAGCATTTAACAAAACTTTGGATCGCGGCATCGAGCTTTTCGAGCGTGAGGTTGAGCGCACGTCGGGGAGCGCGGGCTTGGAGCCCGCTCCATCCGGCATGTTGCCGGATGTTTCTCATGGCGCGCGCTATACGAAACGTCGCCTGCCGCACTACGAGCGGCCGCATGGAATTTATCACGTAACATTTTCGACGCGGGATCATCGAGTGCTCTCTCCCGAAGCACGTAACATCACGTTGAATGCCATCATGCATTTCGACCAAAAACGATACGACCTGTTTGCCGCGTGTGTCATGCCTGATCACGTTCACATTCTTTTTCAGCCATGGCCAAAACCTGCAACCATGAAGGGCAAACTTCTATTCTGGTCGCTCGCGGAATTGATGCATTCGATAAAATCCTTTACTGCCAGAGAAATTAATCGGGTGGAGAATTCGCAAGGCAAGCAGCTGTGGGAAAACGAATATCACGACCGCTTGATGCGTTCGGATCACGATGTGGAGGAAAAATTTCTTTACCTCTGTCGCAATCCTTGGACAGAGAATTTGGTTGGCTTAGACGAGGATTATCCCTGGGTATGGAACTGGATGCAGCGTGAAGAGACTGGCCGGCAACATGCCGACCACAGCGAGCAGAATGCTCGCGCTCCCCGTCCGCAAGTCTCCGGCGAGTTTGCTTTCAAGCTTTACGACACCTACGGCTTTCCGTTGGATCTTACGGAACTCATGGCGCGTGAGCGCGGACTCGCTGTCGACGTTATTGGATTTGAAAAGTTGATGGACGAACAGCGTGACCGCGCGCGGAAGGCGCAGAAGAAAGAGGAAATCAGCGTCGAACAAGGAGAGCTCAACGCCGAGCCGACAAAATTTCTCGGATACGATTTTCTCGAGGCGGAAGCGGTTGTTGAAACCGTTCTTCCGGGAAAAAAACCAGAAGAAATAAATATCGTTGTAGATCGCACGCCCTTCTACGCCGAGATGGGCGGGCAAGTCGGAGATCGTGGACTGCTGCACGTCCCAGGGCATGATTGGACTGAAGTTGGTCAGCTGCGCGTGATCGACACGCAAAAGCGTGGCGATGTTTTTGTTCATCGCGCGGAGCTCGTGAACGGCCGGGCGCCGGAACCTGGCGAGGCGGTGCGTATTTCAGTGGATTCCGATCGGCGCAAATTGATTCAGGGACATCACACCGTGACGCATTTGTTGCACTGGGCGTTGCATGAAGTGGTTTCACGTGATGCGTCGCAAAAGGGGAGCTACGTCGGACCTGACAAATTGACGTTCGATTTTTCCAGCGCGCCGCTGACGCCGGAGCAAAAGCACGCGGTCGAAAAATTGGTGAACGAAAAGATTGCCGAAAATACGCCGGTTTCCTGGACTGAAATTCCGTTCGACGCCGCGAAACAGCGGAAAGACATCATTCAGTTTTTCGGCGAAAAATACGGCGACACGGTGCGCGTATTGCAGATCGGTGGGGCACCGCAGGCGCTTAATGGTTATTCCATGGAGTTGTGCGGCGGCACTCACGTGAAAGCCACGGGCGAGATTGGGCCATTCCGGATTGTGAAGGAAGAAGCGATCGCCGCGGGAACGCGACGGATTGAAGCCGTCGCCGGTGACGCAGCCCGCCTTTGGGCGAAGCAGGAAGCCGCTCGTCAGCAGGAGAAGTTTGATGCTCTCGCCCGTAGAAAACCGGACATTGCAACATTGCCGGTTTTCGAAACCGAAGCTGATGTCGCCGAGATGCTCAAAGAGATCGATGCGCGCGCCGCTCACCTTGAAAAAGAGGACGCCGAGGTTCGCGAATGGGAAAAGAAAACCTCGAAGGCTGCTGAGGCAGAACTGAAGAGCAGGGCCGTCCGAATCGCGAACGAACTCGCGCCATCGCATGTCGGAAAAAACTTTTGCATTGCGGAAATACCGGATGCGGATGGAAAGCTACTGCAAGGAGTCGCAGAAGTGTTGAAGACAAAAATCAATGGCCCAATTTTTCTCGTCGGCACGCGAGACGCACAGGTCGCCTTGGTCGCTTATGTCCCGAGACAACTGACTGAAAAATTCCAGGCGAACAAACTGGTTCAACAAATCGCGCCAATCGTCGGGGGAAGAGGCGGTGGTCGGTCCGAAAGCGCACAAGGAGCGGGCAAGGACCCGAGCAAGGTCGGCGAAGCGCTAGCGAGAGCGCGGGAGCTTTTGAGTTAGCGTAGTACAGCCATCCTGGCTGTGTGTCCGGCGGGCATCTTGCCTGCCGAGGAAATTCGATTGACCAGGCGAGACGCCCGGTCGCCCCACAGGCAAGATGCCTGTGCTACGGTGCGCTCGCGCTAGGCGTTCGCGCGTGTTTCGCAACCAACTTCGGGTTTTTGCCGTCCAGCGACATTCGATAAATCGACGGCTCCCTTTCCTTTTCTTTTTGGATGATGCAAAGAAATTCATTGGCGCTCAGCCAAAACGGTTCCCAGACGTAATCGTCCTTACCCGTAACGCGAACCGCTTCGTCGGCGGTAATTTCCATTTTTTCAATCCCGGGCTGCGGACCGTCCCAGTTTGTGCGCTCGTGTTCGGAGCCGCAATCGACGTCCATCAGCAGCGCGTTGCCGTCCGGTGAAATACTCAGCCGATCGCCGCTGTTCATACTCGCGTCAGTCAAGATCTTCGAGAGCCCCCACTTCTTCAAAACGTTTCCGTCGAGATCGATCTGGTAAATATTGTCGAGATCGTGGCAGAAAATCGATTTGCCATCGCGCGCCCATTCTGGCGCACCAAAAGCTTCCGGCCTTAGCTCTGCATTTTTAACAAAATGAAACCCGGAACCGTCCGCATTAATTAAACCGAGCTGCCACGCGTTATCTGCCATGATTGAGAACGCCAGTTGTTTCCCATCCGGCGACCAGACTGGCCCGAAGCAATTGTCGCTCGGAATATCTTTCAGAACCGTGACCTTGCCGCTCGCGACGTCGACGATGGCAATGTGGCGTTCCGGCCCTGGACGCGTCTTTCGTCGCCCACGGTATTGAACGCGACGCGTGTGCCATCAGGAGAAATTTCGGGCAACGCTCCATTGGCAATTTTCTTTGGGTGGTTCCCGTCGAGATCAGCAACAGAAATATTTTCGCCACGTTCAAATGCGATTTTCCGCTGCCCGGCATCCGTCAGTGCAGAAAAAAGTGAGACAGATAAAGAAAACGATGGCGAACTGTTTCATGTTTACGGAGCGCTGACCGACGGAAAACGCGCATTCTTGATCAGCCGCTTCAAATTTTTCCCGTCGGTGGACATTCGATAAATCGAGTCCTGCTTTTTCGCCGACGGCACGGCTGAGGAAGAGAATATTGTTGTTGTCGATCCAAACGCCGTCCCAGCCGAAGAGTTTTTTCGGTGTAAGCCTGGTCGCCTTTTGAGATTGGAGATCGAATGCCCAGAGTGCTGGTAATGGGCCGTCCCAATCTTTGCGGCCGGATTCTTCGCCCATGTCGATGCTCAAGAGCAATCGCTTGCCGTCCGGCGAAACGTCGATTCGGCCGTCGCCGCTCATATCGCCGCTCGGCACGATCTTGTCGATTTTCCATTGGTTGCGAACGGCGCCGTCGAGCCCGATCCGATAGATGTTCGTCATGTCCTCGCAGAAGACCGATTGGCCGTCGCGGGCCCAAGTCGGCGAGTAGCGCGTCACTTCATTTTGAACGCCCGGTTTAAGCACATGGAAATTTGTGCCATCGGAATTCACAACCACAAGATCCCAGACGTCGTGAGGCCGCGTGGTGAACAGGATTTGTTTTCCGTCGGCGGTCCAGGTTGGGTAGTAGGAATTATCGCTGGGAACGTCCTTGAAAACGTCAATCTTTTCTGTGCCAACATCGATAACTGCGATATGACGCACGTACGTGGTGTCGCTCGTTTTCTCCGTTGTGTTAAACGCGATCCGAGTGCCATCGGGCGAGATCGCCGGTAAAATTCCGTCGGCGATCTTTTTCTCACCGGTGCCGTCGAGATTTGCAATCCAAACAGCCTGGTCGCGCTCGAACGCGATTTGCCGATCGCCGCAAAAACCTGACAGAGACGCGATCGCAAGCGCAAAAAGGCAAAGGACTATTTTTTTCATTAAAGGGCGAGGGTAGCAAAGAATGTCACGGCGAGTGCGAACAGAAGGACGATCAAATACACGAAGCCGCCAAAAAAGAATTTAAAAATACTGAAGAACCAGCCTTGCCGGTAAACTCGGCGAATTGAAAGGAAAATTTGCATCACGAAAGCGATCCAGAGGATCGCAATTGTCCAGCCCGCGATGGGGCCCGGCACGAACCTGTTGAGTCCGATTGTGGCGAGCACAATCAGCATCATCCCGGCGTAAGCGAATGAGTGAATGTGCAGCGCGTAAATTAGGTGGTCGATGTAGAAAATGTGGCGGCGAACGTAAAGAACTTTCAGAACGAAAGCGAAAAGCGGGATACAGCAGAGCATCATGTAAGGCAGGTTGCTGAAGAGCGTCGCAATAAACAGCCCCATCTTTGTTCCCTGTTCTCCCATCTTTTCCTTGGCTCGTGCTTCGAGCCAGTGTTCAAAAGGAGTGGTGGATTGATTTTCGTCGAAAACTACAAAAGGTCGCTCGCCGATTTTGCCGTATTCCTTCTTCCTGCCCAGCGTCGTTCGCCGTGGCCGAAGGAGCGGGTGAGGGTGAAAGGGTCGCCGGTGCAGGCGAAGGCGCGTTCGCCAGAGCCGAAGGGGCAGGGGACGGCGAAGAGTCCCGCAGCAATGCT
Organism: uncultured Verrucomicrobiae bacterium; assembly: GCA_963838045.1. Lineage (GTDB taxonomy): Bacteria > Verrucomicrobiota > Verrucomicrobiia > Chthoniobacterales > UBA10450 > Udaeobacter. The sequence goes on along the minus strand of CAWIPQ010000005.1, from coordinate 76,198 downwards.
TCCAATTTTTCGCGGGCTGCGGGTGGCAAATCTTCTTTCTTTAGTTCGGCTTCCAACTCTGCTCGGTCTTTTGGGCCAAGCTTGCTCGCATCGAAACGTATTCCCTTTGCTCCGAAATTGACCGCAAAGAAGAACAATATGCTTGCCAGCAGGTACAGCCGCAGCGGATTCACGTAACGAACGCGGTGCCCTGCCAGGAATTCGTTGGTTAGCGTCCAGGGTTTAATAAGGAGCAGGCCAATGCTTCTGAAAAACTTCGAATCCCAGTTTAGGAATTCATCGAGAAGATCGGTAATGACATACCGGAACGAGCGGCGATAATCGATTGCCGGTTGCCCGCACTGCGCGCACCAATGGCCTTGCAATGGCGCGCCGCAATTCTCGCAGTGTGTTCGCGGTGGGCTCTCTGCTTTTTGACGACCGAAGAAACGCCGGCGACGTGACGATGCATCTTCGATTGCCGAGATCGCGGAATCGCCCAGCACAAGCTTCGTCATTTCATCAGCCATTGTCCGAGCCTAAGAAAACGCAACGCGCACGTCTATTCAGAAGATGGGTGTACCACGAAAAGCATTGACCGCCCCGCTCGCCGGGTGACAGCATTTGCGGTGAAGTGGCCGCAAATCTTTTCAGAACCAAAAGTCCCGATCTTTTGCTGTCCGAAGCGGCGGCGCCGGGACGTCAGCTTAATCGCGCACTTTCCGCATTCGATCTCACTTGCGTAGGCATTGGAGCAATCATTGGAGCTGGAATCTTCGCATTAGCGGGAACCGCCGCTGCAGGTGAGCAAGTTGAGGCATCACTTTGGAAAACCCCCGTACTCAATTTCATCATCTCGCATCTCACGCACGCCGAGCTGGTGTATGGCAGGCCGGGGGCGGGGCCGGGGGTGATGCTTTCCTTTGTGGTCGCTGCGTTCGCCTGCGGGTTCGCCGCACTTTGTTACGCCGAACTCGCGTCCATGATTCCTGTCTCAGGATCGGCTTATACGTACTCATACGCGACAATGGGGGAGATCATCGCCTGGGTGATTGGTTGGGACCTTATTCTGGAATATGCGGTTGGGAACATGGCAGTGGCAGTGGGTTGGTCGGGTTATTTCGTGCAATTATGCGGGAGTCTTTTTCATTTGCGGTTTCCGCTTTGGTTGGTCAGCGATTACCGGACGGCGGCCAATCTGCTGTCCAAGGGAGGCGAGGCGCTGAATAATTATTCGTCCACCACGTTGCCGGTCATTGCCGGTCACCAGATCGCCGTTAATCTGCCTGCGCTGTTGATTGTCGCCGCGGTCACCGTCCTTTTGATTTACGGGATTCGCGAGAGCGCACGCACCAATAGCGCCATCGTGATTACCAAGGTGGCGGTGGTGGTTTTTGTGATTGCGTTCGGCGCGTTCATGCTTCACCCGACGAACTGGCACCCGTTCTTGCCCAATGGAGTAGGTGGCATGATGAGCGGAGCTGCGATCGTCTTTTTCGCATTCATCGGATTCGATGCCGTCTCGACAACTGCAGAGGAGACCAAAAATCCTCAGCGCGACATGCCCATCGGAATTATTGCGAGCCTGATCATTTGCACGGTGCTTTACGTCCTGATGGCGGGCGTTATTACGGGGATGAGAAAGTACACCATCTACTTTGGCGACTCTGCTGCCGTTGCCACTGCCTTTGCCGGCCGTCCCTGGGCGCAGGCGCTGATCAGTGCCGGCGCGCTGGCAGGGCTTACCTCGGTGCTGCTGGTTTTTCAGCTTGGTCAGCCGCGCATTTTCATGGCCATGGCGCGGGACGGTTTACTACCACAATATTTCGCCAGGATTCACCCGAGATTTCGCACGCCACATATCACCACAATCTGGACCGGGGTCGCAGTTGGCGTGGTGGCAATGCTTACCGACATTGGTTCGCTGGCCGACCTTACCAACATCGGAACACTGTTCGCTTTCATCCTGGTTTGTCTCGGCGTGATTATTTTGCGCCGCAAAGAAGCAAATCGTCGCCGTCCGTTCCGCGTGCCACTGGTCCCATTGTTCCCGCTTCTCGGCGTTTTTTCTTGTTTTATTTTGATGCTGAGTCTCCCACTGGAAACGTGGGGACGCTTCGTAGTCTGGCTGGGGATCGGTCTTCTAATCTATTTCCTTTATAGCATGCGACACAGCAAACTGCGCCGCGGTATCGACACCGGGCCGACCGAAGACATTCCTCCGCCAATCATCAAGACATAGCCGTGCGGGTCTCCGAGTTAGTTATCCCCGCTTGGAACCCCTCGCGGCGGCGATTCCTATAGGGATGACTGGTGAACCGCTGACCGAAACTCCGCAAGTTGCCGCGCGACAAGCCGAAGGCAGCCTGGCAACTGGTCAAGCTGACGTTTGGTGAGTGGTGGAATGACAACCCATTCGAACTCGCAGCGGCGCTGGCGTTTTATACCATATTTTCGATTGCGCCCGTGCTGCTCATCGCTGTAGGCGTGGCCAGCTTCTTTCTTGCGCCCGAAACGGCGACCAATCGGATTGTCAATGAAGTGCAAAACCTGGTCGGAACCCAGGGAGCGCAGGCTGTGCGGCAAGTCATCGAATCTTCGCGCGGCTTTGGGAAGGGGATCTGGGCGGTCAGCGTGGGTATCATTATGGTCATCATTGGCGCGACAGTGGTTTTTGGGCAGCTGCAATCCGCATTGAATCACATCTGGGACGTACAAATCGAAACCGGATCGCAGTATGATCAGGTCGTCTGGTCGTCGATCGGTTGCGCTCGTTTTCGATTGCGATTTGTGTGGGTTTTCTTCTTCTTGTTTCACTGGTAATCAGCGCGGTCATCACCGCCCTCCAGGATTACATGAACAGCTGGATGCCCGGTGTGCCATGGCTTTGGCAAACAGCAAACGTGCTTACATCATTCGTGGTGATCGCGATTCTTTTTGCCATGATCTACAAATTTTTGCCTGACGTAGTGATCTCATGGAAGGATGTCTCGATCGGAGCCGCGGTAACGGCGCTCCTTTTTACCGGAGGAAAATACCTCATCGGAATTTATTTGGGCCACACAGCAACGGCGAGTGCCTTCGGGGCGGCCGGCTCTCTCGTTGTTCTCCTGTTTTGGGTCTATTACTCTTCCTTGATCGTCTTTCTCGGGGCGGAGTTCACTCAGGTTTACGCCCGACGGTATGGCTCCAGGATCCTGCCCCAAAGACATGCGATGCGAGTCGGTCGTAAGGGCGATTCGATCTGAAGTGACAAACGGTCCGAGTGATCGGATAATTTTGCATGGTCGAGGTCTCCGTTAAATACACCGGCGATTTGCATTGCGACGCTACGCATCGGCCGTCGCAATCGAAAATTTCCACCGACGCGCCAAGCGACAACAAGGGCAAAGGCGAAACATTTTCTCCTACCGATCTTGTGGCAACGGCTTTGGCGACATGCATTAGCACGACCATGGGAATCAAAGCGGAGGATCTCGGAGTTGATCTTCGAGGTATGACCGTGTCAGTGCAGAAGGAAATGTCGAAAGACGCGCCGCGCCGGATCGTTGGTCTGCCTTCGGAGGTTCACATTCCGCTTCCGCCAGATCATGATCAGCGGGAAATCCTGGAGCAAACCGCGCTCAACTGTCCGGTGCACAAAAGCCTTCCACCGGAAATTCATCGGCCGACGAAATTTTTCTGGGAAGGCTAACGCCTGTAGCCCTGACCCAGCTATTTGTGAACCCGCAAGAGTTACGTTTAGCAACTCGAAGCTTCAAATAAGCTGGGGAGAGATCCCAATCTCACCGTCAAAGCGATTCGATCTGCCATGTCTCCGTTCTGAAAAATATTTCCAAGAATGTTTCAAATCAAAACCTTGTAATTCTTTCGCGGATTTAATAAAACCTTCGGGCACGACAAAGAAACTGTAACAATAGAGCTGCCCACTTCATAACTCCATGAAAACGAAATCGATTTCACGAACACTACGAACACTCACTAGGAATACAATGCTGCTCGCCGTAGCGGCTTTAGTGCTCTGCGGCTCACCTGCCATCGCGCTCGCCGCGGACTGTCTCGCGGAGACATCTTGGACCGACACGACCGGCAGTTGGTTTGTCGTCGCGAATTGGCTTAACAGCCAACCCCCGACAGTGGCTATCGGGGCTCAGATCAACAATGGGGGCACGGCTCAGATTAATACCTCGACTCCCACCGCCGCTGCATGCGATTTGACTGTTGGATTCAATGCGACGGATTCCGGGAACGTCTTCATCAGTACCTGGGACCCTGACCGTCGGCCAGGAGGCTGAAATCGGGGCTATCGGCAAAGGCACTCTGACTCTCACAAACGGAGGTACCGCTAGTGTGGGATTTCTAACGATCGCCGCCTTGGGGGGTTCATCCTCGTCAGGCACAGTCAGCGTCGATGCGTCAAGCTTGACTTGCACAACGCCCCAGGGGATCTCGGTGGGCGGGGACCCAGGTGGCGCTGGCGGGCCCGGCCTCTTGAGTGTGACGAATGGCGGCACAGTAAGCGCCGGGAATGAGAATGGGGTTATTTACGTATTCGGCTCAGGCACGGTAAGCGGCAATGGAACGGTTATCACCACCGCCGCCGGGATGACCTTTGATGGTACGCTTAAGCCCAGTGGGCAGCTAACTATTAGCGGCAGTGGCGGTCTCACGTTGCATAGCGGTGCAGCGACGCTATCAAACGTTGTACCAAGCGGCGCGGACAACGTGAGTATTTCAGGCGCAGCGACGCTTGGCGGTCGCTTGTCAATAACGATGACCGGTACCTTCACGCCTGGTACGACATATACGCTCTTGCACTGCAACGGAGCTCGGAACGGCACGTTCGGAAGCCAGTCGATTAGCTACCCCACCAATCAATGCTTCACACCGGTCATCACATACGACGCAAATAACGTTTACCTTTACCTTCAACCCAACTGTTGGTAAGCGGATGGCTCGTCTTTTTTGCGCGGGCTTCGCGTGTCTGCTTGGGATAGGAATCCCAACGTTGCGCTTGGTCCTTTCGAGTCCCGAAGCGCAGAAGAAGGCAGCCGGTAGAACGCTGACGTTTGCGGAGCGCATTGCGTATCAGCGCGCGATTGAGGAAGTCTATTGGCGTCATCGGATTTGGCCAAAGGTAAATCCTGGTCCCAAGCCACCGCTCGATGCAGTGATTTCACAGGCGCAGCTGAAAGATAAAGTCGAAGATTACCTGCGCAAATCGCAGCTGGTCGCGGATCACCGAAGACGACCGATCATTGCGAGCGAGCTTCAGGCCGAGATGGATCGCATAGCCACTCACACCAAACAGCCTGAAGTGATGCGCGAACTGTTTGAGGCGCTCGGAAACGATCCGTTCGTTATCGCCGAGTGTCTGGCTAGGCCAGCGCTAGCTGAACGCCTCAGTACCTAATCCTACAGCCAGTGCAACTGCCTGCACAGATTACATTCTTATGACGGCGAACTCGGGTAATGGTCAATATTATCTGCCTACAATTACCCTCGTAGGCTGCACTGACGATGCGTGGACAGCCACAATTACAACCAACGCACCAGATGGCCGGATTGACTACACTGCAGTGTGGACCGGCAGTGAAATGATTGTGTGGGGCGGATTTAATGGTTCGCCGCCGTATTTTCTTAATACCGGCGGCAGATACAATCCCGCCACTGACACTTGGACGGCCACGAACACCAGCAAGGCACCTAGCGCGCGAGATTTTCACGCGGCAGTCTGGACCGGCAGCGAGATGATCGTCTGGGGTGGTTACAACAACGGCAACGATCTGAACAGCGGCGGCCGATACTATCCAGCCGTCGATATATGGACCGCAACGACTACAATCAACGCACCCTCTGCGCGGGAGTCTCACACGGCAGTATGGACTGGTACCGAGATGATTGTCTGGGGCGGAGTAGGATGTGGTAGTAACTGTAGGTTGAACAGTGGCAGCAAATACAATCCAAGCACCAATAGCTGGACAGCGACTAGCACGACCAACGCGCCTGATGCTCGATGGTTACACACCGCGGAATCGACAGGGACGCAAATGATTGTCTGGGGTGGAACTGACAGCACGAACTATTTGCACACCGGGGGTAGATATGATCCCAGCACGGACACTTGGATGCCTATAAGCCTCGCGAACGCGCCGCTCGGGCGAATCGCCCATACGGCGGTATGGACCGGTAATGAAATGATTGTTTGGGGCGGCGTCGATGAAACGTTCAAAGACACAAACACCGGCGGCAGATACAACCCGAGCGATGATAGTTGGATGGCGGTCAGCACAGCCAACGCGCCATCCGCTCGAGACTCTCACACGGCGGTCTGGACCGGCAGCGAAATGATTATCTGGGGCGGTGTTTTCTGCTGTCCGGCAATCGATTTTAACACCGGGGGAAGATATGATGTTGGGACTGACAGTTGGATAGCCACCAGCACTGCAGACGCACCTCTTGCACGGTGGGCTCACACTGCGGTGTGGACCGGCAGCGAAATGATCGTCTGGGGTGGTTACAACGACCCCAACAACCTTTTTCTGAACACCGGCGGGAGATACTGCGCCCAATCCGGTGCCCCACCAACGCCTACACCTACACCGACGGTTACGACAACTCCGACTGCGACTCCAACACCCCGAGCGACACCTACACCGAGAATAGCCCCGACCCCGAGGAGTCGACCGACACCCGGGCCGCGCCCGTAGGGACAGCTCTCACTCGTATAACCACTGCATGTAATCGTTCACGCCTTCCTCGAGCGAAAACCGCGGCTGATATCCGAGTGCGCTACGCGCGCTGGTGAGATCGGCTTCCGTGAAATTTTGATAATGCGCATGCGGATTGTCGAAGTAATCCGGCTGAAAATTGGTTCCCAGACATTTGTTTAGAACATCGACGAGCTCGTTAAACGACCGCGCGTGGCCTGTGCCAACATTGTAAATTCCGCTCGCTCTGCGCTTCGAGCGCGCGCATGGTTCCCTCGACAATGTCTTTAACGTAAACGAAATCGCGCTTCTGCTCGCCGTGCTTGAAGATGCGCGGCCGCTGACCAGCGTTCATTTGCTGCGCGAGATGATAAATCATGCTCGCCGGGACGCCCTTGTGCGCTTCGCGCGGTCCGTAAACGTTGAAATAGCGCAACCCGATGATGATCCAGTCCGGCGACTCGGCCGCGGCATGTCTGGCGATGTTGTCCATGATGACCTTGGAAAAGGCGTAAACATTTGCCGGCGCTGCTCCGTTTGATTCCACGCTTGCTTCAATCGCCGGGCCGTAAGTTGCTGCAGAAGAGGCGTAGATCACTCGTGTCCGCGTCGGCTGCGCAAAATTCAGAAGGCGTCGGAAACTTTCCACGTTGTCGTGCACCTGAACGAATTGGTCATGCAAAGTCGTGTCAGTAATCGATGCGAGATGAAAAATTGCGTCGAATCCGGCAGTTGCCGGATCGCCGAATTTTTCCCGCCAATCGAGGTTCGCCAGATTTTCCGCCACGAAATCTCCGCGATAACCCGTGAGATTCTTAAAATCACCGGAGCGAAAATCATCGATCACCGTCAGATGCGCATCCGGAAATTTTTCCTGCAGCGCGAGCGTGAGATTGGAACCGATAAAGCCGGCGCCTCCGGTGATGATGAATCTGGAACTGGATGAAGCCATTGTTGGATAAGTCTTACACCGTTGTGCTTTTTGTCATTCTGAGCGAAGTCGAAGAATCCCGAGGCACAGCCTAAAAGTAATTTCGCGGGATGTCTCGACTTCGCTCGACATGACAAGCGGATGGGTGATTAAATAATCTTGACCGTCTAAGCGCAAGCCGCTACTGCTCGTCCCAGTTCTTTGCGAGCTTAAGAAAAGTGGATCGGCGCAAGAAATCCCGTGAGAATCGGGAGCAGTTGCGCTGCTGTAACTGGATACAACTTCCCACTGGGCCAATCCCCGAAAAAGTTTCGGGGGTGAAGGCGGGAAGAAGGTGCGATGCCGCACAGGCATCATAAGCCAGGAGCCAGAATATTTGTCCGGTTCACCTCATTCTGTAGCCGTCGCGCCGTGCGCGACGCCGACGCGTCTCACAGAGACGCGGCTACAGCGAACTTCTTCGCAAAAAGAAGAATGAGAGCTGGGCGATGCGGCCTCGGCCATACAAGTCCGACTCTCGGAGTTGGAGGTAACTTGTATGCAAAATTGTCCAGTCTGGCTTTGTTTTTCAGGGAGCACACGCGTCCCGCGTGTTGGTTTCGGCGTCGCGCCGAAACGGTCTTTTCCTAAAGCGAGAATCTTTCCAAATAGCATTGCGCACGAAACGTCCGCGATCGCGCGACGCGCTCGCCAGCACGCGATCCGCGTGCGCTCCCTAATTCGATTCGCCGCGTTGCTCATCATTCTTCCAGTCGCTTGCTTCGGACAGGAATCGATGCCGACTCCTTCACCTTCGCCGGGCGAAGCCGAGATAGAATCAGTCGTTGTTTCGGCGACGCGTTTTGATATTCCGCTCGATCAATCGCCTGCCAGTGTGAGCGTAATCACTTCACAGGATATCGAACAAAAACAGATTCAGCGCGTTGCCGACGCACTCCGCCAACCTCCGGGATTATCCGTTGTGCAAACCGGCACCGCAGGGCAACTCACATCTGTTTTCATCCGCGGACTCCGCAGTGAACATACGCAAGTCCTCTTGGACGGCATCCCGATCAATCAGGGACTCCAAGGCGCATTTAATTTCGCCGATGTCACGACAGACGATATCGACAGGATCGAGGTTGTGCGCGGACCGCAGAGCACGATCTACGGGCCGCGCGCGCTTGCGGGCGTCATTCAAATTTTCACCAAACAAGGCGCAGGAGCGCCAAACGTCATGCTGGCCGCCGAGGGCGGATCGTACGACACCTTTCGCGAATGGGGTCAGAGCGACGGTAAAGCCGACGGCTTCGATTATTCAGTCGGCGCAAGCCGTCTGGATACGGACAATGCGCGGCCCAATAACAATTACCGCAACACTGCTGCGATTACCGACGTTGGCTGGTCGCCTAACCCCTCTTCGCCCGGGACGGGCTCCGCCGTGGCGAGCGACCAGTTGCGCATCGGCAGTTTGTTCACCTATTCGGTAAGCGACACGGGAAATCCGAACACGATTTTTGATCCGCGTCCCATCGACCATTTCCTCACTGAACGCTGGCTGATTGGTCCGCACATTGATTGGAAGCCGACGGAGTGGTGGGATCACAAATTCATTTTCAGTTACGACCACGAGCGGCAGGTAAACGATCCGAACGAGGATGGCTTTGTCGGTCCCACCCGCGCGCTGTTTGAAAGGACGCAGATTGATTATCAGAACAATTTGCGCCCAACGTCGTGGCTCACGTTGACCTCGGGATTTTACTACAGCCGCGTCGATGCAGGCCAGGAACGCCCATTTGTCCTGTTTGGTCCGACATTCGTGAGCGATCTCACCGAGGAGATCGCAGGATTTGTGCAGACTACGTTATCGCCAGTCGAAAATTTAATCTTCGTGGCCGGCGGACGGTTCGATCATTTCAATCAGTTCGGCGGCGTGTGGACATATCGCTTCGCCGGCAGCTACAAGATCGCGAAGACGAACACGATATTACATTCCAGCGTCGGGACCGGATTTAGTCCGCCGAGTAGTCAGGATAAAATTTTCGGGAACAACTTCGGACTGAAGCCGGAACGCGATCTGGGATGGGACGTCGGAATCAGGCAGGAACTGTGGAATGGTCGCGTCAGTTCGGGACTAACTTATTTTCACAATGATCTTTCAAACGTGATCGGCTTCAACGGTCTTTTCCAAACGCTCAATTTGGGGGCCGCGGAGACGCAAGGATTGGAAGCGGAGTTGCGCGCGCAACCAATTCCCGAGCTTGTTTTCACCGCCGCCTATACTTATCTCGACGCGGAAAAAACTTCTTCGAAAGACGTTTCACAATTGCAAGGTGCGCGTCTGCCGCGCCGGCCGCGGAACGAAATTTACGTTTCAGCCTCTTATCTTTGGTGGAAAAGACTGCGGACGGTCGTTGAAGCAAAGTTCGTGAACGCGCGCGAGGAGCTAAATTTCGGCGGTCCAAATTTCGACATTGAAGACTATTCGTTCGTAAACATCGCAGCTGAATACCAGGTGAACCCGCACCTTTCGGTCTTCGGCCGCGTCGACAATCTGACGAACGAACATTACGCGGAGGTGTTCGGCTTCCCCGCACTGGGTCTGGCAGCATACGGCGGCGTGAAGGTGCGATTTTAGAGTAGCGCGAGCCTCCGGCTTGCGAGTTTGTTGAATCACAAGCGAGGACGCATGTGCTACTCTCTCAGCATGTCCCTGAACCTCTCCCAAAAGAAGCTGGCGATGCTGGGAGCTGGCAAGTTGGGTTGTATCCTGCTGCGCTCGTATTTGAAGCAGGGGCTCTTTGTGTCCGGTTCGGTCACTGCGACTGTAAAACATGTGGAGCGAGCAGCCGCGCTCGCAAAGGAGCTGCGCGTTGATGTGACAACTGACAATCGCCAGTCGGTCAAAGGTGCGGACATTATTCTGCTGACAGTAAAACCCCAAACGGTGGCGGAAGTGTTGCAAGAGATCGCTTCCGAAATTGGCGGCGAGACGCTCCTCGTGTCCGTTGCGGCTTCTGTGCCGACGGCCTTCGTCGAGCAGCAACTCGCCTCGGCCGCTGGCGGCAAGCGCGACGATATCGCAGTTGTCCGAGCAATGCCTAACACACCCGCATCTGTCGGTTGCGGGATGACTGCAATCTGTGGCGGGAGTCATGCGAGCTCCGAACATCTCGAAATTGCTCGCACCATGTTCGACGCCGTGGGTCGAACGATTGTGCTCGATGAAAAGCACATGGACGCGGTGACCGGTCTTTCGGCGAGCGGTCCTGCATTTGCATACATCATTCTCGAATCGTTGGCCGAAGCGGGCGTGAAAGTCGGCTTGCCGCGCGACGTAGCTACTCTTCTCGCTGCGCAGACGATGAAGGGCGCGGCGAGTGTCGTGCTGGAAACGGGGGATCATCCAGCGCTTCTCAAGGACGCCGTCACCACCCCGGCAGGTTGCACAATCGATGGCATTCTCGAGCTGGAGGAAGGCAAGCTCCGTGTCACGCTCATCAAGGCCGTGGTTAAAGCGACCAGCCGAGCCGGCGAACTGCTGTTTGAAAAATAGGCGGTGCCCCTCGCTGCCTTGTCATTCCGAGCGAAGTCGCGGAATCTCTAGATGTCTAACATGAGTCCGCTTCTTTACCTCGTGATCGGATTGATCGGCGGCGGGTTAATCGTCGCCCTGGTGATTCTCCTGACACGGCGCGGGACCCAGGGAGTGGCAACGGACATGGCGAAACGATTGGAGACGATCGATCGCAGCTTGCGCGACGAATTTTCACGCAATCGCGAGGAAGCCGGCGCGGCCGCGAAGAATCAGCGCGAGGAATTAGCAAGATCGTTGGAAGGCGTCAGATCGATTGTGGATGTTCGACTGCGGCAACTACAGGACGACAACGCAAAGCAGATTGATAAGATGCGCGCGACCGTCGACGAAAAGTTGCAGGGCACGCTCGAGAAGCGGTTAGGTGAATCTTTCAAGCTGGTTAGTGAACGGCTTGAACAAGTGCATCAAGGCCTTGGTGCCATGCGGCAGTTGGCGAGCGACGTGGGTGGGCTGCAAAAAGTGCTGGCGAACGTGAAAACTCGCGGTGGGTGGGGCGAAGTGCAGCTGGGCGCATTACTCGAACAGGTGCTCACGCCGGAGCAGTTTGCACGCAACGTCCGGACTCGTGATGAAAGCAACGAAAACGTGGAATTCGCAATCAAACTTCCCGGCAACCAGGATGGTGCGCCGGTGTGGCTTCCGATTGACGCCAAGTTTCCTACTGAAGATTACCAGCGGCTGCTCGCAGCGCAGGAGAAAGGCGATCTTAATCTCGTGGAGGGAGCCACAAAAAGTCTCGAAACTCAGTTAAGAAAATCGGCCAAAGACATCTGTCAGAAATATATCAATCCTCCGAAGACGACGGACTTCGCACTGATGTTTCTCCCGACCGAAGGCCTTTACGCGGAAGCGATCCGAAGAGTGGGTTTGGTCGAGCAAGTGCAACGGGAGTGTCGCGTTATTTTTGCCGGGCCCACGACGCTGGCGGCGTTGCTCAATAGTCTGCAGATGGGTTTTCGCACCCTCGCGATCCAACAACGGTCCAGCGAAGTCTGGAACCTGCTCGCGGCAGTAAAGACTGAGTTCGGAAAATTCGGTGACGCCTTAACGAAAGTGAAAGATAAGCTCGATCAAGCCTCGACGGACATGGATAAGGTCGCCGTGCGATCGCGTGCCATCACGAAACAGCTCAACAAAGTTGAAGAATTGCCGTCCAATCCGCAACCCTTGCTGAAGGATTTCTTGAAAACCGATGATGCGGAATCGCTCGATGAATAAAATGTGAAAACGGCATTTATTACTGGAGCAAACAAGGGCATCGGACGGGAAGTGGCACAACAGCTCGCGGAAAAGGGGTTTCACGTTTTCGTCGGAGCGCGAAATGCAAAAGCTGGTCGTAAAGCGGTGGATGAGATCGCAAAAAAAGGCCGCAAGGCGACGTTTGTAGAAATAGACGTTGCCGATAGCGATAGCGTTACAGCGGCAGCGCATGAGTTCTCGAAGATTTCAAATCATCTCGACATCCTGGTGAACAATGCGGGGATCATCGTCGATGGCGATGATTCGATTTTGAAAATCAGCGACGAACTACTGCGTAAGACTCTGGAGACAAATACGCTGGGCGCCTTACGAGTGACGCGCGCCTTTGCGCCGTTTCTCGCGAAGAGCAAAACTCCGCGCGTAATCAATGTTTCCAGCGGCGGCGGACAATTGACGGGCGGCGCAGACGGCTGGGCGCCGGCCTACTGCATTTCCAAAACTGCGCTCAACGGCGTTACATCGCAGCTGGCGACGGCATTGCCGAAAGTTGCGGTGAATTCGGTCTGTCCCGGCTGGGTTCGGACCGAGATGGGAGGAGAAAATGCGAGCCGCTCAGTAGAAGAAGGCGCAGACACAATAGTGTGGCTTGCCACGAGTGCACCGCAGAACCTCACCGGAAAATTCTTGCGTGATCGCAAGGAAATTCCGTGGTGATCCGGTCGCCACAAGCGACCTACGGCGGACAAGTCCGCTCTCGCAAATGGCGTCTGTAGCGCGCGCTGTCCTCGGCGCACCGGTTAGCTCTGCTCCCCATCTTGAAGAAATGGATTCGTCAAGCGTTCCTGTCCGATCGTTGTCGGCGGTCCATGGCCGGAGAGCACCGTCACATCGTCGCCCAACGGGATTAATTTCTTTCTGATTCCGTCGATTAGCAGATTGATGTTTCCGCCGGGCAAATCCCCGCGGCCGATGCCTCCGGCGAAAAGAACGTCGCCACCGATGAGCAAACGATCGTTGGACGAAAAGAAACAGAGACTGCCCGGACAATGGCCAGGCACTTCCAGAATCCGGAAGTCCGTGCCGAGAAACTTCCGTCCTGGCGTTTCTTCGACGAGAAAATCAGGTTCTACGGGCTCGATTTCGAGAGCAAATCCGAAGTTGCGAAAGAAATCACGATCGGAAATCATCGGCACCGTGAGAGAGTGACACCCGATTTGGCAGCCGAACTGGCGTTTAACCTTCGCAACGTCCTGAACGTGATCGACGTGCCCGTGTGTCAGCAGCAAAAGTTTTGGATGAATATCGAGCGAACGCACCCATTCGCAGGCGCCATCGGGCGCGTCAAAAAGAATCCATCCGTCCGGTGCTTCAAATAGATAGCAATTGGTCTCAAAAATCCCGCCACAAAATGTTTTTGGTTTCGCCACGTTGAATCGCTAAGCCGTTACACCGTTATGCCGGCTTGAGGCCTCGACAAACCACCAGGTTAATGCTTCGACGATTTTAACGGGGATTACGAGCATCCTTTGAATATTCAGCGCGGACGGTTGTCTATGTCTACCCAACAATGCAGATTTTCTCTCGTCGTCTTGCGCTTCGGGCCGGATTCTGCGAATATCTCAAACCACTTTTTTATCAATGAGATCATCTTTGCGACGGTCACTGGCTCTTTGCACCATCCTTTTCACAGCCGCACTTGCGGCTCCTCCGGCTCCGGCGAGTTCGAGAGAAACCGTGGCCATGTCTGTGGGCCGGTTGCTCGAAGAAGGCCATTATACGCGGCAAAAGCTCAATGAGGAGATCTCCAAAAAATTCCTGCAGACCTATCTGGAGATGCTCGATTTCAGTCATCTTTTCTTTACGCAGGAAGATGTCGACGCGGTCACTGCCAAATATGGCAACGAGATGGCTGGGGACATTCTCCTGGGCACACTGAAGCCCGCCTACGAGATTTACGCACTGTATACCAAACGCGTTGACGAACGGGTGGCGAAGATAAAAGAGCTGTTGAAAAAGCCGATCGACTTCAAAAGCAACGCGACTGTCGAGCTAAGCCGTCAAAAGGCTCCATGGCCCAAGAATGAGGCCGAAGCCGACCAACTCTGGCTGGGCCGTATCACAAACGAGTTGCTCCAGGAGCATCTGAGCGAACATCCCATCGACGCTCCGGAGCAGGTGGTTTCCCGTCGCTACGACCGTTTGGATCGCAATGTTCACGAACAGGATAAGGACGAGCAGATGAAGCTTTATCTGGATGCGCTCGCCCAGGCGTACGATCCCCACTCGGAATATCTGAGCAAAGCGGACATGAAAAATTTCAGCATTAACATGGGTCTCTCGCTCGTCGGGATCGGCGCCATGCTTCGTTCCGAAGATGGATACGCGAAGATTGAGAGTTTGGTGCCCGGCGGACCGGCGCAAACCGACGGCAAATTGAAGGTAGGCGATCGAATCGCCGCGGTGGCGCAGGGCCACGCGGATTACGTCGACGTTCGCGAGATGCGACTCGATAAGGTCGTTGAAATGATCAGGGGAAAGAAAGGCACGCGTGTTCGACTGCTCGTGATTCCCTCGGACGCCACCGACCCTTCGCGCCGGAAGAATGTCGAGTTGGTGCGGGACGAAATTAAGCTGAAAGATCAGGAAGCGCGCGCCGACATCATCATTAAAAAGGACGAGAACGGCGACCCGATAAAGCTCGGCTGGCTCACCTTGCCCTCTTTCTACGCAGACATGGACAAGCACCAGAAGAGCACCACGCGCGATGTGCTGGCATTGCTCAAGCGGCTGAAGAAAGAGAACATTGCCGGGTTGGTTGTCGATTTGCGCAAGAACGGCGGTGGATCGCTGGAAGAAGCGCTCTCGCTTACCGGGTTGTTCTTAAAATCAGGGCCGATCGTTCAGACGAAAGATTCCAACGGAACGATCCGAGTGTCGTCAGATCCAGATTCAGGGATTGCTTACTCCGGGCCTTTGATTGTGCTGACCAGCAGGCAAAGCGCGTCGGCCAGCGAAATTTTCGCCGCTGCGCTTCAGGATTATGGACGAGCGGTGATCGTCGGGGATAAGAACACATTCGGCAAAGGCACCGTGCAGACAATTCTGCCGATCGGCCGGTTTGCTTCGCTATTGGGCAGTCGTTCCGATGACGACGGTGCGTTAAAATTAACGATCCAAAAATTCTATCGCGTGGCCGGCGGCTCCACCCAGCTTCACGGCGTGACATCCGACATTGTGCTGCCCAGCATTAGCGATCTTCCTGAGTTCGGGGAAGGAGCTCTCAAAAACGCTTTGCCGTACGACGAAGTCGCCAAAGCGAAATTCACGAAATGGTCAGACAACCATTCCCTGTTCATTGACCAGCTTCGGCGCCGTTCGGAAGAACGCGTGAAGGGCGATCCTGAATTTCATTACGTCATGGAGGATATAGATCGCTTGCGTCATAAGATCGATGAAAACCGGATTTCGCTGAACGAAGATCTGCGGAAGAAGGAGCTCGCGGACGAGAAGGCACGCAAGGAAACGCGCTCCAAAGAGCGCCTGGCCCGGAATGAAGAAGAGCCGCGAATCTATCGTGTGACCCTCGATACAGTCGATAAGCCAAATCTGCAATTGATCATGTATCCCGGGAAACTGGCTGAAGCCAAAAAGAACGGGGCCGGGTCCAAATTGGATTCAGATTCCTCCGATTCTGATCTAATCGACGGCGTCCCCGGAGATGATAGCGGCAAGGACCCACTGGTCGACGCCGAGCGTGATGAAGCGCTGAATATCCTGGCCGACCTCGTTGACCTTTCGAACGGGCCGAAGACAGCCAGCACCGATACAAAAGCTTCGGAACTGCATCGTCCGTAAGTCCCGAAAAGTTTCTGGGGCTGTCTCAGCGCATCGCAATGCGCTCATGTGAGCGCATGCTACAGGGCTCGTGGGCCGGTTTTATCGCCACCACAGACCCGGCGGGGGCGGCGGAAACCGCGGACCGAGTGGTGGACCGAATCGCGAGCGCCGGGTCGGTTGCTGTTGACGTGAGTAATAGCGGTTCACGGGCGTCCTCCCGAACACCGTGACAGGGGTTCCGACTTGAACGGCATTATAAAACGCAATGGCGTATCTCTCGGGCATACGTACGCATCCGTGCGAGGCAGGGTAACCCGGCAAATAACCGGCGTGCATTCCATCCGCGCCGTTGAATCGCATGAAGTATGGCATTGGCGCAGCGACAAACTTTCCGCCGCGCGGGACCTGCATGTCTGCGTCTGCGTCGGCTACAACAGTATTTCCGCGGGCATCAACGATTTTCCCATACTGACTCGAATAATGGGCGTGCTCTTTCTCAATAATCTTGAACGAGCCGGTCTTCGTCAGATGCCCGTAACGCCCGCTGGAGATTGGTGACGCCAGAACGGGACGTCCGTTTTGAAGCAAATACGCCATCTGTTCCTGCAAATCGATCTCCACGGAAGTTTCCGCATGCAACAACACGGATGTGCACAAGAAAATCGCAAGCCCGAGTACAACCCTCATATTGCGTTTAAACCCGCGCGCTATCCAAAAGTCGCAGCCGAAAAGCCTGCGTGGGCTTGAGCGGGATGAATACCAAACTGCGGATCAGCTCGCGGCAACCTGCCGACCATTCAACCACGATTTGCACGTGGGCTTGCTCACTCCAAGTCGGGCGTTCGCCTTCTGATTTCAGTGCACCTTCGTCTTTACACTGATGACGTTGGAATTAGGGCTTGTGCCACTCCCATTATAGGCCCGTAATCGGTAATAGTAGGTCGTCTTCGCACTTAACCCGACCACGTTGTAGCTGGTCGGGTTTCCAACGTTCAAATTTTGATAACCGGGTACGTAAGTGGTAAAAGAGTTACTTGTGGATACGTCCAACCGATAACCGGTCGCACCGCTTACGCTGTTCCAGTTCGCGGTAAAGCTGCTGGCAGTCACATTGGTTGCCCTTAGTGCGGTCGGAGCGGCAGGCGTGGGGGCGGGTGTCGACGTGGCTGTTGCAGTTGCAGTCGCGGTGGGCGTCGGAGTCGCCGTTGCCGTAGGTGTTGGACTAGGCGGTACGGTTGCAGTCGGAGTTGATGTCGCTGTAGCCGTTGGCGTCAGCGTTGGAGTTGGAGTTGAAGTTGCGGCTGCAGTTGCAGTCGGAGTTGGCGTCTGCGTCGGGCTCGCTGTAGGCGTGGAAGTCGGTGTAGGTGTGGGCGGTCCCACGATCCAAACGTCGGTGATAGGCTGGTAGTTTCCGCTAACTCCGGCATAAGGGAGGTTATACATGTCTTCGAGGGTACGTAGAAGGTTGAAGTGGTTGATCGATTCAGAATACTGGCCGGGGACGACCATCTGCCCCACGAAGATGGTCGCTATGCGGTTAGCCTGGCTGCTATCGTCCTCGTCGAAGGTCATAATTAAAAGGCTATTGTGGGTCATGGCCCATTGCACGTACCCGTCGAGATGCTGTTTCAGCCAGGTATCACCCTGCTGGATTGTGCCGTCGTGCATGTCGTTGTTGAGGTTGGGTATCACGAATGAGACGATAGGAAGGGTGGTGTAGTCGCTTGGGAAGTAACTGTAAGGGAGGTTTGTGGTTGTGGGTATGTTGGTGAAGTTGACCCAGGGAGCGTGCTTACGCGCATAAGCGCCCGACGTGCAAACGGGTGAGCCGACCGATGGCAGGTCTTCGGAGTAGCCCGCGAAGGTAAGAGAGGCGTCGAGCAAGTATCGCCCCAGGTTTGCTGTGCTAAACGAGTGGGGGCACGAATCGTTGGTTACACCCTGATTGGAGCCGGAGAATAAGTGGAGGTAGTTCGGCTGGCTGGGGTGTGTTGTTGCATATGATTGAGTGAAGAGAGCGCCCTGGGCCGCTAGCGAATTGATATAGGGCGCCGCGGAAGAGCCGATGATCTCGCTGTAGCTGTGATTCTCTTCAATCACAACCACAACATGATCGGGTCTGGGCACGCCGTTAACGCCAGGCGCTTGGTAGCCTGAGTGAGCCATTTTTCTGAAGCATTCCGCTTCCGTTTTCATCAACACTAGAACGGACAGGCTGGAGTTGGTTGTTAGGACTGTCCGCTGTCCTTGGATTACCTGAGCGGGCCGCGAACGGAGTAAAGAGCAGGAGCAGTGGAAGGATGCAACTGGTAAGCGTTAACTTTGACATTGCGCGGCGATTCTACCGAGGTGGTTGAGGTTTGGCAATACGCGTAGCGATCTTTGTCCGAGGCGAGCACACGCTGGGACGGGGTTGCTGCCGGCATGTCGATTACAGCTGCAGTGCTGATCGCAAAGGCACCGGCTCTCCCTGGAAACCTACACTGCGATTGGCGCTTTGATTAATGGATGCGGGTCGTAGCCGACCAGCTCGAAATCTTCGAACTTGAAGTCGCTGATGTTTTTAACAGCCGGATTCAGTTTCATTCGCGGCAGGGGCCGAAAATCCCGGGACAGTTGTTCACGTGCCTGGTCGAGATGATTGTTGTAAAGATGCAGATCGCCAAAGGTGTGAATAAAATCACCCGGTTTCAGATCAACGACTTGCGCCATCATCATCGTGAGGAGCGAATACGACGCGATGTTGAACGGCACGCCCAGGAAAAGATCGCAGCTGCGTTGGTACAACTGGCAGCTTAATTCGCCATCCTGGACATAAAATTGAAATAGCAGATGACACGGCGGCAGCGCCATTTGGTCGAGCTCCGCCGGGTTCCATGCGCTCACGATGAGCCGCCGGCTTTGCGGATTGGATTTGATTTGCGCGACGACATTTTCGATTTGGTCCACGTGCGCGCCGTTAGCGCCTCGCCAATTCCGCCATTGCGCGCCATACACGCGACCGAGGTCGCCGTTTTCGTCAGCCCATTCGTTCCAAATGGTCACCCCATGATCTTTGAGGTACCGAACATTTGTTTCGCCTCGCAGGAACCACAGCAGTTCGTATATGATCGATTTGATGTGCAGTTTCTTCGTCGTGAGCAGCGGAAATCCCGGCCCGTCATCGCGTAGATCAAATCGCGTCTGGGCGCCGAAAACCGATAACGTTCCGGTGCCCGTACGATCCGTCCGGACGCGACCATCCTCGAGAACAAGTCGGAGCAGATCGTGATACTGTCGCACGTCCAAATTTTATCGCGGCGTGCGAAATCGTGAAACAGAATTTCTCGTTTGTACGAATTTATGATTGCCAGAGGCCTGATCCTTGGAACGTTTTCGAACGGATGTGCGAGTGCGAACGCACTTCAAAAAACTAATTTTAGGAAGGAGTTTAAGATGCATCTGATTGTTCAACGAGGAATGATGGCATTGGTCACACTGGCCGCTTCAATTTTGATTGCAGCATGTGGTGCGCGTTGCTCGAACCCCTCGACAGAGACTTTCACCGTTTACCAGGACGCACCAAAGATGAGCCTGCTTGACCTTGGTCAGCCGGGGAACAGCCCCGGCGACGTGTACCATTTCTTTGCGCCGCTGCGCTCCAGCCCCGGCGGCGAGGTGACTGGTGAAGTATTCGGTTCAAAGACGCTGTTCAAGCTCGCGACCGACGCCAAACCAGATGTCGAGAACCGAGCAACACTTCTGTTCTTTAGCTTTGGTGATCACAAGGATCAGATCGTTGTTTTTGGCATTACAGATTATTCACCGAAGGCCGGTGAATTCGCTGCAGGACAACCTGTCGTCCGTCCGATATTGGGTGGCACCGGCAAGTACCTCGGCGCGCGTGGCCAACTCACCAGCACGCGGAAAGCAGATGGCTCGTACCTGCAGGTTTTCACCTTGCTCAAATAATCTCCGATACAAATTTGCTGACGCCGCCATTACGGTTGTTGGATTTGAGGAAGGGATAGCGTCGCGTTGGCACGATTACCACCAACGTCCGGGCCAAAGTCGAGCCGAACTGTCTCGACTCCACCAGGCTGACTCAATACGGGATTCGGGTTAGCCGTTCGTAAACAGCCACTTACGTCGAATGGGGATGCCTGGCCCATCGCCTGCTAGACATCGACATGGAGTAGTGTCTCGAAGTGCGAGTTTTGCACTCGCTAAGAGATTTTAGGAGAAAGGAAATTTTCAATTTATGGCAAAAGTTTTAGGTATCGATTTAGGGACCACCAACTCCTGCATGGCCGTGATGGAGGGTGGCGACCCGGTAGTTTTAGAAAACAGCGAAGGCGCGCGCACTACGCCTTCGGTGGTGGCATTTACAAAAAGCGGCGAGCGGTTGGTCGGCCAGGCCGCGAAACGTCAGGCCATCACGAATCCACAGAACACGATCTCTTCGATCAAGCGGTTCATGGGCCGCAAGTTCGATGAGGTGTTCGAGGAGCAGAAACGTGTTCCGTACAAGATTGTGAAGGCAGCCAACGGCGACGCTCATGTGCAGGTCGACGTGAACGGACAGCTCAAGACGTTTTCGCCGCCGGAAATTTCGGCGATGATTTTGTCGAAGCTGAAAGCCGATGCGGAAGCGAAGCTTGGTGAAAAAATCACTCAAGCTGTGATTACTGTGCCGGCATATTTCAACGACTCGCAGCGCAACGCCACGAAGGACGCAGGTAAAATCGCCGGGCTCGAAGTTTTGCGCATCATCAATGAGCCGACCGCAGCGTCACTCGCCTACGGTCTGGACAAGAAAAAAGATGAGAAGATCGCAGTGTACGACCTCGGCGGCGGCACGTTCGATATTTCCGTGCTCGAGATCGGCGATGGCGTGTTTGAGGTGAAAGCCACAAATGGCGACACGCACCTCGGCGGCGATGACTGGGACGCGCGCATCATGGATTGGATCGTGGCGGAATTCAAAAAGGACACCGGCATTGATCTAAGCAAGCAGCCCGACGCGATTCAGCGAATTAAAGAGGAAGCTGAAAAAGCCAAGATCGCTCTTTCGTCCACGCAGGAATACGAAATCAATTTGCCGTTCATCACGGCGGACGCGAGCGGGCCGAAGCACATCCAGAAGAAACTGACTCGCTCGAAGATGGAACAGCTTTGCGACGATTTAGTCCAGCGCACTGTTCCGCCGGTCAAAGCGTGCTTGAAAGACGCACAAGTGAGCGAACGCGACGTCAACGAGCTCGTGCTGGTGGGAGGCATGACGCGCATGCCCAAAGTGCAGCAGGTCGCACGCGATCTTATCGGCAAGGAACCTCACAAGGGAGTAAACCCTGACGAAGTGGTGGCGATCGGCGCCGGCATTCAGGGAGGCGTCCTCAAGGGTGACGTCAAAGATGTGCTGCTTCTCGATGTTACACCGCTTACGCTGTCGATAGAAACAGCCGGCGGCGTGGCTACGCCGATGATCCCGCGGAACACCACCATTCCGACTCGCAAGTCGCAGATCTTTTCCACCTACAGCGATAATCAGCCAGGCGTGGAAATTAAAGTGCTGCAGGGCGAGCGACCGTTGTCGCGCGATAACAAGCAGCTGGGCGTGTTCCATCTCGATGGAATTCCGCCGGCCCCGCGCGGCGTTCCGCAGATCGAGGTCACTTTTGACATCGACGCGAACGGAATCCTCAACGTCAGCGCCAAGGACCTCGGCACCGGCAGAGAACAGAAAATCTCGATCACCGGTTCGAGCGGCCTGAGCAAGGATGAAGTCGAGCGTATGCAAAGAGAAGCGGAGTCGCACGCGGACGAAGACAAAAAGGCGAAGGAAGCGATCGAGATCAAGAACAACGCCGACATGCTGGCGTATCAATCCGAGAAGCAGCTCAAGGAACTGGGCGACAAGATCTCCGGCGACAAGAAAAAGCAGGTCGAAGACGCTATTGCCGCGGTGCGCGATGCCATCAACCGCAACGATACCGATGCGATCAAGCGCACTTACGACGATCTGCAGAACAAATTCCAGGACGTCAGCGCCGAGCTTTACAAGCAGGCCTCAGCGCAGGCCGGTCCGCGTCCAGGTCCGCAACCCGGACCGGAGACGCAACCAGGCGGTGGCGCCGAAGAAGGCGCAGGCAAGCAGGGCGACGTCGTCGATGCGGAGTTCGAAGTCGTCGATGAGAACAAGAAGAAATAATCCGTGAATGGTGATTCGAGAATCGTGAATCGGAAAACCAACGATTGTAGGGCGTCTGTATCAGACGCTTCTTCGTAGCAATAATTTGCCGGCGGCCCCGGGAAGTTTCGGGGTTGCCGGCTTAACCAAAAAACCAACAAGGAGTAACGAAAAAACCTATGGCAGGAGTAAACGTAAGACCGCTCGGAGATCGGGTGCTGGTGCAGCCGATTGAAGAGGAGGAAGTAAAAAAAGGCGGGATCATTATCCCCGATACCGCCAAGGAAAAACCACAAGAGGGGAAGGTCGTCGCGCTTGGCACCGGGAAAGTCAATGAAGAAGGAAAGAAAATCGATTTCACGGTGAAAAAAGGCGATCGGGTGCTGATTTCGAAGTACGGCGGCACTGAAATCAAAATCGAAGGCGAAAATTATCTGATCATGCGCGAGGACGACATCCTCGGCATCCTTGGATAGGCCCCTCGATCAACAATCAACCAACAACTATCAACTTAAATTATGGCAGCTAAACAATTACAATTCGATGAAAACGCGCGGCACACGTTGTTGCGCGGTGTCGAGAAACTGTCGAAGGCCGTGAAGGCCACGTTGGGCCCATCGGGTCGCAACGTCATTCTCGACAAAAAATTCGGCAGCCCCACGATCACCAAGGACGGTGTGACGGTCGCGAAAGAGATCGAGCTGGAAGATCCGTATGAAAATATGGGTGCACAGCTCGTGCGCGAAGTCGCATCCAAGACTTCGGACGTCGCGGGCGACGGCACGACCACGGCGACAATTCTCGCGGAATCCATTTACCGCGAAGGTCTGCGTAACGTGACCGCTGGTGCGAACCCGACTTCGTTGCAGCGCGGCATCATGAAAGGTGTCGATGCAATCGTCGAAGAGCTGAAGAAGCTCTCGAAGAAAGTCAGCGATCGCACCGAGATCGCACAGGTGGCGACTGTTTCGGCTAACTGGGACAAAACCATTGGCGAGATCATTGCCGATGCGATGGACAAGGTTGGCAAGGACGGCACGATCACTGTCGAGGAAGCGAAATCCATCGAGACCACTTTGGAAGTGGTGGAGGGCATGCAGTTCGACAAAGGTTATTTGTCGCCCTACTTCGTGACCAACGCGGAAGCGATGGAAGCCGTCCTCGAAAACGCTTACATCCTCATCCACGAGAAGAAAATCTCGAGTCTGAAGGATCTGCTTCCGTTGCTCGAGAAAGTGGCGAAAGCTGGCCGGCCTCTCCTCATCATTGCTGAGGACGTGGAAGGCGAAGCGCTGGCGACTTTGGTCGTGAACAAATTGCGCGGGACATTGCAGGTCTGCGCGGTGAAAGCTCCGGGCTTCGGCGATCGTCGCAAGGCGATGATGGAAGACATCGCGGTGCTCACTGGCGGGCGTTGCATTACCGAAGACCTCGGCATCAAGCTCGAGAACATCAAGATCGAAGACCTCGGCAAAGCGAAGCGTGTCACCGTTGACAAGGAAAACACGACGATTGTCGAAGGTTCAGGGAAGAACCAGGACATCCAGGGCCGCGTGGCACAGCTCCGTCGTCAGATCGACGAGACGACCAGCGATTACGATCGCGAGAAACTGCAGGAGCGCCTGGCGAAACTCGCCGGGGGCGTTGCAGTCATTAACGTCGGCGCTGCGACTGAGACCGAGATGAAAGAGAAGAAAGCGCGCGTTGAAGACGCGTTGCACGCCACGCGTGCGGCGGTCGAGGAAGGCATCGTCCCTGGCGGCGGTGTGGCATTACTCCGTGCGCAGAAAGCGCTCGAAAACATCAAAGGCCTCGAACGCGACGAGAAAATCGGCGTGCAAATCGTGCGCCGCGCCATTGAGGAGCCGACGCGTCAACTTGCCGATAACGGAGGCGCAGAAGGCGCGCTCGTTGTCGAGGAAGTCAAGAAACGCAAAGGCAACGAAGGTTACGACGTGGCCACTGGCGAATACACCGACCTGGTGAAAGCCGGCATCGTCGATCCAACCAAGGTTACGCGCAGCGCGCTGCAAAACGCAGCGTCCATCGCGGGCCTGTTGCTCACCACCGAAGCATTGGTCACAGAGATTCCCGAAAAGGAAAAATCTGGCCCTCCAATGCCTCCAGGCGGCATGGGCGGAATGGACTATTAATGTCGTCTCGGCGAAACCCCGAAGAATTTTGGGGCTAAGCCGAACGACAGAATGAATTCGAACAGCCGGACTCGAGAGGGTCCGGCTGTTTTGTTTTTAGATCACGTTAGAAGCGATCTCGATATTATCCCATTGAACGAAATGAAGCCCATCGTCTACGAGACAGTATTGTGGCGGCAGGTTCGTGAAGAACGTTCCCATGTTGGCTCGCTCGCGAATTTTCGCCTGATGACCAACTGACTGGGCGTGCTGCGGTATAGGCTTGAATGGGTGAGCCTCGATTGGTTCGAATAGCTTGCTGTCGTGTCGCGAACAAAATCCGGTAAAGGTCGATGCCTCATTGATGCCGATTAGCTTTTCTGTCGGTTTGCCATGCGTTCGCTTCAGTAGCGGTAGATCGGCCCGAAACTGGTAAACGTGACCACCTTCGGCAATTCGGCGAAGACTTCCACTTTTTGGCACCGTGTGCGCTTTCACAATCTGGCCTTCGCATCCCGAACGCACCGGATGCGAACAATACTTTGTCGCTGTGAGTTCGCGGTACAGATCGATCATATCGTGAAGCTGAGGCCGATCCATTTGCTCGCGGAGCATGTGGCATTTCTTGAATTTTTTCCCCGATCCGCACCAACACGGATCATTTCTTCCAAGCCGCACACTCATGGCGTACGCTGCATGTCAGGCATCCACAAGTCTACTCGCTCTCTGGCATGATTGTTGCGAGACGCCGCTTCAATCGGCGGACCGTCGCTCACCACCGAAGCATTGGTGGTAACCGAGGTTCCTGCAGGGAGAGATGGGTGTCAGAGCTTAGCAATTCACGACGTGCTCCTCGGTCAGTCTCAATTCCCAGTTGTGCCAAGTGTGCGGACAATCGGACGTATTCTCCGGCGCAACGGCTTGCTCGACCATCATGAACGGATTCGTCGCGCCGCTCCGCCGCCGGGCTGGTATCTGCCCGCAGCCGCACAACAACTGGCCGAGATAGATTCCTTTGATGTGATCGAAGACTTGCGGATGGAGGGTTTTGGGTTGTTCCAAGTCTTTACGGCAAGGGCGCTTTGGGGACCGGCCGTTTCGGCCTGGCCTGCGCAAGTAGCTTCGACTTCTTTCGTTCTTGATGCCTTGCACGCCCATTGGCGGCGGCACGGCTTGCCGACTTTCGCACAATTCGACAACGATGTGCGCTTCCAAGGTGGCCATAACCATCCTGATGTCATCGGACGGGTGATGCGTCTTTGCCTGGCACTGGGCGTTACTCCCGTCTTCGCGCCGCCGCTGGAGACGGGCTTCCAAGCCGTGATCGAAAACTTTAATGGGCTGTGGCAGAAGAAGGTCTGGGCGCGTTGCCACCACGAAAACCTAGCCGCCTTGAATGCCTTCTCAGAGCGCTTCACTCGCACCTATACGCAACGGCTATCGCATCGTCATGATCATCAGCCACCGCGGCGACGGTTCCCCGATAATCTCCGACTCGATTGGCAGACCCGACCCACGGGAAGCATCATTTACCTGCGACGTACCAGCGAAGCGGGAGCGGTGAAATTACTCGGCCATTTGTTGCCGATCGATCCACTCTGGCCCCACCGGCTCGTGCGTTGCGAGGTCGACCTCGATCAACAACAGATCCGTTGCTACCGACTTCGTCGCCGCGAACCCTTCGATCAACCGCTCATCGCCACTGTGCCCTACACTCTCCCACGACGTCCCTTCGATACCCGACCGCGACATAAACATCCTCTGACGCCAATCCCCTGACACCTTAAATCGGCATCATCTACCTGACGCCCATCACCTGACACTTGGCCGCTTACTATCGACACTTTTCGATCTGGATTACTGGAACTTGGAAGAGCAATTGAGCGGTGGTAATATCGCCAACGTGAGCGTTCCTGAAATCAAGACTGCCATCGAACAGCTTTCGTTCGAAGAGCGCGCCGAGTTGGCGGCGTGGTTGCACGGCTCACCACGGCGAGTCCGTCCAGTGGCGGATTGGAATGATGATGAGTGGGACGAGCGGATGAAGCGCGATATCGCGAGCGGCAAGCTCGACGGCGTGTTGCACGAAGTCGAAGAAGATATCAAAGCGGGCCGCGTGCGGGAAATGCCGTGACGTCGAGAACGCATCGGCGTTTGAAACTCGCTCGGCTCCCGGCCTCGCTCGCTACTACCCTCGCAGCTTTACCTTCTATCTCGGAAATCCCTCTCCTCGTTTCTGGCATGAGTTCAACAGACTACCGGCTCACGTCCAATGTCTCGCGCGAGAAAAGTTTCAACTCTGGTTGCGTGATCCGTTCCACCCGTCAATGCACTTCAAACCGCTTGTCGGAAATGTCTGGTCGGTGCGAATCGGCGATCACTATCGCGGTGTAGCGCAGAAACACGGCGATCTCGTCGTCTGGTTTTGGATCGGCACGCACGAAGACTACAAAGTTCGTCAAGCAGTTGCGGTAGCCGCTGAGCGTCTCGGGCAGTGTTTCGCCCGAGCCTCCGATTTCTGCCGGGAAGTTTGTCATCCGTAGATTGACTCGTTCGCGCCCGCTTACTCGACCGTTCGGCCTTCCCGTCGATGTCACTCGCTTCCCAGCGGCTCCGTTCCCAAGGTCCCAATTTTCACAGATTGGCGCTGCTGTAGCGGCGGTCTGCGACCGCCGAAGATCTCTGAAAAATCTGCGTAAATCTGCGAAATCTGTGGCTGCCTAACAGAGCGCTTCCACCGCGGCGATCGCTCCACCCACGACGCCACCGACTACTCCGCCAATCGGATTCCAACCGCTCATCCTCAGACCGCCAAACGCGCCTCCGGCGACGCCGAGAAGAATATCGCGCACCGGATGCTTCGACGCTCTCGCCAAGGCCCGTCCGCGGCGTCCAACATTGGAAGGAATTGCATAGTTTGCAATCACTCCGATGATCGCCAGCGCGACAGGGCTCGCGCTGCGATCGGCCAGCATGCGCTTGTGCAGACCTTGCACGTAAGCCACAAACTTCTCCGCCTCGCGGTCGGAGCTGACAGCGAATCCACGCTTGCCCAATTCAAGGAGCGTGCGCTGTTCCGGTTCCGATACCGCGCCCCCACGCGCCAGTTGGCGAATAATTTCATAATACGCTTTCTGGTGATCGGGCCCGAGCTTTTCGCGTAGTCGATACGCTTCAGTCTGGAGATCGCTAAACTGGATCCCGGCCGACGCCGCCAGTGTTCGAACCGAACCACAGCATCCGCAATGATCGCTATGTTTTGTCTTCATGTTATTGAACCATTGGCCGTTTGCGCGAGCGGGCAAGTGATCCCAACGGCCCGAAGGCGGGCCGTCTCCATGCAATCAATTACTTAATAACCGAGCGCTTTTTTTCGCTCGTTCGCGCCGGGCAACGCGTCCTTTTTCACTGTGATTGCCGGCGCGCCGGAATCCTTAAGCTGGTTCGCCTCGACGAGGTTGAACTCGATATCTTTGGTGTATTCCGCAGGAACATCTGCGTCGGCGTAGATCGCGTGAACGGGGCAAACCTCCACGCATGCCATGCAATCAATGCAGTCGTCGGCATGAATCACCACCTGGTTTTCCATTTCGTAAAAGCACGCGACCGGGCAGACTTCTACGCAATCGGTGAATTTGCATCCGTTACATTTCTCGGTGACAACGTGGGCCATGGGATTTTGATGATTAAGATTTTCTGGTAAAAAACTCTGTTACGAGTATTGAGCGCAGGCTGCGAGTCAAATTTCTGGCTTAGGTTTGGCGTGCGTCCATCGAGCAGAGAGAACGGCCTGAGGGCAGGCCGCCTCCAAGATGCATACGGTGGAGCCGGGCCGCCCTCGGCTCGGCCAAGCGTGGAATCAAGCCTCATCCGGAGAGCGCGGCGGGCGATGTTGGCGCCCGGTTCGGAACAAGATCGCCACGGAAAACGTGACGATCGTCCCGAAGCAGATCCACCAGGGAAATGCCATCACCGGCAGCCAGTTCGGCTGGGGGTAGAGTTTGCCGCCGAAAATGCCGGCGAGACCGTTTGGCAGACCACTCAGGATCGCGACGACGATGAAACCGAGGATCATGGCGATGATGTTTCCGATGTCGTTGCCGCGGCGTTTGGTGAACATTCCGCACAGAAAGACGCCGAGCAGCGAGCCGTAGGTGTAACCGAAAATCCCCAGCACGATCGGGATGATTCGTACGCTTGGATGAACGATCACGAGATACGACGTGGCCGAAGCGACGACGATCATCAGGACCGAGAACCAGACCGTGGCCCAGCGCACGGCGCGCAGGCTTTGTTCCGCCGTCGATTGTGGATTGATATAGGGCTCGTACCAATCCCGAGTGAAACTCGTGGCCAGCGCGTTAATTGCCGTACTCAGTGATCCCATCGCGGTGGCAAAAATTCCGGCGATCAAGAGCCCGCGCAAGCCGACCGGCATCTGGTACAGAATGAAATGGCAAAAGGTTTCGTTAGGCGTTTTGGACAGGGTCGGATCGGGATGGGCTTGATAATAAACCCAGAGCAGTAGTCCGATGCTGAGAAACGTGAACGCTATCGGGATGTCGGCAAGCGCAGAGCTAATAAGCGAACGACGGCTCCGGCGTATGTCGGGCGCGGTCAACATTCGCTGCACCATATCCTGGTCCGTGCCGTGTGTTCCCATGGTAATGAACGCTGCCCCGATCAGCCCGGCAAAGATCGTGTACTCTGTCTCAAACATAGTCTTCACTTTGTCCCAGCCGTGTTTGGCCGGATCGAGACCAGTGGTGATGAGATCCGATACATGAAATGCGCCATGGCGTTGCACAATCTCGTGCCAGCCGCCCGGGATCGCGAAGTAAAGCAATGCAAGCGCAATCAAGGCGCTCCCAATCATGATGGAAGCTTGAATGAGATCGGTCCAGATGACAGCCTTGATGCCACCGAACGTGGTGTAAACGGCCGTGAGAACGACAATGGCAATCGTGGCACCGAGGTAAATCCAGAGAGTTTGAGTTTGATTTGGTCGAGTGCCGCTGATCATTTCATAAGCAAGCGCGAGTGCAATGGCCGCCACGTACAGCCGCGCACCGGACGCCAGCACACGCGTAATCATGAAAATCGCGGACGCAGCATTTTTCGTCGGCACGCCGAACCGGGCAGTGAGATATTCGTAAATCGAATAGACTTTGTAATCGTAGTACGGCTTGATGAAAATATAGCTGACGAGAACGCGCCCGAGAATCGTGCCGAAAGCGAGTTGTAAGTACGTGTAATCGCGGTGACTGAAGCCTTCCCCGGGCGTTCCGAAAAATGTGCCGGCACTTGTTTCAGCCGCTACGAGTGAAGCGAGCACTGCCCACCACGGAATTCTGCGACCGCCGAGCGCGAAGTCTTTGAGACTTTCCTCCTTCCGGCCCACGTAAAGGCCGATGGAAATAATCAGCGCAAAGTAGAAGAACAAAACCGCGCTATCGATCGCCAGCCGTGCGTCCATGTCGGCGGTCATTTAGCCACGGATTAGCACGGATTTACACAGATAATGTGAACATTTCCTCCTACTTCTGCTCGTGCTCGTAATCGTAATCGCTATACAGCAGCGCTCGCATGGCGCCGGAATAGCGAAGACCGTATGACAAATGACGAAATAAGTCCGAAGGCTTGTAGCGTCCTGTCTGTCCGCAGCGAAGTCGAAGGATCCCGCGGCTATATCTTAGCTCGCATCGGGGTCCGTCGACTCCGCTCGCTCCGCTCAGGATACGGCGTTTGCGTTCGCCCTTCTTTCGGTCATTAGACATTCGTGCTTCGTCATTTTTGACGTGCTAATCTGCTGCAAGAATGAAGTTGATTGAAATTCCTGCCCCTGAGTTCGATCTCGCTATGACGCTCGAATCCGGTCAGGTGTTTCATTGGGAAAAGGCCGAAGGCGGATTTGTGGGGACGATTGGCGACACCGCCGTATACATCGAGCAACGTGCGGCGGTCTTGCACGCGTGCGGTCGCGACGGCAAACTTGACGGCTTAAAGCCGTCAAGTTTCACCCGGGCGCTCTCGAATTATTTCGCGCTCGATCATCCGCTTGCGGAGATTTGCGATTCGTTCCCGAAAGATCCGGTTATGAATGATGCCCGCAATTTTTGTCGGGGGTTGCGCATCGTTCGGCAGCCGAAATGGGAATGTCTGGCCACATTCATCTGTTCGTCGATGAAACAAGTGGAGCACATTCGACAAATTTCACTGGCGCTCCGGAAACGGTTTGGTGAACCTCGGACGGCTGACAATCTCGTGGTTTACACTTTTCCGTCGCCAAGGCGAATTGCAGAAGCTTCGGAGTCGGCTCTGCGCGAGTGCGCGCTTGGCTATCGCGCCAAACACCTTCGTGCCAGTGCGCGACTGGTCAGCTCGGGTGATGCGAATCTCGAAGGCTGGTCGGCGCTTGGGGATGCCGCGCTTCGGAAGCAACTCTGTGCGTTGCCCGGCGTGGGGCCGAAGATCGCGAATTGCGTCATGCTGTTCGCCTACGAACGGCTGCGCGCATTCCCGATCGACGTCTGGATTGAGCGCGTACTCAGGCAGCAATATTTGCCGGGCCGAAAAAAAATGACGGCGCAACGGCTCCGCGAGTTTTCCGAGAGTTATTTTGGCCAACATGGTGGATACGCTCAGCAATATTTATTTCACCATGCACGGACCGGTCAACGCGGCGATCGGGCGAGGTCTGGCAGGGTCCGAGCACAGAAAAAGTCCGTGATCGCGAGGGCGCGATCACCAGCACGCGGGCCGCGTGCGCTCCCCAGAAGTACGCGGCGCAATTTGTCAGCGCCTGTGGCCTGAGATAATGTCCCAGCCTAGAGCGTCTGCGCCCGAATGCTCCCTTACCACGCGATCACTGCTTCATGACCACGGCTGACCTTGCTTTTGCCCAGCCCGGCAATCCCGACAAGCTGCGGGATTACGAACAGGATGCGCGCAAAATTTTCTGGGCGCTGCTTGTGGCGATTCTCATTCATCTGGTGGTAGCGTTTTTGCTCGCTGCCTTTAGCGGCTTTTTTACGCCCAGCCTTCCGGCGCCGGAAAAACCGGTAGAACTGACACTGATGGATTTATCACCTGCGTCGATGGCTCCGAAGAATTCCGCGTTTATCGAGACGGACGAATCTAAGAACGCACCGGAGCCAAAAGACAAAACATTTGAATCCAACGCCAATTCGATTGGAGCGAGCGAGCTTGCGGCCACTGGCGAATTGCCGTTGCCGTCGCAGGCAGGCAAAGACCGGCCGTTGTTGGATTTCGAAACAAAACAGCACGCATTGGAAACCAAAGGCGCGCAGCCGCAGCAGAATCCAGCCGCGCAGCAGAAGAATGCCCGGCCTGCCGCACAGCCGGAGCCGGTTACTGCTGCGGAACAATTTGCGTTGCTGACACAAAAATCAGCGGCCGCGCTGGATGCCGCAGCTGCCTCCTCGCAAGCAGCGTCGCGGTATCGTCGCCAAAAGGAGCGGACTCAGATTGCGGGAAATATTACCAACCGCGGCATTTCCTCTGTGAATGCCCTGGGCACACCGCTTGGCCGGTATCAAAAGATTGTGGCCGACTCAATCGGCTCCCGCTGGTACACTTATGTGGATCAGAAACGTGATTTGATTAATATTGGCACGCTACGCCTTCGATTTGTTATCGATCCAAGCGGACGAGTGAAAAATCTTAAAGTTACTGAAAACAGTTCGAACGAGGCATTCGCCAGTGTTTGCGTGCAATCGGTGCTTGAAGCACATCTACCGCCAATTCCCGCGGACGTGGCGAAGAGTTTGCCGCCCGAGGGCTTGGAAGTGGAAGGACTGGGGTTCATCATTTTTCCTAACGGATGATCATCGCCTGGATCATTGCCGCAACACCGGGAATCGTGGATGTCGTGCTCGGATTTTTCGCGAGGGGCGGCCTTTTCATGTGGCCGCTTCTGGCCTGCTCGATCGTTTCGGTGACGATAATGATTTTGCGCGGCCTGGCTTTGCGCCAGAAAAACGTGATGCCGGCAGCAGTCGAAGCTGAAATAGAGCGGCTCGCTCCGGGTGAAAGTCCCGAACGGCTATCACGCCTGGTGTATCATGATCCTTCGTCGCTGGCGCGAATCACGCGCGTGGCTCTGCAACATCTGCGTGGGCCACGTTCGGAAAACGTTGAAGTTGTTCAAACCCGAGCGCGCCACGAGATGGTGCGGCTGGAACGTGGTCTCATCATTCTTGAAATCATCGTCGGTATCGCGCCGCTGCTCGGGTTAATTGGAGCGGTCTCCGGGTTGGTGCACGTTTTTTCACATCTCGGGTTGGGTTCCGGCACTTCGGATACGCGGCAGATCGCGCTGGGCATCGCCGAGGCATTGAACGCAACCGTGTTCGGATTATCGATCGCCGTGCCGACACTCATCGGGTTCACGTATTTTTCTCGAAAGGTGGAGGTGATGTCGGTAGAGATGGAAACGCTCGTCGTCGAGTTGATCAACAACCTCTACTACGGCCGCGTCACGCGAGAACCCAAGACAGCGCAGATTCCGACCTCAGTCGCCTGAAGCGGGCGGCGCATTTGATCACATGAATTTTTCAGTGCGAAAACGGCGGGCGCCCGTCATCATTATCGTTTCGCTGGTCGACATCCTCATCATCCTTCTGATATTTTTCGTCGTCTCGACGACATTCAAAAAAGATCAGCCCGAAGTTCAGATCAATCTGCCCGAATCCAAGACTGCACAAAAACGGCCGGCTGAACTGGATCACGCGATCGTGAGCATCGATCAAAATGACGAGATCAAGCTGGATGGACGAGTCGTGAACGTGGATGGACTGGAAGCGGCGGTGCGCGAGCTGCCTGAGCAGCGCAAATCCACGCTGGCATTGCAAGCAGACAAGAAAGCATCGTTCGGCACGATCATTAAAGTGATGGACGCATTAAAGCTGGCGGGCGTACGAAACCTGCCGGCGTTCACCCGGGAAGAAGGACCATGATTCTGCCGATTTTGGAGTATGGCGACCCGATCCTGCGGGCCAAAGGTGAACGGATCGAGAAAATCGACGACCAAATCCGGGAACTGGCGGCGAACATGATCGAAACGATGCATGAGGCGCACGGCGTTGGCCTGGCCGCGCAACAGGTTGGACAAGCCCTGCAACTCACGGTTCTTGACGTTTCGGCAGTCGAAGACCGGCCAAGCACACTGAAGCTCAGTGGAAAAGATGTCGATCCGAAGAGCGCGATGCCAATCGTATTGATCAATCCGGAAGTGGAGCCGCGCGGCGAAACCGAAATAGGCGTGGAAGGTTGCTTAAGTTTTCCCGAGATCACGGGCGACATTGAACGGCCGCAATCCGTGCTGGTGCGCGCACAGACCCTGGAAGGCGAGATGTTTCAAATCGAGGCGAGCGGACTTCTCGCGCGTGCGATTCAACACGAGCACGATCATCTTCACGGAATCTTGTTCATCGATCGGATGAGTTCGGCGGCAAAGGCCGCATTGTCGAGTCGGCTGAAACGATTGCAAAAGGAAACGAAACGCGGCGTTCGGCATCGCGAAGAAGTTGTCAGTGAAACAGTGCTGTAGTTGGTGCTAACCAAACGCATTCTTCGAATGCTGTAGCGTCCGCTGTCCTCAGCGGAGACGACTTTGCTGTGCGAAAGAGATTTGCGCTGAGGACAGCGCACACTACAGCATTTTGTCGCGGAACTATTGCGTCACAAATTCTTGTCGAAGGAATAGTTGCCGCGCGGAGTCCGGCTTTGCCGAATGAGCTGATTACTCTTCCCGCAGGAGTTTGGATGGATCGACAGCAAGCGCTCGCGAAGCTGGAATTGCGGACGCTGCAACGCCAAGCAGCGCCATCGTTAGCACCGCGCCGACTACGACTATGGGATCTCGCGGATTGGCCTGATATACAATCTGCCTCAGCAATCGACTGGCGAAAACGCTCGACAGCAGCCCGATTAGCGATCCGAGCGCAAGTAGGAATATTGGCCGACCCACCGCCGTACTCATCACGTGCCTCGCGCGCGCGCCCAATGCAACACGGATGCCCAGTTCCTTCATCCGTCGGCTTACATTGTAGGCAGCCATCCCAAAGATACCCGTCACTGCCAGCATCACCGCCAACAAGCCCATGACGCAAAGTGTTATGGTCGCTGCGCGGGCTGGGAACAGCGCATTCTGCTCCCCTAAAACTTCGAGCCAGCTCTGCACTTTGATTTGCGCATCCGGCTCAAGGCTGCTTAGGGAGCGTTCAAGCGTGGCCGCCATCTCATTCTGTGCCAGCGGCGACCGCACCACGAATACCGCGACGCCGTTCTCGGTTTGAAACAACGGCATAAAAACCGCCGGTTGCTGCGGCTCCATGATTTGGTAATACTTCCCGTCCTCCGCGACGCCTACCACCTCTATCAAGTGATTCTTGAGAATGAAGCGTTGTCCGATAGCGGGTGTTTCGTCCCACATCTTCCGCGCGAATGTTTGATTCACGATCGCGACGTGTGGCGTTGTTTTGGTGTCATGCCATGAGACATCCCGCCCACTTAGTAACCTGGTACCTGCAGCCCCCAAATAGCCCGGCGAGATTGTAAACACGTATGGCGCCAGCACAGAATTGTTCAGATTGAAATCTGTCGTACCTGGCGGAAAAATCGGAACGCCGCGCAGGCCGCCGGTAAACGGTACGCGGTTCACCGCGCCTGCTGCGGTTACACCTGGAATCCTCTGTACCGCCTCAAGTATTGCTTTCTGTTTTTGCAGCAACGCGTCGCCTTTCTGTTCCATCTCACTGAAATCGATGTCGGCGAGGATTGCTCCCTGCGGCTGGAAGCCCAGCGGAACGTGCAACATGCGAACCATGCCGAGGATGGCGACGAGCGAGGCCGTCACGAGCAACGTGCAGATCGCAATTTGTGCGCTAAGCAACAGGTCCCGTAGAGCAAACCGCCGCAGCGGCGTTGAATCAACCGGTCCGGTCTTCATCGCCTGTAACGGACTGCCTTGCGAGACCTGCCGCGCCGGAATCAACCCAAACAGCAGCCCGCTTATCAAGGTGAAGAGGAGAGCTGCCAGGCAAACACGCGCATCCACGCTGACTGCCATTTGGCCATAAGGCGATTGCCACTGGTTCAGGATACGCAGCAGCAGACCTGCGATCATCATCCCCGCTGCTCCGCCTAGCACCGACAACACCATCGCCTCAGTTAACAGTTGCCGCACCAACCGCCACCGGCTCGCACCAAGGGCGACACGGACCGCTAGTTCCCGGCTCCGATCCGCCGCGCGCGCCGCAAACAAGCTCGCCAGATTGGCGCCCGCCGCCAGCAGCACCAGCAAAGCCAATCCGGTCACGCTATAGAGAAATCCACGAATGACGTCACCGGCGTCCCCTTGGAGTCCTGGACGGACCAGTCGCAGCGGCACTCCGGTGTCTGTCTTTGGATGTTCCTTCGCCAGGTGAGCTGCGATCGCAGTCAAATTTTCCTCCGCCTGCCGCGGCGTCACACCCGGCTTGAGCCGACCAAGCACCGTCAAAGGTCTTCCCGTTCGATCCGCCAGGTATTCCGCGTCGAAGTGGTTTACGACGGGGATGAAGTAGTCCGGCCAGTCAAATTGCTCCGTGCCGTGGAACCGCGCCGGGGTCACACCGATCACCGTGAAGGAATCTTTGTTGAGCCGAACCGTCGTTCCGATCACACCCGGGTCGGCGTTAAATGCGCTTCGCCAAAGACCATCGCTTAACACCATGTAGGGCGCAGAATTCGGACCGTGTTCGTCCGTCACCTGAATGAGACGTCCTAGCTCTGGTTGCACCCCCAGCATTTCGAAATAATTGCCGGTGACCGAATAGCCGGAGACACTTTTCACCGAGTTACCCCAGCTCAGTCTCCCCTCAGAAAATCCATCAAAGCCGGCGAGCTCGCTGAAAGTGGTGTTCCGCCGCCGATAATCTTCAAATGCAGGATACGACGTGGTGAGTAGTTTGCCGCTGGTCCAGGGCTCGAGGCGAACCTGATAGAGATTCTGCGGGTCGCTTACATTCAGTGGATGCAGCAGGACCGCATTAACTACTCCGAAAACAACGACGTTTGCGCCAATTCCCAGCGTCAACGTGATTAAAGCCACGAGCGTGAACGCTGGAGTTTTCCAAAGCACGCGAATGGCATAACGAATGTCCAGCAGCAGGTCATTCATCGGAGTCTTGCTGAGCACATACCCTCGACCATCTAACTAGAAAGACTTAAACCTCGTTTGGTCGATTTCGTCGATAGCGACCGAGAATGAGTTCTGGAATGCAAGTGAGGGCGATACCGCCAATCACTGTTACGTCGCAAATCCATTTCCATCCGAACGGTCCAAACGGCAACAATCCAAGGCCGTATCCAAAGGAAGCAACAGCACCAAGAATGAAAAACGGGCCAGTAAAGTAACAGTGGACGCGACCGCATCGAGAAGCGTTGAGCAGACATAGTATCCCCATGACACTCAGGGAGAGGGTCCATAAAACCGTCCTCCAGAGAGGCGAAACCGCCCAGCCAAGAGCAAACGTAAACCACGGAAGACACCAGATGAGGAAGCCGCTCACCCCGTTGCATAGCAGGTCGCGCTGCACACTAACGTTGAGTACATTTCTCATCGTGGTTTACGCCTAATGAGAAGCAGGCTGGAAATCCCGCATTTAATTACGGGTTTTCCCGCCTAAATCCATCTGCGCTTCATTGAGTCAGAAATCCGGTCAACGGGCTCGTTGCCGAGGCTGCGTTGAGTTTATCGGCTAACCCGATCTCGCGGGCCTCGCGTCCTGCCTCGATTGCTTTCTTGAATGCTTTTGCCATGCGAACGGGATCGGACGCAATTGCGATGGCGGTGTTCACGAGCACTGCATCGGCGCCGATCTCCATCGCTTGAGCGGCATGACTCGGGGCACCGAGCCCGGCGTCCACTACTACCGGAACGGTCGCCTGTTCGATGATGATTTCGATCTGCGCACGTGTTTCGATGCCGCGGTTGCTGCCGATAGGCGAACCGAGCGGCATCACCGTGGCTGTGCCGATGTCCTGTAATCGTTTCGCTAGCACGGGATCCGCGTTGATGTACGGAAGTACGGTGAACCCTTCCTTCACCAGAATTTGCGCAGCCGAAAGCGTCTCGACTGGATCGGGGAGTAAATAACGCGGGTCCGGGTGAATCTCGAGTTTGATCCATGTCGGCAAACCAGCGCTGGCCGCCAATCGCGCGAAACGCACGGCCTCTTCGGCATTCCGCGCGCCGCTTGTGTTTGGCAGGAGGAGAAATCGTTTCGGATCGATGAAGTCCAGGATGTTGGCAAACGGATCGTGTTTGCCTGAGAGATCGGCGCGGCGTAGTGCCACGGTGACGAGCTCGGTGCCGCTGGCGATCAGTGCGTCCCGCATCAATTCGTTAGATGCGAATTTGCCAGTGCCAACTAGGAGACGCGAAGTGAATTCGCGATCGGCGATCTTCAGTTTCGAAGGCTTGTCCGCCATTCAAAAAGATAAACGAATTCACAGATATTCGCGAATGTAGAGGTCTGGGGAGCGCAGGCTGCTAGCCTGCTATCGTCGGCAGCTTGCCGACGAATCCCAAACGCCAAGCAACAAATCGTGTGACTAAACGTTCGAAGAGCTTTTCGGCAGGCTGCCGAAAAGGACAGGCTGGCAGCCTGTGCTCCCCGGAAACAGAACCCGCGTTTACTTTTTGCTTGTACGAAGCGGACTGCGGCGCACATTAATAACGTGACAAAGTTGGATCTCCGCGGGCAGGATTGCATCAGGGGAATGTCGCGGCTGGCAGAAGAAAGCATTGATCTTGTGGTAACGTCGCCGCCGTACAATCTCGGAATTAGCTACGGGCAATACTCCGATCGTCAGGACCGGCGATCGTATTTAGGTTGGTGCCACGAATGGGCAGAACAAATCCGGCGTGTGTTAAAGCCACGACGGTTCTTTTTTTCTCAACATCGGCGCCGCGCCGTCGAACCCGATGCTGCCGCACGAAATTGTGATGACCTTGCGTGATCTATTCGTTCTGCAAAACACGATTCACTGGATCAAATCCATCGCGATCGACGCAGTCCTTGGAAAAACCGTCGCCCTGCGACCCGCACCTGTCCTCTCAGCGCTCCACCCAGTCAGCGATCCCGTGGCGGTACGAAGCGCCAGGTGAGGGTCGAAGGCGGTCGTCAAAACCTACGGCCATTTCAAGCCGATCAACTCGCAACGGTTTCTCAACGATTGCCACGAGTACGTTTTTCATTTCACGAAGTCCGGCCGCGCCGAACTGGACCGGCTTGCACTTGGCGTTCCGTATCAGGACAAAAGCAACATTTCGCGCTGGTCGCATACGCGAGGGAGCGATCTGCGTTGTCGCGGTAACACGTGGTTCGTTCCCTACCAGACCATTCAGAGCCGCGAAAAGGAGCGACCGCATCCTGCGACGTTCCCCGTTCAGCTCGCTGAATGGTGCATCAAGCTGCACGGCGTCTCGCGGATCGAAACAATGCTCGATCCGTTTCTTGGTATCGGGAATTCCGCGGTCGCAGCGCAGCGCTGTGACGTGAAGAAATTTATCGGATTTGAAATCGACGAAGCGTATCTCGCGGAAGCCAAGCGCCGAACCTCTAAGAATCGCGGTCCTCGATCTCGGAAGTGAAATTTACCGGGCGAGCATCGACAGCACTGCGGCTGAGACTTCGTCGGCGCTGACCGCTTTCATGCACCGGAAATCGAGTGGACATTCACGGAGAAAACAGGGGCTGCATTCGACGTGGTGGCGTAAAACAATGTGTCCGTTGCCGAGCGGGCCGGTCAGGAGCGGTTCGGTCGAGCCAAAGATCGCTACCACGGGCACCTCAAGTAACGAGGCAAGATGCATTGTGCCCGTGTCGTTGGTGAGCAACAGACGGCACTTTCGCAGTCCGTCAATGAGTTGATCGAGCGTGGTCTGGCCAATCCGGTTGATGCAATGTTCGCCAATCGCCGCTGCAATCTGCTCGCCTACCGCGGCGTCATTCTTCGTGCCGAATAAGATCCATTGCGCCGATGTCTGCGCATTGATTTTCATCGCTGCTTCAGCGAACCGCTCGGGAAGCCATCGTTTTGCCGAGCCGTACTCAGCTCCCGGGCAAAGGCCGATCTTTAAAGGCGATTGAGCGTTGAGCGTTGAGCGTTGAGCGTTGAGCAGCCTGCTCGCGAACGCTTTCGGAGTTGAGCGTTGCGTGTTTGCTGTGCCGGCGCCGCATCCGTGCGCGATCCGAAGAAAACGGAGCGAATGATGTTCGGGCGGCGCGGGCTTTCGTGGCTCGCGAACGATTTGGTTCATCAGCCAACTTCGCCAGTGACCGCGATAGCTCACTCTTCGCGGGATTCCGCTCAACCAGGATTCGAGCGCGACGCGCAACGAATTCGGGAAAAGGATTGCGACGTCAAAAAGCATTTGTTGTTTCAACAGTCGAACGACTGAAAGAAGGGAATCATTTGGCAAAGGAATGATTGCATCCACTTCCGGGACGAGCTTCCACATCGGCGCGTTTTTTGCCGGCGCAGCCATCGTGACGTGAGCGTCCGGACGCCCATTTTTGATTGCGCGCACCGCCGCGACACTCATGACGGCATCGCCTAACCAGTTGCTGGAACGGATGAGAATTCGGAACGGTTTTAGGTCACGCGCTGAGATTCCGGGCGGCAAATGAACGCCGCGTTTGTAGTGTGCGAGAAGAAAATCAGGTTCAGGTGTCTTCCAACGATTGTGCACCCAGAACCAGTCTTCCGGCGCGACGCGAATTTGTTGCTCGACGACTTCATTTATTTTCGAGGTAAGCGCTGCAATCCTCGCGCCGGCCTGGTCAAAACGTTCGGTGAACACCATTCGCCATCTCGCCGGTCCCGTGGTGTAAACCGCAGCCGCAATCACCGCCGCGCGAGTGCGCTTGGCCAGAAGCGCTGGCAAAGGCGAAGTTGACGCAAGTCTCCCAAAAAAAGGCGTCCAAATCCCGTGATCGCCCGCATGTTGATCCGACAAGACGCCGACGCCTCCGCCCGAACGCAACAACTCGATTACCGGCTCGAATCCGTCGTGGCGATCGAACAATTCCAAGCCGGTCTGGCTGCGGGTCCGCCGCACATGCTGGTCAATGAAACGGTTGCCGAGCCCCTGATAAACGCTCGCATTTCGCACAAACCCGACGAATTTCGGCATCAATTGCGCGAATATTTCCCAGGTTCCGAGGTGACTCAGGACGAGCACGACGGGAACGCCCGCTCGAAATTCGCGCGCCATCGCTTCGATGTTTTCGACTTCCACCCGCTCGAGAATCTTTTCCGGTGACATCTGCGTGAGTTTTACGCTGCAAAGCAGATTGGCGCCGAGGCGCCGAAAATGCTGACGGACCAGGCGACGCAATTCACGCGGCGATTTTTCGTTTGCAAAAGCAACGGCCACGTTGCGTTCTGCGAGCCGTCGATATTTCCCGGAAAACATCCACGCGCAGAGGCCGAGGAATTCCCCGAAAGTGAAGAGAACCGGCAACGGCAGCGCAGCGGCAACGGCTGAGCCGGCGCGATAAAGAAGGTAAACGACGAAATCGAGCATTGCAGAGGTGGATCGGTTTCTCCGAAGACGATGACGCGCTCGGAGAACGCGCTCCACCTTCGGCGCGGCAGGGTAAATTTGCCTGCAGCTTGCTTCAACCAATATAATGTCGCGGTGTTGCCGCCTTCCTGCTCTTTTTCCCATCGCGACTTCGCGCGGAATATCGCGCGCGAATTCGAGCAGGGCCGCTTTCTCATAATCGGCGGGGACGTCCAGGAACTAGAGCGCAATTTTGCTGAAGCGAAGAGAGAAGCGGTGGCGTGCTCAAGTTATGAGTTCGTTTCTGAAACTGAGTCATCCTGCAGTCGACTCCCGCTTTGAAACCGCGGTTTGGTTCTACACTTCCGGGCAGAATGATGATGAGCGCATTGCCGAAGAGCTCTCACGTTGTGCCGATAGCATTGTTCTGATCCCAGGGGCCGGTGCTGACGCTGCCAAAAGGCGTCCGGGGTTAGTGAAAAGTTTCAGCCGCTTTGGATTTGTGCCCGATTACGAGTGCGATGTACTCGAGCTGAATCCGGCTGCATTGTGCCTGCGCCGGTCGCCGGGAAATGCAACCGGCGAACTCGTGCCCGCCGTTGAAACGGCTTTTGCCAGATTCAACAGGCATCTTGGCACACTGCGGCGAACACTTGAAATCCGCGGCTCCGAATTGGAAGGAGCTCATCGCCATATCGCCGCGCTCGAGGAAAAATTACTCAAACTCAAACAATACCGGCGCGAACTGAAGTTGCTGAAAGAGGAGAGACGATTTCTGCGCAAGTCCGCGGAGCGCAGAGTGGGTCAAATATTGCTCGCGCCGTATCGCCTTCCAGAAAAGCTGGCGACGACAATGTGGAAGAAATTTCACAAACCGCGAAAGCCCAGAGAAGCGACCGTAACAACAGATTACGGGAAGTGGTTTGTGCGACATCGCGCGAACGGGCAAGACCTGCAGCGGATGCGTGATGAAGCGCGCTCGTTCGCTTTACAGCCGCTGGTTAGCATTATCACCCCTGTATTCAATACTCCGGTTCCATGGCTGCTCGAAGCGTTGGAATCAGTGCTCGCGCAGGCGTATGAAAACTGGGAGTTAGTTTTGATCGATGACGGCTCGAGCGCCTCCGACCTGCTTCATGCTTTGCCTGCGTTGGCTGCCCGCGACCGCCGTATCACTCTGGCAAAACTTGAAAAACACCAGGGCATTTCCGCCGCGTCGAATCAGGGACTTGCGCTCGCCCGTGGCGAGTGGGTCGCTTTTCTCGATCACGATGACGTGCTGGAGCCGGATGCGCTTTTCCAAAATGTCGGGTTGCTTCAAGAAAATTCCGAAATCGATCTGATCTACTCCGACGAAGACAAAATCACCGAGCAGGGTTTCGATTTACCTATTCTGAAGCCGGACTGGTCACCGGACTTCTTTTTGTCTTCGAACTATCTGTGTCACATGATTTTTTTGCGCCGGGAACTTGCGCGAGACGTCGGGGAGTTTCGATCAAAATTTGATGGTTCGCAGGATTACGATCTTCTGTTGCGCGTCATCGAGCGCACAAATCGCATCGCGCATATTCCGCGCGTTTTGTATCACTGGCGGCGCAGCCAACACTCCAGTGCAGGCAACGTCCGGCAAAAACCCAATCAGCTTGAGGCGTCCCGTCTTGCCATTGAAGATCACCTGAAACGCCGCGGCGAGTCCGCCCATGTTGCTGTGCACTGGCGGACCCACGCATTCTGTGTCAGACGCGAACTGATAGAACCCGTGAAAATTTCAATCATCATTGGGAACTGCCATGGTCGGGAACCACTCGAGCGATGCATCGAAAGTCTGACCGCCAAAACAAGCTATCCCAATTACGAAATCGATATCATCCAGAAAGACGATAAACCTCGAAACACGGCGCCGTATTTTTCGCGTTTTCCATATCGTTTGCTGTCTTTCTCCGGCGCGGCAAATAGTTGCGCAGCTAAAAATTATGCAGTCCAGCAAACGGACGCTTCATGGCTTCTTTTTCTCGATGATAGCATGGAAGTAATCGATCCCGGATGGCTTACGATGATGGCTGAGCATGTCCAGCGGCGCGAAGTTGGTGCGGTCGGCGCGCGACTGCTGAATCCAGACGGTACCATCCAGCATGCAGGAATTGTTCTTGGCGTCGAGGGAATCGCCCAGGCGGCTTTTCGCGGCCTCCCAGGGGAGCATCCAGGGGTAAACCGCCAACTGCAGATGACCCGCAACTACAGCGCAGTCTCCGGTGCGTGCCTTTTGACCCGTCGCGAAGTGTTCCAGGAAGTCGGCGGGTTTGACGAAGATCTATCGGAATCCTTTGGCGCTCTGGATCTTTGCCTCAAAATCCGCCGTGCGGGTTATCTGATTGTTTACACTCCGTTTGCCAAACTTTATCAACATGAACCGCGTGACGAAAAAATCGAGCCGCGCGACGAAGCGATCATTCGCAAGCGCTGGTCAGACATTTTACAGCGCGATCCGTATTACAATCCGAATCTTTCCCGGGAACGGGCGGACTTCTCGTTAGGCAGCTGAAATGCTGTTAATATCGATCGCCCGGAACATCGGCAGTGCCTTGAAAAATCTGCCGAGCCATCGGCTCCGCTTAGTTGGCTTTCAAAACGCGATATTATTGCAGATCGTATACCTCCACCAGACCGACACCCGTGGTGTTGTTCACGCCGCGAACGATCGCGGTGTAGTTGCCGGGTTGCAGCTCCGCAATAATCGCCGACTCGGATGGGTCAGCCGGAGCATGCCCGCTGGCTTGAATAGCGGCGACCTGGCCGGCCGTGATGACACCGCCTATGATCGTATGCTGCCAGTCATCGTTAGAGCCAATCAATGCTCCGGTGCCGTTGTGCAGTTCCAATCTCGGGTTAGCCAGTGCGTCGGGAACTCCATACTGAGTGAGCTCCGGGCCGATGGCCCGAATAATCACCCTCTTTGCGCCCGTTCCTTGAACGATAAACCCGCCAATCATCACGTTGTCGCCGGTCTGCACGAAGCTCCGTGTACTGATATTGCCAAGAATTGAACTATTATCGGAGCTAAGATCGTATACTTCGACGAGACCGACTCCGCTGGTATCATTTACGCCTCTTACGATCGCAGTGTAGTTACCGGGAGCCAGGTCTGCGATGATGGCGGATTCCCTTCCGTCAGTCGGGGCGTGCCCGCTGTCGCGGATCTCGCCGACTTGATTACTAATGATAATCCCGCTGATGATGGTCGTCTGCCAGTTATCATTAGAGGCAATCAACGCTCCCGTGCGATCGTGGAGCTCCAAGGTCGTGTTAGCCAGTGCGTTGGGAACACCGTACTGGGTGAAGCTCAGGACCAATCGCGCGAACAATCAGCCTC
Source organism: uncultured Verrucomicrobiae bacterium (assembly GCA_963838045.1). Taxonomy (GTDB): domain Bacteria; phylum Verrucomicrobiota; class Verrucomicrobiia; order Chthoniobacterales; family UBA10450; genus Udaeobacter. Next base: position 31,714 of record CAWIPQ010000005.1, on the reverse strand, counting down.
TTTGTTTGTGCCCCTTGAACAATGAACCCGCCGATCATCACGTTGTTGCCCGTTTGGACAAAGGAGCGTGTACTAATGTTACTCAGTTGCGATGCAAGGGACTCCGCGCAGTACCTCCCGCCAGTACTTAGACCATTGGGGAATGTTTCCTCTCCGCCCCAGATAATCAGTTGACTGCCGGTCCAGATCGCCGTGTGCTCGGCTCGAGCGGAGGGCGCGCCGGTCGTGCTGGTGGCCACCCAGTTGTTAAGAATGGGATTGTATCTTCCACCGGTGTTCGTAGCTGTTGGCCCAGCAAATCCACCCCAAACAATCATTTCACTACCGGACCAAGTTGCGGTATGAAAAGTCCGGGCGATAGGCGCGCTGGAAGCATTCGTCGCTGTCCAGCTGTTCGTGGCGGGATTGTATTTTGCACCAGTGTTGAATGGGAGGGAATTTCTGTTCCCACCCCAAACAATCATTTCGCTGCCTGTCCAGATCGCGGTGTGATTCTCCCGGCCAACCGGCGCATTATTAATGCTGATACTCGTCCACGTGTCAGCGTTGGGATTGTAACTGCGACCATTCCCAAAAAAGCGGGGGGCAGTGCCAGGTTGGCCGACATCCGTTCCACCCCAGACGATCATCTCACTGCCAGTCCAGATTGCGGTGTGGTGGTATCGCGCTTCGGGTGCATTCGTGGTACTCGTGGCTGTCCAACTATTCGTGTACGGATTGTATTTTCCACCGGTGTTCAACACAAAGCCGAAGGGATCAACACCGCCCCAAACAATCATTTCGCCGCCCGTCCAGATGGCGGTGTGGGCGTTCCGGTAACTAGGCGCGTTGGTCCTGCTGGTAACCATCCAAGTGTTCGTAACCGGATTGTATTTCGCCCCGCCGTCTCCACCCCAGACTATCATTTCAGTGCCGGTCCACACTGCGGTACCCCCCGTGCGTATGCCCGGGGAACTTGTGCTTCGCCAAGTATCGGTGCTCGGATTGTATCTGGCGCCCGTGTTGAAACTCTGATTGCCGCTGAAGCCGCCCCAGACGATCATCTCGGTGCCGGTCCACACTGCGGTATGATTGGTCCTGGCGGTAGGCGCGTTGGTGATGTTGGTGGCTGTCCAGCTATTATTGGTGCAGGTAGCTACACCGGAGATGTTTGGTAATATGTAGTTTCCGCTGGCCGTTGCCGTCGCAGTTTGCAGTTTCTTGTCAGGTCTGGCGCCGGCTGTGAACTCTCCGTAAATCGTTCGATCGGCTGAGTGCGAATTCATCAGCGAGCGTTCAGCCAGCATTGGCCTTGCCAGACACTCCGCGACGATAAAAGGGTCGTTGTCGAGAGCGGCGAATACTTCGCGCAACACCTCTGGTTGCTCGGTGTGTTGGGCCATGCGGTTCATTTCAGCCTGTAACTCCGCAACAGTGAGGGGTTGGTGCCAATCATCAGTAAGAACCTGCGAATCGCGCAGATAATTTTCGACCTTCTTCTCAATCTCCGCTTGCGAGACTACCTCGTCGAGCAACGGTCTCGGCCTGGCATTCTCTTTGGGCCAGATGCGGTGGTGCCAGTAAACTTCTTCGATCGCTCTTTGATAGGCGACCCGCTTGGCGAAAGTGAGGGTTCTGCCTTGCTTTGCAGCTTCCATTCCCGTGTCGGAAGCTTTCAAAGGCCAGGATGAAGCCCCAGATATATTCGGCAAATTAAAAGCAGAAGTTAAACCGGCGATGACGAGCGAAAGAAGCACGGCGCATGCCGCCATCGGGCGAATATAGGCGCTAATTTCTCTTTTTGTTTTCAAATGTTATCCTCGGAGAAAGCTTCTCGCAAATAGTTGGGTTGCTTGGTGCAGTTTGGAACCTTTGAAAGGTTCGATCTCCAAGGGGCAGCGACCATTTTTTCTGCGGGAATCATCAAAGATAGCCGGATGATTACAAGCAAAAAACCGCATTTGCGCAAACATTCGGATGCAACTGCTAGAAACGGCTGTTAAGGACTCGGAAAGCTTTTAGAGTGACCGGTCTTAAGCGTCGGAACTTTCTACTAGTCCAGATCGTATACCTCTACCAGAGCAACCCCCGTGGTGTTGTTCACGCCGCGCACGATCGCCGTGTAGTTGCCAGGCCGTAGCTCGGCAATGATCGCCGACTCGGATGGGTTGGCTGGAGCATGCCCGCTGCCTTGAATAGCGGCGACCTGGCCGGCCGTGATGACACCGCCTATGATCGTCTGCTGCCAGTCATCGTTAGAGCCAATCAATGCTCCAGTGCCGTTGTGGAGTTCCAATCTCGGGTTAGCCAGTGCGTCGGGAACTCCATATTGAGTGAGCTCGGGGCCGATGGCCCGAATAATCACCCTCTTTGCGCCCATTCCTTGAACGATAAACCCGCCAATCATCACGTTGTCAGCCGGTCTGCACGAAGCTCCGTGTACTGATATTGCCAAGAATTGAACTATTATCGGAGCTAAGATCGTATACTTCGACGAGACCGACTCCGCTGGTATCATTTACGCCTCTTACGATCGCAGTGTAGTTACCGGGAGCCAGGTCTGCGATGATGGCGGATTCCCTTCCGTCAGTTGGGGCGTGCCCGCTGTCGCGAATCTCACCGACTTGATTACTGGTGATAATTCCGCCGATGACGGTAGTCCGCCAGTTGTCGTTGGAGGCAATCAAAACCCCACTGCCGTCGTGTAGCTCCAATGTTGGATTAGCCAATGCATTGGGAACGCCATACTGGGTCAACTCGGGACCAATGGCACGAATAATGACTCTCTTTGGCCCGGTTCCTTGAACGATGAACCCGCCAATCATCACATTATCGCCCGTCTGGACAAACGCTCGCGTGGAGATGTTACCCAGTGTCGCTGGAATAATCCCGCCAAACTCAAAGGCGCCGATGTCGCTCGTACCATTGCGCAAATAGCCACGCTGATCACCAGGTGGCGCAGTCGCATCGTTACCCGCGTCGATTGCTGGACTGTTCGGAAGTAGCGCCATTGTCTGGGTGAGGCCGCCGTTATCGGTTAGGGGCCAAGGTGCGGATCCGTATTGCGAATGTCGCCGGGCTGATTCAGAAGCCCCCCGGGACCATGGCTGTTGTCACCACCGGCTGCATCGTTGCTCAGGTTGTGGCCGGCCGAAACAAAGTGCGCCGCATTGTAAATATTTTCACCAGACGCGCCGCTCTTGAAAATTGTATTACCAACGGTCACGGTTGTATCGCCTTGGCAGTAGATGCTGCCGCCGTACCCCGCGGAGTTGCCGCTGAAGGTGCAATTGATAATGCGGACTGCCGCCTGATCGTATTCGGTGTAGATGCCACCACCGTTTCCGTTCGCAGAATTGCCGCTGAAGGTGCAATTGCTAACCTGTAGGTTACCGGCGCTGTTGTAGATGCCCCCGCCGGCGTAGTCCGTGGAGTTGTTGCTAAGCGTGCAGTTACGCACTGTCATCATTGCCCTGCCTCCAACGGATCCCGCATCATTATGGATAGCGCCGGCGCGGCCTGCCTGCTCGATAGCCGAGTTACCGGTCAACGTGGTATTACTCACGACCGACGTTGCGATTCCACCGGGGGCATAATTGACGATCGCGCCACCGTCGAAAGCTGAATTGTTGCTACAGATGCAATTGCTCACCGTCAGGTTCGCCGTGCCTCTAGTCGAGAAGTTAAGGATGCCACCGGCCATGGAGTCAGCGGAGTTGCCGTCAAAGACGCAGTTGTTCACCATCAGCCTTGCGTTAGCGTTCGAACCGTCGTTCATGATACCGCCGCCACCATAACCACCACCAGAATTGGCCGTCAAAACACAGTTATTCACAGTCAGCGTCGCGCCCTCGTTATAGATACACGCCGCTGTTATAGCTCGCGCCCATTGCGGATGCGTTAGATTGGAAATCGTGACGTTCGCGCTGTTGCCGATAAAAAAGATACGAAACTCCGGTGCGCCGCCAGCAGAGCTGCGGCGCACGTCAACACATTCGCAGCGGTACCATTAATCGTCAGATTCTTAACAATCGCTAGCTCGCCGCTCGTCAACGTGATGACGCCGCTGACAGCGAAATTAATCGTATCGCCACCCGAAGGGGAAGCATCAAGGATCGCCTGACGCAGAGTCCGGCTCCGCTGTCGCCCAAGCTGTTACAGTAAGAGTAGCAGCTTGCGCGTGGCAGCGCCCAAAAATACGATGCTGCTTACGTGGCCAGAAACGAACGCACTATGCATCGACGAAACTTGAGATCGTCGTCCATAAAGAACGTAATCAACGGCAGAAGAAGTTTGTTCATCGTAGGAGTATCAAAATCTTAGAGTCATCAATCTCAAGCGTCGGAACTTTTCTACTAGTCCAGTCGTATACTTCCACCAGAGCAACACCCGTGGTGTTGTTCACTCCTCGCACGATCGCCGTATCGTTGCCGGCGCAGCTCCGCAATGATCGCCGACTCGGATGGGTCAGCCGGAGCATGCCCGCTGGCTTCAATAGCGGCGACCTGGCCGGTCGTGATGACACCGCCTATTATCGTATGCTGCCAGTCATCATTCCAGCCGATCAAAGCTCCGGTGCCGTTGTGCAGTTCCAATCTCGGGTTAGCTAATGCATCGGGAACTCCATATTGTGTGAGCTCCGGGCCGATGGCCCGGATAATCACCCTCTTTGCGCCCGTTCCTTGAACAATGAAGCCGCCAATCATCACGTTATCAGCCGTTTGCACAAAGCTCCGTGTACGATATTGCCAAGAATTGAAGCTATTATCAGCGCTAAGATCGTATACTTCCACGAGACCAACTCCGCTGGTATCATTTACGCCTCTCACGATCGCGTGTAATTCACCGGGGCAGCTCTGCGATGATGGCCGATTCCCTTCCGTCAGTTGGGGCGTGCCCGCTGTCGCGGATCTCGCCGACTTGATTACGAATGATAATCCCGCTGATGATGGTCGTCTGCCAGTTATCATTAGAGGCAATCAACGCTCCCGTGCGATCGTGGAGCTCCAAGATCGTGTTAGCCAGTGCGTTGGGAACACCGTACGGGTGAGCTCAGGACCAATCGCGCGAACAATCAGCTTCTTTGTTTGTGCCCCTTGAACAATGAACCCGCCGATCATCACGTTGTTGCCCGTTTGGACAAAGGAGCGTGTACTAATGTTGCCAAGCTGCGATGAAGAAGCGGATACGCAGTATCGCCCGCCCGTGTTAGTAAAAGTATGGGGATAAAGTCACTCCGCCCCAGACGATCATTTCATTGCCCGTCCATACAGCTTTGTGGGCATATCGACCTTCAGGTGCCTTCGCAATGCTGGTAGCAGTCCAAGTGTCTGTATGGGGAGTGTAATGCCCACCAGTAGCGAAATAATATCCCAAATCTAACCCCGCCTCACCGCCCCAGACGATCATTTCACTGCCGGTCCATACAGCAGTGTGAATACTTCGGGCACTCGGCGCATTAACAGTGCTGGTTGCTGTCCAAGTATTGGTATCCGGATTGTATCTGCCGCCTGTGTTTAAGTAGTGATCGCTACCATCAAAGAAATACCCGCCCCATATGATCATTTCGCTGCCGGTCCATACTGGGCCGTTAACGGTTCGACTGGAAGGTGCATTGGCTGTGCTGGTTGCTGCCCAGATATCGGTGGTAGGATTGTATCTACCACCTGTATTCAGGTAGCCACCGGCCGCACTTCCGCCCCAAACAATCATTTCCCTGCCGGTCCAAACTGCGCCGTGCGAAGCTCGTGCGACGGGCGCATTTGTTATGCCGATCGCTGTCCAGCGGTTTGTTTCAGGATTGTATTTTCCGCCTGTGTTTAAGTAGTGATCGTTGCCATCGTAGAAGTATCCGCCCCAGACAACCATTTCCACCCCGGTCCATACTGCTGTTTGCGAAGCGCGGCCAATCGGCGCATCGGTAGTGCTGGTAGGCAGCCAATGATCGGTGTCCGGATTGTATCTTCCGCCTGTGTTCCAATAGTGATCACTTGTGTCGTAGAAATACCCTCCCCACACTATCATTTCAAACCCTGTCCATACTGCGGTGGGACCCTCTCGTGCTGCAGGGGCATGTACGGTCGTGGTAGCTGTCCAGCTATCTGTGCTCGGCCTGTATTTCCCGCCAGTATTCGAATACCGAACTGGGTCGATATAAAATGGAACAGTTCCGCCCCAGATAATCATCTCACTACCAGTCCACACTGCCACATCAGATCTCCGCGGAGTTGGTGTTTCGGCAGTAGGCGTCCAGGTGTCATTCATAGGATTGTACCTTCCGCCTGTGTTCAAGTAGCTACCGTGTTGACCACCCCAGATGATTATTTCGCTTCCACTCCAAACCGCAGTATGCCCGGTTCGGCTTATGGGCGCATTGGTGGTGCTGGTAGTTGTCCAACTGTTCGCGCCGGGATTATAGCTGCCGCCCGTATTTAAATCACTGCCTCCACCAGACCCGCCCCAGAGGATCATTTCGTGCCCGGTCCAGATTGCCGTGTGATTCGACCGAGCTTGCGGCGCATTGATGGTCGTGGTCGCTGCCCATGTATTCGTGCTGGGAAAGTATTTTCCGCCGGTCCTAAAAGAAGTTCCGCCGCTATCACCCCCCCAAATGATCATTGCGGTGCCTGTCCACACTGCCGTATGATGGATCCGACCAATCGGTGCGTTGGTAGTCGTGATAGCTGTCCAATTGTTTCCAGTCGGATTGTATACGCTACCGGTGTTCGAGTAATTACTGACCTCATCAATGCCGCCCCACACAATCATTCGATTTCCGGTCCATACCGCTGTGTGACCGTAACGAGCCGCGGGAGCGTTGGCGGTGCTCGTCGTAGTCCAACTGTTTGTGTTAGGATTGTATTGTCCACCGGTGTCCAGGTAGGAGCTGTTGTTCGATCCGCCCCACACAATCATCTGAACGCCAGTCCACACTGCAGTGTGCCCCATTCGAACACCGGGTGCGTTAGTCGTGCTGGTAGGCATCCAGCTGTCCGCACCAGGATTATACCTTCCTCCGGTCCTTAAACTGCTGAACCCATTAGAACCGCCCCAGACGATCATTTCGCTTCCGGTCCACACCGCTGTGTGTCCCTCACGGCCGGCTGGGGCGTTGGCAGTGTTAGTGATCGTCCAGTTGTCGGTGCTGGGATTATATCTGCCGCCGGTATTGAAATGAGTGTAAGGGAATAGATAGCTAAACCCACCCCAGATGATCATTTCACTGCCGGTCCACACCGCTGTGTGACCCACTCGCCCATCGGGAGGGCCAGATGTCGGTGTCCATGTATTCTCAGTGCAGCCCGTTGCTACTGCAGGCAGCGTATAGCCAGTGGCCGGCGCCGATATTGGAGTAGCCACTTGGTTTTCCGCTCTGGCCAGCCACGACTCCAATGGTTCTTTCTGCCACGCAACTGTAGCCAGCCTCAAATGGTCACTTCCTTTGGTTAGGACTTTCGTTGCATAGTAGCACGTCTCGCTTTCCTGCAACGGACTTGGTTTTCCTACCGGTAACCTATTGTAGCAGCGAATGTTTTTAGGATCCGCTGTGATCTCGGCGCGTTGTAAAGCAGTGACGTGTCGTTGCGACAAGCCCTCAGGTTCCCGCACATCCGCTTCATTGAATGCTCCAGCTAAATGCTGAATAGTGTCCTCCCATTCGTGGCTGCTAAGCTTCATCGTTTTTGCATCGCGCGCTTGGTCCATCTCGCGTCGATCGCTTTTAACGAATTCAATTTCGCTGTGCGTGCTGCTGTTTATTTGCTCGATGGTCGAGTGTCCAGCAGATCGTCCTGCGCGCGCTGCTTCAGGTTGCCGTGAATTCTTTGGTCGTAGGCATACCAGTTTGTCAGCAATCGCTGAGCTAGCGCTGGCCTCGCCAAGCACTCAGCAATAACAAAAGGATCGTTGCTGAGGGCTGCGAAGAGCTCACGCAATACCTCGGGCTGCTTTGGTATGCTCTGCCATGCGATCCATTTCAGCCTGCAATTGCTCGCCAGTAATCGGCCGGTGCCAGTAATCCTCCAGCGCTTGCGATTTTCGCAGGTAGTCTGTGACTTTCTTTTCCAGCTGCGCCTGAGACATCACGGTTTTAAGCGACCGGCTTGGCTCCGGGCCCGCTGTCGGCCAGATCCGATGACGCCAGTAAACTTCTTCGATCGCGCGTTGATACCCAACGCGCTCGACGAAAGTCAGCGTTCTGGCTTGACCCGAAAAACTCGCTGCTGTGCCAGAGACGCAAACGGCGACCATCGTAAAAGAGCAAAGCAGAGTGGCGGCGATGATCCCAAAATTGGGACCGCGGGGGTTGCTTTTCGTTTTCATATGAGGTTTGTGTTTTCCCGGAGTTTTTGTTTGCAGAATGCAAACTCAATTCCGGGAAAAATTCCGAGGGTTCTCAACGCTAAACTGTGAATCTCCACGAAGGCTTGGTTGCCGCCGAGGCTAGGAGGTTGGTGGTCTGGTTGCAAGCAGGAAGTCGATCGCGCCTGAAACCTGTAAGTGTTGCTCAAAGAGAGCCGGTAAAAACTTGTTCTGCCGGCGATTTCAAGCTATCGCGCAACCGTGGAATGCGCGGTGGCCAGGCGAGAGTAAAGCCGATCGAGTGTGACAAGTTTGGGTTATAAAAGGGATCCCTCTGGAGTCGTTCGCCCCATTTTTCCTGCATGTAAGCTACCTCGCGCGATAATTGTGCGCGCTCTACAGGGCCAGACATATGTCCGCGCGATGCAGATTCACGATGAATTAAATCAGCATAAGGAGTCCAAATAACCTGCCAGCCGCGCTCGTGTAGCCGAAGACAAAAGTCCACGTCGTTAAAGTTGTTAGGCAGGTTCTCATCAAAGCCACCTAGCTCATCGAAGACGGTTTTCCGCAGTCATGCATGCAGCTGTCACGGCGGAATAATTTTGCGATAAGACGAAGGTTCGGTTCATCGGCGAAATCGGTTGCGCAGGAAAATGCTGGAAGGCGTGGCTTGCCAGTCCATGCAGCCCAAGCAGTACCCGGCATGCTGTAATCTTCCGTCCGGATACCACAACCGCGCCCCGACCGCGCCCACTTCCGATCTAATAGCATGACTGACCATCTCGCGTAACCAGCCTGTTTTCTCGGTTTCAACATCGTTATTCATTAACGCCAAAATTTCGCCTCGCGCCGCGCGGGCACCTTGATTAATTAGACGGCTGAAATTGAATTCGTCAGTGTCAGTGACAATTTGAACGCTCGTGTTCTTAGACAAATCTTGAAATAATGCGTGCGTTTCCGGCTCCCTCGATCCGTTATCAACAATCACAATTTCGATTGGATCGTAGTCTGTGTTGCGAAGGCTGGTGAGACATCTTTGCAAAAGCTCCACTTGATCGCGCGTCGGGATGATGACGGAGACGAGGGGCGCCGGCGAAGGCAAATGATTGACGACGCGATACCAGTAAGGGTTCTCGGGACAGGGCATTACTGTGCCGGGGATGTTTGCTCGTTGTAAATGATCAGCGATCGCCCGCCGCGCTGCCTCTTGCGCGTCCGGCTTTGCCTCGCCGGCCGCCGCGGCGCTGCCCTCGACCATTCGCCAGTGATAAAGTACCCGCGGAATATGCCTGATCTGGGCGGGTTGCAGCCTTTCAACACAGCGCAGGGCCAGATCGTGATCCTGTGATCCTTCATAACCTTCCCGAAAACCTCCGACCTCCATCAGAAGCGCGCGCCGATAAACGCCTAAGTGACTGATATAATTTTGCCCTAACAGAAGTTCGGGATTCCAGTCCGGCTTAAAAAATGGCGAGCAACGCGCCCCCGATTGGTCAATCTTATCCTCGTCAGAGTAGATGAGACCCGCCTCTGGATGATCTCGAATCGTTGCGGCAACGACTGCCAGGGCGTGTTCTGGCAGCAGATCATCCTGGTCAAGCAACGCGACCCACTCGCCGTTGGCAAGTTGTAACGCAGAATTTGAGCATGCCGCGATGTGGCCATTGTGCTCGCGAAATCTCAGCTTAATCCGCGAATCGGCAGCCGCGTAATTTTTTAAGGTTGGCGCCACCATTGCATCGGTGGACGCATCGTCGGCTATGCACAGCTCCCAGTTCTCGTAAATCTGCGCGCGAACCGAATTTATCGCCGCGGAAAGGTAAACGAGTTCGGGATTGTAAACCGGCATGACAATCGAGATGAGAGGATGGCGACGGAAGGTCCGCAGATCCCGGCGGAGAACGATACGCTCGCGTGTGCCGACAGTGTCGAATTCCCTGACCCATACAGCGTAGGAGTGGTCGCCCGCCATTGGATTCTACGATGGCCCGGTTGCGCCACTGATGACATGCAGGGTTCTGCAGTTGTTTTTCCGGTTGTCCGTAGAGGTAGTTCGCTCGATTAGCACCGGGATCACCATGAGATCGGAAGTTGTTCTTCGCGCAACGAGCTTTGATTTTGAATCGCCTCTTCCACGGCTCCGAGAAACTCGTTTCCGAAACGCTCAAGACCAAAATATCGCTCATAGGCTTTGCGCGCATTTGTCGCCAGGTTTCGCAGCAGGTGCGGCTCCTGAACCAGCCGCTGGATGGCTCCGGCAAGAGCAATCGCGTCGCCTGGTTCTACAAACAATGCATCTTCGTCCGTAATCAGGTTCTCCCCAACCACTCCTACTTTTGTGCTGAGAACAGGTTTGCCCAAGGCCAGTGCTTCAATCAATATCAATGGCCCAGTTTCATCGGACGACGTGCAAAGCATTACGTCTGTTTCTCGAATAAGAGCCAGCGCGTCCTGATGTCCGACTGTCTCGCGATACTGAAGGTGAGCTGACTTTTCAGCAGCGGCTCTCACTTGCGCGGCGAGCTTCTCATCGTGCGGTCGACCGACGATGAGAAACTCACTACGATCCAGCACATCCGGGGGAAGTTGACCAAGCGCTTCCAACAAAGTTGGCTGCCCTTTCCGATGCTCGATCGTGCCAAGCAACAGAAAGCGCAGAGGCTCAGCCGGTCGTTCTCGGTAGCTGGTCTGCCCGTGCGCAATGTCAGGGATTCCGTAAGGGATTACGCGAATGGGACGCCTGGCAAAAGGCTGGTACACGCGCCGGCTGCATTTATCGGGCGTGATTATCCTCTCGGCGACTCCCAGCACGCCAGGGAGGACCGCGTATTTCCTGAGATAATGATCGCCAGCCAAAGCTTCGTGGATCCACCAGATGTGCGGAATTCCTTCGGTGCGTGCGTCGCGAATCAGAGGCGCCGCAAAGATGGTGCTGGCAATGACGCAATCAAAAGCGCGCGCGAATCTGGTGAATGATTTATGACTTCGAACTGACATCCCCCGACCAAACTTCGTGAATGCTTCGTAGCCCGTCGCCAAAAGCGAATCAATGATTACCGGGATATCCGCCTGAACAAAGGCTTCGCGCAATGGTCCGTCTTCTGGGGACATTATGACTACAAACGTTCCGTGTTCTCTGCACCATTTCGCGAGGTGCGACATAATGATCGGCGCGCCGCTTAAGCTCAGGTCGTGCGAAATCAGCAATAAATTTCGCCCTGAATTATTGTGAGTGGAATTGGTGCGTGCGAACATTTGCATTGGTTCGCGCGAATCGCGGTATAGCCACTCCCGCATGTTCTTCGTGAAATAAGGATCGTGACAGGTAAACGCCCCCCAGCGTTGCAGAAGGAAAATAGAAGCTTTATCGACGATCTGCTCCTTCGCGGTTTGCTCTACCTGACCGATCGAGGCGTGCCCATGGTGAGTTAACGTCGCGAAGGGTGTATAGAGGCAGCGCATGCCAGCTTCGCGAACTTTGAAACAAAGATCGAGGTCGGAGTGCGCTATCGGGGTGTTTATCTCATCAAATCCTCCCACGGCGAAGAAATCCTCTCGCCGCATGGCGAGACACGCCGCCGACAACGCCGAAACCGTGCGCATGGATTGCGCGAAATTGGTGTAATCCACCGAATCGCCCGGCCATTGATGCAGAGCTGTTCCCACCAATCCGCGTACACCAGTGACCAACCCCGCGTGTTGAATTCGCCCCGTTGAATAAAGTAGTTTCGGTGCGACTGCCCCGACTTTCGGGTTTTCCAGTGGCTCGATGAGATTCTCAATCCAGTCGCCTTGTCCCGCTTCGATGTCGTCGTTGAGGAAAATGAGGCGTTCCCCGCTCGCTGCTTGGGCCCCGGCGTTGCATTTTGCGGAAAAATTGAAGGGACCATCGAAGGCGACGAACCGAACATGATTGCTAATGGGTTCGGCCGAAATGCGAAGCTTCTCGATCAATTCGGTGCTGGTCACGATGATAAACTCAGCGTTCGGGTAGTCGGTCACGGTTGGTAAATCGCGTGCGCATTTCTCCGCACGCGCGGATGAATCCGTCGGGATGATCACCGAAACACGCAATGCTTGTTGCAGGTGCATGCGCACGCGATTGGCCGTCGGATATTCTAAAACTTCTGCATCCAAACCGCGCCGTTTTACCGCATCAACCAAAGCGGCAATGTTGGTTTTTCGGGCTTGAGGTTTTCCGCCGCTCGCGCCAGAGGCCGCGTGCTCTCGCCAATGATAGAGAACGTGCGGGATGTGCACGATTTCTCGCGCCTGCTCGCTGGCGCGCAAGGCGAAATCGTAATCTTGAGACAGGTCGAATTGCCGGCGAAAACCGCCGAGCGCAAGGGCAAGCTCGCGCCTGTAGGCGCTCAGATGTCCGATATACATGAAGGAGTAAAGCAACTCGGGACTCCATTCCGGTTTGAAGAATGGGTTCGCCCGTTCGTCCGATTCGAGCAGACGATCTTCGTCACTGTAAAAAATGTCGGCCGCAGGCCTGTTGCGAATCGCATTGGCTAATTCATAGAGGGCGAAGGGCGCCAGCACGTCATCATGATCAACGAGCGCAATGAAATCGCCGGTTGCAGCCCGCAAAGCCTGGTTTGTGTTCCCGGAAATGCCGAGATTTACCTCAACTCGCTGGACGCGAATACGTTTGTCGGTTTTCGTCCAACGCCGCAGCGATTCGATCGTTTCCCGGTTCGCGGACCCAGCATCCACGACGCACGCTTCCCAGTTGTCGTACGTCTGTGACAGGATCGAACTGAAGAGTTCGTCGAGAAAATTAGCGGGCGTGTCGAGCAATGGGATCAGCAAAGAAATTTTCGGGCGTCGATCCCATGCACTTGATTCGGTCCGTTGCTTTTCCAAATCGCCAGCACTCGGTTCATGTTCCCTCACCCATTTTGCGTAATCTTTTTCCAGGGGGCTTCGCGCAATTTTTTCTTTTGGCGGGACCGGCTGAACCCAAAATATTCGGCCTAGTTTTCGCGGAATTCTCGCGAATTCGCGCGCGAGCCGTTCTCCGACTGACCTGCGCGTTTTAGGTCCTTTCGGCACCACAAAGCATCGACCTTTATTTCGGCAAGCCGACTTCGCGGCGGTGAGCGCCTGCTTTTGCTCCGTCAGCTTGGCATGCATCTTTTGTATCTGCGCGAATTGTTCGTCCATGACCAGTTGCGCATCGGAGCGATCGCGGCTGACGATTGAAAAACGTTTGGCCAGCTCAGCGATCGTTCCCATCGGTTCGCCAAGTAACTCCTGTGCTTTGGCGCGGTCAGCATCAATGTCCTCAAACTTTCGGTTGAAGTCAGCAATGCAGCGCTCCTGGTACTCAATCACGTTTTGCGCTTTGGTCCGATCCTCAGCAATCGTCTCGAACAAAGTCTGGCGTGCTTCGAAGAAGCGGGCCCGGGATTCGGCCCGTTGTGTTTGCGCGCGCGCCCTGATTGACTCGGCAATCACCTGGTATCCCTGGGCTAGAATCGTTGTCGCATCGAAGAGTGTTGTTCGAAACGGTGATGCCTTGGAGGCAGCCACTTCTGTTGCAACGCCAAGACCGATTCCTTCCTGGAAATACGCCGCGGCCTTTCCTTTGATAAAATCTAACCACGCATTGCGCGGGCTGTCTTTTCGATCAAGGCTGGTTCCGTGCAGTAACACCAACGCATTAATTGACAATTTCGGGCGCCAGACCCTTAGCTCCTGCTGCACGGTTTGACCGGAATCGACATCATCAATCAGTAAGATGTCGACCGAACCATCCGCGAAATCGGCTGCCACCTTCACCGCGTCGGCATCCAGAAGCTGCGATAGAGTGGCAAAATGTTTTGCAGATGCTTCCTGAGCGAGCTTCCATGCCGGATCGTCCGTCGCCGCTTCGTGCGCTTGTGACCGGCGCACAGCAACACAACTTGACGACAGATTCTGCTCAGCTACGGCCTGACAAAAAGCAAGGTGCGCCTGTGCGTCACCGAGACCGAGCGTGACAATCAGGGTCGGTCTTTCGTGCAAAACGACATCAAAAAGAAACGGGAGATGGAATCGTGTCGGACCGCCCGTAAAAAATCTCGGCTCAAAGTTTTGCGCTCCGTAAAACAGCGAAGTCATCGCGGCTGAGACTTTAGAGATAAAGTGAGATTGTGCCAAGATCTCGCAAGAGTGTACGCCCCGAAAACGCCTCGTCACCACTAAGCTTGAAGAACAACTAACCGTCAGGTTAGCGTATGCAACGCAGACCACGCCCACCTGTCTTTCAGATCAGGGTGCAAAACCGAGGGCTGCGTTTTACAGGGAAAATAGGTAAGTTCTTTACGGCCGGCCCGTCACCCAACCGCTCCAGGCTTAATCGCCGAAGCCCGGATCCAGTCATCGTCCGTCCGGATCCGCACATCATCGAAGCCTGCGCGCTTCAAATAGGTCTCGATCTCCTGCGGCGTGGAGTTCTGCGTCATATGCGGCGGACGAATTGCGGGTGAAAAGGCCCGATGCGTTTCGAAAACTTTCCAGCCGCCCTCGGAGCAGAGGTTGATGTTATCCACGTAAATTCGGCCGTTGGGTCGTAAAACGCGAAACGCCTCCACAATGTAGTTATGTCGGTCCCAGGATTCGAGGTGCATGAACACGACTGTGCAATAGACGACGTCCACCGATGCATCCGTAACGCCGCTCAAATTGTAACCGGATATCTCTACCAGCTCCACATTCGACAAATCCTTTAACCGTTCCGCGGTCAGCGAGAGCATGTTCGAGGCGACATCGCAGCCGATCCATTTTCGGCAGAGCGGGGCCACAATCTTGCCTACCCGGCCGATTCCGCAGCCGATCTCAAGAACCACATCATTCTTCCCAATACCGACGCTGCTCTGAAGAAAACCCAACGTTTCCTCGCCAGTCGCTTGGAAGGCGGCTTCTTCCGTGACCCCGATGACGTGCAATTTTGCCTGCTCTTCGGTGTTCGAAAGCGCCGACCAAACTTTCTTGTACTCCGACCGCGGCGGTTGGTGTTCCATCCCGCGTTAATAGCCCATGATTGTGGTGCGTCAATTGTGAAGAATCGTCTATTCTGTCTAATACAAACGGCTTACGTCGCGCGCGATTTTTCTTGCATTAAGCAGAATTTCTATGGTGCAGTTATGCCATCATTTCTTTCGCCTATTAGATCACTGCGACGTTACAATTGCCGGCTTATGAAAACCAAAAAAAATGTCCTCTTTTCTCCAACACGGCTGGTTCTTGGCCTTATCTGCTGGGTGAGTGGCTTAGTCGTGACAAATAGCGCCCATGCCTCTCTCGGGGATGTCGTTGCGGAATACAACTTTCCGGGGTCGTCATTCGCCATGAGTCCTACCCAGCCGATTATGTATGCGACGATTCCGTCGCAGAATTCTATCGCGATTATCAACACAAACACGTTCGTGGCGAGTACCGTCTTTGTTGGTTCGCGCCCGAGTAACCTGGCCTTATCGGCAGACGGTACAAAGGTGTACGTCGCGAACAGCACAACTAACTTTGTCGTCGTTTTTAACACCCGAACTCGGACTATCGTAAATTCGTTTCTTCTTCCTGAGCACCCGCAGGACGTCGTCTTAGGCAGTCAAAACCGCTTGTGGGTCCTAGGACAAAATCAGATCTTCCAAATCGATGCGACCACGGGTGCTTCGACCGGGCCAAGTATTAGCGGGTATGGTGGTGGCGTGTTCATCTACAGCGGTTCTCTGGAAATTAGCCCTGACCGAAACACGCTATATTACGGCGACTATGGCCTTTCGCCGTCGACCATGTACAAAATTAATGTTTCAGGGACGACGCCTGTTCTCGTGCGACAAACGCTGTTTGGTACGGGCGGGTCGAACGGCGAAGATCTGACGCTGAGTTACAATGGCAGGTTTATCTGCTATACGACGGGGGCGGGGCAGAATCTCTACGACATCGTAAAGTTTAGGACCTCCGATTTCGCCTCGTTGGGTTCTTTCGTTACGGGGCCGTACCCCCAAGCACTGGCCTTCGGTCCAGACGATTCGACAGTGTATGCTTCGGTTCATTTCGGCGCTGGCATACAGGTCTTCAACGCAAACACGTTTCTTTCGTTGGGAACCATCTCTGGTCCGGAGGTAGCAACTAAGTTAGCGGTCGATTCTACGGGCAGATATCTGTTTGCTGGATACACTGAGACTTTCGGCGATTTCAGGGGAACGCGTGTCTATGACGTATCGCCTCTACCTGAGTCGCAGTTAGGCAACATCAGTACTCGCGCCTTCGTTCAGACGGGCGACAACGCGATGATCGGAGGCTTTATTGTTCAAGGGATTCAACCGAAAAGAGTAATCATTCGTGCCATAGGTCCTGAGCTTACTCGGTATGGTATTCCCAACGCATTGGCTAATCCGACCTTGGAGCTGCACGATGGCACTGGAGCCTTGATTGCCTCTAATGATAACTGGCGGACCACGATAATCGGTGGGATTATCACCGGTAATCAAGTCGGCGAGATTCGCGACAGCGGTTACGCGCCCGGAGACGGAAGGGAATCAGCCATCATCGCTGACCTGCCGCCGGGTACCTACACCGCGATCGTGCGCGGTGTAGACGACACGACTGGAGTTGCTTTAGTAGAATTCTACGATCTTAGCCCGGACGCTAATTCAATTCTGGGCAACATCAGTACGCGCGCTCTCGTGCAGACGGACGATAACGTGATGATCGGCGGCTTCATCGTTCAAGGGACTCAACCCAAAAGGGTGATTATTCGCGCCATAGGCCCTGAGCTCACCCAGTATGGCGTTCCCAATGTGTTGCCTGATCCGACGCTGGAGCTGCATGACCGCACTGGTGCTCTGATTGCTTCAAATGATAACTGGCGGGCCACTATAATCGGCGGGATCATTACTAGCGACCAGGTGCGCGATATTCGGAGCAGCGGCTACGCTCCAACGGACGGAAGGGAATCGGCGATTATCGCAGACCTGCCACCGGGCAATTACACGGCAATTGTGCGCGGTAAAAACATTATCATCGGACTCGCTCTGGTGGAAGTGTACGATTTGGATTGATAGTAGCTTCTAACCCCCTTCGCATGAAAAAGATTTTTCTTCCGTTCGTCGCCGTCATCGTTTGTCTGGTAAACGACACAGCTAGTCGTGCAATCAGTGCCACGACCAGCTCGCCTCTAGCTATTTCGCCGCCAGGCAGCATCCGTAGTAGTCGCTTTTTGATTCAGACTGGTGATGACGTAATGAGGCCATCAAACCAGGCTAAAACGCTCACCTTCGCGGAGCGCGTAAAATATCAGCGAGCTATTGAAGACGTTTACTGGCGTCACCGTCTCTGGCCGAAGGAGAATGCGAGGCCCAAGCCATCTCTCGATGCGGTGATGACGCAGGTGCAGTTGGAGGGGGAAGTCGAGGACTATCTGCGCCAATCACGAGCACTCAACGATTACTGGCAGCGCCCGATTACCGCCGAGCAGTTACAAGCTGAGATGGAGCGCATGGCAAAGCACACTAAACAACCTCAGGTGTTACACGAACTATTTGAAGCGCTTGGCAACGATCCTTTTGTCGTCGCGGAGTGTCTCGCGAGACCAGTGCTAGCTGAGCGTTTGCTGGAGCATTCAGCTAGTGAGCAGGTAAAACAAACGAGCCAACCGTATGAGCACGTTGTAGCTGTTACCAGCAATTACAGCCTCCCCTCCATCTCCGAAGCGGGAGGATGCACTGATGATACCTGGACAGCTACGGGCAGCACCCATGCCCCCGCTGCGCGAGCGTTTCATACAGCGGTATGGACTGGTAGTGAAATGATTGTCTGGGGCGGATCTAATGATGGCACCGGCTTCAACACCGGCGGAAGGTACCGCCCGAGTATCGACAACTGGGCGGCAACGAGCACAGTACCATGCACCATCTGCTCGATCAGGACATACGGCAGTCTGGACTGGTAGCGAAATGATTGTTTGGGGCGGAAACGCCGGCAACACCGGCGGCAGATACAATCCCGCCGCGAATAGTTGGAGGGCCACTAGCACTACTAACGCGCCCGTCGGGCGGAGCGAGCACACCGCAGTCTGGACTGGCAGTGAGATGATTGTCTGGGGCGGTGTTAACTCCGCGGGCATGTTCTTGAGAACAGGTGCAAAATATGATCCCTACACGAACAGTTGGGCACCCACGCGCGTCACCAATGCGCCGGATGCGCGGACCCGCCACACGGCGGTCTGGACTGGCAGTGAGATGATTGTCTGGGGTGGATTTGGTGAGAGACCCAGCTATTTCATCTATTTCAACACGGGCGGCAGATATAACCCGAACACGGACAGTTGGATGCCTACCAGCAACACTAATAGCCCTGATGGGCGGGAGAATCACACCGCAGTGTGGACCGGTGATGAAATGATTGTCTGGGGCGGCGATGGATACGGCTATCTGAATACTGGCGGGCGATACAACCCCCGCACGAACAGCTGGACTGCCACGAACCTTACCAACGCACCCGTAGGCCGCATCGTCCACACAGCAGTATGGACCGGTCAAGAGATGATCGTCTGGGGAGGATTGCCGGAGGGATACCCAGGCCCTTTGAATACTGGAGGGAAATACAATCCCGACATGAACAGTTGGAATGCTACAAGCGCTGCCAGGGCGCCATCGGGCAGGTACGGTCACACCGCAGTTTGGACTGGCAATAAAATGGTCGTCTGGGGTGGAACCAATGACTTCGGCTATCTCGATACCGGCGGAAGATACTGCGCGCCATTTACTGGTTCGCAACTGGGCAACATCAGCACGCGCTCCTTTGTGCAAACCGGCGATAACGTGGTGATTGGCGGCTTCATTGTTCAAGGGGCGCAAACAAAGAGGGTAATTGTTCGCGCTATCGGTCCTGAGCTCGGTGCGCCTCCCTATAACATTCCCAATGCATTGGCTAATCCGACGTTGGAGCTGCACGACGGCAGCGGAGCTTCGATTGCCTCCAATGATAACTGGCGGACTACGATCATCGGCGGAATTATCACGAGCAGTCAATTGCGCGACATCATAAACAGCGGCTATGCGCCGGCTGACGGTAGGGAATCCGCGATCATCGCAGACCTTGCGCCGGGGAACTACACCGCGATTGTGCGTGGGCTAAATAACACGACCGGAATTGGTCTCGTGGAGGTGTACGATCTTAGCGGCGACGCTAGTTCAATTCTAGGCAATATCAGTACGCGCTCCTTTGTTCAAACAGACGACAACGTGATGATTGGCGGCTTTATTGTCCAGGGAGCACAACCAAAGAGGGTGATTATTCGCGCCATAGGTCCTGATCTCACTCAGTATGGGGTTCCCGATCCACTGGCTGATCCGACCTTGGAACTGCATAATGGCAAGGGGGCTTTGATTGCTTCTAATGATAGCTGGCTACATACGATCATAGGCGGGATCATCACCGGCGATCAAGTGCGCGATATCCGGACCAGCGGCTACGCTCCAAGGGACGGAAGGGAATCGGCTATCATTGCAGACCTGCCAGCAGGCAACTACACCGCAATTGTGCGCGGTGTGAACAACATCACCGGAGTTGCTCTGGTAGAAGTATACGATCTGGATTAACAAGCGGCTGGAAATAACTACTAAGCTAATTTTTGCACTCAGCCAGCGATGTTTAGGAATCAGCCCTCGACCGCAACGCGTCAATCCGTGTAGTGTGGATTCAGTTGCGCATCTCAGTTTCTTCGTGCGGTCCGCGTTTCTTTCTCGTACGCGATGGTTCGATCACGGGGTTCATTAAAATCATCGCCGGGCACCGAGGTTGTGGCGGATAGACCCTGACCAGTGCGTCCTTTTCTCTATGTACCGTAAATTTTTGACCGGTCCGTGCGACCTTCTAGATCATCAGAGACGATAATGTAATCGATGAGAAAGCTTCTTCTGCCGTTGTTATCGTTGGCTTGTTTTCTAGGCAACACCATTACTTATGCTGCTCCCAATGCCATAGCCAGTCCGACGCCTGTGCCTGGATCGCAGCTAGGCAACATCAGTACGCGCGCCTTTGTTCAGACCGGCGACAGCGTGATGATTGGCGGTTTTATGGTCGAAGGGACCGAACCCAAGAGGGTCATTATTCGCGCCATTGGCCCTGAGCTTGTCCACTATGGCATCTCCAACGTGCTCGCTAATCCAACCTTGGAGCTGCACGACGGCAAGGGAGCGTTGATCGCTTCGAATAACAACTGGACGACGACGATCATCGGTGGAATTATTACCGCCAACCAGGTCCGCGAAATCCAAGCTAGCGGCTACGCACCCCGTGATGCCCTGGAATCTGCCATCATTGCTGAGCTGCCTCCGGGTAACTACACCGCGATCGTGCGCGGAGTAAACAACACAACCGGCGTTGCTCTTGCGGAGGTGTATGATCTTGACGCCAACGGTAGTTCAATTCTGGGCAACATCAGTACGCGCGCCCTTGTTCTGACCGGCGACGACGTGATGATTGGCGGATTTATGGTTGAAGGAACTCAACCAAAGAGGATGATTCTGCGGGCCATTGGCCCTGAGCTTAGCCAGTATGGCGTTCCCAATGTCTTGCCTGATCCGACGCTGGAGCTGCATGACAGCACTGGTGCTCTGATTGCCTCTAATGATAACTGGCGGACTACAATAATTGGCGGGATTATCACCAGCAACCAGGTACGCGAGATCCGGAGCAGCGGTTACGCGCCATCGGATGGAAGAGAGTCCGCGATTATCGCAACCCTGCCGCCGGGCAACTACACCGCGATCGTTCGTGGAAAGAACATTATTACGGGAATCGCGCTGGTAGAAGCGTACGATCTGGATTGATACTACCTTCTAAAGCCGATCACGCGAAGCTGGCGGCCTCTTTGTAATTGTTCAACACGCCATGGCTGCGCCTCAAACTTAATCCTGCAAATCCTGAGGCGAATACAGATTCATCTCTGATCGACCCCGCCGCCTGCCGAAAGCCAAACCGCGCGGCAATCACGCGAATTAGTTTGAGGCAGCAAGAATTGCGCAGCAATTGACAATTGATGCGCGGCGACTCGGGCGTCGGCAGTGCGAAGCTCTGTCAAAAGTCTGAATCAGGCGGCGGCCATTTCCCCGACAGGTCTTCGCCTTTTTCGAGACATACGATTTGGAGAATGAACAGAGCGGGGAAACAGAAAGGAAAAATCATGAATCCGCTAATTGGGTTCAAAAAAGCGAGTCCAGTTCTTCTCGTCTGGTTGGCGCTGGTCTGTGTTTCGCTCTCGCCCTCAGTAACAGGAACACGGCCGGCTCTGTCCCGTTCTGAAGCGGTAGCCAAAGTTTCTCATCCCGCGGCCGCGGGACTGACCTTTGCGGAGCGCGTAGTGTATCAGCGAATAATTGAAGACGTTTACTGGCGTCACCGTATCTGGCCCAAAGAGAATCCTGACCCCAAACCATCGCTCGAGGCGGTGATGACGCAGGCGCAACTGGAAAACAAGGTCGTAAACTACCTGCGCAACTCACAGGCGTTGGAGGATTACTGGCAGCAGCCGATTACTGCCGATGAGTTACAAGCTGAGATGGATCGCATGGCGCACCACACCAGGCAACCCGAGGTATTGCGCGAGCTTTTTGCAGCGTTGGGGAACGATCCGTTTGTTATCGCGGAATGTCTTTCCCGTCCCCTGGTAGCTGAGCGTTTGTTAGCGCATTCACGTAGGAAGCAAGTAAAGCAAACGAGCGGAAGCTATCAGCAAGTTGCAGCTGCTACCAGCGGCTATCACCTGCCCTTGGTGTCCAATGGATGCACTGATGATACGTGGACACCCACCAGCACCGCCGATGCGCCTTCGGCTCGCGCCGGTCACACGGCAGTCTGGACTGGAAGTGAAATGATCGTGTGGGGCGGAGGTGCTCCCAGTGGCTATTTCAATACCGGCGGCAGATATGATCCCAGCACGGACAGTTGGACAGCCACCAGCACCGCCAATGCGCCGGATGCCCGGGCGGGCCACACGGCAGTCTGGACCGGCAGCGAAATGATCATCTGGGGCGGATATAGTAGCAGCGATCTGAACACCGGCGGCAGATACAATCCCAGCACCGACACGTGGACAGCAACCACCACTAGCAACGCTCCCTCTGCGCGAGAACTGCACACCGCAGTCTGGACTGGCAGCGAAATGATTCTCTGGGGTGGCAATACCGGTTCTCCCCGTACTATTCGAATACTGGCGGGAGATACAATCCCAGCACGAATAGTTGGACGGCCACCAGCTTGACCAACGCGCCCACTCGCCGAGCCTATCATACGGCAGTATGGACCGGCGATGAAATGATCGTCTGGGGCGGACAAGACCCATCGTTCAACTCTTTGAATACTGGCGGGAGATACAATCCCGGCACCGACAGTTGGACAGCGACCAGCACCACCAACGCGCCCGCTGCCCGATTCTCTCACACGGCAGTGTGGACTGGCGCTGAAATGATCGTCTGGGGCGGATATGCTGAACATCACCGCTCGCCGGCATTACTCGAACACCGGCGGGAGATACAATCCTACGACCAACAGTTGGACAGCCACCAGCACCGCCAATGCGCCGGATGCCCGGGCGCGCCACACGGCAGTCTGGACCGGCAGTGAGATGATTGTCTGGGGCGGGGGAATTTTTCAAGTGACCGGTGTTAACACTGGCGGCAGATACAATCCGATCACCGATAATTGGAAAGATACCAGCACGATCAACGCGCCCTTTCGCCGAGAAGTTCACACGGCAGTGTGGACGGGCAGTGAAATGATCGTCTGGGGCGGAAATCGTTAGGAATACCGGTGGAAGATACTGCGCGAACGTGTCGCACTTAGGCAACATCAGCACACGCGCTTTTGTACAGATGGGCGACAATGTGATGATTGGAGGATTCATCGTTCAAGGGACCGGCAACCAAAGAGGGTGATTATTCGCGCCATCGGCCCTGAGCTTATTCAGTATGGCGTTCCTAATGCATTGGCTAATCCGACATTGGAGCTGCACGACGGCACTGGAGCTTTGATTGCCTCGAATGATAACTGGCAGCATACAATCATCGGCGGGATCATCACCGGCGATCAAAGAGGCGATATCCGTAACAGCGGCTACGCTCCAGGTGACGGAAGGGAGTCGGCGATCATCGCGGAGCTGCCGGCAGATAATTACACCGCGATCGTGCGTGGTGTAAACAACATGACTGGAGTTGCTCTGGTGGAAGTGTACGATCTCAGCTCCGAAAGCTAACTCAATCCTCGCCAACATTAGTACTCGCGCCTTTGTGCAGACTGGCGACGACGTGATGATTGGAGGGTTCATCGTTGCAGGGGGTTCATCAAAGAGGGTGATTGTGCGCGCCATAGGCCCTGAGCTCACGCAATACGGTGTTCCCAATGTATTGGCTGATCCGACCTTGGAACTGCACGACGGCACTGGAGCGTTGATTGCCTCTAATGATAACTGGGCGCAGGACGATAATTGGCGGGATTATTACGGCAGACCAGTTCCGCGACATCCTAGACAGCGGCTACGCTCCGGGAGACGTGAGGGAGTCGGCGATCATTGCAGACCTGCCACCAGGTAACTACACTGCGATCGTGCGCGGCGTAAACAACACCACCGGAGTTGCACTCGTGGAAGTGTACGATTTGGATTAATATCGCCAAAATCCTCCCCCCGGCCGATCTAATCCTAAGAGAGAGGTTTGTCTCGCCACCGCCATCAGACGAACGAATCTCGATCTCCTTATCCAACCGTTCCCGGAAGACGGTGATGTGCAAGAACTGCACAGTTTGTCGCAAGATCTGGGCAGCCATGCGTCAACTGCTGTGCTTGGATATTTCTAACAACAAAGCTCGATGAACCAACTTGTTCCGACCAGTTTTCTAATTCCGAAAGATTTTTCAAACCTTTGCTCTCATCAACGAACCAGAATCACGAAGGCCATATGAAGACGAAAAGCAAAACCACCGCTTACATCGTTCACAGCATCGCGGCGGCGGTGCTGCTACTAACTGCTCAAATTAGCCTGGCAAGCAGCGCGACCTGGCTGTTGTCCCCGCAGGATTCAGCTTGGGAAAACGCTAACAACTGGACGCCAGGTGGGCCGCCCAATGGGCCGTCCGATATCGCGACGTTCGCTCAGTCCTCGCAGACAGTCGTGAACATCTCGACGTCGGAGGAGGTGAATAGCATCGTGTTCACTTCCGACTCCGCCTCTTTCGATTTCTCCATCTAGCGTGCAACGGTGTTTCATGCGGGGGCCAACTGATTATTAGCGGCACGGGCGTCATCAACAATAGCAGCGTTTGGCAAAACTTCGTAGCTGCGAACGGAGGCCAGATAATCTTCAACAACGCATCGACTGCGGCCAGCGCTCACATGTCCATTGTTAACGGGGGTAGAGGTTACCCCGAAGTGTCGACCGGCTATACAATCTTCAACGATACATCGAGTGCAGGCGGCGCTTCGATCGTAAACGCTAGCATAGGTCCAAGCGGCATCGGCGACCCCGGTCAAACAATCTTCAACGGCGCATCGACTGCCGGCCATGCGTCCATCACCAACTACGGAACTCCCGAGACACATGGCGCCGGCGGCCCGACAACGTTCAATGACACATCAACTGCGGCCAACGCTTTCATCGAAAACTGGGGAGGCAGTAGCTCGGACGGCAGCGGCGCTGGCGGGACAGGCTTCAACGACACATCCACTGCCGGTCACGCGACCATCACCAACTACGGCATGCCCGGAGCGCCGGCTCCCGGCGGCGCGACCATCTTCAGATGGTTCATCGACTGCCGACAGCGCAATCCTTATCGCTAATGGGACGGGTACGGAGCTGGCGGTGGGATTTTTTTTAATGGTGCTTCGACGGGCGGCACCGCGCGGGTGGAAGTTTTTGACGATGGTTACCTGGACATTAGCGGCCGCCAACCGGGCGTGACCATCGGCTCTATCGAGGGCTCAGGAAATGTTTTCTTAGGAGCTAACAGACTGACAGTGGGCACAAACAACATCAATACCTCTTTCTCCGGCGTGATCTCGGGAAGCGGTTTGCTGGCGAAGGTCGGCAGCGGGGTACTCACTTTGCAAGCCAACGACTGCATCGCGGACACCGTCGGTCTCATTCTCGTAAGCGGCTCAACTATCAAACTCGACTTTACCGGGCCTCCAGACGTGATCGCCTCTCTAAAGGTCAACGGCGTTCCGCAACCGCCGGGCATATATGGAGGTCCAATGAGCGGCGCCCCAAATATCCTCCTTGAGTTTCGGGGCTCTGGAACAGTGTCAGTGGGCCCTCTCTCAACTCTCGGAAACATTTCCACCCGCGCCTTTGTTCAGACAGGCGACAACGTGATGATTGGCGGCTTCATTGTTCAAGGGACCGAACCAAAGAGAGTAATTATTCGCGCCATTGGCCCTGAGCTCACTCGGTATGGCGTTCCCAACGTGCTCGTTAATCCTACCCTGGAGCTGCACGATGGCACTGGAGCTTTGATTGCCTCGAATGATAACTGGCTGCATACGATAATCGGCGGGATTATCACCAGCGATCAGGTGCGCGATATCCGGAACAGCGGCTATGCTCCGGGGGACGCAAGGGAGTCGGCAATCATCGCAGATCTGCCGGCAGGTAATTACACCGCGATCGTGCGCGGTGTAAATGATACCACCGGAGTTGCTCTGGTGGAAGTGTACGATCTTAGCCCCGAGAGTAATTCAATTCTAGGCAACATTAGCACTCGCAGCTTTGTGCAGACAGGTGACAACGTGATGATTGGTGGTTTCATTGTGCAAGGGGCTCAACCAAAGAGAGTGATTGTGCGGGCCATTGGCCCAGAACTCACTCAGTACGGCGTTCCCAATGCATTGGCTAATCCGACATTGGAACTGCACGATCACGCATGGAGCTTTGATTGCCTCTAATGATAACTGGAGGACCACGATAATCGGCGGAATTATCACCAGCGATCAAGTGGCGCGATATCCGGAACAGCGGCTACGCTCCGGCGGACGGGAGGGAGTCGGCGATCATTGCAGACCTGCCACCAGGTAACTACACCGCGATCGTGCGCGGCGTAAACAACACGACCGGCGTTGCTCTGGTCGAAGTTTATGATTTGAATCCTTAAGTGCTGTAAAGGGCTACAACCCGACAGCACTGACCATCTCGAGCCGTTCGCGGAAGACGGTGATGTGCAAGAACTGCACAGTTTTGCGCAAGATAGGGGGAGCCCGATGCAAGCGAATCGGCTTTAGTTTCCCTAAGACCTTATCGAGGAATTTCCTCGGAAGAATGGAGAAAGAGATGAAAACGAAAAGCAAAATCAGTGGCTATATCATTCGCAGCGCCGCGTGGGCTGTGTTTCTGTCGGTGGCCTTTATCGCGGCTAGTTGGGCGTTTAATTCGCCTAACAAATGGTACAAATCGGCCGTGGCGACTGTCGGCTATGGCAGCACGGCGAAAAGTCCGAGCCAACCCCGAGCGCTTAGCTTCGCAGAACGCGTAGCGTACCAGCGAGCGATTGAAGATGTTTACTGGGGTCACCGGATCTGGCCAAAACAGAACCCTGATCCCAAACCATCGCTCGATGCGGTGATGTCTCAGGCGCAACTCGAAAAGAGGGTTATGGATTATCTACAGAAGTCACAGGAGCTGGAGAATCACTTACAGCAGCCGCTTACTGCCGACCAGTTACAGGCTGAGATGGATCGCATGGCGCAGCACACCAAACAACCCAAGGTATTGCGGGAGCTTTTTACAGCGCTGGGGAACGATCCGTTTGTCATCGCGGAATGTCTTGTCCGGCCTGTGCTAGCGGAGCGGTTACTAACGCAGTCAGCTAGCGAGCAAGTAAAACAAACCAGCCCAACCTATGAGCAGGTTGCAGCTGGTACCGGCGCTTATCGCCTGCCCTCGGTCGCCGGTGATGGCGAATGCACAGATGATACATGGACGGCTACGACGACCGCCAATGCCCCTGATGGCCGATCCGGTCATACGGCAGTCTGGACTGGCAGTGAAATGATCGTTTGGGGTGGACACTCTTTCGGTGTTATTCCCCACTATTTGAATACGGGTGGCAGATACAATCCCAGCACCGACAGTTGGACAGCCACCAGCACCGGGACCAACGTGCCCGATGGCCGTGACTATCACACGGCGGTGTGGACCGGCAGTGAAATGATCGTCTGGGGTGGATGGAATGGCCCCAATGTCTTCAACACCGGCGGGAAATACAATCCCGGCACCGACAGTTGGACAGCCACCAGCACTACCAATGCGCCCGTTGGGCGATGGGCTCACACAGCAGTGTGGACCGGCAATGAAATGATCGTCTGGGGTGGCTCTGACGGCACTAACAATTTGAACACCGGCGGGAGATACAATCCGAGCACGGACAGCTGGACAGCCACCAGCACGACCAACGCGCCTACTGCGCGAAACAATCACACGGCAGTATGGACCGGCAGTGAAATGATCGTTTGGGGCGGAGCTCGTGACGGCAGCGGCGGGAGATATAATCCCAGCACCGACAGTTGGACAGCCACCAGCTTGACCAACGCGCCGACTCGCCGAGGCGGTCACACCGCAGTGTGGACCGGCAGTGAAATGATCGTCTGGGGCGGAATAGGAATTGTCCGATTCGCTCTGAATACCGGCCGGAGATACAATCCCAACACGGATAGTTGGACCGCTACCAGCACGACCAACGCGCCCTCTGCCCGATACTTTCATACAGCAGTCTGGACCGGCAGTGAAATGATCATCTGGGGTGGCAATGTCGTTGCCTCCGGCGGGAGATACAATCCTGGCACGGATAGTTGGAGAGTCACCAGCACTAGCAACCAGCCCTCTCGCCGACGGTATCACACAGCGGTGTGGACCGGCAGTGAAATGATCGTTTGGGGCGGAGCTGTAGTTGGTACGGGCCCAACGAATACCGGCGGGAGGTATTGTGCGACCGGGTTACCAGCGCAGTTAGGCAATATCAGTACGCGCGCCTTAGTGCAGACAGGCGACGACGTAATGATTGGCGGCTTCATTGTTCAAGGGACCGAACCAAAGAGGGTGATTATTCGCGCCATAGGCCCTGAGCTCACTCAGTATGGTGTTCCCAACGTGCTTGTTAATCCTACCCTGGAGCTGCACGACGGCACCGGAGCTTTGGTTGCCTCGAATGATAACTGGAGGACCACGATAATTGGCGGGATTATCACTAGCGATCAAAGGGCCGATATCCGGAACAGCGGCTATGCGCCGGGCGACGGAAGGGAGTCGGCGATCATTGCAGAGCTCCCAGCAGGTAACTACACCGCGATCGTGCGCGGCGTAAACAATACAACCGGAGTTGCTCTCGTGGAAGTGTACGATCTCAGCCCCGAGACTAATTCAATTCTAGGCAATATCAGCACGCGCGCCTTTGTGCAAACGGGTGACAATGTGGTAATTGGAGGTTTCATCGTTGCAGGGGCAAAGAAACTGATCCTGCGTGCCATTGGTCCTTCGCTTACTCAATATGGGGTTCCAAATGTATTGGCTGATCCGACCTTGGAGCTACACGACGGCGCGGGAGCGTTGATTGCCTCGAATAACAACTGGGCGACGACGATTATAGGTGGGATTATCACCGGCAACCAAGTCCGCGACATCCAAGCCAGCGGCCACGCACCCGCTGACGGAAGGGAAGCCGCGATCATCGCAGACCTGCCGCCAGGTAACTATACCGCCATCGTGCGGGGTGTGAACAATACTACCGGGGTTGGACTCGTGGAAGTGTACCGATTTGCGTGAGTAGGTGCTGCAAATAGCCTACTCAGCTAATTTCTGCACTTAGCTGGCTGCATACGATAATCGGCGGGATTATCACCAACGATCAGGTGCGCGATATCCGGAACAGCGGCTATGCTCCGGGGGACGCACGGGAGTCGGCAATTATCGCAGAACTACCAGCAGGTAATTACACCGCGATCGTGCGGGGTGTAAACGATACCACCGGAGTTGCCCTGGTAGACGTGTACGATCTCACCCCCGAGGCTAATTCAATTCTCGGCAACATTAGCACTCGCAGCTTTGTGCAGACGGGTGACAACGTGATGATTGGTGGGTTCATTGTGCAAGGGGCTCAACCAAAGAGAGTGATTGTGCGGGCCATTGGCCCGGAGCTCACTCAGTACGGTGTTCCCAATGCGATGGTTAATCCGACATTGGAACTGTACGATGCCAATGGTGCTTTGATTGCGTCTAACGATAACTGGAGGACCACGATAATCGGCGGGATTATCACCAGCGATCAAGTGCGCGATATCCGGAACAGCGGCTACGCTCCGGCGGACGGAAGGGAGTCGGCGATCATCGCAGACCTGCCACCAGGTAACTACACCGCGATCCTGCGCGGCGTAAACAACACCACCGGCGTTGCTCTCGTCGAAGTTTATGATTTGAATCCTTCAGTACCGTAAAGAATCTATTCAGCTAATCTCCAGGCGCAGCCAGGGAACTATCAGCTTGCCGGGTCGAAACAGGCTTAGTATCCTCGTGGGGTTCTAATAACCGACCAGTTACTGACACTGTCGTTGTTACGGTGTTCCATCTACAAACACCTTCAATGACGTTCCCATCTTGACGATCATGACTCGCGTCGAAACTGCGGTTGCGCGCTTTTGTGATACGTGTCACGTGACATCACTCTACGGCGCTCCCAAGCTGGACGGGCATGCTCGGCGAGGTATTGCGCTGTCTGTAGGAGAAGCTGATAGTTGTGCAGTTAACGTCCAGATAGAATCACGAAAATGAACACTCTGATTGAGCCGCCGCCAAAAAGAGGTACGGGGTGCTTCGCAAAAGGTTGCCTTCTTCTCCTGGTACTTGCGATCTTGCTTGTCGTGGTAGGCGTTGGTGGAACATATTGGAGTGTACGTCACGTCTATCTTTCCGATAAACCCGCTCCGATTCCTGAAGCTCCTGCGCCAAGCGAGACGACCGGCGCCGCCACGCCGGCTGAAAGCGCCGTGGCTGCACCGAGCGAAAAAAGCGCCGAGGTTCGTGAACGCCTGGATACGATGAAGAAAGCGGCACGCGCTCACGAGGAAACTGGAGTGGAATTGACCGCCGCGGATATCAATTCACTGATCGCGGCCAATCGAAGATCGCGCGGCGCGGCTTCTGTTGGCATCAACGGCGATGTCCTGCAGGCGCACTTCTCCATTCCGTTGCAAAAACTCGACATTCCCTTTCGAAACGCATTTGGTCTGAATGATCGGTATTTGAACGCCACTGTCACGATCGTAGCGCCGCCCGGAACCAATGCCAGTAACGTGCAGATAAGCGAGGTGACACTTAACGGTCACAGGATTTCCGCAGGGCTGCTGGACTGGCAATTACCGGGAGTCGGAAAATCGCTGCGAAGTTACGTGATCAAATATGCCAACCAGTATGGTGTGACGGATGGCGAAATCAGGGATGGCAAAGTAATCTTGCACACCAGCGGCTAGCAAGTTCTATCGGCGGGACGGGACGCGATTTGAAGAAAAAGCGCGCTCTCAGGCAGAAGCTCACTTTTCGGTTTTTCGACTTGGCGATCAGCATTTCCCGTGTATAACTTGGCAGCCTCGGTGGCAAGGCGATTCAGGGGCGAAGCTTTCTAATGAGGGGTTCAATTATTCTTGCTCGTTGCGCTGCGCTCGGACTTTGTGCGTTCGGCGCCAACACAAGCTTGCCAGGGCAAAATAATATCTCGACTGCGCCGCCTGAATTTGAAGCGAGCAGCGCGACGCACAGGACGTGGGCCGACCCGCAAGCCTCGCTGCAGTTTCCGAAGGCGTTCGAGAGCACCAGGGAAATCGAAACCGTATCAGCGGCGCCGCCAACGCGCCGCAGTTTTATGGCTACTTGGGATAATGTACCAGGCGCCACCGGGTACCTCCTGGATGTCTCCACGAGCGATTCGTTCAGCAGTTACGTGGAGGGTTATCATGAGTTGGACGTGGGCGACGTTACGGCGAGGTGTCGTGACCGGGTTGGAGCAGGGTACCACCTACTACTATCGTGTCCGTGCTTATGGCAGCGCTGGGCTGCTAAGCTACTCGGAAGTATCGACGGCAACGACGGTGTCTACCACAGGGCTTAGTATTCACGCCACCTTCGACAGCTCGATCACCAATAACCCAAATGCGGCGGCCATCGAGGCGACGATTAACCGGAGCCATATCGATTTTGGAGTCGCTGTTCAGCGATCCTATTACAGTCCAGATTCGGTTCCGCTACGCCACAACTGCTCCTGACGGCACTCCTCTGCCGAGGGGTGCGATCGCGGGAAGTGATATCGTCCTTTACCGTCTTCCATGGAATACCTACATCAGTGCTTTGAGGGCGGATGCAGAAAGCAGCAATGACAATCTCGCGAACGCAAGTCTCCCCGGCGCTGC
>CAWIPQ010000004.1:0-20749 GCA_963838045.1 uncultured Verrucomicrobiae bacterium | reverse complement strand
GCAAATCACGCCGGCCGGCGTTTCGAAAGAAATTTTATTCTCCGCTCCGGCAACCCTGTTTGCAAAACGCGCGAAACAGCGCGCACCGTTGCCGCACATCTCGGCTTCTCCGCCATCCGCGTTGAAATAGCACATCCGAAAATCCGCGCGGTTTGCTGGCCGTTCGAGTAGGAGAATGCCATCCGCCCCGATTCCACGATGTCGGTCGCATAGATGCGCGATCTGGCGGCGGGCTAAATTGATGTCTCCTGTCCTGTTGTCGATCAGGATGAAATCGTTTCCCGCGCCGTCCATTTTTGTGAAACGCAGCATGGATGATCATTGTAACGGCGGCTTTGTTTTTGTCATGTCTGACGTAGTCGTCTGGCTTTAAAACCACCGCGCGCGTCATCCTGAGCGAAGCGAAGCGCAGTCGCAGGAAACCGCAAGAATCACCGTTGGGTGGGCTCGACGGGATCCCCTTGACTTCGCTCGGAATGACACAAGGCATTGCCAGACCTGCGGTTTCGGTGTTTATTTACCCGCGGTGAAAAAGTCTGGCGTGTGGGTTGTGATGGCGATTCTTGGGCTCATGCCACAGTTCTCGTTCGCCGGCGACTATAACGACGTGGTTCTGGAGCAGGTCAATCGAATGCCGAAAGGCGGTCGTTACTCTGTTTCGCATTTTGCAAAGATTCGTCTCCAATCGTCAGCACATTTTGAGTCCGGGAAATTTTTCGTCATCCCCTCAGGGCCGAGTTTCTGCTCGGGCGCGACGTATCTGGTGTTTATCAAAACGATTGAAGCATTCGCGAACATGGCGAGCTTCGGCTCCAACAGCACGCTTGAGCATTTGATCATTCGCGATCAACGCGACGGCGAAGGTGTCTGGGGCCGGTGGAACGCCAATGGACCCGGCACCGCGCGTCTGTTCCACGAATTAGACCTCGGCCCTAACTTCGATAATTTCGATCGGGCAAAGCCCGGCGATTTCATGAAAATCTTCTGGTCGCGCCAGGTGGGAAGAAATGAGCACGGACACTCCACGATTTTCCTCGGCATGGAGAATCGTCCAGACGGCCAGTATGTACGTTATTGGTCGAGCAACGTTCCTTCGGGTTTCGGCGAGAAAAGCGTTCCTCGGAGCAAGATCGCCTACGCAATTTTTTCACGTCTCGAAACACCGGCCAATCTGGCGCGAATCGATGGCGCGCCTGTTGTTGATGCTTACCTGGCATCGCTTATCCGGAGCCGCTCCAGCATTTCTGAGGCTGGTGCGAAATGCGGGTTGTAATTTTCAAGGAACGACGCCTTCCTGCCGTCGAAATAGAACGGCTGCGAAGCCGCTTTCTCGACCCGAAACTAATCTGCAAATCCGGCTTGCTTTTGTTAACACGATCTCTAAAACAGGATCATGCTTCTTCAAACCTTAAAACGCCATTGGTGGGTTCCAGTTCTGCGGGGTGTCGCTGCAATTATCTTCGGAGTAATCGCCTTTACGCATCCGGTTATGGCTGCTGCGACGCTCGTACTTTTTTTTGGAGCGTGGGTATTGATTGACGGTATTTTTCGCGTGATAGGCGCAATCGGACGGCGTACTTCCGACAGAGAGTGGGGATTTGATCTTATTATCGGCCTGGTGGGGATCATCATCGGATTGCTCACATTTCACGCACCGCAAATCACGGCGCTGGCGCTGATCATTTATATCGCGGCCTGGGCGCTGATGATTGGTGCGACGGAAATCGCCACCGCAATCAAGCTGCGCCGGGAAATCAGCGGCGAATGGTTTCTCATTCTTATGGGCCTGCTCTCCATCGCTTTCGCCGCTCTGCTCTTGTGGAATCCGCTCGCAGGCGCGGCAGCGTTGATATGGATTATCGCATGGTACGCAGTCATATTTGGCGTCCTGGGAATCTTTTTCGGCTTTCGCTTACGCAGCCTGCCCGCATAACTCAGCACGTAATCAGACCACAATCGGTTTTAGCCCCGCAGCTCAAGCCGGCGGACGTTTGCGCCAGCGACGCTTCTGTTTGGCCGGCGGTTTTCTTCGCCCCGGGATCCAAGTGCAATCGGGCGGCTTGATGCCCGCGAAGCGGGGAATTACCATCAGGAGCAATGGGTTCTATGAAGCTCAAATTCTACGGTACGCGCGGATCCATCCCCATTTGCGATGCGAGTTTTCAGCAATTCGGCGGCAACACCACGTGTCTGCAAATCATGTTCACCGATACAAACCGCATTGTGATCATTGACGCGGGCACGGGACTGCGGAATCTGGGCCGGGACCTCCGCGCGAACGGCCACAAACAGGATCAAATCGTCATCGCGTTCTCGCACTTTCACTGGGATCACATCCAGGGGTTTCCCTTCTTTGCCCAGGCTTATGATCCCGGTCAAAAAATCACGTTCCTGACGCTTGGCCGGGACCAGACAATCACCAATTTGCGGGAGATTTTCGAAGTCCAAATGCAGTCGGCATATTTCCCGGTGCAATTGGATCATATGGGCGCCAATTTCGAGTTCCTGCAAATCGCTGATGCCAGCAAGCATTTCACCAGCATTAACAATGTGGAAACCGTACTCACCGCTCAAAGGCACAACCATCCCGGTGGCGCATATAGCTTCCGGGTCGAGCGAAATGGCAAAGCGCTGGTCGTTTGCACCGACGTCGAGCACGGCGAGCAGATTGATCTGCGGCTGGTGGAGTTGGCACGGGCCGCGGACTTGTTAGTCCATGACGCGCAATACACAGCCGAGGAACTACAAAAACACCGGGGGATGGGGACACAGCAGCTTCGATCAAGCCATGCAACTTGCGGAAATGGCCGGCGTGAAGCGACTGATCCTCACGCATCACGACCCCGACCACGACGACGAGTTTCTTGAGCGCATCGAAAACTTATGTCGCGAACGGTTCCCCAACGTGGTGCTTGCTCGCGAAGGAATGGAAATCACAATCTGAGAGGCCGCCCCAGCCGGCGACAAGCAAAACCCGAATAAAGGAGAAAATATGGCGGAAAAGAAACTGACAGGGAAACAGATCGGAAGTTTACCTAACAAGTTGGCCGGTGGCGGCCGCAATTTTAAAAAAATCATCCGCACACGCAACGGAGTGCAGATGACGCTCGACGATCGGAACGGGCAGGAAAAGTTGATCCTGGAAACACCGGGGGGTCAGAAGATCACGATGAGAGACACCCCCGGCGCGGTCGAGATCATCGACAGCAATGGCAACTCAATAAAGCTGGAGACAGCAGGCATTACCATCTCCGCCACGGCAAAAGTGACCGTGATCGCGACCCAGGTCGCGGTGCGTGCCAGCATGGTTAACGTGGACGCCGCCATGTCAAAATTCAGCGGCGTGGTCCAATGCGACACGCTCATCAGTAATAGCGTTATCAGCGCCGCCTACACGCCGGGCGCGGGAAACATCTGGTGAGAAGATAAAACCGCATAGCACCCAATGGACGGCGCGCCTTCTCAGCAAGCTCTGATTCGGTTCCGATGCGCTCCTATTCGGTCGCTTGTGCTACGGCGAGCCAGACGCAGTCAGCAACACAATCGGGACGCATGAGCGCAACGATGATTTTGACGACCCGTAAGCTTTTTGCTCGCGTCACGTCGCACTTGCCGCTAACATGAATTTGCATGATTCCGCTTTTACCGGGCGGGCATGAGACGAGCCAGGCGGATTAGACCCTGGCAACTCTTATGCGACAGCTCACTGTTATACTTACTGCACTAACGGTTGCCACATCCCAAGCGCACGCTGGAAGTCTCGACTGGCTTTTTAGGTACTGTTTACAACAATGATATCGCGCGCGAACAAGCCCAATCCCTGGTGTGGGATGGTGTGACGCATCCCTTCTCAGCGAGATTTGAGAAGGTAAACCTTGTAGACAAAAATGGACCTTTTTATCTCTTTCACGTTGTGCTCACCGGTCCAGGCGCCGGAGCAACGTCCGAGCGGAACTCATATCTGGTTTGCTTCAGGCTAACTGAAAATAGAACCGAGTTCCGCATAGTTACGGTCATTCAAGACGCTTCAGACCCGCCGACACAAAACGAGATTGCGATAGATAAGCGTCTGAACAGGTGGCCAGTCTTGCCGCCCTGGAATGCAGAAGATGATTTACCACACACTATTAAGCCTCCCGGCTTAAGTATCGTACTGGATAAGTCTCGCGCGGCAGAACAGTAAATCGTGCCCTGCATACGGAAAAGGTACGGTTCATTTCATCATGGAGACTGTTCGCTTTTCTGCGGATAACGTCGGGCATCTATAGCGATTACGAAATTTCATTCCGCGCTTGAGATACAGTCGCAACACACTTCTTTAGGGATTCTTAACCACGCGCGTCGCAGATTTGCTTGCCTCCAGCTGCGCGCTCACTTTCTGCAGGCCGGCAGTCAGCGCTTCAATTTGGTTCTTCTGTTGGGCCATGTTCGCTTCCAGCCGCGCTGTGTTCGATTCCAATTCCCGCACTTTGCGATGTTCTTTCAGAAACTCATTGAGCAACATCGCGTTTACCGCATCGTAACGGACTGTGTAAGGCTTTCCTTCCTGGTCGAGGACAACGAGATCGGGATTCACTTTCTTCACATCCTCAGCCACCAGACCAAACTGCGGTTTGCCCGCTGGATCAATTTCCTTCTTATAGCGAAACATAACCGGTTCGAGCGCCAGGAGCGCCTCGCTGGCTTTATCCATGGGCTTGATATCATCCTTGAACCGGCGCGAACTGGGGGATACTCCAAGTTGTCCGTCAGCGGCTACTACGACTCCTGCGCCTGTAACTGCTACCCCGCTGATACCAGAGACAAAGGCGCGGTTCTGACTTCCGCTTGTACCGATGCGAATGGTGCTCGACTCGCCGCCACCACCGGTGCTGCCAATATCGATATTGTTGTCGCCCGTAATATTGGAGCCTGCACTGAATCCCAGGGCGATGTTGTTGTTGCCAGTCGTGTTGATATTGAGAGCATTAAAACCGATGGCCGTGTTGAAGTTGCCGCTCGTATTGCTTAAAAGAGCATTACCGCCGCTGGCCGTGTTGGAGCCGCCGCCGGTGTTGTGCATTAGCGCTGATACGCCGCTGGCCGTGTTAAAAGTGCCATTGGTGTTGTTAGAGAGCGCCAGAGCACCATTCGCTGTATTATTCCCGCCGATGGTGTTATTAAGAAGAGCGCCGGCGCCAGTAGCAGTATTGCTGCCGCCCGTGTCGTTGAAAATGAGCGCCGAGTCACCGATCGCCGTGTTTCCGGAACCGGTGGTATTGTCACCGAGCGCATTAACACCAATCGCTGTGTTGGCGTCGCCGGTGGTGTTATTGAAGAGCGCTTGAAAACCGGTGGCCGTGTTGTCGCTGCCTTCGCTGTTGTGCAAGAGGGCGAACGCTCCATTGGCCGTGTTTTGGAAGCCAACGGTGTTGAGGAAAAGCGCTCCAGTGCCGGTGGCCGTATTTTGATCCCCGGTATTGAGCACCAGCGCGGCAGCGCCAATTGCCGTGTTGAAGTCGCCTGTAGCAAGGCTCTCAAGTGTAAACCATCCAACTGCCGTGTTCCCCTGCCCCGTAGTGAGGCTCAAGAGGGCCTTCTGCCCTTCTGCGGTGTTAAAACCGGGATAGCCGCCGTCAGGCGCAGGAACGACCGCTTGCAATTTCGGCTCGATAACCTCCAGAGAGAGAAATGCAACTACCATCGTGATGACTAATAACGGAATTTTCGTCTTCATACGCCAGGAGTCTGGAACAGTTCTGGTGACCGTGGCGAGCAAAAACCGTTTGCTCACGGTTCGCATCGAAACGTGGGGATGCCGTGTTTATCCGGCGCGAACATTTCCCCATGAAGAGCAGCCAGCAGAGCGCCGTTCCGAGCAAGCAGACTACAAGCCCATATTTGTAGGATAAGGATCGGTTCCGATTTCCGCACTTTGAGATCTTCTTTCAGAAACTCGGCCTAAAAACACAAATGAACGCCTGGCAACTGATCGTTGTCAGAAAAGGAAGGAATCGGTTATGAGAGTGTCAAACTCAATCGCCCAGCTCAGACAACAGATTCACAACGACCTCCGGATCCAACATCCCGAATGGATCGGGCCAAATGGCGATTCGCCCAAATGTGACTTGTACGAAGCGCGCCTAATGGAAGAACTCGATATCTTGACACGAATGGGATCCGACGGTTCATCGGAGCGACTCGCCGCCGTTGCACAGGAGTAGGCTGAATATGCGCCGCCACGGGGTGAAGCGCGACGGCTGATTGTGCAATGACCCTGCTTCGCGCGGCGGCGTGGCGTTAGGGATTGACCGCCACCTCCGACGCAAGCCTGCCCGCTTCAAGTCTGCCACGGGACGGACTCGCCGCGGCGAGCTGTGCGCTCACTTTCTGCAGGCCCGCGGTAAGCGCTTCAATTTGCTTTTGCTGTTGCGCGATGTTCGCTTCTTGCTTTGCCGCCGTTGTTTCCAGTCGTCCTATCGTGGCTTCCTGTTCCTGGTTCTTCCGATGCACTTTAAGGAATTCGTTGAGCAACATCGCGTTCACCATTTCATAATGCACGCTCTCAGGCTGGCCTTGAGCATTGTGCGCCACCAGATCCGGGTTCACCTCAGCAACTTCCTCAGCAATGAGTCCAAAGGCAGGCGACTGGGTGCGATCAATATCTTTCTTATAGCGAAACGTCACCGGTTTCAGCCTGTAAAGCGCTTCGCTGGCTTTGTGCATCGGTTTGATGTCTTCTTTGTAGCGTCGCGATGAACTGAGGTGACCCAGTAATCCCGTGGATAAGTTTACCGTGACCGTGTCGGTGCCGCCACCGCTGACAGTGGTAAAGTTAATATTGCGGATATATGTGTGAAAGCTCTCGCCAGGCACACCTGCCATGCCCTCACCGATATAGACGTTCGCGTCGCCAATAGTGGCATCAGTCCCCGCACCAATGCCAATCGCCGTGTTGGAGCTGCCGGTGGTGTTGCTCAGGAGCGCCTGAACGCCAACGGCCGTGTTTTGGGTACCGGTGGTGTTGTCCCGGAGCGCAGAACGGCCGGTGGCCGTGTTGAGCTGGCCGCTGGTGTTGCTCAGGAGCGCCCTACTGCCGTTGGCGGTGTTTTGGAACCCGGTCGTATTGGCCGAAAGCGCGGTAGACCCAACGGCGGTATTGTCGTCGCCGGTGGTATTGTTTAGGAGCGTAGGATTGCCGACGGCTGTGTTGCGGCTGCCGATGGTGTTCTGATAGAGGGCGCTATCGCCAATGGCCGTGTTGCGTTCACCAGTGCTGTTGAAATACAACGTGAACTCGCCATTGGCTGTGTTGAAGTCACCTTCGGTATTGCTAAGCAGAGCGAACGCTCCTGTCGCTGTGTTTCCCTCCCCGGTCGTATTACTTTGAAGCGCGTTAGTCCCGTTGGCCGTGTTCTCTTCGCCAGTACCGTTGGAAGTGAGCGCGAGAGTACCGACAGCCGTATTGTTTGTGCCTGAAGTATTGGAAAAGAGCGCATCAACACCGACTGCAGTGAGGCCAGTCGCCAGGTTGTGAGATAGCGCGCCGGCACCCACTCCGGTGTTTAGATTACCATCGATGTTATCGCGCAGCGCTCCGTCCCCAATTGCGGTGTTCAGGGTGCCAGTATTGTTATTAAAAAGTGCAAAGCCACCGACAGCAGTGTTCAATGCGCCGCTGTCGTTAAAGACCAGGGCATCTGTTCCTACGGCCGTATTGTCATAGCCGCTAGTGTTGAGCAAAAGCGCCGCCGCGCCAACTGCGGTATTGGAATCCCCCGTATTTAGCGCCAACGCTCCACCGCCAACCCCAGTATTGAAGCTGCCGGTGCTGTTGATATAGAGCGCATACCAACCAAAGCCCGAATTTCCAGTACCCATGGTGAGGAACTTTAGCGCATTGCACCCTTCCGCTGTCGTGTAGTTGGGATAGCACCCATCCGGCGCCGGGACGACTTGTGGAGCTGCTTGCATTTGCGCAAAAAACCCAAAGCAGACAAGTGTGATGACGACTAGGAATGGCAGAACGGTTTGTTTGAGATCAGTCGGTGGATTCATAGATATTTCTTTCCTTTCCCTCGGCGATTGACCCTGCGGCTGCAGGTCTGAAAAAGGGGAAGAAAACACCGAGAGAGAGCTTTCTTTACCTACCCCGGAATCAGATCTTTGTATGGGCGCGGAGGGTGATAAAATCCCCCCAGCTTGTCAACCAAAAACAAACCCTCGAATTATCGTTTCCAATTAAACGAACCGCGCACGATTAACCGGGCATGACGGCTAATTGAGCAATGCTGCTGCCTTTTTGGGGGCGGCGTACCTTTATCGATTGTTGACCACCTGCGGTGCCGGTCCGCCACGGCGGATTCGTCCTGTGGCGAATTTGCTCGCAGTTGCGACTTAGCCTCAATTCCAACGGCCTTTGTGAGGTTATCGTCAATGATTTTCGAATGTGTAATGCGCCATTGCCCGCACACTAGCGAGTTGCGATCGACTCCACGGAAGGCCATCGTGATGTCTATGCGATCTCTAACCCTCTTCACACTCACCGTCGCCTTACTCGTTGGAGGTCACGGGATGGTGTACGCGCAAGATCCGGCGGTCGTTAATTCGAAGACAATCCGTGTCAGATTGGAAAACGATCGTGTCCGTGTGCTCGAAGCTACGTTGCCGCCCGGTACCAAAGAGAAGGTGCACTCGCACCCAGCCAACGTCATCTACGTCCTGGAAGGAGGCCGGTATCGCAATTATGCGGCCGATGGCAAGACCACGGAAGGCACCCTTCGAACCGGCGAAGTTATCTATCGGGACCCATTGACTCATGCCGCCGAGAACATCGGCGACACGACCATGCATTTGATCCTCGTTGAGCTTAAAGGCACGCACTAGTGAGCGGATGCATTTTTGATAAGTTCCTGCTCTTTTCGTGCCTGCCGCTCCAACGACAACATTCTGCCCTTGCGTTTTTGCCCGGTATCATGCATCAGCTCATCCCTCATGAAACATCTTCGTCTATTTCTGGTGATCTCTGCGGCTTTACCATTTGCTCTCTTCGCGAGTGATTCCCTTCCATTTCCCGTCAGTCTCGGCGGTCAGATAGCCAAGGACGGCACGCCTTTTGCGAGAATCGACAATCCGGTTGCAGCGGATGCGGAATTGTCGGTGGAATCGAAAAGCGGAATGATCATTGTCAACGTGAACCAGGTGAATGCGCAGCACGAACCTGTTCAGGGTTCGACGCCCGCGGTGCTATTGCTTCAAGGCAAAACCAAAACGAACATCGACAAAACGATGGATGGAAAGAAGCTTCCTGCCGGAAATTATCTCATGAGCGTGGTAAGCGAAGGCAAAACCGCCAGTATCCTCTTTACCATCAAGTAATGTTTGCCGCGCGAAGCGATTCGTTTTCGCGACTCATCCGTATTTTATCTGGGCGAAAGCTAGGCCTCCCTTGTAGGTATTCGAGTTATCCGGGTCCTTCACTGATCTGTTTAGTGAACGCTGCTCCTTTTCCACAAAACTGGCAGATAGTAGTAGCATGAATCTCGATACGCAGATCAAGGTGACCGTTTACAAACACTTTGCGGAAACCGGGCGTCGCCCGTCACTGGAGACAGTGGTGAAGCGAGTTGGTTCCGATACAAGAAGTGTGCGTGCAGTCTATGCGCGCCTGCGTGCGCAAAGGGTGCTTGTTCTGGAAAATGATGGCGAGTCGATTCGCATGGCGCCGCCATTCTCCGGTGTCCCGACACAGCACATGGTTGTCGTCGGTGACAAGCAGTATTTCGCAAACTGCGCCTGGGATGCCCTGGGCATCCCGGCCGCGTTGCGTCAATCCGGTGAGGTCAATTCGCGGTGTGAGCAATCTGGTGCGCCATTCCATCTGAAAGTCGGCCTGGATGGGCCGCAACCCTCTTCCTGGCTGTTCCACTGTCTGGTCCCCGCGGCTAAATGGTGGGACGACATTGTATTTACGTGAAACAACATGCTCTTCTTCCGGTCGGAAGAAATGGTTCGTGAGTGGTGCACCCGGCGTGGCTATCCGGTGCGTCCAATAGTAACGATTAGCCAACTTTGGACACTGGCGACGACTTGGTATTCAACCCGTTTACAACCGAACTCTCGACGTCCGCAGCCACACGAGATCCACACAATCTTTGCTGGCCTGGGATTAACCGGAGATTTCTGGGATCCAAAAGCGGATATATTCAAAAAGACCCCGTGATCAGCGTTTACGGTGACAAAGAAAACGTAATCGAGACGCTCGATCAGAAGCAGTGTCGTTGCGTGACGACCCGAAAGCTTTCGGGGACTCTGGGCCCGCCAGGATTCGAACCTGGGACCAAGGGATTATGAGTCCCCTGCTCTAACCGCTGAGCTACAGGCCCGATTTGTTTGCAAATTTAATCACGCAAACCGCTGATGACCAACCCCGAAAGCGTTCGGGGCTGCTCTAACCGCTGAGCTACAGGCCCATTTTGTTTGCAAATTTAATCACGCAAACCGCTGATGACCAACCCCGAAAGCGTTCGGGGCTGCTCTAACCGCTGAGCTACAGGCCCAATTTGTTTGCAAATTTAATCACGCAAACCGCTGATGACCAACCCCGAAAGCGTTCGGGGCTGCTCTAACCGCTGAGCTACAGGCCCATTTTGTTTGCAAATTTAATCACGCAAACCGCTGATGACCAACCCCGAAAGCGTTCGGGGCTGCTCTAACCGCTGAGCTACAGGCCCATTGCGCGCTCCGCGCGAACATCCAACGCCCAACGTCCAACGTCCAATACTTGAAGCCGAGCATCAACGACAGACGGATTCCCAGCCGTTACGTTTGCAATCGACGGCTATCCCAAGCCGTCGTTCCTTCAAGTTTCGGATTGCGCATTGATCACCCGGGATTTGGGATAGAGCCGTGATTCGCGGAATCGTTGCAACGCTCGAAATCGCATTCCTCGGCGCGCTGATTATGGCGACCCGTTGCGTGAATTATCCGGAAGTTTTTGTCGGCGGGAACATTTACTTCGTCGACGCGGATTGTTATGCGCGCATGACGCGTGTGCAGATGTGCGCAGAAAAACCCGGATTAATTGTGCGGCATCATGATTTTGAAAATTTCCCGTACGGAACGACCCCACATAC
This sequence comes from uncultured Verrucomicrobiae bacterium, assembly GCA_963838045.1. Taxonomy (GTDB): domain Bacteria; phylum Verrucomicrobiota; class Verrucomicrobiia; order Chthoniobacterales; family UBA10450; genus Udaeobacter. The sequence goes on along the minus strand of CAWIPQ010000004.1, from coordinate 9,635 downwards.
GACTGCGCCGCTCGATTATCTCATCCTTGGCCTGTCGCTCTTGCTAAAGCCGTTCGCGGGGCAGCCAGTCAATTTGGCCGGTGCATGGATCTCGCCGTTGCTTGCATTGATTGGGGGTTGGTTTCTCTGGTGGTGGTCGCGTCGGATGAAATTCCGATATCGCTGGGTAACGCTGATCCTGTACGCAATCAGCCCGATTCTCGTTCACGGGACGGAGCTTGGTCGACCCGATCATCAATCGTTGTTGATCCTGCTGGTCACGATGGCGCTGTGCGCAGAGTGGAGCGTGCAAATGAAGTCGCCGAATGCTGCTGCCTCTACAGAAGTCAATAGATGGGCCGCGCTAAGTGGAGTCACGTGGGGAGTTGCGCTGTGGATCTCTGCTTACGAGCCGCTGGTGATCTTTTTCATCGTGACCGCCACGGCCTTTTTCACTAACCGCGCGGCGCTTTTTCGACGGGATCGTCGCCCGGGGTGGATTTTGTTTGCCGCAATCATTGCCATCGCGCTTCTGATTGAGCGACGCGTTCCCTCAATCGCGATTTTTCAATCAAACCCGACTTTCGAAAACTGGACCCGCACCATTGGCGAACTCACACATCTTTCGCCTGCAAATCCCGTCTGGTTTCATTGGTGCGGATTTCTGCTTTTGGTGGCACCCCCTTTGATTTGGATGAATATCAGAGCCAGCAAAAACTGCGCGCCCGGCGGTCGCGCCCTACCAGTTCTTGTTCTGCTGATCGGAACTTACGGTTTAACTATTTGGCAGGCACGATGGGGCTACTTTTTTGTGTTGGTCTTTGCGCTGGCTCTTCCGGCATTGCTCGCGCCTATCAAATCGGGCGCCGCAGTCTGGACAGCATTCGTATTGTCGATCTTTCCGATTTTGCGCGACTGGGATCAGAAACTTTGGCCGAACGAGGAGCAACTGGTGAGTCGGTTGGAGAAACGTATTGAATCGACGCAAATTCGGGAGCTCGCGCTCAGTCTGCGATCGTCAGAGGTGCATCCGTTTCTCGCGCCGTGGTGGCTTTCGCCTTCGATCGCTTATTGGTCCCGTCAGCCGGGCGTTGCTGGAAGTTCGCACGAAAGTCTTAACGGAATTGAGGACAGCGCCCGATTTTTTCTTTCGGAGGATCCCCAACAAGCGCGCACGATTCTCCAGCAACATCGAGTTGCCTGGGTTTTTGTGTACGATTCCGAACGAGTGGCGCAAAACTCCGCAGCCATCTTGGATGAGCGAGTGCCTTCTCATCCCTTATGTCGCGTGTTGGACCGAACACCCAGCCTGACGCCCCGGTTTCTGATTTTCTCCGCACAAAACGCCGCCTGCAAGCTTTACCGAGTGGTGAGCGTTCAGCGATAAAACAATAAAAAACTTTGGACTCGGAAAAGAGAATCCGTTGACAGGCATCGACGAGTGTCCCATTACTACCAGATGCTCAAAAGATTCGTTCCGCAAAGGCCGGCGCCCCCGATTCGAGAAGAACCGCGGACTCCGGACCCAGATGACAACAGTTATCTTGCGAGTCCCGAAGAGCCAGCATCAATACCAACCACAATCGATCAACCAAATCCAAAACCTAATCCTATGGCAGATCACGGAGGCAAAGACATCCTCTCGAGCGATGTCGAAATCAAAGGCTCGATCAAGTTCCAAAAAGAATTGCTCATCGACGGTAAAGTCGAAGGGGACATCAACTCTGACGGCGTTTTAACAGTAGGCGAAAACGCTGAAATTCGGGGTGAGATCAAAACCAAATCGATCACCGTCTACGGCAAGGTGCACGGTAATATCACTGTTGCCGAGCGCTGCGAGCTAAAATCCAAATGCGTTTTGCAGGGCGATCTTAAAGCAGCGCGTCTTGTAATTGAAGAAGGCGCAACTTTTATCGGAAAATCCGAAGTCACGACTGGAGCTGTTTCCGCCAAAGCCGCACCGCGGCCTGAAGTGGTACGATCCAGTGAGCCGATCAAGGCGGCATTCGGAGCGCGAGCGTAAAAGAAAGGTTTCGGCAAAGATCCAGTGGCAAATCCATCGCCCGCAAAAGTCAGTGCGGAATGTCCGCATTGCGGCTTCAAGCAGATGGAATATGCGGCGGCGAAAAGTTCGATCTGCCGGCAGTGTGGCCGTTCCTTTTCTCCTTTCGCGCCGAAACCCGGCCTGAAGCTTCGGACTGCGGAAGAACCGTCGCCGCCGGAAGCTTCCTCCTCAATTTTTGGTAGACTGGAGGATTTTTGGAAGCGGCAAACCGTTTCTGTCGCCGAATGTTTCGACTGTAAACGGAAACAACAGGTTTCCGGCGCGGCGACTTCAACAATCTGTCCCTCTTGCAGCGCGCACATTGATTTGCGCGACTACAAGATTACCACCGGATTCAGCCGAAGCATTCGCACCCGCGGGAACGTTCACCTGTCCGGCAAGGGCGATCTGGCCAGCAGCAGCGTGGTTTGCGTGTCCGCTTTAATCGAAGGCAGGCTGCGGGGAAATCTGGATTGTAGCGACACGGCGACCATCAATTATTCAGGCAAAATTCCGGGGCGTATCAGCGCTCGACGCGTAGTGGTGGAGCGCAAAGCTGATATTCACTGCTTTCGGACGGTGCGTGCGGAGACCATCGAAATCAAAGGCAGAATGTCGGGAGAGATTATTGCTCAAACGGTCACGGTGCATAAGAGGGGCTGCCTGGAAGGAGACGTCACAGCCCGCGCCATCACCGTGGAAAAAGGCGGAATGTTTTCCGGCCAGCTCGCGATCGGTCAGACCGGTCTGACACAGGGAGAATTACTGGGCGAACGAGAGCCGACGGTTCCATCCGGGACCAAGCCAAATCTTCCGGATTCTTTGCCGCAGCCGCTACCAGCCACGTAGCAACGATCCGCTTCAATGCGAAGGCTGCACCCACGCAGTCCGTACGAAAAACTCGGCGGTTATGTGCACCTGCCGCGTTTGATCGATAAGGCCAGGCTGCACCGCAAAGGGTTGCTTGACGGCTACAACTACAAAACCGTTGGGTTCGACAAGCATTTGCTCGCGTTTCTGAAAATCGATGGCGACTCCTTCGAAGAAGCGGCTAATAAGCTGGACGACGACGAAGCAATTCTGGACTGGGTTCGCCAGAACGGTGTCGGACATTCGCCCGAAGCGATCGAGCAATGGAATGAAGCAATGGTTTCGCGCCATCCGGATACGGCAGCCAAAAAGGCGCGTTTCGTGCATTTTCTGAAAGAAGCTGGAGGCGCAGGCCGCAAAGATATTCGGACCTACTTCGATCTAATCGAGTTTGATGAAGGACGATTAAAGTGAATCTGATTTGTTTAAAGAACCGGTTCCCTTTGGAACTCTCGTCGCCGTTGCAGCGATTTAACGTCGAGACGCTAATATCTTGTCCGCATTCTCGAGTGTTTCCTTGCTTCCGATGTCAAGCCAGAGGCCTCCGACCTGCAGCGTCTTCACCGGTTTTCGCGTGTGGAGCCATTGCACAAAGCGGCCGGGTTGATCTGCGTTGTTGCCCTCAACCAGATAAGTCTTCAAAAGCGAGAGGACTGCTGGCGAATAATAATACAGAGCAATCGCAGCGAGCGTACCCTGCGGCTTTTGTGGCTTTTCCTCAAACCGGGTGATGATTCCTTCGGCATCAACGGCGACGTTGCCGTATTTCTTTATCGCTTCAACATCGCCGACGTCGTAAACGGCAACGGTTACTTCCGTGTCTCTGGCGCGGGCCACAAAATCTGCCAGTGAATCGGTGAACAAATTATCACCGGCAGCGACTAACAAGCTGCTTTTGGACAGGTTTTCATTGCTGACAACAAAATCGATATCTCCAATCGCGCCCAGTTTATCCTCGTCACTAGTAGATCCGTCATTGACCACTTTAAATTTAAATTCGGGGTATTGTTTCTGGTACTCCTCCGTCCAGGCTTGAAAATCGATCGCGAATTTGTCGTTTGTCACCACGTAGATTGTCTCTACATCCGGAATGCCCGCGAGATTGTCCACCAGCCATTGAATGATCGGTTTGCCACCCACTGCCAGTAATGGCTTCGCTTTCTTCAGCGTCAACGGATACAGGCGGGTGGCGTAACCGGCAGCAAGAATCAGGACGTTCATGAGATCAAAAGAGTTCGCAGCAAACAAACGAAACGCTCGTGTTTTCTCTACGGTTTTGCCGAGGCTCCGAGAATGGCATTCTTCAGATGCTGTTGAATGGTTCGGATACGATGTGAATCTGAGATCTTAGCATGATTTGAGCGTTGAACGACGTACAGCGTATCAATAGCCGCGCCGGCCTGGGTGTTAATGCGAGCCAGAGGGATCAAAACATTTTCGCGATCGAGGCATCTCAGCACGTCATAAAGCAATCCGATGCGGTCCGGTGCTTGAAACTCAAGAAGCGTGTAAGTGGGATGGATCTTATTGTCGATGGCGATCCGCATCGGAAATTCGAGTCCCACCGCGGTACGAGGCCTTGAGCGCTTTGCCTTTTCGATGAGCGGCGCAAAATCGAAGCTCTCCTTTCCGAGTGCTCGACCTAATGTTTGTTCTACCAGCTCGAAATCGCGCGAGTTCGAAACAGGTTGCGCTTTGGTGTCGCATACCCGGAAGACGCCAAGCACAGTATTATCGTCGCGCGGAAAAATATCTGCGCTCAAGATATTGAGAGGGACGACGGCAAAGGAACCCGCGGCCTTTGCCAGGAGCCGTTCGCGCTCCCAAGTGCAGAAAGTCATTACGGTGTGACCCTGCTCCGGCACCATCCTCCACTTGACCGCCGGAGTGAGTGGAAATTCGTTCGTGCTGGAAACGTTTTCCAAGAACGAGCGGAATAATTTTATGTGCTCTACGATCTCCGGCACGTCGGTCGCGCGGAAATAATGGTCCGGCATGGACTCGAAGTGTGCCTCAATCTCCGCCGCATAGTCCGGCGAAAGGTACTCGGCGACCGAGGCACGCAAGGTCTCCCGCGCGATTCTGGTCTGCTCGTAATACGATTTCCGGTCCGTAAGATAACGCGAAGTTTCGTGAAATAGCTGCCATACCAGCGATTCTTTCCAATCTGACCACGCTTCCGCGCTGGTACCCTGGCCATCCGCCAGGGTAAGCAGCATCAAGGCATCAAGGTTTTTCTGGTCCTTTACGATTTGCGCAAATTCCATCACCGTCGCCGGATCATCCAGGTTCCTTTGCTGCGCCATTCTGGATAATGTCAGATGATGATCGACCAGCAGAATGAGCGATTTCCGCTGCTCCGATGACAATTGCAAACGGGCGGCGACACGCTGGGCGAACAGGGCGCTCGCCTCGGAGTGCGGTCGTCCGACGGCCTTTCCACTGTCGTGCAAGAGCAATGCGAGATAGAGAACCAGCGGGTCCCCCAGTTGCTCGAATAGTTTGCGGTAATGAATCAGTTTTGGGTCATCGGTGTCTATCAGTGCATCAAGTTTGTCGATGCATACGAGCGTGTGCTCGTCGGCTGTATACCGGTGCAAAAACTCATGCTGCACAAGACACGTAAGCTGGCCGAATTCCGGTATGTATCGGCCGAGAAAATCGGCACGATGCATCATTCGCAGGATACGTCCCACTCTGCCTTTCGTAGACAGAATCGATTTAAAAATCGCACGAGGTCCGCGCGCATACTGATACGTCCGAGTGACGTGGCGCAGGCTTCTGCTGAACAAATCTTCCATTTCCGGGCTAAGATCGAGGTCGCGCTGTTGGGCGAGCTCAAATGCGCGCATCATCTGTTCAGGGTCGTCACGAAACAGATCGCGGCGCGCCGGATGCAAGTGCTTACCGCGAATAAAAAAGCAGTCGCCAATCGGAGTCTTGTCGGTTCGCGTTAGCGGAAGAAAACTGAAAAGCGCATGGGTCTTGCTGGTAACCTGTCCACTTACGAATTGCTGGGTAATACGCTCGGTGACCCGCAGGATATTCCGCGTGTGGTGGTAGTAGTCACGCATAAGCGCTTCGCTTCGCAGCTGACTTTTTCGAGGCGAATAACCAAGCCTCGACGCAATTTGTTCCTGTAAATTCAGATGTAAAATGTCGGTCGCGCGCCCGGTCGCGTAGTGCAAATCTGTCCGCAGGCGCAGGAGAAAATCGTACGCCTGCTCGATGCGGCTTTGGTCGCTTTCGCTCAACCAATCTTTGCCAACGAGCTGGTTGGTGCTGAGCGAGCCCTCTTTGAAGTAAGTGATCCAAAGGAGATTTTGATAATCGCGCAATCCGCCACAGCCGGCTTTTAGATTGGGCTCCTGCAGATAGACGCTGTCCCCGAATCTCTTGTGACGGGCTACCTGATCCTGCATCCGCATTTCGACGTAGTCGCGTTCGTGGCCGACAACGCATTTCGAGCGAAACTGCCTCCGAAACTCTCGCGCCAGCTCTGCGTCGCCGGCGAGAAATCTCGCTTCCAGCATGGCGGTTTTTGTTCGCATATCGTTGTTGGCCTGGGCAATGGCTTCTTTGATTGAACGGGTGGAGTGTCCAACTTTGAAGCCGCTGTCCCACAAGAGGTATAAGATTTGGTTCACCATCTCCTCAAGGCGGGGCGAAACTTCGGCGCCCTGTCGATGCAGGAGCATGACGTCAACGTCGCTGAACGGATTGAGTTCGCCCCGTCCATATCCGCCAAGAGCAATCAGAGCCAGAGCAATATCAGCCTCGCCATTGCCCCCACCTGCGGCAGACGACGCGGCACCGAAGACGTATCGCAACAAAACGTCGACCAACTCGGCTCGGCGCGTGCAAATCTCGCGCCCGCCAACGCCGGCTTGATGTCTCAGACGCAAGCGATGTTCTTCAACCTTGAGAAATTTTTTGTAATTCGGAAGGACTTCCGTGGGACGCCTTGTTCCTTGAGGGGCAAGGCGGCTCTCGGCGTGTGCCAGAACTTTTTCCAGCTCTCGAGATCCTTTCATCGCGTTCTTGAGTTGCGGAACAATTTAGAGTCGGAAATCTAAAAGCCAAAATCTGACGATTCGGCTGGGCTATGGGTCTGTATGGTTCTACTAATCGCTCCGTGATGGTGAGCGAATCGACATCTCTATATTTCGGTGCGCTTTCAAAAAAAACGAGCCGGGATTCGCTTCACTCAAGGGACATTTCTACCGCGGCATACGCCAGCTCAGTACCTCAGAAACGATGTGACAGGTGTCGACTCGAGCTTTTTCCGGCCGTGGAGGAATTCCAGCTCGATCAGGAATTGCGCTTCGAGCAGGTCTCCCCCGGCATTACGGATGAGTGCTGCTGCTGCTGCGGATGTCCCACCGGTCGCAAGCAAATCATCCACCATGATAATGCGCTCGCCTGCTGTCACTCCGTCGGTGTGCATCTCCATTTCCGCCTCACCGTACTCCAGCGAGTACTTCGCGGCCTCAGTTCTGTAGGGAAGCTTGCCGCGCTTCCGAATCGGAACGAAACCAATACCCAGTGTGTATGCCACAGCAGACCCGAAAAGGAAGCCACGCGCATCGATGGCGACGATTTTGTCGAGATTTCTTCCGCGGCAACGGTCCACGAACAGATCAATGGATTCCCGAAACAGAATGGGATCAGCCAAAATGGGTGTTATGTCTTTAAATACGATCCCTGCCTTTGGAAAATCAGCTACGTCGCGCACAGCGGCGCGCAATTTCTCAACGGTCTTCGCGCTCATTGGTGCGAATAAACAGCAGAACACCTATGTTTCCAAGCTGTGTCGATGTTCAGCGGGGCGTGTAAAGCAGATTTACGAAGTATACGAGTCGATCTAAACTGGGCTTTCAGTGGACCGTTATTTTCTTATTGCATCGACAGTTTGCTTCCTGACGGCGGTTGTACACACGGTCGTCGAGTTTCGTGCGAAGGTGTTCCGACCGTGGCGGTTCAATTTCTTCGCGATAGGCCTTGGCTTTCTTTTCCAGACAGCATTCTTGTCGGTCCGTGGCCACGAGTTGGGACGTTGTCCAATCACAAATCTCTTTGAGGTTTTTGTCTTTCTGGCGTGGTCGGTGGCTTTGATTTACCTCCTGGTGGGACCGGCGTATCGCCTTTCGCTCATGGGGGCGTTCACCGCGCCGCTGGTACTGTTGCTCCAAGGTTTCGCTCTTATCGCCCCGATCGATGTTCGGCATCCCGTACAACTTACCGCAAATTCCTGGCTGGAGTTTCACGCATCGATTTCGTTGATAGCCTACGGTGCGTTCGCGTTGGCATGCATCGCCGGCGTGATGTATCTCCTGCAGGAGCGCCAGCTCAAGACGCACCAGCTGCATTCGATCTTCTATCATCTGCCGCCTCTGACAAATCTGTTCGCGGCGATCACCCGGTTGCTGTGGTGGGGCTTTGCGCTCTACACCCTGGGGATCGCCAGCGGTTTTTTTACGGGCCATCCATTACCCCGCACTCAGGTCGTGGCCGCGGTTGCGCTTTGGCTGCTTTATGCGGCGATCTTGCAAGCCTGGCATCTGAAATGGCTCGCGCCAAAACGTGTAGCCGCGTTATGCATTCTTGGGTTTAGCGCTGCTTTGGCGCTTCTGTGGGGAATCACATTCACGGCGCAACTGAATCCGATACCATGAATTTTTTCTGTATTGGATTGAGCCATCACACCGCGAACGTAGCGACGCGCGAACAATTTGCGGGTAACGCCACGGCAGAATTAATCGTGCGCAAAGGAGCTTGCCGCGAAGCGTTGCTGCTAACGACCTGTAATCGCGTGGAGGTTTACGCTGTCTCAAATAAACGGGTGTCCACCGATGAAATTACGCGTTGCCTGGTGAGTGAAACAAGCCGGAACGTGCGAAATTACGCGCCTCCATTCTATCGCTACGAGGACGATAGATGCGTGCAGCATCTTTTCCGGGTCGCCTCGGGGCTCGATTCAATGGTCGTCGGCGAAAGCGAGATACTCGGTCAGGCAAAGAAGGCGTACGAATCAGCCAGAACGTCCGGAGCAGTCGGCCCGTTCTTGCACCGCTTGTTTCAGCGCGCCTTTCGCGTGGCGAAGCAAGTGCGCACCCACACCGATATCTCGCGCGGCGCCGTGTCGGTTGGCTCGGTCGCGGTCGAACTAGCCCAAAGGATTTTTGGTAAATTAAGCCGGTGCAAAGTGCTCGTGCTGGGCGCCGGTGAGACCAGCGAGCGCACGGCGCGAGCATTTGTCTCGCGCGGTGTCACTGATCTTCGCGTAAGTAATCGGTCGTTCGATCGAGCCTGCGAACTTGCGCAAGCCGTAGGTGGCCACGCGGTGCCATTCGCTGATTGGACGACGCAATGTCGTGAGATCGACATTCTGCTTACATCCACAGCCTCTGAGACACCGTTGCTGACACCCGAGATACTCGCACCAATGCTGCGCGAGCGTTTGGATCGCCCGCTCTTCATCATCGATATTGCGGTGCCCAGGGATGTGGATTCCGACGTAAACGAGATGGAAGGTGTTTATCTTTACGACATCGATTCGATCCGCTCCGTCGCGGAGCAATCGCTGGCCATGCGTCGACAGCAGGTCGCAGCGGCCGAGGCGATCATCAGCGATCACGTCACTGATTTTATCGATTCAATTTCACGAGGATTGAGCCGCGCCGCTCAGCCGGCTGAACAGCCTTCGCTCGGAGAGACCTCGCTTTGTCCTTCCGGACTGTAG
>CAWIPQ010000003.1:0-432195 GCA_963838045.1 uncultured Verrucomicrobiae bacterium | reverse complement strand
TTTTTGGGCATTTCAAGAGAAATACCCAGATTTTGGATCTAATCCGGCTTGAGTTTGGGATTGGGGAGGACAAAATCACTGTCGTGGCTAAGAGCGTAGTGAGAATGCCGACCGCGGGCAAACCAAAACTGCTTGACCAGGTGCGCGACGTCATCCGGCGCAAACATTACTCGATCCGCACCGAGCAGGCTTATATCGACTGGATCAAGCGTTTCATCATCTATCACGGCAAACGGCATCCTGGAGAAATGGCCGAAGAAGAAGTGGCGGAATTTCTTACCCATCTTGCGCGCGATCTTAACGTGGCAGCCTCAACCCAGAACCAGGCGCTGAGCGCATTACTCTTTCTCTATAAAGAGGTGCTCAAGCATGAGATCGGCTGGCTGGAAAAGGTCGAACGGGCTAAAAAACCGCCGAAGCTGCCGGTGGTTTTGTCACGCGGCGAGGTAAAGCAAATCTTCGCCCATCTTCACGGCGTGCCCAAGCTAATGGCTGGGCTGCTCTATGGCAGCGGACTGCGGTTAATGGAGTGCGTCCGCTTGCGGGTTAAGGACGTCGATTTCGAATTGGCGCAGGTCACCGTGCGTGACGCCAAAGGCGGGAAAGATCGCGTCACAATGCTTCCGTTGAATCTAAGTGAACCGCTGCGGCGTCACCTGGTGCGAGTCAAAGCGCAGCACGAGCAGGATCTCGAAGACGGATTCGGTAGTGTTCACCTTCCGTTCGCCTTCGGCCGGAAATCCCCGAATGCGGCGCGCGAGTGGGCGTGGCAATATGTTTTTCCTTCGTCCCGGCTTTCCAACGATCCGCGGACTGGAAGGAAGCAACGCCACCACATTGCCGAAGGAATTTTACAGACGGCGCTGAAGCGAGCTGTGGATGCAGCAGGGATCGTAAAACGGGCCAACTGTCACAGCCTGCGGCATTCTTTTGCCACGCATCTGCTAGGCAAAGGCTACGATATTCGAACCGTGCAGGAACTCCTGGGACACAAGGATGTTTCGACCACAATGATCTACACGCACGTGCTGAACAAGCCGGGCATCGGAGTTAAGAGCCCGTTGGACTAAAGTTCGCGAGGGTGCAATCACCAGCACGCGAGGCGCGTACGCTCCCCTGAATGCTCACGCGCGCACCGGCACGCTGGCGGTGCGCTCTAGTTTACCCCAGCTTATCCAGGCGCTTTTGATGGCACGCAGGATTGCTTTCCAAATGCAATAGCTGAGCATCGGACGCCAGGTACTTCGCTACAGAAGCGATCGTAATTCCTCTTTGGTCAATTCAGTGTCCTTCAGGATCTGATTGAGTAAGCCGGGTCCAATAATCTCCCCAGCATGAACGGGAACAACCGTAGCGCGCCCGTCTTTGTGACGCATGAAACGATGGCTGCCTTTGGTGCGAATCACCGCGAAGCCAGCTTTTTGGAATGCTCGGATAAGGTCACGGCCGCGAACGCGCAGCCGGTTCATACCTCCACAGCGATGCGCTGGACGCCCACAAACTCGGATGGCGCTCTCGCAGTCGAACCTTCGACTTGCAAGCAAAGCTCAATGGCCTCTCGAATCCGGGAAAGAAGTTTGTCGAGCGAGCGCGCCTGAGTGTGACAACCGTGCAATTCGGGAACATTTGCTACATAGTAACCTTCCGCGTCTCGCTCAATGACAACGTTAAATTCGCGTCTCATGCAGCAATTATGGCAGAAAACATTACTGTTCGCCAGGAGGGAGACTGGCTCACGCCCGCACGGGGACGCTGGCGGTACGCTCGAGTTTGCCCCAGCTCACCCATGCGCCTTTGATGGCGCGCAGGATGGCTTTCCAGATGCAGTAACTCAGCATCGGGCGATAGTAAGCTGCATCGGCATCACGCAGTGAGTCGGTGAAGCCAGTATCCCGGCTTTCGACTGCCGTGTGCAACCGCGATAATCAAAACGAAACCTTCCTCGATCGTGTAAAGGATGCCGTAAGGGAACATGTGCGTGAGACAACGTCGCACATCCTGTTCGATAATGCGCCAGCGATCTGGCGCCTCTAGAAGCGTTCAATAACAGTCTCGATCTCGCGAGTAATGCTACACCAGACCGGGGCGCCGCGATTCATAGAACCTCGCTGCTTCAAGATATTCGAGTCGCGCTTCCGGGTGACGCATATGTCATCGTCCAACGCGTGGCGGGCCTCAGCCAATACCTGATCACCAGAGATCGGTTTTACACGACCGGACCGCACCTCGTCTCTGCGCCGAATGGCTTCGACCGCCCACAGCTTTGAATCTCATCCGTCTCTGCGGAATCGAGACTTTCGACAAGTTTCTCGGCGAGAAGCGCTCGAGACGCAGCCGGCACTGCAGTGCTTCTTCTCGAGCTGATCATTGTGTGCCATGACGACAGTAACGGCCTGAGGCGACCTCAGATTTGGTTGCGGCGTGAGCTGCACGTCAGCACTTACGATGTGCGGCCAGGAACTGCGACCTTCCCTGCCTACTTCCACTAGTTGCGTGGAGCTCAGAGTAAGTTCCTTTCGGCACGACCGCGAGCAGCACTCGCGACGATGGGCTACTCACGTGTCCGTTCGATTGTTGCGGCACGAGTGCCATTACGGCGCGCAGTGCCATCTCGATATCGGTCATCGTCTTTCCTTCGTCATCGGTGCTTCGTCATCTTCTACGCACGCACGAGGCACGCTCGCGGTGCGCTCGAGTTTGCCCCAGCTGACCCAGGCGCCTTTGATGGCGCGCAGGATGGCTTTCCAGATGCAGTAACTCAGCATCGGGCGATAGATCAGGCGCATGGGCAAAATGCGCCATGCGCGCAGAATCGGTTCGCGTTCCAGGATGCAGGCGAGCGTGGCGAGGAGCACGTCCATAGCCAGGAATATGATGATGAACGGCAGGACAGCACTCCAAACACCGAACGGAAGCGATGCCAGCAGGAACAAATCAACCATCGGTGTGATCGCCACCAGGATGATTTGGAAAAACCAGATACTCGGCAAACTGAACCAGCCGAGCGCGCGATAGTTCCAGTTGAACACCATGTCGCGATGTTTCCAAAGACATTGCAGAGTGCCGTAAGCCCAACGAGAACGTTGTCGCGTGAGCGCGCGCACTGTCTCGGGCGCTTCCGTCCAGGCGATTGCCTCGGGCACGTAGACGATGCGCTGGCGCTGCTTGTGCAAACAGAGAGTCAGGTCGGTATCTTCGGCGAGCGTTTCCAGACTAAGTCCGCCCGAATCGTCAATTGCGTCTTTGCGCACGGCGCTGATCGCACCCGGCACCACAGTGATGCATTGCCAGCGAGTGTACGCGCGCCGATCCAGATTAAATCCACAGGTGTATTCCAGCGCCTGACAACGTGCGATGAACGTGCGCAAATTTCCCACCTTCGCATGACCGGACACCGCGCCGGTCCCCTGCTCTACAAACGGCTCGAGCAAACGCGGGAGGGTGTCGCGTTGACATTGCGTATCGGCATCGATGAAAACGATGATGCCGTGGCGCGCCGCGGCCAGGCCTCGCTGGAGTGCGCGTGCTTTCCCGTGATTTTCCTGCCGTAACAATCGAATTGGCGATTCGCCCCGCTTCACGCCCGATAGGCAGCCGGTTGTTTCAACCGGCTGGGGCGTCCAGCCCCTTCTGGAAGCGTTCATGTCAGAAGCCAGTTTCTCCTCGTGAAGGGGCTGCCCGCCGGAGGCGGGTCCGACGCTTTGCGCTATGCGCTCAATCTCGGCAGCGGTCCGATCGCGCGAACCATCGTCCACGACGACGACTTCGATTTCGCCTTTGTAATCCGTAGCGAGAAGCGTTCGCATGGTCTGCGCGATGACTTTCTCTTCGTTGTAAGCCGCCATGACCACGCTGATGGGCTCCGCGAAATCCGTTTTAGGTTCGCGCCGAAACCGAGCCGCCAGCCAGATCACAATCAATGTGCGAATAACGACCAAAGCAGTGGCTACGATCATGAACGCCCAGAGGAATTCCTCGATGCTGTGGTAAACGCGAAAACCAGTGCTGCTAACGAACCGGCTAAGGAATTGCGCATCACGCTGCACGGGCGGCATCACAGCGTCGCGTGTTGTTCCCAGCAGTGTGCTCAAAGGCACAATCGTGTCGCCACGCGTATGCAACCAGTCCAGAATGAGCGGAAGCGCTTCGACCGTCTGGGAGCGATCACCGCCCGCATCGTGCAACAGGATCACGCTGCCGTCGTGCCTTTGCTGTTTGATCCGTCGCAGAATGATGTCCGCCCCGGGCTTCGCCCAATCTTGCGGGTCGATGTTCTCGAGCACCACGAGGTAATTGAGGTCTTCGGCGATCTTTAGCGGAGCCAGCTCACTGAGTTCTGTCGGACCAGTGTCCGCAGCGTAAGGCGGACGAAAGAAGGTCGTCGCGCGACCCGTGATGGTCTCCAGCAACAGCTGGGTCGCGTTCAACTCCAGCCGGATATGTTCCGGCCAGCAGAGTGCCAGGTTTGGATGGTAATAGGTATGGTTCCCGATCTCGTGCCCTTCATTGACGATGCGACGCACCAGCGACGGATAACGTTCTGCGTTTACTCCGACGACGAAAAAGGTCGCCTTTACGTTTGCTGCTTTCAGAATGTCGAGGATCTTCGGTGTCCATCGAGGATCTGGGCCGTCATCAAAAGTAATAGCCACCTGATGCTCGCCACCGGCGCCCTGGTGATAGAGAGTTGGAAACTCGGCAAACTTTAGATATTTGGCTGTCAGGTAGCCGTCTCCGTCGACAGCCAGCTTTCTCATACCGTCCGTGCGATCTTCGTCCACGGTGACGATCTCGCCATCGCCGACGTCGGTTATCGTGTCGGTGGATTTTATCAACTCCAGCGCCTGTCGCGTCTGACTATCCATTTTGAAATCGCGCGGCACGCTAAGCGCATCCCAGAGTGCCGGGTCTTCGCTGCCTAACCGATAAAGCGCGAAGCCGCCGGCTTTCTGATTGCGCACCTCGCGCAGCTGGTTCAGGAACGTCACGGCATCCAGAAACCAAACGCCGTGCTCGGTGTCTTCATCCTGGAAATAAAAGTACGGACTGTAACTAGGCCCCTGCACGTCCACGCTCTGTAACTCGGCGTCGTTGGCACGGCTCATCGCTTCGGAAAAACTGATCATCTCGGCTTTTTTGCCGCCGATAGGCCAGTCGTATCCGTAGCTGCCAATTGCTATGATCCATTGCTTCGTATCTGAATCTTCCAGCAGCACGCGCAGCCAGCCTTCAAACCACGATCGCGAGGCCAGTGGCCCCGGCGGATCTGTGTCCGAAGTTTCGTCGAATAACATCGCCACGAACCGGTCGACGTTGTCACCAAGAGCATCGATATCGATGTAATCCAGCTCCTGCCCTGGCTGGACACACAGCCACAGCTCTTTGTTATCGTCGTGTAATGCGTCGGTGAACTTGTCGATGAACGCCGTGAGATCCTTTTTGTATGCAGGATCGATCTGTTCCCAGTCAACCACTACGCCGGCGGCCTTTGCATTGCGCAAAACCGAAAGCACATGGGCAATAAAGCGGTCCTGCCGGTTGGCCGGGCCGTGCGCGAGATTCTCAATTGCTTCAGGCTGCCACGTGTCGCCGACGAGATTCGTCAGCAGCGGCATCAGTGCGATGCCTTTGGTTGCCGCCAGCTTCGACACGCGGCTGTCGGAATCAATCTGCAAATCGCCGAGACCGTCTATCACCGTCATCCATTCCGGGCAGACATGCGTAATCTGCGACGCATGTTGCTCGAGCGACGCGTAGCTGTACGGATCGCCATTCGCGTAGAACGCCAGCCGCACTTCGTTATCGGGCGGTTTCTTCCGCGGACGCGGCGAAGTGGTGGGCGCTGTTCCACCGAGCTTTTTCGCGGCCTGCCGTGCCGCGCCAAATTTCTGCCACAGCAGCGACGCCGGGGACAACTGACCGGCCGGGTTCTGCTTTTGCAGTGCTCGCAATTGACCTTTCAACTGCCGCAACGAAAACGGCACATTCATTTTCGGTGTGACAAAGAGCGTTTGAACGAAAAGCACGAGCGGCGATAAAGAACAGCACGCCGCCAGTCAGCAGAATCAGGCGCAGCCGTGGCCAGCGTTTGCCGCTGGGATCGGAGAAAACAAACGGTGTAACCTGTTCGGGAGGAAACTCGGCCATGCGACGCCTATAATCGCGCAAGTCCGAAAATAAGAAAATGCGATTCCATTGACTGTAGCGGCGCTCTGTGAGCGCCGACCCAAGGAGCGGCGGTTTCTAGACCGCGGGGGCGATCTGCTGCCTCCGCAGCGCTACGGCGTGCCAGGGGGGATCGCCCTCTCGCTTGAATTTCGGCGGTCACAGACCGCCGCTACAGCTCCTGAAGTCGCACAGTTGCAAATCGAACATCGAACATCGAAAATCGAACCCGAGTGAATATTGACCGCGATTCATTGCCGACCGGACACGACGGAGTCCTGCCGCGGCTACAAAAAGGCCCCACCATTCACTCAAGTGCGTGGGTTGTTCCGGGCGCGACCGTGTTCGGTGACGTTGCACTCGAAGAGGAATCCAGCATCTGGTACGGCGCGGTGCTGCGCGGCGATATCAATCGCATTACCATCGGACCGCGCTCAAATGTTCAGGACAACGCTGTCGTTCATGTGGACACTAATTATCCAACGTCCGTCGGCGAGCTGGTCACGGTTGGGCACACTGCGGTGGTTCATGCATGCACCATCGACAACGAAGTACTCGTCGGCATGGGCGCCATCATACTTGATGATGTCGAAGTCGGCGCGCGCTCGATCATTGGCGCAAACGCGCTGGTGACGATAGGCACCAAAATTCCGCCCGGCTCACTCGTGCTCGGTTCCCCAGCGAAAATTCGCAGGCAACTCACGCTCGACGAGCAAAACGATATCGCCCGCTGGGCATGGAGCTACGTCGAAACATCCAGGCGATACCGCGAATTTTATTAAAACTATAGGGCGTCTGTGTCAGCCCCGACAGCATTGCCACGGCAGCTCCTTCGCACTTTCATCCGCCCTGTTTTCGGTAGCATCAGCGAGATACAACAGTTTTCGACGTTGGCGTTCCGCTTTCGATCCCATGGCTTTAAGCCATCGCTCGGACGCCTGACAGCTCAAAGTAGTAGGCGGTGCATTCGTCGCTTCCAAGTTCAAACCCCGGCTTGGGTATTTCGAGCTCCGGAAATTTTTCAATTCAAAGCCCAGGCGTCTGACACAGACGCAGTAGAGCTAAAACAGACAGAATGCGCTGAGGACAGCGCACGCTACAACGCTGTAGTGTCCGCTGTCCTCAGCGGACTTTAGCCTAGAGCCCGACCCCAAGGGTTTCTGCCAATTCGCGCGCGTTTTCACGCAACAATTCCGCGGCGCGTCTCATGTTTTCTTGCTCACTCGTTCCCGGTCGCGCGTTCTCGTAAATTCCATCAAAAATCTCCTGGACTTCGCGATCTGCTATTGCGCGGCCGACAAGCGCGAATACGGGTTTGCCGAGCTTGCGCGCCAGCCGCGCCACACCGGCAGGCGTTTTACCTTCGAGTGTTTGCCGATCCAAACTTCCCTCGCCTGTAATCACAAGGTCCGCGTTTTTCATCCTTCTCTTCGAGGTCAACTGCTTCTGCGACAATTTCGAATCCCGGATTAATTTTTGCGTCGCAAAAACTCAGCAGCCCGAACCCGAGCCCGCCCGCTGCGCCGGCCCCGGGCACATCACGGTAGTCAAAACCGAATTCGTGAGTGACAACCTCCGCGAGCCTGGTCAGCGCGCGTTCCAGAATGTCGATGTCGCTCTTGGTCGCGCCTTTCTGCGGACCAAACACTCGCGTCGCGCCATTTTCACCGAGCAATGAATTTTTTACGTCTACTGCTGCCCTAATTCTCGGCAGCGTCAGCACGATCGGGCTTTCGATGCGCTCAAGCTGAAGCAAATCTTTCACGCACGCACTCTTCCCCTCCCGGACTTGTCCAGTCTGGGGCAGTCCGCGAACTTGACGGCTTTAAGCCGTCAAGTTCACGCCCGCCCTGTACGAAGAATCGAAAGCCCAAGGCGCGCGCCATGCCGAAGCCGCCGTCGTTGGTGGCGCTGCCACCAAGACCAATGATGATTTCGTTCGCGCCGCGATTGCTCGCATCCAAAATCATTTCGCCGACGCCGATCGTCGTCGCACGAAGTGGATCGCGTTCAGTCTCAGAAAGCCGCCGCATCCCGGCAGCCTCGCTCATCTCCATCACCGCAATTTTTTCGTGTTCAATCCATCCGTAACGCGCGTCGATGTCGCGACCGAGCGGATCGTGCGCCTTGCATTCCAGCCAGGAACAGCCGCGGGCTTCGCAGATGGCTTCTGCCGTTCCTTCGCCACCGTCTGCCATCGGCACAATTTCGATCGCCGCGTCCGGCAAAACATCCAGCAGTCCCTTCGCGATGTTGTTCGCGACCTCGCGCGCATTGAGCGCGCCTTTAAATTTGTCGGGGGCGATGAGAATTTTCATGGTAGCGCGAGCGTCCTCGCTTGCGAATGTTTGGCGCAAGCCAGAGGCATGCGCTACTTCAATTTTCTCTCCAAGATTTCGCCGGTCATTTGCGGATTCGCCTTCCCCTTGGACAATTTTATGACCTGCCCTTTGAGAAAATTGAGCGACGCGACATTGCCTGCCCGGAAATCTGCCGCCGGCTTCGGGTTCGCCGCGATCACCTCGTCGCAGAGTGCTTCAATCGCGCCGGTATCACTTAGTTGCTCGACCCCTTTTTCTTTCACTATGAGTGCAGCGCTCTTCCCACTCGCGAACATTTCAGCAAAAACTTCCTTGCCTTGTTTTCCGCTAATCTTGCCGCGCTCGATCAGATTAACCAACTCATCCAATGCCTCCGGCGAAATGGGACAGTCGTCGATTGACTTACCGGCAGAACTCAGAGCGCTCTGCAAATCGTTCAGAATCCAGTTCGCCACATTTTTCGGTTTGCTTGCGTTTTTGGCGGCGGCCTCAAAATATTTCGCCAGATCGAGATCGTTTGCCAGGACAGCGGCGTCATACGGGGTCACCTGATATTCCTTGACGAAGCGGGCGCGTTTCGCTTTCGGCAACTCTGGAACATTTTTGCGCACTTCAGCCAGCAAGGCTTCGGTTTTCACCGATACGAGATCGGGATCAGGGAAATAGCGATAGTCATGCGCGAATTCCTTCGTGCGCATGAGAAAGGTCTCGCCGGTATCATCGTCCCAGCCGCGCGTCTCCTGTTTGAGTTTTTGCTCACGTTTCAAAACATCTCGTTGACGCCGGATTTCGTAGGCGAGAGCGCGCCGAACACCGCTGATCGAATTCAAATTTTTGATTTCAATTTTCGCTCCGAGTTCAGCTTGCGTTTCAGGTCGCACCGACACATTGCAGTCGCAGCGGAGTTGCCCTTTCTCCATATCGGCATCGCTCACTCCGGCGTACGTGAGGATCTGTTTCAGCGCCGTCAAAAACGCGAACGCCTCCTCGGGCGAATTAATTTCCGGTTGCGTCACGATCTCCATCAACGGCGTACCAGCACGGTTGAAATCGATTCCCGTGGTTGTTTCGAAATGGAAACTCTTCGCTACGTCCTCTTCGAGATGGATGCGGACCAGACGCACTTCCTTGTCCGTTGTGGCGATACTTTTCTGAGCATCTTTCGGATATGCCAGATCGTGCAGCGGGACGCTGCCGTTCGTGCACAGCGGCATGTCGTACTGCGAAATCTGATAATTCTTCGGCATATCCGGATAGAAATAATTTTTCCGATCGAATTTGCTAACCGGCGCAATGTCGCATCCGAGCATCAATCCGGTCAGCACCGTCATGCGCAACGCCTCATGATTCATGACCGGCAATGCGCCGGGCAGACCAAGACAGACCGGGCAGGTGTGCGTATTCGGGTCGGCGCCAAATTCAACAGGTGACGCGCAAAACATCTTGGAGCGCGTTTTTAACTGAACGTGCACTTCCAGACCGATCGTGGTGAGGTTGTTAATTTGGAATTCCTCACACAACGGCCACAAATGTCACAACGAAATACCGTAAGGAGTTTCAAGATCCAAGTTGCCGTTGATTATTCGCTTAATTCCATTCTTTAGGTGCGCTTCCCCGAAATTAATGTGAAGGCCCAGCTTGAGACCGCTGAGACGTAGCTGCGTGAGAAGTTGCTTTGCATGCACCGGAAGCAGTGATTCGACGGATTTGAGTTCGGCAATGACTTTTCCGTTTCACGACAAGATCTGATCGGAATGCTTCATCAAATCGAATGTTATCGACAATATCGGCATCGCTTTCTGACGCTCCGCAGTTAACCCTCTTTTTTGCAGTTCGTAGTCGAGGACCACTTCATATTCCGACTTTGGCAAGCCCGCGACCAGTTTGGTATGAACGGCAAAGGCTGCGTCCAATACCGCTTTGGCGATTTCGTTGCTCAGTCACGTCTCTTGCGTTCTCTTGTGGACTTCGTGCGATGTGCGTCTAGTTTGTAATCGCTCGTTGCCGAAGCGCATGATCGCAGAGAACCAGCGCAGCCATTGCTTCTACGATTGGCACGGCGCGCGGAAGGACGCATGGATCGTGGCGTCCGCGGGCGGCAAGGCCGGTTCGCTTTTTTGACCGTGTGACGGTCTTCTGCGCGAGCGCAATAGTAGCGGGGGGCTTAAACGCAACGCGAAAGTAGATGTGCTCGCCGTTGCAGATCCCTCCTTGCACACCTCCGGAGTGATTCGTTGTGGTCCGAATTTTTCCCTTCCGGATTTCAAATGCATCATTGTGCTGCGAGCCGCGCATTCGCGTCGCCGCAAATCCAGAGCCGATCTCAAATCCTTTCGCGGCGGGTATGCTCAACATTGCTTTCGCCAGGTCGGCTTCGAGCTTGTCGAACACTGGTTGCCCAAGTCCGGCCGGGATGCCGCGTGCAACGCACTCGATCACGCCGCCAATGGAATCACCCTCATCACGAATTCGCTCGATTAACGAGATCATCCTTTTCGCAGCCGTCGCGTCGGGGCAGCGGACGATACTCTTTTCCACCTCTTTTGTTTTGACACTCGAACGGTCGATGTTCGCAGAGAGCTCATGAATTTGTGTGACGTACGCGACAATTTCGGAACCTCCATGGAACGTTGATAAAATCTTTTTCGCAATTGCGCCCGCCGCGACGCGACCAATCGTTTCGCGAGCCGAGGCGCGACCACCGCCCTGCCAGTTTCGAATTCCGTATTTGACCTCGTAGGTGTAATCGGCGTGCGACGGTCGAAATTTGCGTGACATCTTATCGTAATCTTCAGGGCGCGCGTCTTTGTTTCGGACAAGAATTGCGATTGGGGTGCCGAGCGTTTTTCCTTCAAAGACACCAGACAAAATCTCGCACCGGTCTTCCTCTTTTCGCTGTGTCGTCAGTTTGCTTTGACCAGGCCTACGCCGGTTGAGCTCCTGTTGAATCTCCGCTTCGGAAATCTCAATGCGTGGCGGGCAACCGTCGATCGCTACACCGATTCCGCCGCCATGCGATTCACCAAAGGTGGTGACGCGAAAGAGATGACCAAATGTGTTGCCCATGAGCGTATTGTAGCACGGGCATCCTGCCTGTGGGTCCACCGGGCTCTCGCCTGGTCGCTTTCTCTCCGGCAGGCAAGATGCCCGCCTGCCCCACAGCCGAGACGGCTATGCTACTAAATCGCTTCGAGAGCACTCTTCAGGTCGTCGATTAGATCGCGAACATCCTCGACGCCGACGGACAAGCGGACAAGCGAATCCGTGATGCCGAGTTTTCGCCGTTGTTCCTCCGGCACGGAGGCATGCGTCATAAGTGCGGGATGGTTAATGAGGCTTTCTACGCCTCCCAGGCTTTCCGCTAACGCAAACAAGTGCGTGTTTTCAAGAAACCGCCGAGTACCGGCGAGATCCGTTTTCAAAACAATTGTGACCATCCCGCCGAACCCGCGCATCTGTTGCCGTGCCAGGTCGTGTTGTGGATGAGACTTCAGCCCCGGGTAATGGACAGATTTGACCTCACGCTGATCTTCGAGCCAGCGCGCAATTTCCAGCGCGTTCGAGCAATGTCGCTCCATGCGGAGTGCGAGCGTTTTCAAGCTGCGCATCACCAGGAAACTATCGAATACGCCGGCGATTGCGCCGACGGAATTTTGCAGAAACGCAACCTGATCGGCGAGTTCCTTCTTTCCGCCAACCACGACGACACCACCAACCAGATCGGAGTGTCCGTTCAAATATTTTGTCGCGGAATGCACAACGATATCGAACCCCGATTCGATCGGTCGTTGGATCCACGGAGTAGCAAATGTATTGTCGGAAACCGAAATGATTTTCTTTTTGCGCGCGATCTTTGCAATCGCTTCGAGATCGATCAGTTTGAGTAACGGATTACTCGGGGTTTCAATCCAAACCATGCGCGTATTCGGCTTAATTGCGCGTTCGAAATCTTTCGTGTCAGTCAAATCGACGTAAGTAAAATCGAGATTGGCGGAGCGACGGCGCACCTTATCGAACAAACGAAATGTGCCACCGTACAAGTCGTCACTCGCGACGACATGGGAGCCGCTGTCGAGTAATTCCAGCACTGTCGCCATCCCGGCGAGGCCGGATGCAAAAGCAAATCCTCGCGAGCCGCTCTCCAAATCGGCAATGCATTTTTCGTACGCCAATCGGGTGGGATTGATTGAGCGCGAATAATCAAATCCTTTGTGCCTGGCGGGGCTTTCCTGCACGTAGGTCGAGGTCGCGTAGATCGGTGTCATGACTGCGCCCGTGGTGGGATCTGGCTGTTGTCCTGCGTGAATAGCGCGCGTCGCGAAGCCCTGTTCTTTTTTCATGGAGTATCGTAGCGCATGCCTCTGGGTTGCGCTGAAGATTTAGCCGCAAGCGAGACGCATGCGCTACTTTAAGCAAATTCGCGCTCGGTCGGCGTGGACGATTTCGGCATGTGGAGCCGAAGGTACGAAAGCAAATCTGTGCGGGTAATCAGTCCAAGGAATTTGTTGTCATCCATTACGATGGCGACGCGCCCACGATCAAACACGCCCAGCAAGTCGTTAAGTTTCGCGTTTGGAGGAACCGTTTCCAACTGATCCGACATCGCCTTTTCGACCGGATCATTAAAATGCGACGGCTCACGGTGCACTTTTACCAAAAGATCCGATTCGTCGATGATGCCGATGGCGCGTCCACTCTTGTCGACTACCGGAAGCTGCGAGACGTCTGAGTCACGCATTCGCTTAAACGCTGTGAGCAATGAATCGTCCGGCCCGACCGTGATCACTTCGCCAGCTTCATATCGGTGCGAGATGAGATCGCTAATATCGCCGTGAGGCTGACGATGAATGAACCCCTGCTCTGCCATCCAGAAATTGTTGTACATCTTGGAGAGATACTTATTGCCCGTGTCGGGAACGAGCGTGACGACGCGTTTCGGCTTTGTTTGCTGACGGCAATAACGCAAAGCTCCAGCCAGAAGCGTTCCTGTGGACGAGCCGCCGAAGATTCCTTCTTTGCGCAGGAGATCGCGCGCCGTGGAGAAGCTTTCCGCGTCATCAATCTCGAAAGCCTCTGTAACCAAAGACATGTCGGCTATTTCCGGGACAAAATCTTCACCAATGCCTTCTACTGCCCAGCTGCCCGACTCAACCATCTTACCGGTTTTGACATACTCGAACAAAATAGAGCCGGTTGGATCGGCCAAAACCATCTCCATGCCGCGGCGCGGTTTCACTCGATTAAAAAACCTGCCAAGTCCGGTGAGTGTTCCACCGGAACCGACTCCCACGACGACAGCATCGACATCGTGTCGCATTTGCTCCCAAATCTCCGGGCCGGTGGTGCGCTCGTGCGCGAGAGGATTCGCCGGGTTACCAAATTGGTTTACGTAAAAGCTACCCGGAATCTGTTCGGCGAGCCGGGCCGCCACATCCTGGTAATACTCGGGATGGCCTCGGGTCACATCAGACCGCGCGATACGCACTTCGGCGCCGAGCGCTCTCACGTGTGAAATTTTTTCCTGGGACATCTTGTCGGGAATCACGAGCAAAACGCGATAGCCTTTTGCGCCCGCCACCAAGGCGAGGCCAAGACCCGTGTTACCCGCTGTCGCTTCGATAACTGTCCCGCCGGGTTCCAATTTCCCTTCAGTCTCGGCCGCTTCGATCATCGACAGCGCGATCCGGTCCTTGATCGAGCCACCCGGGTTTTGATTTTCGAGCTTGAGAAAAAGCCGACACGGCCCGGTTTCGAACTGCGTCACTTCCACCAGCGGCGTATCGCCGATGAGCGACAAAATCTCGGGTGGTTTGTCGTGCGCAATGGAAGGTGCAGCGGAAGGGTGACTCATAAACTACTCGATTGAGGGTTCGCCCTTGTGCGACCATTCCGATTGACTGTCTGCCAGAAACTGTTGGAGCAGTGGGAAGCGAACCTCGCCGTAATTCAATGCGTAGCGGAGATCACCCCCTTTGTAAATCCAGGTCGACGGTATCCAACTGAGCGTCAGACCGGCAAATTGCTTGATTTTACTTTCGCCGCGACGCGGACCAGGGTCGGCGAGAATCGTTACGTTCGGTTGATCGGCGATCCCGAACCTTTTCAGCATCGCACGTCCGTCCTGGCCATCGTTCCAAACAGAGACGAAATAAAATTTCACCTGCGGATTTTTTTCGATCATTTTGGTCCAGCCGCCGCTTTTAAGTTCGGCCTGACAATTGGAACACCACGGCGCCCAAAGGTGAACGACAGTCAGTTCCGGGGCCTTGATCGCGTCCTGGACTTTTTGCTCGACCGGGGATTGCGCGTAAAGCGTACCAGCCGTCAACGCAATGAATAAAATGGAGAACCGCACAATAGCATTCCCAAATACCATATTAGAGAAAACGCGTCGACACTCAATCCCAATACCGTCATTCCGAGCGAAGTCGAGGAACCCCGTGGCGGAACCGTTCGTTACCTTCTCGGGGTCCTTCGACTTTGCTTCGCTCCGCTCAGGATGACGTGCGGTTGTAATCAGTGCATCTTGGTTGACCGAACACACAAAAACGCCTACTATGGCGTCCCCATTTCCGCTTCCGGCAGCAGCCGGAGGCGCGGAACATCGGCGTTCGATTGAGGGCGCCGCTGTACTGCAGAGGAGGCTTACTTATTATATGATTCAAATGCAGGACGTGATGTCAAAGGCGATGCCGGATTTCCGCGAGGGAACCATCATCAAAGGACAAATCCTGGAAATTCGCCCTCGCGAAGTGCTCGTCGACGTCGGATACAAATCCGAGGGCGTTATTCCACTCAGTGAATTCGAAGATCCCGAGTCGTTACAGGTTGGCGACGAGGTGGACGTTCTCCTGGAACGACTGGAAAACGAAGAAGGCATGGTCGTGCTGTCGAAGGAAAAAGCCGCCTATCGCCAGAATTGGAATAAGATCGTTACTGTTTTCGAAGGCGACGGACTGATCAAAGGGAAGGTGAGATCGGTAGTGAAAGGCGGTCTCATGGTGAACATCGGCGTCGAGGCATTTTTACCAGCGTCTCAGATCGACGTCGTTCCGCCGAAGGATTTGCAGCAATTTGTCGGGAACACTTACGATTTCAAAATCGTCAAGCTTAACGACGAGCGGAAGAACGTTGTGCTCAGCCGGCGTGAGGTAATCGAACAGGAACGCAGCGAGAAGCGTCAGAAATTTCTTGAAGGGGTTACCGTCGGCAACCGTGTAGTTGGCACCGTGAAAAACATCACGGATTTCGGCGCATTCATCGACCTCGATGGTATGGATGGATTGCTGCACGTTACTGACATGACCTGGGGACGGTTGGGGCATCCGAGCGAACTATTGAAGGTGGGGCAACAGTTGGAAGTCGTGGTTCTCGACATCAACAAGGAAAAGGAGCGCGTGTCGCTCGGCTTGAAGCAAACGCAAAAGAATCCGTGGGACCAGATCGAGGAACGATTCCCTGCGGGACAACGCATCAAAGGCAAGATCACCAATCTCGTTCCTTACGGAGCTTTTGTTGAGATCGAGGAAGGCGTGGAAGGTTTGATTCACGTCTCCGAGCTTTCGTGGACCAAACGCATCATGCGCCCTTCCGACATTCTTAGCGTCGGCCAGGAAGTGGAAGCTGTGGTGCTGGGTGTAAACAAAGAAGAGCAAAAAATTTCGTTAGGCCTGCGTCAGCTCGAGCCAAATCCGTGGGATGAGATCGAGAAAAAATTCACCATCGGCAGCAGTGTCAAAGGCACGATTCGCAACATGACTGCTTACGGTGCGTTCGTGGAATTGGAAGAAGGCATTGACGGCATGATTCACGTCTCCGACTTGAGTTGGACTCGCAAAATCAATCATCCCAGCGAGATGTTTAAGAAAGGCGACGAAGTCGAAGCGGTGGTAATCGACATCGACAAAGTAAACCAGCGGATCAGTCTCGGTATCAAACAACTGACCGAAGATCCGTGGAAAACAATCGATGAGAAATACAAGATCGGCGACCTGGTGAACGGGAAGGTGACCAAGCTCGCCAGCTTCGGCGCCTTCGTACAGTTGCAGGACGACATCGATGGTCTCGTGCACATCTCACAGTTAAGCGAAGATCACGTGGCAAAAGTAAAAGACGTCCTCAAGGTGGGTCAGGAAGTCGAAGCGCGTGTTATCAAGGTGGACAAAATCGAGCGCCGGATCGGGTTGTCGATCAAGGCGGCAAATTATTCTGAAGAACAACTGCGCAAGGAAGTCGAGTCGTTCGACACGCTCCGTCCCGGCGAAGACATGGTTGGTTTGGAAAAAGCTTTCGCCGCTGCCGAACAGGAAGAGTATCGCCCCGGTGAATCGAAACAAACCACAAAGGAATCGAACGAATCTGACGGCGAAGCGAAGAAGGAATCGAAAAAGAAATAATACAGCTTTTCGGTCGCTGTTTAAGTAAACTCGCCAATCCTGGGGCGACAGCCGCTGTAGTCCAAAAAGCAACCGGGTAAGGTGTCTCGAATGGAGGGCCACGGTACTCGAGCGGCAATGGGTGCACCTTACCGCGCAACTCTTTGGGCGGGCTCGATCGTCTATTTAATTTCGCTGCTTGGCACTTTGTTGTTAGCAAATGCTCGCGATCAGCGTTGGGCTGTTTTGTTGCTCATCGCGGCGGCAGTGGTCGCGGTGCTGCTATGGGGAGAGCAAAAGTGGACCCCCGCGTTTTCGAACGTCGGCAATATTCCAACGGCTGTAAACCGCAGCCGTTTTTTTTATCGGGCCCCACTGGCGATTGCGGTGCTCGCTGTCCTGGCGGCGGATCTCCGTTACGTCGCGGCTCCCAATGAGACGTTCGGAGTCGCAGGTATTCTGTGGCTGGCAGGCATCTGCCTGCTGCTGTGTTCTGCGTTCAGAGTTCCGCGTTTACGCGGCTCCGAGGGGAAACCGCCTAAAGGCGAAACTCCAAACCAACAACCTCTTAAAGGTCTGGCTCCATCCCAATGGATCGGCTGGGAGATCGCTTTGATCGCCGGGCTATTCCTGGCAGCCCTCTTCTGTCGAGTTTGGAATCTGACGAAGTTTCCCGACAACATCTACCCGGACGAAATCATGACCGGAACGGTCGCTACACAGGCGTATCTGAGTTCGGCTCGTTCATCGCCATCACTCTTCAGTACGATGTGGAGTGGGATTGATTTGCCTGCTCTATGGTTCTGGATCGCAGCTGCTTTTCTGAAGCTGGGCGGAAACTCGCTCGCGATGCTTAGGCTGCCTGCCGCGTTGTTCGGGGCGGCTACAGTTGTGCCGCTCTATGGATTGATACGCGGAACCTGGGGAAGATACGCAGCGACAACGGGAGCGGCGATCATGGCCTTCAGCGTCTCCAATATTCATTACAGCCGGCTCGCGCTGAACAACATCACGACGCAGTTTTTCTGGGCGATTTGTTTCTTTTTTTTATTGCGAGGACTTCGGTCACGCCGGCGGTCTGATTGGGCGCTGGCAGGCCTGTCAGCCGGCTTGAGCGAATATTTCTATTACGGGACGCGGCTCCTGCCGTTCATTCTGCTGGTGTTCGTTGGTTTCCTGTTCAGTGTTCATTGGCAGCAAGCACGAAAATACGCGGCCTGTTTGTTCGTGATGGCTGGAGGTTATTTCGTAGGGTTCGGTCCGCTGTTGGTTCACTTTTTTCGGAACCCCAATCTTTATCTGGGGAGAGGCGCAAGCCTTCTGATATGGTCGCATGTTCCAAGCAGTTTCGCCGATCTGCAGATGGCTTGGAAAACCGTGTGGCCGGTGTTCTCTGAGAACTTGCTGGGAATCAGCACTCACAGTTCGCAGGACATCATATTCTACGCACCGCTACTGTTACCTGCCGAAGCAGCGCTGCTTGTGCCAGGCGTTGCACTACTCTTATGGCATTGGCGGCACCCTGCTGCGTTCCTCATGCTTGCTTCGGGGCTGGGCGTGTTGTTCGTGGGCGGTACGCTGATTGCATATCCGAACAGCGTTCCGCCTCTGATCAATCATTGGACTCCGGCCTTCCCCGCGTTGTACGTGACGTTGGCTGTACCTGTCGGCGTCTGGACGGCGGCAAGTGAATCGGATTTACCAACTCGTCTACGCTGGATTTTACCGGCAACGCTGGCAATGACGTTACTCGTGCTCGGCTTGTTGAATTTAAACTTCTATTTCAATCGTTATCACGCCGATCCCGGGAAACTGAAGAGTAGCGCGTACAGATCGGCGCAACAGAACTACGAAGTACAAACCGCTCAGAGCCGGTACATGGCGTCGCTTGGCAGCAAGTACCAGGTGTTTACCGTCGGCCAAAGCCCATGGCCGTATGATCCCGCAACAACGCGATACCTGGTGCCCGACCAGGAGTGGAGGCTGCTCCCGAATCCGACTACGGACCTAAGGTCCATGCATCGTGACAGCAAAGGACTGGCGTTTCTTTTTTTCCCAGGTAATGAGCAATACCGGAAATTGGCTCACGACCTTTTTCCAGGCGGTACAGATGGGGAAGTGAAGACGCGTCCAGGCAAGCACCTGTTTTATACGTACGTGCTCACACCGACGCAGGCGCAGGCGCAGGCGGTCCACAGATGACATTCCACTTGCCATTGACTGGACCCTCCCCGTCCCGCTTGTCCCCGGCAAGGTAGAGGCGAGCCAGCGCGCGCAATAAATTGGACTGGCCTAAATGTTCTGGCTGACAAATGACTAACATTCGCCGGGCTAAATAATCCGACTTCGCGCTCAAGGTGGAACGCGTTGTCCGCAACGCGTTGGATACTGCGGCTTCGCCGCCGATATTTGCGCCTCCGGCGGGGGAAACTGCCATCGTCTTGAGGACAAGACGATCCACCCTGGCGGCTCGACATGGCAATCGCAGGCGATTATAAATCGGGTTGATGCGAGTTGTTTTTGCGCCAAGCACGCGCCTGCTGGCCGCAATCTCTTCGGCAATTGTGGTCCTTTTTCTCGCTGGCTGCGGCAATTCCAGCATCGTCGGAAAATGGCGGATGGCGGGAGCTGAAGATCAAACCGTGTGGGAGTTTTCGAGTAACGGTTCGGTCCTCGTCGGAGAGGTCCAAGGGAGATATAAGTTCGGTGACCAGGACCGGATTAAAATTCAAACGCCATTTTCCACGACAGTATATCAGATGAAAATTTCCGGCGATCAGCTCGTGCTCCAGGAAACGGGTGGCTCGAAGCTGGAGTTTACCAGAATAAAAGACGCTCAGCGATAATGTAGCACAGGCATCCTGCCTGTGTGGCAACCGAACGTCTCGCCCGGTTAAAGCGTTCTCTTCAGCAGGTGGGACACCCACCAGCCCCACAGCCAAGATGGCTGTGCTACGTCAGAACTCCGCGCTGCCGGGCGTGCGCGCGAACGGAATAACGTCGCGGATGTTCGGAATGCCAGTGATGAACATCAGCATTCGTTCGAACCCCAACCCGAAGCCGGAATGTGGAACCGTTCCATAGCGACGCAGATCGAGATACCATTTGTAATCAGCGGGATCCATGTTGTGTCGCCGCATGTTTTCCTCCAGCATTTCCAATCGTTCTTCGCGCTGACTACCGCCCACGATTTCGCCGATGCCGGGCACGAGCAAATCGATGGCAGCAACGGTTTTCCCATCATCGTTCACACGCATGTAGAAAGGCTTAATTTCTTTCGGGAAATTGAAAACTGTGATCGGGCACTTGAAATGTTTCTCCGTAAGCCAGCGCTCATGCTCCGATTGCAGATTTAATCCGTAGTCGATTGGAAACTCGAACGCCTGGCCACTTTTTTTGAGAAGATCAACTGCCTCCGTGTAGGTGATGCGTTGGAATGGCCGATCAACAACGAAATCGAGTCGGGCAAGCAATTCCTTATCCACGAATTTTGCGAAAAGATCCATTTCCTCGGGACAATGCTTTCTCGCGTCTGCAATCAGATATTTCACGCACTCTTCCGCGAGATCCATGTTGCCGCTTAGATCGCAAAAAGCCATCTCCGGTTCGATCATCCAAAACTCGCTGGCGTGCCGAGAGGTATTTGAGTTCTCCGCGCGGAACGTCGGGCCAAAGGTGTAAACGTTGCTGAGCGCGCAGGCGAATGCTTCTGCCTCGAGCTGACCGCTGACAGTGAGATACGTTTGTCGGGCGAAAAAATCCTGCGCGTAATCGATCTGGTCGTTTTTTCGCGGTGGATTGTTTAGATCGATGGTGGAAACGCGAAACAGCTCGCCCGCACCTTCGCAGTCGCTTCCGGTGATAATGGGCGTGTGGACATAAACGAAACCGCGTTCCTGAAAAAACTGGTGAACAGCGAATGCGAGGCGGCTTCGCACGCGAAAAACGCAACCGAATAAATTCGAGCGCGGACGAAGATGCGCGATCTCACGCAAAAATTCGGGCGTGTGTCCTTTTTTCTGAAGTGGATAACTTTCATCTGCAGCGCCAACGATCTCGATATTGCGGGCGACGAGTTCCCATTTCTGGCCTTTGCCCTGTGACGGAACCAGTGCGCCGTTAACAATAAGCGATGCGCCGGTATTGAGACGTTGGATGTCTCCGTAGTTCGGCACCGCGTCTTTCTTCGCAATGATCTGAAGATTGCGCAAAGAGGAGCCGTCGTTCAGCTCAATGAACGAAAAGTCCTTGGAATCGCGACGGGTCCGCACCCATCCCTGAACACGAATCCCATCGATCGGCGCAGTGCTTTGCAGCGCATGCTTAATCGGAGTTGTAGAAAGTTGTGTCATGCTAAGAGAAACAATTTCAATGCTCAAAGTTGAACGCCGAACGCCCAACACTCAACGCTCAACGCTCAACCTTCAAATCGCGGCTGGCGTTTCGGAGAGCGCGGAACCGTCCGCGGCTTCTGAAGGCGGCGACATGTCGGCGCATTCCACAGTTTAGCTTAACGGCAGCCAACTGCCCGGTTGAGGCACTTGTTTCACGCCGTTGAAACTAAGGTAAGTGTATTCCTTCAGAAAGCGCTCGTAGTCGTCGAGTAGTCTCATGGCGTCATTGGGCTTGAGACGATCGGTTTTGATCGCCTCATCCACCTGCGCTTTCAGCAGGCGCATCAGCTCGAGTTTGTCCCATTGTGTCATTGCGAGCACTTCGCCGATTGTGCTGCCCTCAATTACTTCTTCGATGTACCAGCCGGATTCTTCATCGGGATCGAGGAAAACGTGTACTTCGGTGACGCGTCCAAACAGGTTATGCAGATCGCCCATGATGTCCTGGTAAGCCCCCACCATGAAAACGCCGAGATAATAGATTTCTCCAGGATGTATCCGATGTAGCGGCAGTGTTTCTCTGACGTCCTGCAAATCGATAAACCTGCAGACTCTGCCGTCTGAATCGCAGGTAATATCTACGATCGTGCCGTGACGATCAGGAGGAGTAGTGAGCCGATGAATCGGCATAATAGGGAACAACTGGCCGAGCGCCCAGTGATCCAGCAACGACTGGAACACGGAAAAATTGCAGATGTACTGATCGCCCAGCCTCGTTTCGAGCTGCTTCACTTCCTCCGGCACATAACGCAACCCGCGATGCATGTTGACGATTTGATGGGCAACCTGCCAGTAAACGGTGTCGATCTTCGCTTTCGATTCGAGATCGAGAAGGCCGAGATCGAACGTGTGCTGCGCTTCTTCTTTGATTTGCTGGATGTCGTGCAAACTCTCAAGACGATTTCCGCGTTTCAACCGCTGTTTCACATCGAGAATGTCGGCCACCAGTTTGTGATCCCGTTCACTCGCCTCGACCTTCAGTTTTGGCGACGTCTTTTCAATCGCACCGAATGCTTCCACGACGAGTACGGAATGATGCGCCACGGTGGCGCGCCCGCTCTCGCTCACGATTGTCGGATGCGCCACACCTTCTGAGTCGCATACGTCCATGATGTTCCAGACCACATCGTTTGCGTATTCCTGGAGCGAATAATTGATCGAACTGTCAAAGTCACTGCGCGATCCGTCGTAATCGACGCCAAGACCGCCGCCCACGTCGAGATAACCGAGTTCGTGTCCCAGCTTCGAAAGCTTGGCGTAATATCGCGCGCCTTCACGCACCGCTCGCTTGATCGTGGAAATATCCGGCACCTGCGATCCGACGTGAAAATGGACAAGCTTAAGAGAATGGGCCAGCCCTGCATCTTTCAACATTCGACTGGCCGCAACGAGATTCGTTGTGTCGAGGCCGAACTTGGCGTTTTCGCCGCCGCTCGGTGACCATTTTCCCGAGCCTTTGCTGTGCAAACGAGCGCGAATTCCGATGTAAGGCTCGACGCCGACCTCTTTCGATGCGCGAATGATGTGCTCAACCTCTTCTAATTTTTCGGCGACGATAATGACCGGTTTGCCCAGCTTGCGGCCAAGCAACGCGATGCGAACGAAGGCGGGATCTTTGTAGCCGTTGCAGATGATCAAACTCTCGGGGCCTTTTTGCATTGCAAGCGCTGCAACCAGCTCCGGCTTGCTGCCCGCCTCGAGCCCGAAATGAAATTGTTCGCCTGCATCGACAATTTCCTCAATGACTTCCCGCAGCTGATTGACCTTAATGGGAAAAACGCCGCGGTACTGATTTCGATAATCGAATTCGGATATGGCGCTTTGAAACGCGCGATTGATTGATTCGACCCGATGCCGGAGTAAATCCTGAAACCGAATCAATAACGGAAAACCGAGATTCCTTGCGCGCGCCTCATTCACTACTGCCAGCAGATCGATGGAACCGCCATCGTTCTTTAACGGCCGCGCTTCGACATTGCCGGCGCTATTGACAGTAAAATAACCCTCGCCCCATCCCTCCACGTTGTAGGTCGCAATGGCGGATTCCAGATCCCAGTCGTTTTTCATTTTCGTTTGAACTGTCAGCGTAAACTAATGCGCATATTAATCAGCGTGCAGAACATTCAAGCTCTTACAGTGAAAATCTTCGTCGGGCGCAGTTGGCGATCCCGTCGATGAGCGGCATCCGGCGCACGGCTTGTTTTTCCTCTTCGCACACGTACTATTTGTGCGATGAACAAAACGGTGATCGAGGTGCAGGTTCGGGCAGTTTTGCCGACGAGCGGCGGGTGCGCAGTATTCCTCGGAAACAATGACAAGGTCTTCATCATTTACGTCGATCAAACCGTGGGCAGCGCCATCACCATGTTCATGCGTCACATCACCAAAGAGCGTCCTCTTACTCACGACTTAATGGCGCATTTGCTGGCGGCGCTTGGCGCAAGAGTCGAGCGGGTGATTATCAACGACCTGAAAAATGCCACTTACTACGCGAGGGTGATCATTCAGGTCGAAAACGAATTGCACCAGAAAAAGATCATCGAGCTGGACGGACGACCGAGCGATTGCATCGCCATGTCCATCCAGCAAAAGGCGCCCATCTATGTGGGTCAGGACGTCTGGGATGAAGTGGACGATATGAGCGACGTTCTTCGAAAAATGGAGGAAGAAGGATTAAAGACCGATCCGGAAGGCGAAGAGTGATTGCGACCAAACCTTATTCTAAAAACGCACGTCATTCCGAGCGAAGTCGAGGAATCCCGTAGCATAACCTTAGAGTAGGGCCACGGGATCCTTCGACCCCGAAAGCTTTCGGGGCTCAGGATGACTTCGCGTCAATGCTTTAACTCGCTCAACCGAGCAGATCACCGTAGCGACTATCTGCCAGCTGCAGGCAACGCGTCAGAATTTCCGACGCAGTTTTAAGTTTCAACGCCTCCTCGACCAGCTCGCGGCATTCAGGAATACTCAGGCTTTGCACGGCGCGTTTGACGCGCGGAACCAGGGTTGCTGAGGTGCTGAGCTCATCCATTCCGAGGCCCAGCAAGAGCGGAATCAGCGAGATATCTCCCGCCATCTCTCCGCAAACACCTACCCAGATGTCATTGGCGTGACCCGCGTCCGCGACCATCTTAAGCAGACGCAGTATTGCCGGATGCGTCGGTTCGTAAAGATACGCGACCTTTTCATTCACCCGATCGACTGCAAGGGCATACTGAATCAAATCGTTTGTGCCGATACTGAAAAAATCGACCTCGCTTGCAAGGCTGCTTGCGCAAATGGCCGCGCTTGGAATTTCGATCATTGCGCCAACCTCAATTCTTTCCGCCACCTCGATGCTTGAGCTGCGCAACTGTTGTTTGCTTTCCTCCAATATAGCGATGGCGCGGCATAATTCGTCCAACCCGGAAATCATGGGAAACATGATTTTGATGTTGCCGACGACGCTTGCACGAAGGATGGCGCGCAACTGCGTCTTAAAGATATCCTGATTTTCCAGACAAAAACGGATGGCGCGCCACCCGAGGAACGGGTTCAACTCATCGGTAATATCTGCCGCACCCTCGGCCAGTTTATCGCCACCGAGATCAAACGTGCGAATGATCAACGGATGCGGGCAGACACGCTCTGCGACTCTTCGGTACGTTTCGTATTGCTCCTCTTCCGTTGGCAGAGTTTCGCGGTTCAAATAAAGAAACTCGGTGCGATAAAGTCCGATTCCTTCCGCGCCGTTTGCGGCCACTGCATCGACGTCGTCCGGAAGCTCGATGTTTGCGGAAAGAACAATGTGACTGCCATCGCGCGTGGTTGAGGTCGTCTCGCGAAGCTCCCTGAGTTGGGCGGTGACTTTGGCCCGGCGCGATTCGACTTCCTTATAGCATGCAAGCGTTTCTTCCTCCGGATTGACGATCAGCCACCCATCGCTGCCATCGAGAAGAACGCGCTGTCCGGTTTCGATCTTTGCGGTGATATCATGCAACCCGAGGACCGCGGGAATGTTGAGGGAACGCGCCAGGATCGCGGCGTGCGAGGTGCGGCTGCCAACGTCCGTGGCGATCCCAAGCACGTTTTCGCGGTTCATGCTCGCCGTGTCCGAAGGAGTAAGATTATGCGCAACCAGAATGTGCGGCTCCCTCAGGGAAAGAAATGCCTTGGGAGCTTTACCCTGAAGATTGCGAATTACTCGCTTTGTCACGTCCTGAATATCGAGCGCACGCTCGCGCAAATAAGGATCGTCGATTTTGCTCAGGGTTTCGGCGTAACGCGTGGCAACTTCCTGGAATGCCCATTCCACGTTGCAAAGATCGGTTTTAAGTTTTCGCAAAACTTCATCAATCAAGGTGCGGTCCTCGACCACCAGCAGATGCGCATCGAAAATCGCCGCGTCTTTTGCGCCAATCGATTCGGCTATCCGCTGCTGCATCTCGAGGATCTGCATGCGCGTTTGAATAAGTGCCGCCTCAAATCGCCCGATTTCATCCCCAACCTGGGATGACGCGATTTGGTAGTGGACCACCTCGTCCAGATCATCGCGCACAACATGAGTCATGCCGAAGGCGGTTCCTGGTGAAACGCCAATCCCTTCAAACCGGATTTCCGTCGCGTCGCTCATCCGGTTTCGAGAGTAAGGCAGATGTCAAACAATGCGAATTTTGGGTAGCATGACAGTTTGAAACTGTATCACTGCCGGATTTCGGGTTTTCGCCTGTCCCAATCGACGCGCCGCGCCGATTGCACTCACAACCCGGCGTCCCGAAAGTCAGTCTTCGTTGAATCCCGCTTTGATGAGCTCCTCCAGCTCCTGCATTGCCTTGTCGGCGTCTGCTCCGTCGCAGCGGATACGCAGCTTTGAGCCCTGCCCTGCTGCAAGCATCATCAGGCCCATGATGCTTTTGCCATTCACCTCTTCGCCTTCCTTTGTTACCCAAATCTCCGAACGATGCCGGCTGGCAATTCGTACAAACATCGCCGCCGGCCTGGCATGCAACCCAAGGCGGTTAACAATAGTGAGCTCCTTCTCGAGCGTTTGGGCGGAGGCTTGATTTGTTTTCCGGTTGAGCAAGCCCATTTATATCGTTCCCTTCGGCTCCATCAAACGGAGCAAACGCGTGTTAAAATCAACGGCAGCGTTTTGTCCCAGGCCTTTCAATTTTTCGTCCATCGCCGCCACCTCAATCAGGCGCGCCATGTCGCGTCCCGGCCGGACCGGAATGGTCACGTGCGGCACTTTGAGGCCGAGAATTTCATAGAATTCCCGGTCGAGCCCGATGCGATCGACCTCTTCGAGATCCTGCCAGTCTTTTAAAGTCACCACGAGATCCAGCCGTTTTTCGATTCGAATACTGCCAATACCGAAGACCTTTGCCACATCAATAATGCCGATGCCACGAACCTCCATGTGGTTGCGCGTTAATTCGGGGGCGGTGGCCATGAGTTCGCGTCCTTCGAGCAATCTGATGCGCGTCACGTCATCCGCGACAAGACTGTAACCACGCTCAATCAGCCCGAGAACGCACTCGCTTTTGCCGATGCCGCTTACTCCGCGGATCAATACGCCGATGCCCAGGATGTCTACCATGCTGCCGAACTCAGTCACAGTTGGAGAGAAATCCATCTCCAAAGCGATTGTTGCAGCGTTGATGAACTTCATCGTGATCATCGGCGTGCGAAACACTGCAATTTTTGCCTCCCCGGTGACCGCCAGCAACTCCGGGGCAAGATGAAACCCGCGCGACATTACCAGGCACGGGATCTTGTGTTCGCAGAGTTTGCGAAACCGTTCGACGCGCAGTCTGGAGGACAAACTTTTCAAATAAGAGTGTTCCGCGGCGCCCAACACCTGGACACGTTTCTCGGCGAAATAAGTGTAGAAACCCGAGAGCGCGAGCCCGGGGCGATTGATGGTAGGCTCGCGAATCTTTCGGTGAAACCCGACGCCCGGACCTTCGAGCTTCATCTGCAGTTTTGCGGAGTGCGAATTGTAAAAGCTTTCGACCGTGACAACCGGAACACTCTTCTGCTGATCACTTGAAGAAGTAATGGTTTGCGTTCCTGGTTCTTCCGCCATGAGAGGTAACTTCTAGCGTGAATACCGTGCATTTCCAACAGGCATCCATCTCATCGCCGCTGTCATCGCAGCAGTTTAACACGCCAAGTGCCA
Source organism: uncultured Verrucomicrobiae bacterium (assembly GCA_963838045.1). GTDB lineage: Bacteria > Verrucomicrobiota > Verrucomicrobiia > Chthoniobacterales > UBA10450 > Udaeobacter. The sequence continues at coordinate 404,780 of CAWIPQ010000003.1, read as the reverse complement.
TTTCAGATCGCGGTCGATGGGGGAAAAAAGACGCCTCGGCCGTTATTCGCTTTTCTGCTGGTCTCTGTAACGGATCACCTTGGCTTTTTCGAGCGTGACCAGTCCGCCGCCCATGATTTCATCCAATACCGGCAGGAATTCATTCACCTTATCCTCGGAGTCGACGATCTCGATCACAATCGGGAGGTCCATGGACAAACGCAGAATTTTTGCCGTGTGCACATGACTTGATTTTCCAAACCCCATTGGCCCGCGCAATACTGTTGCACCGGCCATCTGCATCTCACGCGCCTTGAGCACAATCGCCTCGTATAACGGTTGATGCCGATAACGATCGCTTTCGCCGATGAAAATCCGCAAGAGAACTGCGTCTTCAGGAAGTTGCATACGTTCTTTCTATTTCGTCAAAAGCGTGACCGCAAGAATGCGCCCCAGCCAGACCGCTGCGAGGCAACAAGCGAACGACAGTGTCGTATTCAAGAACGCTTTCATCCAATCTCCGTCACGAACAAAATCGAGTGTTTGCAAGCTGAACGATGAAAACGTCGTGTAACCACCGCATACGCCGATCATCAAAAATTGTCGCAACCGGGGCGACACAAGATGCGTCCCTTCCGGATCGGTAAACGCAGCAAGAAACCCGATGACGAAAGAACCGCTAATGTTGACGATAAGAGTGCCTAGCGGAAAAAACTCGCCGCCGCGTTCAGCAATGAAACCGGACACGCAGAACCGCGCACCGGTTCCAAGGGCGCCGCCCAGCATCACCAAAATGTAGCTGACCATAAAAAAACTCCTTCCTGCATGGAAGGAGTCATCAGCTTACGCGGTTTTTTGTCCCGAACATTTTCGGCACAAGAGGCAAACTCCATTGCCTTGAGCGCATCTTACGGAAGCGGCACATCGAGTCAAATCCGTGGCGAAAATCTTCGTGGCCTACCTAGTCTCCCGGTTTTTGCCAAAGTTCTGATTTGATGAGGCCCAGCCGCCATTCCGAGCGTTTAAGGCAGATAAATCCATTGGCCTGCAATTCAGGCCCTGGATCGACCAATCGCTTGGCGCGAATTCCAGTTGTTGTCCGAAAAAACCAGTACAAAGCCGCCACCCAGATTTTAGCGTGCGCACGAGCAAGAATTGCTTTTGGAATGCAAAAGTCCGCCAAAAGCCAGTAGGCACCTGGAGTTGTGGCTTCAGCGAGTTTTCGGACGATCAATTTGAGCTCATCCTGTGGAAAGCAATCGAGAACGAAATTCGTGACGAGAAGATCGTAGGATTCCGGTGGCGTCCAAGAGAGAATATCTTCCTCGAGAAATCTTACGCGGTTAGCCGGATCGGATATGCCCAGGCGCGCCAATTCCAACATTCGCCTGCTGGCGTCGACGCAATCCACGAAGCCGTCGTGGTGAACACGCAAGAACTGCCCCAGAAAATGGCCTGTCCCCTCGCCGACCGTTAACACTCTCTTCGGCAGCGGGACTGCTTCGATCCAGCGGATTCGCGCTTTCTGCAGAATGGATCCGAATCCGACGGTTTCCAGCCAGTGGTAATGGGGTGCAAGTCGATCAAAGCTCACAAGAACGATGCAACAAAAAAGAAGGCGAGCGGCGTTAACAAAACCAAGTCTGCCAGCGCCGTACGTTCATCGTCGCCAATAGATACGAAGTGAAGAATCGCCAGCAAAGCGGCGCTTACGGAAAGAGACAACGCAATCGGAAGGAGTGAACTGTCGATTGCTGCCATCAATAGCGCCGCCAAGGCCACCACGATGCAAAAAACGCGTATGGAAATCCCTATGCCTGGACAGCGGGTAGCAATCGAGTGCTTCCGCTGCGCCCGATCCAGTTCCCGTTCCCACACTGCAATGCTCATGCAATTGAGCGAACACAAAATCGCGAAGAGCAACATTGCCAACAGCACCACTGAGCGTTCCATGTTCGAAAGTCCCAGCGCGAATTTCGGGATCACAACAAGCAGCGTCCCTGCCGAAAACAAAAATCCCACGGTGATCTCTTTCAGCGGAACTACTTCCCATACTTCACTGAATGCATAATTGATCGCGAGGTATAGCGCGGCGACTCCGCCCAGACATGCACCGGACATGATTACGTCTCGATTAAGGCGCAGGAGAATGATTACTGCGTCAATCAGTCCAACAACAAGGATCAAACTGAGCCAGACCTTTTTATGACGTAAACAAAAACGCTGGCGCGCTGATCGTGGAGAATTCGCTTCCAGGGAAAGAGCGTCCGCGAGTCGGTCGACCAAATAAATCAACCATGCGGTCAGGAACAAAGCGCCACGAGCCCATATTGATACGGCCATATGCAGGCAATGGCCGAAAAGCCACTGCCACGCGATGGCGACAAGGGGGGCATCGAGACAAACGATATTGAGCCAGAGAAGCAGTTTCTTAGGTCGCAATTTAAGAAACTTACATCTTAAATCGTTCTCCAAGATACAGCTGCCGGCTGATAGGATCGTTGATGAGGAAATCTTTTGTTCCTTCGCTCTCGACACGCCCATCATAAATCAAATACGCGCGATCCACTATGGAGAGAGTCTCGCGGACGTTGTGGTCTGTAATCATAATGGCCAATCCCGATTTGCGGAGATTGACGATGATCTGTTGCACGTCATAAACGGCAATGGGATCGACGCCGCTGAACGGCTCATCGAGCATCAACAACTTTGGTTGGGTGACCAGCGAACGCGCAATGGTCAACCGGCGTTTCTCGCCGCCGCTTAATGTCAGCGCGGTATTCTTTGCAATTCGCTCGATCCCAAACTGGTGCAGCAGCTGGTCACAACGGTTCCGTCGCTCGGCTCTGTTTAACGAAAGCGTTTCCAGAATTGCCATGATGTTTTGTTCGACCGTCATCTTGCGGAAAATTGATTCTTCCTGCGGCAAATAGCCCATGCCGAGGCGGGCGCGCCTGTACATCGGGTAGTCCGTCACGTCGGTGTTGCAAAAAATCACCCGACCGCTATTTGGCCTGACCAGGCCAACGATCATGTAAAAACTCGTGGTCTTGCCGGCTCCGTTTGGCCCGAGAAGTCCCACGATCTCACCTGCGTGGACGTTCAGGTTGACGCCGTCAACAACCGCCCGGCCGCCGTAGATCTTTACCAGTTGATCCGTATCAAGCACGGTCTCCAGCTTCGGCGCGATTGCCGAAGATCGTTTGGGAACCGAAACGGGAGCAGTTTGGCCAATCATGGTGTCGGAAGGGCGGCGGCTGGTACCGACTGGGAGGGAGCGAGCGGAGCTTCGGCTTTCTTTGCTTCAGCTTTCTTAGCTTCGCGTTTTTTTTCTTTGGCCTCGTCTTTCGGCTGCTGATGAATTTCCGTGCGGCTTGGACCGTGAGTTCTCAGCTGGCTGTTTTGGTTAATGATCATCACCGTATCAGGACTGGTCGCCACGTGCATGTTCGCTCCCTCCTGCACTCGCGGTGTCCCTTGTAATTCGACATCTCCAGTTGCGGCGGTGTAAATCGCCTTATCAGCGCGGCCGACTGCCAGCGTTGACGCCCCGCCATTGGGATCGGGTCGCTCGCGCACCACCCCTACATTTCCTTCGGCGACCGCTTTCTCCAGGCCTTGGTTTTCTCCCTTTGTAATAAACACAGTCAGTTTGTCCGATTGAAGATTGAAACGTGGATCGGTCACCTTTACGCGGCCGCTAAAGATGCCCATGTTCTTCGTTGAATCAAAAAACGCTTCATCCGAATAGATCTCAGTGGTCATCGGTTGGTCGGAGTTCAAACCCTTCATGCTCTTGCCAAACAGCGAGTTAGCAGGTGATTTGCTTTCTTTCTCCGGCTCTTTTTTCTTTGCCTTCTTGCCCGGCGCAGACGCACTCGCTTTTGGCGAGGCGGCACCGGTTTGCGCTTGCAACCGTGCGCCGCTCACACAGGCAAGCACCAGGAGCAGCACCATCAATTTCTTCATCATTTAGAGTCGGGTTTCGTCGTGAGAGGTGATTTGTCGGTGATCACCATTTTCACGTTTCCGACGAGGCGCCCGGTCTTATTGCTCGGGTCGAACTGCACTGAATCGCCGGCGATATTGAAATCCGTCCGCTGTATGGTGGTGCGCGTTTTTGACGTCAGGATACGCGTTTTTAAATCAAGTACCGACGTGCTCATATCGATCTTCAAATCCGGCTGATCCTCCGGCGTGTAGGTGGTGATTTTGAGATTTTCAAAACCGATGTGTTCCTGGTCGATCCGGCGGGCCGTTCCCGCCTCGAATTTTCCGCGGAGATGGCCCTCGCCGTCGAAATCCGGCAACACAAGTCCCTTGGCTGCGTGACCGATTGGGAGTGGAATGTTGGTCAAGCTTTGTTCGCTGGGTGAAGAACTCGGCATCCGCTTCCCTCGAATCTTTGCCTTGTGCCCCTTCGATTGACCAAATGCATGAGGCCCCAAAATTGAGACAGCAAACGCAATTGATACCGCCCAAATCGTAAAAAACCGCCACTCATAAACACGGCTCACTCGACCGTGCGATTGCGTCGATTTACCCCCAATTCCCACGCAACAACGGTCAGTCAAACTTACTTGAGACGACAGCATGAATAGCCTTTAACATGCGGAGATGCTTCGGCAAATCGTTTAGCCTAATCTGGTTCGGCCCATCGGACAAAGCCCGGGCGGGATTTTCATGTACTTCCATGAAAATTCCGTCGCATCCTGCCGCCATCGCCGCCCTGGCGAGGACCGGAGCCACAATGCCATCGCCCGAGGTGAAGTCCCCTGCTCCACCTGGCCGTTGCACAGAATGTGTGGCATCAAAAATGACGTGATAACCAGCTTCGCGCATCCAATAAAGCGATCGCATGTCGACAACGAGGTTGTTGTAGCCAAAAGTCGTCCCGCGCTCAGTGAAACAAAATTGTGAGTTGCCGAAGGCACTCAGTTTTTCCGCGATATTGCGCACATCCAATGGCGCGAGGAACTGCCCTTTTTTCACGTTGATAGCCCGATCCGTTTCCGCCGCGGCTCGCAGCAGATCCGTTTGCCGGCAGAGAAACGCCGGAATCTGCAACATATCAACACTTTTGCCGGCGATCTCGGCCTCAGCAGGGGAATGAACATCGGTCGTCACTGGAATGTTCAGCTCGTCTCCGATTGCCGAAAGAATCTCGCAGCCTTCGCGAACGCCGATCCCTCGAAATGAGCGCACCGACGTCCGGTTAGCCTTGTCGTAGGAAGCCTTGAAGATGAAATCAACCTCCTCCGCCGCACAGATCGAGGCGATTTTCTTCGCCATCCGCCACACGAATTTCTCTGACTCAATTACGCACGGGCCAAGAATGAAGGCAGGACGCTTGCCGCCAATGCTCACTCGCCCAACGCGTAATGGTCTACTTTTGGCCATAGATGTCTAAGGAAAGCAGGAACCCGGGAATTTTAAAGAATTCGATCCTGTTCCATTCGATTTCCGGCCAGTCCCCGCCCAAGATCAAAAAAGGCGAATGGCGCGTAAAGCACAAGAAAGAAGAGCAATGCGACACCTTGCAGTTGAATAAGATACGCTGGGCGCGAATCGGACAGGAAACTCAAAATTGAGAACGCCTCGGGTTTGTGCAGGAGAAATCCGTAATTGAAATTGGTAATTTTGTCGACGATCAGCGTCACCACGAAATAAAATTCCGACCACAGCCACGCGCGCACAATCGACATTGGATATGGCCGATAACGCCGGGTCAACATCACGAAAACCACGCCGACAATAATGGCTGAGTGCGAGGTGAAGAAACTGATGAACCGCCAGTCTGGAAAACCGTAGCGCAGATTCGGCGTAAGCACGGCTTGCAGGGTGCCACCAATTCCCCAGAAATATGCGACCTCAAACCAGCGCTGGCTTCCCGTCCACATTGCCACGATCACGACGGCCATGCCCCAATCGCACATTTGCATCGGCAACATCTGCTGCCACTCCGCTGAGCCCTGGCTCCGGATGAAGATCAAATAAGCGAGATAATTCAAGACTAGTACCGCAGAGAGCGCGGCGATGATTACCTTCTCGATCCGCATCGATTTTGTGCGCTGGACAAGGGCGGCGAGCGCAAATGGCAGGACAATCGTAAGAAAAATGACCGTGAGATGCGGCAAACCGTACGGTTGAAATTCAGGGGCCATGCGTTCTTATTGCCAGGTTGTATCAGCGGCCGATCGCGTTGCGAAGCGTTCCACGAAGGGAACGCTTCCCGAAGCAATTCGCTTTCAACGGATCACCCAGAGATTGCACGGAATCACATCGCTAACCCAGGCGATATTGCTCGGCAGCTGCTGAATCTTTCCGTTGCTTTTCGGCAGCGGCACTACAAGCAAATCCGCTTCCACGGATCGAATGAAATCAGACGCTGCCAGTCCGGTAGCACCCCGGATGAAGCGCGTCTCGATAGGAACTTCCGTTGAGCCGGCTGAAAGAACCAGTTCTTCAAGCGCATCCTCCTTTGCGCCGTTCGGCTCAGGCGGGTGAGCATTCGTTGCATTCCCACGGATCGATGCGCGCGCTTCATCAAACGCAGTGACAATGGCGATGACATACAGCCGCTCGCACGGCTCTGCTTCCGCCAGCCGCAGTGTTGTTTGCAACGCCGGCAATTCGTCCTTCGTCTGATCGGCTATAAACACAATGCGGCGCAGCGGCTTCGGGTTTTTTTCCGGATGCGTGAACAGCATCAGCGAGCAATTCGCCTCTCGCACCAGACGACGGGCGACATTGCCAAGAAATGGATGTAGCACGATCTCCTTTTCCAGCGCGCCGGCGACCAGCAGGTCGATATTTTCCCGGGCGAGCGCAGCCAGAATCGCTTCGGCTGGATCGCCCTCTTCGTAATGGATTGGCGAATCCGCAGGAAGCTCCAGCTCCGCAAGCACGCTGCCAAACTTCCTTAGAATTTCATCGTTGCGCCGACCGACATGGATCAAATGAAGATCGGCCGAAAATCGATCCCGCATCCGCTTCCCTTCCGCAAGGACGCGTTTGAAGCGGGGCGAAAATGTTGTCGCCACGGCGATAGTCTTGTAAGGCAACGAATCGGGCATGCGCGGACAGAACTTCGTGTCTGACACGTTTTAGGCAACCGGGACTGAAACTGAGAAATGGATCTGGCGATGAAAAAGCAGTTGTGAGGAATCGCGTTAATGCTTCAAAAGTTTACCGTTAACAGCCGGAGCCATTACACTTTCCATTTTCCACTTCCTCTGGCAATTTTCGCAGATGCGACGCGCAATTTACCCGGGAAGCTTTGATCCAGTGACCAATGGGCATCTGGACGTGATTGAGCGGGCGCGAAAATTGTTCGACGAAGTCGTCGTCGCAGTCGCGCATAATGACGAGAAGCAGCCGCTTTTCTCGCTCGAGCAACGCCTGGAGCTGCTGCAAGAAACCGCAGGCAGAATCGAGAATGTACGGATTGCTCAGTTCAGCGGGTTACTGGTGGAATTCGCCGCGGCACAAAACGCGGGAGCAGTCATCCGGGGCCTGCGCGCGGTCTCAGATTTTGAATTTGAATTTCAAATGGCCTTGATGAATCGCAATCTGAATCCGGCGGTAGAAACGATTTTCCTGATGCCGAAGGAGGAATATACGTATCTCAGTTCGCGAATCGTAAAGGAAATTGCCAGGCTCGGCGGCAACATTTCAAGTTTCGTGCCGGGCTGTGTGGCAAAAGCGCTAGGCGCGAAATTCAGACAATGAACACCAGGCGGCTTATTCTTTCTGTCACTTTGAGGAAGCAAAGCAAAGTCGAGCAATCTCTGATTGTGGAAGGCTTCCTGATTAGCAGTCAGAATGTCTCGGCTTCGCTCGACATGACACAACGGGAATGGAGGAATCACAATGAAGGTGCATCTGAAACAAATCCCACCACAGGGACTGCATTTGCAGGGAGAAGAAGATTGTCCCATCCAGGAATTGGCATCGGAAGAAATTCGCTGCGCCGGGCCTCTGCACTACGACATCGATGTTGGCGTCGCCGACGGCGGGTTATGGGCCAATGGGTTGTTGTCCCAGCCAGTGGAACTGCGTTGCGTGTCGTGTCTTCAAAAATTTGTGCACGAAATCCGGGTACCCGCGTTTGCCGTGCACACAGAACTGCACGGCCCGGAGACGGTAGATCTCACGCCGTTTATGCGGGAAGACATTTTACTAAATCTGCCAGCACACCCGCATTGCGATAGAGATGGTGATCGGCTCTGTAAGGCCGGTCAGGTCTCAGCGGCAGACCAGAATGTGAAGCGCAAGCCGGACTGGAGCGTATTGGATAAATTGAAGATCAGTCGGGACGGTTGAAGGGTTAAGCGGTCACAAAAGAACGTCATCCTGAGCCCCGAAAGCTTTCGGAGTCGAAGGATCCCGAGGAATCATTTCCAGGTTTGGCGACGGGATTCCTCGACTTCGCTCGGAATGACGAGGCGCTTCAATCATTCCAACGTTGTTTTCTCAGCCAAATATGCTTTCGTAACGACCGCCCATGGGAGTTCCAAAACGAAAAACATCAAAGATGCGATTGCGCATACGAAAGGCGGCAAACCGCTGGCACGCCTCGCAGCTTAACAAATGCCCGCAGTGCGGGAGCAGTGTGCCGCAGCACATCGCCTGCCCATCCTGTGGGTACTACCGCGGCCGCCAGGTGCTGACGCTGGAAGGCAAGTAAGCCGGAAAAAGTTTAAGCGTTGAAACATTGAAGCGAAAACTTAAAGAGCTAAAACGCTTCAACGGTTCAACGATCTAACATCGCCGAAGCCATCATTTTCGCTTTGCAATCCGGCATTTTAGCTCGCAAAGTTTCGCCCTGATGAAAATCGCCCTGGACGCGATGGGCGGTGATTTTGGCCCGCCTAGTCTTGTTGCAGGCGCCACCATGGCGCTGCGCGAATATCCGAAGATCAAAAAGCTTTATCTCGTAGGCGACTCTTCGGCGATCGAAGATGAGTTGCGGAAACATCAATGCAACGATTCGCGCATCGATATTGTGCATTCAACTCAGGTGGTCGAAATGAGTGATCGCGCCTGGACCGCGGTACGACGAAAGAAAGACTCATCAATCAGCCGCGCCGTTGATTTGGTGAAATACGGAGACGCCGATGCAGTGGTCAGCGCCGGACATACCGGAGCAGCCGTTGCTTCGAGCATGATCAAATTGCGCACGCTCGAGGGAATCGATCGGCCGGGCATTGCAGCTGTGCTTCCCACGCAGTTTAACGCTTTCGTTTTGATCGACGCCGGTGCGAATATCGGCGCGCGCCCGGAACATCTTTTGCAATACGGAATCATGGGCTCCGTCTATTCCAGCCACGTTCTTCGCTATGCCGAACCGCGCGTCGGTTTGATTTCGTTAGGCGAAGAAGACGTCAAGGGCAACGAACTGACCAAGGATGCTTTCAAGATGCTCAAGAAGAGCGAACTGAATTTTCGCGGCAACATCGAAGGCCGGCATTTGTTCGAAGACCCGGTGGAAGTCGTGGTGTGCGACGGCTTCGTTGGAAACGTAATTTTGAAAACTTCCGAGTCGATAGCGGTAGCGATTTTCAAATGGCTCCGGCAGGAATTGACCCGCTCGAAAATCCACATGGTCGGCGCCTATCTGGCGCGAAAGGCATTTCGAGTCATCAGGAACAAAACGAACTACGAAGAGTACGGCGGCATGCCGTTGCTGGGGGTGAACGGGATTTGCATCATAGCGCATGGTGCGAGCACGCCGTTGGCGATCAAAAATGCGCTGCGCGTTGCGGCCGAGTCCATTGAACAGCAGGTGAACCCGCATATCGTCGAGAAGATTCGCCGATATCATGAAACGACAGCCCACCTCGAACCCGCGCTCTCATAAAACGCTGCGCACGGTCTCAATTGTCGGCACAGGAAGTTATGTGCCGGAGAAGGTTGTGACTAACGAGGATCTCTCGCGTTTGGTCGATACCAGCGACGAATGGATCACTACGCGCACCGGGATCAAGGAACGCCGAATCGCTGCAAAGGATGAAAACACCAGCGACATGGCAGCTAAGGCGGCGCTTAAGGCTCTCGAACAGGCAAAGATTTCCCCGGAAGAGATTGATCTGATTATCGTCGCGACGGCCACGCCGGACATGCTTTTCCCGGCCACCGCATGCTTCGTTCAGAAGAAAATCGGGGCAACCAACGCAGCGTGTCTCGACATTGCCGCGGCGTGCGCAGGTTTCATTTTCGGACTGGAAATCGCGCAGCAATTCATCACGTCGCACACTTACAACACCATTGTGGTCATCGGGGCCGAGAAATTGACCTCCATCACTAACTGGACGGATCGTAATACCTGCGTGCTATTCGGAGATGGCGCCGGCGCTGCTGTCTTGCGTCACCGCGGCAGTCCTCACGGCGTAATCAGCACCCATATCGGCAGCGACGGGCAGTACACCGACATCTTGTTTATGCCCGGAGGCGGATCGCGTTGCCCGATCACGCGCGAAAACGCCGATATGAATCTGGCAACGATCCACATGACCGGCAAGGAAGTGTACAAACAGGCTGTCATCGCGATGCTGAAGGCGGCCAAAAAAGCTCTCCATCAAGCTGGCCTCTCCATCGAAGACATTGCCTGCGTGATTCCGCATCAGGCCAACTTGCGCATCATTGAAGCGATCGCCGATCGGCTCGGTATTTCGCGTGACAAAATGTTTGTGAATCTGGATCGTTATGGCAACACATCTGCGGCAGCCGTGGCGATCGCGCTCGACGAAGCCAATCGCACTGGACGCATCAAACGCGGAGATTACGTCTTGATGGTCGTGTTCGGCGGCGGCCTTACCTGGGCCAGCACGGTCATCGAGTGGTGAGGTTCACGCGTCACACGCAATTGCCTGCAATGGATTTAATTAAATACGACCGCTGTTCTCTGTTCACGCGATATTGGCGTGAAATTCATGAGTGTTTCTCCAATGGCTGAAAAGCAAGCGATCGTGAAACCGGAGGAGTTCACTTTCAAGGACGATGGTGTCTATCCGGGCAGCATTCTGCCGTTGCTACTTTATCGGGCGGTGATTGGCAAGGAAACGGAGGATCGCGCCTCCAGCCTTGAGCGGGGATTTGCACAGAACGGTTGGTGCAATTCGTGGCGCAATGGCGTTTATTCCTTTGCTCATTACCACAGCACATCGCACGAAGCGCTTGGTGTTTTTCATGGCTCAGCAAAACTGCGACTCGGCGGCGAACATGGGCAGACAGTCGAGATTCGGGCAGGCGACGTGATCCTTATCCCGGCCGGTGTCGCCCATCAGAGCATCGGTGCCACAACCGGATTTTGGGGTTGTGGGAGCTTACCCCGATGGACGTCATTGGGACTTGCTTCGTGGATTGCCGGGTGAGCGCCCAAAGTCCGATCGCACCATCGCCAGTCTGCCAATTCCCGACTGCGATCCGATCTACGGCGCCGAAGGCCCAATGCGGCAGATTTGGAATGCCGCGCTGAGATAAATAAAATCACCGTACGCGCAGCCAAAGACGCGCAAGCTGCGTGTATCAGCATGAGTCGGCGTTGACTTGGCAAAGCGTTTTCGGAGGCAAAGCTGCCTGGAACTACTGCAGGCAGCCTGACGCCGCTTTGTGGATTTGTCCTCGAACGATAGATTTCAATCCACAAGGACAAAGCAAATGTGCAACTGTCATAGCAAGCTATGAAATCAGCGCAAAAATCTGGTGCGGCAAAATTTCGTGCGATGCACGAGTCAGGATGCTTCGTCCTTCCAAACCCATGGGATATCGGAACGGCGGTGTACCTGGAACGCCTCGGATTCGAAACACTCGCAACTACTTCCGCAGGGTTCGCGTTTGCTCGTGGAAAATCGGACGGTGCCATCCCGCTTCGCGAGATGCTCGCACATATTGGCGAAATCGTGCAGGCAACGGCGCTTCCGGTAAACGCCGACTTTCAGGCTGGGTACGCCGAGGCACCCGAAAACGTCTCGGAAAACGTGCGACTCTGTCTCGACACCGGGGTTGCGGGCCTGTCAATTGAAGACAGCACCGCGAACGGTTCCCTCTATGAGAAGAACCTGGCGATTGAGCGTCTTCGCGCTACCCGTTCTGCAATTGACTCTTCAGAGAGTGGGGTGGTGCTAACCGGACGGTGCGAAGCGTGGCTGGTCGGTTACCCCGATCCGCTGCATACAGTGCTGGACCGCCTGACCGCGTACGCAGAAGCGGGCGCCGATTGTCTCTACGCGCCGGGTGTTAGTGATCCGGATGAGATTTCACAGATCGTCAAAACCGTCGCGCCGAAACCGGTGAACGTCCTTGTTTCTGGATTCAACCATCACCTTTCAGTTTCCCAACTTGCCGATCTCGGTGTGCGCCGTATCTCGGTCGGTTCCGGTCTTGCCCTTGCCGCGTGGGGCGCGTTCCTTCGCTCCGCTCAAGAGATCGTAACCGACGGCACATTCAATCTTCTTGCCAATAACACTCCATCCGCCGATTTGAATGAAATGTTCCGGCAAAGATAAGTCGCCTCAAGGATGGCCTGATTTGAACGTGGGGAGGCTGTGTCATGTCAGTATGTGGCCGAAGGGCCAGTTGCAATTTTGAAATTCGACATTTTGATTTTCTGTAAGGCTGTTTAAGGTTCGAGCCTTTCCGTCCATGAAGCGTCTTTGTATTATCGGTTACGCCGTTTTGTTTTTAGCGTCTTTTGCGTACGCGCAGGAAAGCACGCCAGCGGCGCCCCCCGTCGAACCGCGAGCTCCTGCCGAGCACCCCGGCGCACCGCGATCGAACACTCCCAGCCAGGCGGTCGTCCCGGTACCGGTGCCGATGGTGCCGCCAAAGCCCAACGGCCCAGTCCAGAAAAGTCTCGTCCGGATTACCGCTACGGCGGTGGAGCCCGATTACAAGGCACCGTGGAATGCGGGTGGACTCCAGCGCGGGGTCGGGGCGGGGTTCGTGATCGCCGGCAACCGTATTTTGACGAACGCACACGTCGTCGCCAATAGCCGTTATATCACCGTGGAGCGAGACGGCGATCCCAACAAATACCCGGCACAAGTGCAATTCATCGCCAACGATTGCGACCTGGCGCTGATTACCGTCCCGGCGAAAGATTTTTTTAAGAATATGATCCCGCTAAAATTTGGCGGAATCCCCGGCCTGGAATCAACGGTGTCGGCGTACGGTTATCCAATCGGCGGCGAGCGCATGTCGGTCACGACCGGAATCGTCTCGCGAATTGATTTTCAGCTCTATACGCATTCGTCGATCGATCAGCATCTGGCGATCCAAATAAGCGCGCAGATTAATCCAGGCAACAGCGGCGGACCGGTCATGCAGGATGGCAAGGTGGTCGGCGTAGCGTTCCAGGGATACAGCGGCGACGTCGCTCAGGGCGTGGCCTATATGATCCCCACACCGGTGATCAACCGGTTTCTCAAAGACATCGGTAACGGCCATTATGACGAATATCCCGACCTGGCAATTACGTATGCGAAGTTGCAAAATCCGGCGCAACGAAGATTTCTCGGATTGAAGGATGACGATCGCGGTGTGCTGGTGAGTTCCATAGTGGCGGCCGGTCCATCGGACAAGATTTTGAAGACAGGCGACGTACTGCTTTCGATCGATGGTCATCCAATCGCAAGCGACGCCAACGTCGAACTGGACGGTGAACGCGCGCAGTTTGAAGAAGTGGTCGAGCGCAAGTTCAAGGGCGATTCGGTGAAGCTCGATATTTTACGAGACAAAAAACCGATGACGGTCTCAATAAAATTATTCAAGCCGTGGCCATACTCGATTCAGGGCCACGCTTACGATGTGCGACCGCGGTACGTTCTCTACGGCGGACTCCTGTTCCAACCGCTAAACCTGGACATGCTCGAAGCTTATCGCACATCCGATCTGCGCATCCGACACTTTTTCGAATACTTCATCCTGGATCAGATTTATCTCGAGCACCCCGATGTGATTGTGCTCAGCAATATTCTGCCGGACCCGATCAACAGCTATCTCACACCTTACCGCGGCGGGATCGTCGATGAAGTAAACGGCAAAAAAATCCGGACACTCGACGAACTGGCCGAAGCTTTTGCCCAAGGGCCGGAGCGGCTGGTGATTCGGATGATCGGAGAAGGACCACCCCTCGTCCTTGATCGCAATAAAGTAGAAGCCGCGCGCGAACGCATCAAGGCGCGTTACAACGTTTTGAAAGAACAAAATCTCGAGGAACATCCTGCCTCGCGGATCGCCGCGGCAGACGATAAAAAATAAATGCGAAAACAGTCGTTCATAGCTTTCAGTATTGTTCTGGTCGTCATTAGCGGTGCGCTGGCAAAAAAGCAGCCGGCAGTTCCAACCACTGCGGCCCGGCCGAAAGAGGTGGCGCTGGTCCGGGTGAACGTGACCGGCCAGTCGTATGATTATTTTCGGCCCTGGCAAAAGAAAGCTCCGTTCTCGAAGCGCGCGCTGGGAGCTGTTTTGCCCAAGGGCCGTGTGCTCGTGACTGCGGATCTGGTTACAAACCAAAATTACGTCGAGCTCGAGCGCGCCGAATCGGGTGAAAAAACGGCTGCCAACGTTCGGGTGATCGATCACGAAGCGAATCTCGCGCTCCTTGAACCCGTCGATAAAGGTTTTCTCGACGGAATTACGCCGCTCGAAATCACTTCTGACACCGTGGTAGGCGACCGGCTGGCGGCCTGGCAATTGGAACCGACCGGAGCGCTGCTGGCGACGGAAGGTTTGGTTACGACCGTGCAAATGATGCCTTACCCGGCCGATGTGGGAGAGTTCCTCACCTACCGGGTTAGCATCCCGATGCAGTATCGGGAAAACAGCTACACGGTTCCGCTGGTCAAAAAGAACAAGCTCGCCGGGCTGCTGCTGCGTTACGATTCGCGGTCGCAACTGCTCGACGCCATTCCGGCTCCCGTCATCACGCATTTTTTGAAGGAAGCCGAGACCAAGAATTATCGGGGTTTTCCTTCGGCCGGTTTTTCATTTTTCCCGACGCGAGATCCCGAGTTGCGCAAGTTCGCTGATGAGAAAGGCAAGCGCGGCGTTTACGTAACAAACGTGGAGGCTGGCACACCCGCAATGAAGGCCGGACTCAAAGCGGGCGACGTCCTGACCGCGGTAGGAAATCACGACATCGATGAAAACGGCAATTACGTCGATCCGCTTTACGGCAAAATCGAGTTCACCAACTTGCTCACAGCGCATGCGTACGCCGGCGACGTTGTTCCCTTCCACATCGACCGGGACGGCAAACCGATTCAGCTCAACCTGACTCTGGAACACCGCGATGCGAAGGATTACGTGAGCCCTCCTTATTTGCTCGATCAGCCGCCGCGATATTACGTCCTTGGCGGCATGATCTTTCAGGAGCTATCTCGCCAGTATCTCAAGGAATGGGGACGGAACTGGGAACGAGAAGCGCCCCAGCGCCTGGTGTACATGGACCATTTCCAGTCCGAGCTGTTTCCGGACAGAAACCGGCGCGTAGTCATTCTCAGCCAGGTTCTGCCCGCGAACAGCACCATCGGTTATGACGATCTGGCCTACCTGACAGTGAAAAAGGTTAACGGCAAAGAGATCAAATCGCTGGACGATCTGGCCGAAGCGGTGAAACAACCGATCGAAGGCTTTATCAAGATCGAGACAGAAGAAGATCCGAAACAGATCGAACTCGATGCTTCCCAGGTCGCCGCGGAAGCCCCCACGCTTCAGGAAAATTACGGCATCTCCTCACTGCAGAGGCTGGAATGACGTCGGGCGGAAACCTCGGCGGACATTGAGTTCACGTGTTGGTCAGGCCTAACGATTACGTTAGGTTCAAAGCCCACCGTCGGCGGTAATTATCCCATCACGAGAGCACCGCAGTCCTTCGGTCTGAAGTTTGACGAACTTCATCTGTTTCTCGTCGATCTTCCATGCAACCACTGCTGGAAGCATTTTGACACCATCTTCGTTCTTAAGCACCCCGACTGCGGAGCCCGGGAGATCGTGACCATCTAATTGGCATGAGCCAACGAATTGGGGCGAGGCCTTCGAGTGTTCCGGAAATTTTAAGACGTCTCGCACGACATCCTTTTCTTCGAGAAGGGCGTACTCTTCTCCGCAGATTCGCCATGATATTAAAAACAAACTGTCCGATATTTCTGAACCTCCAAGATCTTTAAGACCTAGGTCCTTGTGCCTCTCTTCGAGCACCACAACCTTCTCATTCGACATCTTGCGGCCGAGAAGAGCTTTTCGAACGTCCGATCCGCAGCGAACCGAATCTAACCCGTCTCCATGGCAGATGCTGCACGTGCAAAAAAGCGCCAGCACTTGCACGAAGGTTGCGACAATTCTTTTCGTTTTCATAAATGCTCGTAGTTGGTCTAACGAGATAGGACTCAGTCAAATAGGTCTGCGAGCAAGGCTGCGTAACAGTTCGGAGAATGCTAATCAAGATTGTTTTACGATGTGCATGACTTCGGAGAAATCACGGCCGATGTGCTGATTCACGTTCTCGAAAGCGGGCAGAGCAAGGGCGTTGACTTGTTGCAGACGAAACTGGGAATCCACGACGTACACGCCTGTGGACGCTTGCTCGACTAAAGTGGAGAACAATGCTTCGTTTCGGCGCAGCGTCGCCTCCGCTTTTTTGCGCGCGGTAATGTCGCGGACGATCTTCGATGCGCCAATGATGTGGCCGTGACCATCCACGATAGGCGAGACGCTCAATGAGACATCGTTCCAAGCCGGCGCACGCTTACCCTGCTCTGGTGGCGCTTGATTGGATGCCTGTTTTAGCTGCTATTCGGAGGCGTTTTGGGCAAGGCTTCGCTCACCTCTATCGTAGCGGTGGATCCCGCCAACCGACGCTGGTGATCCTTCGATCAAAAGCAGCCAGCGAGGATCTCGCATCTGCCAACTCTTTGGACCAAATTACAGGCGATTCAAGAAAGAATAGGGCCTTCGTCGATTGGTTGGATGCTTTTATTCACCGCTCATCGATCGAATGAATCCGGGAAGGTCATTTTCCCGCTTTTATCGAATCCGAAAGTCACGCTGGATGAGCCTCCGTGTCCATCGGAAGCGAACCCGGCGTAAACGCGACCGGCAATGAGCTTCTGCGGTTGAATCATGGTGGTAAAACCAGGAGGCGTAACTCCGTACTCGATCGGCTTTGTCAGGCCACGGCTGCTCAAAATGGACCACATCGCCTTCCACCGATCATCGGCGGTCCGCATAGAAACGGTGAACGATTTGATATCGGTCTTCGGGCGTGTGCTCGAATCACGATAAAACTCGAAACGGATCGGCCCGCCAAGTCGCCCTTTCGCCTTACACACAAACGAGTATGACATCGCTCCAGCAGCGATGCTCGCGGACAGCAATAACATGACGGCAACGACACGCATAAGTATCTGATGAAAATGAGCTGAGCCACCGCCGGTGAGAGCACGCTCCGCTAAAAATTTCAATGGTGAATCGATCATACGTAAACTTACTCGCCGGCTGGCGGTTTGCTGGAGCGCGACTTGTTAAATCTATTGGGTGGTAAACACTGGCGGCTTTCCGGGCGTGACCTTCACGTCTTTGGGGACAGCAATATTAACGCGCTCTCGCTCGAAGGCATAGCCAAACTTCAAACGGATATCGTAGCGTCCCGCGAACTTTGAGTCGCTTAGGGCCCAGGCGGCATCCGCCGCACCAGGAATGTCGTGCAGCTCAAAATCGACGACTCCATCGTGGTTGCGGTCGTAGTATGTCGTGACCCGGTGCTGCTGCTCTAACGCTGTGCCCGGCACGGCGCAGCCAGGCAGAGGCGCGATAAAAGAAAATGCCACGAGACGCATAAAGATCTGACGAGACGGAGATGAGCTGCCGCTGGCGGAGCGAGCTTTGCTGCGGAGTTTAATGTTGAAGTCATGCAAAAGCTACTCATCGGAACGGCCAGCGGTTGGCTGAAGCGATTTGATCTATTTGTCGAAATCCTGCACGGGCATGTGAAAAACCGCGCCATTCAATCTGTCGCCGATGTAGTCTCCCGCGACGAATGAGCACAAGAGCAGAACAATCGTGGAAATGATCGGTGAGATAAACCGCAACGTAGTGCTCCGCAATAGCTGAAGGCGCCGCAACGAGAGCAGAAAGGCACGACCGAAGAAAGCGATGTAAGCCAAGACGAAAAAGGGAGTGAGGAGGAAGCCCCAGAGACCGAGACGAACTATCACAAGAAAGGCGACGCACTGGGTGAGAACTGCGATTGCGAACGTGACAAGAAGCCGAGCACCGACGAATCGTTCGTGTGCGCGTGTCACGGATCTAACGAACAAGCTCAGCCGTGGCTACAGGCCCGGCTGAAAATCTCTGGAACTGTTTTAGTATAAAAAATGCGAACCTACAGCGGGTAACCGTCGACTGAGAGGGCACAGGGTGGGAGAATCACGTGAATCGCTGGACTGTGTATTCCACGGACTGTTAGCGCGGCAGCAGAAACCCTGCGGCGTCAGTAAGCCAGTGCGCCAACATGTTGGCCCATAAGTTGCCTCGCCAAACAAACAAGATTGTCAGGAGTAGACCGCCAAATCCCGCCACGATCAGGTGCGCCCATCCCCAGCCGCCCAAGTGCGCGTAAGTAAAAGCTATCCATGAAATCACGCCACCCAGAATCCGGCTGCCGCTCCATTCCCCGATTCGTTCGATTGGATAGCCACGGAAGGTCGTTTCCTCAACCACCGCCGCCGTTGTAACCACGAGAAAACGATACCAAAACGGCTTGTCGAGGATTGTGTTCATCGGGCCTGTATTCATTTTCAGATGCAGCATCGGAAAAATCACGCTCCAGATGAAGACAATGCCAGCAACCATAAGCAAGCTTGTGATGACGCCCAGCATAATGTTCAGCCATCCGGGCCGCCTGAAGCCAATGGAAGAAAGGGATCTATGCTCCACAAGCAGCACATACCCGCAGATCGCAACGAAGAGCCCCCACCACATTACTTCGGCGGCCCAGAACGTGCCAAAAAGCCACTTTCCCCAGGTACCTATCGGTAAAAGCGCAGCTGCAAGCCAAAGCAGAAGGCCGATGAAAGTGGTAATGCGCGGTCGGGACGTCATTCGTAGTAGTGGTTTTGTAGCTTGGACAGGCAGTCTAGACAAAACTCTATAATAAGTTCGTTAAAGCGTGTGATTGCGGCAAAAGCATCTAGACCTTATGGCTGCCTCAAACCCGCTGCCACTCACCTCGAGCTAACAGCGATCCAGGGTTCGCCCTGGGGAGAACTTTTGCCCATTGACAAATCCACAGCCATATCAATGAGAAGAAGCTGAGCGACCGCTGACGAGCGCGCTGTGCTTTGGGTTTGAGTGTTGAAATCATTAAAAGTGAATTGTCGCGCCGGTCAGCGGTCCGGCCCAGCACTCGGTTACACCTAATCATAATCAGTTCGCTGATAAAAGATGTACCAATTTCCTTCGATCGGAACGAGATACATATCATCATGACCAGGGGTTTTTGTCTAAGTCCTTGACGATCTGGCCGACCCAGCTGGGAGCCGGCAGGAATGCAATTCCCTTGGACCAGCTAGGGCCGATTGAGAGACCAACACCGCCTCCCGCAAATGAAAATACCGTTCCCTTAGCGTCAAAGCCCATTCGCATGTTCGAATGTATCTGCGAAAGCAAACGAGCGTATTCCGAGCGTCGAGTGACGCTAAGGGTGTCACTGTTATTGTTTGAGGCGATTGAGGTATCTTTGTCTGCCATCTGCTTGAGCGTCTCGAAGGTTTGGCGATTGGTATGAAATGAATCAACTAGAGTACGATCCTTCGGCACGCTGAGCGGGAACGGACTTTTGTATTGCCAAAAGAAGAAGCCAAACAACGCGAGAGCGAGCATCGCCACTGCAAAAATCAGCGGCTTGCGGGTGGCGGAACGTGGCATGGGTCTATAAATAAAACGAGAACAAGCTCAGCCGCGGCTACAGGTAGCGGCGCTGAAAATCTCCGGAACTGTTTTAGTCATAAAAAGATGTGAACGCGCATCGGGTAGCTGTCGGCTGAAGCGTTTTGTTAGGTGGGTTCACCGACGCGCCTTTCCGAGCGTCTCTTTATGATTGAGTCTCCACTGCTTTTCACCAGCGTCCAAATACTGCCACACGTCCTCATAAAGTGTGTCGTCGCCAAGCCTCTTGTAGCGAATGTGAAAATATGCAGCACTGCTATCGCCCTCACCGATCCCGATGGATTCGACCGTGACATCCGGGTGCTCACGGAGGAAGTCAGCGCGAACGACATCATCGCTCGGTGGGCCAGAGCACGAGGTGCTCATGAAGAGCAGCAGAACAGCCGCCCAACTCGCTCGCAATCTGTGAATACCGCGCACCATTTAGACTTTATGGATGCGGGCGCTGGGTGAGCGGGAGAGCGCCGCAGTGGAAAGAAAAGCGGTGTCTCGGACGAAGGCGCGCGTCGCTCGGATCCGAAGTGTGGAACTCATCTCAAAACTGGAGTGTACGGCGGTCCGCCGTTCGCTCCATTCGCCTTGTTAGGCTGGTGTTCCGGAGACCTCATGACTGCGGATCGAACCCAAACACGCGGAGCTCCTGGCTGCACCGGCAGGCCTCAGCGAAGCGCGCCGCCCATGCAACGGCCTCCTCTCGTGAAGGCAGTTCGAGCACGGTGAAGCCGCCGTCGAGTGGGGGTGCCCACGGGTAGCCGCCCTCCTCGACCGCGCCGTCAGCGGAGACGAGCACTGGTGGCACAGCTTCGTCGATGCCTCCGCCGAACACGTAAACGCCAGCAGCCTTTGCCTCATCGATCAGCGCGTGTGCGTCTCGACCAACCGCTTCCCATTCGCCATCCGGCACGACCATTGCCGCGCTCGGGAAAGAAATCAGATACTTAGCCATGGTCTATTTCCGTCGGGACATCTGGAGCCTAACTATGATTAGACGAAAGTTCGTAATAAAAGGCGAACATTTCTTCGTCTAATCTGAAATCAGTGACTCGAGTCCCAGCATGGCCAGCATGCGGCCGGTTTTTCCTTTTTCAGCGCGATAAGAATAGTAGCGGGCCAGATCGCAAGCGGTGCAGGTGCCGGGATCGTGAATTTCCTTCACGCCAAGCGCGCGGCATTGCCGGATGATCTCTGCCGCGAAATCAACTTCGTAGTGCGGCGGGCGAATGCATGGACTGAGTTGCACGATCATGTTAGAGGGTTCGGAGCCGAAGCGGTCAATCATTTGCCCGATCGCGTTCGTGACGACGCCGAGCTCGGTGCCTTTGCGCCCTGAATGCACCAGACCAATCGCCGGTGTTTTTGGATCCACGATGTAGACTGCGCAGCAATCAGCGACGTAAATGCCGAGCGCGATGCCGCGTTGATTGGTGATGATAGCGTCGCAGCCGGAGAATTCGCGGCCGTCAACTCCGCTGAGGACAGCGGACGCTACAGGATGTTCGACCACGCCGATTTTGTTCCCGTGAACTTGTTCCGCAGTGAACAGCGGCCAATCACCCAGGCCCATTGTTTTGCGGATTTCGTGATGAGCGGATTCAAGACGCTCCAGCACCCGGGGTTTTTCATCTGCAACGTCGATCCCGGGAATTCTTTGGGTGAAAACGTGGCGGCAGGTTCCAATCGAGGTCAGCGCAGGAAATTTTTCGAAGGGCAAATGCATTATTGAAAATTCCAACTCTGCGGCCTCACAGGTCAAATCCACCGGAGGCGGTCAATGGAGCCGCGGCCCCCTGGCCGCGTTGAAGCAGAGCGACATCGCTATCACAATGGCGCGAGGGCGCGCCGGCTCCATTCAAGCGCTCTCTCGCGCTCGAGCGTCGTCACTTCGAGCTTGTCCTGCGAGTGGTAGTAGAAGTGCGTTCTTCCCAGGTTTCCTTCGGTTTACCCATGGCATCCACGTCGCTTCCCGTGTAGTAGGTTTTTGTCGTCGCGGCACGCGGCCTGAGGTTCGCGAACATTTCTGTGTAAGTGCTCTGCGCACCGGTAGCGCGATCAAATTCCGCCAGTGAAGAATTGTATCCAAACAGCGCTTGTAATCGCGTCGATTGCGCTGTGAGCAATTGCACAGTCGCGTTCAGCACATCCAACTGAACTCCCGCGCCCGCATCGAGTCGGGCTTTGGCCAGGCGCAACGCTTCATCGGCCAGTTCGACATTTTTTTCCTGGCTTTTAACCAGCTCCTCGTTCTGCTGCAAATTGGAATAAGCGGTCTGTATCTCCAACTCCACCTGCCGAACGTCGTCGTCGTAAGTGATCTTTGTTTCGGAAAGGAGTGCACGCTGCTGGACAACCTGACCGGCAATCGCACCGCTGTC
Source organism: uncultured Verrucomicrobiae bacterium (assembly GCA_963838045.1). GTDB lineage: Bacteria > Verrucomicrobiota > Verrucomicrobiia > Chthoniobacterales > UBA10450 > Udaeobacter. The sequence continues at coordinate 382,479 of CAWIPQ010000003.1, read as the reverse complement.
CCAGATTGGAATGCTGCCCTGGACCAATGCGGTCCAACCCTTGGAAATGTCATGCCAGCTTGAGTTGATCGGCGAGCTGACCCATTCGCCGCCGCCGGTGGTGGTCACGTTCGGAAGCCACTGGCCTGCTGCCGCGCGCACCTGTTGGAGCTGATTCAATACGTTCGCGCGCGCTTGTTTGAGGAACGGCCGCCGCTGCTTGCCTAACTCGATCGCGTCCGCGAGCGCAATGGGACGCGGGATGTACGGCATGTCGCCCACAACGTCCAGAGGCGGGCTGTTACCCCGGCGTCGCTGGAAATCGAGCCCAAGGGTCTTTGCCAGCTGCAACTTCGATATTCGCAAGTTGTTCTGCGCAGTAATCAGTTGCGGAAGTTGATTGTGCAGCTGCACGTCTGCTTGCAGCACGTTGAACCGGGGAACTGTTCCCGCTTCGAAACGATTCTGTTGGTCCTTCAGTTGAGCTTCTAGAAGACGTACGTTTTCCTCGTTCACGTTGACGAGCTCGCGATTGACGATGATCTGGTAAAACTGCGTTTTCACCGTCGCGATGAGTGAATCCAGGATGTTGCGGAAAGCGAAGTAAGCGCTGTCACGTTGAAAAAACGTGCCCCGGATCTGATTGAATGTTGTGCCGTTAAAAATAAGCTGTGTTCCCGTAACACTGATGGCGTAGGAGACATCGCTCGTCTCAATGTTCCTGACAGGCACCGGCGTTGCAGCAGCAGCAGCCAGCGGCGTGCGAGCTTCCCCGATTTGCGATGGCACACCCCGCATCAGGGATGCAGCGGCTTCGCTCGCTCCCGTAAACCCAGTCGTGGTAGTCGTCGTTCCGAAGATGCGGGCGCCGGTCAGATTCGGATCGGTCCATTGATAATTGGCGTTCGCATTGATCTGCGGCAGCGCCTGTGCTCGAACCTGGATGATCACGCCTTTGGTTCGCTTGATCTCCTGCTCCGCATTAAGAAGGGTCGGGTTACGCTGCAGCGCTGTAAGGATAGCCTGCTGCAAGGTAAACGTAGGCACGCTGCTTCCCGATTCGATTTCGCTCCGGTATCTCCCCTCGCTGCCGGCGAAACCCGGCTGGTCAAGAATCATGAACGTTGCGAAGATTCCCAGGAAAAGAAAAAATCTTGTCATACACCGTTAGCGATTGGATGCACAAAACCCCGCTCGTGGATTCAACGCAGTCTCATTAGCATCCCGGCAAGCCAAAGCAAAATCATTTCGACTGACAATAGTCGTAAATTTTGCTGTAAATCTGCAGCCACGCCTTTTGCTCGTCCGGTGTGAGATGGTTCAGTATTTTCATCAGGTTGCCGACCATCTCTTCGCGAATTCGACGCACCAGAGCCGATCCTTTCGGCGTGATGCAGACCATGACCTTACGACGATCCTCCCGCGCAGGAGAGCGCATCACATAGCGGATGTTCTCGAGCCGCGCCACCAGACCACTTGCCGCCGCCGTAGTGTGGCCCATTTTCTTTGCGATCTCCGACATGCTGAGCACTTCGTTGCGGTCGAGATAAGCGAGAAGAAAGAATTGCGGGAACGAAACATTTCCGGGCGCGAGTTCCTTGCACAAGTGCAGCACGAAGCAGCGCTGCATTTCCAGAACAATATGGGAAAGCCGTTCGGCATCCGCACGAATTGGATCGGTCGGAGTTCGTGCAACCGCGATAGCCGGTCCCCTGTTCAAGGCGATAAAACTAGGAACGCGCGCTTTGGCTGTCAAACCGTCGCAGCGGAAGAAATTAATTAATCCCAGATTTGAACATCAACAATTTCATCTGCTTTCAGCGATTCGCCCACAGCGAGCCGAACCAATGCGTTGGACTGGCTCAAACCAAAAAGCGCGTGCGATTCCTGGCGGCCGAATGGTGCGAATTTCCCGCGTTCAAGCCTGCCGCGAATGTAATGCGGTCGATCACCATCGTTCGTAAGATCCAGCGCCAATGCCGCCGGGACATGCGGCAAATTAAGATTGGTTGCGCCCATCATTTTTAAAATCGCCGGACGCACGAATTGCAAAAAGGTGACGAAAGCCGAGACCGGATTTCCCGGCAGCCCGAAGATGAAGCAAAGTTTGCGTGGCACAGGCATCTTGCCTGTGGGGCTGGCGGGCGTCGCGCCTGCCGAAGACGATTTCGCTCTAAAGATTTCCAAACAAAAATGGTTTGCCCGGTTTAATAGCGACTCGCCAGATTTCGATCTCCGCGCCGACTTGCCGAAGCGCTTCCTTGACCAAATCATGCTTTCCCACAGAAACGCCACCGGTAATGACAAGGACGTGATTTTCGATCCCGCGCTGGATCGCGTCAGTTAAGGATTCCCGATCATCCCGAGAATGTTCTACCGAATTTACGACCGCCCCGCACCGTTGCAGTAAGGCATGAAGCAACGCCGAATTGCTGTCGTAAATTTGTCCCGGCCCAATTTTTTTACCGGGCTCGACAAGCTCGTCGCCGGTTGAGAGGACTGCCGCATTCACTTCACCGCCAACAGTCGACTCCGCAAAACCTTGCGACGCCAACAACGCAACGCTCGCCGCGCGAATTCGTTCGCCCTTGGCCAAAATGGTCTGTCCTTCCGCCAGGTCGCATCCGCGCCGGCGGACGAAATCGCCGGCTTCGACATCGACGTTCACGATGATCTCGGTGCCTTCACGGGTCACATCCTCCTGCATCACGATTGCATCTGCCCGCTGCGGAATTGGGGCCCCCGTAAAAATCCGAATCGCCTCGCCGCGATCGACGCGCAGATTCCGGTCAGGACCGGCCGGCTGTTCACCAGTCACGCGGAGCCGTTGCCCATTCTTGCACGAGCTGGCGATAACGGCGTAACCATCCATCGCCGAGTTGTCGAAAGCCGGTAACGGCAGGCGCGCCGTAACATGCTGCGCGCTGAAGCAGCCCAGTGCAGTCGCCAGCGAAACTGTTTGCTCCGGCAGTGGAACGATTGACTCCAAAATCCGCGCCCGTGCTTCTTCTTCGCTGATCATCTTTCAGCAACTGTAGCGGCGATCTCCGATCGTCGCATCACCCTGTCGGCGGTCGGATACCGCCGCTACAGAATTACGGACTGGCAATTGGCAACTCCGATGAAAATCGCGAGCACGCTACAGAGGTCGGTGTTGGCATTCGGCAATTCTTCGCGATATTCTCGGCTCGCGTCTCTGGCGCGTTCCGCGATGGCCCCACAGGCCCGTGGCTACATTTTTTTGGTGAGGTGGCTGAGTGGTCGAAAGCAGCGCTTTGCTAAAGCGCCGTAGCCCAAAAGGCTACCGAGGGTTCGAATCCCTCCCTCACCGAGGCTTTGCGAGGTGAGGGAAGTCAACAAGCCGGGAACTTATTGGATCACTAGCGGGAGCGTAATCCCTCCCTCACCGGTTCCCCCCAATTCGATGTTCGGCGTTGGACGTTGGACGTTGGGCGTTTAGAATTTCGCGATTCATGGCGCGCACTGCTTTACCCCGAATTCATAACTTCATCGGCGGCGAATTTGTCGACCCGAACAGCGACCAATACCTCGATAATATCGAGCCGGCGACGGGCAAACCGTATTCGCAGGTCGCCGACAGTGACGCACACGATGTCGACCTTGCGGTGGTGGCGGCTGAGAAAGCATTCGCCGATTGGTCCAAGAAGCCAGCGACAGAACGCTCTAAAATTATTCTGCGTATCGCCGATCTAATCGAACGCGATCTGGAGAAATTCGCTCGCGCCGAATCAGTCGATACCGGCAAGCCGATCTCGCTCGCGCGCTCATTGGATATCCCGCGCGCCGTCGCAAATTTTCGATTCTTCGCCACTGCAATTCTGCACACCGAATCCGAAGCGCACATAACGGATAACGTGGCCTTCAACTACACGCTGCGTCAGCCGCGCGGCATTGCTGGATTAATCTCGCCATGGAATCTGCCGCTGTACCTGTTGAGCTGGAAAATCGCGCCGGCGATCGCAGTCGGAAACACCGCCATCGCCAAGCCAAGCGAGCTAACCCCGATGACTGCTTACATGCTATGCGAAATCGCGCGCGAAGCGGAATTGCCAAAAGGCGTGCTCAATATCGTCCATGGTACCGGACCAAAGGTCGGAGCCGCAATAACCGCGCATCCGAAAATCAACACCATCTCATTCACTGGCGGAACAGTCACAGGTCGCAAAGTCGCCGAAACATGCGCCCCGCTGTTCAAGAAAGTTTCGCTCGAACTCGGCGGGAAGAATCCGAACATCATTTTCGCCGATGCCGATCTCGACGCGGCCATTGCCGGCAGCGTACGCTCTTCTTTCGCAAATCAGGGCCAAGTTTGTCTTTGCGGTTCGCGCGTGTTCGTTGAACGCCCGGTCTACAAAGAATTCGTCGAGCGTTTTATCGACAAGACGTCTCAATTAAAAAGGGGCGATCCACTTGACGAGAAAACCGAGCAGGGCGCGATCGTGAACAAAACGCAGCTCGAGAAAGTAAAATTCTACGTCGACCTTGCCAAAAAAGAAGGCGGCAAAATCACGCTTGGCGGCGTAGCACCACAACCGCCTAACGAGCGCTGTCGTGACGGATATTTTTTTCCGCCAACCGTCATTACAGGTCTACCGGTTTCATGCCGGACCAATCGCGAAGAAATATTCGGCCCCGTCGTAACGATCACACCCTTCGACAAGGAAGAAGAAGTGATCAATTACGCTAACGATTGCGACTACGGGCTCGCGTCCAGCGTGTGGACCCAAAATTTGAGTCGCGCACATCGAGTGGCAGAGCAAATCAACACCGGCACGGTTTGGGTGAATTGCTGGCTCCTGCGCGATCTGCGCGTCCCCTTTGGCGGCATGAAACAAAGCGGCGTTGGTCGTGAAGGTGGCGTCGAGGCCCTCCATTTTTTTACAGAGGCAAAGAATGTCTGCATCGCTCGATAAAACACTCATGGGAAGAAGCGCGGAGCCTGTCGCGCCGGAGCTTTAGCGAAGGTGGAGTTTTTCACCGACTCAAAAAATGTCTGCATCGCGAAGTAACTCGTACTGACCCGTAAGCATGCTAAACGGAAATGAAAGTCACTCTGCATCCGCAAGCCAAAGAAAGATTGGCTGAACGCGGCGCCACCAAAACCGAAGTCATCGCGACGGTAATGGAAGGCGAACAGTTCCAGGCCAAGTTCGGACGTATCGGGTTTCGGCGGAACTTTAATGTATCAAAAGCAATGGCGTGGGCGTGTATCGCGACCAAACAGATCATGGCATTTGCCGATCGAGATGCTGATGGCTGACTTGTGATCACGGTGATTGTCAGATACTTTTAGTTTGATGAAGCTGACTTACGATCCACGTCACAATATTGCCTACTTTCGCTTTCAGGAGAAAACGGCAGAGGTCGAAACGATCCAGGTGAGCGATGCACTAAACGTGGACATCGCGCCCGACGGCACGATCTACGGGAGTGAACTGCTGAACGCCAACGACCAGCTTCGTGGCGAAGATGGCAGCAAATTAGTGGTCGTGAACGAAGCAGCCGGCAAGACGGAGAGCGTTCCACTCGCAATTTGACACGTTCGGCGGCATCAAACAAAGCGGTGTTGGTCGAGAGGGCGGTGAAGAAGCGTTGCGGTTTTTTACTGAACCAAAGAACGTTTGCATCGCGAAGTAGCCCAGGACCAGCGAGTTGATCGTTGATCGGGAATTGTTGATGGTCCTAACATGTGCCGAGCCATCAAAACACTTCATAACTTCAGTCCGCCCGCGACGGAGGATGAAATTCGCGCTTCATCGCTTCAGTTCGTCCGAAAGCTGAGCGGTTTTGCGAAACCTTCCAAGGCAAATGAGACCGCTTTCAATCGTGCGGTCGACGATGTCGCTCATGCCGCGCGACATTTGCTCGAGTCTCTGGTCACCAACGCACCGGCGCGCGATCGCGGAGTCGAAGCGATAAAGGCGCGTACGCGATCGGAGAAACGCTTCGGTTCTGCGCGGACCAACATGTCCAATCCCAATCATAATTGAGAGAACAGCTGCGCCATTCGAAAGCGAGGATGACTGGTTCATGCGCTTTCGCTCGCAACGCGCGTGAGGAGTTGTTAGTTGTCCCGGGACATCGCCGGAACCAGCTTGACCGGATGCTGGAGAAAACGATCTAATCAGGCAAGTCTGCGATTAGCCTGGTTAAAGACATCGGAGCCGAACCATGGAACCACCAACCATCAGCGGCACGAATTTGCGCACGGCATTTGTTTTATTGCTCGTGGTAGCGGTCTCCGTGTTGTTCCTTGCGGTCGCATGGCCTTTTCTCAAACCGTTGCTTCTCGCCGCGTTGCTGGCTGGATTGTTCCATCCACTTTACCGCTGGATTACGCGGTTCGTGGGCGACCGACGATCACTCGGGGCAGCAGTTACGTTGTTGGTGTTATTCGTTCTCGGCCTTGGTCCCGTCAGCGCATTTTTAGGAATCGTTGTCCAACAGGCGCTAACCATAAGTGAACAGGCTCTTCCGTGGCTGAATGAGCACCTGGGCACTGCCAGCAGCTTCAACGTGCACGACTGGCTGGTGCAAAGATTTCCTGCACTGGCCAAATACGTGCCCAGTCAGGAGCAACTACTGGAACACGTTGGCACCGCCGCCAAAACGGCTGGCGCATTTCTTGTCACTTTCGCGTCACGCATGACCGCCACTACAGCCGCGTTCCTCCTCAATTTGTTTGTGATGTTTTACGCGATGTTCTTCTTTTTCAGAGACGGCCACAAAATCCTTGAACGGATTTTTTATTACACTCCGTTGAGCGACGAGGATGAGACACGGATGCTCGCCCGGCTCACCTCGATCACGCGAGCGACTGTGAAAGGGACGCTGGTAATCGGCGTTATTCAAGGCGCGCTGGCCGGAGTCGCATTTTGGGTGGCGGGAATCGACGGAGCGGCTCTGTGGGGAACGATCATGACGATTCTTTCGATCATCCCCGGGATCGGTGCCGCCCTGGTGTGGGTGCCGGCAGTTATCATTCTATTTGTCACCGGGCAGCATCTAACGGCAACATTGCTGGCGGCGTGGTGCGCCGCCGTGGTCGGCACTGTCGATAATTTCCTCCGCCCAGTGCTTGTGGGCAGAGACGCGAAAATGCCGGACCTTCTCATTTTGATCGGTACTCTGGGTGGATTGTTCCTCTTCGGACCGATCGGTTTCATCGTCGGCCCGATTGTCTGTGGGCTCTTCCTGACTGTTTGGGACATTTACGGCGCCACCTTCAAAGGAGTCCTGCCTCCGGTAGAAAGTTTTCGATTATCGGATGAGGATGCTTCTGCGATCCCTCCGCGAAAATCCGGGCCGCGCTAAAATCCGCAAAATTAATCCGAGCCCGCGTGCGCGAGGTACGGCGTTTCCTGTTTCATAATTACTGAATCTTGTGCTAACCAAAAAATATGCGTTTGATGGATCAATCCGTTGTGAACAGGTCATGAGCGAAAATTTCGAAAGTCAGCGAGCGCCTGAACCGGTGGGCGCGTTTCCGCACGCGAAGCGCGTGGGCGAATTGTTATTTCTTTCCGGAATCGGACCGCGTGAGCGGGGAAGCAAGGAAATTCCCGGCGCAACGCTCGATGCTTCAGGCAACGTCATCAGTTACGACATCGAAACACAATGTCGCGCGGTTTTCGAGAATGTCCGCGTTGTGCTCGAAGACGCCGGCGCGACGTGGCAGGACATCGTCGACGTCACTGTGTTTCTGACGGATATGAAAAAGGATTTTCCGGTGTACAACCGCATTTACACGGAATATTTTGCGGGTCGGGGGAAACCGAATCCGACGCGGACCACGATCGAAGTGCGCGCGCTGCCAACACCGATTGCAATCGAACTCAAAGTGATCGCAGCTGTAGGCTGATTACGGGGAGAGAGAGCGCCCCGCTGGGCGCATCGCCAGCACGCGAGGGCGCGTGCGCTCCCCGGAATTGGACGTTGGATGTTGGGCGTTGAGTGTTTCCTTACGATTACGAGCATGAGCAGGAGCAGGAGTAAGAAAAAATCATTTCGAATCCTAGCCGCCGATCACACCGGCATCACGGTCTCAAATCTCGAGCAATCTCTGGCATTCTGGCGGGATGTCATTGGTTTCGAATTTTCACACACTGCGTATCAAAGCGGCGAACTGGCGAAAGAAATTACTGGGGTCCCAGGAGCCGAGCTCAAGCTTGGCGTCATGAAAGCACCGGGCGGACACAAGATCGAGCTGCTGGAATACCTCGCGCCCGCCGATCGCAAACAAGTAAGTCTTCGACCGTGCGACGTCGGTTCGGTGCACGTGGCTCTTCTGGTCAACAATCTCGACGCAATACTTGAATGTATCGCCGCGTCCGGTTGGAAAGCCGCCGGCAAACCGCAAACGCTCAAAACCGGACCGAACGCAGGGAAGCGCGTCGTTTACGTTCGGGATCCGGATGGTATCACGATCGAGTTCATGCAGCCGCCGTCCTCGTAATCACACGCTTCTTTTATTGACTGTAATACACGCGTGAGACAAGCTTGTATCACAATGAAAACCGCAACCGTCCGCGAACTGCGCAACAATTTCGCCCGGCTCGCCCAATGGATCGAGCATGGCGAAAAAATCACCATCACGCGTAATGGTGAAACGTTCGCCACGCTCGTTCCCGCCATCCTAGAGAAGCGACATAGAATCGATTGGGCCGCTCATCTCAAGACGCACCAGCCCGTGGGCAAGGGGATGTCCAAGGAAGCGACGGAGAAGCTATGGTCTGACTTGCGCGATTGAGTCTCATGGTGCTACAGCCTTATCCCGACTCGAGCTTTTTGTTTTCGCTTGTGGCAAAGGACCGGCACACGCCGGAGGCGTCTCGCTATGTGGTGCGCGCCAGCCTGCCACTGATTTTTACGCCACTACATCGGATCGAGGTTCGGAATGCGTTGCGGAATGCTGCTGGTCGCCGGGACATCACGGAGCATGACTGCCGCGTCGCATTCCGACTTATCGAGGACCGTTTGCAAGCACAGTTGTTCGTTCACGCTGCGATCGAGTGGACGAACACTTTTCGACGCGCGGACGAACTGAGTGAAGAACATGCCTCGCACGGCGGACAGCGCACAATCGATCTCCTGCACGTTGCTATCGCCCTGGATTTCGGGGCGAAAACTTTCCTCTCGTTCGATCAACGGCAAAGAAAATTGGCGAACGCTGCGGGTCTAAAAGTTAATCCATGAATTTTTCACCTGACGAAGATTTCGCCTTGCAACTTGACGCCGAGGACCCGCTGCGGCGTTTCCGGAACAAGTTTCATCTACCGCTCGGTAAAGACGGTAAGCCGCTGATTTACTTTGCAGGCAATTCGCTCGGGTTAATGCCGAAAAGCGCGCGCGCAATTGTCGAGGAGGAATTGGACAACTGGGCGAAGTTTGGGGTGGACGCTCATCACGCGGCCGGAACGCCGTGGTATTCATACCACGAGGCGCTGCGCGAGCCGACGGCTCGGCTGGTTGGCACAAAGCCGCTGGAGGTGATCTGCATGAACAGCCTCACAGTAAATCTTCACCTGATGATGGCGACGTTCTACCGGCCAACCAAGTCGCGCTTCAAGATTCTGATGGAAGAACCAGCCTTCCCTTCCGACACGTACGCCATCAAAACTCAGATCGTACATCATGGGCTCGATCCAAAACACTCGCTCATCCTCGCGCGACCGCGGAAAGGCGAATTTACACTTCGGACGGAAGACGTTGTCGGTCTCATCAATAACCACGCCGACCAACTGGCGGTGATCATTTTTGGCGCCGCTAACTTTTTCACCGGTCAAGTTTTCCATGTCGAGGAAATCGCCGCTGCCGCGCAGAAACACGACATCATTGCAGGCTTCGATCTCGCTCACGCGGTCGGCAACGTCCCGCTCTCGCTGCACGATTGGAACGTCGATTTCGCAGTGTGGTGTTCATACAAATACCTCAACGCTGGTCCGGGGGCAGTTGCCGGCGCGTTCGTGCACGAACGTCACGCGACGAACACAAGCTTGCCACGATTCGCAGGCTGGTTCGGGAATGACCCGAACACACGATTCAGATTGCATCTCGAACCGGAGTTCGTACCTGTAGCCTCCGCGGACGGTTGGCAGATTAGTAACCCGTCAATTTTTTCCATGGCGCCGCTTCGCGCGTCGCTGGAGATTTTCGACGAAGCGGGAGGGATTAAACCGCTCCGCACAAAATCCGATTCAGCTCACCGGATATCTCGAATTTTTGATCGAACAAATGGGCTCGAGAAAGTTTTCCATCATCACTCCAACGGACCCGAATGCGCGCGGCGCTCAACTGTCGATCGTGGCGCACGAACATCCAAAGCAGTTGCACGAAGAGCTCGTCGACGCGGGGGTCAAATGCGACTTTCGCGAGCCTAACGTGATCCGCGTCGCGCCCGCACCGCTTTACAACACCTTTCACGAAGTCTGGCGCTTCGCGCAAATTCTTGCCGCGCATCAATGACATTTCGATCAGCGCAGATGTCGCAGATGGTATGCATGTGGTAGTCTTGTCGCGGTCATTTTCACGAGCTGATTCTGCTGAGTCCCATATGGAACGCCGCCTGACCGCTATTCTTGCCGCCGACGTCGTCGGATACAGCCGCCTCATGGGTGCGAATGAGATCCGGCACGCTCGCGGCGCTAGACACGTTGCAAACCGATTTCCTTAATCCCAAAATCAGCGAGCATCAGGGGCGAATCGTCAAACTAAGCCGGCGACGGCATGCTGGTGGAGTTTCCCAGTGTCGTGAACGCGGTCGCCTGCGCCACCGAGCTGCAGCGTGGCATGCGCAATCGGAACGCGCGGTGTGCCGCAGGATCAGCCGCATCGAATTCCGCATGGGCGTGAACGTCGGCGATGTCATTGTGCAAGGGAAGGATATTTTTGGCGATGGTGTCAATGTGGCAGCGCGATTGGAGAGCATTGCCACGCCGGGCGGGATCATGATCTCCGGATCAGTCCGTGATCACATTGGTAACCGGCTCGACCTCGCTTTCGAGGACATGGGCGAGCAGACCCTGAAAAACATCGAGAGGCCGATTCGCGTTTATCGCGTCGGTCTCGATATTCCCGCTGCTCGGAGCACAAAGGACAAAAGGACAGCAACGCGAACAGGTGGAAAAACCAGCAATTGCGGTTCTGCCTTTCAATAACATGAGCGGTGACCCGGAACAGGAATACTTCAGCGACGGCATCACTGAGGACATCATCACCGACCTGTCAAAAGTGTCCGGACTTCTGGTGATCGCCCGCAACACGGTCTTCACCTACAAGGGCAAACCGGTAAAGGTCCAACAGGTAGCCCAGGAGCTTGGCGTTCCCTTCATTCTAGAAGGAAGCGTGCGTAAAGCCGGGGCACGGGTGCGAGTTACTGCACAGCTTATCAGCAGCGAGAGCGGCGCTCACGTCTGGGCCGATCGGTTCGATCGTGATCTGACCGATATTTTCGCCATCCAGGACGAAATTACCCGTGCGATCGTGGAGCAGCTTAAGGTGAAACTGTTGCCGCAGGAGAAGAAGTCGATCAGCCAGGCGCCGACGGATAACGTCGAAGCATATACCTATTATCTAAGAGGCCGGCAGTTCCTGCACCGGCACTCGAAGTCCTACTATCAATTAGCGCGACGGATGTTCGCCAAAGCCGTGGAGTTGGACCCGCTCTATGCACGCGCTTACGCAGGCATCGCCGACTGCGATTCTTTCCTATTCGCTGCACTACCATGCGGATGTTGCCATCGACGGCATTCTGGCCACCAGCGCGAAGGCCCTCGCTCTGGATAACAAGCTCGCCGAAGCGCATGCCTCGCGAGGATTCGCGCTCTCGCTTGGAAAACGCTACGAGGAGGCCGAGAAGGAATTCGAACAGGCAACCACCCTCGATCCGAATTCCTTCGAGGCTCATTACCTCTATGGCCGTGCCTGCTTCGCGCAAGGCAAGCTCGAGCGGACAGCTGCGCTTTTCGAGCGCGCGGCCGAAATCAAGCCAGACGACTATCAATCTTTGATCCTGTTGATTCAGATTTATCAGTCGCTTGGCCGCGATCCGGATAAAGAGGATGTCGCACGGAAAGGCATCGAAAGAGCAGAACGTGAACTCACTCTTCACCCTGAGAATCCGAGGCCGGCTTACCTCGGCGCTGGTGCCCTCATCACGCTTGGCGAGACGGACCGTGCCAGGGAATGGGTATCCAGAGCGTTGGCCATCGACCCTGACGATATTTACACTCAGTTTAATGCCGCCTGCTGTCTACTCAATGCTTGGCGACATAGAGCCAGCTTTCGATTTGCTGGAACGCATACTCCCCTACGCCGGTCATGAATTGAAACATGGTTGGATAAAGCATGATTCCACCCTGGACCCTCTGCGAAAACATCCTCGCTATCAGAAAATCTTGGAATTAAGTGGAGAGCGATGAGCTACGCTCGCCTGAAATGCTGATCAAAACACACAGGCAGCGAATTTTCTGAGCGAAGATGGAACGCCGCCTGACCGCTATTCTTGCCGCCGACGTCGTCGGATACAGCCGCCTCATGGGTGCGAACGAGACCGGCACGCTCACCGCACTAAAGGCACTTCAGGCGGATTTCATCGACCGCAAAATCGCCGAGCATCAGGGGCGCATCGTCAAGCTGACGGGTGACGGTATGCTGGTGGAATTTCCAAGCGTGGTCAACGCGGTTGCCTGCGCGGCTGACGATTCAGCGCGGGATGCGCGATCGCAATGCCGGTGTGCCACAGGATCGCCGCATCGAATTCCGCATCGGCGTCAACCTTGGCGACGTCATTGTCGAAGGCGAAGACATCTTTGGCGATGGCGTTAATGTGGCGGCCGGTTGGAGAGCATTGCGCCAGTTGGGGGGATCACTGTCTCACAGTCCGTGCGCGACCACGTGGGCAAACGACTGGATCTGGTTTTCGAGGATATGGGTGAGCGGCGACTGAAGAATATCGAAAGGCCAGATTCGCGTTTACAATATCTCACTGGATGCGCCCTCTGGCTCGACAAACCGATGACGCAGTGTCCAGCGTACTCGCGAAGAAAAGCCGTCAATCGCGGTCCTCCCGTTCATCAACATGAGCGGCGATCCGGAACAGGAATACTTCAGCGACGGCATCACTGAGGATATCATCACCGACCTTTCCAAAGTGTCAGGCTTATCAGTTGTAGCACGCAACACCGCGTTCACTTACAAGGGGAAACCAGTGAAGGTGCCGGAAGTGGCTAAAGAGCTTGGAGTCGAATTTGTCGTGGAAGGAAGTGTTCGAAAGGCGGGCGCGCGTGTTCGCGTTACCGGCCAGCTCATCAACGGTAAGGACGACCGGCACGTCTGGGCCGATCGCTATGACCGCGATCTAACGGACATTTTCGCGATTCAGGACGAGATCACCCACGCCATTGTGGAACAGCTAAAGGTCAAGCTGCTGCCGCAAGAGAAGAAGAGTATCTCTCAAGCGCCCACGGATAATGTCGAAGCCTACACCTATTACCTTCGCGGTCGTCAGTTCATACAACGACACTCTAAGGCAAACTACCAGTTAGCCAGGCGAATGTTCGTCAAGGCCGCCGAGTTGGATCCCGTCTATGCACGCGCTTATGCTGGGATCGCCGACTGCGACTCATTTCTCTATCTGCACTATAATGCGCCTGTTCAGATCGAGGCCATCCTCGCAGCAAGCGCGCGGGCTCTGGCTTTGGATGACAAGCTGGCCGAACCGCATGCATCGAGAGGGCTTGCCTTGTCACTTCGCAAGAAATGGGACGAGGCAATGGAAGAATTTGAAAAAGCAATCGCGCTCGATCCGAACTCCTTTGAGGCTCATTATCTCTACGGCCGCGCTTGCGTCACTCAGGGAAAGCTTGGACGCGCGGCTACGCTTTTTGAGAAAGCGGCGGAGAACAACCCAGACGATTACCAGGCTTTGTGCATGCTGACCCACGTTTACCGCGGTCTTGGACGGCCCCAGGATAGCCAGAATGCCGCACGCCGCGGCGTCGAGCGCGCTAAGAACGAACTCAGCGTTCACCCGGAAAATGCGAGGGCCGCTTGTCTCGGCGGGACCACACTGGCAGCGCTAGGCGAAAGAGAGCAGGCCAGAGAATGGGCAGCAAGAGCTTTGGCGATCGACCCTGATGATGTGCTCACGCAATACAACGTCGCCTGTACTTATTCCCTGCTCGGCGATTTGGACCAGGCTTTCGATTTGTTGGAACGATTGATTCCCAACGCGGGCCAGGAGATGAAGCGAGGATGGATTCAGCACGACACCGACCTCGACCCACTTCGCCGCCATCCGCGTTATCGAGAAGATACTCGAGATTCTCGACGCGTAGCAGTTGACGCTTTAACTGTGAGCTAATTCGGGCAAACCAATGCAACGCCGCCTTAGCGCGATCTTGGCCGCCGATGTCGTTGGCTACAGCCGCCTCATGGGTGCGAACGAGATCTGGCACGCTCTCGGCGCTAAACGCGCTGCAGGACGGATCTCATTAATCCGCAAAATTAGCGAGCATCAGGGACGAATCGTGAAACTGACGGGCGACGGAATGCTGGTGGAATTTCCAACCGTGGTGAACGCGGTGGCCTGCGCTGCGGACGTTCAGGGCGATTAAAGATCACGCTTTCGAAGTCCTACGTTATTGCATTTCTCGCGCTGACGATTCTTTGCGGGACATCGCACGAATTCGTGCATCATTTCGTGGGCGCGGCATTCTGCGGGTGTTTCGGTTCAAAAACATTTAACTCGTTTATCCTTTGTCCGCCGTGCTCTGGCAATCAACTGGCGTTCATCGCCGCGACTTGGGCCGGTCCGCTTTTCACCTACGGATTGATGTGGCTTGGCGTGTATCGACTGTTCAGACCTTCCAATGCATCGCGTCAGCTCGGCTTCGCGCTGATCTTTGCGAACTTCCCAATCAACCGCATCGGATTCGCCCTCATTGGTTGGAATGACGAGCAGTACGTCACAACCAAAATCTTCGGACACACGGCGCTTGGTTTTTGGCTTACGAACATTGCGATCTGGGTTTTCGCCATTCCGCCGCTCGTGTTTGCCTATCGTGCAATTGGCAATCGGCACCGACTGCTCTGGTTCATCGGCTTTTTCGTTCTGCCGTTTGTGTTTGTATTTGTTTTTGCAGGAATGTTCCTGGAGCAATGGCTGCTGCTCGATCACAAAATCCTGGCCACCCCGATCATCGGAATTCCCTACCTGATTTTGCTGCTCGAGCTTTTGTCAATCGTTGTCTTTGTTCTCTGCCGCCGCGGGATCACCCATCCTGAAAAACACCGAACCGAAACCGGTAAACTCTCCGGAATTGGCGCATCTGCTCTCGGCACTGCCGTGGATGACTTGATGCAGCACGTCGCCTTCTTTCGAGCAGCAAATTCAGGTTAAGCTGACGGCACCATGGAAAATTTCATCTGCGTGCAATGCGGAACGCAGTTTGATGAAACCGCAGGTCCGCCATCGCGCTGTCCAATTTGCGAAGATGAACGGCAATTCGTCCGTCACACCGGCCAGGAATGGACGACACTCAAACGTCTTGGGGCTAATCATCACAACCGTATCGAAGAGGAAGCGCCACGGCTTCTGGGTATCGGCACTGAACCGGAATTTGCGATAGGCCAGCGCGCTTTGCTTCTCCAATCGTCCGGAGGAAATCTGCTCTGGGATTGCATCTCTTTGCTGGACGACAAAACAATCGCCGAGGTAAACGCACGCGGCGGCATCCGCGCCATCGCAATTTCGCATCCACATTATTATTCGACCATGGTCGAATGGGCGGAGTGTTTTGACGCCGAAATCTTTTTGCATTCCGCCGATCGCGAATGGGTCATGCGCAAGAGCCCGCGCATTCGATTTTGGGAGGGCGCAACATTGTCGCTTTGGGATGGACTAACGCTAATCAATTGCGGCGGACATTTTGAAGGCGGGACGGTCTTGCATTGGCCGGCCGGCGGAGATGGCAAGGGCGCATTGCTCACAGGCGATATCATTCAAGTCGTGCAGGATCGTCGGCACGTGAGCTTCATGCGCAGCTATCCCAACTTGATCCCGCTCGGGCCAGCCGCGATTCACCGACATCATCGAAACAACCGAGGAATTCGCATTCGAACAAATTTACGGAGCGTGGTGGAACGCGAATGTTCTTGCCGATGCAAAAGCAGCCGTCGCGCAATCTGCCGAACGTTATCTGCGCGCGATCGGTGTCTAAGATCGACATGCATTTTAGGGCAAGCGCTCCGCTTGCCGAAAGATTGGTTAGGCAACCGATGCGGTTGCCCTACAATCTCGATCGCCTTGTGCTAAGCAATTGATCAACAATCCCCGGCAACGCGATCGCAGCGGTCTCGCGCACCAGCCGAGTTGCGAATCGTGAGAGCGGCGTCTCCTCGGGATTCACTTCGATGAGTTCGCCACCATCCCGCCTCGCCTGAAGGGCCCATTCAACAATGTATCCAAAGGTCGCTGTGGTTCCGGCCACGATCACAACATCGCAGGGTCCGCAATCGAGAAAATTCTGGACCTTCTTCAATTGTTCCCAAGGAAGCTGCTCCCCGAACCAGACGACTCCAGGCCGCATGAGTGCATCGCATTTCGCGCATTTTGGAACAAGATTTCCTTCTTCTTTCTCTTCCTCATGCTCATGCTCATGCCCGTAATCGTGTCGCTCAAAATCGCAGCGCGAACAACGGGTAATAAAAATGTCGCCGTGAATTTGCACCATTTTCTCCTTCTCAATTCCTGCGCGCGCGTGCAGATCGTCCACGTTCTGCGTAACGAGCAGAAATTCGTCTGCGTGTCTCGCCAATTTCGCAATGGCTTCGTGCGCAGCGTTCGGTTGCGCGTTGCGAATACGCTCGCGGCGTTCGCGATACCATTCCCAAACCAATTTCGGATCGCCAGCGAATGCCTGGGGCGTCGCCAGTTTTGCCGGATCAAAATTCCGCCAGTAGCCGTCCCTGCCGCGGAAGGTCGGGATGCCGCTCTCAGCCGAAACACCAGCGCCGGTCAAAACAAGGACACGCATAACATAAGTTCAAAAGAAGATTCAACGCGCTCGGAGATCGCGTTCCACCCGAACGAGAACACGCATACTGCAAGATCGAAGAGAACCAGCGAGTTCCAAATCACCATTTCGTAAAGTTGATCGCGCAGACACTTGCTGTTGCCAGGCCACGCTCGGCTGGCTATCACTCTCAGTTCTTGTTTTAGCGGCCTGGCCGGCGCAATCGTGCCGTTGACGCTAAAAAAATTCGGAGCTAATCCCACGATGGCGTCCAGCATCGTCGTCACTACTTTTTCCGATGTCGCCTGCCTGTTTGTCTTTCTCGGGCTCGCTGCCTTGCTGATTTAAACCGGCAAAATTCGAAGCATGCGAAAAAAATAGCTTTGCAGCCTCCGCTGCGTTATCAGTCGCGCCTATGAAACAAAAATTTGTCCTTTTTCTCGTCCTTACGCTGTCCGCCTGGTCTCCGGTTTTCAGTGCCGCTGATACTCCTGAAACGCGGCGGAAAGAAGCAGAACGCTATCTCCAGGTTAGCCCGCCAAAGGCGCTGTTCGAGGACATGGCTGACAAAATGGCTGCAAACCTTCCGGCGGATCAAAGGGAGCAGTTTAAGAAAATAATGACGACACAAGTCGATATTGCCGCGTTATCCAAAGCTATGATCGACGCGATGGTAAAAAATTTCACCACCGAAGAACTGAAGGCGCTAGCTGATTTTTACGGTTCGCCCGTCGGAAAATCGGCGATGCAAAAATTTGGTGCTTACATGGCAGACATCATGCCGGTGATGCAGGCTGAGATCATGAAAGCCGCCGCCAAGATGAACCACTGATTCCGCGAATCAGACACTGTCGAATCAATCACGCCGATAGATACAGGTGGAACGCGACCGCAGCTTGCTCGCCGTGGCGAGGGCGCGCTCGTGGCAATCGGCCCGAAGGCGGGCCGCCTCCAAATCTCAGCGCCTTCGGCGGTTTCTTTGGCAGCGTAGCAGCACGAGAACAGAGGCGTCGAAGCCGATGCTCAGCCGCATTCGCATTGGTTTCATAGCAGCCGAGTTTTAAGAAACCTTGCAGGTTCTCCAGATCTTACACTCCAATCCTTGTATCCCCGGGGTTTTATCCATGCCCTTTCCGCAAAGCAGCATTGCCGGGGATTTAATCATATCAGTTTGTGATTCACTGTTCCCGCTGTGGGATGTTTATATGAGAGCCACAAGAACACGAGTCCGACAAACGGCATTATTATGTCGATTGGAAGAACCAGTCCCACATTACCTGGCGCGAAATTGTGCGCCACGATCATCTGGTAAATGTGACCGCCAGCCGCGCCCCATGAGAAGCACGTTGGCGGGATCAGAGTTGCAAAACGAAAAGGCAGGCTGGCCTTGAACGCGAGGACTCCCGCGATTCCCACACCGAGACTCGCAAATCCGACCTCTGCCTGAAACGGGCTGTTTTCCCAGCCGATAAACTTCGCCGCTATGTCCCCAAAGAAAACGTGGAACATAAAATTCACGAGATTGTTTATCCCGATCGCAAACAGCAGATAGTAAGAAAGAAATGCTTCCGCAACTGCGCTAATTCCCAGCGGTTTTGGCTTCTTAAGTAGCGATATTCCTGCAGCAATCAGACCGATAATAAAAAACGTCACGAAGAAATTGCCGATTAGAAAAATCAAAACCGAGGAAAATTTCGGGTCTTCCATGGGAATAATGCTAGCTCCCTGATGTAAACATTGTGAAGCAAGAATGTTCGTTCACGCCTAACTTCCCGCAGACTCCGCCGGTCCGCTCTTTTCACCTGAAATTAGATCGACACGAATTATTGGATCTGTCGGTAACACGATTGGGCCTTCCCATCGCAGAAAGCCAGCAGGCGCAGGATTCGTCAGCCAGATTTTTGTGTCTGGCACCTCAACAAAGAATTTCGCGATGAACGGAATTTCCGGATGAATGATGAAACGATCGCCCTTCAGTGAGCGTCCCGACATTCTCAGACGGTCAACTCCGCCATGAGAAATTGTCACTGTTACCACTTGCGGGCCAAGTGTTGGGAACGGCGAAAAACCGACTGCCTTCAACTGAACTTGTTCGCCGCTCAGGAGACGTTTGCGCAGATTGCTCAAAGCAAGGCTGAACCCAAAGCCGGCAAACGTTCGACCGGGTTCGATCTTAATCTTTCTTGGACACATCCTTATGATCGTGGCGGATGTGTGCGCTGGCGAGTCCAGTTAGAAAATCCACAGCGAATTCACGCTGTGACTTCCCGTGTTTCGATTCTTTCCATGACCATTTTTCCTGAATCAGCTCTTGTTGCTGTCGAAATTGCGCGCGTTCCTCATAAACCTCGCCGGCGGAAAATTTATGAGTGATAACAACATGCAGCCGGTTGTTCTCGATCCATTGCCGGAATTCGCTGTCAGCGAGTTTTTTTCCGTTGATGTCGTACAACCCGGGATAGCCATGCGCCGCTCCCGCCGGCTCTGTTACTTCGATTGCCAGGACGGACACAACCAAACATTCGGCAACAGCGATTGCGCAGAGAGCTGCCAATGTTCTTTGTGTGGGCATTCCGTTCATGTTTCGAGATGGCGCTCAGCAACGGCGGCACTGAACGGTCGCTAGATTTACCGATTTGGTAACGTTGCTGTTACCAAGGCGATCGATATTTGTGATCGACATCTCCCGGGCTGTCGCTATGCTCGTGGCAATGAGTGCTAACATCCTCTACTCGACGGAGGCCGGACATGCCCTGTGGTTTGTCTTTGCGGTAGCGCTCGGGATCTGGCGATAACAAGCGACCGTTTTCTCAACCCCGAACTTTTCGGGGTCAACGGACGCTGATTCATCTCTCTCGAACAGGAGATCTGTCTCTGCGTCTATGGAAATAATCCAACCACTTATGATCAAATGTTAATTGTGATGAAACCCAGCGCCACGGCATCGGAGATCGATGCGGTGGTAAACGTTATCGAGGCAGTTGGCTTCCGCGCGCATCCCATGCCGGGAGCGACACGAACAGCGATTGGCATCACCGGCAACGAGGGCCCGATCGATGGCCGGCGTTTCGAAAACTTAACCGGGGTAGCGGAAGTCATCCGCGTCACCAAGCCGTACAAACTGATCACACTCGACCTTCGACCGGATAAAACTGTCGTTCGCGTCGGCGACGCCACGATCGGCGATAGCGAGCTGGCAATCATCGCCGGGCCGTGCGCGGTCGAGAGCCGCGACCAGGCCTTCGCCATAGCAAAGGTCGTACACCAAAGTGGTGCACGATTTTTTCGCGGCTGCGTGTGGAAACCTCGCACCTCGCCTTACACCTTCCAGGGTCTCGGCGAAAAAGGCTGGGAAATAATGTCAGCCGTTCGCGAGGAGTTCGGCTTGAAGATTGTGACTGAAGCCGTCGAGGAATCGCATGTCGATCTCATCGGAAAGTACGGCGACGTGATTCAAATCGGCGCTCGTAACATGCAGAACTTCTCGCTTCTGAAGCACGCGGGCCGATCCAGATTGCCGGTGCTGCTGAAGCGCGGAATGGCTGCAACGCTGGAGGAATGGTTGCTCGCCGCGGAGTACATCATGGCTGAGGGCAATTACCATGTGATACTCTGCGAACGCGGTGTGCGCACGTTCGCGCAGCATACGCGAAATACGCTCGATCTCGCCTCGGTACCCGCTATCCGGCGCATTTCGCATTTGCCGGTAATCGTCGATCCTTCCCATGGCACCGGCACGGCATACATGGTCACACCTCTGGCGAGAGCCGGCGTGGCGGCAGGGGCGGATGGCCTTATGGTCGAAGTTCACAATCAACCGGAACTCGCACTTTCCGACAGCGCCCAGGCTCTAATGCCGTCGCAATATCTTGAACTCGTCGCCGAAGTTCAAGCGATTCACGATCTTGTCTCAAACGAAACACCAACCGGGCAAAGGCCGCTGTCATGTTAACCGACGACTACCGCGCCTGTCATCCTGAGCGAAGCGAAGCGCAGTCGAAGGATCCCGCGAAATTACCTTTACGCTATGCCGCGGGATGGAAAGCCTGGCCTCGTGGACTGTGTCCGCTGCGTTGCAGTCTCGACTCCGCTCGGAATGACGTTGGTCGATGGGGATAATGGGCTTCGAAACATGCTGCTGCTGATCGACAACTACGATTCATTCACCTACAATCTCGCGCAGTATTTCGGCGAGCTTGGATGTGAGGTTGTCGTTAGGCGAAATGACGCGATTTCAGTGAATGGAATTCGCGCACTGGCGCCGGAGCGTATTTGCATTTCGCCAGGCCCGTGCACGCCGCGAGAAGCGGGGATTAGTAAAGAGGTCATTCTGGAGTTTGGCGTACGGATTCCGATTCTGGGTGTTTGCCTGGGGCATCAGTGCATCGCCGAAGCGTATGGCGGAGAAATCGTGCGCGCTTCACGGTTGATGCATGGGAAAGCGTCGACGGTCACGCACAACGGTAACAGCCTGTTTTCTGGTTTGAACAGCTCGTTCGAAGCTGGCCGATATCATTCGCTTGTTGTGAAAAGAAGCTCGTTGCCTGGCTGTCTCGAAATCACAGCAGAAAGCGATGACGGAGAAATCATGGCGCTTTGCCACCGCGAATTCCCCGTTTACGGAGTCCAGTTCCATCCCGAGTCCGTCCTTACGCACGATGGGAAGAAAATCCTCGCGCGCTTTTTGACACTCGTATGATCGCAACAGCGCACGTCACTTCGACCCTGGGCGAATTCAAAAAGCTCGCCAAACAGGGCAACGTTATTCCTGTTTTCGCAGAGTTCATTGCGGATGGAGAAACGCCAGTATCGGCTTTTAAGAAACTCGACTGCGGTGGTTACTGCTTCCTTTTTGAGTCCACGGAAAGAAATGACGTCTCGGGACGTTTTTCGTTTGTCGGTGTGAATCCTCGGGTGATTTTGCAAAGCTACGGCCGCGAGACTCGCATCATCGAGAACGGAAACGAACAACCACTCAAAACAAGCAGCGATCCGCTCGATGAATTGCGAAAATTGATGGCGCGTTATCAGTTTGCGTCGCACCCGGAATTGCCGCGTTTCGCCGGCGGTGCTGTCGGATTTATCGGTTACGAAGCGATCCATTCCTTCGAGCCGAAAGTTCCGATGGCGCAACGAGATGAACTTAAACTCCCTGAGACACTGTTCATGATTCCGAGCGCGCTTCTGGTTTTCGATCACCAGCTGCGCAGTTTGAAAATCATCGTTAATGCATTCCTTGACGAGGGCTCTCCGGAAAAGATTTATGCGGGCGCGATCGAGAGCCTGGCTTCGATTGAGCGACAGCTGAGGCAACCACTCGATCTTCCGCTTGTTCCGATCGCGGCAACTACGGAACCGCCACTTCCGCGAAGCAATTTTTCTCGCGAAGACTTCGAGCGCGCAGTGAAGCGAGCGAAGGAATACATCGTCGCAGGCGATGTATTCCAAGTTGTTTTATCGCAACGATTCGAGTCGTCGTTCGACGGCGAACCACTCGATTTCTATCGGTGCCTTCGCTTCATCAATCCTTCGCCCTACATGTTTTGTCTCAATTTCGGCGGAGATTTTTCACTGGTCGGCAGTTCACCCGAGATGCATGTCCGGTTAACCGGCGACAACATGGAGATTCGTCCGATCGCTGGGACCCGCGCGCGTGGACATACTTTGACGCAAGACGACTCGAACGCTGCGGAGTTGCTGGCGGATCCGAAGGAACGCGCCGAGCACATAATGCTGGTCGATCTCGCGCGCAATGACGTCGGTCGCGTTGCAGAGTTCGGCAGCATTCGCCTAACGGAGTTTATGCAAATCGAGCGCTACAGCCACGTCATGCATATCGTCTCGAACATCGTCGGCCGGTTACGCGCCGGCTGCACCGCATTCGACGTCGTGCGAGCCACGTTTCCCGCCGGCACTGTCTCCGGGGCCCCGAAAATCCGCGCGATGCAAATTATCAGCGAATTGGAGAAAACACGGCGCGGCTGTTATGCGGGCGCAATCGGCTATTTCGGATTCGACGGAAACTTTGATTCCTGCATCGCCCTACGATGTGCAGTGTTGAAAAACGGATACGCGTACTTCCAAGCCGGCGCAGGTATCGTCGCCGATTCGGACCCCCAACGGGAATACGAAGAAACCATCAACAAAGCGCGTGCGATGATGAAGGCACTTGCAATGTCGAGTCAGATAAGAACGCGATGAACCTCCAAGCGATGTTAAATAAGACGGGAAATCTCGATCTTCGTGAGGTGACGATGCGACTTGTGCGCGGAGAAAATCTTTCACGGACCGAAGCCGGGAATTTTCTCGAAGGGTTGCTTGATCCGGCCGCCACAGACACGCAAATAGCGGCGGCACTCATCGCTTTAACGGCCAAAGGAGAAACCGTCGACGAGCTCGTGGGCTTGGCCGAAGCGATGCGGGAACGGGCGACGCGTCTGCATTCTCGGCACGAGTGCTTCATCGATACCGCAGGAACAGGTTCGAGCGCGTCCAAACGGTTCAACGTCTCAACAGCTGCCGCATTCGTCATCGCGGGCGCCGGGTTGCCTGTGGCGAAGCATGGCGCGCGCGCTGCCTCTTCGACCTCGGGAAGCGCCGATGTTCTCGAAGCTCTCGGTGTCAACACCGCGGCGCCTCCAGAAATCGTGGAACGTTGTCTCAACGAACACGGAATTTGTTTCATCTTTGCCCCGCTTTTCCATCGTGCGACTGCTCGCGTCGCGCAGGTTCGCCGGAATTTGGGCGTGCATACCACGTTCAATTTGCTTGGGCCCCTGACGAATCCCGCGCGTGCGCCGTTTCAACTGGTGGGCGTATGGGATCGTTCGCTCATTGAGCGGGTTGCATCCACACTCGCGCTTCTCGGTGTGAAACAAGCGTGGGTGGTTCACGGGGCTGACGGCCTGGATGAAGTAACGATTACAGGCGAAACTTTTGTCGCCGCCTGCTCTGCGAACACGGGCGTGGAAACATTCACTATTTCGCCCGAGAAGTTCGGACTAGAACGTCGATCGCTTAATCGATCCCGCGAAGGCCCGGATGAGAATGCACGCATAATTCGCGCAATTTTGAAGCGCGAAAAACATAACGATTTTGCTGTAGCCCGCGATCTGGTCGTCATAAACGCTGCTGCGGCGCTGTATCTCGCTGGCGTGGCGACCGATTTTCAAAACGCAACGGCCATAGCCTGTGAAAGCATCGTCAGTGGTCAGGCGATATCGAAGCTGGAGGCGTTAGTTCGCGAGACAAATAGAAGCTTATGACGGCCACCATTCTTTCTGAAATTCTCGACCGAAAACGCGAGGTCGTAGCGCAACTTCGAGCCGACGCTGCGGCCCGAGAGTTTCACGACCGTGCATTGGCGCTCCGGGCAAATGCGACACCACACCAATTGCGACGAGCATTCGAATCGAACTTCGGCGGAATTAAAATTATCGCGGAATTCAAACGCCGGTCCCCCTCGGCTGGAACGATCCGCAACGATTTGTCCGCGACCGACGTTGCGGCTCATTATGAGCATGGTGGCGCCTGTGCTATCTCAGTGCTGACGGACGAACCCTTCTTTGGCGGGTCGATTCTTGATCTTTGCGCGATTCGTGCACGAACGGCGCTTCCGTTGCTGCGCAAAGATTTTGTCATTGACGAAATCCAGATTTACGAAGCGGCTGCTGCCGGTGGGGATGCTGTGCTCTTGATTGCCGCAGCCCTTGATGACGCTGCGTTGACGAAACTGCGTGCAATCGCGGAGGAAGAACTCGGTCTCGATGCCTTAGTCGAAGTGCACACGTTAGAAGAACTGCATCGCGCGGTGAACGTGGGCGCGAGAATTATCGGCGTAAACAATCGTGATCTCAGAACCTTTCGAACTTCATTGGAGACAAGCGAACGCTTGATTGCCGAGGCTCCCCGAGATCGGATCATGATTTCCGAGAGTGGATTACAAAATCCGAAATCTCTGCGCCATCTTCGTGGGCTTGGCTTCCGTGGTTTTCTCATCGGCGAAGCGCTAATGCGCGCGCCCGATCCTGAGGCGGCTCTTCGTGATTTCATCGCTTGTGGAGAAAACGGTCCAGAGAGAAGGCAAATGGCGCCGGCGTCTGAGACAGACGCCCTGCAGGGCTAATGCAGGAACGAATTCAAATCAAAATCTGTGGTGTTACAAACGCGAACGATGCACGTGCGTGTATCGAACTCGGTGCAGACATGATTGGGTTTAACTTTTATCCGGCGAGCCCGAGGTACGTTAAAGCTGCTATTGTTCGCCGAATCGTGGACACGCTCCCGGCGCGAACGTGTGCCGTCGGCGTTTTCGTTGATGCGGATCCCGCAGAAATTCGGGAGGTCGCCAAAATTGCCGGCGTTCGCTGTGTTCAATTGCACGGGCATACGACGACCGAATCATGCGGGGAACTGGCTCGAGAATTTCGTGTAATTCGCGCGCTCTCAACCGACACGCGATTCGACCCGGAAGACACAGCAGCGTTCCCACATTGCGATGTACTCATCGATGCGTACCACCCAGAGCTCCGAGGAGGCACCGGTCGCACCTGCGATTGGTCCGCCGCGCGGGCGGCGATGCATTACACGCGATTCCTGATTCTTTCCGGCGGATTAGACGCACAAAATGTTGGTCGAGCGATCGCGGCGGTAAGACCCCACGCGGTCGATGTTTGTAGCGGCATAGAAAACGCCCCCGGCGTTAAAGATCATCGTGCACTGGAACAATTTATCAGCGCTGTACGAGCGGCCAGCCCGATGAAGAACGCCTCCTCGTTTGGGAACTAGCAATGCAAAAAGCACGAATCAAATCGAGCGAACCGGACGAACACGGGCATTGGGGCAAGTTCGGTGGCCGCTATGTTCCGGAAACATTGGTCGCACCCCTGGAGGAACTAACGAGTGAATTTATGCGCTCCCGGATCGACCCGAATTTTTCGCGCGAACTCAACATGCTGCTGCGCGATTACGCCGGCCGACCGACGCCGTTATTTCACGCGCAGCGGCTGACTGCGCATGCCGGTGGCGCACACATTTATTTGAAGCGCGAAGACCTTTT
Organism: uncultured Verrucomicrobiae bacterium; assembly: GCA_963838045.1. Taxonomy (GTDB): domain Bacteria; phylum Verrucomicrobiota; class Verrucomicrobiia; order Chthoniobacterales; family UBA10450; genus Udaeobacter. The sequence goes on along the minus strand of CAWIPQ010000003.1, from coordinate 356,406 downwards.
GCACACCGGCGCGCATAAGATCAACAACGCGCTCGGGCAGGCGTTACTTGCCCAACGGATGGGTAAAACTCGCGTGATCGCCGAGACCGGGGCAGGGCAGCACGGCGTCGCCACAGCAACCGTATGCGCATTGTTTGGATTGCGGTTGTGTGATCTACATGGGTGCAGAAGATGTGCGCCGACAAGCGCTCAACGTTTTCCGCATGCGCTTGCTGGGCGCAGATGTAATCACTGTAAATGCGGGCACGCGCACGTTGAAGGATGCGATCAACGAGGCACTGCGCGATTGGGTGACGAACGTCCACGACACTTATTATTTGCTGGGAAGTGCGCTCGGGCCGCATCCGTATCCGCTGATGGTCCGCGATTTTCAGAGCGTTATCGGACGCGAAGCGCGCGAACAAATTTTGTCTGCAACAGGAAAATTGCCGCGTGCGCTGGTTGCGTGTGTCGGCGGCGGATCGAATGCGATCGGCTTGTTTCATCCGTTCATCGGGGACGAAGGCGTGCGATTGATTGGTGTAGAAGCTGGAGGCTGCGGTGAATCGTTAGGCGAACATGCCGCCAGGTTTCACAGCGGGAAAAAAAGCGGCGGCGGGCGCGTCGGCGTTCTTCAAGGCACAATGTCGTACGTGCTTCAGGACATAAACGGTCAGATCGCCACGACGCATTCTATCTCTGCTGGACTCGACTATTCGGCAGTCGGCCCTGAGCACGCGTCTCTTCACGATAGCGGACGAGCCGATTATATACAGGCAAGCGATGCAGAAGCGCTAGAAGGCCTTCGGCTCTGCGCAAAGCTGGAAGGCATCATTCCCGCCTTGGAAACGGCCCATGCCGTTCTGCCTGCCATTCGCCTGGCGCGCGAACTGCCGTCAGACGACGCGATCATCATGAATCTCTCAGGGCGCGGCGACAAAGATGTTCAGTTGGTGGCGGAATTGCAGAACGAATGAGCCGAATTCGAGAAAAATTCCGAGAACTGAAGCGCTCAAAACGCGGTGGTTTCATCCCATTCATAACCGCCGGTGATCCTGATCTTGCGACTACTGAGAGATTGTTGATTGAGCTGTCGAAATCGGGAGCGGACGTCATCGAGTTAGGCGTGCCGTTCAGTGATCCGGTTGCCGATGGGGAAGTAATCCAACGCGCATCTGAACGGGCGCTTCGAAACGGGATTAACGTGGACGACGCCCTCATGTGCGCGCGGAACGTCAGGCAGCACATCGATGTACCGATCGTGTTGTTCAGTTATTTCAATCCGCTTCTGCAATTTGGCCAGGAACAATTCGCACTCGCAGCGGGACAGGCCGGGATCGATGGGGTTCTCGTAACGGATTTGATTGCCGAGGAGGCCCGCTCGTGGACCGAGACGCTGCTTCGGCACGAACTCGATCCGATTTTTTTAGTCGCGCCAACCACCTCGGATAAACGGCTGGCGCAAATTGCCCAGCAAGCCCGCGGTTTCATCTATGCAGTTTCGCGCGCGGGCGTAACGGGAACACGCGATGAAGTAGCGCGCGACGCGGAAGCGCTTGTTAGGCGGGTGCGAAGCGTAAGCGATTTGCCCGTCGCAGTCGGCTTCGGAATCTCGACCTCAAAACAGATCCGGGAAGTATGGCGTTTTGCGGACGCGGCCGTTGTCGGCAGCGCGATCGTGAAGCAAATCGAGCAGCTCGCCGATTCCCCCGATCTGGTGAAGCAGATCGGGGAGTTTGCACGATCGCTGCTCACAAAGAGGTAATCAATAGCCTCTTGAGAACCCGCGACAACGCCCCGACGCCGAAGGCGGACGAAGAATTCGGTGGGCGCAGCGGGCAAGATGCTTTATAGTAATGATGTAATGCCAACTGCCATCGCTCCAAAACCAAAACAGCGGAAATTTTCGCTCGAAAGCCTGAGGGCTGGGGATAGCCTCCTCAAGGCGATCAAAGACGGGCTTCGCAAGAAGGGCGAGAAGATCGACTATAACAAGCTTCGCCGAGACGGCTATAGCGATGCGATGATTGCGCGGTTGAAGGAGCTTTAAAGGCTCATTCGTTTTTCCTAAATTGCATAAATTCGGTCACGGATAAGCCGAGTAACGGGGCCCAGTCACGCGCCACTTTCAACGCTTCGCGATGCGATAACGCGCCGCTAACTGTGCGCACAATCCTGACCGTTGACCAGCCCTTCTCGCGCGCAAAACGAAGCACATCTTCTGGCGGAGCGTATCGGAGGGTGTCGTCGTCCATTACTGGCTAAGCACCTCGGCTAATTTGTTCCAACCGGTGCGTGTAACCGAGTAGGTGCGAGGAGTCATTGGATGAATCCACGCTGCCTTAATTGCCTGTTTCACATCTCTCGGAAAATTGGCCGGCGGTTTCTCTTTCGCCTGCTTGAAAACCTCGTCCATGTCCGCGCTTTTCCACGGGACACTTCCACCGCGCGCTTCAAACCACGCGCCCAATAATAATATTTTTTCAGGATAGCTGTCCCAGCGGAGGCGATTGAGTAATTCGGCGGCCCCATAATCCTTCAAATATCCCTTTACTGCTTCCTCCGAGTTGCTGGTTAATGGTGCGTCCTTGGAAGTGCTGTCGGCGGCTCAATCATTTGCTGCACTGGCCCAGCTTCGTCTCGAAACTCCTGCAAAAGCTCGACAAGCTTGGGCAACGCTTCATCTCTTAGTGTCGCTGATATATTCATTCCCGCCGCGTTAATTAAATCTTAAAGCTCATACTACCTCGATACTACAAGTAGTAATGGCGTCAAGTCCTTCCTTTCGTTTTTAAATTAAATTGAGAAACTACCAAATTTTTGTCCCAGCCGCCAAAGTCCTTCCGCCAGCGGAAACGCCGATCTTTTAAATCGCAATGTAAGCGATTTGCCCGTCGCAGTCGGCTTCGGAATCTCGACCTCAAAACAGATCCGGGAAGTATGGCGTTTTGCGGACGCGGCCGTGATTGGCAGCGCCATTGTCAGGCAAATTGAAATGCTTGCCGGCTGCCCCGATCTTGTAAATCGGACAGGCGAATTCGCGCGATCACTGCTCGAATCGAGAGCAATCGGGAAGCCTTTGTCCAGCTAGCGGCATTGCGACCTGCGATATTTGTTAGGGAAACGTGAGTACACAGTCTTCGAAAATTCAGGATTATGCGATCATCGGCAATCGTCGGTCCGCAGCGCTGATTTCAAAAAGCGGGTCGCTCGATTGGCTTTGCTGGCCGCGATTTGATAGTCCCTCAATATTCGGAGCGCTTGTCGATCGAAAAATTGGTGGCCGGTGGACGATTCAGCCCACTGAGGAATCACAAGTATCCCGCAAGTACATTGAGAACACCAATGTTCTCCAAACGGTATTCTCCACTGGCTCGGGAAGAATTGTGGCTACCGATTTCATGCCGGTTACGTCTGAGGAAGAAAAAGGCCGAAGACTTTGGGCGGAAAATGAAATCATCCGGCAAATTAACTGCGAAGACGGCGAGGTTTCGATGCTCATCGATTTTCATCCGCGCCCGGATTACGGACGGGCAAATCCTTGTATGCGGAACAGCGGAAAGCTCGGATGGCGCATTAAAGTGGGGAAAGATTTGCTCAGTTTGCGGAGCGAAATCGAACTAAGACCAGGCAAAAATGGAGGTTTATGCGGGGAACCCCGGCTACGACAGGGCGAATCTCTTTCGTTCTCGCTCACATACTCAGAGGAAGCCCCGGCTGTGCTTCCACCGCTGGGAAAGTTGGTTGATGAAAAGCTAAAGCTTTCTGTTGATTGGTGGCAGCGCTGGGCGGCGCGCGCCAATTACGACGGACCTTATCGCAAAGAGGTGATTCGAAGCGCGTTGGTCCTGGCGCTCTTGTCGTTTGCTCCCTCAGGCGCATTGGTTGCTGCGCCAACAACGTCGTTGCCGGAACAAGTCGGAGAAGATTTAAACTGGGATTACCGGTTTTGCTGGCTTCGGGACGCTGCGCTGGCCGTGCGCGCTCTCTCCAGTCTGGGATACTATAGCGACGCGGGAGCGTTTCTCAGCTGGTTGTTGCACGCTACTCGACTCACCCGACCAGAGTTGAAACCGCTTTATGATGTCTATGGCAATGATAGCCGGCGTGAAGAAATTCTTTCACATCTCTCCGGCTACGCTGACTCCCGGCCGGTCCGCCGTGGCAACGCGGCTGCCGATCAGCTTCAACTCGATGTTTATGGCGAAGTTATCGACGCAGTATCCCACTTCCTTTCTGACGAAGAGAATCTGGATCGGGCCACACAGAAAATGCTTTGCGGCTACGGGGAATACCTCTGTCAAAACTGGCGGCAGCCCGACCATGGAATCTGGGAACAGCGAGGCAAGCCGCAGCTTTACACGCAATCGCGTGTGTTGTGCTGGGTTGCGCTCGATCGGTTGATCAGTTTGCAACGCCGCGGGCAGATCGAGAACCTGCCATTGGAGAAAATTCAAGGAACCCGGGATCAGATTCGAAAAGAAATTGAGCACCACGCCTGGAGCGAAAAAATGCAGGCTTATACCCAAGTCTTCGATGGAGAGGCAGTCGATGCCAGCGTGATGCTACTGGCGCTTTACGGTTTCGAGGACGCGATGTCGCACCGAATGCAGCAAACTTATCACCGCTTGCGCAAAGAGTTATGTCCGGGCGATCGGCCTCATGTATCGAGACAATCGTTCGGAGACGAAGAACGAAGGCTGTTTCGGGATGTGCGCTTTTTGGGAAGCCAACTTTCTTGGGCGCCGTGGAGATTTAGAGGAAGCGCACCGCGTGTTCGAAGCCATACTGAAATACAGCAATGATGTCGGGCTTTTTTCAGAGGAGATCGATCCTGAAACGGGCGACGCTCTGGGTAATTTCCCGCAAGCACTGACGCATCTTGCGCTCATCAGCGCGGCACTTGAACTGCGTGAGATCGAGCAGCGACATTTGGCTCAAGCGGTCCATTGATCACATTGTCGAGATGAATTCTAGAACATGAACTGGAGCAGCTGGCTTTTGTGGGGTTTTATCGCCACCATCGCGCTGACATCTATCCAGGCCGGAAGCCTGGGACTAGGTCTGACGCGGATGAATGTGCCGTACCTGTTGGGAACTATTTTTACTCCCAACCGTGATCGGGCAAAATTGATCGGAATTTTTATCCACTTTCTAAATGGCTGGATCGTTTCGCTGATTTACGTCGCGATCTTCGAATCTTTGCGAAGATCGACATGGTGGATCGGGGCTTTGATTGGGATTTTGCAAGCGCTCTTCGTATTAGCGGTGTTATTGCCAGCCATGCCCGCCTTGCATCCTCGCATTGCCAACGAGCAATATGGCCCCACCATCGAGCGACGACTGGAGCCGCCCGGTTTCCTCGGGCTGCACTACGGCATCCGCACGCCCATTTCAGTCCTGATCGCGCATGTAACCTTCGGCATAATCCTCGGCGCTTTCTACGTTGTGAAGTGAACGCCTAACAAAAAAAGCGGAGACACTGCTCCGCTTTTTTGATAAGAAACGCTTTCGAGATCGATGTTTCCCATTAGCTATCGACTATCAACCGCCCGTCACGCCGAAGCCGGGCGAAGGCGGATGAACCGATGTATCCGCTTGGCGAATAGGGAAAGGGTCTGCGTTATCTGCGCAACTTTGTCTTGATTAGGCTGTGCTATCGATTCCCTTCGCTCATTCAAATCCGCGATTCCCTAACGACGTCTCCCAATGGGAGCCCCTTTTCAGTCCTGACTGCGCTGCTCTCGTCGGCGGCGAATGCGACGCGTGCAGGCTGCTCGATCCAAATCACGGCCATCTGAATAAGGTCGCGTGGTGGGCAGCGAAATTTGCCGCGGAAATGTTTGCTCGGGACTCTTCCGATGCCGTCACGGCGGGCGAGTGGGGCTATTTAATTGGTCTTTGGCATGACTTGGGAAAATTTGCGCCGGAATGGCAAAATTATCTTCGCTCTAAGGCCGATCCTCATAGAGACGAAGTTTCCGGTCGAATCGATCACGCGACGGCCGGGGCGCAGCACGCTGTAAAAACCAGTAACATTGTTGGACATCTAATTGCCTATTCGATTGCCGGTCATCATTCCGGTCTTCTTGACGCGATCTCGGCAGATGCCTGTCTCGAAAAACGCTTGGCCAAGTCAATCGGATCATATTCAAGCGCGCCTCGCGAAATTTTGGAACGCCCAATTCCGAGCTTGCCGCGCTCCATCGCCGAAAACATTCGCACGCCGTTCGTAGCAGCTCTTTTCACACGAATGCTTTTCTCCGCATTGGTGGATGCCGATTTTCTTGCAACAGAAGCTTTCATGGAACCGGCGCGAACGACACTACGTCCGACCGGAAACGGAAGCTTGCTGCCTGAGATGGTGGAACTCCTGGATCAACGTATCGCCAAATTCCCGGTGCCAGACAACGAAGTCGACCGCACTCGTGCCAAAGTTTTGGATGCTTGTGTCCACGCCGCCGAGCAAAAGCCCGGCCTTTTTTCGCTTACTGTTCCCACCGGCGGAGGAAAAACGCTTTCATCGTTGGCCTTTGCCTTGCGTCACGCCATCAGGCACGGCCAGCGGCGCGTGATTTATGTTGTGCCCTTTACCTCGATCATCGAGCAGAACGCCGCCGTTTTCGACGAGGCCTTTCATTCATTAGTCAAATCAGAAACAAATCCGATTGTCTTGCAGCACCACTCGAATCTGTCTCCAGATAAGGAGACGGAGCGCTCGCGGCTGGCGGCGGAGAATTGGGACGCACCGTTGATTGTAACAACGGCAGTCCAATTTTATGAATCGCTCCATGCCAAGCGCACGTCGAGTTGCCGGAAGCTTCACAACATCGCGAATTCAATTGTCATCCTTGATGAAGCGCAATGTCTTCCAGTCGAATATCTCAAGCCCTGCCTTGATTTGCTGCGAGAACTCTCCGCTCGGTATAACACTACCGTCGTCTTGTGTACGGCTACTCAGCCCGCAATTCACCGCACCGATGATTTCGATATTGGCCTGGAAAGGATTCGCGAAATTATTGCTAACCCAACGGAACTTTATGAGGAGCTGAAGCGCGTCCAAGTGATCGAGCGTGGTCCGATAACTGATCGAGCGTTAGCCGACGAAATTGCAAACCACGATCAAGTGCTCGTGATTGTAAACACACGCCGCCATGCGCAGTCGCTTTTTCGATTGCTGCCGGAGAGCGACGCCAATTTTCATCTTTCCGCGCTCATGTGTCCGGCGCATCGCGAGCAAACACTCGAAGTCATCAAACGCCGCTTGTTGGAGAAACTGTCGGTGCGACTCATTTCGACTCAGGTGATTGAAGCCGGGGTCGATATTGATTTCCCCTGCGTATATCGCGCGCTCGCCGGCATTGATTCGGTCGCGCAAGCGGCCGGACGTTGTAATCGGAATGGACTCCTGGCGACTGGCGAAGTTCATTTGTTCGAGCCGGAGGATCAGCGGGCCGAGGCTTACTTTCGTGAGACAGCTCAGATCACGCGACAGATTCTTGCGCTTAAAAAAGAACCGCTCGGACTGGATGCCGTCAGGCAATTCTTTTCCCTCTACTACTTGCAACACAGTCCGGCGGACGGACCGCGGTGGGACACGAAAAATATTTGTGGCGATTACCGGCTGAACCAGGATCCCAAGCTCCCGTTTCAATTCCAATACCGCACCGTGGCGGAGAAGTTTCATTTTATTGAGAACGAGCAAATCGCGGTGCTGATTCCCTTTGATGAAAAGGCAAACGGCCTAATCGCCGAGCTTCGCAACGAAGCGATCCCGCTGCATCGATCCCTTCTTCGCGGTTTACAGCGCTACGTCGTTCAGATTTATCGCCGGGAGTTCTTGAAGAATCGAGCCCAGTTCGAATCGGTTCGCGAAGATCAATTTCATATTCTCATTTGCCCCGAGACCCAGTATTCTTCGCGTTTCGGACTTCACTTGGACTCGGATCCCACCCAACCGCTTATCTGTTAACATGTCATACGGGATAGCTCTGGAAATATCTGGCGACTACGCTCTCTTCAGCCGGCCGGAAATGAAAGTGGAGCGCGTGAGCTACGATGTCATCACCCCGTCGGCCGCGCGCGGGATACTCGAAGCGATTTACTGGAAACCACAGATTCGCTGGGTGATCGATCGCATTCACGTCATCAACCCGATTCGCTTCACGAATGTGCGGCGCAACGAGATCGACACGAAAGTTCCGATCAAAGGGGGCAGCGGCGTGAGTGCGGCCATGACCTCTGGGAAAGGAGATCTTGGTATCGCCGTCGATGAACATCGGCAGCAGCGCGCGTCGCTCTTACTCCGAAATGTACGTTATCTCGTCGAAGCCCACTTCGACCTTCTCGATCGGAGCCTCGATAAAGACGGCCCGCAGCTTTCTGAGAACGACGCAGCGGGCAAACATCTCGACATGTTCAATCGCCGCGCGCGCTCGGGTCAGGTGTTCCATCAGCCTTATCTCGGCTGCCGGGAATTTCCCGCTCGATTCCGGCTCATCGAGAATGGCGAGACCAAGCCGGAACCGGATGAGAGCCTTCGTGGCCCGCGCGATCTCGGATTCATGCTGCACGACATTGAATTCGATCAAGATGGCGATACCAAAAAGGTAAGATCGACAACCCCACATTTTTTCCGCGCTCAAATGAATGATGGCGTAATCGATATCCCTCCGCTCGCGCTCGCGCGCACCTGATTTCGAATGATTCTGCAATCTCTTTACGCTCTCTACGAACGGCTCGCAGATGATGTGAGCTACGACATCGCCGAACCTGGATTTTCGCCGCAGAAGATTTCTTTTCGGATTGTTCTTCATCCCGACGGAGCTCTCTTCGCGATTGAGGACGCTCGGGTAAAGAGTGAATCGAAAAAGCTTGTGCCGGCCCGAATGCGCGTTCCCGGCGAAGCGAAATCGTCTGGATCAGGAATTAATCCCGGTTTTCTGTGGGACAACCAAACATATTTGCTTGGCCGCCAACCAGAGGAGCAAACCGGCCGGCTTCGGCCTCAAACGATTTCAAGCTTTTCGGCAGCGTCATCTCGATCTGGAAAAGATCATTAATCATCCAGCGTTTTCAGCGGTCTGCCGTTTTCTTGAACAGTGGACGCCCGAACAACTTGAAGGACATCCGATCCTTTCAGAAGTCGGTACTGGCTTCGGCGTATTTCAGTTGGTCGGCGACGCAAGACCAGTCCACGAAGTAGAAGCAATTCGCAGCTGGTGGAAAGGTGATCTCCCGAAGGATAGCGCAGACCAGAGAGGACAATGTCTCCTCACAGGCGAGGTCGCCGCAATCGCTCGTCTCCATCCAAAAATCAAAGGCGTGCAAGGCGCGCAGTCGGCGGGCGCCCCGCTTGTATCGTTCAACGAGAACAGCTACGAATCCTATCTCAATTACCCGCCCTACGGGCCGAAGGGCCCTCAAGGAAAAGTCGCACCCATCGGGAGCAAAGCTGCCGATAGGTATGGCGTCGCTTTAAATGAATTACTCAACGGCCCACAATCCTCGAAACATCGTATTCGCGTCGGTGATACCACCTGCGTTTTTTGGACGGACAAGAAGACGATTCTTGAAGATATTTTCGCCGCCGTCGCGGCGAGTGGCGATCACGCCGCGGATGAAACGCAGGATGAACAGTTACGAGCAAAAATTCATGCTTTCCTGAACGCGCTCCAGCATGGTCGCGAAGCTTACGGAAATCTCGCGGATGATCCGAACGTCACTCGTTTTTATCTGCTCGGTCTCTCTCCGAATGCCGCGCGACTTTCAGTCCGCTTCTTTTATCAATCCTCGATCCACGAATTACTCGATCACCTTCGCAAACATAAGATCGACATCGAGATTGCGCGCGAGTTCGAGCATCCGGTCGGAAAACGACGCGCCGATTCCGAGTTTCCAGCTTACTGGGAATTTTTGCGCGAGACGGTACGACAAGGTGCCGATCCACCGCCGCTGCTCGGCGGCGCTTTGATGCGCGCGATTCTCGAAGGCACTCGTTATCCCGAATCGCTTCTTAACGCCATCGTTCGCCGAGTTCGCACGGTCGAGAAAGATAGTAAGACAGACAAGATCATTCCTCCGGTCAACTATCTTCGCGTGCTGCAATCAAAGCTGTTCTCACTCGAAATCATAAAATCCCAATCACTACCATGCTCGATCCAACCAATACCCAACCCGCATATCTCCTTGGCCGGCTCTTTGCCGTGCTTGAGAAAATTCAGGAAGAAGGCCACCGCGAACAAACCGGCGGCTACCTCGACAAAACCATTCGCGACACCTACTTCTCTGCTGCTTGCGCGACTCCGGCCAGCGTGTTTCCTCGGCTTGAACAGCTATCAACGCATCATCGCCGGCATCTTAATCCCGGCCGGAAAATCCAATTCGACCAGCTCATCGCGGATATTAAATGGCCGTTCTCGCCCGACTCACCAACGCCGACATCTCAAAATCTCAAAGCGCAGGGTCTGTTCATTCTCGGCTATTATCATCAGCGGAAAGATCTTTTCACTCGCAAAGAAAAACCCGGCGACGCCGCTATCGCAGCCTGATTTCGACAACGTCCCAAAAACTTCCATTAAACAAAATTATGAAAAACCGTTACGACTTCATCCTTCTCTTCGACGTGCAAGACGCTAATCCGAATGGCGATCCCGATGCGGGCAATCTTCCGCGCATTGATGCTGAGACCGGCCAGGGCCTTGTCACCGACGTTTGCCTGAAACGAAAGGTGCGGAACTTCATGGCAGGAACAATGCACCCTGATCAGCACATTTATTTCAAGGAAGGAGCGGTTCATAATGCAACAAAACGAGGACGCCTATAAAGCCTTAAAGGCTCGGAGAAATCCGAAAACAGCTAAAGCGTCGACAAAGCGCGAGAGTGGATGTGCGAAAATTTCTTTGATGTCCGGACGTTTGGCGCAGTCATGTCCACAGGAGATTTCAATTGCGGGCAAGTTCGTGGTCCTGTTCAAATTTCCTTCGCCCGTTCTGATTGATCCGATTGTTTCGAGTGAGCATGCCATTACCTCGTGCGCCGGTAGACTAACGAAAAAGATGCCATTGAAAAGGAAACTGCACGATGGGTCGCAAATTCACCGTGCCTTATGGCCTTTATCGTGCACATGGTTTCGTGAATCCGTTTCTAGCCGAGCAAACCGGTTTTTCCGATGACGGATCCGACAGCGATTCGAACTCTTCTTTAACGCCCTCGAAAACGCGTTTCAATTCGACCAGTCCGCTGCGCGGCCGGCCAACTCGATGGCCGTTCGTTCATTTCTAGTTTTCAAACACGAAAATCAACTCGGCAAAGCTCCAAGTCACACGCTCTTCGATCTCGTGCAAGTGAAACGCAAAGGACGACAGCAAGCCCGCCCGCGCATTTACCGATTACGAAGTCGCCGTGGACGAAAAAGCCATTCCCGAACGGCGTTATCGCTCATCCGCCGCGTCTGACTTTTGAACGCCGTCGTCGAGATTCTTAAGCGGGCGCAACAGGAGCAGTTGCCTTGTCTTCTCGTCGGCGGGCACGCGGTGATTCTCTATCAGGTTCCGCGTTTCACCCGCGATATCGATTTTGTGGTGCCGGATGCAAGCCACGGATCGATGGCTCGATTTTCTCCAGCGGCTCAAATATCGAGTCTATCATCGGACAGGCGCTTTCATTCAACTCGAACCGGCTACGCCGGGCACGATGCCGCCGGTCGATCTCATGCTGGTGGACGAAGATACATGGACGAAGCTCCTTGCCCGGGCACAGGAACGCGACGCCGGCGAGGGAATGCGTCTCATGGTGCCGCATCCCTGGCACTTGATCGCGATGAAACTTGCGGCGGCGAAATCGGACGTGCGGCGCGCGGGCGCGGCGGACTGGAGCGATATTTTTGATTTGCTGCGAACGTGCAAGATTGATCTCGCTGATCCGGAGTTTCGAAAACTGGTGGTGCAATATGGCGGCGAAGAAGCATTACAGCGGATGGAGCGTGAGACGCGATGAGTGAGAGCGCTGAGGCTGACGTGTGGAATATCCTGTTACCGGACGCCAGAGATTCGTTGTCCCCGAGTCATCTCCGCCAGCCGCCAAGCTGGATCGAGTTCATGCGCGAAATGGACGCGGAATGGCAACGCTACATGCGAGACCATGATGCGCCGGAGGATCGGCTCGCCACCAAGCTGCATACGCGTTTCAAACTGGACGCCTGACCTGCCGCGATGTTCGACGAGTCGAATCTTCTACCCATCTCTGCGCTTCAGCATTTGATTTTTTGCGAGCGGCAATGTGCGCTAATTCATATCGAGCAGGTCTGGAGCGATAATGAGTTCACGGCGGAGGGAAATATCCTTCACGAGCGCACGCATGAAGGTCCCGATGAATCGCGGCCCGGTGTTCGCATCACGCGCGGGCTGCCGGTGCGCTCATTCGAACTCGGTTTAAGCGGTCAATGCGATGTGGTCGAATTTCACGATAGCTCCGGCGAGATCGTTCTCGTGGAATACAAGCGTGGGAAACCGAAATCCCACGAGGCAGATCGGGTGCAGATCTGTGCGCAAGCGCTTTGTCTTGAAGAAATGCTGAAGCGTCCGGTGCAAAAAGGCGCGCTCTTTTATGGTCAGCGTCGCCGGCGAACCGATGTCTTGTTTGATGAAAATCTTCGACAGCTTACTCGTGATTCGGCATTCCGGCTTCGCGCGCTGATCAATTCGCGAATCACTCCGCCGGCAATACGCGAGAAGAAATGCGAGAGCTGTTCGCTCCTGCCGCTCTGTCTTCCGGATGCGCTTCGTCTTCGCCGGGGAGCGGCTGCGTGGTTTGAACGTCAGTTGCACGACAGCGTCGCAACGGAAATTTCGTGCGCCAGCATCTAAATACTTTGTTTGTCACGCTCGAAGGCGCGTGGCTTTCCAAAGATGGCCAGGCCGTCATCGTCCGGCATGAAGGTGAAACCAAACTGCGCGTTCCGTTGCACAACCTGGAGAGCATCGTCAGCTTTGGTTGGGACATCAGCGCTTCCACGCAACTCATGGCCGCCTGCGCCGACGCTGGCGTCACTCTGTCCTTTTGCACACCGCACGGAAAATTTTTGGCGGCAGCTACCGGTTTCGCGTCCGGAAATGTTCTTTTGCGCCGTGAACAATACCGCCGCGCTGATGACCTCGCTGCCTGCGCATTGATCGCGCGCAACATGGTCGCCGCGAAAATTTCCGGATGCCGTACATCGCTGCTTCGCGCTTTGCGCGATCGCCCCGAACATACAGCTGCCTCGCGGTTGAGAAGCGCAGCCCAATGGCTCGGACATCGCATCGATACGGCCCTGCGCGAAAATTCTCTGGATGTGCTGCGCGGAATCGAAGGCGATTCTGCGGCGGCATATTTCGATCATTTCCCTTTGCTGCTCACAACCGACGATTCAGCGATTACGATGAATGGTCGGAATCGCCGGCCTCCGTTCGATCCGGTAAACGCACTTCTGTCGTTTCTCTATGCATTGTTGGCTCATGATTGCAGGTCTGCGCTCGCGGCCGCTGGATTCGATGCAGCCGTTGGTTTCTTTCATCGCGATCGACCGGGCAGACCTTCGCTTGCACTGGATCTGATGGAAGAGTTTCGTCCTGTTCTGGCAGACCGGCTCGCGCTTACCCTCTTCAACCGCCGGCAGATCGATCGTTCAGATTTTGAATGGCACGAGAACGGCGCGGTAACTCTGCGCGAAAGTTCACGAAAGAAAGTCCTCGTTGCATGGCAGGAACGGAAACTTGAAGAGATCGTCCATCCATTTCTGCAAGAGAAAGTCACTTGGGGACTCGTTCCTCATCTGCAAGCTCGCCTCCTCGCGCGGCACTTGCGCGGCGACCTCGATGCCTATCCAGCATTTATCTGGAAATGATCGCGTCGGATTCCTATTCTGAAGAGTAATGCAAGTGCTGATCACGTACGATGTTTCCACTACCACTGCTGAAGGCCGGAGGCGGTTGCGCCGTGTCGCCAAAGCTTGTCTTGATTATGGTCAGCGCGTTCAAAATTCCGTGTTCGAGTGTCTAATCGATCCCACGCAACTGGTCACCGTACGAAATCGACTCTTGCAGATCATTGATCCCACCGCCGATAGCTTGCGAATTTATTTTCTCGGACACGACTGGAACAACCGCGTCGAACATCACGGCGCCAAACCATCGTTCGACCCAGGCGGGCCGCTCGTCGTGTAGCACGAATTAGTTGGCCTGCGAACCCGAAGCGCTCATACTCTCCTCTGAGGATTCGCGCCGGCTATAAACGCTTCGAGCGCTGGTTCTTTGACAATTTGAATAGCGCGCAAGCGATCGATTGGTTGCTGTTTTGTCCTGTTTCGCGCAAGCGCCGGTTCTTGACATTTAGTATCAGCAACTTATGCAGGAGCCGTCGCGCGCTCACGAGCGCGCGCGGATTGAAACGCATTGACACCGATATCGCGCGGACATGCTGCAGCAGGTCGCGCGCTCACGAGCGCGCGCGGATTGAAACATCTCGATCACGGCGCGCAGTCATCTCAGGTCGAAGGTCGCGCGCTCACGAGCGCGCGCGGATTGAAACAGCCGATCGGATTGAACGATCGCGCTGCGACATGTGGCCGAAGGTCGCGCGCTCACGAGCGCGCGCGGATTGAAACTCGGAATGCTGTACGCGAACTGAGTCGCGCGCTCACGAGCGCGCGCGGATTGAAACTGTCCACGGCGTGCCGATCGGGTCGCGCGCTCACGAGCGCGCGCGGATTGAAACCATCGACTGTGCCATCGCGTACGAGCGCGCGCATGCTGCCAGCTCGAGCGTCGCGCGCTCACGAGCGCGCGCGGATTGAAACATTATCTGCACGGCTACGAGTATCACGGCCGACTCGGGTCGCGCGCTCACGAGCGCGCGCGGATTGAAACGACGATCCGTTACCTACAATGCGGCGCTTGGCGTCGCGCGCTCACGAGCGCGCGCGGATTGAAACATCCTACAATCATGTCGCGCGCTAGCGCCTCGTAACCACGTCTGCGTCGCGCGCTCACGAGCGCGCGCGGATTGAAACTTCTTCTTATCCGTGTTAATCCGTGCAATCCGTGGTTTACTCTTTATCTCTCGTCGCGCGCTCAGGAGCGCGCGGGTTGAAACTTCGGACCTGACTGCGGTGGAGGAAGCGATCACGGCTACAATCTCAGAGACCGGCATCAGCGATCCCGGCTGCGACTGGTTGGACGAGGTGAGCGGGATCACCGCTCCCGGCTACAACTCTTTCTTTTTGAGAAGCGCGATTAGGCCTGAAACGGCGAGCGCCACGGCACCAACCGCAATCCAGGCGCGATGTTCGCTTGTCCACAATTGTGGACTCCAGTTCCTGGCACGGGCGTCGAAAACGCCGTGCGCGCCGTGATCGCCGGGAACCGGCTCCCATAAATTGCAGGGGCGATTTGGGTCTTCCGCGCCGTCGTATTGCTGCGAACCATATCCGGTGCGCGCCAGAATGTGATCGAGCAAACCCGGCGCGATTTTGTTTGTAACGATGGCTTTCACCGATGGAATGCCAACGTAAAATTCGCGCCGCGGATTGTGCGCCGCGAAGTAAATTGCCTCCGCTGCCACTTCGGGCTGATAAATCGGCGGGACCGGTTGCGCTTTACGCGACAATCGGCTTTTTACCCAGCCAAACTGCGGCGTATTCAAGGCCGGCATCTGCACCATCGTTACGCGCACCTTACTTTTATCGTGAAGCAACTCGCACCGCAGCGAGTCACAGAAACCCTGGATGGCGTGTTTGGCCGCGCAGTAGGATGCCTGCAACGGAATCCCACGATACGCCAGGGCACTGCCGACCTGCACGATCACGCCGCGATTGCGCGGAAGCATTCGCTTAAGCGCAGCCAGCGTTCCATAAACATATCCGAGATAAGTCACCTCTGTAACGCGCCGAAATTCCTCCGCTGTCATCTCCTTGATTGGTGAAAAAACCGACGTCATGGCGTCGTTGATCCAGATATCGATGGGGCCTAATTCAGCCTCGACCTGAGCAGCGGCTTTTTCGACCTGGTCCGCGTTCGCCACATCCGTGGGAACAACCAATGCGCGGCTTCCAAGCTTTTCTACTTCCTTACGGGCGGCCTCCAGGCCATCCACTCCGCGCGCGAGCAAACCAATTCGCGCGCCGTGCCGGGCAAATTTTCTCACCGTAGCTCGACCGACACCGGCGGACGCGCCGGTAATTACTACTGTTTGAGAGTTCATCTTTTTCGTTTTGAAAAAATTCCCCCGACAGCGGCCAAACCAAGCGCGGCAATTGCCAGGACCGATAATACTTTCGCCGCAGACGCAGGTGGCGCCGGACGAGTAATGAAGTTCAGTTCGGGAAGATTCCCGGCCGGACCACGCGGCCCCTGGTCGATCGCCATTTTTAACAAGTCCGCGACGTGAAGCGGAACGCGATCAGTGCATTGCTTTACCTGTTCACGGCAACTAAATCCATCCGCCAGGATGATGGTATCTTTCGCAGCCGCGCGAACAGCAGGCAACAGCACGCGCTCGCCGCAGGCGATGGAAACATCGTAATGATCGGCTTCGAAGCCGAACGCACCCGCCATTCCGCAGCAACCGGAATCCAGCAAATCGTAACTGAGCCCCATCTTTTTCAGGAGCTTTTTCTCCGCATCAAGCTTCATGACCGCCTTGTGATGGCAGTGTCCGTGAACCACGGCCTTGCGTTGAAGTTTCGGCACCTGGTAATCCGGCGCATATTTTTCGAGGAATTCTGCGAGCGTGAATGTTTGCTGCTTCACTCGCCGTGCATTTTCATTCTGCGGAAACAGCTCATACATCTCGTCGCGGAATACCGCCGTGCAGCTGGGCTCGAGCCCTACGATCGGCACACCCGCCTCGATCTCGCTAGCTAACGAATGAAGGATCTGCAAGACCCAGCGCCGCGCAGTGCCAAGCATGCCGTAGTCGTAAAGCGGCCGCCCACAGCAAAGATCCTGCTTCGGCAAAACTACTTGGAAACCCGCGGATTCCAGCACTTCCACTGCGGCTTTCGCGGTCGCCGGATGAAAATAGTTGTTGAAGGTGTCCGGCCACAAGATCACGCGCGGTTTGTTTTGGTTGTGCACCGGCCGGCGAGCAAACCAGCTCTTGAACGACTCCGCGGCGAAACCAGGAATCTCCCGTTGTGGCGCCACGCCCATCAGTGCTTTGACCAAATTGCTGATCAGCGGCGCACGATTGACGAAGTTCACCAGCGATGGCGAAATCTGCGCAAGTTGCGACCAGATATGGATCAACCCAAAAGCGTAGGCGTGCACCGGCCGGATGCGGCCCTCATAATAATGGGCGAGAAATTCCGCCTTGTATGTGGCCATATCCACGCTGACGGGGCAATCGCTCTTGCACCCTTTGCACGCGAGACAAAGATCGAGCGCCTCCTTTACGCTCTCTTCATGCCAGCCATTGCTGCCGATGGTTTCCCCGCGTAGCATCTCGAAAAGAAGATGAGCGCGCCCGCGGGTGGTATCTTTTTCCTCTCGCGTGACCATGAAGCTCGGACACATCGTTCCGCCTTCCAGTCGGCGGCACTTGCCCACACCAACGCAGCGTAATGTTGCACGGGCAAAGCTCCCTTTGTCGTTAGGATACGAAAAATAGGTCCGGGGATTGCGAGGATTATAGTCAC
The DNA here is from genome assembly GCA_963838045.1 of uncultured Verrucomicrobiae bacterium. GTDB lineage: Bacteria > Verrucomicrobiota > Verrucomicrobiia > Chthoniobacterales > UBA10450 > Udaeobacter. Next base: position 338,753 of record CAWIPQ010000003.1, on the reverse strand, counting down.
TGCCAAGTCGCAGATTTTCCGTCAGCGGATAAGCCTCAATTACTTTTCCCGGGTTCATCTTCCACTCCGGATCCCAGATCGACTTGAACTCGCGAAAGGCCTGCATGATCTCCGGCCCATACATCTTGGGGAGCAACTCGCCGCGCGACTGACCGTCGCCGTGCTCGCCTGACAGCGAGCCGCCATAGCTCAACACCAGATCCGAGGCCTCATCGACAAAGGAGCGATAGGTGTCGATTCCTTTCGCCGTATAAAGATCGAACGGGATTCGGCAATGAATACAGCCCTGACCGAAGTGCCCATAAAGAGAGGCTTCATAGTTATATTTATGAAAAAGCTTCCGCAGATCGCGCAGATAGGAACCGACCTTATCTGGCGGGACAGCTGAATCTTCCCAGCCCGGCCAGGTGTCATCGAGGTCAGGGACAAACGCCGTTGCGCCCAGCCCCGACTCACGCACCTCCCAAACCTTCGACTCTGTCTCTTTGTCGTCGTAGAGTTTCATGTCCGGAGTGACCTTGTCTTTGTTCAGTGCGGCCATGACGGCCCGGGCCTTGGCATCGGATTCTTCTTTGGAATCACCGCCAAACTCTGCGAGAAGAAATCCTTTGCCTTCCGGCAGAAGTTGGATGTCCTGCGGATGAATTCCCGTCTTCTTCATGTAACCGATAAGCTTGTGATCGATGCCTTCCAACCCGATCGGTTTGTGCTTCATGATCTCAGGAGCGTGATCGCCCGCGGTATAGACATCGGGATACCCGAGGACAAGGAGGGTTCGCGTTTTGGGATTGGGAATCAGGTTGAGTGTCGCTTCAAGGATGGTGACACAGGTCCCTTCAGTGCCCACCAGCGCGCGCGCAACATTAAAATTTTTCTCGGGCAATAATTCTGGCAGGTTGTAACCGGAGACACGACGCGGGATATCAGGAAATTTTTGGCGAATCAAGTCGGCGTATTTGTCGCGGAGATCACGCAATTTACGGTAAATTTCACCGCGTCGGCCACCTTGTTGGATTATACTCTCCAGCTCTTCCTGGCTCGTCTCTCCCACGCGCATTCGCACACCGTCATAAGTCAGAATCTCCATCTCGTGAGTGTTATCGGCGGTGCGCGCACCGCCGCCTTCGAAAGCCGCCATTACTGAATGAATGCCGCAGGAGTCATTGCCGAGCATGCCGCCCAGCGTGCAATGATTGTGAGTGGCAGGATCCGGACCGAACGTGAGTTGATGCTTCTCAGCAGCATGACGCAAGTCGTCCAGGATCGTGCCTGGCTGAACACGACCGAGTTTCCGCTCCACGTCAATTTCGAGCACTCTGTTGAGGTACTTCGACATATCGATGATGATCGAGGTGTTGCAGCATTGCCCGGCCAAACTCGTCCCGCAGCCGCGACCGGTTATCGGTGCGCCGAACTCTCTTGCGGTCGCAATCGTAGCAATGACATCGTTCATACTCCTCGGGAGCACGACGCCGATCGGAGTCTGACGATAATTAGATCCGTCAGTGGCGTAGAGCGCCCGACTTCCGTCGTCGAACCGGACCTCGCCGCTAATCCGGGCGCGCAAGGCTTCGGGGAGACCTGCGCGCTGCTGCTTCGTCAAGCGCGCGGCGCCGCGCGGCGGATCACTTACATTTTGTTCCAGTACCTTAGCCATAAACCGTGTCGAGATTGCTCATACCTTCCTCTGCTTCCTTGATCGTTAGCTGCTCTCTTTTGCTGCCACGTACGCTCGATGCAAAAAGTCCGAAATGGCAACGCTGCTCAAGATCCCCGCGAAAAAACGACTGATTTTCGGCGCAAATAGAAACCCGAACGCGAGTGCTGCAGCCGACCACGGCCCCATGCAATAAGGACACGAAACGAGATTGCCAATCCCGCGTTGCAGGCCTCGACCCCTCGGTTCTTCTTCCACTTCGCCTGCGCCCGCGCTGCGAATATAATTCACAAACGGTGCCCGAAAAATTCCGGTGATTCGGTCCTTCGCCAAGAGCCGGCTCAATTTGTGCGTCGCCACTCCCAGCAATGCCAAATCAAAAGGACCAAAACGTTTCGGGAACCGGTTCTGCTGGCGCGCAACACCGGTCAACACCGCCACGCTTGCGATGAAAAATGCAAGTGTGGCAGCGTATTCCGCCAGCAATCGTTCGTCGCATTCTTCCTTCTCAGTGGTCCGGGCGCCGTATTTCTCAATCGAAAAATCGTTCTCTTCCTGTTCCTGTCGTAATGATGGCTGCACATAGTTTAGATCGTAAAATTCTCAGCTCCTGCGCGTGGAAGAATTAGTGCAGGTCGTTTCTTGTTCTCACATTCTTTCCTTAATTCCCTGTCTGAGCAGCCACCAGTTTGCCGGATAACTCGTGAGAAATCCTGTCACCATCGCAATCTGCATCATGAACCAAAACACCGGATTGGTTTTTGGAATTTCTCCGAGCAAGACGAAAATTACGATCGCCATCCACCCGTACATTCCTATTTGCCACGCAGTGAGTGAAAGCGTGTCGGCTTTCAGCGCGGCGATGAAGGCTTTGCCAACCGGAAGATTCTTCATCGGTTTGATGGTGAAATACTGAAACGCAATCCCCAGTATAAACGCACATCCGAAATCCAGTGCCCAGGTGCCGAAAACCTTTTGTCCGAAAAGGACCAGAGGAAGGAAAAACACGATCCACTCCGCAATGATGTCGCCAAGGGTGCAGCCGGCGCCGCAATGCGTTGCAGCCAGCGCCACGTCCGCAGCGAACGATTTCTTTTTCGCAGGCGGTTCTTCGCCGCGTTCTTTGGCCGCTCGCATCGCCCGGTGAGTGGAAAGTCGTCCAAATTTGAAATAGCCCCACAACGCGATTGGTCCCGCCCATAAAGCGGTGACAGGCCATACAACATTCATGATCCACATGTGCTGGCGGTGGCCGATTACAATATCGAACAGGATGATAATCGCGCAGAGAGCGGCCATCCCCAGCGCGATGATCGAAACCGTGAAGAGCCATCCTGGAATTTCCATACTTTGTCTCAGCGTATATGTGCGTCGCGGTTTTTCCTACCCTCGAAGTCCTTTCAGTGAACTCACCCTTCCTCGCGGTGTTGTTAGGTTGAGGGGATTCTTTTCAGGATCGAATTTCATATTGAGCGCGGTTTCAATTTAATGTCACAGGATTCCGGGCCCGGGTGGTGTACGACTATCAAAAGAGTCGTGAGGAATGTCCCTAGGTCTTTTCTGCATCCCATCGCTCTGTTCTCGCCAAGGCCGGTTCGCTGGTCAGGCGCCCGCTCGCACATTGGCAGCCGAATTAGTTGTGGGAAGCGAGAATTCGCGTTCTCGCGCCTGAAAAAGGAAAGAGGGGAGTAAGTATGGATCCCAATCAAATCGCGACGCGCCGAAGTTTAAACGGCAGCAACGCCAGCTGGTTAAACATTCTGCTGGGCATTTGGGTGATTGTTTCACCTTTTGCACTTGCCTTTGGACTGGTCCCGCGCGCGCTCTGGAATAACGTCGCTACAGGGGCGGTAATCGTAATCCTTGGAATCATCCGCACGAGCGTACCGCAACAGTCCGGTTGGAGCTGGGCCAATGCGATCCTGGGCATCTGGTTGATTATTTCACCATTTGTTCTGGCTTTCGCTATGCCGGTAGCGCTTTGGAACAATGTCATTCTTGGCATTCTTATCGCGATCGTTGCCTTGGCGAATGCTGCTACGGCGCGCACTCGGGCGGTAGCTTAACGGCGTTGAAAACCACGAATGCGGCTGTGCGGCTGCAATCGATCGCCAGCCGCTTTCGTAATCCGGCAATCACCGGAAGCTACTCGACGTGATTTTCGGCTGCGATTGGTACGCGTACGCTTATCTGTGCCTTAACCCGGATGCCTGCCAGTGATATCGAGCTCGAAATAAATTCTCAGTTTAAAAGGTTTTTGCGATGTCGTAGCTGGGGGCGGAGCAACACTTCTGACTGTTTTTCCCACAGCGGCGATTGAGCTGTCGATCCGCTCGTTGCCTGAAGACTTCACAATTCGAAATTTCAAAACGCGGCCGGCACTGTCGATCGTCACATCAACGGGGACAGAAATCGTTCGGGGCGGGATGCCGACCGACACCGGCTGTTGCCAGGCCTCATAAAAACGGTCGTGAAGCGTGTGCCCGTAACGCCCTATTGCAGCCGAATTGACGGCGGGCCGGGGGGCTGGTCCCGCGCAACCCAGGACGATGGCGCACGATAAACCCAGGATGGCTCGCATTGAGAGGTGTTTCATCTGTAGAAGGTTCGCATAAGCTCCGGTACTCGACCGAAGTTTCTGCGATTCTCGGTTTCGAGCGATCTCATTCAGGTGGCCCGAAGCCCCAGTCGGAAAAAATTCTATCTGTCGATCAGGTCATCCTCCGACGCGTTCGGTACCGTGCAAAATCGAAAACCTAAAAGCAGTTAACGTTCTTCCAACCACGGTAACCGAAACATGAAAACACTCACAACGACACTCTTAATATTGTTCACTTCTTTTCTTTGTTCCTACAGCCAGACTGCAGATTCGCCCACCCCTACTCCAACAGGGAGTTCAACGCCGTCGCCAACAGTAACTCCTTTCGCCACCGGGTCACCGACGGCTACTCCGTTTTCTGCGGTCACCCCAACCGAGTCGCCTTTTGCAGATGTAACGGAGCGGATGCGTGATCTGGAAACTCGCATGGACACGATTTTCGGTGACGCGTTCCGTAACGCGGGTGATTGGTTCAACCGCTCGAGTATGGCGTCGTCGGTGGATCTGCGTGAGCAAAAGGACAAATATGTGGCGCGCGTTTACCTGCCGCACTTCGACACATCCAAAGCACAAGTGCAGATCGAGAACGGGGTTCTTCACATTGTGGCTAACGGAAAAAGCTTGGTCAATGGCAAGGCCGAGTCCGAACATTACGAACAGAGCATCAGTCTGCCAAAGCCAGTGCAGAGCGATAAGATGCAGGTTCAACGCAAACCGGATTTACTGGTGATCACGGTGCCCGAGGGAACAGCCGGCTCGCCGGCAGTGGGTTCATCCACAGCTGCACCATTTCCAGAGACTTCGCCCGGGACACCCGATGAGTGGGCTGGTTCGATTTCAAATGCGTTCGCGCGGCTGGACGCAGAGATGAACCGGGCGTTGAACGAAACATTCCCGGATGGCTTCGACATCGGCTCTCAAGCTTCGCAGCTCGAATCGGCGGTAAAGATGGATGATCAGAAGGACAAGTACGTGGTTCATTTTTACCTGCCGGAACGGGATATCTCAAATGCCCGGGTCAATTACCAAAATGGACAGCTTCGTGTGACAGCGGAAGAAGGGAGCAACACCACCTCGAAGTCTGGAGGTGGCGCGGCCAAAGTTAGCGGCGAGTACAGCGCAACAATCAGCGTGCCTGGACCGGTCAACGAGAGTGACATGAAGGTCGACCGTCAGGCAAACGCGGTCGTCGTCACGCTGCCCAAAGCGTGATCCTCGTTAGGCCACACCAGCTCCCATCCCCCGGTTATCCCGGTTCATCGAGGACTACAGCTGATTGTTCTCTCGTTGCACAGACAGCGGAGCTTTGTTCCTTTCCCGATGAGCACGGCGATGACGACTGGCTCGGGTAAAGCTTTACGCAGAACCGGTAAACATTGAATTCACCCGGGGTGAATTTTGGCTGGATGCGCGCCGAGCCAACTGGCATTTCTCATCGCTGAAACAGAACGATGACCGGAAAAATAGTAAACGCCGTGTTGTTCTCGCTTGCGCCTGCAATCGGCATTGTAACAGGCGGAGCACTCGCAGCATGGTGCAAACCTGGCAACACCGCCCGCAGCTATATCCAACACCTCGCGGCAGGGATCGTGTTTGCGGCCGTCGGAGTCGAGATCTTGCCTGACGTCATGCATCGCGGCGATCCGTTGGCCGTGGCGTGTGGTTTCGCAGTCGGCGTCGCTGCCATGCTTGCCATTCGCGCTCTCACCCGGCGAGCCGAGTCTTCCGACCAGTCCGAACCGGGAATGCCATGGCCTTTGATCGGTGCGGTGAGCGTCGATCTTTTTGTAGATGGGATGCTGGTCGGAGTTGGCTTTGCGCTCGGAACTCGACAAGGCCTGCTCATTACCATCGCACTCACTGGATGTGCTGTTTCGTTGGGACTGGCTACGGCAGTGTCGGTCCTTCGTCCGGGAACAACGCCCTGGCATGCATTCACAGTCACCTCGGCGATCGCAGTGTTACCGATCGCAGGAGCGGCGTCCGGCGCATTAGTCACAACACTGCTCAGCGGCGGATGGCTGGTCGGGGTACTCGCCTTCACTTGTGCCGCACTGCTCTATCTCATTGCAGAGGAGCTACTCGTCGAAGCACATGAATCGCAGGACGCGAAGCGCGAAAGTGTATTCACGACTGCTATCTTCTTTGCCGGCTTCCTGGCAGTGCTTCTTATCGACATGTTGATCGGAGCGGGCGCCGGTTGACCTGAGCGAATCGGATCTGCAGTAACCGCTGGCTTGGTGAATTGTGGGGGCTTTCGGGTTTTAGAAGGTAGCCTTTAACCCCACCTAAACAGAGCCGGTCAGCCGCGCCAGTGCGTTTCAAAAGTACAGGTGGAAGTCTTCGGAATCAGATTCGTAGGCATCAATGCCGAGAACGGTTGGAAGCTGTGCTTTCAATTGGTTTTATTTTCATCGTGATCCTGTTGCGCTGGATCCTTCGCAGTGGACTGCGTTTTCTGGTCCACGGAGATATCAAAGCCCTGCGAGCTCGTTTCTGGAGCCGTCGTCATTATTATGGGGCTGATTTCAATCTGGTTCGATGATCCGAAACGACTCGCGACCGCGCTGGGCCTGGTAAGCGCCGGAATCGCCTTCGCTCTGCAAAAAGTAATCACCGCGCTCGCCGGTTATTTCGTAATCTTGCGAGGAAACACATTCACCGTCGGCGATCGCATCATGATGGGGGGAGTCCGTGGCGATGTGATCGCTCTGGGTTTTATCCAGACAACGATCATGGAAATGGGGCAACCGCCACCGGTGCAAACCGACGAGCCTGCGATGTGGGTGCAAAGCCGCCAATTCACCGGACGAATCGTGACTGTGAGCAACAGCCAGATCTTTGACGAGCCCGTGTACAACTACACACGCGATTTTTCCTACATTTGGGAAGAGATCCACGTCCCGATCACCTATAAGGCTGACCGTCACGCCGCGGAAAAGATCAATGCGCTTTGTTACCGACGTTCACGGTACCCGACAAGTGAAGGACCTGATCAGCCGGCAAATTCTAACCGAATTCGATACCGCTGACATTGGGATCGCTTCCGCGACTTATGACATCGTCGGTTTTCCATCCGTCGAATTAAAAAACGAGAGTAAGTGGGCTCGAGATAAGGGTTGATAGCTTTCTCGCTTGGAAAACTCCACCCGCGGTCACAATCGGGACCTGCGAGCGAAACACCATCCTCCGCGATGGAAGCCTCGAACTAAGTGACCCTAGTACCTGGTCAGATATTCTCCGACCAGTCCTTCAGAGTTACTTCGACATCTCCAACATCAGCGAGATCCGTTGAGTACACGTATGAAACGGTTGATTATACTATTAGTCGGGATCGCGCTCACCATGGGCGTGGTCGGAAATATTTATGCAGATCCCAAGGAGGAACTGCAAGAAGACACTAACACGCTAAAGAACTTCAGCAGCATGCCAGAGCGGCAAATTCCGCCGGCAGTCCTGAAGAACGCCAAAGGATTCGCCATCTTTCACGTCATCGACGTGGCTCTCCTGGTGAATGGCAAAGGTGGCCCGGGAATTGTCGTCGCTCGAACTAACAACGGCTGGTCCGGTCCGCTGTTCGTTGGCTTGGGGGGCGCAGGTGTCGGAGCACAGATCGGGGGCAAAGTGAAGAAACTCGTTCTCGTCTTGAATACTGACAAGGCCGTCGAGGCGTTTTCGCACGGTAATGTGAAACTCGGCGCCGATTTAACTGCGTCTGCCGGCCCGGCGGGTGCCAGTGCGGAGGCCGAAACAGCCTTCACCAACATCGATATGTTCAGTTATGCCGCCTCGGACGGGGTGTTTGCCGGCCTTTCTGTCGAGGGTTCGGTGGTCGCGCCACGGGGCAGCGTGAATGACGGTTACTACGGAAAGAGTGTCACGCCTTCGGAAATTCTCTCAGGTAAGGTTCAACCTCCAGCCAGCGCTTCTATGCTGACAAAGGTACTGAACTCTATTGGAACGACCGGGACGGTGGGTCAGGCGGGTACCACGAGCAAGCCGCATTGATCGATCCAGTTAATTGTTTGGCTGACGAGTGAAGTAAAACGTTAGAAGCGGCGATCACGGCGGCAGATTTCTCTCGCCGCCGTGGGCTCGCTCCTCCAGGGAAACAATTTCAAAGGGACCTTGATTTTTGCCTGGGTCCCGTGGTTGCAGGATCCGCCCGATAAATCCTTCTCAGTGGCTACTTGCGATTCAGAGTGAACTCAGCTCGTGTTTGCGATGCCACTTCGACAACGCGTTAATCCGCTGTTCGTGAGACCGCGTTTGTTCTCGTTCGAAATCACAGAGTTCCTCGGCCGTTAGGCGCTCGCGATTGCGTCCGAATTGCCAAAGCTTGCTTTCCTTATTGCGCGTAGTTCTCCTAACTCGTTTTGGCTCTTTAGCGAACGCCCTGCTCTTCTCACAGCTTTTTCGCTTTCTTATGGTGCCCTGGCTTGCATCTGACGGTATTGACTCGGGGAAAGCGTTGGCAGTTTCCGCAGAAACGCGACAACTTCCCAGATCTTCTCGTCATTATGCGTGGCGCCCCAGGCAGGCATCGCGGAAAATTTTATTCCGTTTTTTGTGATCCAGTACAATTCAGCCGGCGTCCAATCGGGAACTGCCTTGGCCAAGTCCGGCGCTTTGGGCCACAAGCCCTTGGCGATTTCCTCGGGCTGTTGACCGGGTCCACCGTGACACTGCACGCACATCTCCGCGAAATGATTAGCACCGCTTTGAATCATTTGAGGATCATCCAAGGCCGGCGGAGTTACTCCTGCCGCATGCTGTTTAATCGACCGTTCGGTGCCGGTGTCGAAATACCAATTCATTAGAGCGTTGTCGTGGTTAGACATGCTCACGTTGTACGCGCCGCTGTACACAAAACCTGTCCAAGCTGCGGCTTCGACCACGAAAACGATGATTATCGTAAGAATTATCTTCATAAAGGAATCTGCTGCAGTGCGCTACTGAGCGGCGATGCTTCAGTGAGAAATCGCACTCGACGTAGCAGATGCGCGCAAATGGTTTAGACATGCCGTTTCGCGTAACACCAGCCACGCTACAGCCTGCGCTCGTAAAGGCGCCCCAAAGTTGGCGGAGAGAGGAATTGCAGTTGGGCTGCACGCTCACAGGTTTCCGCCGAGAAGCACAGCCTTTTTCCCGGCTGCCTCGGCCGGAATCCCCGCAAGCTCTGTGGCACCCTCTCTCCGCGACCTGCTGTTGCTAGTGATACAAAAGGCTTGCCATCTTACTGGTAAGGGCACCGCCACTCAACAAGGTTGCGCCGCCTGTGCATAACACACCGACTAGCACGAGTGTTTGAGCAGCAAGTCCAATCAACGCCAGAATTCCCAACGTGACCGCCGCGATACCCACCAGAGCTTGCGCGCCCGCTGCACCAGCAGCGGACTGCCGCGCGATGAAATCGAGCACTTGCCCCTCAGGTTCCGCTCGGCTCGCCCGGTAGACTGCCGGGCTGCCAAACAACGATGTGGCTCCAAACACGATAATGCTGATCGCCAACAACGGCATCGTTGCAACTCCGACAAGAGCGAGAATTCCCAACGTGATGCCGGCGATTCCGCCAAGCATCTCGGCACTCATTCCTATTTCAATTTCGGCTTCGCCACCGCCAGCTTCGACTGCCAGCCGCTGATTTCGCGCCGCAACTGCGGCTCCCTGGAAGAGAAACCCTGCCCCGGCGGCAATCACGGCAATCGATGCCAGAATCGTCGGGAAAACTCCCGCCAACGCAATGATGGCAAGAACTAATGCTCCCGCACCAGCGACAGCCTCGGCTCCCGAACCTGTGGCAGCCACTTTGGCCATCGATTCATGGCTGCCAATGGCTCTGACTGCGTACTCTGCCATAACTTTCCACCTCCTTTCCCAACTAAACATATCGTTCGTCGATATATCTTCGCACTCTAATGGTCGCTCGGCTATGAGGCTGATCCCGAATTAATGCATAGGAAAAAACCCGAACTGCATGACGCTCTTGTGCACCCTAATGTTCGCGTGCAAACGGTCGAACATCGATATAATACCCATGCCCGCGAAAACACTACCGAGTGCATCCCCCTTGAGCCCAAAGGACTACCACAGCCTGGCTTCCCTGCGGTACGTGCTGCGAAAATTTCTGCGATTCAGTAAAACCTTTTTGAGCGACAAGACAGGGCTCACGCCCGAACAATATGAAGCGCTGCTCGCCTTGAAAGCGTTCTCCCCTGCTGAAGGCCTGACGGTGGGACAATTAAGCGAGCGCGTCCAGGTAAAACATCATACGGCAGTCACCTTGACCGATAAACTTGCCGCGCGAAAGCTTGTGACGAAACGACGGGCAACCGCCGATCGCCGGCAGGTTTACGTAAAGCTCACACCAGCGGCTACCAGACTGCTCTCACCGCTCGCAGCGGCGCATCGCCGGGAGATCGGAAATCATGCTGCCGAAATGATTAAATCGCTCAAGCAGCTCAAAAATGAAAGAGCGCGGTGATCTGCCGACAGGAAGAGGAAGACATGCCTCTCCCGCGGCTAAACTGAAAACTGCTCCGCCTCTGCGCGCTTTAAAGTCAAACCCAGTCCGGGCCGACTCAGATCAGGCGCAATGGCGCCGTCCACCGGCTCGGGCACGCCATCAAACAGCATTCGATCAATGCGAACGTGATCATAAAAATATTCGGCGTGCCGGAACGTGCGCGCGGCACATGCGACGTGCAAATGCAGTGCGGGCGCGCAATGCGCGGAAAACGGGATATGATGCGCTTCACAGAGCATTGCCGCTTCCAGAAACCCGGTGAATCCGCCGCAGCGCGTCGCATCCGCCTGTAAGACGTCTACTGCGCCGGCCTCAAGCATTCGCCGGAAATAATCGATGTGATATCCGTATTCGCCCGCGGCGATTTGCGTTCGTGCAGGCGCATGGTCGCGAATGAATCGTAAACCTTCCAGATCGTCGGAAGAAACCGGTTCTTCGAACCAGCGGACATCGAATTGCTGGAATAACTCCGCCTGAGCAACTGCCTGCTTGCGCGAATAGGCGCCGTTCGCATCGACAAACAGCTCGACGTCATCTCCGATCAGCGTCGCGCGCAGCCTTCACGCGTTCGACGTCCGCCCCGGGATCTCGACCGATTTTCATCTTCACCCTTGGAATCCCCTGCTCTGCCCAGCCGCCCAGCTGCTCGCGCAGTTTTTTGTTCGAGTAATTGGTAAATCCGCCGCTTCCATAAATCGGCATGGCGCCGCGTATTTGCCCGAGCAAAGTGACCAGCGGTAAATCGAGTAACCGCGACTTCAAATCCCACAGCGCAGTGTCCACCGCCGAAATGGCCATCGAACAAATCCCGGGCCGCCCGAGATTCCGAATGGAATGCAACAACGCCAACCAATTGCCCTGCACAGACATTGCATCGCGGCCGATAACAACTTGCTTCAATTTGTCATCAATCAACGTGGCCGTCGCCGTGTCCGCATAAGTGTAGCCCAGCCCCTGTTTTCCACCGCCGTTCACTTCGACAATCACGATGGTGGTGCTGTCCCACTCGTACGTCCCATCTTGCTCCGGTGTTTCGGTGGGAATTTTGTATGCAGAGACTTTAAGATCCTCGACAGGAGCTAGCGAATCGCGCGTTTTCATGGATTGGGGAACGCACGCGCCTCGCGTGCATTTATCGGCGCCGTCGCCGAAAAGCTTTGTGACTGCCTACATGAAAAAGTGGCGCGTGGCGATGGCGTCAAACGCAGCACGCCGCACGCGTGCGCTTTCCAGATTTTCATTCCTTGTGCGGCAAAACGGTTTCGATGGCGTCTTTGAACGTCTGCTTAATCATGTGACCAAGATGCGGGTCCCCTTTTATCATTGAGCCCATGAAATGTTTGGCCTGCTCAAAAGTAATGTGCGGTGGAAGCGTTGGCACCTCGGGATCTGTCACCGCTTCGTAAACCACAGGGCGATCCGATGAAAGCGCTTCATCCCATGCCGGACCAATCCGATCGGGCGTTTCCACTCGGATTCCACGCAGTCCAAGGAGCTCGGCGTAACGAGCGAAGTTAAATTCTGGAACCACTTGCGAGCATTTGTATTTCGGATCGCCCGCCATCACGCGCTGTTCCCATGTGACCTGATTCAAATCGCGGTTCGCCAGCACCAAAACGATCAGGCGCGGGTCGCTCCATTCTTTCCAATAATGTGCAATGGTGATGAGACAATTAATTCCGTTCATCAACATCGCGCCGTCGCCCACCAGCGCGATTACCGGGCGATCCGGCCACGCAAATTTCGCCGAGACCGCATACGGCACGCCTGGTCCCATCGTCGCAAGATTACCCGATAACGAAGCCATCATTCCCCGGCGCACCTTCAAATCGCGCGCGAACCAGTTCGCTGCCGATCCGGAGTCAGACGAAAGGATGCAGTTGTCCGGCAAACGCGGCGAGAGCTCCCAAAAAACGCGCTGCGGATTGATCGGGTTTGCATCGTTCATCGCCCGGGCCTCGAGTGTTTTCCACCAATCGGCCATTTCGTTCTCAATCTTCTTCTGCCAGGATCGATCTTCTTTACGCTTTAGCAGCGGTATGAGCGCCCGCAGAGTTTCTGCGCTGTCGCCTACCAGATTCACCTCCGTCGGGTAACGGATGCTTAACATTTTTGCGTCGATGTCGATCTGCACGCCCCGCGCCTGCCCCTCCTTCGGCAAGAATTCCGAATACGGAAAACTCGAGCCGACGATGAGCAACGTGTCGCATTCAGTCATCAAATCCCAACTGGGCTTTGAGCCGAGCAATCCAATCGGGCCTGTGCAAAAGGGTACGTCGTCCGGAATCACCGCTTTGCCTAACAAAGCCTTGGCCACGCCCGCACCGAGGGTTTGCGCCGCCTCGATGACTTCATCTGTCGCGCCCAACGCGCCGGCGCCCACGAGCATCGCCACTTTTTTTCCCTCGTTGAGAACATCTGCCGCCCGGCGCAGATCGCGATCTTTCGGAATCACTCGTGGCGCCGAGTAACCCACACCCGAATGCACCGTGCCGTGTTTGCGCGGCGCCTTTTCCACGGCCGGCATCTCCTGCACGTCGTTAGGCATGATCAGGCAGGTGACGGTGCGCTCTGCTTTGGCAATCCGAATTGCACGATCCACCAGGTGCCGAACCTGCGCGGGAGACGATGCCATATGCACGTATTCGTGCGCGACGTCCTTGAACAAACTGATTAAATCAACTTCCTGCTGGTAATCCCCGCCCAATGCCGCACGCGCTTGCTGGCCCACAATCGCCACCACACCCGCGTGATCCATCTTGGCGTCGTAGAGACCGTTGAGCAGATGGATCGCTCCCGGTCCGGATGTAGCCAGGCAAATGCCAACTTCGCCGGTGAACTTCGCATGCGCGCAGGCCATAAACGCGGCCAGCTCTTCGTGCCTTACCTGCACGTACTCCACTGCGCCATCAGCGCGATCGAGCGCGCCGATGATTCCGTTGATGCCGTCCCCGGGATAACCGTAAATACGTTTCAGTCCCCATTCGTTGATTCGGCTGATTAAAAAATCGCTAACGGTTTCGCTTGCCATGATTCGCCTTGGTTTTGAATGCCTCTAGTCTTGATTCGAATTTCGAAGCCTAATCGCATGGAAAAGCTATCGTCGTAAGCAACGCGTTCTCCGCCTGGCGGGAATCCAGCCGCGTATGCTGCACCACGATCGGCACGTCCGATTCGATCAAGCTCGAGTACGGTGTGTCCCGCGGAATTTTTTCCGGGTCTTTAAAGTTATTGAACCGCAAATGTTTGGTGCGCCGCGGGGAAATCTCGAATTTGTACGGACCGGCCGGATCGCGATCTTCGAAAAAAATGGTGATCACAATATGCGCGTCCTTCTCCGAGGCGTTGAGAATGCAGCACGCCTCGTGACTGGTCATCTCCGGCGCCGGACCGTGGCTTTTTCCCGGGATCCAACCTTCAGCAATTGCCCACCGTGTTCGACCGATTGATTCCATAAATGCACGACACTCCTAAAGATATCGATATGCGAGGTGGAATCGGATTGGATGTTCCGCTGTGGTAACAACAAATAAATGGCCGACGTCCCCAGCGATTCTCCGAAAACGGCAGCAAGCGACGCCTGGGAGTAGCCTACGACGTCGAGCGGCCAATTATCCTGCCCGACAATAAAAAAACCGCACCACCGACCAGGGCCCAGGAAACCTGGTTGGCATACCCAAGAGAGGCGGTAAAGGCGGCAATGGCAGACGGCACATGGGAAAGCTTGCCTAACAACTCTTGAAAGAGAGTTTCGCGAATGCCCGCCCCGCCAATCGACAGGGGGATCGAGGTGATTGTGTTAACAAGCGGCATAATCGAAAGAATGTCCGCGAGCGTTGCGGTGTGTTCGGATACTCTCAACGAGCGTCCTGCACAATAGAAGCTTGTGTAGTAGGCAATATGCGAAACCACCGTGATGAGGAAGGCGAACGCCATTGGGACAACGTGCGCACGGTAACGGAGCAATGCTGTGCCGGATTGAATGATCGACTCTCGAAGCGGCGTTGCTTTGGGCAATCGCCGCAGTAGTCCGGCCTTCACAAGCCAGAAAAGCAAAATGACGAAAGCTAATGCCCCGCCCAGCACAGCAACTGCGACATAGATGATGTGAAGAGATGTGCCCGAACGCGTTAACCACCTGAAACGCAGCGCCAAAGCCACGCCCGCCAGGAACAAAATCGACAGCAGCCCCAAAAAACGATCCATCACGATGGATAGCGTCGCGCCTACCTTTTTCCGGGGCACCAGCCGAAACACAAGGTAAAGCCTCATCGCGTCACCACCGACACCGCCTGGCAGAAATTGATTGAAAAAAAGACCGACGATCACCATCGCCCCAACACGCAACCAGCTCACCCGGATCCCCTGGATGCGCAAAAGGATCTGCCATCGCACGGTGCCCAGAAGTTCGACACCGCTATAGCATAACCATCCCAGTAATAACCAGCCGAGCCTGGCATGCCGTAATGCATCGACTATTTGTGCTCGCCTTTGCGGATCGTGGAACACATACCAAAACCCAGCCGAAGTGACGACCAACTGAAGCAAGATGATCCCGGCACGTTTCATGGCACGTTCTTCCGCAGTGAAAAGCAATCGGAAGCCGAGCACATAAGTAGCTCGATTTTTGCACATGGCGATTGAATACGACGCAGTCATCGTGGGTTCGGGGCCTAACGGCCTTGCAGCTGCAATCACGCTGGCGCGCGCCGGATGTTCCGTGCTCGTTTGCGAGGCGAATTCTACCATCGGCGGCGGCACGCGTTCCGCTCAATTGACCTTGCCCGGATTTCTGCATGACGTCTGCTCGGCAGTTCATCCACTTGCAGCGGCCTCGCCGTTTTTCAGAGGGGTTCCGCTCGAGCGATTTCGATCTTGAGTGGATCCAGCCTGAAATTCCATTGGCGCATCCGCTCGATGACGATTCCGCTGCGTGCCTGTATCAAGAGGTCGAGTCTACGGCTGAAAATTTGGGCGAGGATTCGCGCGCATACCGGCGCCTGATGAATCCGCTGACGCGCAATTGGGAAAAGTTAGTTGTCGAATTCTTACAACCGATACTGCATCTGCCAAAGCATCCGGTGGCGCTGGCACGCTTCGGAATCCCAGCGATTTGCCCCGCGACCGTACTTACGAAGTTTTTGTTTAAACAGGAGCGAGCTCGCGCGCTTTTCGCCGGAATCGCCGCTCACTCGTTTCTTCCTCTCGAGTCCCCGATTTCTTCGGCGTTTGGGTTGGTGCTCGGGCTTGCCGGTCACGCGGTGGGCTGGCCAATTCCGCGCGGCGGCTCCCAACAAATCGCAAACGCGCTCGCCGCCTACTTGTGTGAACTCGGCGGCAAAATCGAGATCAACCGTCGAGTGGAAAGCCTTGATGACCTGCCGAAATCGCGCGCCGTTTTTCTGGATGTTTCGGTCTGGGAATTCTTGCGGATCGCCGGAGAACAATTGCCCCCGGCATACAGACATCGGTTGGAACGGTTCCGACACGGACCGGGAGTTTTCAAAATCGATTATGCGTTAAGCGAGCCGATTCCCTGGAAGGCGGAGTCCTGCCGTCACGCGGGCACTATTCACCTTGGCGGCACAATGGACGAAATAGCCGCGGCAGAACGCGACGTCTCGGACGGGAAAGTTCCCGAACGCCCGTTCGTGCTGGTGGCGCAACAAAGTTTGTTTGATGAAACACGCGCACCTCATGGTCAGCACACGCTCTGGGCTTATTGCCATGTTCCATTCGATTGCAAGTTGGACGTGTCCGATCGAATCGACGCGCAGATCGAGCGATTCGCACCCGGTTTCCGCGATTGTATTCTGGCCTCTCACAAAATGGGTCCAGCCGATCTCGAGAGATCGAATGCGAATCTGACCGGTGGCGACATCAACGGCGGCGCGGCGAACCTGATGCAACTGGTGGCACGACCGATCCTTAGTCCGGCTCCTTACCGCACGCCTTTGCCGGGCGTTTATTTATGTTCCGCATCCACGCCGCCGGGCGGCGGTGTCCACGGCATGTGCGGTTATAACGCCGCGCTGCTAGCGCTGCGTGAAGTGTTTACCAGGAAGTGAAACAACAACCGTATCCCTCGTGTAATCAGATGGAATTTCACAGAACAAGCAGCCCAAGTGGATCGGCTTGTCCTCATCGAAGATTCGCCCTGGCGAAAGACGAATGGGTGATGGTTCGCCGAAGGCGCAGATAATCGGCGGGAAAGCCGCATATCCTGGTCGACGCGTTCCACCTTACAAAGCGAACGCCTCGTAGAGACGAATCGAAGTCCTCAGGTGCTGTGCAGTCACCGAAGCCGACTGCAATGCCTACTTCATCGTGCCTGAACCTTGGCTTCTCGATCAACAAGGCCCACAATTTATCGCATTAGAAAATTCCGCACGAATTGGATTCGGTTGCAGAAATTGCGGAATCTCGCCGCCCCGCTAAAGCGCGCTGCCAGGTTGGACATATTTGCTCTCCTCACTCCGGAGGACGCAAGGCGCGCAAATATTGAGTATCGAAATTGCTCAATGCTTCTTCGACGGTCGAACCGAATCCTGTTATCCGGTCTCGGACATTCGCGCCGAGTACCGCTCGCCATGTTTTGCCGCGCAGCGACAGCTGCGGTTGCCGGACCGCCGAGGGACTTCCGGGATGCGACATAAAATAGAGCTCCACTCGCTGCATGGCGGCCAACCTGTTGATGAGCTTCCTAGCTTTCATTGCCACAAGTAGAATTGTGATTGACGCGTTGATTTTATCCATGCCATGGCGTTGTTCGACAATCGGACGGAAGGCGGATCAACCTATCGGTCAAAGTCGTATACAGAGTAAGGCACACCGATCGTCAGACGGATAGATCGATTGAGGAGAGACTGGTTTCTTTGTCGATGTCTGACGAAGAAGATGCGCCATAAGGTAGAGCTCCATTCGCTGGGTCGCTGCTAACACGCTGATAGGCTTCATTGCGTCGATGCGATTCAAATACCGATGATCGGTGCCGCGATTCATGCACGGGCGGCATCCTTTCACAATCAGGTTGAAGGCAGATCGCGATATCGGGAAATATCGTATCGAATAACTTGCTCCACTCGTTAGGCTGCGAATCAACCATGTATCCCAAACTCTGCGAGCGCCCCGAACCTGTAGCTGGCGGCGATTTTCGGCGGGGCAGCGCTGCCTCGCACGAGAGTTTTCTGCCGATGCTGAATCTGTCAGACTTCGGGATCAATCAAGGCGAGGCCGCTAACCGGATCGAAACGCCGCCGCAGATGACCGGGCGATTCCGACAACATCACCTCCAACGTAGGTCGAACACGCGCCTCCTTAAGATGGCCTCCGCGCGTCGTCCCGTCGGAACGGCCCACAATGAGGTGCGCGTGAATCTTCGGGGCGCCGTCCTTTAATGCGATGTCTCCCGCCATCGTGAGCACTTCTACCTGCTCATCCAGCGGGATTTCCTGATACTCTTTTTGCTGCCAGTCAAAATAGGCGAGCGTCACACGTTCAAACGCGCCGATTGCAACGAAGTGCGCGGAGGCGACCTGATGTTCTCTTGCGAACTTCTCCAGCTCGGTCATCGGTTCGTCCCCGATTTCCATGATGAGTGCCCAAACTTTCTCGCCGTTGGCCGCAAGCCGCTTTAACTTCATTCGATAAACTCCTCCTGTTTTTGAAACGCATCCCGCAGGCGAAAGAGTTGTTTTTTAACAATGTTTTGCTCTCCGAATGGTTGTCTCACACACCACCTGAGTTGGTGAGAGCGCATCTCAATATCGACAAAGCTACCTACGACTGATCCCGCAGGAAAAACTAGTGGTGCTGCCGCGCTAATTAACTCTGATGCTCTACGCGCAGCAGGTCACTCGTTTTCGAATTGTACGTTTGTAGTAACAAAGGGAAATTGGACGAAAAGAGATGCGCAACGGGAAGGGATGTTACGACGCAGTCGCGAACCGGAAGGGACATGACATCGGGATCAGTGTTGATCCCGACGGAAAGGTCCTCGGAACGCACAAAAAGACCGGGAAGAAAACATACTGGTAAAGCGCCAGGGTCTCATCTCGGCAGTCGCAATGGTCGTTATCCTCGATTGCGATTCGATTTCGAACAGTTTCTAAACATCAAACCTCGGAAATTAACATACATGAAAACGAAAAATCTATTAACAGTGGCAGCGGTCAGCGCCGGACTCGCCTTTAGCGTAACCGCTCAGGCGCACGGTAACAAGAAAGAGGAGCAGACCCTCAACAAATCTGATGTTCCTGCCGCGGTCCAGCAGGCTGCCCAGACCAACATAAAGGGCCAAAACATAGTGCGTTGGGAAAAAGAAGGCGCCAACTACGAAGCCATATTCAACCAGAATGGGAAGGAAATGGCCCTCACGATCGAACCCAACGGCAAGGTGCTGGGACGGCACAACGAAGCCAAGGAGAACGAAGGCACAGCCTCTAAGTACTAAAACGTGGATGCATCGCGTTCTTCGAACCGTACACCGGTCAACGCGATCAGGGGCGAACAGCGGCGAAGCGGCGCGATCTGGTGTCGTCTTCGCCGCCTTTTGTTTCTCTTCAATCAAACAGCTCCTCGCCCTCGTTGTCGCCTCCTAAATTCATGGCGTGGCGAGTCGAGAAATACAGAGCGACGACGAATGAACATTTATGCCAAGCGACACAATCTCAACCAGCTGGAGATGGAGCCGGAGACACAGATTTTTCTGTCCGTGTTTTTGCCGAGGTTTTCTTGGGGGCCTTGGACGCTGCCGGCTTTGGAAGCTGCCGCCGAAGCTGCTGCTGAAGCTTTTGGTCCGTATATTTTTGTTCGGCATACTTTAGCCGCGCCTTGGCGTCGGCGTCGCCTGGCTTTAGTTCGAGCACCTTGCGAAAATCATCGGCCGCTTTCCCGTAATTTCCCATTACCCGATATGTGAGACCACGCTGGCGATATGCCTCAACATCTTTCGGGTTCGCCTCAATCACTTTCGTTAGATCGCCGATCGCCTCATTATTTTTGCCAAGGCTCCGGTACGCGTAGGCCCGGCGCTCGTGCGCGCCAACATCTTTCGGCGAATTCTCAATCACCTTCGAGTAGTCTTCTACTGCCTTTTTCCAATCCTGTTTGGAGAGATACGCATAAGCCCGATACCGTTGCGCACTTTTGTTCTTTGAGTCGAGCTCCATTGCCTTTGTTAGATCGCGGATCGCTGCGTCGAACTTCTTTTGCTCGACTTCAATCTGACCTTTGGCCGCATATGCGTCGGCATCTTTCGGGCGCATCTCGATTATCTTCGACAAATCGCCGAGCGCTTTGGCTGGTTTACCGCCCAATCTGTAAGCCATGGCGCGATTCTCGTAATTCTTGGGGTCATTCGGCTGCGCTTCAATCGCCTTGGTGAATTCGGCGGCCGCCTTGTCGTATTCTTTGTCTCGCGCGTATTTGACTCCCCGATTTGTATGTCCACCCGGATCGGATCCGTGAGAACGTGCACGCGCCAGATCAGGTGCTGCGCAAATAAAAGCAACGGAAAATGCCACCGCGGCACAACGTTTCAAAATCAAATTCATGTGTTCAACATCGTTTCTGAAATTCCGGTGTGCAATCTAAACTGCTCTCGCCAAAGACTAAATCGGTACGCCGACACAAAAAGTAACGTCGCAGCCCCTGCTCTCGGACGTGTCAGGGCATTCATCACCTGCGGGATCTAGCCGTAATGAACACGAGGCCGGCTCGGAACGACTATGACCACAGCTCCCGGGAAAATAAAAGTGACGCCCGCCGACAGCCCGCCACAAAGTTTGCGTTTCGAATGGCGCCGTGGATCGCCAATTGCACCGCTTCCGGGCCGAGAAGCATGTGGCAGAAAGCCCATCCAGCCGGTGTTGACATCATTAGATCAAAGCCTAAATCGACATCGCGGTCTTTCATCAAGTCAGCTCGGGAAACTAAAGGAAATACTCTCAATGAAGCTAGGCATCTCACCCGTCCTTTTGTTAATTGCGAACCAGCTTGTCGCCGCGCCGCAAAATTCTGCCGTTAACTACGAGTTGAAGCGCATCCCACTTCCCGGCGCGGCCGGCGCCGTGACGCTCGACTACTTCACTTATGATCACGCGACGGGGAAATTGTGGGTGCCGGCGAGCAATACCGGCCGCGTCGACGTAATTGATGACAAAACCGATGCTGTCACACAAATTAAAGGATTTCCAACCGGTGAAATTGAGCGCCTCAGAAGAAAGATCACAGTTGGACCAACCGCGGCCAGTATCGGCGATGGAGTTGTTTACATCGGTAACCGGGGGGATGCGACGGTTTGCGTGATCGACGCGAAGAGGCTTGCACGCGGCGAATGTGTACCGGTTTCATCGGACCGCGTGGTAACGCCGGATGGGGTTGTTTACGTTCCAACCACGCGCGAAGTCTGGGTCACGCTTCGCGTTAAGGAAGGCGATAACGCGGCAGCCAAAGGTCTCGAACTTTTCGATGCCTCCGAGCCGCATCACCTGAAACCGAAAACAAGAATCGCGTTAGACGGTTTGGCCGAAGGTTACGCTGTCGATAACGCACACGGTCTCTTTTACACGAACGTCGAAGACACGGGAACGACCGCGGTGATCGATGTGCGAAGCCGCAAGATCGTCGCAAAATGGAATGTTGGGAGCACTGACTTACAAGGACTCGCGCTAGACACTGCACGTAAATTTCTCTTCGTTGCCTGCGGAGATCACGTCGTAAATATCGACGCGGCTCACGGGGGAAAAGTGCTCGACTCAATCCGAACTGGGGCCGGTCTGGAC
Organism: uncultured Verrucomicrobiae bacterium; assembly: GCA_963838045.1. Taxonomy (GTDB): domain Bacteria; phylum Verrucomicrobiota; class Verrucomicrobiia; order Chthoniobacterales; family UBA10450; genus Udaeobacter. The sequence continues at coordinate 317,187 of CAWIPQ010000003.1, read as the reverse complement.
AACATCGATTACTCGGCTGAGAAAAAACTTCTTTACGCAGCTGCTTCTCAATCTGCGACCTTAACCATTGCTGAAGTCGGCGACGACGGAAAATTTCATTTGAGAGTTACTGTTCCAACTGCTAAAGGGGCGCGCGGCGTTGTCGCCGCCAGCGACGAAACGGCATATCTCATCAATCCAGCTGGAGGACGGATCCTGAAGCTGTCACGTAAGTGACGTGTGCCGCTTCTCAGTTGCTTCGTTGCGTTGACGCTTTTGAGTCGAAGATCGCCAGCAATGCAGGCAGGACGATTAACACCAGAGGCAAAGAAAAGATTAACCCCGCGTAATGGCGATTGCCAGCGGCTGCTGCATGGCCGAGCCGTGACCAATTCAAAGCGCCAAAGCAATAGCGCGAGGATGGCGCGAACGCGGTCATCAAAATCGCCCGCATCCGGTTAATTCCAGCGAGAATCAGGCGGTCATTACTTATGGTTAGTGAGCGAAATTCCGAGTAATAAAAAATCGCGATCTCGGTGACGATGCCGACAATCATGGTCATGCCCATTCGCGACGTGATGTTGAATTCCGTGCCGGTCGCCCAGAGCCCAATGAAAACTCCAGCTACTGCGAATAGTGGCACGAGTAACATCGCAAAGGCGACGCGGAAACTTTCGTAAAGGAAAAGCAGGAGAAGAAAAACCAAAATGATTGCCGCGATCAAAATGATCGTGAGACCGCGAAAGGCAATCTGTTGTTGTTCGTAAAGGCCGCCGAAACTGTAAAGCACATTGGCCGGAATGACGCCGGACTTGGCCAGCGTCTTTTTCACTTCGCTGACGGTCGAGCCGAGATCGCGGCCGCTGATACGCGCGGTCACCGCGACCATGCGTTTGAGATCGTCGCGCATGATTTCAGGTTCGCCGCTGACAGGAATGAGAGTGGCCACTCGCTTCAGCGGAAACAGGTGACCATCCGGCGCGCGTAAAAGGAGGTTGTCGATGTTGCGTATGGTTTCGCGAGCGTCTCGCGGGATCCAAACGCGTACGCCGATCAATTTCGGACCCTCCTGAATATGAGTCGTCACATTGCCACTCAAAAAATCTTGAGCGCTTTGGTGACTGCTTCCGGATCCATGCCTTCGAGACCGACCTTGACCCGATCCACCTGAATATTGAGCGCATCGCCCGCCGGCACGATTCCGTTTTTCACCTCCACGACGCCCCGAACTTTCGAGATTGTATCGGCCACTTTCGGCGGAAGCGTGCGGAGGAGCTGTTCGTCGTCGGAATAAAGTTTGATCTCGATCGGTTGCGGCACGCTCGTGAGGTCGCCGATCAAATCTTCCATCAACTGCAAGCAGTTCGACTTGAAGACCGGGAATATGTTTCTCAATCTTCTCGCGCACATCGTTCATCACTTCTTCGATCCCACGCCGCGGGAATGGCTTCAGCCGAACGAAGAAATCGCCGATGTTCGCTTCGCTTACACCGCCGCCGAGCTGTAAACCCGTGCGCCGCGAATAGGTCTGCACCTCCGGAGTTTTCTGCAGGACGGATTCGACCTGGCGCAGCAGACGATCGGTCTCGACGAGCGAAGTGCCGGGCGGCGAGATGTAATCGAGAATGAAACCGCCTTCGTCCATCATCGGGCATGAAACCAGAGCCGACATTTTTGAATGCGACGAAGCCGAACAACAGCAGCGGAATCAAGAAGCAGAGCGACGAAACAGTGGTCTGCGCGAGAAGACGCTGCATCATTCGTCACGATAACCGTTCGTGCACGCGACGCGTGAAGGTGCCGTGCTCTTCCTGACATCGGCGTCCTTTTGCTTCAAGAAAGTTGCCGCACAGGATCGGCACGGCCAGCCAGGCGACGACGAAACGAGATCAACAGGCTGGCCGCCATTGTCAGAGAAAGCGCTTTGAAAAACGCGCCGGTCACGCCGGTGAGGAATGCGAGCGGCAGTGAAAATGACGATCGTAGCGGCGGAAGAGCCAGCCAGCGGGTTCGTAAATTCCGCTGGCTGCATCAATGACCTGACGGAAACGGATGAGCCTTACGCCCGCCGCGCAGCGCGACGGACGATATGTTCCACCATCACAATCGCATCATCGATGATGAGCCCGACGGCCGCGGCCATGCCGCCGAGCGTCATGATGTTGAAGCTCATGTTCAGGACGTAGAGAAGCAGGATCGTCGCGGCGAAGCACGGCCGGCACGGTCAGAATGCGCGATGAGCGTGACCTTCCAGTTCCGCAGAAAGATGAGCAGGACGAATGCGGCCAGAGCGATCGCCGATCAGGACGGCGTCGCAGCGTGGTATGTTCCGAGGTGGTGATGAGATCGCTTTGATCGTACCAATCGGCGATCTTCACGCCTTCGGGAATTTGTTTGTCGATCTCACGCAGTTTCGCTTTGATCCCTCGCGCGATCTCGACCGTGTTCCGCCGACGGCTGCTGATAGACCTGGAAGAGCACCGCGTCGCGACCGTCGGCGGTGACCCGAATCCACTGCGGCTCGGTCGAATGCTCAACGGTCGGCCACGTCCTCGAGCAGAACCACGCCATCGGGATTTGAACGCAGCACCGTGTGCTCGATTTCCTCGAACTTTTTGAAACGCGTGTCCGAAACGACGAGATAAAGTTTGTCGTGATCTGCTCGAGCCGACCGACTGCGACCAGGACGTTCGATGCCGAGAGCGCGCTGGCGACTTCGGCCAGGGTCATATTGAACGACTGCAGTTTGTCCGGATCGACACTGACCCGGTATTCCTCGATCGCGGCCGCCTTGAACGCCGACGCGCGCGACGCCCTGCACGGTGGAGAGCGCGGGCCGCAGAGTTGATACAGCGCGAGATCTCGCAGCTCGACTAACGAATGAGAATCTGAAGTGAGACTGTAGGCGATCACCGGAAAAACCGTCGGGTCCATACGCTCGACTTCGAACGACGTGCCCGGCGGCAGGCTCGGCAGGATCCTGTTCACCTCGCGACTGCGCCTTGCAGCATGGCCGAGACCATGTCCTCGCCCCAATCGAAATTGACCGAGATCTCCGCGCTGCCGCGGCTCGGTGGTCGATCTTATGCTCGCGCACGCCGGGAATCGCGCGCACCGCTTCCTCGACCGGCGTCGTAACCTCCACCGTCATCCGCTCGGCCGGACGATCGCCAGCGTCGAGCGTGACCCGGACGCGCGGGAAACTGACTTGCGGAAAAAGCGCCACCGGCAGAGAAAAGCTTGCGATCGCGCCGGCGAGGACCAGCGCCGCGAGCAAAAAGAGAATAGAACGCGTATGGCTGTGCGCCCACGCACTAAAGGTCATTTTTTGATTTCCACGGTCATGCCGTCTTCCAACTCGTAGTTGCCTACGGTCACGACGAGATCCCCTTCGTGCAGATCGTCTGCGATCACCTGCATTTCCCTTGGATTTTCCGCGCCGATTTTAACCGTATGCTTCACCGCGTGATTGTTTGCCACAATAAAAACTTCGAACTCGCGTGATTCGTTAGGCAACACAGCTGGCCGCGGCACGACCAGCGCGTTTTCCTCAGTCCGCTCAATTTCACCGCGCACGTACTGATCCAGCAATAGCTTTGTTCCTTGCGGCAACGCCACGTACACATCGACAAGTCGCGTCGTCGGATCGATCCGACGCGTGACCAGGCGGATAAAGCCGTCCACTTTCGCAGCAGTTGGATCGTTCACCGGAACGATCAGAATCGGCGCGCCCTCTTGCGCGGCGGAAAGGTCTTCCGCTTCGACGCCGAGTTTCACTTCGATCTCGTTCTCGGCTACGATCTCAACGAATGGCCCGCCCGGCGCTACAATCTGTCCATCTTGCGCGTCGACCTTCGCGATGACCCCGGACATGTCCGAGTGAATGCGGTTGTCTCCCCCGCGCCCGCGCGTTGCAAAGCTGTGAGTTGGCTACCGCGTCACCCCCGGTTTTTTCAGCCGCGCTCAACTCCTGATTGGTCGCGAGTTTCAGATTAAAACGCTCCTGCGTTTGCTTGAGTTCTTTCTGCGCAGCCTCCGCTGCGTTCTTCGCTTGTTGAAATTGAACTTGCGCCGATGGACTCAGCTCAATCTCGATCAGTGGATCATTTTTGTGCACAAACTGGCCCGGCGCGACCAGGACGTGACGCACACGCGTTTCAAAAGCGACCGATACGGTATGCGTCTTGCCCGGCTGCGCAACGACGCTGCCATAAGCGATGACCTTTTCAGTGATGGTTTTTCGTTCCACCTTCGCCACCTGAACTTCCTCCACAGGGGAAGGCTTTTTTTCCTCCTGCCCGATGCCAAAGCGCTGTGCAATCCAAACCAATACGCCAAGAACCAGCAGAGCCGTGATTGCGACAATGATGATCCGTGTTTTTTTCATCTCGTATGTAACGCCTTGTTCATTGGAAGAAAATGGCCGGACGCGCTTTCCAGCGCGGTGTGCGCCTCGAGCAATTGTTCCTTCAGTTTGATCAGCTGGATTCGCTTTTGCAGTAAGTTGCTTCGCGCTGTGTAATAACTGAGGACGTCAGCGTTCCCTTGCTCGACAGCGGTTTGCGCCGAGCTAACGAGTTTTTTCAATAGTGGCAGCGCTTCTTCCGCGGCCGCTATTTGTCGATCTAATGAACGAATGTCGGCGATGGCGGTCGCGATATCGGAACGCGCTTCGAATACGCGCTGATTGTATTCATCGCGCAACCGTTGGCGCGTAGCACGTTCCGTCGCGATGATACCCTGATTGCGATCGAAAATGGGAACATCGACAGCCAGATTGAAACCGGTCGTGTGCACATTCGTTGTGTCGCTTGCCCTCACGATCGCGACGGACATCTTTGGAAACTGAGCGAGCACTGCGGCACGCACAGTCGCGTCCTGACTTTCGAGTCCCTGTCGCAATCCAAGAAGATCGAGGCGCCTCGATTCAAGATCGTCGGTTAAGTCATGCTGTGCAGGCGGAGCAAGGCGGCTCGGCAAACTTAACCCGGAATGCAAAGCCACCTTTACATCAGGTTCCACTCCGAGAATTTTGTTTAAGCCAAGACGCTGTCTCTGAAATTCCTGCTCCAGCGCCAGCATCGTCGCGCGCGAATCCTGACTGGCAGACTCCACCGCCGCCAGATCGAGCACAGTTTTTTCGTGCGCCTCAACTGCCTTCCGCATCGCGTCCGTGCTCTGCTGCAAACCTTCGGTTGCTTCGAACGCCTGCGAAACCTGCGCCTTTATGCCAGCACCGATAGACTGCGTACGTGCGTTCATGGCGATCTGCATTCTGCCACGCAACATCCAAGTCGACGGAACGAAAATTTTTTCGCGCGGCAGTCTGCCGCGGCAGAAACGGAACCAGCGCGGTGATTTCCCAGGCCGCGGTTAAATTGTAGCCGGTAGTTGTTCCTGCCGTGTTTCCGCCTGTGACGTAGTCGCGCGCGTATGAAACGACCGGGTTCGGCAAAATTCCCGCCTGCATCAATTGCGCAGCCGCGAGTCCGCGCCGATCCCGAATCGCCCGGAGCGCCGGATTCGAATAAAGCGCATTGTTGCGGCCTCGTCCGGTCCAATGCCCTGGCGAAGATCGACGATCTGCGATGGAATATCGGGGCCGCGAATGCGCGAAGCCGGAATTCGCAGTGCATCGGCGGCGGCATCGGGAAATGGCCGCTCCGGCCAGGCGCGGATCGTTGATGCGAGAAATAAGATGAAGGCTATCTTAACCGGGCTCTTCGTTAAGCAGCGCACGTTGGGCTGGATGATACGAAGCAATCCGGTTTCGTCGCTTGAAAAACCGCCGTCGTGTACCCGAAAGCTTACCGTTTGTCCTTCTGGTCTTCGGCCGCTTCCTTTGCCTGTCTTGCGACGTTTTCACCTGGAAACCTGATGATCTTTCCGGTCTTTGCATCCACCTGCACTTCGGTGATGTCTTCGCGTGCCGGTTTGGAAATATCGAACGACCAGACGAGTTGCCGTTCTCTTTCTCGATTTCGGCGGCCTTGATTGTGCCACTCGGCACTTTCTCCAGCGCGTAATTTTTGCCTCGCTCTGCTTAACTTGGCCTGAGTCATTGAGCTTCTTTCTCGCCGCGGCGAAAATGGAGACACCATGAGCCGGCAGGCGCAAAGGCGACAACGACAGCAGCACAGATATAGCTTGTTTTCACTCTCTGAACTTTAGCAGGGCGAAGCTGTCAGTTTCACCATCGTTGCGATTACAAATTTGTTATTCTTCGCCCGGCGTGTCGCGCCGCCCTTCGCTTTCAACTATCTTCCAACCGATGCGCGTTCTCGTCGTCGAAGATGAAAAAAAGTTGGCGACTTTTCTGCGCAGAGGACTCATGGAAGAAAATCTGATTGTCGATCTTTCGCACGATGGCGATGAAGCGCTCGAACAAATCCTGACGCGCCCGTATGATGCGATCATTCTGGATATCATGCTGCCGCGGCGCGACGGCCTCAGCATTCTGCGCGAGATGCGCGGGCAACATAACAACACGCCGGTGCTGTTACTCTCCGCCCGCGGCAACGTGAATGAGCGCATTGAAGGGCTCAACCTCGGCGCAGATGACTATTTGCCGAAGCCATTTTCCATCAGCGAAGTGGTCGCGCGGGTGCGCGCGCTGTTGCGGCGCGCTTCCGGCGAACACGCCACATTGATGCAAGTGGCCGATCTATCGCTCAACATTATTTCCCGGGAAGCGACGCGCGCGGAACAAAAATCGAGCTAACCAACCGCGAGTTCGCGTTGCTGGAATACCTCATGAGCCACGCCGGGCGCGTCGTGACCAAGACCGCGCTTTGCGAACACGTGTGGGAACATCATTTCGATACCGGCACCAACGTGGTCGAGGTCTGCATCCAGCGGTTGCGACGCAAGATAGACGAAGGCCACGAACCCAAGCTGCTCCACACAATTCGCGGCGCCGGTTACGCCTTGCGCCCAAGCGAATGAAAGTAAAGACGCTGCGCGGCAAAGTCACTCTCTGGTCAGTTAGCGTTGTTACCGCCGCGCTCGTGCTCTTCGGCGCCGGTGCGGCGTGGAATCTCCGGGACGAAATGACCGAGAATCTCGGCAACGAAATCAAAACTGAGGCACACGATTTTTTCAAAGGCGTCAAGGAACAGGGCGTCGATTGGCGCAATCCGAAGAGCGTTGAGGCGCTCTTCGATCAAGCGAAGCGGTTTCATTATGTCGAAATACATGACGCTTCGGGACGATTGCTTTATCGCTCCCCGAATCTGGGAAACCAGAATGTCTTCCCGAAAAAACCGCAGAAAAAACTGAGCGAATGTAGCTGGAACGGTCGTGTGCTTCGCTTCGGTGTCTTCGAAAACGGCGGAATCATTCTCGCTCTCGGAAAAGATACCGAAGAGACGAGTGAAACGCTGGCGCAACTCGGTTCGGCCTATCTGTTCGCATTGCCGTTGGTGGTGATCGCAGTTGGAATTGGCAGTTGGTGGATCGCGCAGCGGGCACTCGCCCCGGTAAAAGCAATCGCGGCGCGAGCCGAGAAGATTTCCGCCTCCGATCTACACCAGCGGATTCCTGAACCTTCGGCGCAGGAAGAGATCGCCCATCTCACCCGCGTGTTGAACGCCATGTTCGACCGGCTGCAAGGGAGCTTCGAGCAGATCACACGCTTCACGTCCGATGCGTCGCACGAATTGAAGATGCCGCTCGCTCTGATGCGCGCGCAAGTCGAAATGGCGATCGCATCATCTGGTCTTGCGCCGGCGCAACGCGAGTTGCTCGCGGATTTAATCGAGCAGTGCACTCAGCTCTCGCAAATTGTCGATGGCCTTCTTTTCCTTTCGCGTGCAGACGACCACCACCTCGCCCTCGAACAGACATCGGTGGACGTGGTCGCGATGGTGCGTGAGTTGATCGAGGACGCGGAAATTTTGGCTGCGCAATCGACCGTCAGCCTTGAATGCAAGCTGCCCGCGGAGCTGGTTGTACCCGGCGACCTTCGACTACTCCGGCGAGCGGTGATGAATCTGATCGACAATGCGATCAAGTACAACGTTCCGGGTGGGTCGGTGGTTTTGTCCGCATCGCTTAACGACGCGAACGCTCTCCTCCGTGTCGGCAACACGGGCGTCGGCGTCCCGCCCGGATCGCGAGATCGAATCTTCCATCGGTTTTACCGCAGCGATCTCCCACACAATCAAGTTGCTCCCGGCCATGGACTGGGCCTGAGCATCGCGCGCGAAATCGCGCGCGCTCACGGCGGCGATGTCACGCTTGTAAAATCGGATTCACGCTGGACGGAGTTTTGCCTTGTCTTACCGGCAACGGACGGCGCTCAAACATGACTATTCCGTCCACGACGACTGTGAGCAGTGCCATACGTCGTCCGACTTTCCTCCCGCGTAATTCGAGAAGGAGCTCAAGGCTGTGCGGCTCTTAGGGCAACCGCTCGATCAAATCGCAAAGTTCGCTCGCGCACTCGCGCTCGGTGGCGCTTTCCTTCCGCCACTTGCTCGATTTCATCGGAAAACGCTTTATTTGCGCAATTAGAATAAGCCGATGATGGCGAACGCGACGCCAACGATTTCTTTGCCACGATAGTGCTTCGTGGAAAAACAAGACGCCTGCGATCGCCATGATCGCCGCGCCGCCGGCCAAAATTACCGGAACAGAAGAAAGCGGTCCCCTTTTTGAAAAAGAAGAAAAAACGCGATCGTGCCAGCGCCGACGCAAATGCCGGTAAGCAGTGAATTAACCAAAACCAGCTCCACTGAATTTCTGACTCCATCTTCCCCCGAACCACGGGATCGACAAACAGATCAGGATCGACAAAGCGGCGCTGGCTTCGACAATGAAGCCCTCGATACCTTCGCCGATGCGCCCGACCGCAAGACGTGTGAAGATTTGATGAGCGCCGTGGCGACGACCGCATACCAGAACCAAGGAGCCATGCGGCAAGGCTAAATTTGCCTACTGCAAAACCTCCAAGGAGTAACAAGCAACGAAAATTGGAGATTTCTCGACTTCGCTCGAAATGACATACTAATGAGATGGCGGTCTTATTTTTTCGAATTGCAGTAGGGCTTTGCTTCCTGGCCGTGGCGTTGGGAGCATTTGGAGCCCACGGTCTTCGATCGACTCTCGAATCGCGCGGAATGACCGATGCCTGGAACAAGGCGGTGTTTTATCAATTCATCCATGCCGTCGCTCTCCTGGTGCTTGCCTTGTACGGAAACATTAATCGCGGCGCGTGCTGGCTGCTCTTCACTGGGGTTTTGCTGTTTAGCGGCAGTTTGTATCTGCTTGCGCTCATCCCACAGGCGCGGGATTGGCTGGGACCGGTTACCCCAATAGGCGGCCTTTGTTTCCTTGCCGGGTGGGCGTGGTTGTTTCTTGCACCGCCAAAATAAAACCCGTGACCGGATTGCCGTAGTGGAACGTGTTGTCCTCAACGCGTTGTCAAAGCGCGGCTCTACTTTTAGATATCCTTCCGCGTTAGCCTTGGTAACAAAGATTGCGCCTTCGGCGATTCGCTGCGCCATCGTCTCAGGAGAAGCCGATCCACCTTGCCGTCCCGTGCAAACGGCCCCTAAAACGTAACGCAAGAATACTATTCTGGCGGCCTTCTTCTGGTATACTGTCGCCCTAATGTTCGACGCGGTTACCGAAGCGCAGCGAGACGCGATCACCGTCTTGGTCTTTGTCGGGACGTTTTTTGTCGCCCTTGGAATCGGGCGATTCTTAAAGCGTCGCGCCGGGGTTCAGCTCGGTCTGTTCTTTCGGCTTTTCTGTTTGATTCTCGCTTTCTACGCCGCTATCGCCGTTTACGGAGTTCATGCGTCGTGGCGCTACCACGTGGGCGCAGCAGCAATCTTGTTAAGCACCGCGCTGATTGTCGCCCTGATCAATCGCTATGTCTGGGATTTCTATTTCGAAAAGAAGCGGCAGACTCCGATTCCGAATTTTCTTCGAGAAGTAGTCGGTGGCGTCATTTTCCTCATCGTTCTGCTGTTCATTCTGAGTTACGGCTATCACGCTCAAACGCAACTCAGAGGACTTCTGGCAGGCTCGGGTGTGGTTGCGATCATCGTCGGCTTTGCCGGACAGAATCTTTTTGCCGGGATTATCGGCGGGATATCGATCCAAATTAACCGGCCTTACAAGGTGGGAGATTGGTTGCAGGTAGGCGAGCGGTTTGCCGAAGTGATGGAGATCAACTGGCGTTCGACTCGCTTGCGCACCAACGACTACATCTATCTCGACATCCCGAACAATGAGATGGTCGGCCATCAGATCGTTAACCTCCATTATCCGACGGAAGTCCACGCCATGCGTATTCGCGTCGGCGTCGAATACAAAAATCCGCCTAACTTGGTGAAAGAGGCACTGTTTCGAGCGGCTTCGACAGCTAACGGCGTTCTGCCCGAGCCCAAAGTAAGAATATTTCTGGTCGATTTTGCCGATTTCGCAGTGATCTACGAAATCAAGTTCTACATGGGGAATCATTCCCGAATCAACGAAATCAACGACGCTATTCGCACCAATGTCTGGTACGAACTAAAGCGCCGGAACATCACGATTCCGTTTCCTATCCGAACACTGCATGTTCAGCGCAAACCAGGTCCTCTTGCCCAGGAAGAACAGGCGGAGGCCGTCTCGATTCTGCGGGAGGAGCCGCTTTTCGGATGTCTTTCCGACGAACAGCTCAATCAAATGGTCGGACAGGCGCGCTTGAAACTTTTCGGTCGTGGTGAACCGGTCATTGAGGAAGGCGCTGCCGGCGACTCGATGTTCGTCATGCTGCGCGGAGCGGCAAACGTGTTCGTATCGAAGAACGGATCGAAAATCCAGGTCGCAACGCTCGGCGCGGGCGATTGCTTCGGCGAAATGTCGTTGCTGACAGGCGAACCGCGCAGCGCAACCGTGCGCGCGGATGGCGACTGCTACGTAATGGAAATCGGAAAACCTGTTATGGCCGACGTTCTGCGCGATGCGCCAGGTTGCATGGAAAAATTGAGCGAGTTGCTCGCGCAGCGAAAAATGGAAACCGAAGGCGCGCTGAAAGAAGCCGGGCGCACCGACGACCACGACATGAAAGAACGCCAGTACACCGCGACCTTTTTGCACCGGCTACGTACCTTTTTCCAACTCTGAAGACTTTCACTTCTCCGTCACCGGGAAGTTCGACTCATTGTTTGGCGGCGTGGGCTCCTCTCCAGAACGCCTCGATCTGTTCCAATGTGCGCCCTTTGGTTTCCGGAACGAGGTAATACGCAAACAGCCATGACGCCACCGAGAATAAGGCGTAGAGCAGGAAGGTTGAGCTGGCGCCAAGTTTTTCCACCAACGTCAGAAACGTAAGCGACACGACGAAGTTCGAGCCCCAGTTGAACGTGGCTGCTGTTCCTTCGGCGATGCCGCGAATTTTGAGCGGATAAATCTCGGCGATCAAAAGCCAAAAGATCGGTCCAAGGCTGATCGCAAACGCAGCAACGTAACCCATCAGACAAATCACCGCCGTCCACGCCAGCTGTCCGGATGGATTTGAAATCCGGAAACTCAAGCCGAGCACGGCAAGCGTGACAGTCATCCCGGCGATTCCGACCAGTAACAGCGGGCGTCTCCCGGCACGGTCGACCAAATACATCGCTACGATAGTCATCGCCACATTTACAACTCCCACTCCCACCGTCGCCAGAATTGCGCCGGACGCTGAGTTGAATCCGGCGGCCTGGAGAATTTTGGGCGCGTAATAAATCACCGTATTGATGCCGGTAATTTGCTGGAAAACGGCGAGGCCGATGCCTACAAGAAGTGCCGGGCGGACTTGCCGACGCAGCAAGTCTGTCCAATGACCGCTCTCAGTTTGCAGCGCCAGGCTCAACTTAATCTCTTCAACTTCGGCATTCACATCGGCCTGTTGCCGGATCCGCTGGAGCACGCGGTGCGCAGTTTCATGCTGGCCGCCGCGGATGAGCCAGCGTGGAGTTTCCGGTAGAAAAAACATGCCGGCACCGAAAACGAGAGCCGGAACGACTGCCAGACCAAGCATCCATCGCCAGCCCTCAATGCCGGCAAAAGCGTAGTCGGTAAGATACGCGACCACGATACCGATGGTGACGGCGAGTTGAAAGAGCGATACGACCCAGCCACGCGCCCGTGGAGGCGCAACTTCGGAGAGGTAAACCGGAACGTTCGTTGAAGCAAGGCCAATCGCCAAACCAAGCACGACCCGGCTGGCGATGAGCATCGCGGGCGACGGCGCCGCTGCGCTGGCGAGTGCACCGAAGGCGAAGATCCCCGCCGTTGTGAGCAGGACTCTTCTTCTGCCAAAAAGGTCGGCCGCTTTTCCTCCGGCAATGGCGCCGACGGTCGCTCCCAGCAAAACGCCACTGACCACAATTTCTTCGGCTGCTGTCGTTAGGCCGAATTCGTCTTTAATGAAAATGAGCGCACCTGAGATTACGCCTGTGTCATAGCCGAATAGAAGGCCGCCTAAAGCTGCGAATGACGCCGCGACGTAAACGAAACTTGCACCTCGCCGGTGCGCATGGCTCTTCGCGGCAGTCCTATTGGCAGCCATAATTGCGGATCTTATTTCACCACGCGATCGCCGGAAGCTCACGTACGATCTTTCGACTCAGTGGACGGCCAGGCAATTTCGGTGTACGGGTTCCCGGGCAAGAGCAAATGAGCGAGGAGCGGACGAGAGCGACGTACAATTCGGGCAAGAGCTTGCGTATTCTGGTGGTCGAAGATCACAGCGACACGCTGCAGGCGTTGTCTCGCCTTCTCAATCATTTCGGTCACGAGATTTCCACCGCTGATGACGCCCACAGCGCGCTGGACATGATCAACTCCAAAGAGTTCGATGTTGTCCTGTGTGATATTGGACTGCCTGACGGGAATGGATACGACGTAGTCGCCGAAGCCAAACGAAAACGAGCCCTCAAAGCCGTGGCGCTTTCCGCGTTCGCGGCGCGCGATGATATCGAGCGCGGCAGAAAAGCCGGATTCGATTTCCACCTCGCCAAACCGGTGGATTTTCACGAGCTGCGCAGCGTTCTCGGCCAGATCGCGTGAACCTTTGTTTCACAAATTTCATAACCAACTTTTGCTTTTGACTTACTTCAATTGACACATGAGATTGTGTCAGTTGAATCATTACCAGAAAGCACACATGAAAACGGCACCACTGGAAAAAGAAACCGCGCCTGGAAAATCACTGCACCCAACCGAATTGATTCAAAAGATTCAGAAAGGCCTGCGATTTTCTGAGCTGAAGACTCTACAAGACACACTCGACCTCCCATTTGAGAAGCTCGCGGCGAAACTTTGCATTTCACGGTCCACCTTGCAGCGACGCAAAGTAGCAGGACGACTCACTCCGGACGAATCCGACAAGGTTCTGCGGTTCGCGCGACTGCTTGAGCATGCAACAGGCGTTTTTGGCGATGTCGATAAAGCGCGGGCCTGGTTGAAACATCCACAATACGGTCTTGGTGGTGCTGTTCCTCTCGACTACGCAGAAACCGAGATTGGCGCGCGCGAAGTGGACGATTTGCTCGGGCGAATCGATTACGGCGTTTATTCCTGATGCCGTCAGCGTGGCGAATCGTCCGCGCGAGTCGCGAGAAGACAGCGTTCACTGGAGAAGGTCCCCGGCAATACGGAGGCCGGTGGAACTCGCGCGGCGTGCGTGTCGTTTATGTCAGTGAACATCAATCCACCGCTGCGCTTGAGGTCTTCGTTAATCGCATGCCGTTCACCTTGGACGAGACATACAAGGCTTTTCACCTGAAATGGCCCGACAGCCTTACCGAACGATTTCCAGCAGAAAAATTGCCAGCGAATTGGCGAGGTTTCCCACCGCCCATGGAGATAAAGGAAATCGGCGATCGCTGGGTTCAAGAGCGGCGTTCTGCAGTACTGGCCTTGCCGAGCGTGATCAGTCCCGCCGACACAAATTTTCTTCTCAATCCCGAACATCGAGATTTCAAACGGATCCGCATAGCGCCGCCTATCGACTTTGAGTTCGATTCCCGCCTGTTGAATCGCTGATGATATTGTGGAACACCTGTAGCCGGGGGCGACGACCCCGGCCGGGTCGAGGCACTGGATGGGCGGAACAACTCACCCAGCCGGCGGCCCTTGAAAATAGAACAAGACGAAACGACTCGCGTCGAAAAGTCCATGCCCGATGATCGCCGGCCAGAGATTGCGCCCTGACGCGAGGACCAGCAGTCCCATGCAAACGCCCAGTGTGCCGGTGATCGCGATACCGAGAGGATTCTGGTAAGCGTGTCCTGCCCCGAAAAGCGCTCCTTGCACCACGCACGCCACTAGCCACGCGCCGCGGGTTCCACCGAAAAGCATGGCCATGCCCTGCATCAGGAATCCACGAAACATGAACTCCTCATAAAAGCCGGCCCCGATCAATGCATAGAAGACGCCGTAAACCATCACTTCGAGATTGCCTTTTACATCCTTGAACCGGCTCAGATCGCGCCGGAACCCTGCTTTTTCGGAAACGTACATGGCGGCGAACACAAGAGCTGCCGCCACAAGCCCGATCATAATGGTCCGCCACCAATTCTCAGGCTGTTTCAGGCCAATGTCTGCGATCCGCTCTCCTCTCAGCCGAATGAGCATCCACGCAATCGCGACGCCGAGAAGTTGGACGATCGCCGCGAATACAAATTCCGATTGCATGGTTTTGGGCGTGTAAACAGCGCCAAAACCGATCGGCAACGCGAAAGTGACCGCCACCACCAGGATGATGTCGGCCAGATAACGCCACCGACGAGGCCGCACTAAAACGACCGGCTCTTTTCGATCCATTGCAGATAAGATGCAGCGAATGCCCAATCTGGATGCAAATTTTCTTAACCCCAGACGAAATTATCCGGTTGCACTGCGCTGACAACGTCTCCAAGGCGGGAATGGAGCCGATGGGAATCGAGCGACATAGACGAAGCCCGCAAGGGTGAGCTTTCGGGGCGAAAGCGACGCACATCGCGGCGACGGAAAGCGTTACGTTGTGAGCGCGGGTGCGAAGCTACGGCGTTTTTAGAATTGGAAGCGGCGACTCGTGCTTGCAACGGTTGTGCTTGACGAGCAAGTGAGAATTTTTCCAAACTGGGTGTTGCTAAACGGATCCGTGAATCAGGCGGAGGCCTTTATCTCTCCCCCGCCTCGTTCTTCGTCTCCTTCCGGACCCGCAAACCCGAAATGTAACCCGGCGGGGGAAAGAAAGGAAAAAACCATGAATCCACTGATTCAGCTTAAAACCGACAACTCCAGTATTTCTCGTTGTATTGGGACTTGCGTGCTTTGGGCTTTTGCCACAAATGCAAGCAGTCAGTCCGCCGCCGGACGGGTGCTACCCCGATTTCACAACAGCGGAAGGCTGCAACGCGCTTAATTTTCTCACGACCGGCGCTGGAAATACAGGGCTTGGTTGGCGTTCGCTCTTTTTCGATACCACCGGCAGCTTCAATACCGGTGTTGGCGGTGGAGCGCTGGCCCTCAACAACGGCGGATTCCAATACGGCACTGGGTCGCGGCAGCGCTTTTGCTCAACACCAGCGGCACAGAGAACACCGCTGTTGGAACGGACGCGATGGTTTACAACGACACCGGCGGCAACAATACGGCTGTTGGCGCGTTCGCGCTGTTTAACAGCACTGGCGATCTACAACACCGCATTGGGCGCTGGAGCAGGTACCGACCCGGGCATCCTCAGCAACAATATCTATATCGGCGATGCGGGTTTTGTCGGCGATAACAATGTGATTTCGATCGGCGGTATTCCTGCCAGCGGAACCCATTACGAAAAGACCTACATCGGCGGCATCTACGACGCTGTGGTGCAAGACCGGCCTGTTTACATTCAAAGTGATGGCCACCTGGGCACGCTCGCTTCCTCGCGACGTTATAAAGAGGGAATCAAACCCATGGACAAAGCCAGCGAAGCACTCTTCGGGCTAAAACCGGTGACCTTCCGCTACAAGCAACAGATCGATCCCTCGCACAAGCTCTCCTTTGGTTTGATTGCCGAGGAGGTGGCGAAATATCAGCCCCGACCTGATTAGCCGTGATAAGGAAGGAAAACCGCAAACCGTGCGCTACGAAGCGGTGAACGCGATGCTGCTCAACGAGTTCCTCAAAGAGCACAAAGCGTTTCTGGAGGAGCACCGCACCGTTGAAGAACTGAAGAAACAAGTTGCAGCGCTTACTGCAGGTCTACAGAAGGTGAGCGCACAGCTTGAAGCGAGCAAACCTGTGCCGCAAGTGGTCAACAACCCATAAAGCCGCGCCCGCGTTTTAAACAATCAGCCGTCACGCTTCACCGCGTGGCGGCTTTTTGTTTCGCGGCGGTACCCTCATGGCTCTTTGAACTCGCCCGCGTGCTGGTGCGTGTCGATCATGTTGCCCGCTTCATCGTAAACGCGCAGCGGACTAATCCCTTGTTCTGACTTTGTTCCGATTTCAGCGCAATTGTCTGCGATTTAGCTAGGTAAACGTTCTCGGCGGGAATGGAGCCGATGGGAATCGAGCTACATAGACGAAGCCCGCAGGGTGAGTGAGCGGGAGCAAGCGAATGGAGCCCGCGGGAAGCGGTGCGACATAGACGCAGCAAAGCGGAGGTCGTAAGACCGAGAACTGGGAAGTTCGAGTCAATCAATCGAAGCCCAAGCTCACGTATTTTCCCCAAGCGTCTCAGACTCGCAAAACTACGGAAAGCGTTCCCGGCGGGAATGGAGCCGACGGGAGTCGAGCGACATAGACGAAGCCCGAAGGGTGAGCTTTCGGGAGAAAGCGAATCAATCGAAGTCCAAGCGCCAGCTCCTACCTAAGTGTGAAAGGCTCACGTGACTTGACTCATCGTTCCCGGCGGGAATCGAACCCACATCTAAGGTTTAGGAAACCCTTGTTCTATCCGTTGAACTACGGGAACAGAAATACATGCCGGAAGACTATATGAATTTGTTCGATCCGCTGCGGAATGTTCGGCGCTGCCAAAAACTCGCCGCCGAGGCGCCGAAGTAAAAGACGACACTGATCAGCCCGCGACGGCAAACTGCATTTCTCCCGTTTGCTCGACGATCTTTGAGGCTTGGAGAATCTCGAAACCGATCACGCCGCCATCGTAACCGAAATCGGCGATGACACCGGGGCGAATCTCATCGCTTTCCTTTACGCGTGCTTCGCGAAGCGTGATCGTGAGAGTGTCCGTTTCTCTGTCGTATTCAGCTTTCATGCGCCGCTTTCATATTTCCTGAACCTCGATGTCTTGTAAAGGGTGACGACCACCATTTCTGCGTTCGTCTCTTCGACAACCACGCGCAATAACATCTCCGCCTCCAGAATTTCGTCGAAGTAACGCCGCATAAAGATCTGGCGTGGCGGTTGACCTGACATAACCGAATCTGGTTGGGTGATGGTTTGTTCCACTTCGACTTTGCTTATCTCGCGCTTGGCAGCTTTCTTTCGCGCATGTGCTGACCAGCGGATCGGTTTCATTCGGTCGTCGCAGGTTGCCAAAATCATCCACGATTGTCCCGCAGGATTTTGCGCAAACTATTAGCCTCGGTGTGCTTCGTGCTCTCTTATCCGGTCGATGGCGCTCGAAAGTGATATCGCGGGCCGCACGCCCAAATTACGTCACGCCCACACAACGCGTTTGGTTGGCGTTTGCCATGAGCATCTATGGCATAGCCGTTGTCGATAGGCATGGCAAGTAGGGCACTGGTTTACCGGCTCTGGTGGTAAGAGCGATCAGTGCGATGCCAACCATCACTATCAACGTCTTCATTCGCGCCTTTTTCATCAGTTACTCTGAGCACGTCGACACCCGGAGCGCAGGGGCGAAGCGATCGAAACCAGGTTGTACCGGCAGCGACGCGGCTTGTAAACAGCGCAGCGCAGCCAGGAGCAGCTGTGACTAATCGTTAGGCTCGCCGGCGTCAGTCACGTTTGGATTTCTTTTTAGCGGAAGCGGAATGGATGGGCTGCGATTCAACGCTACAAGCGATGAGTTACGCAATGGAGGTGGTGGAAGAAATGGAAAAACGGGAAAGGCAGGTGAGTGATGAGGGTTAGATCAAAATTGATCCAGCAATGCGGATTGTGCGCGCGCTGGACGCACGATGGAGATCATATTCCGAGCGGCAATCGTGACCCGGAAACGGGAATTACGCCAATGGACAATTTCGTGTGTTGGCGCTGTGAGTGAGGCGCGAGGAGCGTTTATGCTGATGGGCAGACCGGCAGAGAAATGGCTGGTGGACCGTCAGCGTCAGATGGAACTGGGGTTAGCGGCTCGGTGAGAGCGTCGGCGAGACTGTTCCCCTCTAGACTTTTTGGCTGCACCTTTTGGGCAATGCAAAAAGGTGTTGATAAAGGTTGGTTTGCCGCGCGGGTCTCTGGACCTTCGCGATTCGAATCCAGTTTGTCGAACGCGACAGGGAAGTCTATTCTAAGGTGTCCATGAATAACCAGCTAGCAGAAACGGAAATTTCCGTGGTGGAGTCGTTTCTCGCTCAATTAGATAATCTCAAAGCAGCGTGGCTGAGCGTTCAACCGTTGAGTAGTGACAACGAGCGGCGGCTGAAACAGAAACTTCGCTTGGAGTGGAATTATAACTCCAATCACATTGAAGGAAACACGCTGACATACGGAGAAACAGAACTCCTGTTTATTCAGGGGCACACCGTCGGAGGCCACGCGATTCGTGAATACGAGGAGATGAAGGCCCATGATGCCGCAGTGGATTATGTGGAGAAACTGGCCAGGGAAAAACGAGTCATTGGCGAAACGGACATTCGCGATCTGAACAAGATCATTTTAAAGGAGCCTTTTTGGAAGGAATGCGAGACGCTAGAGGGGCAACCTACCCGCAAACAAATAATACCTGGGGAGTACAAGGTTTTGCCTAACAATGTTAGGACAGCGACGGGAGAGATATTTGAGTTTGTTAAACCTGCGGAAACAGCGAGCCGTATGGGTGATTTAGTACGTTGGCTTCAGGACGAATTAGCAAAAAGTAGTCAGCATCCTCTGAAGATCGCAGCAAAACTACACGATGATTTTCTTCTCATTCACCCGTTCGATGATGGTAACGGTCGCGTCGGAAGATTGCTTATTAACTATGTCCTGCAGCGCGCTGGTTTTCCTCCGCTTATTATCAAAGCGGCGGATAAGACAAATTATCTTGTGGCGCTGCGACTGGCGGATGTAGGCGAAGTCGAAGCCTTGACTGATTATCTTGGTCGCCAGCTCGAATCGTCACTGAACCTGTGTTTGCGTGCTGCTAAAGGCGAAAGCCTCGTGGAACCCTCTGATATCGAAAAGGAGATTGCGATATTTATCAGAGAGCAAGAGGCGAATCGTGTTGAGGTTAAGAAGCGGTCTCCGGAAACGTTTCGTGAGCTTTACAAATTGGGGTGGGAACATTTGTTTTCGAGCTTCGAAGAAAAGATAAGAAAGTTGTCTCCGTTGTTTTCCGAAACAGTCGTAACAGTCAACCCCACTGGGAGGCCGGAGTATCGAACCGACTGGCGCCGTGCATTTCAACATTTTGTCGAAAAGAAAGCACAGAATTCCTCATTCCAGATTCGCATTTGGCTGAAGGGGTATAAAGGCGCAGCCGAAGTGCCGTTTGGCGTCGATTCAACGCTTCAAATAAATTTCGAGGAATTCCGTTACACGATCATCGCAGGACCTGGCAATCTCACAACAAAATTGTATTCGGAGCCGATTTTGTCGGATGAAGCAGAGTCGATAGTGAATGTTAGTCTTCGTCGGACATTCGAGGGGATCAAGAAAAAGGTCGGGGGATAAGGTCGGAAGACATAGATGGAGCGACGAGGCTTCTTTTTTGTGTCACCCCTTGTGTCACCCGACTGCCTAAAAGTGGGCACACTGGTGATTACACCTGATCATAGCAATGATAGGCACGGCCTTGCGATAGAGCGGTTTGCGCACAACGGATGATGTCAGCGAAAGCCTGCGAAAATGCCGTTTTGGCATTAGGAAACCCTCGTTCTATCCGTTGAACTACGGGAACAACGACCGGAAAGCCAAAAGTAAGAAGGAGGAAGCAAAAAATCCAGAAATCAGAATGCTGATGGAGAATTTGCTAATTCCGGTTTTCGACACCGAAAGTTTTCGCGTGCTCGCGACTGCAGTCGGGGTTGTCGATTGCAAACTGTGCATAGGAGGTTGTCTGGCCACCAGACATTGCCACCGTAACACTGCTCGTTAGGTTAGGCTGCCAAGCACGCGGCGATACAGCGCTTCATACTGCGGCACGATGCGATCGGCTGAAAACATCTCGCGTGCGCGATTGCGACTGCGTTCACCTAATTCTCGCGCCAGATTCGGAGACTCGATCAGCGTATCCAGCCGGCGGCAGCTGCGCTTACATCGCCAAAGGGAAGCTAGAGGATAAGATTCTCCTAAAACTTCCGGAATGCCGCCGACACGGAAGGCTACGACCGGTTTTCCATACAACATCGTCTCAAGAATGCTCAGGCCGAAGCTTTCGTATTCGGATGTGTAGAGTCCCGCATCGGCTGCCGCAAGATAATCCTCGATGTCGAGAACGCCTTCTTTGACGAGAACGCGCGACCGCAGCCCTAGCTCGTCGAGCAGGGGTTCATTCGGAGCGAAGGATTCCCCGGCCAGGATAAGCAGACGCATTGGTCGTGGACTACGGGTGGCCGCGAAAACGCGCAGCAAGAGATCGATGCGTTTCAACGGACGCAGGTTCGACGTGTGGACGATGAGGAAATCGCTGTCCGCCACGCCCAACTCCGCTCGGACTTCCGCGCGGCTGCGAAGGTGGACGGCGGGAACAAAAAAGTTTGGAACCACTTCGACAGGGCGATCGAGACGAAAGGCACGGAGCGTCTCCTGGCGGAGGTTTTCCGAGACAGTGGTGATGGCATCGGATTGGGCAAGTGAGTGTTCGATGGCGTCGCGGTAGTTGGGATCCTGGCCGAGTAAAGTGGTGTCAGTCCCGTGCAGCGTCGTGACTATCCTGGGCACGCCGGGCCCGGGACCGCCGAGCATTTGCACCGCCAGCCAGGCAGCGGTGGCGTGGGGCACAGCGTAATGGACATGAAAAATGTCCAGCTGCCTCGCACGCCCGATCCCGGCCATCTTGACCGCGAGGGGCAGAGTGTAATCGGGATATTTAAAGAGGCTATATTCGTTGACCACCACCTCGTGGAAAAAAATCCCGGGCTGTGAAAGGTCGAGGCGAACCGGCTTGGCGGAGCTGAAGAAATGCACTTCGTAACCGCGTCGCGCGAGGTCGGAGCCAAGCGCAGTGGCGAGGATGCCGCTCCCGCCGATCAACGGGTAGCAAGTAATGCCGATGCGGAGCGGGCGCGCTGTCATATGGGCCTAGTGTTGTGTAACCGATATGGCTTGCCAATCGCCGCAAGGAGTTTGGGCGAATTTCAAGAAGCGAGCGAAGCGCCTGTATCCATTGCGATACTTGCCAAGCGAGCGACGCCGAAATTCGACCAAAGAACTGGGGCCCGGAGGGTTGAGTTGAAAATGTCCCGGCGCCTGCGTTGCGTCTCGGTCACAGGTCGTAAAGGACATCCTCCCTCGTCGCGCCTTGGCGGCGGGCCATTTTGAACTCAACGATTGGCAAGCCATACCGGTTAGACAACACTAGAAAAGCCGAATTGATCTCGGCAACTCCGTCAGAGATTCGGCAAGAAAATGATCGGTCGCGAACAACGCCTGCGCGTGTGGGATGCCGGCTTCGATCCCGAGCAGACGCGCGCGGGCCGTCTGCAACTCGATGTAATCGCGGGTCCGAAGTTGTGTGCGGTGACACTCCATCAATTCGACCCAACGCTCGAACTGTGCGCTGATGTCGAGCCGAATGCTCATCTGATCCCGCGGTTCGGCCGCGGGCGTGACCGCGTATGCGAAGTGATGTGTTACTGCGTGAGGCGGCAGATCGCGCAATTCCGCGATACCGCCGTAACGCGCCAGTCGGGCAGCGTCCCGGCAGAGATGGCCTACGACTGAGTGGTCAGGGTGCTGATTAGGGCATGTAACCGGACCAAGCAGGATGTCCGGTCTAATGACACGGATGCGCCGGGCGATCTCGAGCGCATTCGAAACAGAAGCAGCGATATGGGCGTCGCCGCCCAGGTCGCAAAAATCCAGCCGGGCCGGAAGCAGTTCCGCAGCGTGGCGCGCTTCCGCTTCGCGCTCTTCGGGCGTGCCGTTTGTCCCCGACTCACCGCGCGAGCATACGCAGAGGAACAGCTCGCTCCCGCGCGCCGCTTCCGTCAGCAGAATACCGCCGCACGCGAACTCAACGTCGTCGGGATGCGCGCCGACCGCCAGGATGCGGCAGGGTTTAGACTTCGGGGACATAAGCGCAGTCAGATTCGGAGATTTCGTCGCGGGTAATGAATTGCACGTCCGGGGCGTCGCTCGTTTTCAAATAGCGACCTTCGCCGGCGCCGCACACGTAATGCGTGCACCGAACCACCGATTGCATCCAACGCAAGCGCGTGTCGCGCGTCGGGCTAATTTGAGTTTTCTCATGTTCTTCCAGCGGCAGTTTGATGTAATTCTTTCCTCCTTTGTGCAGGAGCAGACAATCCTCACTTAACCGGGCGCGGACCAATTCCCCTTCATAGCGGACGTCGACGAAGTAATCGTCCACGGCGACGGCTCGCTCGCGCACGCGGGGATCGCCGGAACGGGTTAGGCTGGACACCATCGAGCAACCCCATGCGTTGATACATCTGGAGACAAAAATCCGCGACGTTATCCGCGTCGGTTTGTTTGAAATGCTCCACCAGGGAAGCCGGCACGCATTGCGGCAATTGGCGGGCGATTTTCTCTTTCCACTCTGGCAACACCTTTTTCGCGAAGAGCGGTGAGAATTGTTTTTGCAGCTTGTTGGCAAACTGAAAATTGAGACGCCGCAGATGCCCGTCGCGATCGCGCAAAATGGTAACCGTCTCCCGCGGGTCGTGGTCGCTATCGTGATAGAAGAAAACGATTTCGCCTCCGATTTCTCGTTGCAACCGGCGCGCGGTCTGGATTTTTGCGTAGAGGAAGCGGCGCGGGAAGATCCCGCACGGCTGCTGACCGAAGCAAATGACGGGG
This sequence comes from uncultured Verrucomicrobiae bacterium, assembly GCA_963838045.1. Taxonomy (GTDB): domain Bacteria; phylum Verrucomicrobiota; class Verrucomicrobiia; order Chthoniobacterales; family UBA10450; genus Udaeobacter. Next base: position 294,090 of record CAWIPQ010000003.1, on the reverse strand, counting down.
GACGACATACGGTTAGGCGTCTCGTCGCTGCGCGAACACCGTTCGTTGCAGAAGCGTCGAGAAGAGACACACGGCGGCGCAGCCGATCACGTTATACCACAAGTATCCGATGTTCGTTGTCTTGAAAAGTACGAGCACGAGCGTCTGCGAGAAGAGCGCAGCGATGAAAACGGCCGAACCGCGCACGAAGCGCAGGAAAAATGCGGCCAGAAACAGTCCCAGTATAGTACCGTAAAAAATCGAGCCAAGAATGTTGACGGCTTCGATCAGGTTCTCAACCAGGTTGGCAAAAAGGGCGAATGAGATCGCGATTACGCCCCACATGGCAGTGAAAATTTTCGCCGCGATCAAGTAATGGCGTTCGCTCGCGCCGTTACGGATAAGCGGGCGGTAAAAATCGACCTCCGTCGTCGAGCCGAGTGCGTTCAGCTCCGCCGCGGTGGAAGACATCGCGCCGCAGAAAATCACAGCGATGAGCAAGCCGATGATGCCATGGGGCAGATAATTCAGAACGAAAGTGATAAAGACGTAATCGGAATCCTTAGTCTCCATGTTTGGATCATATCCCTTCAGCGTTTCTTTCACTTCGTGGCGGATCTTCTGAATCTCAGCTTGGGAGCGCGCGACATTTTCTTTCGCGACGGCGATCGCGTTCGCGGAACCGGCCTCCATCGCGCGGGTCAACTCGCGCAAGGCGATCTGCTTTTCTCGCGAAGACGCTGTCGTAGCGCCCCTGCAACTCCGGGAGCCTGGCGGCGTGATCGTTTTGCGCCGCGGCTTCATAGGCTGGTTGGTTGAAAAACATCGGCGGCTTCTCGAATTGAAAGAAGACGAAAACCATCACGCCGGTGAGCAGGATCAGGAATTGCATGGGCACCTTGAGCACAGCGTTGAAAAGGAGACCGAAGCGGCTGCCAAGGAGCGAGCCACCGGCGAGGTAACGCTGAACTTGGGACTGGTCGGTCCCGAAATAAGCGAGCGCGAGGAAAAACCCGCCGAGCAGGCCCGACCAGAACGTGTAGCGCTCCTTGATGTCGAAAGAAAAATTGACCGCGTTCAACTTGCCCATGTTCCCCGCGACGGACATGGCTTGTCCGAAGGAAAGGTCGGCCGGCAGCCGGTGGATGATCATTCCGAACGCCACGCCCATCCCGATCAGGATCACCGCCATCTGCCAGGTGCCTGTGATGCTAACGGCTTTCGTGCCGCCGGCCGTCGTATACACGACCACGAAGAGGCCGGAGAGGAGAATGGTTAGTTGAAAATCCCAACCAAGGATGGCCGAAATAATAATGGCAGGCGCGTAGATCGTGATGCCCGCCGCCAAACCACGCTGCAGGAGGAAAAGAGACGCGCCCAGCAGCCGCGTCTTCTGATCGAAACGTTGTCCGAGATATTCGTAAGCGGTGACGACCTTCAGCCGATGAAAGATCGGGATGAAAACCGCGCAGACAACGATGAGCGCGAAGGGCAGGCCGAAGTAGTTTTGGACGAAGCCCATCCCGCTTTCGTAGGCCTGGCCGGGCGTGGAGAGAAACGTGATGGCGCTGGCCTGTGTGGCCATGACGGAGAGACCGATGGTGCCCCAACGAATCGTTTCATCGCCTTTGAGGTAATGGCTAAGATTAGGATCGTGCCGCGTCCGCCAATATCCGTAGAGCGCGATCGCGAGCAGCGTGCCGATGAGCACGGCATAATCGACCCAGCTCACGCGAAGAAGCGGCTGATTGCGTAGAAGATTGCGACATCGAAGATGAACACTCCGATCACTGCGAGATAAGCGTTCCGCCAGCTGCCGAAGAGAGGCACGGCGTCATTCGGTGGCTCATTCGGCTTGCTCATGGCTGCACTTTGCCGAGCGAGATCATGTTGGCAAAGAGCCGATACGCGCCGGGAACACCGGCCGGCAACTGCCGAAACCAGGAGTAACTGGTATAGACAAAGAAACCTTTGCCCAGCCTGGCCACGAGCAGCCCGCCATCGAGCGGCTTTTCCTTCGGATCGTTGCACGACAGGATCGGCGTCCAGGCAGGATCCCATTTGTCAGGAAAATAAAGCCCGCGTTCCTGAACCCATCCCGTCGAAATCTTTCGATGTGATTTTGTTCGGGGTGGTCATGACCGGGTTATTCGGCGCCAGAATGCGGACCTCTGCATTTTCGTCAGTGACACGGTCCCGCGAAATCTCCAATGGATACGGCCCGAATTGCTGAGTCTTAAGATCCGACAGGGTGTTGTACTGCACGATCACAACTCCGCCGTTTTTTACATAGGCAAACAGTTCGGGTAACCAGTTGGAAATTCCATCCCGTGTGTTGTAGGCACGGATACCCAGCACGACGGCGGAGAACTGCGCCAGGTTCTTCGCTGTGATCTCCGGTTCGCTCAAGATTTTCACTGAATAACCGATTTGCCTGAGACTTTCCGGAACATCGTCGCCGGCGCCGGGGATATAACCGATGCGATCTCCTTTCTTGCGAATATCGGCCCTAACAAGTTTAGCTTCTGCCGGTGGCATTAGCGTCTGGACGCCGATGTGCGGGTACGCAATGCGCACTCGATCGAACGAATAGTCGTGGTTGCCGGTCGAAACGATAGCTCGCAACACGCCTTCGCTATTTTGGTCCGGTGGTTGGACGGTGAACGTACCGACCATCTCCGCATCCGCCGTTTGCAAATCTACCGGGACAAATGCCGGAGAGACTTTCCATCCCTGCGGCAAAGCCAGTTTCAGTTCCCCTTTGACGGGACCCGTGGAGGCGGTGACCTGAACCGAAATTGGTTTTGCCTCTTTTGTCGGGAACACAAATACGTTGTCAGCGAGCTTGGCGAAAACAGGTGGCGCGATGACTAGTGGCTGTCGCACTTCGCCCGCCACGGGGTCGACGGTGGCGTACTTCGTGTTCAGCAAGTAGCGCAGTTCCTGTCCATTGACTTGCAGAGCGATCTCAACCGGAACAGCGGGCGGGTTTTCCGGAAGACCAATAAGTTTTTGATCCTCGACATCGAAGGAACCAGGCTGCCTGGGTTTACGAAGCCAGTACGGTTGAGAATAGGGAGTCTCCCCGGGAATTTTGTAAGATAGATCTTTCGTGACGAGCTCGTTCGAAGGAAGCGGCGAATCAATTTTCATCGAGTCGCCGGTGTTGGGAAATTGTACTTCCTGCAGTGTAACCGGAACATTCGAGCGATTGATTACGTCCAATTTGATCGTCGCCGTCTGGCCCGGGGTGAACGTTTCGTTTGCTGTGGACGCTTCCACGTGCAGGCCGAGACATGCTGCGATGATCTGGTCCAATTCGGCCTTTTTCTGCGGGATCCAGGATTCGTCCTTAATTCCGCTCATGGTCTGTCGCAGCTTCAATAACTCAGGCACCGCTGCGGCCGGATCGGCTGGATCAAATTTCGAGATGATCCGACGGATTTCTGCCGCGATGGAATCCGAATTGGGAACGCGCGACCAGCTCGTATCGACGCCTTCGAAAAGCGAGTTCGTCATTGGCGCGCCTTGCAACGGTTTGAAATATTCTTTTCGCTCTCCTCGTCGCGGGGGACTGCCCACTCCCTGGCTCTTGTGCATGCTCAGACTCGCCGCCGCGATTTCCGAGTACGATTTTCCAAGGAGCGGATTGAAACCGGCGGCTTCCAAAACTGTGAGGCCCGTCGGATCGAAAGGGATATTGCGGTTCCTGAAGAAGAATGGAGAGGTGTTCCAAACCAGCCGCGTTGCGCGCCACGGCTTTACGAAAGCCAGTTGTTCCGGGAAACGGTTTGGGTCGGCGGCGGCTGCGAATGCTTCCTGCGCCAGAATGGCTGAAGCAGTGTGATGGCCATGCGTCTTCTGATCTTCGGGGCTAAAGCGCGTCACGATTACATCCGGCCGAAATTTCCTGATCACCCAGACTACGTCCGCCAGAATCTTGTCGTGATTCCAGATGCGCATGCTCTCGTCCGCCGTCTTGGAAAACCCGAAATCCAGTGCGCGTGAGAAGAACTGTTTCGCATGATCGATCCGGCGCGCTCCCAGCAATTCTTCTGTGCGAATGACGCCAAGGCGTTCGCCCAGCTGCGGTCCGATTAAGTTCTGGCCGCCGTCCCCGCGTGTAATCGAAAGATAAGCGGTCTCATAGAGCGAGCCGTTCGACCACAATGCCATGAGATAGGTATTTTCGTCATCCGGATGCGCGGCGATATACAGAACCCGACCGAGCACATTGAGCTTTTGCAGCGCGAGCTCAATCTCGCCGGAGTTCATTTGTTCCGGAGCCAATAGCGGCGGTGGATCGGCCGCATTAGACGTGGCTGAAATGGCGACCATCGCTACCGCAACTGCCACTCGCCAGGTGCGTTTTCTGTAGCGGCGGTCGCAGCTCGCTCGCCGTGGCGAGACCGCCGAGCGCGAGAGGCTGCCATGCGTCAGTTGCAACGTCGCAATCCCGGTTGTGAACGTCCCATCAAGGCTATCGTCCCCGCTTTTGAGAACCGGGATGAGCTACTTGTTGATGTCCTGCCTGGCGTCGAGCCGGTCAACCAGCCCCTTGATGGCTTGCTTTTGACCTTCGGTAGGAGCGGCAGCCAGTGCTTTCTTAGCGTCGCTGGCCGCACCCGCAAAGTCACCCGCGGCAGATTTAATGCGGGCCTGTGCCAGGTATCCGTAAACTCCCTGCGGAAACCTTTTCGCGACGTCCTTGAAAATCTCCATCGCCTCAGCGTCCTGCTTCTGACCCTGCAAACGGCGGCCATACGAGTAGAGCTGCACGGCCGTGGCCATTTCAAGCGCGTGGTTCCACGTCGCTTTCGCTTCATCCGGCCGATTCAGAGCTTTAAGAATGTCCGCTTTGGTGCTGAGATTATCGAACCTTTCTTCATTTTGAATTGAGGCATCGGCCCAGCGCAGCGCTTCATCGAGATCGATCTTTCTGGTTAAACAAAATTGCGCCGCCTGGTCCAAATCCTGCCAGTTATACTGAGCGCGTCCCTTCAGCTGATCGCGGATGTTCTGCAGCGTCTGATCCGAATCCTTGATCGAAACGGTGAACGGAACACCTAATTTTTCCCACTTTAACGTCACCGCCGTCGAATCCGGTTTCAAATCGTCGAACTCGAATTCAAGCGCTTCTTTCATCCCGGCAAGCGGCCTGGGCTTCACATCCACGCGTAACGCATCTTCCTTCTGGTCGTAGCTGTAGCTTCCCCACGCGGTGTAGGTCTTTGAAAAAATGACTGTCCACGAATTCGGGTTCGGAATCATGTGCAGACCATAAATTCCTTTGGGTAACGGTTTCCCTTCGACCGAAACCGGATCGCTGAATTCAATCGTCGTATTTTCGTTCGCTCCGGCGCGCCAAACCTTGCCGTACGGAACCAGGCCACCCCAGATCTTTCGTCCTTTCACCAACGGCCGATGATATTTGATTGTGATATCTGTCAGCGCGATCCGCTGTTTGACCTCGGCGGCCTGGCTGGCGTCAGGCAGGTTTAAGTTCTGTGCGGAGGCGGTCCCGACAATTCCGGCAACAGCGAGACAACCAACAACCAGCATGGGCGTAGTAGTTTTCATGGATTTGGCGATTACCCTTCCCAGATTTTCGACGCTCCGCTACCACATAATTCAGGGATTTTCCGTCCTGCGTGTGATTGGCTGTAAGGCGAACGCATTTTTCGCGACTAATGAGCAAGGAAGGCTCTATGAAAACAAAAAGCTCGCGGTTCGATCGTTTAGTGGCGCGTTATTATCCTGCGGTGTACAGCTTCGCGGCGAGATTGACGGATGACCCTCGTGAAGCGATTGCATTGACGCGGCAGGCATTCAATAGCGCTCGCAAACCATTGCAGAGAATGCATAATCACACGGCAATCGCGACGGTGCTCATCTCTGCGGTTTTGCGCACCGGACTCACGTCCGCCTGATCTCGACTTTCGTTACATCCAAGTTTTGATGGGCTATGCTTGCGATGTGCGCAGCAGGAAGCTTTTGTCGGTCAACGTCGGACTTCCACGCGAAATTGAATCGAAGGGCAAGATCGTCCGCACATCCATATTCAAAGAGCCGGTTTCCGGTCGAGTTCGAGTGGCGAAGCTCAACGTCGAAGGGGATCAGCAGTCCGACCTGACCGTGCACGGAGGAGTCGACAAGGCGGTCTACGCTTATCCATCGGAGCATTACCCGTTCTGGCACGGAGAATTCCCCGCTATGGAACTTCCCCGCGGAGTTTTCGGCGAAAACTTCACCACGGAGGGTTTGCTCGAGGACACCCGTATTGGGGATCGCTTTCGGATCGGTTCCGCGGAGTTCGTGGTGACCCAACCCCGAATGCCGTGCTTTAAACTCGGTATACGTTTCAACCGTCCTGACATGGTGAAGCGCTTCCTGCAGAGCGGCCGCACCGGATTCTACCTTGCAGTCACCAAAGAAGGAGAAGTCGCCGCTGGCGACCCAATAGAGTTGCTCGAACGAGACGAGCACAATGTTACGATCGCCGACGTTGTAGATCTGTATCGGGGAGATGCGACAAACCAGGAGATGTTGCGCCGCGTAAGCCAATCTACCCTCGCTTCCAGAGAGCTGGCGAGAGTATTTTCGGAAGCGTCTTTGGAACCCCGACGATTCATAACGGCAGCAATCGCCCGACGAAACGATCGGCTGTAGCCGGGGGCGCTGACCCCGGCTAGTTTAACCTCGACAAATATGAAACCGCTTGGTGCGCTTTTGATTGCTCTGCTACTGGGCAACTCCAACTTGTTAGCCGGACGGCCGGGGTCGACGCCCCCGGCTACAACATTTGAAAGCGGCGAGACGCAAAGCATCGCTCCTCGAACTCTTCACCTCGGAAGGATGTAGCAGTTGTCCACCGGCAGAAAAATGGATGGGCGCACTCAAATCGAGCCAAGACATTTGGAAAAAGATCGTCCCAATATCCTATCACGTTGATTACTGGGACCGTCTCGGCTGGCGCGATCGCTTCGCCAAACCTGAATTCACCGCGAGACAACAAGCTTATGCCGCAGCCTGGGGCGGTGATTCGGTTTACACTCCGGGCTTTGCCGTCAACGGCAAGGAATGGCGCAACTGGTCTGGCAGCAATGGGATTCCGACAGGCTCGACCAAGGTTGGCGTATTACGGGTATCGTTAGGCAAGGACGGGAAAGTCAGCGCCACTTTCGTTTCGCAAATAACGCGACCGCGCGCTTTAACGTTGAATGTAGCTCTGCTCGGGAACGATCTGGAATCGGACGTGAAACGCGGTGAAAACAGCGGCCGGAAATTACGCCACGATTTCGTTGTTCTGAATCTCACCAAGGTCGACATGACAAATGAATCGAACCGCTGGACCGCATCGGTTGCGCTTCCCAGGCAAACCGGCAACGACAAACCCGGCGCGCTTGCGGCGTGGATCACGGAAAACGGGACACCGATTCAAGCGACCGGCGGCTGGCTAAAACCGTAGCTGTTTTTACAAATGAAACGAACGATACAATTCTTGTTAGGCGTGAGTATGTGCATCGCACTTTTCGCATGCTCCCGCGCGCATACGAGCAATCTCGATGCGGCGCAAATTCGTGCCAGGCTGGACGCTATTCCTCTCGACCAGAAAGTTGATCTCACGAACAAAGAGTGGCTGGCCATACTGTCACCGCAGCAGTTCTACGTGATGCGTCGGAGCGGCACCGAGCCGCCGTCCCTGAGCGGTAACGCGCTCGATCACCGAAACGGCATTTACGTGTGCTCCGCGTGCGGCAATCCGCTTTACAGCGCGGAGACGAAATTCAACTCCGGGACCGGCTGGCCGAGTTTTTGGCAGCCGATCCGCAAAGGAGCCGTCCACGAACGCAGCAAGTTCTCAGCGATCTTTGGAGTGGAAATTTCGTGCGCACGCTGCGGATCGCATCTGGGACATGTTTTCACCGACGGACCGGGGCCGACCGGATTACGCTACTGTATGAACGCCGTCGCGTTGACATACCGCGAAGCATCGCCCGATTCGGCAAAGACTCTCCCGCAGGCAGATCAAAAACATCCCTGATCAGCGATATTAGTCGGAACTCCAGGTTGATGTTATTCGCTTCCACGACTCGCGACCCTCTGGCATAACTGGCGGCAATACCTGACCGCTGCGATATCGTATCCATTGGCTGATTGATGTGCACGGTCTCGTTTCTTCCAAAGTCACGGGGATTTTATCTCGCGATGAATCGCGATGAAAAACGGAATCGGATTGCCGCTCTACCGCCTGCCGTCGTCGATCTTGAAAGTCAGCGCGCGATGTTTCCGTCCGAACCGACCGGTGGCACCTGGATTTCGGCAAATGACACCGGTGTTTGTATGGCATTAATCAACTGGCACCGCATTGAGCGCGAACCGAAGAACGAGCTGCGCAGCCGGGGATTAGTCGTCCGGGAACTCGCTGGGAAATCTACCGCTAATGAAATCGCGGCAGCATTGCGAAAGTTGTCGCTTCGAAAACTCCGGCCCTTTCGTTTGATCGCTGTTGTACCTTTGCAGAAACGCGTGATCGAATACCGATGGAATCTGGAACGTTTGGCCGTCTGTGATTGCGAATGGCAACGGCAACATTGGTTTTCCTCCGGCTTCGATGAGCGCGCTGCCGAGCGTATTCGTGCAAAGGTCTGCTCCTCGTTTGTGGCCCGGGGCGGCTTGTCCGCCGTGGCCTTGGCGAAGGCGGATGACGCCGGCAGACGCAAAACATCTCGCCGCGGCACGAGGGCCGGCGTCGAAGCCGCCGGCTACAGCTTGAGGTGGGTGCGGGAGTTACACCGTTCTCATACGCCCAAACGGGGACCGTTCTCAGTCTGCATGCATCGCTTGGATGCAATGACGGTCAGCTACACCGAGGTTGCTGTTTCCAGGCAGCGCGCGACGATGCGATATAAATCCGGAGCCTCTTGTTCCAATGGCGCAAACGTGACCAGAACGATTTCACTGGCGGTTTCCTTGTAAGATTCCCTACCCTGCTGCGACAAATTAAGATGGCCACACAAGACATGACTCGACCGTGTTTTATTCCGGTCGTTATCGGCACGCCGCGTCAGGGCCGTTTGACCGAGCCGGCAGCCAACTTCGTTTTCGATGAAGTATCAAAGCGCGGCGATATCGAAACGGAATTGATCGACATCCGGAAAATTCCCATTCGGATGGATGACGCTGGTGAAGCGCTAAAGGATAGTCAGTTCTCGGCCACGGTGACGCGAGCTGATGGACTGATCCTCGTAGTACCGGAATACAATCACAGTTTTCCCGGGCTGCTGAAACATGTGCTCGATACGAACCTGAAGGAATACATTCACAAGGCGGTTGGCGTTTGCGGCGTTTCAGCAGGTCCGTTCGGTGGGGCGCGTATGATCCAGAGTTTGCTGCCGGTGCTTCGCGAACTTGGCCTCGTCACTATTTTTTGGGATGTGTATTTCGGCACAGCTGGGAAACTCTTCGATCCGACAACCGGCAAAATCACCGACCCTGCTTACACCGGTCGCGTGGCAAAATTCCTCAACGAGCTCGTCTGGATGTCACGCGCGCTTCGGTACGCTCGCGAGAAACTGTAGCCGGGGGCGTCGACCCCGGTGTTGGCACAGCGCAGCGCATGAGAGCCTCCCAGCCGGGGTCGACGCCCCCGGCTACAGTTTCAGCAATGCGGCGAGTTGTTTGGGATCGGTTACGGGCGCTTTGCAGGTGAAATTCTGGCACACGTACGCGGCGGGTTTGCCATCGACTGGCGACATCGCGCGAATCGCTTCATTTGTCTCGCCCAAATACTTCTGGCCTTCGCCGGCATCGGCTAGAATCACAATTGTCTCTGGCAGAAAATGACGCTGCACTTCTTTAAGCAGCGCTTTTGTTTCAGCAGCATCCTTCTTTCCGGCGATCACGATTTGTCGTGGTTTGCTTAACGAGTAATCGAGCGCGACCAGCATTTGCGGCATGCCGCTTGGAAAATGCGAAAGCGTGGCGGCAAATGCATCTATTGTTTTTCGGGCGTGGTCCGCCATGCCCTGATCATTTCGAATCTGCGATAACCGCAAAAGATTAAGTGCGGCGACGGAGCTTGCAGCCGGCTCGGCGCCATCGTTATCGTCTTTCATCCGAAGGAACACGCTCTGGTCTTTGCCACTGGTGCTGAAGTAGCCGCCGTTCTTCCGGTCGTAAAACAGGCGGTCCTGAGTCTCCTGCAAATCGACCGCAAACTTCAGCCATTCGATATCGAACGAGGCTTCATAGAGATCAAGAAGACCCTGGATAACGAACGCGTAATCATCGGCGAACCCTGCGATCTCGCTGCGGCCCTGGCGGTAATTGCGATAAAGCAATTTACTCTTTTCGTCATAGAGATTGGCTCGTATGAACTTTCCTGCGCGCGTCGCTATTTCCAGATAATGCGGATCATGGAGCACTTGTGCGGCGCGGGCGTACGCAGAGACCATCAAGCCGTTCCACGCAGCGATAATTTTATCGTCGAGATGCGGGCGTGGCCGTTTCACGCGGACGGCGAATAGCTTCTCGCGATCGTTGGCGAGCGCTTCCCGAATTTCTTTTTCACTCTTCTTAAAATGCTGCGCGGTCTCAGCAATGGTGTGTCGCTCGATTAGAATATTCTTTCCGCGGAATTCATCGTGAGGATCGCTTCCTTCCGGGGCATTGCCGTGTGGCTGCACGCCATAATGAAAATCAAAAATCTCAGCGGTATCACCCAGTACCTCGTCGATTTCTTTTTTTGACCAGATGTAGAATGCGCCTTCGGCGGTCTTCTGTAGCGGCGCTCTCTGAGCGCCGGGCTTGGATTCCCCTCGGCGGTCATCGACCGCCGCTACAGGAACAGGGCTGTCGGCGTCTTCAGCAGAGAAAAAGCCGCCTTCCTTTGAGGTCATGTCGCGCGCGACGTAATCGAGAATGTCGCGCGCGACGGATTCGTATTGCTTATCATTTGTGATTTGGAACGCGTCCAGATAAGCGCCTGCGAGTTGCGCCTGATCGTAGAGCATTTTTTCGAAGTGCGGCACGTGCCAGTAACGATCCACGGAATACCGATGAAATCCGCCGCCGATATGGTCGTGCATTCCGCCAGCCGCCATTTTGCGCAGGGTAAAGAGCGCCATATCGAGAGCGTGCGAAGGTAGCGCATGCGTCTCGCTTGCATCTTCTCTACGGGGCGAGTCCGCCACGGCGGATTCGTCCTGTGGCGAGCCGGAGGCATGCCCTACATTCCGCGCATAAAAGCGTGTGAGAAAATTTAGTGTCGCCGGACGCGGAAATTTCGGCGCATTGCCGAAGCCGCCCTCTTTCGGGTCGTAACTGCGATCGAATTGCTTAAAAGCGGCATCCAAAACCGCTGCGTCAACGTTGCTTTCGCCTCCACCTGCTGATTGAGATTCGCGCAGCGCATCAACAATCTTACTCCCCTGCTCCACAATTTTGTCGTGATCTTGCTTCCAGGCTGCGGCGATCCGCATCAGCACGCTTTTGAATGCCGGCTGGCCATATCGGTCTTCCGGCGGAAAATAGGTTCCGCCGACAAACGGCTTTAGATCCGGCGTCAGCCAAACGCTCATCGGCCAACCGCCCCCGCCGGTGGTCGCCTGCACAAATGTCATGTAGACACGGTCGACGTCCGGCCGCTCTTCGCGATCGACCTTAATGTTAACGAACTCGCGGTTCATGATCGCGGCCACTTCTTCGTCCTCAAAAGATTCGTGCGCCATCACGTGACACCAGTGACAGGTGGAATAACCGACCGAGAGAAAAATTGGTTTATTTTCCCGTCGCGCCTTGGCGAATGCTTCTTCTCCCCAGGGATACCAGTCCACCGGATTGTGCGCGTGCTGGAGAAGATACGGCGACTTCTCATGCGCAAGCCGGTTGGTGTGCTCCTGTTTTTCCGTAGGCGGAGCTTTGTGAATGCTGAAGACCGCTCGGCGTCGGGTCGGCAGAGCTATGAATTGTTCCCACTAACCACGTTAGCGCGAGGATCGCAAAGCGGAAGGGCTTCGCCACGTTAAATCGTTAAATCGTTAAAGCGTTAAAGCAACCAAGCGTGAAGTCGATCTAACGACATAACGAATGACGGACCACCTTGTCATTCCGAGGGAAATCGAGGAATCCCTGGCGAAAATGACGAATCCCCAATTTTGTCATTTTTCATTGCTTCGTGATTGGTCATTCGTCATTCGTCATTTTGTGGACACGACGCATCTCGTTCTTCTGTTTCTCGCCATCGGCGTGATCGCCTTCCTTTACTCATCCGTGGGCCACGCCGGTGCTTCGGGCTATATCGCAACGATGACTTTGTTCGGGATCGCACCGGCGGAGATTCGTCCGACCGCGCTGGTGCTCAACATTCTGGTCGCATCCATCGGCACATTTCAGTTTTGGCGAGCTGGACATTTCTCGTGGAAACTATTCTGGCCGTTCGCGCTGTTTTCCATTCCCGCAGCGTATCTCGGTGGTTACTTGCAGCCGTCGGCTTCGATTCTCAGAATTCTGATCGGCCTTGTGCTGCTTTTCTCGGCGGTACGCCTCCTGTTTCGTCGGAGCGATCCTCCGCAAATCCATCCTCCGTCGCAGCCGGTGGCGATAAGCGCCGGTGCAGGTCTGGGATTTCTTGCGGGCCTGACCGGAACTGGCGGTGGAATATTTCTCACGCCGCTACTGCTGTTTTGTAAGTGGGCTCATATTCGGCAGGCCGCTGCGGTTTCAGCTCTGTTCATCTGGGTGAACTCTGTCGCCGGGCTGGCGGGTTACGTCACAAAAATTCACTCGATCCCTTCGCTCGGATTCATTCTTGCAGCGGCGGCAATCATCGGCGGCATCATCGGATCGCATTTGGGCAGCAGACGTTTTGCTGTCCGAGTGATTTCGCTATGTCTCGCGACGGTCCTGCTAATCGCAGGAATAAAATTGATTTTCACAACATAACCTTCGCTCAATCCTTTCATTAACATCTGGCTTCAGCCAGGTGCCGAATTGGTGAGATAGCGCATGCGTCCCGCTTGCGATCACGATGCAGCAAGCTGGAAGCTTGGCTCTACTTTATTGGCTTTCGCAGTTCGCCGCTGTTAACCGAAGCCGTTGAAAACGGCTAGTGCGTCCGCCACTGCGAACACACCGGCCTAAAGGCCGGTGTTAATGAGAAAACCGCGACGCCAAGCTAATGCCAACGCGGCGACAGAGCGCCGCGGCTACATTAATTGCAGCTTCGGCGCGGTTTCCGGTGACCAGGGATTGGAATTGTAATCGGATGCGACGATTTGGTCCGCGTACCGGTTCAAAAGATGGCAAAGTGCGGTCACATCGAGTCTGTGATGCGACGGAGCGAAGGACGCCAGATTTTTCTCCGCTAACCTGAACAAACGCTCCGCCGGCGGCAAACGCCTGCTGTGCCTGGCATGCAGCGGATGTTCGAACCTTTTTTGGAGATGAACGAAAGCCCCGGCGGCCTGAATCAATCCCTTGAAGAAATCCGCGTCGCGCGATTTCGTCTCAAGCCAAAGCTGTTCCAAAACGTCGTGCGCTTCATAGTAACGCTGCTCGTTCCAGCAACGGAAAAATCCAAGGTAATAGGGATTAGTTGCTACTTCTGACTGATCCGAGGTCACATCTTTCCCGGTCGATTCGGCAACCCACTGTGAAATCCTCTCGCGTTTGTTCATGGGGAGCTTTAATTTGGTTGCAGCTCAGAGAATGAGCAAACCACCAATCACCAACTCTTCCGAGGGACATTCTCACTCATCCGGTGTCTCTCGCCTCGAAAAGACCACCCAACGTCTGTGTGGTTTGCCGCCGCACAAATGAGTGCCGTTACTCTGATCATTGTGCTGGGTGCCGTCGCGATCCTGGTTTTCTGCTCTGCGCTTTTCTCCAGGGTGGAAACGGCGCTCTTCCTGCTGAAGCCGCATCAACTCCGCCGGTTGGAGGTGAATCACGCCAGGCTTACGAGTTTCATACAGCTCTTCCGCGAAAATCCGCGGCGCGTCTTGAACGTGCTGTTGGTAGGCGACGGATTGGTCAACGTGCTCCTGGTGGTGTTGTGTCTTTTCTTCGTGTGGGAAGGCCCGTTGGCAGGGCACGTTCCTCAATGGCTGGTCGGCATCCTGATTTTCACCGTGGTGGTGCTGCTCTGCGATTTGGTGCCGAAACTGGTTGCGCTCGCGGCGCCTTCCAAGCTCTCGGCGATCGGCGCTTTCACGTTACAAATCGCGATGCCGTTTCTCGACCGTATCGGCCGCGGACTTGAGACGGTCAGCGATTATGTGATCGATCTTTTCACACCAGTGCATCTACGCAATCGTCCGCGGTTAAGCGACGAGGAGCTGGGAACACTGCTTCAAATCGGCGAAGAAGAGGGCGCGTTATACCAGGGTGAAGCCGAAATGATCCAGGAAATCATTAAGCTGGGGGACAAAACGGCCAAGGATTGCATGAAGCCGCGCGTGGACAGTTTCATGCTGCCGGACGATTTGACTAACGAGGAGGCGATAGCGCGTTTGAAGGAGAAACGTCACCGGCGCGTGCCCGTTTACGCCGATACGCCCGATCAAATCCTCGGGATCATCGACGTGAAACTGTTCCTGCTGGATCCAACGGAACACTACACCGAGAAGCTGATCGCGCCCTCTTTTGTTTCGGAGACAATGCGCGCGCTCGAGTTGCTCAAGCTTTTTCTCACCCGTCCCCAGGGAATGGGCGTCGTGGTGGACGAATTTGGTGGCATCGAAGGAATCATCACCATGGAGGATTTAGTGGAAGAAATCCTCAGCGACGCCGTGCCTCGGGACGATTCAGCCTTTTACATCGAGCCGCTTGGCAATGGCAAATTCCTCGTGAGCGGCAACGCGCGTCTCGATGATTTGAGCGAACATCTCGGTTTTCAAATCGACGCCGAAGGGATCGACACCATCGGAGGATTTGTCTTTACTCGTCTGGGCTACATGCCCTCGTCCGGAACAAAACTCGAGATTCCGGGTCTCGCCATTACCGTGCGTCGAGCGGGACGTAAACGAATCGAAGAAGTTTTGCTGGAGAGAACCACCAACGCATTCGAGGAGGCAGCATGACGGCACTGCTGATCATTTTTTGTTGCTGGATCGTTTCGTTCTTCTTCAACGGAATCGAAAGCGGACTGCTTTCGATCGACCCAGTGCGGTTGCGGCAAAATGTGAAGCGCCGCGTGCCGGCCGCTTTGCGGTTGAATCGCCTGCTCAAGCAACCGGAGCGTTTGTTGGCGACCGTTCTACTCGTAACGAATGCAGCGGATATCCTTGCTCTGCTCTTGCTGACCAGTGAGTTGGTTCGCTTGTACGGCTATGCCGGATTTTTCTTCGCTTTGTTGATTGCGCTCCCGGTTTATTTGTTTGTCTTGTCGGTTTTGCCTAAATCGTTGTTTCGCCGATTTCCGTTCCGCGCGCTGGCCCGACTTGCGCATGTGCTCGAATTCACGTCGATCCTGTTTTCTCCCTTGCTCGAAGTGGGGGCACGGCTCGGCAAGCTATTGCTTCCAAGTCAGGCCGCGAAACGGCGGCGTCTGTTTGCCGCACGCGAAGAACTGAAACAGATCACTGCACAGAGCGAACGCGAGGGAGCGCTTACTTCGACGGAGCGCGCAATGATCCACAGTCTTGTTGACTTTCGCGGCACCAAAGTTCGCGAGGTAATGCTGCCCTCGTCGAAGGTTGTGGCGTTACACTCCGGCGCATCCACCGAGGAAGCGCTGGAGCTTAGCGCCTCCACGGGTCTTGATCGTCTCCCGGTGGTGACCCCCGAGGGCCGGCCCGCCGGGCTAGTGAATGTTGTCGATATCCTGTTCGACCGAAACGGAAACAAACCGTTGGGCAATTATGTGCGGCGTATCGTAACTACCAGGGACGATGAGCCCGCTTATCGCATCATGCAGCAATTACGCGCCGCACGCCTGGGCCTGGCAGCTGTGGTAGACGAAAAAAGAAATTTTCGCGGCATTGTGGCCATCGAGGATCTGGTGCGCCGGCTCGTTTCGCCGGACGGCGCGCAATGATCTAATCATTACGAGCCAGCATGTGGTCTTCGTCGCCTAAAATTCGGGCGCAACTTACCAATGCAACGTGCGAGAAGGCCTGCGGAAAATTTCCCAACTGACGCTTTGCGCGGGGATCATACTCCTCCGATAGCAGGCCAAGGTCGTTGCGCACGTCGAGCAAGCGCTCGAACAATTCTCGCGCTTCCTTTTTCCGGCCGAGGAGGTGCCAGCAATCCGCCAGCCAGAATGAGCACGGAAGAAACACACCTTCTGAGCCGGGTAGGCCGTCAACGCCGCATTCCTGTGGGCGATAACGTAACACGAAACCGTCATACATTAATTCGCGTTCAATCGCCTCGATTGTGCCGCGGACGCGCTCGTCATTGATTGGCAAAAAACCGACCAGCGGCAGTACGTAAGCAGGCTCGCGTCCAGCGCGTCTGAACCGTAAACCTGAGTGAACGCCTTCTTTTTGGAGTTATATCCTTTGTTGCAAACTTGTGCGTGAATTTGGTCCCGAATTTCTTGCCACCGGCTGGCGTGCTCGTCCGCCGCGCACTCGCAGTTTTCAACCATTTTAATTGCGCGGTCGAACGCCAGCCACGCCATCACTTTCGAATGCGTGAAATGTTGGCGACCGCCGCGCACTTCCCAGATTCCTTCATCCGGCTCCTGCCAATGTGATTCCAAAAATTTCATCAGTTCGACCATGAGAGCCCAATCGTGCTCGGTCAGTTTGATACCGGCACGATCACCCAGCCATACAGCGGCCAGCACTTCGCCATAGACGTCGAGCTGAAATTGATTTGAAGCTGCGTTGCCGATGCGCACCGGCCGGGAGTTTTCATATCCCGACAGCCACGGAACCTCATACTCGTCGAGGCGGCGTTCGCCGTGCACGCCGTAGATCATTTGCATTTGCGCAGGGCTGCCGGCGATGGCGCGCAGCAGCCATTCCCGCCACGATTCGTGCTTCCTCGCGATAACCGGCGCGCATTAACACGAGCAAAATAAGCGCCGCATCGCGCAACCAGCAGTAGCGATAATCCCAGTTGCGCACGCCTCCTATCTGTTCTGGCAATGAAGTAGTAAGCGCTGCGACCAAGCCGCCGGTCGGCGCGTAGGTAAGTCCTTTAAGTGTGATGAGGGAGCGCACCACTGCTTCGCGCCATTTGTTTTCGCTTCGAAACTGTGTCGCCCAATCGTTCCAGAATTCCTCTGTCTCCTGCAATGCGTGCTCGGGATTTATCTTTCTCGGCGGCTCTGGTGAGAGGAAACCAGGTGAGCACAAAGGGAACGCGATCACCTTTCGCCACGGTAAATTCAGCCACAGTGGTTAAATCTTTCGCCGTGCGTTTCAACCGGTGTTCGCAAGATCAAAGCATCGGGCCCGGCAATTGCCTCCAGTCCGTCAAAACGCTTACGCCTCCGCACCCACGGGACGATGTGCCCATAATCGAAGCGGATGATCAGTTCCATCTGCATCGAGACCTTTCCGCGCAAACCTTCGACGATGCGGACGATGTCCGGATCCTCACCGCGCGGCGGCATGAAATCGATCAAGCGCACCGCGCCATTTTTCGTTTCAATTTCCGTTTCCAGAATGAGCGTATCGCCACGGTAGCGGCGATGCAGTCTGCTTGATCTGTTCCGTTGGGAAAAACCGCCAGTGCCCGTTTTTTTCATCGCCCAGAAGCGAGGCAAAACACGCCGGCGAATCAAACCTCGGAAAGCAAAGCCAATCGACGCATCCGTCGCGACTCACCAGCGCGCCAGTCTGGGTGTCGCTAAGAAAAGCGTAGTCCTCAATCTTTGTAGTTTTCTTCGCCACTAGATTCTTCCTCTTCCTCTTGCTCTTGCTCGTCTCTCCTGCTCTTCCTCTTCCTCTAGCTCGTACTCTTCCTCGGTCTTTATGCTTCGTAGCGTGCGCTGTCTCAGCGCATAACTTCGGCGCACATCGGATCCGCTGAGGACAGCTCGCCGACACTACAGCAGCGATCGGACACTTCAGCGAACGCGAAGCGTCAATCTTTAGCCTGAGGCCTGTTTCGGAATCCGCCAGGTTCGCGATCTCATCGCGCGTTAATCGAAACACCGTCCATTCGTTCATCGGCTTGGCGCCAAGCGCGCGATAAAATTTGATCGCCGGCTCATTCCAATCGAGCACCGCCCATTCCATCCGGCCGCAGCCGCGATCGCGCGCAATTTTCGCCAATTCCACAAGCAACGCGCGACCATAACCTTTCCCGCGCTTCTCCGGTTTCACGAACAAATCTTCGAGATAAAGCCCGGGCCGCCCAAGCCAGGTGGAAAAATTGTAAAAATAAACTGCAAACCCAACCGGCGATTCTCCTTCAAACGCAAGCAGCACTTCCGCCGCAGGCCTTTCTCCGAACAAAACCTCAACAAGCAATTCTTCCGTCGCGACGACTTCATCCGGCGCGCGCTCGTACGTCGCCAAATCGCGAATCAGCTGCAGAATGATCGGCACGTCTTCCACGCGCGCCCGACGAATCTGAAATCAGTAAGCTCCTTCATCGTTGCTCAGGCGGAAGTAACCACGAATGAACACTAATTCACACGAATGTTTTTGTCACCGCAGCGACCTTTGGAGTACGGCGGCTCGACGCCGCTTCCATCTCGATCGCAAATGCGAGCACCGTAACGAAGCTGAACGGTGAAGAACTCAATTGATCCAGCTGTAGCCGGGATCGGCGATCCCGGTTTCGCACCGCCTCCGTGATTTCTCAAACGGAGAATGCAAAAAGTCTCGACATTCTTATGCAATCTCAACAAAATCGGTGCTCCACGAGGAGCTTCGATCATGAGACAGCGAGACAACAGGGGCCGCATCGTGAAAGGCCATTTTGTTCGAGGCGCATTTTATGTGCTTTTACTGCTGGCCGTCTGCGTCATCCCATTTGCATTGGGCCAGTGGAAGCAACGCCCATCGGAAGATCCACCGACAATAGCCAAGCCGTCCGCGGCCGGGCAGCCGGCGGTCTGCGCGCAGGGCTGGTCGGCAGGTCCGGATATGCCAAGCGCCGGCGTCCGCATGGTTGGCGTTTATTTCCCGGCCAACGGGAAATTCTATGCGGTGGGCGGACGCAGCATGGATGGAGTCGGCAACGATTTCACGCATCCGTTTGAATATGATCCGGGCGCCAACAGTTGGACAATCAAATCAGCCAGCTATCCCGACAATCAGGTCAGCAACCTGGCTTGTGGCGTGCTTAATGACAGCGGAACAGACTACATCTACTGCGTAGGCGGGTCGGCAGGGGGACAGACGACGGCTACTGATCGCGTGTTCCGCTACAACCCCGTCATCGATATGATTGAAACCGTCGCGGCTCCCTGGCCGGGTGACGTCGACGGGATAACTCTGCCCGGTGGTTTTTCGGTCTTTAACAACAAGCTCTACATTCTTGGCGGATTCCGGATCAACACAGCGATGATCGATCAGATTTGGGAATTCACACCCACGACTAACACGTGGATTCTTAAGAACGCCGTTTTGCCTGTCCCGCGCGGCTATATCCCAACTGCCACTTACTCTGGCTTTATTTATACCGCTGGCGGCAGCGAGTGGGATGGCACCACCCTTGTCGATACTAATGATTCTTTTCAGTATGACCCGGTAGCTGATTCAATCACCACCGTTACGAACATACCGAGGCCGACAGCTGAGACCCGCGCGCTTGAGTTCGCGGGGCCTATTACGCCTTGTTCACCATCAATATGGGTCATGGGCGGTGGCAGGACGCCACCGAATCCTTCTAACGAAGTGGACAGTTTTTGTCCCGGAGGACCACCGCCCGAATGGAGACTGGGTCCGCCATTCGTTACAGCGCGCCGCAATTTCGCTACCGACACGGACGTCGGAAATCCAGCGTTTGGGACGGCGCACATCTGGCTGGCAGGCGGCTATGCTAAGGATGGAGTCACGCCGCTCAGCTCGATGGAGATTTACTGTCATGTAGTGCCGACACCTACTGAGCCGCCACCACCACCGGTACGATTTAGTCCTACTCCGCGGCCTAGACCTTCCCCAGCACCCCGCCCGTAGCTTTCATCGATGAAAAAGAAAATTAACTCCAACGTTAAAGCCCAACTTATTCGAGGCGCGTTTTGCCTGCTTTTACTGTCCGCCATGTGCGTAATCCCACTCGCATTCGCACAGAGAATCCCAGCTAAAGCAAACCGGCCTGCAAACACCATCACAGTCACGAACACAAACGACAGCGGCCCCGGCTCGTTGCGGCAGGCACTTGCCGATGCGAATGATGGCGACACGATAAATTTTGATGGATCGCTGAAAGGGCAGAGCATCGCGTTGACCAGCGGCGAGCTTGTAATTGATAAAAGCATCACAATTGCTGGCCCCGGTTCGGATCAACTCGCCGTGGGTCTACACATCCCCCAATACCACCTCCCGAGTCTTCCATGTGATGGCAAGCCCGACCGTTACAATTGAGGGGATCACGATCGGCCCAAGCTTATTCTTTTACGGCTGTGGAATTCTGAACGACCAGGCGACCTTAACAATCAACAATTGCGCTGTGACAGGGAACGATGGCCAAACCTTGGGCGCTGGCATTTCCAACGGCGGAACACTGACGATCAATAACAGCAGCGTTACTGGTAACGTGTTGGATTATCAAGGGACCGGCGTTGGCATCTTCAGCAGTGGGACGCTAATCATCAACAATAGCATCATTTCCGGCAACGGTTCTGCGAAAGGTCAAACAGACGGCGGTGGCATCTACAGCTCAGGAATCCTTGAGATCACCAACAGCACGATAGACCACAACTCAGTTGGCGGCCCTGGGGGCGGAATTGATAACACGGGCAATGCGATAATCACTAGTAGCACGATCAGTGGAAACTCTTCCGGCGGAGGTTACCCAGGTCCTCAAACCGGGCCCGGTTTTGGCGGTGGCATTTCCAACGGCGGAACACTGACGATCAGCAATAGCACTGTTAGCGCCAATTCGGCGCTGACTATCAACCAAGAACCTGGATGTGGAGGCGGGATCGGCAATAGCGGTTCGCTTCAGATCGCCAACAGCACAATTAGCGGTAATTCGGGTGCTAACGGTGGTGCAATCTGTAATGGTGCGGTGCCAGTCGAGATAGCAAATAGCATCTTAAACGCCGGCGACCTCGGCGAAAACATCTTTAATGATGGTGGAACAATTACCTCGCTTGGTTACAACCTCAGCAGCGATAATGGCGGTGGTTATTTGAGCGGTCCAGGAGACCAAACCAACACGGGCCCGATTCTGGGCCCGCTTCAGGACAACGGCGGCCCTACACAAACCCACCGACCGTATCCCCAGAGCCCAGCTATCGACGCGGGTGACCCAGGTTTCACCCCGCCTCCTTTCTATGATCAACGCGGGGCTGGGTTTGACCGCGTAGTGAACGGCCGAATCGACATCGGTTCGTTTGAGGTGCAAGAGGGCAAACCGCCTCCTCCCTCCCCGACGCCTACCCCGTCTCTGACGCCAACGCCCACGGCTACGGCGACCCCGCGAGTTACTCCCACGCCGCGACTTCGGCCAACAGCAGCACCGCGCCCATAACTTTGTATTATGAAAAAGAAACGGACCGCTCAATCTGGTTTCTTCAGCTTGCACGCTCACATTTGCTTCGCGCTTTTCGTTGCACTCGGCATAACAGCTTACGCAAACATTATCACCGTCACGAACACAAACGACAGTGGCCCAGACTCCTTGCGTCAAGCGCTCGCTGACGCGAGCGATGGCGACACGATCAATTTCGACCCGTCGCTCAATGGACAATCGATCACCCTGACCACTGCCGAGCTTGTGGTGGATAACAGCATAACAGTCAGCGGCCCCGGGTCGAATTTGCTGACAGTGAGGGCTAATAATCAGTTCTTTCGAATCTTCCACGTTATGCCTGGCCATGCTGTTATAATCGAGGGCCTCACAATCGGACCAAACAGCGAGTGTGACTTCGGTTGTGGAATCCTGAACGAGCAGTCGACCTTAAGTCTGAGCAATTGTGCAGTGCAAGGAAACGATGCCAGGGACAGAGCTGCTGGTATCGCCAACGCCGGGACACTAACAATCAGCGACAGCAGCATCATCGGGAATCACGTGTTATATACCGGGGACGGCCCCGGCATCTTAAGCAGCGGGACCTTAACAATCAACAATAGCATTATTAGCGGGAATGCGGCGTTAAAAGGCTACACGAATGGAGGTGGTGTGTATAGCACGGGAATGCTCGAGGTTAACAACAGCACAATCAGTAATAACTCAATCAGCACGCAGGGCGGCGGAATTTACACCTCGGGAGCTGCGACGATCACCGGTACCACCATCAGTCGCAATTTTGCCGGAGGTGGTTACCCGTTTCCTAATGGACCCGGTTTTGGCGGCGGTATCGCTAATACCGGAACATTAACGGTGATCAATAGCACCATCAGCGGGAACTCGGTGCTGACGACCGACTCTGGGTCTGGATGTGGGGGTGGTATCGATACCGGCGGCCCGCTGCATCTCGCGAACAGCACCATCAGCGGGAACTCAGCCACCAATGGCAGTAGTATCTGTAACGGCGCCGCATTGGATATCGGCGATACGATCGTCAATAGAGGCACTTCAGGTGCAAATATCTTCAATGCCGGCGGCACCATCACCTCGCAGGGATACAACCTGAGCAGCGATGACGCAGCCGGTTATTTCACCGGCCCGGGCGACCAGATCAACACCGACCCGCTGTTGGGCCCTTTGCAGGATAATGGTGGGCCAACGCGTACTGCATCGCCCGTACCCGGGCAGCCCCGCAATCGATGCCGGCGATCCAAGCTTTACTCCGCCACCTTCTTATGATCAACGCGGGACTGGGTTTGACCGCGTAGTGAACGGACGAATCGACATTGGTTCGTTTGAGGTGCAAGAGGGCAAACCGCCTCCTCCCTCCCCGACGCCTACGCCTACCCCGTCTCTGACGCCAACTCCCACGGCTACGGCGACCCCGCGAGTTACTCCCACTCCGCGACTTCGGCCAACAGCAGCACCGCGCCCATAACTTACACCGATGAAACCAAGCGACACTCCTCGGGTAGGGGATCGGATTTATGAAAAAACAAATTAACCTCACCATCACAGCGCATCTTATTCGAAGCACGTTTTACCTGCTTTTACTGCTGGCTGCCTGCACGATCCCTTTCACACTCGCACAGCGAACCCCGATTGAGAGAAACCGGCCTGCCAACGTCATCACGGTCACCAACGGAAACGACAGCGGACCCGGTTCGCTGCGCCAGGCACTCGCTGACGCGAACGATGGCGATACGATCAACTTCGATCCCTCAGTTGCGACCGTAATACTGACTACTGCCGAACTCGCTATCGACAAAAGCGTTACACTTAGCGCCGCGCCACAGATGGTCACGGTGGCGCGATCTTCACAGACAGAGTTCCGTATTTTCCATGTGATGCCCGGTCATAGTGTGGAAATCGACGGCTTAACCATCTCTGGCGGTCACATTACCGGCGGTAACGGCGGTGGTATCCTGAACGACAATTCAACTCTGACGATCGCTCATTGCTCGGTCTCCGGAAACGCCATTGCGAATTTCTCTGGGAATAATTTTGGGGGCGGCATCCATAACAGCGGAACGATGACGCTCAATCAGGTCATCGTTAACAATAACAATGCTCCCCCGCCAGCTATTCCAAGCGGAGGCGGCATCTCCAACACCGGCACCTTGATCATTATTGCTGGGACGGTTCAAGGGAATACGGGGTTTTTCTCCGGCGGTGGCATCTACAATACAGGCATGATGAGCATTTCCGGCAGCACGATCAGTAGCAACCAACTCGGCAACCCTGGTCACAATGGCGGATCTGGCGGCGGAATTGTCAATTATGGAACAATGACGATTCAGGACAGCACCATCAGCGGAAACACAGCGCTCGGGGGCGATCTTCAGGGTGGTGACGGTGGCGGTATCTCCGGCGACAACAATACCATCACCAACAGCACCATCACTGGAAATAGCGCTCATCACGGGGGCGGGATTTCTGGCGGTGGTAACATCGCTCACACGACCTTCAGCAATAACTCGGCTAGCATAGCCGGCGGCGCTCTCTACCTAACCAGCCCGCTCGAGCTTGGGAACACGATCTTGAAAGCAGGCACCTCGGGCGTCAACATCTTTAATAATGGGGGCACAGTCATCTCGCACGGATACAATGTCTGCAGCGATGATGGCAGCGGTCTTCTGAACGGACCAGGCGACCAGATCAATACCGATCCGATGTTGGGCCCCCTGCAGGACAATGGTGGATCAACATTCACCCACGCCTTGTTACCGGGCAGCCCGGCCATCGATGCAGGCGATCTGAGCTTTACTCCACCGCCTGACTACGACCAGCGCGGGCCCGGATTTGTTCGCGTGTTTAACGGTCGCATCGACGTCGGATCGTTTGAGGTGCAACCAACGCCCACCCCAACACCGACCGCAACGGCGACTTCGACACCCACTGCAACAATTACTCCGACTCCAACACCAACCGCGACACTAACGCCGCGACCTACACCGATTCCGCGACTCCGCCCTACTGCTGCGCCGCGCCCGTAACTTTCATCCATGAAAAAGAAACGCCCCGCTCAATCCGCCTTCATGAGCGTCTGCATTTTGTTCGGCTTACTCATCTTCTTCACCGGAGTGGTCGTCGCGCTGTTCGCTACGGTATCTCCTGAAACGTCAGCTCACCAGGGCGCGCGTACGATTGACGCGAAAGCGCGTCGCCAGGGCGCTTCCACAGTGGCTCCCGCTGGCGGTGCATACGAGGCATGGGTTACCCGCTATGATGGAACCGCCAGTAGCTATGACGAAGCCAAAGCCATCGCCGTTGACAACTCCGGCAATGTTTATGTCGCAGGAACAAGCTTAGGAATGGGAACAGGCAACGATTTCGCCACCATCAAGTAGACTCGGCCGGGCAGCAGCAGTGGGTTGCCCTTTATAACGACTTCGATAATCCCGATGAGCAACTGAACGCGATGACTATCGACGGGTCAGGCAACGTTTACGTGACAGGATGGAGCGGGATACTTTACAGTTACCACGATTGCACGACCATCAAATACAATTCAGCGGGACAGGAACAATGGGTCGCCCGTTACAATGTGCAGCCTCGCGGTTATGCTTCGGGAATAGGCATTGCGTTGGACGATTCAGGCAATGTCTATGTCGCGGCGCGCACACAGGATGATCCGTTCACGTTCTGTGCCACGATCAAATACAACTCCGCAGGCCAACGACAGTGGGTGGCAGAATACCGCGGTGGAGCAGGTCTTGACACGCCAACAGCCATCGCTGTTGACCACAAGGGTAACGCTTACGTGACTGGGACAACTTTGCTCTGCTCGGATTATTCAAATTATGATTATCTCACGGTCAAATATAACTCGACCGGGAGGAACAATGGGTGGCTCGCTACAATGGATTCGGAACTGGCTTCGACGAAGCCTATGCCGTTGCTATCGACAACTCAGGGAATGTTGTTGTAACGGGGCAAAGCGAGACAGTGTCGTCTATGGTACGTAACTATTAAATACAACGCGGCCGGCCAGCAACAATGGGTCGCTCGTTATGACGAAGGCGGAGATAACGACGCCTATGCTATTGTGATCGACGACTCGGATAATGTGTACGTCACGGGAAAGGTGGGACCGGGATTTCCTGATTACGGTACGATCAAGTATGACTCAGCCGGTCAACAGCAGTGGGTAGCGCGATACAACGGGCCACCGGGTAGTGGAGCCGATACTGCCACTTCCATCGCTCTTGACGGCGCTGGCAATGTTTACGTCACAGGAAGCAGCTCACGAACGAATTTCACTTTTAGTGATTTTGGCTATGCGACAGTCAAATACGACTCGGCAGGGCAGGAGCAATGGGTGGCGCGCTACGACGAGCCACCGAATGCCAGTAATGAAGCAGCAGCAATAGCTGTTGATAAGATGGCCAACGTTTACGTGACGGGTACCGGTCGATCCGGCTCCGATACTGATTATCTGACGATCAAGTATGGACAGGGGCCCACGCCCACCCCCACAGCTACGGCGACTGCAAGCCTCACGCCAACAGCAACGGCGACAGCGACACCTTCGACAACCCCAACTGCAACCGCGACCGCCTCTTCCACTCCAACCGCTACAGCTTCGCCAACCCCTTCTACCGCTCCCGACAAACCCGCCGCCACGCCAACGGCTACGGCAACGCCGACTCCCACACCTGTACAGACTTGCTGTCAATACATAACAAGTAGCGGAAGTGGCATGATTGTGCAGGGCATCATCGACACAGGTAATCACTGCGATAATTGCGTTACCTCAATAACGTTTCCATTCCCGGTGACCTTTTATGATTCGATCTATACCGAGGCGTACGTCAGCTCGAACGGGAATTTGCAGTTTTCCGGCAATGCGCCATACCTCGGTGCATCCTGTCCTTTGCCGGATCGTTGCCTAAACGCGGCTATTATTGCGTATCAAACGGACCTGCGCACTGATTTCCAGGCAACGGAGTATTCACCCTCGTCACGGGCACCGCGCCCAACAGAGTCTTTAATATCGAATGGCGCACGACGTACACCGACAGAATGGGCACCGGCAACTTTGAAATGCGCTTCTATGAAAACCAAAACTCATTTGATGTCATCTACGGAGCGACAATTGATAATGGCGCCTTGGAAGAAAGCGGTGTGCAGCTAAGTGGCATGGGCGGTCCGTGTGACGCTACAACCTTCTCGTGCAAACCCCTGAGCTCACGAATGGCTTAAAGGTCACTTACCAGCTGTGGCCTTGCGGAGAGCCCACTCCAACACCCACGGCAAGCCCCACGCCTACTGCTACAGCTACGCCGACGCCATGCGCAGGGAGGTGTTCACCAACGCCGCGGCCTCGCCCTAGCTCGCATCCGCGCCCGTAGCTATCATCGATGAAAAAGAAATGTGTTGCTCAACTTCAACATCGGGTTGCGAGTACGCGAAAAGTTTGGGCGTTTGCTCTCTTGAATCTGCGCGCCGGAGCCTCTTTGGCGCTGGTTTGCGCGATGGCGGCGTCTGCGCGTGCTGACGTCATCACAGTCACAAATACAAATGACAGTGGGCCAGGTTCGTTGCGTCAGGCGTTAGCCGATGCGAATGACGGCGATATTATCAACTTCGCAGTGACCGGGACCATCGGCTTAACCAGCGGCGAACTGCTGGTGAACAACAGTGTTACGATCTCAGGTCCGGGCGCTAGTGTTCTGGCTGTAAACGCAAATGCGAAAAGTCGCGTATTCCATATCGCTCCGGGCAAAACGTTGCCATTTCCGACCTGGCGATTACTAACGGATCCGCTAATAAACAACCTGTTCTCGATGGTGGCGGCATCTACAACGATCACGCTACGTTGACTCTTGGTAATTGCACGATCAACAATAACTCGGCTTTTCGCGACGGCGGCGGCGTACACAACGTCGGTGCGGCGACACTGACGCTCAACGGTTGCGTCATTACCGGAAACGTAACGGGCAATGACGGTGGCGGCATTTGCAATGACGGGACCGGCGGAGCCGCAATCATGGGGATCAATAACAGCACGGTTAGCAACAACTCTGCTACCCATGGCGCCGGCGTCTGCAATGATGGTCGCATGAAAGGAGCCACCCTCCTACAGATTACCAACACAACCCTTAACAACAACTCGGCGACCTACGATGCCGGCGCCATCCTCAATATTGCGGACACCAAAGGCACCGCGACGCTTAGTAACTGCACGATCAGTGGCAACTTCGCCTCAGCGTACGGCGGCGGGATCAATAATGTTGCGGGATTAACAATCAGCAACAGTACGTTAAGTGACAACTCGGCAAATTTCGGGGGCAGTATCGCCATCGGCAACCCTGTAACAGTATCCATCGCAGACACAGTGCTTAAGGCCGGCAAGACCGGAGGAAACATTTTCAATGATGGCGGCATAATAATCTCACGCGGCTACAACGTGAGCAGCGATGATGCGGGCGGTTATTTGACCGGTCCGGGTGATCAGATCAACACCGATCCTTTGCTTGGCGCCTTGCAAGACAACGGTGGCCCGACTCTAACTCATGCGCTCTTACCGGATAGCCCAGCTATTGATACCGGGGATCCAAACTTCACTCCGCCACCTAACTACGATCAGCGTGGCCTTGGTTTCGACCGCATAGTAAACGGGCGCATTGATATTGGCTCATTTGAAGTGCAGGCAGCCACACCTACACCCACAACCACTCCCGTGCCTTGTGAGGTTACCGGCGAGCTTTGTGGAAGCATTGTTCTCACTTCAACCGACTGATTTTATTATCAATGTGAGCGGTGCAGTAGATCCGGTAACTGTCCAGGCAAGCGACTTTACCGTGAATGCCGTTGCAGCGAACTCGTTTACTCTAGGCGCCAGCAATACACAGATAACCTTTCACTTTAACAATACACCTGTGAATCAGGAATTGAATGCGATGCATATCCGCGCTGGCGCTTTTGACTGCGCCAGCGGCCCTGTGATGGAATTCATCTGCACGTTTCGTTACAAGCTGCCGAGCCGCGGCCTCGCCCTACTCCGGCCCCGCGCCCGTAACTTTCGCCTATGAAAAAGAAACGCAACGCTCAATCCGGCTTGTTCAGCCTGCGTGTATACTAGCTGTGCTGTTTTGCACAGCCGCAATCTGTTCAATGTTTGTCACCGAAACACTCCCGGCTTCCTTTCGTTCTGAAGCGCCAGCAAAAACTCCTCAAAGAACCTTAACGTTTGCGGAGCGCGTAGCTTACCAGCGAGCCATTGAAGAGGTTTACTGGCGCCACCGCATCTTGCCCCGCACTCGCGGGGAGCGTCCCGACCCCAAGCCATCGTTGGATGCGGTTATGTCTCAGGCGCAGCTCGAGAGAAAAGTCCATGACTATCTGCGCAAATCACAAGCGCTACAAGATTACTGGCAACAGCCGATTACTTCCGAGCAGTTACAAGCTGAAATGGATCGCATGGCACAGCACACCAAACAGCCCGAAGTGCTGCGCGAACTCTTTGGCGCACTCGGGAATGATCCCTTTGTCATCGCGGAGTGTTTGGCCAGGCCGGTGCTAGCGGAGCGGTTAACGACAAATTTGTACGCGCACGACCAAAGTATCGCCTGCGTCACGACGAAATTAAGGTGCAGCCGGACTATCGGCGAGCCACGCGGACAACCGCTCGCCATATAATATGGCAGCGGCAAGTGCCACCTATAGCCTTTCCGCAATCCCGGATAGGCCGGGCGGATGCATTGACGAAACCTGGACAGCCACCAGCACCACCAACGCACCTGCTGCGCGAGCCTCCCATACAGCAGTCTGGACTGGCAGTGAAATGATCGTCTGGGGCGGCTACGGTGGCAGCTATTTCAACACCGGCGGAAGCATATAATCCCAGCACAGATAGTTGGGCAGCCATCAGCACTGTCAATGCGCCCTCTGCGCGAGGCTGGTCACACAGCAGTCTGGACTGGCAACGAAATGATCGTCTGGGGCGGAGATGATGGCCATAGCTTGAACACAGGCGGCCGATACAATCCTGCTACCAATACCTGGACGGCAACCAGCACAACCAACGCGCCAGCTGGTCGACTGTTTCACACGGCAGTCTGGTCCGGTAGTCAGATGGTCGTCTGGGGCGGATGGGGTGAAGTCGAATTCAACACCGGCGGGAGATACGATCCCAGCACGGATAGTTGGACCGCCACCAGCACCATCAGTGCGCCCGCAGCGCGGCTCGATCACTCTGCAGTCTGGACCGGTAATGAAATGATCGTGTGGGGTGGATGGAATGGCGTCAATTATTTCAACAATGGCGGCAAATACAATCCAAGCACGGACAGTTGGGCAGCCATCACCACGTCGAACGCGCCCTCTGGCCGAAAATTTCACACAGCAAAATGGAGCGGTAATGAAATGATCGTCTGGGCGGGTGACGATGGCTCGAACTCCGGGCTTAACAGCGGTGGCAGATATAATCCGGGTACCAATAGTTGGGTGGCCACCAGCACGACCAACGCGCCCGGAGCCCGATTTAGTCACACGGCAGTATGGAACTGGCAGTGAGATGGTCGTTTGGGGCGGGACTGACGGGCTACAACAATTCGACACCGGTGGCAGATACTAATCCGGGCACGGATAACTGGATCGCTACTACAACGACCAACGCGCCTGAACGCCGAGCCTATCACACGGCAGTCTGGAGCGGCAATGAAATGATTGTCTGGGGTGGATTTAATGATATCGGCCCCTTTTATTTGAACACCGGCGGGAGGTACTGCGCGCAACCCGGCCCTACACCTACGCCGACTCACTCTACCCTCCGAGGTCTTCACCGGTACCAAGGCCCCGCCCGACACCGCATCCGCGCCCGTAGTTTTGTCGATGAAAAAGAAACGCATTGCTCAATCCGGCTTGTTCAGCGTGCGCGCTCTGCTTGTTTGCGCAGTCACATGTTTCATGGTCATCCCGATACTCTCCGGACTCGGCTTCTTTCATTCCGACGCACTAGCGAAACATTTCCAAAGAACGCTCACGTTCACAGAGCGAGTAGCTTACCAGCGAGAGATTGAAAAAGTTTACTGGCGTCACCGCATCTGGCCGAAAAGTCGCCCCGATCCCAAGCCAGCCCTCGACGCGGTGATGTCTCAGGCACAGTGGAAAAGAAAGTCGCAGACTATCTGCGCAAGGCACGAGCGTTGGAGGACTACTGGCAACGACCAATTACGGCTCGGCAGTTACAGGCAGAAATGAATCGTATGGCAAAGCACAGCAGGCAGCCTGAGGTGTTACGGGAACTCTTTGCAGCGTTAGGCAATGATCCTTTTGTCATAGCAGAGTGCCTGGCGAGGCCGATGCTTGAGGAGCGTCTGTTTACCTCTGCCGTGGCTTACCGTCATGTTAGCTGGGCGGTAAGCCAGCTGGGTAATTCTCGTGAAGCAGAGAAAGCAGGATTCCGTGGTTACACTCTTCCAAGGACAACGATGCCCTCCAAGGTGGAAGGCCCTTGCAATGATGCATGGGGAGCTACAAGCACGAACAATACGCCCACTGCCCGATACGCTCACACCGCAGTCTGGACCGGCAGTGAAATGATCGTCTGGGGTGGGTTTAATGGTCAAATGACCTTCTTTAATACCGGTGGGAGGTACAGTCCGAGCACGGATAGTTGGACCGCTACCAGCACCACCAATGCGCCTTCTGCACGGGGTTCCCATACCGCGGTATGGACCGGCAATGAAATAATCGTCTGGGGCGGCCTCGATAATGGTGGCTACTTGAACACGGGTGGGAGATATAATCCCAGCAGCGACAGCTGGGTAGCCACAAACACCACCAATGCGCCCGAAGCCCGAGAGATTCACACGGCAGTATGGACCGGCAGTGAAATGATCGTCTGGGGTGGGTTTTCTGTTGACGGCAGAGTGAACACCGGAGGGAGATACAATCCGAGCACCGATAGTTGGACAGCTACCAGCACTGCCAACGCGCCAGAAAGTCGAGATACTCACACGGCAGTATGGACCGGGAGTGAAATGATCATCTGGGGTGGTGAAGACGCCAGCCTTTTGAACACCGGAGGCAGATACAATCCCAACACTGACAGCTGGATGGCCACCAGCACCACCAATGCGCCCGAGCCCCGAGACTTTCATACAGCTATTTGGACTGGCAGCGAAATGATCGTCTGGGGTGGACTTAACAGCGGCCAGGGCCTTAACACCGGAGCGACATATAATCCCAGCACCGACAGTTGGATAGCCACCAGCACCACTGACGCGCCCACCAGCCGGTCCAGTCACACGGCAGTTTGGACCGGCAGTGAAATGATTATCTGGGGCGGAGTAGTTAGCGGTCCCATGTTTTTGAACACGGGCGGTAGATACACCGCCGACACCGACAGCTGGGGGGCCACTAGCATCACCAATGCGCCCGCAGCCCGAGCCGGGCACACGGCAGTCTGGACCGGAA
The DNA here is from genome assembly GCA_963838045.1 of uncultured Verrucomicrobiae bacterium. GTDB lineage: Bacteria > Verrucomicrobiota > Verrucomicrobiia > Chthoniobacterales > UBA10450 > Udaeobacter. The sequence continues at coordinate 262,038 of CAWIPQ010000003.1, read as the reverse complement.
GCGAAATGATCGTCTGGGGCGGGCAAAGCCTGACTTCTCCTTTCGTGCTGAACACAGGCGGGAGATATTGCGGACAATATCCCACGCCCAGCCCTACGCCCACACCAACGCCGACGATCATCGTCACAAACACAAACGATAGCGGCCCCGGTTCATTGCGTCAGGCGCTCGCCGATGCCAGTGACGGTGACATAATTGGTTTTGCAGTCACAGGCACCATCGGCTTGACGAACGGCGAGTTGCTGGTGGATCACAGCATCACGATCTCAGGACCAGGAGCTGAGAACCTTGCTGTGAATGGCAATGCGAAGAGTACCGTATTTCACGTCGCTCCTGCTCAAACTGTGACCATTTCTGGCCTGACCATCACCAACGGCTCTGGCAACAGTATCCACAACGATCATGCGGTGCTAATACTCAATAATTGTACGATTACCGGCAACCAGGGCGGAGGAATCTACAACGATGCGGAAAACTCGGGTGGCGCATCGCTGGAGATAAACAACTCTTCAGTGACGAATAACTCCGGGGCCGGCATTTATAACGATGCACTTGGAGACGGCATTGCGACTCTCAACATAACCGGCAGCAGTCTGACCAATAACTCCGGCGGTGCTATTTACAGCCGCGGATGGCTCTGCACATTTTGCCCACACGGCACCGCAACGGTTCAAATAACGGACAGCTCGATTACTGGCAATGGCAGCACGCCAAATGGCGGCGCCATCTATAGCGATACTGGGCTACCAGGCCCAACGACGGTATCGCTGACTAACAGCACTGTTAGCGGAAATGCGGGGGCGGGAATGTATATTTCTATCGAAGCGGCTGCACTAGTGAGTAATAGTACCATCAGCGGCAACTCAGAAGGCGGTATTTACACTGAGCTCGGCGCCCCAACAGGTGGGTCAATTGTAGTTAATAGCACGATGAACGATAACCACGTGGAGATTTGGAATGGCGGCGCAGACATCAAAGACACGATCTTTAACGTCAGTTCCGGAGGGCACAGCATCGTCAGTGATGGCTTCAATACTATCATGTCGGACGGCTATAACGTCAGCAGTGATGATGGCGCTGGTTATTTGAATGCTCCCGGCGATCAGATCAATACCGATCCCGTGCTTGGCCCTTTGCAGGACAACGGTGGCTTTACACTCACCCACGCCTTGTTACCTGGCAGCCCGGCCATTAATGCCGGCGACCCGAGCTTCACTCCGCCACCGTTCTATGACCAGCGTGGCCCTGGTTATGATCGCGTACGAGGCGGCCGGATTGACGTCGGTTCGTTTGAAGTACAAAACCCTCCTCCACCTTCTCCGACACCTACGGCCACGCTAACACCAAGACCTGCACCGACTCCGCGACCTCGCCCGACTCCCGTACCGCGCCCTTAGCTGATCGGGGTTCAAATGTCAGGCCGCGAGGCCGTTTTTCAGTCAAGGCGTTGAGGACAACGCGTTCACCGGAAGCACAAGGTGGATCGGCTTCTCCGATCGAAGATTCGCTGTAGCGAAAGACGATGATAGATTACGCCGCCGGAGGCGCAGATATCCGGCGGCAAACCCGCAGTTTAGTCAAGGCCTTGACGAGTCGCCGCGGTGACCGTTTCAACTTGAGCGCGGTGCATTTCGCGTTACAGCCAGTAAGATTACGCCTTCGGAGTTGCCAGCGCGCGGGTAATACGCTTCAGACCTTCGGCGAACATTTCGTTGTTCACGCCCATGCCGATCCGAAAGTGATCGGGCATTTCGAAGAAATGGCCTGGAACTGCCGAGGTGTCGAACTCTGCACGTAGTCTGTGCAGAAAATCATCAGCGTTACGACCTAACAATTGCACGAACGATGTCGTTCCCCACTCCGTCCAGACCGCTGAAAGCGCGGATTGCTCTGTGAGAAAACCCAGAAGCAGTTTGCGATCTGCCTCCACGATTCGCCGCGCTTTTTCACGAAGCAGGTTCAAGTGCTTAAATGCCGCCACAGACAGAAGCAGCCCCGGATAAACAGCCGTCGCGCTATAGAGATCGTTCAGGCGACGCATCTTCCATGCGAGATCCGGGCGCGCCAGGATCCAGCCGCAGCGCAATCCGCTAACACCATAAACTTTCGTTAGACTGCTGGTCACAACGAACTCAGGCCCGAGGCAGAAGGAAGTGCGCGGCGTTCGTTCGTAGACCGCATCCAAATAAACTTCATCCACCAGCACCAACGCGCCAATGCTGCGGGCGATTTCACCCACTTCGCGCAGAACCCAATCGGGCGTAAGAACACTGGTTGGATTGTGTAAATTGGTAATCACGATGAGCCGTGTCTTTGGCGTGATGCAATCGCGAAGCGCTTTTGGATCTATAGCCCAACCGGTTTCTTCGGCGCGCGGGAAGCGTTTCACATCGGCTTGAAGATATCGGGCCACATCGAGAATTGGTCCGTATGCCGGGTGCTCGATTAAGACCTCGTCACCCGGGTCGATAATCGAAGCCATGGCAAGGTGATTTGCCATGGAGGTGCCTGCAGATTCCACAACGCAGTCCGGATCGATGCCGTGGTGCGTCGCGATAGCTTTCTGTAACGGCGCATACCCATAGCTGCTATCCCCATTAATCTCGAGTGTCTCCAGTTGTACTGGCAGTTCGCGGAGCGGAAAAGGCGCGACGCCGCTCGTCGCGAGATTAAAGCGCGCACGACTCTGCGTTTTCGACCACTGCATGTAATCAGAATGCTTGTGTCTCATACATCTTTCTTGCTCCTGCTCGTCCTCCTGCTGTCCTCGTTTTCGATTACGACGACGACGATGAGGACGATCTGGTTGCGGCTTGGCCACGCTTGAATCTGCTCCAAAAATAATAAACCGGAAGCCCGGCCAGCATGATGCACAAGGCGATAGCACTATTCCGCGGCGAGGCGAGGATAGCGCTCAAGACAATTCCCAAACACGACAACACAAAAAGCATTGTCGTAAAGGGATGACCCGGCACGCGGTAAATCGCCGTGTCAGATCCGATCTGATGTTGGCGAATAACAAATAGTGATGCGGCCGTCATTGCGAAGAAAATGAAATCGACCGTGACCTCGAAATTCAAAATCTCGCCATACGTTCCGGAACAGGCGATGACGATTGCCGCGAGACCCTGAAGAACGATTGCAATTACGGGCGCTTCGGATTTTCCGAACAGTTTGCCAACGCTTGCAAAGAAAAGTCCGTCCCGCGCCATTGCGTAATAGACGCGTGGCGCCGTGAGCATGCTTTGGCTGAGAAATCCGAGCGCGGAAATTGTGATCGCCAACGCGATCCAGCGAGCACCGTTTTCGCCCAGCGCCATTCGGATCACGTCTGAAGCGGGCGTTGTCGTCGCATCGAGCCCAGCCGGGCCAAGAACGCGCAAACAGGCGAGGTTGACCGCAAGGTAAAGCCCCACCACTCCAGCGACTCCGAGCAGCAAACCGCGCGATAAGTCGCGCCGCGGATCGCGTACTTCGGCCGCGACAAAAGTTGCCGTCTGCCAGCCGCCGTATGCAAAAGCGATCGGGACCATCGCCGCGCCGATGCTCTTGAGAAGGGCATAGTGAGGAGGGTTGTTCGACTAACGACGTCGATGCTTCCGGCGCATGACCGCCAACAGCGAACCCAATAGCCACCAGCGCCGCGATCGCGACAAGTTTCAACAGCATTAGAACGCTCTGCACGTTACTTCCGGCACGCGCTCCAAAACAATTGATGCCAACCAATGTAAGCAGCACTGCCGCTGCGATGGCGCTCTCGTTCCACGCCACGCCTGTGACCGCGCGAAAATACGAGGCAAAAATCACGGCGACTGCAGCCATACCTCCGGTTTGGGTGACCAGAAGCAGTCCCCATCCATACACAAATGCGACTGCGGGATGGTACGCTTCGCGAAGATACACGTATTGGCCACCGGCCGCGCCGGGCAGGCGCGTGGCGAGCTCAGCCCAGATGAATGCGCCGCACATCGCGAGCAACCCACCGAGCAACCAGACGCCGAGAATCAAAAACGACGTGTGAACGCGATGCGCTACCTCAGAGGGATTGGCAAAAATTCCTACACCCACGATGCCGCCCATCACGATCATCGTGGCGTCAAATAACCCAAGCCGGCGGCGCGGTTTCGGAGGTTCCAATTTGGTCATATCGGCGACTTCCCGATTTTGTAGGGCGTCTGTGCCAGACGCCAGGCGTTTCACAGAAGCGCCCTACAAAAACTGTCCACTTTCACGATTGAGAAACGGCGATTCTTCTCATCTCAACGCGCCATTAGCTTGTAAATCCTAAATTCAGGCGTCGTCTCGTTCCGTTGTGCACATCCCGCAAGCGTCTTGACAGCCAAGCTAAAGTCAATCGCGTAAGGTAATCGCGCAGAAAGGCGCTCTCATGAAATCAACCGCTCGTGTTTTTTCTCCAGCACGCGCCCAATTTTTTTTGATGATATTCGCGGTGGCAGTTGGGCTCGCCGCGGCGCAGGCACAAAACGAGCCGATCCTCGTGCCTGACGCTGTCGATTATCAGAAATTGCTGCCGATTTTGCCGGAACCGCCGCCGGGTTGGACTGCCGATAAACCGGAGGGTTCGACCGAAGACGTTGGCGGATTCAAAATCACGAACGTCCATCGCGATTACCGCAAAGGCGAAGGAGAAAAGGCGCCAACTGCTGCAGTTAGTATTCTCGATTCAGTTGCGAACCCTGATTATGTCAGTGCAACGACCGAAGCGTGGAAGAGCAACAGCGACACCAGCGAAGGGTACGCCAAATCGGTGACCATCGATGGCAACCCCGGCTTTGAAACATTCGAGAAAGACACGAAGCACGCCACTCTGTGGGTGATGATCGCGAATCGTTATTTTGTCCAGGTCGAGCTGCAGAACGAGGAACCCGGCGAATTGCAGGAATGGATTAAGCACATTGACCTGAAGAAACTGGCTGCGATCAAATAGCTGGAATGCACACGTCCTCCCGCAAAGAACCAATAAAAAAGCAAGTTGGTCGCGTACGCGGCGACGTTTGGGATCGGCTCTACCGGTTAAACCGGTTCGTCGCAAAGTTTCCGCGGCCACAATCAGCGGACGATGGACACGCCGTACGAAAAGTTGTTGGCAAAGCTCGCCGGGGCTGAGATCAAGTTCATCATCGTGGGCGGAGTAGCCGTTGCTCTGAACGGCTTCGTGCGCACCACCGAAGACGTGGACATCCTAATCGAATCATCGTCTGAAAACGTTGCCCGACTGCTCGATCAACTGGGAAATTTCGGCGAAGGCCACGCGCGCGAGCTACGTCCATCCGATTTCAGTGATGCTGAAGGTGCGATCCGAATCATCGAGGATTTTCCGCTCGATGTGTTTACGATCATGCGCGGCAGGCGATACGCCGATCTCCTCGGCGCGGTCAACACGACGCGAATCGCTGATGTTGAGGTGCGTTATCTCAACGCAGAAGCACTCATTGCGCTCAAGAGCGAATCACAACGTGACCAAGATCGCATTGACGTCTCCGGGTTACGATCGCTACAGGGGGAAAAGGGTCACTAGCAAATTGAGCCGTCGCCAGAGAGCGCTGTGGAGCCCACACACAGCGGTGCGCAAGTTCGCACCTGGCTTCGCGAAACTTCGGCGTAGCAGGCAGCGAAATGGTTACAGTTCATTACTTTTTCTGTTCGCGCAGCATCGGCACAAACCGAACTGGCAATGTGGCGCTCTCCTTTAGTTGGCCGTTTCTCTTTTCGAGCAGATAAAGTTGTTGGGCGAATCGTTCGCCGACGGGAATGACCATGCGCCCGCCGTCTTTGAGTTGATCAATCAACGGTTGCGGAACCTTGTCCGGCGCACAGGTCACAATAATCGCGTCGAACGGCGCCTCTTCCGGCCAACCCTTGTAACCGTCGCCTACTTTCAAATGCACGTTTTTGTAACCGAGACGTTGCAACGTAGCTTCGGCGGTTTTCGCCAGCGGCTCGACGATCTCGATCGTATAAACGTCCGCCACCAGCTCGCCCAAAATCGCGGCCTGATAACCCGAGCCGCTCCCGATCTCTAAAACGCGATCGCCCTGTCTTCGGTCGCAGTTGCTCCGTCATGAACGCTACGATGTACGGCTGCGAAATGGTTTGATCGTAACCGATGCGGCAACGGCCCATCCTGATACGCCTCGGCGCGTTCATCGGGAGGGACAAACTCCTCGCGCGGGACCTTAGCCATCGCTGCAAGCACGCGTTCGTCCTTGATGCCGCGCGGTTTGAGTTGTCGCTCGACCATCCGCTGACGCTGCGCCGCGAAATCGAGGGCGTGAGCCGGTCGTTGGCCACATGCAGTCGCAGCCATCGCGCATAAGCACGCTGACTACGATTCCATTGCTAAACATCGGTGCACTCCGACACATGAAGCTTGTCATTGCCGAACGAAGTCGAGGAATCTGTAAACAGAATGTCTGTGCCCTTCTTGTCATTCCGAGCGGAGCGAAGCCAAGTCGAGGAAGCTCGCAATTTGATGTCTGAGGAACGAAAAACGTTAGAACAACGCGAGCAAATGACGGATCTCGAACGGCTCCGCCACTCGGCGTCGCATGTCCTGGCCACGGCGATTCTAAAAATCTGGCCGGAAGCGCAGTTCGCCGCCGGGCCGCCGGTGGAGAACGGCTTTTATTATGATGTGGATCTTGCCCACCGCATCTCGCCCGATGATTTCGAAAAGATCGAGGCCGAGATGAAGAAGGAAATCAAAGCGAATCATCCGTTCGAAAAAATCGAAGTTTCGCGAGATGAAGCGCTCGAGCTCGGCAAAGCAAGGCCGGCTTGCTGGCGCTGGGCGAACGTGCCGAGCCCAGCAAATACAAGCTCGACATCATCGAAAACATTCCGCCCGACGAAAAAATTTCGCTCTATCGCAACGGCGATTTCATCGATCTCTGCGCCGGGCCGCACGTGATGCGCACCGGAAACATCGGCGCGTTCAAGCTCACCAATGTGGCCAGCGCGTACTACAAGGGCGACGAAAAAAATCCGCAGCTGCAGCGCGTTTACGGCACGGCATTCAAAACCAAAAAGGAACTCGACGACTACTTCGCGATGCTGGAGGAAGCGAAGAAGCGCGACCATCGCAAACTCGGACGCGAACTCGAGCTTTTCGTCTTCGACGATGATGTCGGCCCGGGCTTGCCAATGTTTCTGCCGCGCGGCGCAGTCATCGCCGAAGAACTGGAAAAGCTCGCGAAAGAAACCGAGTTCGCCGCCGGTTATCAGCGCGTCCTCACGCCGCATATCGCGCGCGAAAGCCTGTACTTGAAGAGCGGGCACCTGCCCTACTACGCGGAGTCCATGTTTCCACCGATGGAACTGTGGCAGAAGACAGAGTTGAAGCAGCTTGCATCGACCGGACGATTTCGAGACTTTCGATAAGCCATTGATCGCGAGGTGCTGGCACCGAATTCAGACCGAAGCTTCGACGATCCGATCGGATTACCGACGATCGCTATTACCTCAAAGCGATGAACTGCCCGCATCATCACAAGCTGTTTGCGGTCGCTGCCGCGCAGTTATCGCGATCTGCCGTTGCGGCTGGCGGAATACGGAACGTGTTACCGCTACGAGAAGAGCGGCGAGTTGTTTGGACTCATGCGGGTGCGTTTGCTGCACATGAACGACGCGCACATCTATTGACACCGGAGCAGTTCGAGGACGAGTTCAACGCGGTGAACGAAATGTATCTGAACTATTTCAAGCTTTTCGGGATCGAGAAATATCTGATGCGCTTCTCGACGCACGATCCATCGAAGCTTGGCCAAAAATTTGTCGATGAACCGGAGCTTTGGAAACAAACCGAAGAGATGACGCGGCGCGTCCTAAAGAATTCCGGCATCGATTATGTCGAAGTGCCTAACGAGGCGGCGTTTTACGGACCGAAAATCGACGTGCAGGTGTGGAGCGTCATCGGCCGCGAGTTCACCCTCGCGACCAACCAGGTCGATTTCGCGCAACCGCGCAGTTTCGATCTTCGCTACAAAGACCGCGATAACACCGAGAAGATTCCGATCTGCATTCATCGCGCGCCGCTCGGAACGCATGAACGGTTTCATCGGATTTTTGATCGAGCATTACGCCGGCAATTTCCCGCTCTGGCTGTCCCCCGAACAGGTGCGCATTCTCACCATCGGCGATGATCCGAAGTTGCTCGATTACGCGCGCTCGATTTTGAACGAATTGCGCGCCCATCAAGTCCGCGCGGAAATCGACGAAAGCACCGACAAGATCAACGGCAAAATCCAGCGCGCCGAGCAAATGAAAGTGCACACCATGTTCGTGATCGGAAAGCGCGACATGGAAGCCAACGCCGTCAGCGTCCGCGTCCACGGCAAAGGCAATCTCGGCGCCAAACCGCGCGATGAAGTCATCGCCGATATTCTTGCAGTCGATCAAAGAGCGGCGTGCCTAGTAAGCCCGTCAACTCCGCCATTTCACTCAGGACAAAGCTGCAGAAATGGAATGCCAGCCATAGGCGGCTTATCGATGCGAACGGCGTGCTTGCGCCGTTCAACTGGTTCGTCAAAAAGGCAGAGGCCGATCGCGATGGGGATTAACTTAGTCGCTCTGGAAGAACCGAATCGGGCGCGGATGATCAGATCGGTCGCTGGCTGCTGCACGTAGGGCGAACTGTGCTCCGCATCGAGCACCAGCTCGTTGACCACAGTGTCGCCTTTGTTCTGCTCTTGAGTGAGCGAGAAATCGAAAGCGGTCGATTGACCCGGCGACAATGCTATTTCGGGAAGGTTCGGATGTTCGGGGCCAGGCAATAGCGTGAGGGGTGCAGTGGTCGCGTTCATTACAAGCAATGCCTCACCGACAGTATGACGAATCGTGACATTGGGAATTGGCGTGACCGGAGGATTCTGCGAGACGCACGCGGTTAAACCGCCCAGGAACAAGGCGAGGCCAAGCGGATGGTAAATGCGGAGTTTCACGAGAAAGAAATTTCTTCGACGAGCCGACGCCAAATCTTGGGATCATTCGCGCGGGGATCGTCGGGCGCTACTTTCTGTGCGACGATGTCAGTAACCAGTTGATCGGCCGCCGCACGCGAAGCTTTGTCAAATCCCAGCGTCCGGTTCTGCAGCCTTGATGGTGGCGGGTTTGGGCAGCCGATTGTCTTCAATCAAACGCTGGAGCACCTGCAGAGTCTCTTCATGCTCCACCAACGTGCCATGATCGCTCGCCTTTTTGAGCGAGTAGATTTGATTGGTGGGGGTTTGCGCAAGCCTTGCCGCCCAGAACGGCACCGTACCATCGCCTGCACCAGCCACCCGCAGAACGGGCGAAACGCCACTCTCGGGATCAAAGGAGGCACCGTCGACCTCCTTCCATTTGAGCCGGGCACCGGTCGTTTTGTCCTGTCCCGAGCGGATGTGAAAAACGCGTTCGATAACCGCGTCAGGTAATGGTGCAGTGATGGTGCCGCGAATATCAACGGCGTCGGCGAGAAAGTTCGCGTTAACCCAGGGAGGAAAACGTGAAGCATTTGACTCGTCATACGGATCGGCAGGTTTGCCCGTGTTCGCGTCTGTAATTGGGTACGCTTTTAAGCCAAGCGCGTCGCCATCGCGATCCATCGTCGGACGATCAGCGAACATGAGAATATACGGACCGGGGAGAGAACCAGCTATACGCGCGACGTTGCCGTGGCCGTACCGAATCTCCAGAGGCTTTTGACCTATATAGTACCTATCCTGGTGACTGGAAGTGCCGTAGAACGGAGTGCCAACGGTTACGAGCAGCTGCAAGCGAGACGCAACTTTGTCTGCCGTTACGCTGGGACTCGTGAACGTGCGCTGAAGAAAAACCTTTGCCACAAGCCCTCCCTGACTGTGCGCGAGCAGTGTCGTTGTGGGCAATGGATCGACATTCTTCCGCGCCTTCACTTCAGCGCTTAAGTCAGCCAAAAACTCCGCGAGGAACTCAGCGGCGACTGCAATGGGCCGGCGCCAGTCGTAGGCAAACACGATGTAGTTCCATCCCAATGTTTCGAAGAATCGCTTTGCGCCGTCATAAGCATTGACCGGAAAGAGAAGCGGTCCATTTGGAACCACGATGTGATCATCCAAGTCTCGTTCGTTAGGCTGGATTGTAATGAATTCCAGGTCACGTCCGAAGAAAATACCGAGATCCATCCAAACATTTTGAAAGCCGGTGCCTGGCACGGAACCATCAGTGGTATAGGCCTGCGGTGAGCGGTCGAGTTGCGATCCCATGCCGCCTGGAAGCAGGACGATCGTGGGAAATCCCGCACGATAACGTTTAGCGAACTCTACAACCCGCGCCTGATGCACATCATGTATGATTCTCCGCCTGGTAGAGTCGTAGCTCATGCGCTATCTCAAGCCGATTTGATGGGCATTTCGGGTTTGTTTGGCAAGCCAAAAGGGCTAAAGGCTCGTGGCTTGCGGCACAGCACAGAAGAGCTTTTCGTAAACCGCATCGTAATCGGTCTGCGGCGTTTCGTCCCCGGGGCCGCAAAACTCGTTACGCTTTCGGCAAGTTCGAGGCGATTGGCGGACGCGCTTTGTGCCAGTCTGTGCTTTGCTCGTAGGCGTGTGCGATTTGCAAGATGCGCGCTTCATCCAGCGGTTTGCCTAACAACTGCAAACCGATCGGCAGACGGTGTCCGTCCACGTCCGCGAACCCGCACGGAACGCTGATTCCACAAATCCCAGCGAGGTTGGCTGCGATGGTAAAAATATCGGCAAGGTACATTTGCAATGGATCAGCGACGCGTTCGCCAAATTTGAATGCTACGACGGGCGATGTCGGTGAAACAAGTGCATCGACTTTTTCGAAATACCTTGGCGAAATCCTGGCGAATCAGCTCGCGCACTTTTTGGGCGCGCAAATAATAGGCATCGTAATAGCCGGAACTCAAAACGTAAGTGCCAAGGACGATGCGGCGTTTCACTTCCGGCCCGAAACCTTGCTCACGTGTTCGGCTATAAAGATCGAGCACGTCTTTGGGATTTTCAGCTCGATATCCGTAACGCACGCCGTCGAAGCGAGCGAGGTTCGCCGAAGCTTCCGCGGTGGCAATGATGTAATAGACCGCGACTGCGTATTCGGTGCTGGGCAATGACACTTCGACGATTTCGGCGCCTAACGAATTCAGCTGTTTCATGGCAGCGTCGATTGCAGCTCTCACCTGGGGATCGATTCCTTCGATCATGTATTCCTTCGGCACGCCCAATCGAATGCCGCGCAAATCGTTTCCGAAGCTCGCGACGTAGTCGGGCACGGGCTCGTTGAGCGACGTAGAATCTTGCGGATCGTGGCCTGCAATGGCGTTCATGATCAGCGCGGCGTCGCGGACAGTTTTCGTTACCGGTCCAATTTGATCGAGCGACGAAGCAAACGCGACCAGACCGAAACGCGAAACCCGTCCGTAAGTCGGTTTCATCCCTACTACACCGCAAAGCGCAGCGGGTTGGCGAACCGAACCGCCGGTGTCGGAGCCGAGCGCGCCGAATGCTTCATCTGCCGCGACTGCTGCTGCCGAGCCGCCACTGGATCCTCCCGGCACACGCGCCAGATCCCACGGATTGCGCGTCTGTTTCAGCGCCGAATTTTCGGTGGACGAACCCATGGCGAACTCGTCCAGGTTTGTCTTTGCCAAATGGAATCGCGCCGGCGGCGCGCAATTTTTGAATCACCGTGGCGTCGTAAGGCGCGCGATAACCGTGCAAGATTTTCGATCCGCACGTACACGGTTGACCCATCACGTTGATGATGTCTTTGATCGCAATCGGAATCGCCGCCGAGAGGAAGATCGACGTCTGCGTGCTCCGCCTCTTTGACGGCAGCTTCGATGTCGAGCCAAAGATAAGCGCCAATATCTCGATCGACCGCTTGAATACGTTCCCGCAACGCATCGATCACTTCGCGCGGGGAAACTTCGCGGCGACGCAATAGCGACTGCAGATCGGCGATGCTCAGCGCCAGCAAATCCTTCCCGGTCATTCCACGACTTTTGGGACAATGAAAAGGCCGTTTCGCCTGCCGCGGCGCGTTGCTCAGGGCCTGCTCTGCCGTGAACCAGTCGTGCGACTCGTCCTTCGCGGAACACGTTAAAAAACGTAAGCGCATGCGCTGCTGCGTCCAAGCCACTGACATCCAGCTCGCGAAGTTTCTCCACGTATTTCAAAACGTCATCGAGCTGTTTCTGAAAGGTTTTCGCCTCGTCTTCTGTCAGATTTGATGCGTGCCAGTCCGTGCAACGTACGCCACATCGAGATCCGAACTTGCAGGCATGGCAGACGCTTCAAGGATGCAGGTGGCTAATGAGCCACATCACTGCGATTGCGAGCGCGGCTAAAAGAAACAGAAAAACGATCTGCCCCTGTCGTCGTTCCTTGCGCAACGCTCGAGGCCGGCGAGGTTTTCGTCAGTTTCAACCATTTGCGGAGCGTCCATGGCGATCGACACATGAAATCGCCTTTCAATGGGAGTGCCTGCCGGTACGCGTTCCGGAACATCTACTGACGACTTGCTCTCCGCAGGAGGCGACGTCTGTGTGACTAGACGTTCGAGAGTTTGGACCTTCTCACGAAGTTCCGCTTCTTGTCGTGCTATCTCTTGTTGCCTGCGATGAAGCGGCGGGGCCGGTTTGCGCGAACGCCGAAACATCGCCATCACCGGCTGGCCATCCAGAAGAAAATTGCAAGGGCAACAAGGCCAAAAATGATCAGCGGCAAACTGAGCGCGAGGCCAATCTGCAACCATTCGGAGAACGAACGTCCATCATTATTCTCGTAAACGGCCGGCGCCGTATCAGGCAGCGCCGCATCGCCGTTACCGCCGCCAGCTGCCTGCAATCGGCTGCGGTGCTCATTGTACTCGGTGCGCGCGTCGTCCACGGTGCTCAAAGCCCGGCTCAGTTCCTTGTGCAAATCCGATGGATTCCAGTTCCTCGGATCGATTGCTTCTACCAATTCCAAATGCTGGGCGAAACTTTCACGCGCTACGCGGATTTGTTCCAGCCTGCTTTGCGCATTATACGCCTCGCGTTCCAGCACAACCAACGCGCGCGTCAGCTTATCGGTCATTTCCCCCCGGCCGTGTTCCAATTCGTCCTGACGCCGGCTTAGCTCTTCCAGTTCGCGCTTCTGCTTTTCGATCTGCTCCTGCTGGCGCTTGAGTTGAAGCAGTTGCTCCTGCGCCTTTTGCACCTGATTGTCGAGATGCTCGGCGGACGGTGCTTCCTCAGTCAGGTCGAGCATTTGTTCAACCGGTCGAATTTTCTCTGCCATGGTCGCGATGCCGTTCAGGCTCGTCGTAGCGGATATTGGCTTCGACGCGTTAAATCGTCAAACCGTTAAATAATTAAATCGCTAAAAATCTGTGTAGCCGCCACGCTTTATCGAAGTGCCCTTTTTTAGCGCCCTGGCATCATCTCGAGAAGAAAGCCAACTGAAATATTCGGTTTCGGGAATTGTAGGCAGAACCGGATGATCCGGCGCCTGCTCAAACCGGCGCAATCGTCGTGCGGAGCGCCGCGCTTCCACAAGCGCCTCGGTAATTGTCTGCAAAAATGACGCGTCATCGACGTGATGCGAGCAGGAAAATGTCGCCAGCAATCCGTCTTTCGATAGGAGCCTGAAGGCACGCATGTGCAATTCCCGATAGCCACGTAACGCGTCGCGCAGTCCGCTTCTCGTCCTTGTAAATGAAGGCGGATCGAGAACGATCAAATCGTACTTTGCATCCGCTTTTTCCGCTCCGCGCAGAAATTGAAACACATCCTGCTGCACCCAGTCGATGTTTAGCCCGTTCCGCGCAGCGTTCCGTTTTGCCGCGGCAATGTTCTCGGAATTTTCTTCGACGCCCGTCACTTCCGCTGCGCCTGCGCGTGCGCATGTCAACGCAAATGCCCCCTGGTTTGTGAAGCAGTCCAGGACGCGCCGATTCTCGAGCGTAGCCCGCGACCGCACCGTAATTGTGCCTTTGATCGAGATAGAAACCGGTCTTATGCCCACGCAAAACATCAATTTCGACCTTCACGCCTTCGATTTCGATCGGGACTTGCGACGGAGTTCCGCGCAACACTCCATTGCGCAGTTCCAGTCCCTCCGCTTTGCGCACCGGCGCATCGTTTCGCTCGATGATGACGATGTCGCCGAACAAATCGACCATCGCAGCCGTGATCAAATCCTTTCGCATGTCCATCGCCAGCGTGAGCGTTTGCAAAACGAAATGATCCCCATAACGATCTATGATCACGCCGGGCAGGCCGTCGCTTTCGCTCCACACTACGCGGCGCAATCTCTGGATCGATATTTCGCCGGTCGCGATATTCGGAAGCTTGGGCGATTCGGCGCCGAAAGAAATCCGGATCAAGGTCCTGCCGTCGCCGCGAGAAACGACGCGCCACAATTTGCGACTTGGAATTGTAAATGGCGCTCCCGATCAAATGATCCCTGCCGTCCTTGAGTGAAATCACATCGCCATCCGCGGGATTTCCGAAAACCTTGAGCACTTCACTCGAAAACACCCAATCGTGTCCGTGCAAAATTCGCGCTCGCGGTTTGACTACGATTCCGGCCATGAAGAGAAACAACGTCCAACGTCCAACGTCCAACGTCCAACGCTCAACGAGGGATTCGGAATTGGGCGTTGAAAGTTATGCGATGACCGTTGAGCATTCGTGCATGCAAATCGCCACGCATTCCTCAATCGATCTCCCGGGTATTAAAAAACTGCGCAGCGGCAAGGTCCGCGAAGTGTTCGATCTCGGCGACACACTACTCTTTGTCGTTACGGATCGCATCTCTGCCTTTGACGTGATTCTGCCCGATCCGATTCCGTACAAAGGTGCGGTGCTCAATCAGATTTCCGCATTCTGGTTCAAGCGATTCGACGATATCCGAAATCATTTCATCACAGCGAAGTTCGACGAGTTCCCTGAAGAGTTGCAACCCTTCCGTGACCAACTGGCTGGGCGTTCGATGATCGTCAAAAAAACCAAGCCGTTGCCGGTGGAATGCGTAGTGCGGGGTTATCTGGCTGGTTCCGGTTGGAAAGAATATCAGCAATCGCAGAGCGTTTGCGGCATTAAGCTGCCGGCAGGACTGAAGCTGGGATCGCAATTGCCCGAGCCAATTTTTACTCCTGCGACAAAAGCGGAAACAGGTCACGACGAGAACATCGACATGAAACGATGCGCCGAGATTCTCGGCGACGAACTGGCTGAACGCGTAAAGACGTTGAGCCTGGAAATTTATTCGCGCGGTCGCGATCACGCCGACCAGTGCGGAATCATCGTGGCGGATACCAAATTTGAGTTCGGCACAGTCGACGAAGATTTGCTTTTGATCGACGAATGCCTGACGCCGGATTCTTCGCGCTTCTGGCCGAAGGACCAGTACGCCGTCGGGCAGAGCCCGCCTAGTTTCGACAAACAATTTGTGCGCGATTACCTGGAAACTCTCGACTGGGATAAAACTCCGCCCGCACCGCGACTGCCGAAGGAAGTCATCGAAAAAAGTTCCGCGAAATACGTCGAAGCGTTTCGCCGTCTGACGGGGAGCGAGCTCGCAGACGGCTAGATACAATCTGTCATGTCGAGCGAAGTCGAGACATCCCGTGGCGCAACCTTTACGTCACTTCCGCGGGATTCCTCGACTTCGCCACGCTTCGCTCGGAATGACATATGCGGCGGCCTGACATTTTGTTCATCATGACCGATCAGCAGCGGTTCGATACGATCGCTGCACTCGGGAACTCCCGGATTTACACGCCGAACATGGACCGGCTGGTGCGACGAGGAATCAGTTTCTCGCAATGCATTCGCAACGTGTCCCGTCTGCGTGGCCGCGCGCTATACGATCCGCACCGGATGCGAGCCGGCTACGACGCGCGTATTCAGTAACGCCAAGGCAAATCCTGCTGACGGCCAAGCCGTGGATATGGAAGCGCGTTGCGGAGCCTATCTGGCCCGAACGATGTCGCGCCTGGGGTATCGGACTTTTGGAGTCGGAAAATTTCATACCAATCCGTGGAACGAAGATCTGGGTTTCGAAAAATTATGGCGCTGCGAGGAAACGTATCATCCGCCAAACCGCGAAGGGGACGATTACGGTTCGTGGCTGGCGCGAGAGCATCCGGAATTCGACTTCCTGGAGCAACCCATGGGCGAACGCACTGACATGTTTTATCTTCCGCAGCGCAGTCCGCTTCCGGCCAATTTAGGCGGCGAATGGTGGACGGCGGATCGCACCATCGAGGAAATTGCAACGTCGGACGATTCGCGTCCGTTCTTCGGATTCGTTTCGTTTATCGGTCCGCATCCGCCATTCGCGCCGCCGATCCCTTTCAACCGGATGTATGATCCCGGTCGAATGCCAGATCCTGTCCTCGGCGAGATCGAGGAAGATCACTTGGACGAAGAAATTCCTTTCATGCGATCACGCGATTTGGGCAGATGCCATCAATCCGGCACTGACTAAAATCGTGAAGGCGCGTTATTACGGCGAGATCACTTATCTGGACTATTGTCTCGGGCGAATTCTCGATGCAGTCGAAGCGCGACCGAAACTCAGAGAACGTGCTCATCTGTTTTTTCTCCGATCATGGCGACTTGATGGGTGACCATCACGGCTGGCAGAAACAAAATTTCTTTGAAGCCGCCTGCCGCGTTCCGTTGCTGCTTAGCTGGCCGGCCACGCTGCCAGCGGGAACTGCGCGGTCTGAATTGGTCAGCCTCGCGGATCTTTTTGGCATTGCCACCGCAGCTGCTGGCGATGCGAAGCGCGCGAAGGAATCGATGTCTTGAAAATGTTGCGAGGTGAATCTGCCCCGCGCGATTATCTTGTAGGGATGGTCGAAATTCCGGGGTCACACGATTTCAAAATCATGGTCCTGACGGGTGAGTGGAAATACATTTTCATGGCGAACGGCGGCCGCGAACAGCTCTTCAATCGCGAGAAAGATCCTGACGAGCTGGCGAACTGTGTCCGCGCATCGTCTGGAGTCAGAAGCAGCTTGTATGCCCTGGCGGTGGAAGCCTGCCGGGTGCCGGGCGCAACCGATGCACTCGACGGCGATAAGCTTCGGGTCTTTCCGTTCCGACAGCGGCAAGCCGACACGCCTCTGTCAGTTCGACCGATCCCGCGGCGTAACAGGATTTCCCGATAAACCTGAAGACGCGCTGAAAATGTTCGATCGCACTACGCTGCGATCGTTGGACTCAAAATAGAGATGACTTCAGACGATCGGGAAAATCTTGGTCTTGGCCTCAAGCCTGGCGACCCGCATTACCGTGCCTATGTCGGTCCGCCTGAAGATTACGATCTGATCGCAGCGATGACTTTCAATCTGCTCACCACGCTTGGACTGCGTCAGCATCATTCGTTGCTGGATGTAGGCTGCGGCTCACTGCGGATCGGACGGCTCCTGATTCCGTACCTGAACCAGGGAAAATATTTCGGCGTCGAGCCTAACGAATGGTTGGTCGAAGAGGGAATCAACCGGGAGACTGGGGCAATCACTGGTGGAGATCAAACGTCCGACGTTTTTCTTTTCCGAATCGCCGACGAGCATTAGGCAGGCGGAAACCGCCTTCGATTTCGCAGTTGCTCAATCGATCTTCAGCCATTGTGGGCTCGATCTGATCAAAGGTTGGTTGTCGGCAATCTCCCGTTCGTTGGCCGAAGATGGAGCTTTGGTCGCCACGTTTCTAATCGGCGAGCAAGACGCTGCGCAAACCGGCTGGATCTATCCCGAGTGTGTAAATTATCGGCCGGCTACACTGGAGCGGGCAGCCGCAGAGGTGAACCTGCGATTTGAAATTCTCGATTGGAAACATCCGCGGCAGACGTGGGCGCTTTTTGCTGCGCCGAAATTCGATTCAAGCTGGTTCAAGGACAAGCCTCTTACCTGGAATGCAGTGCTGGAACGAACGCTCAGTGAAAAGAGCGAGCGGCAGAATCGATGAACCGTCGGTACTGCACCCCAGACGTTAACAGCCGGACGCACCGACAATCCCTGCGAGGTGCCACCTCGTCGATGCCAACGCGGGACAGGGCGAAGCGAAACGGTCCATTGTTGGGTGTTGCCTGTCCGCGAGCTTTGAGTTATTCGTGGAATTTCAAATGGATGATGGCGTTTCTGAGTTGGAAACAGCCTTCGCCGATCTGCGTCGGGACTTTCGCCATTCCCCGGGAATAGAGAATTCCGACGCAGGTTCTAAACTGGGTAAAATATGGAATTGATGGTGGCTCTTTATCACTGGCTAAGTTTAGTCCAAAGGATGGTCGAGCCCTTCACGTAGATGCAAACTTTTGTCGTTCATGGCGAGCGCTCTGATCATCGAACATAAGCGGCTTTGAATCATATCACACTAGCAACTCCGCCTGGCAATGCCACAGCGTTCAAGCCGCAGCATGTTCCGGCGCTCGACGGTCTTAGAGCGATCGCAGTACTGATGGTCCTGCTCGCGCACGTCAAGGAAGCATCGCCGCATCGGATATGGCAGGTTCTTCATCAGGGAGGTTTTGGCGTCTATCTCTTTTTCGTTCTATCTGGCTTTTTGATCACCAGAATTCTGCTTTCAGAAAAACATAAATCAGGTTACTTCCGTAATTTTTATGCGCGCCGGACATTACGCATTTTTCCGCTCTACTACGGAGTGCTGGCGCTACAGTTTTGGGTGCTGCTTCCGATCTTTCCGACGCCGCACATTTTGGCGGACGCACATTATCAAGGATGGCTTTGGGCGTACAGTTACAACATCCTAACCGCCGTTAAAGGTCATTTTTTTTTCGCGTCCGATTGGATGGTCCTGGGACACTTTTGGTCTCTTGCGGTTGAAGAACAATTCTATCTTTTTTGGCCGTTCATTGTGTTGGCGTTACGTCGTGAAAGCCTGCTGAAACTTTGCATCGGAATCGTGGCATTGACGCCGATCTTGCGCTTGGTCTTCTACGCAGCTGGTGCCAATCTATACTGGGTTACCATGTTCACGATCTGCCAGATGGATTCGCTGGCGCTCGGAGCAATGCTCGCCTGTCTTGAATCGTCCGGCCGTTTGAATGCAGTTGTGCCGACGGCACGGCGGGTTGTGCTGGGGATTGGTGCGATACTCGTCATTTGTTCATTTTTCTATCCCCGGTCTCCAGAGAGTACCGTTGCCTCTTATTTTTTATCATGGAGCGGTCGCCTTGTTTTTTGGCGCCATTGTGGCGTTGGCAGTCTGCGGAGTATTTCGCTGGTTGGGCAATCGTGTGCTTCGGGAAGTGGGCCAGAAGAGTTACGGAATGTATGTGTTCCATATTCCGCTATTGGTGCTCGCGGTTAGGTATATTCATTTGCCTTCTCGCTTGCGGGAGTGGGTCCTGGATCCTTACCTGGCAGACATCATCTTTTTTTTGTCCATGATCATCGTCACCTATTTGGTCGCCTTTATCAGCTACAATGCTTACGAGAAACACTTTTTAAGACTTAAACGATTTTTCGGTGGCAAGAGTCACGAAAACCCAAGGTTCCTGATATCCAGAATGCCGTGGCCGTTCAGGAACGGCTATTGCGAGTTGGCCAGAGATGAAACGGCTGTGTCGTCTTGATGCATTGCCCCGAAGCCTGGAACGAAACGCGATGACTGTGTGACATGGCGCAGATTTCTTGCGAATCAGCGTGAATCATCTCCCTAACGATTCTGATTTTCCCCGCGTCGGCGGCCATTTATGCAATCAAAACGTAAAAGCAACGACGAGATTTTTGCGACGCCACTGAACGTCGGCAACGTCGCGGACTGTTACTTTTACCACACCATGGAACTCCCCGGTCACGGAGTCATAGAGGGGCGGGACTGGGATTTGCGCGGACGGGTAGATGAATATCTCGGCAAAGTCGATTTTGCCGGTCAACGGGTTTTGGAAATTGGTCCAGCCAGTGGTTTCCTGACGTTTGAGATGGAAAAACGCGGAGCCGACGTGGTCTCGGTCGAAGTCACAGAGGAGCATGGCTGGGACTTTGTCCCCTATCCGGCTGCGAGATTGGAAGAAGTGTTCAGCCCGCGTCGAATCGTGATGCGACAGCTGAAGAATTCCTACTGGTTTAGTCATGCCGCTCTGCAATCCAAAGCCAAAGTGTACTACGGCGATGCTTACAATTTGCCTGCAGCTCTCGGGGAATTCGACATCGCGGTGATGGGAGCAGTGCTGCTCCACTGCCGCGACCCGCTCCGAATCGTTGAGCAATGCGGGAAAAGAGCAAAGACGCTCATCATCGTTGACAAGTTCCATCCGGATTTGGAAGGCGCTGCCGGTATGCCGTCTGGCGCCGACGCCGGAGAATTTCTCCTGGCACACATGGTGGCATTTCAGCACGCAATTTTTCACCCAATTTCTGGCGGTGATGGGATTTCGCGACCTCGGAGCCGGCGATGCACCAGCAGTTTCACCGCGGCCGAGCACACACGCTTTTCACCATCGTCGGACGAAGAGAATGATGCGATCACATGGGCGGAAAAAGTTGATAGCGCTCCGCAATCTATGGTAAAAAGCATCACGCGTATATCTGCGACTGTGATCAGAAATCTGTTAAGCCCTCGTTCACGCTGAGACGATTGCAGAACTGCTTTCCGTAGTTTGTTAATGCCGCCATCATCGTTGTATCAGGGCTTGTCGTTTCCTCGCACGCGATTACCCCAACTGGATCGTCTTCTGGTGAAGACGACGCATCGTTGGGTCGATGATTCTGCCGTCTGCGCTATTCCTAGACCGACGCCATGCCCGGATCGCTGTTCTCAACTGGCAGTTCTAGCTCAGAATTTCGATGATGT
This sequence comes from uncultured Verrucomicrobiae bacterium, assembly GCA_963838045.1. Taxonomy (GTDB): domain Bacteria; phylum Verrucomicrobiota; class Verrucomicrobiia; order Chthoniobacterales; family UBA10450; genus Udaeobacter. The sequence goes on along the minus strand of CAWIPQ010000003.1, from coordinate 241,223 downwards.
GACTCCGCCAGTATTGCCGCCAGACTGGCTAGCGACCAACGCCTTGGGACCGCCGCCGCTCTGGGTCACATCTAATTCCGGGCTACCGATGTCCACCTGCGGACTACACTGCCCAATGCTGCGTTCGTTGATGATCCAGGCTGTCGTAAGCGACAAACGGCTCGACTCGCTGCACTTTCCCGTTTCGGGGACTGGAGTACAGCTGACCTTCGAGCACAATTTCAATCTCGAAGCGTCGGACGTGGATCCAAATGTTGGGTTCGATGGAGGTGTGCTGGAGATGAGCTTTGATGGTGGAAATACATTTCAAGACATTCTTGCCATTGGCGGCAGCTTCAGCATCGGTGGTTATAACCGCACAATCAGTACCGATCGGGGTAGTCCGATCGCAGGTCGTCAGGCGTGGAGCGGCAATTCGGGGGGTTTCATCATGTACAGTGGTCCACCTGCCATCCCTCCCCCCAGGCGCCAGGTTCCGCTGGCGAATGGCCAGCGACAACAGCGGCTCCGGCGAAGGCTGGCGCGTTGACACGGTTACTATCAGTTTGTGCGAACGCTGTTCCGTGTCAACCACCGACTCCGAGACCTCGCATTACGCCGGCGCCGCGCCCAGTGCCGTCCGCTCCGCCAAGCCCTCACGCTACGCCCGCCTTTACTCCGGCGCCTCGCCCGCACCCGTGATAGCCGACGAGGCATGGAGGCCGGTCTTTCATACAAACGGGCTACAACATTTCGCTAACGAGCGATTTCTCTTCTTTTAATTCCGCCACCGACGCATCGATTTTCTCGCGACTGAAATCGTTTATTGGAAGATCCTGCACGATTTCCCATTTGCCGGCACGGACACGAACCGGAAATGACGAGATCAATCCTTTCTCGACGTCGTAACTTCCGTCGGAACAAACCGCGACACTGTGCCAGTTGTCACCAGGCGTATCGTTGGTGAGCGAACGCACGGTATCGACGATCGCGTGGGCGGCAGATCCGGCCGAAGAAAGCCCGCGGGCCTTGATCACTGCGGCGCCGCGCTGTTGGACCGCTTTAATGAAGTCATCCTTCAGCCATTTCTCGTCTCCGATCACTTCGTTCGCGGGACGGCCGTCGATCTTCGCGTTGTAGAAATCCGGATACTGCGTCGCGGAATGATTTCCCCAGATGGTCATGTCCGTGACGGAACGAATGCTCACATGCGCCTTGTGCGCCAGTTGCGCGCGGGCGCGGTGTTCGTCCAATCGCGTCATGGCGAACCAACGATCGCGCGGAATTTCTTTCGCGTTGTTCATGGCGATCAGGCAATTCGTGTTGCACGGATTTCCGACTACGAGCACGCGCACATCGGCCGCCGCGTTTTTTTGGATCGCCTGACCTTGTCCGATAAAAATCTTGCCGTTGATCCCGAGCAGGTCCTTGCGTTCCATGCCCGCCTTGCGCGGAACGCTTCCGACCAATAACGCCCAATTAATGTCGCGAAACCCTTCATTCAGATCGACCGTCGGCACCACCGATTCAACCAGCGGGAACGCGCAATCGTCCAATTCCATTACCACACCCTCCAGTGCGTTAAGCACGGCAGGGATTTCGATCAGATGAAGTTTGACCGGCTGATCAGGCCCGAACATTTGTCCGGAGGCAATGCGAAACAGAAGCGCGTAACCGATGTGCCCGGCCGCGCCGGTCACAGCAACTTTAATCGGAGTTTTCATGTGGCAATTAGACACAAACGCTTCGCCGAGCAAAGCCGAAGCAGGGATTTCGCTGCTTCCTATTCTTTAATGGCAAACTTCAATTGTGGCGCAGCTCTCAATTACTGTTGGGACTCCTACTAGGCTTTAAGCATCATGAGCATTGCGAATCTTGCAGTGGGAATTTGCGCTTCCTTTTCGGCCTTCTGACACGTGCCTTGGTTATTGGTGGTGCGAACCGGATAGAGGACGAAGCTCCGAAAGGCGAGCGCTGCAACTCATCCACGAATCGCGGTGAGTTGCTGGTTCGACGTCGATCGTCCGAACGCGCTCATGAGCAGATCGAACGCAGTAAAGCTTGCGAGGAGCGCCAAGTTGGATTCCGTGAGGAACCAGCGAGCGCGCACCCCGTACCCGCCCGCAATGTTCTGCGACGTCGCCAGCCAGACGAGAGGCGCCGCGAGATTCGCGTGCGACACTGGACGAAAACCGTAGCGCTCGAGCAGCCGACCGAGGCTCTCGGGTGTGAACAGATTCAAATGACGCGGGAAGTGATAGCCGCCCCAAGCTGTCCGACCGAACCAGCGACGATCGTAGCCAGCCAGGTTGGGGGTCGCGATCGAGACCAGACCTCCCCTCCGAACCGCACCGCTGATTTTCCTCATTCCACCATCGAGCTCCCAGAGATGCTCGATCAGCTGGTTCATGATGACAAGGTCACAGCCAGACGGCAACGAGCTGTCTTCCAGGAGCCCCTCTATGCACTGGATGCCCCGAGCTTCGAGCGCGCGCGCCCGATCCGGGGCGAACCGCAAATCCAGCGCAAATAGCCGCGCATCAGGCCGTGCCGTGCGCAACGCCAGGAGAAGCGAACCGTCGCCGGCTCCGATCTCCAGCACCTGTCCGGACGGTGGTAACGAAGGCAGCACGTGTTCGAGACGTCGCAGCAGGACGCGGTCTTTGATGCGCCCCAAAAGCGACAGAAAGGCAGAGTGGTGCGCACCCGAGACGGTGTAGTAGTTAGAGGGGTAGATTACTCGCGCCATACTCTTGGTTGGACGTGGATTTAGGAATACGTGCGCGCAGGACCGGCAGCGCACAAACGTGAACGTGTCGGCTGAAGAGTAGTACTCGTAGTCGCGCCCGCTCGCGACCGGTGTCTCGCCCTTATCGCCGCACACCGCGCATGCTGTCGGCTCGACCTCGACCGACGTCCCACACGCGTCACTCATCGAAGCCGCGCGCCCGCGCGCTGAGCTCCTTCATCATGCGCCAGAAGGTGCGGAAGTAACCGGTGCTGTTGTATTGGGACGACCGCAGCTCGATGCCGTGGTTCTTGAGGTAGGCGTGGGCCCACGCGAGCCTGTAGTAAGGCACGTTTGGCGCGAAGTGGTGCTCGAAATGGTGGCTGTAGCCGTACGGCGCCACGCAGAAGTACTCGAGAATCCCGACTAGAGTGGTTCGGTTTGCGGGCAGCGCCTCGAAGCCGGGGTAGTGCTCCACGAAGGTCCGCATGCGGTTGATGACGAATGGAATCGTCATCAGCGGGAGCACCCACAGAAACAGCCATGCAAGTGGGGATCCCGTGAGCCACCATAACAAGACGCCGATGGCAGCCTGCTCACCGATTAAGGCGAAGATGGACCACCTGGCCTGGTCGCGGGCGGAACGCGTCCCATCGGTATAGCGCTTCAAAAAGGACCGAATAGCCGTGAGGCCGAGAACATCCGCCACTAGCGCCTTGATGACGTCCTCGCTCGCCTTGTACCCGCCGTAGAGCTCGTGATACGGATCGATCTCCTCGCCCGAGTGCCGGTGATGCTCGAAATGTTGGCTCCGGTAGCCCTGCACGGTGTTAAAGATCGGAAGACACACCAAAACGTTCGCGAGGATGTCGTTCGTCTTGCGATTTCGATGAAAGAAGTGGTGGCTGCCCTCGTGCATCAGGATGCCGAGCGCATTCTGCGTGAACCCCGCAACAACGGCGAACAACACGAACGCGAACGGATGCGGCCACCAAACCAGCACGCTCCCTGCAACCGTCAATGGTACCAGGGTAAGGACATAGCGGCTCAGAAACAGCAAGGTCGGACGATCGGGCGTCTGCGCCAGCTCGCGCAACAAAAGCTTCCGCGCATGGAGCAACACCACGTAGGTGGCCGACGGCCGTGTCACCGTTTGAGTCTGTTCAGCAATAGGCACGCCGATACTATTTCGGCTCTGTACGTGGGTTGTCAATTGCAGGGTATCGGTGCCGCTAAGGCGTATCCACCGATGGCAGCGCGCAGCCAAGCGCCGATCAGATTTCCGATGTGCTGCCGTTGGTCATCTGAGGTACGTCCTCATGCCTTTCGAACGTCGCGAAGTTTACTGGCGCCACATTCCTTCTGTTCGACCGGCATACGCACCTCAATCAACATTCTAAGCGGGTTGCAGCGAACGTGACCTCAACGGAAGATATTGCAAAAGGAGAACCCTGAGCCCACTTTCGTCAGGTGTGTTGCTGACTAGACGGATTCGTTTTCCTTGATCATGTCAAACACCTCGAGTTTATGCTTCCGAAACCAATCTCACCAATCACAAAGCATTCCTCGGAATCAGATTTGCAATGTCGCGTGAGTAATTTCTCAGTAAATTCTGACTGTCAATGTATCCGACTAAGCTGAACCAGATCATCAATCTCTTTGAATCGCTGCCTGAAGACGAACGGCGCGAGACGCTCGTTTCATACGCCGACGGCGCCAAGAAACGGGAACCGCGGGAGGGCGAGAATTTTGATCTGGTTGATGTACGCAAGGACGAGGAATGCACCGACACTGTCGGCGTTTATCTGCGCGTGGACGAAAGCGGCGGGGCGCATATTCGCATGACGCTTGGCCCCGAAGTACAAACGCTCACCCGATCCATGGCCTCGATTCTCTGCAAAGGTCTCGAAGGCGCAACACCGCAGGAAATTCTCGATCTTCCCAGCGATTTCGTGACGCGCATCGTCGGTACGGAACTGGTGCGGCTTCGCAGTCAGACGACTTATTACGTGCTCACACGGATCAAAAGCATTTGCAAGGTATGGCTCGATCGCCAGCGCATGGCGGCCGCGTAACACAGGCATCTTGCCTGTCCCGTCGAGTAGCCATCCTGGCTGCTCGCTGCAAACTCCAGGCTGGAAGCCTGCTCGACTTGTCAGGCAGGATGCCTAAGTTACCTTCGCCGCGCAGATGCCGCGGAATAACGAGCTCAAAAAGATCCTTCTCATCGGTTCCGGTCCAATCGTGATCGGGCAGGGCTGCGAATTTGATTATTCCGGCGTGCAAGCGTGCAAGGCGCTGCGCGAGGAAGGGTACGAAGTCGTGCTGGTGAATTCCAATCCGGCCACCATCATGACCGATCCGGAATTTGCCGATCGCACTTACGTCGAACCGATCACGCCTGAGGTGATCGAGGCGATCATGGAACGCGAAAAGCCGGACGCGATTTTGCCGACGCTTGGCGGGCAAACCGCGCTGAATGCCGCGATGGAATTGAACCGAAATGGCGCGCTGGCACGGCATGGCGTGAAATTAATCGGTGCCAACGCGCAGGCGATCGCAAAAGGCGAAGACCGCCAGTTGTTCAAGGAAGCGATGTTGCGCATCGGGCTCGACGTACCGCGCTCGGGAGTGGCACGTTCCCTTGCCGAACTCGACAAAATCGTCGCTGACATTGGAACATTTCCGCTGATCATTCGTCCGGCATTCACTTTGGGCGGGGCAGGCGGCGGGATCGCCTATAACCGGGAGGAACTGGATGTCATCGCCGGACGCGGCCTTGATCTTTCACCGGTCCGCGAAGTGTTGATCGAAGAATCGTTGGTTGGTTGGAAGGAATTCGAGATGGAAGTGATGCGCGATCGCATGGACAACTGTGTGGTCGTTTGTTCTATCGAGAACTTCGATCCAATGGGCGTGCACACCGGCGACTCCATCACCGTCGCACCGGTGCAAACGCTCACCGACAAAGAATACCAGATGATGCGCGATGCCGCCTTCGCGGTGATTCGTGAGATCGGCGTCGAGACCGGCGGGTCGAATATTCAGTTTGCTGTGCATCCTGAAACGGGGCGCATGGTGGTGATCGAAATGAACCCGCGCGTGTCGCGTTCCAGTGCGCTGGCATCGAAAGCGACCGGTTTTCCAATTGCAAAAATTGCGGCAAAACTCGCGGTCGGCTACACGCTCGACGAGATCAGAAACGACATCACGCGGGAAACACCGGCCTGCTTCGAGCCGACTATTGATTACTGCGTAGTGAAAGTGCCGCGCTTTACCTTCGAAAAATTTCCCCAGGCGGACGCGACGCTTACCACGCGGATGAAAAGTGTCGGCGAAGCGATGGCCATCGGGCGCACGTTCAAGGAAGCAATGCAAAAAGCGCTGCGCAGCCTTGAGATCAAGCGCTTCGGCTTGTTAGGCGACGGCGCAGATGAAGATGTCGATATCGAAACGCTTCGGCTGAAACTGGCGATCCCGAACGCCGGACGAATTTTCTACATCGCCAGAGCATTCCAAAAGGGCGCAACGATTGATGAGATTTACGAGCTCACCAAAATCGACCGATGGTTTTTGCGAAATCTGCAGCAGCTTGTGGAAGAAGCGGGGCAAGCTGGAAGTATGCGCGTCGGGTCAGAGAGAATCCCTGAGTTGACGCACGCCGCGAAGCGTAACAGAGGCTTCCAGCCTGTTTCGTCGAGCAAGCATCCTGCTGCATCATCGCTTTCAAAGCATTCGATCCGCACGGCGAGATCGAATCAGCGACGGCGCAACCTTGCCGCATCGCGAACAACAGCGAAGCAACGTACTTCGTGACCTTCCGCTTCGCCGATTCGGTTCCGCAAAAACTCCTTCAAGATGGAGCGAAGAATAAGACGCTTGGATGAAATTTCATCCGAAACCATGGAACTGGAAAACCGAGCGCGAATTTCATACGTCGATTTCGTAGAGGAGCGCGAAGACTGGCTCGACCAGGGACACGGCAGCTGTCTATTGCGTGAACCTCAGATGCGGCTGAAATTGTCGTAGACGCGTTGCGGCTTTTCGACGGCGAACGTTATCATCTCGATGCGTTCGTGGTCATGCCCAATCACGTGCACGTGCTTGTTCAGCCGCAAAGGGCAACAATTCGCTCAGCGAGATTCTTCATTCGTGGAAATCCTTTACTGCGAATGAAATCAATCGCGTCACGAGCCGTCGTGGAAGAGCTTTGGATGACGAGAGCTATGATCAGATCGTGCGGGATTGGGAAGAATTGCTCAATTGGCGCAGGTATATAACCGGAAACCCAGAGAAAGCCCGAACTGCGTGACACCGAATTTGTGCTGCAAGAAAGGCATATCCTCGCGCCAGACGAACAGTTGGCGCAAGCTGGAAGCATGCGTGACGCCTACAGGCAGGATGCCTGAGTCACAACGCGAGCGCTTACTCCGCGCAAAAAAGCTCGGTTTCTCTGATCGACAACTGGCCGTGGCGAGCGGCACAGTCGAGAGGCAAGATTCGCGCGAAACGCAAATCGTTAGGCATCACCCCCACCTATCGCCTGGTGGATACCTGCGCGGCGGAGTTTGAGGCATATACGCCCTATTATTACTCCACCTATGGCGACGAGAACGAACGGCGCGAGAGCGACAAACGCAAAATCATGATCCTGGGCGGCGGACCGAACCGGATCGGCCAGGGAATTGAATTCGATTACTGCTGCGTGCACGCAGCGTTCGCCCTGCGTGAGCTCGGATTCGAAACCATCATGGTCAACTCGAATCCGGAAACCGTTTCCACCGACTACGACACCAGCGATAAACTTTATTTCGAACCGTTAACTCTTGAGGACGTACTCAACATCCACGACCAGGAAAAGCCGGAAGGCGTTTTCGTTCAGTTTGGCGGACAAACGCCGTTGAATCTGGCCAGTGGATTGAAGGCAGCAGGCGTTTCGATTCTTGGAACCCAGCCTGAAAGCATCGAGACTGCGGAAGACCGAAAGCTGTTTGCGGCGATGCTGGACAAACTTGGCTTGCGCCAAACTCCCAACGGATCGGCGACGAGCACGGAAGAAGCGGTCCTGATAGCGCAGAAATATCGGCTACCCTGTGCTCGTTAGGCCAAGTTTCGTTCTCGGTGGCCGCGCGATGGAGCTTGTTTATAGCGAAACCGATCTCAGACGCTACATGACAAATTCGACCGAAGTAACGCCCGATCGCCCGGTGCTGATCGATCGCTTTCTGGAAGATGCGATTGAGGTCGATGTCGATTGCATTTCTGACGGCGAAACGACTGTCATCGGCGCAATCATGGAGCATATCGAGGAAGCGGGAATTCACAGTGGCGACAGCGCGTGCGTGATCCCGACATTTTCGTTATCGCAAAAAGTTCTCGACGACATTTCCTTCGCGACCAAGGCGATGGCGCGCGAGTTGAATGTGCGCGGTCTGATGAACGTGCAATTCGCCGTAAAGGACGACGAAGTTTACGTTTTGGAAGTGAATCCGCGCGCATCGCGCACCATTCCGTTCGTCAGCAAAGCGATTGGTGTCCCGCTGGCAAAGATAGCCGCAAAGGTAATGAGCGGAATGTCATTGAGCGAACTGGGATTCACGAAAGAAATCGTTCCGAAACATTTTTCCGTGAAAGAAGCGGTGTTTCCGTTCCTACGCTACGAGGGCCTTGATATTTCACTCGGACCGGAGATGAAATCGACCGGCGAAGTGATGGGCATCGATGTCGACCTGGGCCTTGCGTATGCCAAATCGCAGATGGCAGCGCCGCCGCCGTTGCCGAAAGGCGGAAGAGTTTTCATCAGCGTCAAAGACGCCGACAAGGAAGCGATCATCCCCGTGGCGCGCGAATTTCTGAAACTCGGGTTTGAAATTGTTTCCACCAGCGGAACGGCAGAAGCGTTGACCAGCGCGAAAATCAAAGTGACCAAGGTTTTCAAAATTCATGAGGGACGCCCCAACGTTCTCGATCGCATCAAGAACGGTGACATCAATTTCATCATCAACACTCCGAGCGGGAAAATCCCGCGCGAACACGAAGTCGTTATTCGCAATGCAGCGCTTGCCGCTAAGATTCCGATCATGACGACGGTGCGCGCGGCGCTGGCCAGCGCCAATGGCATTCGCTCGCTGCAAAAACGAAAACTTCAAGTGCGAAGCCTGCAGGAATATCAAATGTGAATGGCTCAACCCCAATGACAATTCGTTCTATCTCTATGAAATTTCTAGTGATCACCCTCATGCTGTTGAGTTCGGCAGTTTTTGCCGCCGATGAAAAGAAAGAGGACAAGAGTCCAATGAATTCATCAAACGAGGTTGCAGTAATCAAGACCAGCGAAGGCGACATGGTAGTGCAGTTCTGGACTGATGCCGCACCGAACACGATCGACAACTTCAAAAAACTGGCGCAGCAAGGTTTTTACAACGGGACGATTTTTCATCGGATCGTCAAAGGATTCATGATTCAAGGCGGCGATCCGAACTCGAAAGATCCGGCAAAAGAAAACAGCTACGGTGAGGGCGGGCCGGGTTACAACATTAAGGCAGAGTTTAACGAGCATAGTCATGATCGGGGCGTCATTTCCATGGCACGCGGACCGGATCCTGATTCCGCCGGCTCGCAATTTTTCATCTGCCTTGCCCCGGTGCACCGGCTCGACCATCAATACACGACATTCGGCAAATTGATTAAGGGCGACGAAGTGCTGGAGAAAATCGGCGATATGCCGGTCACCAAGAACAGCATGGGCGAGATGAGCAAGCCAACCAAACGGGTGGTGATTGAGAGTATCAAAATCGTGCCGGCTGACTCGGTGAAATAATTTTCGTGACACCTGGCTTGAGCCAAGTGACTGCGCCCGTGCATTATCACAAGCCGTTTCAACGGCTTCCAGGATACCGCTGACGTAAGCCGTTGAAACGGCTGGAGCGCTTGCGTTATGGTCGACACCGGTCTAAAGCCCGGTGTTAATGACAGTCCGCTGTTATGAACTCGGAACGAACAAAGATTGCCCTCGTCCAGATGCAGTGCTGCTCCGGAGCCTGAGAAGAATTTCGCGCGTGCGCTCGAATTCATTCGCGACGCAGCAAACGAAGGTGCACGTATCGTCTGCCTGCCGGAGCTTTTTCGGTCCCAATATTTTTGCCAGATTGAGGATCACAAGAATTTCGAATTGGCCGAGGAAGTCCCGGGAAATTCGACAGCGGCCTTGGGCGAACTAGCGCGCGAAACCAGCACAGTAATTGTTGCATCGCTTTTCGAAAGGCGCAGCGCGGGGGTTTATCCACAATACGGCAGCCATCATCGACGCCGATGGAAAGCTCCTCGGCAAATATCGCAAGATGCATATTCCTGATGATCCGCTGTATCACGAAAAATTTTATTTCGCCCCCGGCGATCTCGGATTTCGATCATGGCAAACCAGACACGGCAAGATCGGTGTCTGTGTTTGCTGGGACCAATGGTATCCGGAAGCGGCGCGTCTCACTGCGTTGCGCGGAGCAGAAATTATTTTTTATCCAACAGCGATCGGCTGGCATCCAAGTGAGAAGGAGGAATTCGGAGCCGCCCAACATTCGGCATGGGAAACGATTCAGCGCAGCCATGCGATTGCCAATGGGTGTTACGTCGCGGTCGCGAACCGCGTGGGCCACGAAACGCCTGCCGGTGGAGAAGGCATCGAATTTTGGGGCCAAAGTTTTCTGTGTGGACCCGACGGCGAGATCATCGCGAAGGGCTCGGTGGATCGAGAAGAAATCGTATCGGCCAGACGTGGAATGGAGCCGCGTTAATGAACAGCGGACGCACTGGCCGTTTCTCCGTGATCGCAGAATCGACGCTTACGACGAGATCAATAGGCGTTTGATCGACTGATCAGCCGATCAAGAAACGACGGCCTGGGCAGCCGTCGAGGTCAATTGACGGCTGGGAAGCCGTCACTCCTTGTGTTAATGACGGAAGCGATGACCGCAACAGGTTCTCCATCGACGCGTCGGCCTTGGTATCGGCCTTCACTGACGGTGCAAATCATGATCGGGTTGGTCGTAGGCGCATTGGTGGGATGGCTGCGGCCCAGCTGGGGCGATGCGGTTTATTTTTTGCGCGACATCTTCATTAACCTGATCAAATCCATCATCGCACCGCTAGTGTTCTCGACCATCGTGGTGGGAATCGCCGGCGCCGGGGCGCTCCGGAAAGTAGGGCGGATGGGAATCAAGGCGCTGATCTATTTCGAGATCGTCACTACCGCAGCGCTGTTCATTGGATTGGCAGTCGTCAATCTCACAAAGCCCGGCGCCGGGGTAACTCTTGTTGCTACGAATACCGACGTCCTCAAGACAATCGGCCAAAGTCATCCGAAAACCTGGGTCGAAACCATCGTGCACGTGTTTCCTTCCAGTGTCATCGAGGCCATGGCACATGGCGATGTTCTGCAGATCGTTGCGTTCAGCGTGCTATTCGCTCTGGCGGTCGCAGCGATTGGAGAAAGAGGAAAGCCAATTGTCCGGGCGATGGACAGCCTCTCGCAGGTGATGTTCAAGTTTACCAACTACGTGATGATGTTTGCGCCAGTAGGTGTCGGCGCTGCAATGGCGCACACGATTGGCACGCAAGGCCCGGGCGTGCTCTTGAACCTGGGCAAGTTGATTGGTTCGCTTTATCTCGCTCTCACAATCTTCATCTTGTCAGTTTTCGGACTGGTGATCTGGATCGCGCGGATTCCGTTGCGGCAGTTCGTGCGGGCGGTGCGCGAGCCCGCGGCCCTTGCATTTGCGACGACGAGCAGCGAGTCGGCGTTGCCGAAGGCGATGGAATCGATGGAACGCCTGGGCGTGCCGCGACACATCGTGGGATTCGTCATGCCGACGGGTTACTCGTTTAATCTCGACGGCTCGACACTTTATCTTGCGCTCGCTTCAGTGTTCGTGGCGCAAGCTGCTGAAACGACCACGGGTTGGCACATGAGCTTTGGTCAACAGGTAGTAATGATGATAACACTCATGTTAACCTCCAAAGGCGTGGCAGCCGTCCCGCGCGCATCGCTCGTTATTTTGCTCGGGACTCTTAACAGCTTTCTGCCAGCCGGTCTGGGTCCAATCGGGGTTGCGATTATTTTCGGCGTGGACGAACTGATGGACATGGCACGCACCTGCGTGAATGTGATTGGCAACTGTCTGGCGACGATTGTAGTCGCCCGCTGGGAAGGAGAATTCGATGAGAACCGGGCGCGCGTGTTCGGGACTCCAGCTGAAGCTGAACTTGATCTTGAAGGTGGCAACATTGCCTTTGCCGACGCAGTGGCCCAGGGCGACTGAATGTTGTTATAGTCGATTGTCGGGACCTTCGCAGAGCCGAAACAGAATTATCCCTAGGGAAACCTTCTATGCGTAAATAGGGTTGACAACCTTGACACTGTCCCGAAGGGTCAAAGTTCAACTCACACGTATCTACTCAAAACATCTATGAAAAAAATCCTGGTAACACTGCTGATATTCTCTTCCATCGCCTTGAGCATGATCGCTTTTGGCGTCGGAAATCGAGCAACCACTAGACCGAATGCAAACGCCGATTCCTTCGACAGGGGACCGGACGTGGATAACACGAGTGCCATCGTGCAACTAAGAGGTGATCCCATAAGTACGAATCCTGCGACCAAGCCGCCACACGGCAGAAAAATCGATTTCAAAGGCCAGGCAGTAAGATCGTATCGGGCACAGCTGAATGCGAAACGCAACGAATTTAAACGGTGGCTGCGAGAAAACGCTCCCCGCGCAAAGGTAACGAGCGAGTACGATGTCTCGCTCAACGCAGTGGCGGTGAAACTCAACGGCACGCCGCTGGCGACAATTGCAGCCGCGCCGATGGTGCAGAGCGCCCAGTACAACGCGCTTTACCACCCTACTCTGAGCGAGAGCTACAAGATCATCAATGCAATGGCTGCCTGGACTGCCGCTGGCGGCAGAGCGACTGCCGGTGCCGGCATCAAAATCGGTGACATCGATACGGGTATCGACGAAACGCATCCGTTCTTCGATCCAACCGGCTTTACCTATCCAGCAGGCTTTCCGAAATGCGATGCGGCAGACAGCAATTCGCACCATCAGGATCAGGACTGCAAGTACGTCTCGGAAAAAGTTATTGTTGCGAAAGTTTTTTATAACAAAGCCCACCAGCAGGGTCTCGATGCCGAGGCGATCCAGGATCACGGCACACACACGGCCGGTATTGCGGCTGGCGTAACCGGCAAAACTGCTGTCGCGAACGAGGTGGAAATCGATGACATGTCGGGCATCGCTCCGGGCGCATGGTTGGGCAATTACAATGTTTTCCCAGGTCAGGTCGATAACGCTCGCAGTGAAGACATCCTGAACGCGGTTGATGCAGCAATAGAGGACGGCATGGATGTTCTCAATCTGTCGCTGGGCGGCAGCTATCATGGTAACAACGATCTGCTGGCAATTGGACTCGACAATGCAGTCGACGCCGGTGTGGTAGTGGCCGTGGCAGCCGGCAATAGCGGCCCCGGGCAAGGCACGCTTGAGTCCCCCGGGCGGGCGCGCAAAATCATCACAGTCGCTGCCAGCACAAACAAACACTTCGTCGGCCAACCGTTCACCTATCCGGCAGGCGGCGGAACAACGATCGGCGCGGCTGTGGGTGATTTTCCGCCGTTGCCTACCGGCTCGTTCGACCTGTGGTTTAACAGCCAGCTCAATGCCTGCGGCAGCGTCGATCCAGAGGCTTCCGGCAAACTCGTGGTCGTCGACCGCGGCGCTTGCACATTTAGCACGAAGGTACGCAACGCAATCGCGGCCGGCGCCGTAGGCGTCGTGGTGATCAACAACGTCGCCGGGGACCCGACCGCCATGGCCAAGGACGGTGGCGGTGGTGATGATCTGCCGGCCGTTATGATCGGCAAGAACGAAGGGGCAGCACTGCGCGCCGCAAATCCACCGGATGCATCAGCAGTGGCGACATTCCAAGAGTTCATCACTCCTAATCAGGACATTCTGGCCGGCTTCAGCAGCCAGGGCCCGACGGCTGTTGACTTCGCAGCCAAGCCTGACGTGACCTCAGTTGGCGTGAATGTCCTAAGCTCCATTACGTGCGTCGGCACAACCTTCCCATGCACTACTATCGGTGACGGAACTGATGCTCCCTGGGCGTTCTTCAGCGGCACGTCGATGTCGACGCCGCACATTGCGGGCTCGGCAGCAGTGCTGCTGCAGCTGCATAACGACTGGTCGCCCGCGCGGGTTAAGTCAGCGCTCGTAAACCGCGCCGATTTGGTGGTCACGGATGCCATTACCGGCACGCACGACGTCGGCCCAACAGCGCAGGGCGGTGGGCGCGAGAACCTCTCCGTGGCTGCGGACGCCACGACGTGGATGGATCCGGTCTCGGCAAGTTTCGGGCGTGTAACCGTTGGTCATGGGACTTCGGTAACGATCACACTGTATAACCCAACCACGACTGATCAGACATTCGCCGTCTCGAAGCTGAAATTCACTCCGAGCACATTTAACAACACGGTGCCCCTTGCATACAACGCCGGAACTATCACTCCGGGTGATGATCGAATCACTGTCGAGCCCAGCGTTACGGTTCCAGCCGAGGGATCGACCACACTCACGGTGACTGTCAATGCAGGGTTAGGAGCCACGGTCCAGGGCTGGATTAATCTCGATGGCCCGATGGAGAACGACCTGCACTTTGCGTATTACGCGCACGTCGGTCCGTAACAATCACAAAGTCACAACGTAGTTCTACGAACAGGGACGCGGGAAACCGCGTCCCTGTTTTTCTTGCCCCATGATGAGCGGCATCGACAAAGCTGTATCAGTTCATCTAAACTGGAATCGTGATAGCAGTTTTACACGTATCCGCCGAAGCCATTTATGTGATGCGGATTCTTGCTACTGCTTTTCTGGCGATTCTCTTCCTCCAATCGGGGATTGATAAGATTGTCGACCGACGCGGAAACCTCGAATGGCTAAAAGGACATTTCGCAAAGAGTCCGCTGGCGGTGTTGGTTCCGTTATTGCTGACTGCCATCACAGTCCTGGAGACTCGTAGCCGGCACGCTAAGTGCGGTCGGCTGCATCCTTGTAATTCTTTTTGGAGATCCAACTGTCGGATTCTACGGCGCGGTGCTTGCCGCAGTCGCAATCCTGGCCCTATTTTTTGGACAACGCATGGCTAAGGATTACGCTGGCGCAGCGGTGCTTGTTCCCTATTTTCTGCTTGCCCTGGCAGCAATTTATCTGCTTGCGCAGGGATAAACGAGTGAGAATCCGCGCTGATCTTCCAGAAGGCGTGACACGGCCAGGCGCAATTACAAAGGATTTCGCAATGACATTCGGGTCAGGTTCTGAATCGTCCGGTCAGTCTCGTGCCGGCGATGTTCTGTTGGTGCCCGTCGCCTTGATCGCATTTTGGACGCTTGCCTATGACCTGGTTCTCATCGCCAGATGGCCTGCGTACACGATCACTTGGTGCTTTCTGGTAATCGCAACAGTCGGTTTTTTTGCCTTGGGACATTTGTGGAAGTCAACAAAAGCGATTCCTGGCAAAGGTTTTCGATTTCATTCATCCCACCTTCTTCTGCTGGCTTTGGGTTTGGGTTACGCAATCACAGCTCTGTTTGTGCGTCGGCCGAACCAGGATGACGTCGTCTATTTTCACAGAGCTCTTACTCAGCTTCTGGATCTTCATCAGCCCGTCCTGCTACGCCAGACGAGCGTCGACATGGACGCCGCAGCTTTTTCGCCCGTTCATCTGGTAACCAGCTATGAAATGCTCATGGCTTTGTCTGGCCACTATTTGGGCATCGATCCTCTCTATTTCTACCAGGTCGTTGGCCACGTATGCGCCGCCTTTTCAGTTCCATTTGTTTTCTATTGGTGCGCACGCATTTTCGGGTTGCGATCGGTGGACCTGCCGCAGTCGGGGCGCTGCTCGGCCTGGCATTTCTTCTTATTGCTGATCCCTGGTCGCTCGGATCATTGCTTGGAGCGGCATCTCCGCTGGTTAAGGGCTGGTCCCCGGGCTCATTTAGCATCGCGGGTTGGCTCGGTTTTGCGACTGTTTCCAATTACATGTGGCAGGGGAAACCAATCGTTTGGATTTTGTTTTTGCCGATCGCTCTAGCTCTCAGTTACCGATATCTATCTCGCGGGAATCGCAGCGATTTAGTTTGGCTTGTGCTGTTGGCGATAGCTGGAGTGGGTTTGAGCAACCCTGCTCTCTTTCTGATCCCGGCCGTCATCGGATGTTCATGGGTAGCGTTTCTTGCGCTGGCGCTATTCGAACACAAGACAGGAGGCGGCTGGACAGGATTAATTCGTCGTGGTCTATCTCTCGCCATTCCGCTCGTCTATCCACTCGGCATATTGATTCTGCTCGCACTTAATATAATTCCAAGGCCAATCGATATTCGGATGCTTGGGCCAGAATCCATGCCTTGGCGTGAAGCCATGGATCATGTTATCGGAGGAGCCGCTGAGTATCTGGCGCGACATGATCCTTATGATTGCTGTGCCGCTGCTAATTGTCAGAGGGAAGACTGGACTCTTTCTCTTCTTGTATCTTTGTGCTGTGTGGCTGCTCTGCTTAAATCCTTTGCTCGCGCCATGGTGGATGAAACACTTCTTCGCCTACTCTTATTTCCGACTTGTGTATCTGTTACAATTACCGCTGCTATGCGCAATGTCGGCAGTCGCCGCCCCCCGGCTAATGCAGAGAGATGAGGGCAAGTCCCGATTGCTCACTTCGCTAGCGCTTTTCGCGATCATTCTGAGTTTCTTCTGTAGCTACCATGGGTTATCAATCACGCCAAGAGATGCAAAACTCGGCGTCGGTTGGAAGTCGCCAGGAGAATGCCAACTGCTTCCTGCGAACCTTGATTTTGCCAAAGCTGCCGGCAGATACATCGCGCACGCCAAGCTCCTCATGCCCACTTGGACAGCCGGCTGCGAATTGCCGCTGTTGTTTCCAGAAATGAAAGTTGTATCGCCTCGCTTCGTCACCCATTATTTCGCCAATGCAGGCAACCCCGAAGAGGGTAATCTTCGCCATCAAGCAGAGCTTTTTATTGATCGATCCGAGCTCAAACAATCCCAAACGCCTTTCGCGCTTGGAGTCAAAATTTCGCGAGGTAATAGAAACCGGTCGAGCAAACGCCATCATCGTTCCCGAGTCAGAGAGCCAGCGAGTACTCGCTACCCTCAAATCGACTGAATCCGGGTGGCATCGCGTTTTGGAAGCCGACGGCTTAGTCCTGATGTTGCCAGACGAGACTAAACCGAACAGTTAGCAGAGACGCGAATCCTGTCCGATTCGAACTTTGGCCGACA
Organism: uncultured Verrucomicrobiae bacterium; assembly: GCA_963838045.1. GTDB lineage: Bacteria > Verrucomicrobiota > Verrucomicrobiia > Chthoniobacterales > UBA10450 > Udaeobacter. Next base: position 224,162 of record CAWIPQ010000003.1, on the reverse strand, counting down.
CTTTCAAACACTGATGGCATCACATCGTTCGCGATCTGTTAAGCTACAGCATGGCCGAGCCTGTCGAATCAGAGCAAATGAATACAGTTTGCCTCGTTAGGGAAAGGACCAGCGCAATTGATCGACGGCTTAGCAGCATTTTGCTTTTTGGTCTGCGGCGTTGTTTATCTCTGTTCGGCCACTGGCCCGTCACGCAGTTAGATTACTACTGCGTGGCAGGCGCCGGGGTTTTGCGAGCGTGTTGGTTAGCCCTATTTTGCCAAAGACCTACAACGATAGTAATTCGATGCCACCTTCCTCTGAGAAAAAAGCGACGGGTACACGTTCAAATACGCTCCTCGAGATCTAGTTCTGTGCTCAAGCGTAGCGTGGATGAGAAGTGACTGGCCCTATCAGTTGCCAAATGGCTCGTATCGTTACGGATTCAATAGTTCCCAGAAGCGCGTAAAGTCGTTTAATAGCGCGTCCTTTTGACGCGTCAGCTCGCTCAACTCCCCCGACGCGACTTTTAACATCCCGGATACAACGTAGCTGTTTTTGAAACCGGCATGATTCAGGCCTTTCCAGCGGACACTGTAGCCCAAGGGGTGATGCATCCCAAGGTCTCGACACCTGGCTATGACTGGCCAGAAACAGCGTTTGCCTTCGGCCAGGCAACGGTCTACCACCGCGCGGTCTCCGTTTGGCAATCCTCTTGTTTTAGCGAACTGAGCCCATTTCTCCCGAGTGGTGGCGAAACAGCTTGAAGGTAAAAAGTCAAGGTACACGAACCGGTCAATCAAATCTTGAGTGTGTGCTACCTCCAGAGCGCGGAGGACATCGGCATTAGACGGAACGTGCCGGTAAGAATCAAAAAACCTGGATTCGCCGGCGATTGCCCACACGTTCGGACGCAAGAACATTGGATGAGCCAACGCCCTCTCGAACCATTCCACGGCGTCGTATTCAAAGATTATATCGTCCTCTGAGAAGATTACTGACTGGTTCGTTTCCAATGCCCAAGTTATGAGCCGCTCAGCAGTTTGATACGGGCCATTATTTTGGTCGGACCTTTCAAAACGAACCGAGCGGAAATGGTCCCTGTTCCTGGAAATCCACGACTCAAGCGCCTGAACCGTCTCGCCCCAGGCAGAACGGTATTTTTCAGTCTGGTTTGATTTGGAACATCCGTCCTGGAGAATTACGAGATGATAAGCATTTGAGCCGCGAGATCGGACGATTGAGTCCAATGTGCGAAGAACGCTATCAGCCTTATTGAACGCTTGAATAGCCATTGCCGTCGCCATCCGAAAATTTCGCCGCTGCCTTCCCAGATTCAAGCGCGTCTTATTCTGCGCTGATTGCTTCTGGAGAAAAGCCCGCACTGTGCTTGAGTATGAGCCCAGTCAACCCTTGTCGAAAACCTCTGATTCAGCTATCGATTAAACGTGACGCATCAGGCACATCCTTGTTCCACCCTGAAATCCACTCAATCCATCTTTGAAAGACCCGTTACCGGACAAGGTGTGCGTGCGTCATCCACCGCCACTGAACCCAACGCGCCGTCAATCTACGTCGCAAGAAGCGCTGAAGTAGACAACAACTGGCTGGAGAACCGCGCTAACCGCTGGTACAAAGCGGGATCAAGCGCCGACGATAATGCTGGCGACTATGCTTTTCAGCGGCTGCGGCAGAAATGGTTTGCGCCGCGAATTGAGCCCAAATTCAAATTTGCGCATGAGGACAAATTTTATGCCATTGGATCGTGTTTTGCCCGGGGAATTGAACACGTACTGACTCAGTGCGGAGTTGCCGTTGAGAGCATGGCTCCTGAGTTTGCTAAGCTTCAACCGGTGAACAAGGAGGTAACAGGACTAGGTTTCACGAACAAGTACAATACGTTTTCAATCTTGAATGAGCTCCGTTGGGCCCTTGATCCCGAAGCAGTTTTTCCCGTGGACTCAATTGTCAGAGTCACAGACAGTGCCTGGTTTGATCCACACTGCACCCCTACCCTCGAGCTGGCTGATTTTTCTGAAACGCTTCATCGTCGTGCACTCATGCAAACAGTCGCAAAGCGAGTAGCGCACTGCCGCGGTTTGATTATAACGCTAGGCCTGGTCGAAGTCTGGCGCGACTGTGAAGCGGAAGTGTACACGAATTCCACTCCAATCCGGTCGGCGTTGAAGGCTCAGCCAAATCGCTACGAGTTTCGCGTCACCAGCTTGATTGAAAACTGGAACAGCCTCGAATCGATACACGCGTTGCTGACTCGCTATGGTCACCCTGACCTTCGCATTATAATCACGGTTTCTCCAGTGCCCCTGATGGCGACATTTTCAAAAATGGACGTGGTGGTAGCCAATACTTATGGAAAGTCGGTGTTGCGGACAATCGCCCAAGAGTGGGCCGCCGCGCATCCGAATGTGGACTATTTTCCAAGTTATGAAATCGTCCACAATTCCGATCGGGCCGCTGCATGGGAGACCGATTTAAGGCACGTAACGGGTGAGGGGGTGCAGCATATCATGGACTTGTTCGTACGGAAATATATCGAGTAAACATCAAATGAGCTGGGACTGCGCGAGCGTTCCCTGGTTGTTATAGAGAAACGGTGCCCGTAAGGGACGCACATGATTTAGTATTGCGCCTACTGCCTCAGTTCCGAACGGATCGAGTTTCCGAACGCGAGTCTGTGCAAATGCGCCAGATGATTAACGCGACCGCTTCGAAGTACCCCAGCGCGCGAGGAAAATCGATAACAACAAACATTACTACGTCAACCGAACACCGAAGGATAATAGCCTCTCCCGGGTCGATTGAGTAGTTATGTGGCCGCGGCTATGACTTCGAATCACAGGCACGATACAGCGACAGCACGGGTCCATCGCTGCACGCGTGTCGATGCCATTTGTGTTCTCCTTCTCATCGCCTATTTCCTGCACTTTGCGGTTGCAGCACGACGTGGCGGTTTTCGCGAAGACGAGATGCTGAACATGTGGATCTACTGGCGGGCCGGGACAATCAAATCTCTTTTGGCAAACCTAACCTTCTGGACGACGTTCTATCGTCCTGGAGGCGCTCTTTATTATCTGCCTCTTTACCATTTTTTCCGCCTTGATCCCCTACCCTACCGAATCGTTCAGATCAGCATCCTGGCTGCAGCGATTCCCATCGCGTACTATCTGGCTCGACTTCTGGCTTGTTCCCGCTCCGTTGCTCTTCTGGCGGCTCTTGCGCTCTGCTACCATGCGGCGCTGGCGAATCTCGTCTTCGTTGGAGCTTTCATCTACGATGTGTTATGCGGCTTTTTTTACCTCGCCGCATTGACCTACTACGTCCGGCTTCGCGAGCAAGATGTTCGTCTGCGTCCTGCGCAACTCTTAGTATTTCTACTTCTGTACGTGTTGGCGCTCGACAGCAAGGAGATGGCAGTGACTCTTCCAACAATCATCTTGATCTACGAATTCTTGAGGGCGCCTCGTTGGGCCGACTACAAGGCGTTCCTCCGCTGGACCTGGCGGTACGCGACGCCATCCTTGATTGCAGGTACCGTTACTGCAATTTACCTGTACGGAAAGCTGTACGGCAGTAATTCCCTGACAAGGTTAGATCCTTATCGACCAAGGTATTCATGGCATCAGTTCGCGGTTGCCAATTCCAAATTCCTCGGGCAGTTATTCTTTGCGCAGAATGCAATCACTCCAACGACATTTTGGATTTTTTGGGTGGTTGTTTTCATCTATGCCGTCTTACGGCGGGACCGCGCCGTCCGACTAATGGCATTCTGGGTGGTAGTAGTGCCTCTGCCGTTAGCATTTCTTGTTCCGATTCGCGGCGGTGGATCTCTTTATCTCGTGCTGTTCGGCTGGGCTATGATTTTTGCAAGAGTTGCGTGTGATTTTGCCGTGTTACTTTCAAAAGCGGCTATAACCGCCGCGTTATGGATTCGGATGCACACCGGTATCAATGCAATGAGTCGTGGGCGCGACCGCGTTCTTTGGCGTGGACCCGTGGAACGCGCGTTAGGCGGGACAGTCATCACAAGTCCCGCTTCTATTATCAGGATCGCTATAATCGTCATATTCGCATTGTCTTTAGGCATTTTTATCGACTGGGAAAATCGCAGTCTCGGTATGGCGCGAGCTTTGGTTGGCATCGGTCAAAACGTAAATCACGTCGTCGGCGCGATTAAGTCCTTAAATCTCAGCCCCGTTCCTGGCAGCACGGTGCTCCTAAAGATGGAAGAACAACCATTTCAAAACAAATGGCATCCTCTCTTTATTGCTTCGCTTGTTTGGAATGATCACTCGCTCCAAATCTGGGTTACAGGACTAACGAAACTCACGCCGGAGCAACTCAAAGAAACCAATTACGTGATTTCACTGACTAAATCCCAAGCAAAGGTCATCCGGTCCCCTGACGCGAGTCAGAGTGAGTAGATTACCATGGCGCTCGTAAAAGAGCACAGGAAGGAGACAGGCGATGAATAATAGCATGCGCCAATGGATCGTTAGCCGTTGGGAGTTTCTTGTGTGCGGAATGCTGGTGTCTCTGTTTGTTGTGTTACATATCACAAGCCTCAGGCATAGGGGACTCACCACCGACGAACTTCTGCACTACAAGTATGGCGATCGTATACTACACGGTTCGCCACGCCGAACTGGCGCCCTAGACAGCAGCACGATGCCGTTTTCAGGTCTGCAAGCCGCGGCAAGTCAATCGCTGGCTATCCTGGCCAATGCCTCGAGACTTTCGGTGGACACTTCCTGGATCGCCCAGATCGAGCGCGGGCGATACGCCACAATCTTCTTTTCGCTGTTGCTAGCGATGTTCGTATTTACCTGGAGCTACCAACTGTATGGTACTCAAGGCGCGATCCTTTCATTAAGCCTTTACGTCTTCGATCCTAATTTCCTGGCGCACGGGCAGTTGGTAACTGCCGACCTGTCAGCGGCTTTGATGATCACCATGGCGCTCTACTACTTTTGGCGGTTTCTGAAACTTGGAGGAAAAGGCCTAGCATTCCTTAGTGCCACGACACTCGGTTTAAGCCAGTTAGCGAAATACTCCTGCGTGTATTTGTATCCAATATTTCTGGTGATCGGAGCGATCTACGGAGGCTCCGTGATGGCGGCCGAACGCACGATCTTTAGTTGGCGCCACAACCTTGGTTCCTGGCTAGGCCGCTTGTGCCTGGTGACAGCGTTGTTCGCCGTGGCAAGTGTTCTGATGATCAATCTAGGATTTGGGTTCAATGGATTCGGAACGCCATTGTCGAAATACACTTTCAAGGATCCTTTCTTTAAAAGCGTTCAGGCAATGCCAATCATTGGTAATCTTCCACTTCCCTTACCGGTGCCTTATCTCCAGGGATTGGATCTATGCAAATTCGAGGAGAGGATGGGACAAGCTTGGGGAAACCTTTACATGGCCGGGAAGATCCGGGTGAATCATCATGATGGCACGCTCCGCGGGTTCCCGGGCTATTATTTTTACGCAGCGTTGTTTAAGGTACCCATTGCGACGCAAGTGATATTCTTGGTCGCATTGTTCGGATATTTCTGGCGACGCGATCCGGCATCCGCTGCTCTTCGTCAGGATGAGGTTTTCCTGCTTGTGCCGATGTTACTTTACTGGATGTACTTCAATTTCTTTTTTAACGCGCAAATTGGGATTCGCCACGTCCTGCCGGTATTCGCTCTCGGTATTATCTTTTGCGGGAGATTCCTGACCCAGCCACAACCTAAACTCCGAACTTATGCTGCTGTTGTTCTCGTCTTCTGGGTTGCCGTTTCAACGTTTTCATACTACCCGCATTTCCTGCCTTATTTTAACGAGTTTGTCCTGGATAGGAAGCTGGCTTATCGCCGTTTGGCAGATTCAAACCTGGACTGGCGCGGAAACCAGTATTACTTGGTCGAGTATGTCCGCCGTCATCCTGATACGATCGTAGATCCGCGCAAGCCGCAAGCAGGCCGAATTGTGGTGCCTGTCAATGCGCTTGTTGGAGTCAATCGGAATCCTGAGGAGTACCGGTGGTTGCGGGAGCATTTTGAGCCTGTCGATCACATCGCCCACTCTTATTTGGTTTACGACGTTCCAAAGAAGATGCTTCCTGAAAACGGCAAGGAGATAAAACGTCTAAAATCCTTGCCTCCCAACAATAGGCGACATTAATTGGTGCGACCCTTTTGCGATCCGGGAAACAAGAAAGACCAGCAACTGGTTCGGGTGAGGTTCAATCGGCAATTGCTCGACCTCGGGACTCGCATTAACTACCGGCGTGACGCGAACAAGTTTGTATACCACTCTTCCCTTTCACGTACCAAGTCCGGCAGGAAGGGTGTCAGACCTTTCGCCGATATTTGGCTGACAGTCATCCCTTTCTCCTCAAGAGCCGCGATCAGGTCAGGCCAGGGCGTCGCTGCCTGCCTGAGCCCATATGGCCACAGTTCGAGAATAATTTTCGCCGCCGGGTTGTCCTGCAGAACACGATCTGCGCCTCGAAGTGCGTGAAGCTCATACCCTTGGACGTCCAATTTGATCAAGTCCACGCGGTTGGCGGATCTGAAGTAATCGTCCAAGGCTATGACATCGACAGGTACGGTATCGCGTGAACCGCCTTCGGGCTGGTAGGTGCGGTGATCGACGTTTAGGTTTTCCGAGAGATAAAGCTGAGATGTGCCGCTGCGCTCGCCTACAGCCGCACGTGACACATGCACATTTTGGAGCTTGCGCGTCGCAGAGTGTAGTCGACGAAAGTTTTCCTGAGACGGCTCAAATGCATGAACAATCCCCGTTGGCCCTACGCACCGAGAAAAAAACCGGGAGTAAATTCCAATGTTGGCGCCGGCATCTACGACAACGGCACCGGGAAACAAACTCGTCCTGATCAAACGCCGCTCACCACGATCCGCATACGCTTTGTAGGCAGAGTAAAGCGGACGGTAGATGGGAAACGCGCGCTCGTATAGCTTGTTGCCAAGACGACGCAGGTCTAAGGCTGTCAACATCAGGTCGCTCGTAAACTTCTGGAAACACTACTGCGAAGCTATACCTTCGTCCAATGCAGCCCCGTTTGAAAGAGCTGTTCCGTTCCAAAGTCAATGCGCGAGCGCATTGGGATCGCTCGGATTTTATCGCTTTGGCGCTTGCTGTTATAATCAGCGCGTGGGTTTTCGCGCTCAAACTTGAGACATTCTACAATCTCGGTTACTCCGGGGATCTTTTCGTTAGCGTTCAGGCTGCGCGGAGTTGGCTTGAGGGAAAACATCTGCTTGCGGAAAACTGTTTTGGGAACGGCCTAGCGATTCACACCTATTTTCTGCTTCTCCCTCTCGGCCTTCTGGCCAAGCCGTTCGGTGCTCCGGGGTTGCTGTTCGTGCTGGCCGTGGCGGTGGGAGCAGCTTACTTCTGGGCGGAGCGCATCCTGAGGCTTCTCGGCGTTGCCGGCCCAATCGCACTAATCGCGGCCGGAGCAATGATTGTTTCGCCTCTTTCGGTCGCCTTTTATCAGGAAGCCGGCCATGGATTCCATGTGGAGACTCTCGCTCCGGTGTTGTGCTTGATCCTCTTTTATTTCCTCCTTCACCAGCGGATGATTCCGTCCATTTTAGCCGCCCTTGCTGTCATTAGCGTGAAAGAAGATGCGCCTATTGCCGCAGCTGTGGTGGCCGTAGTAGCGGCGGTTGAGACGTGGAACTCAACGCCAGGCAAATGTGTTGGCTCGCGTTGTAACTGGCCTGCTGTGATCATTGTTCTGCTGTCGGTCTGCGCTGTCCCTGTTCTGCTAGCCATTTCCTGGTCGCAACCGCCAACGATTTACGCTCGCCACTCGCTCGACCGTCTTGGTATCATTGCACCGGGAAAATTATCTAACCCCGGCGCGCTTTTCGTATTCGTCGCCTCCAATATTACTCACTGGCTTGGCAGCAGCATCGTGTGGAAGTGGGTGTGGGTTATGATAGTGGGCAGCTTTGGGACAATTTTGTTACGTCCGTACTATTTGATTGTTGGCGTCCCCGCAACGCTGGTCCCTTGGCTCGTGGACCGGAACGATCTTTTATGGGCACCAAGATTTTTCCCGACCGAGGCCCTGCTATGGTGTGTTGTGCTTGTTGTTTTTGCTTCGCTTATGCGGTACGTAACCTCCTTTCAAAGACAATCCAAAATTTTATTGTCTACAGCCGCGGCTGCAATTGTAGCAGCATCGACGGCTGCACAACTCGGGCTTGTGCCAGAGTTTGCCCGCGGAGCGTACTTTCTTCGTTCTATCACGGTTTATTCACCATCAGAGCGAGAACAGGCAGATACTGTCTTTGCGCGCTATCGACGTGAAGGGAAGCCCGAGGAGCCAGTTATTGCCTCAACGATGCTGTTCCGGTACGCGCACGACCGAAATCTCTTCTGGTTGAATCGACTGCTTGGCCGCCCTGCGCCGACTTGGATTCTGGGCGATAGCGCCGATTATTATCTGCCTCTCAGGATCAGCTCAGCTATGATCAATCCCAAGTCCGGTATTCGAATCGAAGATTACCGCGTGATTGACCGTCGCGGCCGATTCTTATTACTCAGAAAAAAGCGACCAGCACTGAGTAGCGTAGTCAGGATTTGTCAGCATCACCGTCGCGTCAGGGTCACCGTAAAGAAAGCGGCACAGAAGACCGGAAAACGGCGACTGATGGCGAGATCCACCAAAAATAATCTGCGATAAACGAAATGTGGAATCGGGAGTCTACTCGAAATTCCACCCGTAGCCATGTAGGATAGACTGCTAAAGGGCCGCGTCGAAAGAGACGCAACATCGAAGTTCCCGTTCAATCGTTCGAGCCAGTCGAGCCGCCGGAAAAATATCAGCCATGGCAACGCGACGTTTGCCGATGCCAGCGGACCCTGCACTTCGTTTAGCTCGGGGTCCGAAATGCAAAAATCTACCGGTTCGCGACGCTGCAGATATTTGAAGATGGGCGTTGATAACACCGAGAGGAAAGGCTCCGTAGCAATCACTTTGCCACCCGATTTCAATTTGCTGGCAGCACGATTAAGAAACGCAATAGGGCTCTTCAGATGATGTAACACATTGGTCGCTGTGATAACATCAAGACTTTTGTCCTCAATAGTATCCAGTTTGTCGATTTCATGACAGTCAAACACGAGATCCAGATAGTCCAGCTTAAGCACGTCGCTGGTGATAACGTTTGGGAAAATTTGTTTCAGAGGCGATGTGCCGCTTCCCACCTCGAGGATTGAAAGCGCAGCGGGGTTGCGAAAGTCCTTGAACTGATCACGATAAAGTTCGCGGTACCAGAACAAGAGATTTTGATTTGCGCCGAGGCGTGCGCGATTACGCAGCGTCACCGCGCGATCGTAAGTCTCGTCGCATTGCGTAACTATGGTCGTCTTCATTTCACTGCGCGGATGTACAATGAACCGGCAAACTCAGAGACAATCGGCACGTTTTCGAGATAACGGCCAAAACGATTCAAGCCATTGACCAAACGAGCGGGTACTTTCGGGTGAAGAAAATCAAACGGAATAACCCGCACATCACGAAACCCTGTTCGTTCGAATGACCGCCGCAAGGGCCAGCAAAAGAACGCGGTCTCATCCGGTGAGTCGCCCAGCTTACGTTTTAGCCAGGGGACATTCTTTTGGATCGCGATCTGCGGGTTAAGCATGTTTGGTTCGGTAAAGTAAACCGTGCCGCCGACTTTCAATACCCGGTAAATTTCAGGTAATGCCTCTGCGATTTCCAAGTGATGTAAAACTGAACTGCCCACAACAGAATCAAATGTGGCATTAGGATAACTTAACCCGCAGGCGTCCTGAATCTCGTAACGAATATTCTCCGCCGGACAATCCGCCTGTGCAATTTCCAGGAGCTCGGGAGACACATCGACGGCAACAATATCTGCTCCGGACCGAGCCAGTTCTCTGGTGAAATAGCCGATACCGCATCCCAGTTCCAGAACACTCATCCCCGATCGAAGGTGACTGCTGAGCATTTTTACCCGGCGCGCCCAGCGCAGTTTGCCAGCCGGACTTTCCCAATTCCAAATCTCCCCTGCGCCATGTCGGGCTAGGAAACGTCCGTGTTCGACTTCTTTCGCAATGCGTTCTTCCACCACAAAGTTTCAGGTAACACCAGACTCCAAAGACGTGGACATCGGCTCAACGCGTACTTCCCAACATTAGAAGCAAGTTAGTAACCAAGTTTGAGTTTCAAGAACCCGTGCCAGCACATCTTTAACATTACCAGACCGTTTCGAAATACTCTGGTCATCTTGGTAGAACCGTAAATGCGCTCCTGGTAATGGACAGGCAGGTCCAGAATTCTAAGGTTCAGTTTTGCAGCGCCAAACAGCAATTCATAATCGCCCCAGCGGTCTTCGACTCCCCAGCTTCCCAACATCGGTTTGATACGCTGCCAGTCGCTTCTCCAGAGGACTTTGGTCCCGCAAAGCGTGTCTTTTACCCGTTGGCCGAGCAGATACGTAAATGCGACACTGAAAAATTTATTGCCCAGCATGTTGGCCGTAGTCATGGCCGCTTTTGGCACCGGGTACACAAGTCGCGATCCGTTTACAAACTCCGCATGCCCCGAGGCAATAACATCAATAAAGTAAGGCAACTCCTCGGGGATCGTAGTTAAGTCGGCATCGAGGATCATCAAAATATCGCCTGTGGCGGCATCAAAACCTTTCCAGACGTTTCGCGATTTACAGACACCGGGTCCGCGTTCCAGACGAATGTCCTTCTCGGGGTAAAGAGACCGCACCCGCAAGACTTCTTCAGCCGTACCGTCAGTTGATTGATCGTCGCAGAAAATGATTTCAGTCTGGCGACCGAGTGACGGAATCCGCTGCGCGGCGTCTTCGACGTTTTCTTTCTCATCTTTACAGGGAACAATAACGGAAACAGAGAGTTCTTCTTTGGGAACAGGTGGTTGCAGTAGTCTGCCCACGACGATCCGTGTCATGCAGAGCTGCTTCAGGAGCGGCAATCGCGCACAGAACCGATTAAAGAACGTCGACACAAGCGGCAAGTACTTTGGCAGGATCACAATGCGATGCGTCTCAAGCGCTTCGAACCCAGCAAGCTTCATCAGGTTTTGAATGTCGGCGGTCGACAGCCAGTTTTGCTCCGTCGTCGGGACCTTCATTCCAATCCATTCCGCAAAGGTGACTACCGGTTCCCACAGATGATTGTAGGTTTCGACTAACACTCGCGTGTGGCGGAGGCAAAGCGGTCTAAGATTACGCAGCGCCTGAAGTACATCCACCGTGTCCCCGATGTTGCTAAAGATGATGTAATCGAATTTCTCATCCGACCCGAACTTTTCCCGAAACTCCTCTTTATCCGGGAAAGCGACACCGAACTCGGAAGAAGGATTTTGCTGCCGTGCGATCTCTACGATCTCACTGCAAAGGTCTATGCCTTTGCCTTGTTTCGGTGAAACCGCAGCCAGATGAAACCCGGTGCCGCAACGAACCGATAGCACTCTCTTTTCCGGCTCAACCAGAAACCGCAGAAGCCGGCCCAGGAGTTCATAATAATAGCGATTGCGTCTTATCCAACGCTCGCGACGCGGAGCGATAGCTGCCAGGTGCCGGCGTGTGCGTTCGCGCCTTTGCTCCAACGCTGCTGTTCCCCAGTTTTCCTGGTTCGTTTTGCGCTCGTTTATTGCAGTTTCCATGGAGGCACGAATTTTAGACGCAAACGAAAAACTCCTGATGTTCGCAACATTGGGAAGGATGTCGGCGAAAACTTCCGTCAATTCCGATGGTATTCAAGATCGGGTCATTCGCGACCCCGCAGGTGTTTCCGACATATACTTGAGGCAGCGGGGTCCTGCACTCACAAAGGTAATTCCCGGTGGAGAAAAGGGCCTGCTGTGGTTAACTAGTGGGTTCGACGTTTCTCGCCAGAATGCCTGCACAAACCATCAAGATTAGTGGTGCCCGCCAGCACAATCTCAAGGATCTCCATGTGGAAATCCCGCGGGAAAAGCTAGTCGTCATTACCGGTTTAAGCGGTTCGGGGAAATCATCGTTGGCCTTCGATACTTTGTATGCTGAAGGGCAACGCCGCTACGTCGAGAGCCTCTCCGCTTATGCGCGGCAATTCCTGGACCAAATGGAAAAGCCGGATGTCGATTTTATCGAAGGATTGTCGCCGGCCATCGCCATCGAGCAGCGCAGCGCCGGCGCGAATCCTCGGTCGACTATTGCCACAACGACTGAGATCTACGATTACCTGCGTGTTTTGTTTTCCGCGGTAGGTCAACCGCACGATCCGCTCACAGGCCGACCGCTCACTCGCCAGACGCCTCAACAAATCGTCGATCAGGTCATGGCGTACGAACCGGGCAGCAAAATTATTGTGCTGGCGCCATTGATTGAGAATCAGTCCGGCGAATTCCGTGATGTGCTTGAAAAACTTAAGCGTGAGGGATTCGTTCGCGCGCGTATCGACGGTCAGTTGATAGAATTGGATCGGCCCGAACCGATTCGACTTAAGAAAGCCGAGCGACACACCATTGAAGCGGTAGTTGACCGGTTACTCATCCGTGATGGAATTCGCGTGCGCCTGACGGATTCAATCGAAACTGCTCTCAAATGGGGCGGAAACCGCATCGTCGTATTGCGGCAAACGTCCACTGCGGAGAACGACTGGGCTGAACACCGCTATTCCACAGACTACGGAGATCCTGCGAGTGGCTTCAATTTGGGTGAGTTGACCCCCAGACATTTTTCGTTCAACAGCCACCTCGGGGCATGCCCGGCGTGCCACGGTTTGGGAACTCAACTTGTCGTGGATCCGGAGTTGATGATCTCCGATCAGGCGAAAACACTGGCAGAAGGAGCAATTACGCCGTGGCGGCGCGGCACAAAACGGATGCAAGCCTATTACCGTCATCTTCAAACCGCTCTCGTTAACCATTTTCACGTGAATGAAGACGTTCCGTTTGGCGACCTGCCCGACTCCTTCAAAGCCGCGCTGTACTTCGGCACGAATGGCGAGCCGATCGAGATGGAGTTTGCCGCAAACTCCGATAAATCGCGAGCAGGCGGCGAAAAGAAGATCAGAAAACCTTTCGAGGGACTCGTGCCACAAATGCAACGGCTTTATGAACAAACACAGAGCGAGTTCACCCGCAATCGCATTCGAGCATTCATGACACGAGAGCCCTGCAAGGTGTGCGGCGGGGCAAGGCTTAAACCGCAAATCCTCGCCGTTACAGTGAGGGATCGTCCCGCCTCCGCCGAGGCTACGGCGGGGAGGCAGGGCCGCGAATTGAATATCCACCAGTTCAGCCAGCAAACGGTGGAAGACGCCCTGCAATTCATCGGCAGCCTTGATCTGAGCGAACAGCAGCAGACTGTGGCAACCGACGTTGTCCGTGAAATCCGATCACGTCTGCAATTTCTCGTCAATGTCGGGCTAGGCTATCTCACGTTGAATCGCGAGAGCGGCACGCTTTCCGGAGGCGAAGCGCAACGAATTCGTCTGGCCACACAGATCGGCTCAGGTCTCGCAGGTGTTCTCTATATTCTAGACGAACCGAGCATCGGTTTGCATCAGCGCGACAATGTTCGTTTGCTTGGAACACTGCGAAAACTGCGCGACCTCGGGAATTCCGTCATTGTTGTCGAACACGATGAAGAAACGATTCGGGCTGCCGACCACATAATCGATCTTGGACCTGGCGCCGGTCCACGTGGCGGCGAGATTGTGGCACAGGGAACGCTCGAGAATGTGGTACGCGCGAAAAATTCCCTGACCGGTAATTATCTCTCCGGCCGCGTGCAGATTTCAATTCCAAAACAGCGCGCCCAGCCGCGGCCCGACGGCTGGCTTACCATCGTCGCCGCGAGTGAAAACAACCTGAAAAAAATCGATGTTTCATTTCCTCTCGGCTGCCTCACATGTGTGACCGGTGTTTCCGGCAGTGGCAAATCGAGTTTGGTTGACGACATCTTGCGGCGAGCGCTTTTCCGACATTTCTACAACTCAAAAGACAAGCCGGGCATTCACAAAAAGATCCGCGGACTGGAACAAATCGACAAGGCCGTTGTGATTGACCAAACCCCGATTGGGCGGACGCCGCGCTCGAATCCGGTCACTTACACAGGCGCATTCAGCCCGATACGCGAATTGTTTGCACAATTGCCCGCGGCGCGGGTCCGCGGATACGACGCAGGTCGTTTCAGTTTCAATGTCAAAGGCGGTCGCTGTGAAAACTGCGAAGGCGGCGGGTTAATCAAAATTGAGATGCATTTTTTGCCGGATGTTTATGTGGAATGCGAGGTCTGCCGAGGCAAGCGTTACAATCGGGAGACTCTCGAGATCACATACAAAGGCAAGAATATTGCAGATGTGCTTAATCTGACTGTGGATGAAGCCGCCCGGTTCTTTCGTAATATCCCCGGGATCTCGGACAAACTAAATTCACTTCTGGATGTGGGCTTGGGATATCTCCGACTCGGACAGGCCGGAACGACACTTTCCGGGGGTGAAGCTCAACGGGTGAAACTTGCCACGGAGCTTGCCAAGAAAGCGACCGGACGCACTGTTTACATTCTCGACGAACCTACAACGGGATTGCATTTCGCTGATATTGAAAAATTGCTGGAAGTCTTGATGAAGCTCCGCAACGCCGGGAACACAATTGTGGTAATCGAACATAATCTTGAGATGATTAAGTGCGCCGACTGGATCGTCGATTTGGGACCCGAAGGAGGCCAACGTGGCGGCGAAGTTGTTGGCGCTGGCCCTCCCGAGGTCATCGCGACTCTTCCCCACAGCCACACAGGGCAGTTCTTGAAGCCAATCCTGGAGCGAAAATGAGAGTTCTAAGACTCATCTGTCTCACCGGTTTTATCCTGGCGATAGCCCCTCGAGTGCGTGCAGATATTTCCTCTGAAATTGTCCAGGCAAGCGCGCCGCTTACGGAGGGCGTGCCGGAGGTGGCTGTCGTGCGATTGCAGGCTTTGTTAAATAGAAAGCTGTCGGAATCGCAGCGGCGAGAAGTCGCCGAAAAGCTTGCCGAAGCGCAAATAGCCGCAAATCAGCCAGAGGATACTTTGATTCTTTTGGCAGAGCCGCGGCTGCGCGATCTGCCATGGGCGAAATTCTGGCGCGCTCAGGCCCTGGCAACTCTCCACCGTTGGGCTGACGCTCTCCCGCTCTATCAGGAACTGGGAACCTCAAGTTCGCCGTTTCAGAAGCTAGCAATCTTTGGAGCTGGCGAAGCGTTGCGCGCCTTAGGAAAACGCCAGCAAGCGCTGACCAAGTTTAATCTGCTCCTTCATGACCAGCAATGGGGCACACGCGCACAGTTGCGCGCAGCCGAGCTGTACATCGAGGTGGGCAATGCTTCGGAGGCACGCCGGATTTTGGAGCAGATTCAACCAGCCTCGGTTGCAGAACGGCGTGAACGGCGCGTGTTACGCGGGCGATTGGAACTTCTTTTGCACCGTCCCGAACGAGCTATCGGGATGTTTCAAGCAATTCTGAAGCGACCGGAGGGAACGCCTCACCCCATTCTGATCGCCGCGCTGTTCGGCATCGCTGAGGCGCATTTGCAACTCAAAACCCCCGAGACGGGAGATGACGTTCTGGAACGTTTCATCGACCGACAGTACGCAGACCCCGATCTACCGCTGGTGTTTGAAAAACTCGACGAATTATATCGTGCCGAACGCAAACCGTCGCGCAATGAACTGGAAAAGTGGGTGCGCAGACCGGAACAACCGCGCCGAACGTTTGCACGCTGGTATCTGGCGCAGGCTGGAGATTCGTGCGGGCCGGAGAGACCGAGCCCGGCAATTGTTTGCAGATCTGCGGCGCACAGGAATCAAGTCGCCGGCGATTGTCCCTGCTTTTTTGGAGTTTGCAGAATTCGAAACGGAAGACGGCCACTTCGATCAAGCAGTGGCAATCCTGAACGATGCGCGATTACTGCATCCCGAGCCGGATTTGCTGACGCGCATCGATTTTTTATCTGCACGAGCACAGTATCTGGCGAGAAAATTCGAGGGCGGCGACAGCTGCGTTTGAGCAAATTGCGCAACGCGATTCTCCATGGGTAAAAGCGGCCCTTTTTAATGCATCGAGCGGTTCGTTACAGCTGGGAAATCATGTTCGTTTCGTGGCGGATTACGATCAGCTCGAAAAGCAGGGCGGCGACGAACAATCGCTTGGCCGACTTGCGGTTGGAGGAAGGTTTGATGCAGGCAGGTAAACATGACAAAAAGGCCGGGGCATCCCTGCAGCGATTCATTCGTGATTTTCCAAAGAATCCGAGGGTATCGGAGGCTTGGGTGAGTCTCGCGGAACTGGCGTTTCATTCCTCGCCACCACGTCTGGATGAAGCGCGCAAAGATCTGGATCGCGCAGATCGCGGCTAAACCAACAGCTGCTGCGGCAGAGCGCGCGGATTATCTTCGCATCTGGGTTGAAGAAGCAGCCGGCGGCGATGAATCGAAACTCATTCAGCTGGCAAAGCAATTCCTCGAGCAACATGGGCAATCGCCATTTGCCGCGGAAGTTCGAATGAAATTGGCCGAGCTTTACTATCGTCGACAGGATTTCGCAAACGCGCAGACGCAGTTTGAAATCATTGCGCAACAGAATCCGAACGATCCGCTTGCGGAAAAAGCGCTCTTCTTCGCCGCAGAATCGGCCATGTCGAGTATGAGCGAGCATACACTGGACCGGGCTCTCGTTTTATTCGATCAAGTCGTGCAAAAGAAAGGCGAGATGCACTGGGCCGCGCGAAACGAACAAGCCGTCATCGAACGCAAGCTCGGAAAGCCCAAAGATGCTCTGGCCTTGTATGATGAAGTGTTGAAGAGCGATGCGGGTGCACCTGAAAAACGGGAGGCGCTTTGCGGGAAAGGCGACATTCTTTTTGAAGCGGGAGCAACCGACCCGAGTAGTTACGAGCGTGCCATTGATGCCTATGACCAACTGGCTGCCGATAAAGATGCGTCGATTCACTGGCGTAATCAGGCGTTGTTTAAAAAAGGCCTCTGTCTGGAGAAAAAAGGCGATCGCGCAGGTGCACTTGCGACCTTCTACAAAATTTTGGAAGACGCATCCCGCCCTGGCAAGCGCGACGAGCTGTTCTGGTATTACAAAGCCGGGTTTAATGCGGCGCGATTATTGGAGGAAGATTCAAAGTGGGAGTCCGCGGTCGCTATCTATGACAAGCTCGTCGCAGCCGGAGGCAGCCGAAGCGAAGAGGCAAAGGCCCGTCTGAAAAATATTCGTCTCGAACATTTCCTTTGGACTGACTAGAGCGTTCCTTCGAGGAGGGGTTAGGAAGTGGGCTGGCCCAAAAATGCGAAGTGGGTTGGGGAATAAGCTTGCGGAACATTTGCGACGGGATCAAATTGACGGCATGGAAAAAGGAATCAGACTCAGTCGCGGGTGCGGCTGGTCGGTCCGATGTGCAATCGGGGCGTTGGCGCTCGCGGTTTGCGCATCGGCTTTTGCTGGTGACGGGACAAATAACGTAGTGCTGCCTACGCAGAAGGCCGTGCCTGCCAAGACAAAGAAAATTTGCCTGGTGGTAACGGCTGGCTCGCGCATTCCGCAGCCATGCGATAGGCTCGCCGCCATTCCGACCACTGCTCACGCGATGGATGTTTACGGTCATCGTCCGGGTAGGTAAGGATCCGACGATCTTCGCTGGTTTTTGCGCGCTGCCGGCCTTGGCAGCGCGGGAGGGATTTTGTTTTCCGGTTCCAAGCGATTACCGCGGATTCCTTTTGGAACCGTTCTGACAAACACTTGGATCGCGACAGTGAAAATTTTAGTCTGTCGCTACTTCGGAATCGGCTTCTCCGCTTGATGTGAAGAGATAACGCACAGCGTGGACCGCCTTGAAGAAGAACATCCGGGCGGACGCCTTGCGCCACGAGTCGCGGCTATGAGGTTATCTTCAGGCCGTCCTGACTTGTTCACTCGTTAGGCACGCTTGTGCCGCTTTGATCACTGCCTTGTCGTCGTTGTCGGTCAGTCCTGCCAGGAAACCGCGAATCCGGCGAAACGATTGACGCAAAAACAGATTTGCTGCCGAGTGGTCCGGCGGTGGCATCTTGCCATTTCCTCTGGCAAACTGAACCTCGCTGTCGATGCGGCTGAGAACACAGGTCGACGCAAAAAGATCCATCGCCGCATTTGCGATCCTTTCCTGAACAAGCTGCATGTCGAGAATCGGCTCGCGATACAGAATCAGAGCCCGATTGACAGCGAAATTAAAACGCCAGATCAACCGTCCGAGTTGCCGCGCCGGTCCTCGCAGCTGATCACTTTGAACAGGCACATCAGGCACGCGCATCGTCGCCCCAAGCCGGCTTTTTCCAGCGGCCCAAGCCTTGCTCATTCCATTCCGCGATGGCTTCATCATCGTGTCATAGATTTCCTTGAACTCCATCCCAGGCCCACGCATCCCCACAAGTGCGATAAAGGAAGTGAGCACTTCGTTGGCGCCTTCGCCGATCTGATTAATGCGAGCGTCCCGCAGCATTCGTTCCAACGGAAGATCGGTCATGTAAGCCGCGCCACCATGAATCTGGAAAACATCGTTGATGCATTCCCACAGCCGCTCGGTCGTGAATACCTTTAACATCGCGGTTTCCAGCATGTAATCCTCCAAACCCCGGTCGATGAAGGATCCCGTAACCATGGTCATCGCTTCCATCGCGTACGCGTCCGCCGCGATACGGGCGATTTTCTTTTTGACCAGCTCGAATTCGCCCAATGTTTTGTTGAATTGTTTGCGCGTGTTTGCGTGTTGGACAGCCAGTTTTAAACAGGTTTTTGCTGCGCCTGTACAACACGCACCAAACGTGGTCCGCCCAAAATCGAGTACCGTCAGCGCAACCTTCAGACCTTTGCCCAATAACCCAAGAATATTTTCTTTCGGCACTTTCACGCCCCGCAACGCAAATTGTCCTGTGGCCGTGCCGCGAATCCCCATCTTTTCCATCCGCCCGTTGATCAATTCAAATCCCGGCATGTCCGGCGTGACCAAAAACGCTGTGATCGCGTCCTTACCCGGTTTTCCAGGAACCGGTGTTCGCGCCATCACTGTCAACACCTGTGCAATGGCGGTGTTGGTGATGTAACGCTTTTCGCCGTTCAAAGTAAAATAAGATCCGTCTTCGCTCGGAGTGGCCGTCGTCTGCACGTTGCCCGCGTCCGAACCGGCTTCCTTCTCCGTAAGCGCGAACGCGCCGAGTTGCTCGCCAGTGACCAATTTCGGAAGCCACTTTTGCTTTTGCTCATGCGTGCCGAACAACAGCAATGCCCGAATCCCGATTGAGTGGTGCGCGTTCACGAAGACCGAAGTCGACGCGCAACAGCGCCCGATTTCTTCCAGCACTTTACAGTTGGCCATCTGCGAGAAACCGTGTCCGCCATATTCCTTAGGCGCAGTCATGCCCAACACACCAATACGTCCCAAGCCGTCGATGACGCTGCGAGGAATGTCCGCCTGCCGATCGATCTCCGCCGCATCGAGATGTTCGTCCAGAAACCGGCGAAGTTCCTGTAGAGTGTGATCCAACTCGACCTGTTCCGCCGTCTGGATGCTCGGATACGGCATCACCCAATCCGCCACGAAACGTCCCTGGAAAAGCCCCTTCGCAAACCCCAGCGCCTGCGGTCCCGCGAACAGGAGTTCTTCAGCCTGTTGAATCTCTTTCTGTCGTTGTTCTTCGAGTTTGTTCATTCAATGAAAAAGCGGGCGACGAATTCTAGCCGTGCACGCCCGCGTGTCCAATCGAGTCCAGCAGGTGCGCCTCGCAACTCAAGGCATCAGAAAGTCCAAAATTCGACGTTGGGCCTCGGACCAAAACGTTGTCGTCAGCTACATCCCTGACTGGTGCCGCATTCGGTGCAGACGCCGCAGGCACCGGCACGGATGACTTTATCACTGCCGCAGACCGAACAAGTGATGCCCATGAAGATGCTGCCAAGTGCTACCGTCACACGGTCCGATGCGCCGTGTCCGTTTCCACTGCCAGACTTTCCGCCGTTACCATGCTTGGAGGGATGACCTGTGATGACGTCGATTACTTCTTTCTCGCCGGTGCGCGCCAGATCGGTTACGGGCCGATTAAGCGATTTCTTTTCGATATCGGGAATTTCTTTCAGCGGCAGATCCGGTTGGTTCCGATTAGGCGCGGTCGCTTCCTTGTAGCCTTTGATGAACTCGCACGCGAGCCATCGAAACACGTAATCCGTAATACTGGTTGCGTGCCGGATATCAGGATTTTTTGTGAACCCGCTGGGCTCGAATCGTTGATATGCGAACTTCTTCACCAAACTCTCGAGCGGCACGCCGTATTGAAGAGCGATGGAGGTAAGCGTGCCGACAGTGTCCATCAATCCACCGATGGTGCTCCCTTCCTTCGACATGGTAATGAAAAGCTCGCCGGGTTGATCGTTCTCGTAGAGGCCGACTGTGATGTAGCCCTCGTGACCGGCGATTTCGAATTTGTGCGTTAACGACGTGCGCGTGTCCGGCATACGATGGCGCACAGGTTGATCGACCTGGCCGCGCAAAGTATCCAGTTCCTGTTCCAATTCGAGAATGCGGTTGCCAAGTGTGTCGGCGGCATCAGTCAGGCCGGGGTTAACGCCCCCGGCTACAGCACCCATGTCTTTTGTCTTGCGCGTGTTCAAAGGTGCTGAGCGCTTTGAGCCTTCGCGATATATCGCCACCGATTTCAGACCGAGCCGCCAGCCCTCAATATAGGTGTTCATGATGTCCTCCACCGTGGCGGATTCCGGCAGATTCACCGTCTTGGAGATGGCGCCGCTCAGGAATGGCTGCGCAGCCGCCATCATTTTCAGGTGCGCAAGATAATGCAGAGCGCGCTCGCCTTTGAAAGGTTTGAATGCGCAATCGAAAATCGGCAGATGCTCCGGTTTAAGGCCGCTGCGATGTAGCGCGACCGTCTCGGTTGCGCGCTCAGGCCCTTCCTTCGCAAGCGGGACGCTTGCGCTACCTTCACATCCTCGATCGTGTCGAACGCATCGATGTGCGCGACGATGCGCTCGATGTCATCGGAGCTGTAACTGAGTTTCTCCAACGCCGGTTTGATGGTTTGATTGACGATTTTGAGCATGCCGCCACCGGCGAGCAGCTTGTATTTCACGAGCGCGATGTCGGGCTCGATCCCTGTCGTGTCGCAATCCATAAGGAAACTGATCGTGCCCGTCGGCGCCAGCACCGTCACCTGCGCGTTGCGATAACCATTGCGCTCTCCAAGTTCCGCCGCATTGTCCCAGGTCTTTGCCGCTTCCTGTTTCAAATGCGCGAACTCCTGCGCATCCGGGATTTGATGCACCGCGCATCGATGCAGCTCGATCACTTCCTTCATTGGAGCGACATTGTCCTTCGCTGCCGGTTTCTCCACACCGCTCGCGCGTGAATCGTGGAATCCGGGAAACGGTCCCATGGTCCGCGCCAACCGCGCACTCTGCGCATATGCTTCGCCCGTCATGATCGCCGTGATCGCGCCGCAGAGCGCCCGGCCTTCAACGCTGTCGTAACCGTAACCGTAACTCATGATGAGCGACCCGAGATTTGCGTAACCGAGTCCAAGTGTGCGGAAAATGTGTGAGTTTTCTGCGATTTCCTTGATGGGATAACTCGCGTTGTCGACGATGATTTCCTGCGCCGTGATGAAAATGCGCACCGCTGCTTTAAATCGTTCGACATCAAAGTCGCCATCCGCGGTCTTGAACTTCATCAAATTCAGCGAGGCGAGATTGCAGGCTGTGTTGTCCAGGAAAAGATACTCGCTGCAAGGGTTGGTAGAATTCTGCCGATCGGTGCCTTTGCAGGTGTGCCACTTGTGAATGGTGGTGTCGAACTGCATGCCCGGGTCGCCGCAGATCCAAGTGCCTTCCGCGATCTTACGCAATAACGTGCGCGCATCCTTTTTCTCGCAAGGCTTTCCATCGGTGACGCGGCGCGTCCACCATTCGCGTTCTTCCAGCGCTGCGTCCATGAACTCGTCGCTTACCCGAACGCTGACATTTTCATTCTGATACATGACCGAGCCGTAGGCGTCGCCGTTGTAGCTGCCGTCGTAGCCGTGTTCGATCAATGCCCATGCTTTCTTTTCCTCCCTCTGCTTCGCGTCGATAAATTCTTCAATGTCGGGATGCCAATCTTTGAGCGTGTTCATCTTCGCCGCGCGACGTGTTTTGCCGCCGCTTTTCACAACGTTCGCGATCTGGTCGTAAACTTTCAGAAATGACAGCGGCCCACTGGGTTTGCCGCCTCCGCTCAATTTTTCCCTGGTAGACCTGAGAGAGGAAAGGTCTGTGCCGGTGCCGCTGCCGTATTTGAACAGCATGGCTTCGCTGGTCGCCAGACGCATGATGTCCTCCATCGTATCGCCCACGCTCTGGATAAAGCAGGCGCTACCCTGCGGATACTCGTATTGTGAAGCCGCGCGCTCCGCCTTGCCCGTCTCGCGATTGTAAAAATAATTCCCGGCGCCGGCGCCTTTGCCGACGCCATATTGATGATACAAGCCAACATTGAACCAGACCGGCGAATTGAACGCGCCATGCTGGTTCAAGCACAGCCAGGTCAGTTCGTCGTAGAAAATGTCGGCAGCTTCCGCATCTGAGAAGTAACCATCCGCTATTCCGCAATCGGTGATCGTGCGCGTGACGCGATGAATCAATTGCCGCACTGACCGTTTCTCGTCCGCCCTTGTACGGATCGGTGCCGTTGGCGATGTCGCCGTAGAAATACTTCGACACCGCGATTTTCGTGGCGAGCGCGCTCCAGTTCTTCGGAACCTCGATGTCTTCCTGCTTGAAGATAACTTTACCGCCGTCGTCATTGATTTCTGCTGTGCGCCGTTCCCATTCCACTTGATCAAATGGCGCTACAGCGGCATCGCTGAATACGCGCTTGAAACGGACTCCGCTATTTCTCTTTCTTTGTATCCTGTTTTTTCGGCGCGCGGCCGAGCGCTGCGGTTTATTCAGCGAAGCGGGCGGAATTCCAGGTTTTAATTGAATCATGGCGGTAGGGGAGGGTTGAGGTTCCTAATAAGTTGCGAATACTGGTGAACAGCGGCGCTAAGAAGCTGTGAATACCGGTCAACAACAAGTAATAGCGTGGCTGTCCGTGTGGACATACAAGATGCAGTAAGCCCGGCAGGCATGGCAAGCCTTAAATTGTAACATTTTTTGCCCGGCGAGGCAGAGAATCCTGTCTGCCAGGGCGGGCCAGCTGGATTGCCTAAATACAAACGTTCAACGCCCGACGTCCAACACTCAACGCCCAATCTCGAAGACAGTTGCATTCGATGTTGGATGTTGGACGTTGGACGTTCAGCGTTTTCTTCTCCTCAGGGAAGGGTGGCTGAGTCCGGTTTAAGGCACTCGACTCGAAATCGAGCGTGGGGAAACCCACCGTGGGTTCGAATCCCACCCCTTCCGCCATTCAGGTTTTACGTGGGAAAAAGCGACGCTAACATCCACAAAGGCAATCCACGCTTCGGCGTCTGGCTGAACGCCTTCAACTGCAATTCTTGCGATGGCTACGGGTGGATTTTCATATCTTTCAGCCGGGACAGGTCCGGCTCGCAATCGAAAGTTCACTTTCGACATAACTGCCGAGATGTCGACTGGCTGTCTACCACCAGCTCCCGTGAAACAGACAGCCTACCGGGGCTCGATCGATCGAGCCCCGGTAGCCGAGTTTTTTCGACGAGCTCTCTGTTACGGCAGGCGCGTCGCGTTCTCGCTGCCACAACCACTGAAGATGAGGTTGCCGTCCGGATCGTAGCTCTCAAAGGTAACGACGGAGGTGTAACTATTCCCATCGGTGCTCAGAGTGACCGTGCGGCTGATCTTTTGCACGCCGGCAAAGCTTCCGTCGGGGTTGAAGTTAAAGAATTGGAAGGGCGCGCTATAACTATGGCCTCCCAGGCGCTCCCAAGTCCCGAATCCAGGACCGTGCCGGGTAGGTGGTGTGTTGTCGGTACTGTTGAGGGTGCCACCGCCATTGAACATCACGTAGGCGCGGAATTCGGCGAGGGTGCCGCCTTGGCAATTGGTCAGGGTGACGAACGAATCCCAGGCGCCTTCCAACGCGGCCGCCCCACGTTGTGCGTGCGCGGACTGCGGGATGGCAAATGCCATTACTGCCGTCAGGGCGATAATCGAATTAAGTGCTATTTTTTTCATTTGGGTCTTTCTGTTGTTGTTGGTCTGCTGTTGGTTGTCCGTGGAGTTGTTCTACGGATGACTGCGCGCAGTTTCGCATCCGGCCGGCGTGAATGTCCTTAGCGGCGGGCTGAATTTTCTGTGAATCTTCTAAACGCCGCACTAAACTCGTCTCCGGGATGATTTATGAATTCGGCGATTTCCGGCTCGATCCCGCGAATCATCAACTGACCCATCGCGACGGAATCGCTGTTCACCTCAAGCCTCGCGTGTTTGAGACGCTTCATTTCCTCGTCGAACACCCCGGCGTGCTGCTCGAAAAGGAGAGGTTGCTGAAGGCGCTCTGGCCGGATTCCATCGTGGAGGAAAACAACCTGACTCAGAATATTTCGGTTTTGCGGCGCGTTTTCGGGGATACGCCGCAAGCACATCGCTTCATCGCCACCGTCCCCAATGTTGGCTACCGGTTCGTCGCCGAAGTAAACAAGATTGCCAGTGCGACTGGCAATGTTCTGCCGCCGGCCCCCCGCACTCTGGCCGTGCTCCCCTTTAAACCGCTCGTCGCCGAGGACCACGATCTGGCGCTCGAATTGGGGATGGCCGATACTCTGATCGTCAGGCT
Source organism: uncultured Verrucomicrobiae bacterium (assembly GCA_963838045.1). GTDB lineage: Bacteria > Verrucomicrobiota > Verrucomicrobiia > Chthoniobacterales > UBA10450 > Udaeobacter. The sequence goes on along the minus strand of CAWIPQ010000003.1, from coordinate 199,342 downwards.
CAGCAACATTCGGGAGATCGTGGTGCGTCCCCTCGGCGAGGTGCGCAAGTATGTCGAGCTGGATCAAGAGCCGCGCCTGGCGGGCCGTGAATTGGGGGCCGAGACGGTTATCGACGGCTGCATTCAGAAGGCGGAAGGGAACATGCGGGTGACGGTGCGGTTGCTCGACGTGGCGAGTGGGCGCAGCGTTTGGTCCGGTTCGTTCAACGAAAAGTTCACCAACATTTTTGACGTGCAGGATGCCATTTCCGAGAAGGTCGTGAGCGCACTCTCCCTCAAGATCAGCCAGGAAGAAAGATCGCGCCTAACGAAACGCTACACAGAGAACGTCAAGGCCTACAACCTCTACCTCCTCGGTCGACACCAATGGAATAAGATTACGCCGTCGGAGATCCAAAAAAGCATCGACTCTTTTGAGCAGGCCCTGGAGCTCGATCCGGATTACGCCCTGGCTTATGCCGGTCTCGCCGAAGCTTACTATTCCCTTCCCATCACGAGTGACGTCCCTCCACGCGAAGCTTTTCCCCGGGCAAAAGCGGCAGCGCAGCGGGCGGTCGAAATCGACGATGCACTCTCTCATGCGCACGGATGTCTCTCCTTCGTCCATTTTTGGTTCGACTGGGATTGGACGGCCGCAGAGCGAGAGGCGCAACGCGCGATCGAGCTCGACCCACATTCCGCGTTTGCTCACCTCGCTTATGCCCATCTCCTCTCGGATCTGGGACGACACGCGGAAGCTCTGGCGGAGATCGCGCGAGCCCGGGAACTAGAGCCGCTTTCACTCATCATCAACGCAATTGAGGGTCAATGCTACTACTACGCCGGGCGTGATAATGAAGCCCGCGCCACATTACGTCGCACGCTCGAGATAGAACCACACTTCTGGGTGGCGCATTTGACCCTCGGAAAAGTGCATCTGCGCCAGCGTAAATACGAGGAGGCGACCGCTGCGTTTACCCGGGCGAGACAGTTTTCCGGAGATAACTCCGAGGCGGTCTCTATGGTAGGCTACACCCATGCCCTGGCGGGCGATGAAGCGAGAGCTCGAGCCATTATCGATGAGCTAAAAGCGTCTGCGGCCCACAAATACATTCCACCTCACAACGTGGCGATGATCTACAGCGGACTCGGTTGTAAGGATGAGGCGTTCGAGTGGCTGGAGAAAGCCTACGAAGACCGCGACGTTCGTCTGAGCTTCCTGAGGGTCGATCCAAAGTGGGATACGCAACGGGCCGAACCTCGATTCTGCGGGCTGCTGCGGCGGATCGGCTTTTAGCCGCACGCGAATGCTTGCAGGGCATCGGAGCTTTAAAAGCCAACAGGCATTAGAGTAAAGTCTTCCTGCAATGGCATTGTAGATCATCGTTATGTTCTTAGCCGCCAAGACCATCTCCAGAGCGATTTCTCTCACCTCCGTTGCTCGTTGGAGAGCGGTTCGTATCGGCAGCAGTCAAAATTTGCAGAAATTTGCAAACCCAGAAGCAAAATCGGCTAGTTCCGGATAAAGAATCACCCTCGCAACTATCACACCTGGACGCAATCGTGTGACACATATCGGCGAAATCGCTCGTTGATTCGACGCTTTACGATTTGTGGGGGGGGTAATTCCACCCCTTCCGCCAAACGCCCTGATCTACCCCACCATGATCGATATGAACTGGCCGGGAGAGATCTTCGATGGCCATTTGAACCAGATGCTCAAAATGTAATGGAGTCATGCTAGGGTTGCATTGATTTGACGGACAGTGGGCTAAGGGTCAAAACCCGAAAGGAAGCCCACATGAAGACACAGTTAACGTAAGCCGGCTCGCAGCAAGGCGAGATACACCGATCAATATAAACAGGAGGCGTTGGAGTTGTGGCGTGCCAGTGGACGCAGTGCAGCCAAGGTAGCGGCCGAGCTGGGGATCCGTCCACCGCTGCTCAATCGTTGGGCGCACGCGGAACGCGTGCCTGAGGCAGCAAAGGCCGGCCGCAAGCCGAAGCGCAGCTTGGAAGAACTGGAGGCGGAGAACCGACGCTTGCGCCAGGAGAACGCCAAGCTCTTGGAGCAGCGTGAAGTTTTAAAAAAATCACTGGGCATCCTCTCCGAAGCGCCGCCGAGAGATATGCCCGAATCCAACAGATGAGCGGCCAATACAAAGTCGCCTGGTTATGCGAGGCGTTGCTGGTCTCGCGCAGCGGTTATTACGACTGGAAAGAACGGCGTCAGATGCCTGGCTCACGCCAACTGGAGAACACCCGCTTGCGCCAGCGCATCCGAGAGGAATTTGCTCGCAGTCGCCAGACTTACGGCAGCCCGCGCCTGGCTCACGCCCTGGGCTGTCCGGGACGGCGCAATCGCATTGCTCGTCTGATGCGCCTGGAGCGAATCTTTGCACGGCAGCGCTCCAAATATCGACACGCCACCACTGACAGCTCCCATGGCGGACCGATCGCGCCCAACCGCGTGCGAAACCTGGTGGTCCGGCAGCCCGACCAACTCTGGGTGAGTGATGCCACTGGCGTTCTCACCGCTGAAGGCTGGCTCTATCTCGTCGCTGTCCTCGATGTCTTTAGCCGCCGCGTCATTGGCTGGGCCATGAGTCCCCTCCTTGATGCTCCACTGGTCAGCGCCGCTCTGCGCATGGCCTTAGCCCAACGCCGGCCCGCTCAATCGCTCATCCTCCACTCCGATCGCGGCAGCCAGTTCGCCAGCGCCGCTTATCGGCAACTCTTAGCCGAGCATGGCTTGGTCGCTTCCATGAGTCGCCCAGGCAACTGTTACGATAATGCCTTCATCGAATCCTTCTGGAGCAGCCTCAAATACGAACTGGTCTACCACCACCGCTTCGCCACCCGTGCCCAGGCCCGTACCGCCATCTTTGATTACATCGAGACCTTCTACAACCGCACCAGACTCCACTCCAGTCTTGACTACCAGAGCCCGATCAACTTTGAATCCAAACCAAACTAATTGATCCCTTCCTCACTGTCCGAGAAAACGGGGCAAGCCCATGCCGCTCGGCGCAACCCGCGATCGGAGCTTTTCACCCTTATGGATCATTCGGAAAGGCTCGGCAAAATCGAAGCTTCAATTCGCGGTGACTAACCGTCGCTCCGGCCGATATGGAAATACTTCCAGAATCTCGCCCTCTCGAAGCTTCCGTTGCACGCTGCGCCAGAAATCCGGATGAAATAAATCCGCGTGCTGTTCGAGCAGCGCGGCACGCGCCGGTCCGGGCAGGCTGAGAAAATTTAGAAATTCTTCGGGAAACACGTCATTCTCGCGCACGGAGAACCACGGCTCGGCCGATATTTCTTCCTCGTACGTGGTGGCCTGCGGCAGATTGCGAAAATTGCAATCGGTTAGAAAACAAAGCTCGTCGTAATCGTAGAAGACGACCCGGCCTCGCCGGGTGACGCCGAAGTTTTTGGTCAACACATCGCCCGGAAAAATGTTCGACACGGCCAGATCCTTGATGGCCTGGCCGTAATCGCGAGCGGCGGCTGCACTCTGAGTCGCATCGGCTTCGGCGAAGAAAATGTTAAGCGGACGAATGCGACGTTCGATGTAAACATGAGCGATGACGACATCGTCGCCTTCCAGCCGCACCGTCTTTCCGGCCGCGCGGAGCAAATCTTCCAGGAGAGCCGGCTCGAATCGGTTCCGTTGGGATGCGGAGATGCTCGAACTCGTGCGCTTCCACTAAACGTCCGGCACGATCGTGCTCGAAGACCAGCTTGTAACGGCGCATCACGTCGTTTGGAGTGGTATCCTTGGGAAGATCGAATCGATCCTTGATCACCTTAAAAACGACGTCGTAGCTGGGCAAAGTGAAGACGAGCATGACCATTCCGCGCGCGCCTTCGGCCGTTTTGAAACGGTCGGCCGAGGCGTTCATCTGCGCGACGAAATCGCGATAAAACTCCGTTTTGGCATGTCGGTTAAAACCGATCGCGTTGTAAAGGTCGGCGACGCGCTTGAGCGGCATCAACTCTCGCAACCATTTCACCAGGTCGTACGGCGACGGCGCCGCGACGCGGAAATAGGCGCGCGTGTAAGAAAACAGAATGGAGAGGTCGCCTTCACCCATTAAGACCGCGTCCAGAGTGAGCCCGCTTTCATCCGGATGACGCAGAGAAAACGCCACCGGGATCAGCCTTGCCACCGGCGGTGATTCGGCCGACGAGATACGCTCCGCGACCACGATAAAAGACACCGCGGAAAATTTCGAGAGTGGCGTCCTTTTGCTGCACAATCCCGGATAAGATCCGTTCCGCGGCCGCAGCGCTCACGCGGTCTAAATCGCGCCAGCGATCGGTTGCAAAGCCGCTGTCGACATCGGTCAGTGCACTCGAAATTAAGTCCGGCAATGCTGCGCCGGTAAACGCGCGGCAAAGTTCAGCATCATGTTCGGTCGGCGGGGCGTCGAAATCGGTATCGACAAACTCGATCGCCTGATCAACTCCTTCCGTCGCAAAAACGCGTCGGGTAAGTGAATTGAAAAAACTCTCGCCGATTTCCCAGCGGATCGATTGCGCGATGAGCGAGGAGTAGACGGCTTTGGTCGCCTGCCAGACGGAGCGTTCACGCAAACGCGCGCCCAACAAGCTTTCGACGCGATTCGTTAGGCCATCGAGCACGCGCGAATAAAGATGCAGTCTCTCGGCCGCGTCGTCGTAGCTGCCGTGCCAGTCGCGCGCCAGAAAACGATCGCGCGCCCGCTGGGTGATTTCGTCGAAGCGCGCCATGTAATCGCGGAACGCGTTCCGCGCCTCCTCTGCGCAAAGCGCGGCCAGGCGGCTGTCGGTTAAAGCCGCGGCTGCCGACGAAGCCGTCTCTGCCCGCTTCAATGAAACTGTTCGTGTTCGGTTGAACCTCGCATCGCCGCCGTGGAGGACATGACCGGCGGCGATAATCTGATTATCGTCGTCGAAGTAGCCCATGCCGGCGACGACTTCGTGCTGATGCTTGGTCGCACTGTATCCTTGCTTTTCGGCCGCGAACTCCGCCTCTTGCAGTTCCGCACACGCCTCCATTCTTCGATCGCGACAGCCTGGCGCGAGTTGAAACATGCTGTAATTGAGCGCGTGGAAACCGGCCAGGGTAACGAATTGGAATTTGTAGCCCATCGCCCCCAGTTCACGTTGAAACTTTGCGATACTTCCGCTATCGAGATGCAAGATTATCACTTCTTGTATTGGAGCAAGAAAGAATCAAGATCTATAGTATGTCCACATTTCCGGAAGAACGTGAGGATTGAGGAGGGGCAGGAGCATTCGACGGATGCAGCGGTTTAGTTCAACGCGCGTTTATCCGCAATGGGTCCCAGATCCCTCGGGCAGCATAAGTTTTGGGGTACGAGAGGCAGATGACTCGAAGACTCGATTACCGCGACAGCGTGCTTAAGGCGTACCCCGAGGTCTACACCCCGGCGGCGCTTGAGGCGTTGGAAGTTCTGGCGCCGCTCAACCGTGACCGGCGCGAGCTGATGGCAAGGCGCATCGCACGGCGTCTGACGCGGGAGCGCGACCGGCAGCGCATTGCCTTCCTCGATCCCGAGGCGCTGATTCCGCGTACGGGCATTCGCGTTCAGGACGCCCGCGACGGAAACTTCGACGGGAGCGAGATCCCGGCCGATCTGATGCGCCAGTGGATCCAAGGCACGGGGCCGGCCGCTCGGCCACGGGCGAGCACCGAGAGCGGGCTTGCGCAACATCGCTTACGCTCTGCTCTCGGGCGCCGACGGCTGGATGTTCGACGGCGAGGACGCCCTCGGGCAGGTCGATACCATGTCGCTCGACAACCAGCGCAACCTCCAGCTCGCGATCGCCAAAGACCCACGCTTCCTGCGCGTCGCCGAAAAAGTCGCCGCGCGAGATGAACCGGTGGGCGCAAGGCTTTTTCGGGCGACCCATCGTCGACGACTGGCGTCAACAGCTTGACTTCACCACCAAGATCTTCCGCGCGCGCGGTCTGCACCTCGACGACCGCCACGTGCGCGAGAAGGACGGCGCCGGCTTCTCTGCTTCGATCGTCGATCTCGCGCTCTACGTGGTCAACAACCACCAGCGCCTGCGCGACTCGGGGGCATCGATCGTCCTCTACCTGCCGAAGATCCAGACCGCCGAGGAGGCAGCGCTGTGGAACGACCTGTTCGCGGCGCTCGAGCAGCACCTCGGGCTCCCGATAGGCACGATCAAAGCCTACGTCCTCGTCGAGCAGATCGAGGCGTCCTTCCAGTTGATGGAGATCCGCGCCGTCCTCGGCCGCCACTTCGTCGGCTTCAACACTGGGCGGTGGGACTACATCAACAGTGTCGCCGACGCGATGGTGTGGGACCCGGACTTCGTCAACCCCAACATCGACGCCATCGGCATGACCTACGGCTACATGCGCAATTACGAGGACCGCGTGCGCCGGGCCGTGAACACTCCCGATCGGAACGGCCGCTGCGCTCTGTGGCAGGGCGGTATGGAGCCCAACATCCCGGTCGGCTCCGCGGCGGGCGTCGCCGCAGGCATGCGCAGGGCGAAGGCAGGCGGCGAGCGCGAGCAACGCGCGGGAGCGAGCGGCAAGTGGGTGGCGCACTGGAAGATGGTGCACATCGTGCGTCCGGTATGGGAGGAGGTCGGCGCGGACAACCAGCTCGAACGCAAGTTCCCGCCACTCACCTACACGCAGGAGGACGCCGACGGGCTGGTGCTGCTCGAGCCGGCACCGCGCACCGTCCGGGGCGCCCGCGATTTGCTGAGCGTCGCCCTGCAGTACGGCAACGCCTTCGAGCAGGGTTTCCAGGCCGCGGCGCTCAAGCCGGCGGACTTTTTCGGCAACGACGACGTGCTCTATTTAATGGAGGACATGGCGACCGGCGAGATCCGGGTCAGCATCCTCTGGGAATGGCTGCACAAGGGCGCGCAACTCACCGAGGACGACCCTGAAACCGGCGCCAAGGCCGGCGATACGTTCGACTTGGCGCTTTTTGCCCGCCTGCTCGACGAAGAATACGAGAAGCTGCTCGCCGCCCGCGACCGCGACGTCCACGACGATTCGAAGACGACCACGCTGCCCATCGCGCGCGAGATCGTCGCTACCTACGTGACCAATCGCACCAAGCTGCCCTGGTACATCGATCTCCTGAACCTGAACCTGCACAATCACGATCTCGCCAATGCCAGATCCCGCATCCGGTCCTACATCGAGGCCTTCGAGCGAGACGGAACGCGGATCACCGAGAATCTCGATTTTGTTGTCTGAACCAAGGAGTGCCCTTACGAGATCGTTCGAACAGGAAATCAACGAGACCCAGGAGTGGTTCGACAGCCCCCGGTTCGCGGGGATCGTTCGCCTGTACACCGCGCGTCAGGTGGTCGAACAGCGCGGCACCATCCGCCACGACTACACGATAGCGCGTGAGGCGGCCGCAGCGTTTTACAATCGCTTGCGCGAACTTTTCGCGGAGCGCAAGAGCATCACCACTTTTGGCCCGTACTCGCCGGGGCAGGCGGTGGCGATGAAGCGGATGGGGATCGAGGCGATCTACCTCGGCGGCTGGGCGACCTCCGCCAAGGGCGGAACGAGCGAGGACCCGGGACCCGATCTCGCCAGCTATCCGCTCAGCCAGGTGCCAGATGAAGCAGCGCCGCTCGTGCGCGCCCTGCTCTCGGCGGATCGCAACCAGCAGTATCTGCGTTCGCGGATGACTGAGGCGCAGCGCGCCGCGACGAAGCGCTTCGGGATTTTCGACCGTTCATCATCGCCGATGCCGACACCGGCCACGGCGGCGATCCACACGTGCGCAACCTGATCCGCCGCTTCGTTGAAGCCGGCATCCCAGGCTACCACATCGAGGATCAGCGTCCGGGCACCAAGAAGTGCGGCCATCAAGGCGGCAAGGTGCTTGTGCCGCAGGACGAGCAGAACAAGCGACTGAACGCGGCCCGCTTCCAGCTCGACGTCATGGGCGTTCCCGGCCTCATCGTTGCCCGAACCGACGCCGAAGCCGCCAACCTGATCGAAGGTCGCGGCGACGAACGCGATCAACCCTTTCTGGTTGGGGCGACGAACCCCGACGTGCCAGCCTACAAGCCGTGCTTCCTGGCGTTGATCCAGCATTTTCACGAGCTGGGAGTCGCTGAACTCACCGGCCATCTCCTTTACGCCATACCGGCCGGAGAGCACAGGGTCGCCCGGGAATGGCTGGAGCGCCGGGGCATTCTGGCGCAAGCCGCCGAAGCCGTGGCGTCGTTGCGGGAGGGGAAAGAGACCTCGATTGACGCGATGTTCGAGCGGATTACCACCCGCTTCCTCGACGCCTGGGAGGACGACGCCGAACTAAACACCTTCGGGGAGGCTGTTGCCGAAGTGATCGAATTCCGTTCGAGCGAAGGTGAACCGGTCGAGACAAGCGTCGATGACTGGCGGCGCTTCGCCGCGCGCGCCTCGCTCTACGCTGCCCGCGAGAAGGCGCACGAACTCGGCGTCGACGTACACTGGAACTGCGAGGCGGCCAGGACCCCCGAAGGGTACTACCAGGTGCGCGGCGGTATTCCGTACGCCATCGCCAAGTCGCTTGCGGCGGCGCCCTTTGCCGACCTTCTCTGGATGGAGACCAAGACCGCCAACCTTGATGACGCGCGCGAGTTCGCCGAGGCGATTCACTCGGAGTTTCCCGACAAGATGCTCGCCTACAACCTCTCGCCATCGTTCAGTTGGGACACCACCGGCATGAGCGACGAGGAAATGCGAAGCTTTCCCGAGGAACTCGGCAAGCTGGGCTTCGTCTTCAACTTCATCACCTATGGCGGTCACCAGATCGACGGCCTCGCCGCTGAGGAGTTCACCATGGCCCTCAAGCAGGACGGCATGCTCGCCCTCGCCCGCCTGCAACGAAAACTCCGCATGGTCGATTCTCCGTACCGCACGCCCCAGACCCTCGTCGGCGGACCGCGCGCGGACGCCGCATTGGCCGCTACCTCGGGGCGCACGGCGACCACCATGGCAATGGGCAAGGGCTCGACCCAGCATCAGCACCTGATACAGACCGAGGTTCCCAAGAAGCTCCTTGAAGAGTGGCTGACGATCTGGACGCGGCACTATAGGCTCCCCGGCAGGCTCCGCGTCCAGATGCGGCCCCAGCGCGCCGGCTCGGAGTTACTCGAGCTCGGAGTCTACGACCAGGGGGAGGAGAAGCTCGCCAACGTCATCTTTTCCCCCATCCACGACCGGCGTGGCCGCAGCATCCTCTCGGTGCGCGACCAGAACACCTTTGCAGTCTCACTGCGCAAGAAGCGCCTAATGACCCTCGTCCACCTCTTCCTGGTGCACCGCTTCAAGGCGGACTCGGTGCACTACGTCACCCCGACCGAGGACAACCAGTACCAGGTCGCAAAGATGAGGTCTCACGGCATCTTCAGCGAGGTCAACACCGAGGTCGGGCAAATCATCGTCGCCGACGTCAACCACCAGCGGATCTCCGAGCTTTTGGCGCCGGATCAGGAGGCGTTGCGGAGGCTGATTCGCAAGGAGAGATAGGGTTTCGGCGCTCGGCGATCAATCGAGACCGTCGGAACTGACGGAGGCGGCCATTGGACGCGGGTTTTCTCCAGACGCAGGAGATCCCACACCGGTGCGGTGACCGCTGTTTGGGCTGGCCCCGCCGGGACCGGCTCGATCCGCGGCGGCGCGCTGGTCTAAGGCAGCGACTTAGCGATGACTTTCAAGCATCGCGGTTTATGCGATGTCTAGTCGAGAGGGACAGGCTGCGCTGTTTGCGCGATCAGCTCGTCGAAACGCGAATCGCCGCGCAGCTCATCCCAGCCCGGATCTAACTTCAACTCACCAAAGCTCGGCCCGCCTGGCAGTTTCACCACACTGCTGAGCTGCTTGAGAGCAGCATCCTTATCTCCAAGCCAAGCCAGAGTCTGAGCCTGCATATTGGCATAAAAGGGACCCTCTGCAGCGTCGCGCCAGCTTGGAACCAATTCGACCGAGCGTTGACTCGCTTGCAACGCCTCTTCTTTCCGACCCAAGCCAGCGTAAGCCCAGGCCAGATTACTGATAACGGCCGGATCGTCGGGTCGCTCTGCCAGAATCGCCTCCAACTTGTTGCGGGCCCTCTCAAACGCGAGCTTCGCTTTTGCCGAATCCCCCTGCACTCGTTCGATCGTTCCCTCGAGAAGATCCAAAGATTCCCTGTCCTGAGGCGTCTCTGAGCGACGAGCGGCTGCGATCTCGCTCGTGGCTCTGGCAAAATCGCGTTCATAAAAGGCGATTCGAGCCATCTCCGCGTGCTTGTCCCGGGCTTCAGGAGGCGCTCCTTGCAGGACCGCGCGCGCCCGGGCGGCGTCGCCTTGGGCAAGAATGCTTTCAGCCTTTAAAGACAAAAGTGGAGCCGCCGGCGTGGTGATGCTCTTCATGGCCTTGTCAGCCAGCTTTTCGGCTTCAGAGTATCTTCGCACATAGAGATTGCTCTGAATCACCTCTGTTGCGATGAAGGGATCGTGCGGGTCGAGTGCCATGGCCTTTTCACCGTCGCGGAGAGCTTCTTTCCAACGGCCCAGTCGCCGCTCTGTTAGCGCCGCCAGGTCGAAAAATCGGGCGCGATCGGACGACGGTGGCGCCGCCGCCAGTGCCGCGGCAGCCTTCTCGTAATCGCGCACACCATTGTAGTAATATTGAGCTTGAGCGAGGTGGGACTCAGGAAGCTCCGGCGCGATCCGCAGTGCTGCTTCTACTGCGGCTTTCGCTGCAGCCAGCCGCGCCTCCGACGGATCATCGCCGTGGCGGTAAATGAGAAGATGTGCGTTCGCCAGCAAACAGTAAGCGGGGGCGAAATTTGGGTCTCGGGCGATGGCTTTGTTGAGCAAGTCGACTGCATCCTTGTGTCGATATTTCAGGACCGCGCCTCGTGCCTGCAGATAAAGGTCATAGGCTTGCACATCTTTGGTAGGGCGACTTTCAATTGCGGCCTTCTCGCTGGCTGATAGTTTGCCTTTTAGCTGAGCAACGATTGCTTGCGAGAGATCGCTTTGCAGAGCGAAAAGATCATCCATTCTGCGTTCGTACTGTTCCGCCCAAACCTGGGAATCGGAACGCGTGTCGATGAGTTGGGCATTGACACGGATCCGATCATCGAGTTTGCGCACGCTTCCTTCCAGCACGTAAGCTACTCCCAGCGTCCGGCCGATGTCGCGAATATTCCGTGGCCCCTTTCGATAAGGCGCAACTCCGGTTCGGCTGATTACTTTGAGGTCGGCCACCTTCGCCAGGTTCGTCAGGATGTCATCCTGCATTCCATCGGCGAAATAATTCTTCTCTTTATGGGCGCCTAAATTATCGAACGGAAGAACGGCGATGCTTTTTTCAGGGATGGAGCTGATCGACTCGGCACCTCCCGGTGTACTCTTTCTTGCAATCTGGTTCGGGAGCCGGCCATCACGGCGCGCCAGCATCACGATCAAAGCTAAGATACAAAGAACGGCTGCGACGCCGAGTGCCAGACTGGTTGCCACGAACTTGTTGCGGCGGACCAAACTTCGCAGTCGGTACGACTTCGTTTGAGGAAGGGCCTGGATCGGTTCGGCCGCAAGATAGCGCCGAATATCCGCTGCCAAAGCCGAGACTGAAGAATAGCGCTTCCCAGGTTCCTTATGCATGGCGACGAGAACAATCGCGTCCAGTTCACCTCGAAGAGCGCGAGCTTCCTCAGGATCCGAAACGACCTCGCTGGGGCGACGGGGCGTCTGCGCGCAAATCACTCGCGTGACTTCCTCCTGTGATGGGTGCCGCTGGGAAAAGCGATGCGGCGTCTGCCCCGTGAGCATTTCATAGAGCAACGTGCCGAGAGCGTATATATCACTCGCTGGGGTAACCGTGTCGCCGATGGCCTGCTCAGGTGAAGCGCAGATCGGAGTAAGGCGCTGTTGTCCCGTAGCTGTTTCTTCCGCGGTGCTGTCAGTCGCAAGCAACTTGGCGATTCCGAAGTCGAGCAACTTTGGCTCGCCGTCTTCATTGACCAGGATATTGCCCGGTTTGAGATCGCGATGCACAATTCGCCTGCGATGCGCCGCTTCGACCGCAGCACAAATCTTCAGGAAAAGTTCAAGCCGCTGCCGAATCGATAGGTGTCGCTCGGCAACGAACGCCGTCACTGGGCTGCCCGGCACGTACTCCATGACAAAGTAAGGCAGTCCGTTCTCTGTCGTTCCGGCGTCAAAAATACCAGCGATGTTTGGATGATCGAGGGACGCCAAACTTTCGCGTTCTGCGCCAAACCGCTGCACCAGGTCGCTCATCTTACCAGTCGGCTTGAGAACCTTGATAGCGACCTGTTTTTCGAAGTAACCGTCGGCTCGCGCGGCAAGATAAACACTGCCCATGCCACCATGCCCGAGCGTCTGCACAATGATGTAAGCGCCAATCCGCTGCCCTGTCTGTAAAAGACGATCAGAACCGAGCAGGCCGGTCACTGTCTCAGCACATTCCTCCAGCGCGTCTTTTCTTTCCCGCAGAATCGTTTCAGCGTCTTGGAGAAGGGATTCGGCGTCCCGCAGGAGCGCGTCGTCATCAGCACATCGCTCGCTGACCAACGCGGTTCGAGCGACAGGCGAATCCTTCTCCAATGCGTCAGCGACGATCGTTTTCAGCTGTTGCCAACGTGCCGGACTCATATGCAAAAGTGTCTCGCCGGGTAAGGATGTTGAATCATGAAGGAAGGGAGCTCGAGTTGTTATTCGCCTTGAGACAGAGTCTGCCGTAACCAGAGCTTGGCAACCGCCCACTCGCGCTTCACGGTTGCCGGTGAGATTTCCAGCAATCTCGCGATTTCCTCAATCTTCAAACCGCCGAAAAATCGCAGCTCAACAATTTGCGCCTGCCGCGCATCGAGCGCCTCGAGTTCCTTCAGTGCCTCATCGACCGCGGTAACGTCAATCTGGTGACGATCGTAAAATTCAAGGATCAGGTCGGTCGGGTCGCTCCCGCCACGTTTTGCCCGTGTTCGTGCAACCGCATGATTGATGAGTGTCTGACGCATGAGGCGGGCGAAGATGGCAAGGAAATGTGCCGGATTTTCCCAGGATAGGTCGCGCTGCGCGGCGAGTCGCAGGTAAGCTTCGTGCACAAGGGCAGTGCGCTGAAGGGTGTGTTCCGGCCGCTCATTGCGCAAATAACCGCCGGCGAGCAAGCGAAGCTCGTCATACACCAGGGGCAGCATCGCCTCCAGAGTTCTTGAGGCGTCCCTTGAACCCTCCGCTTCAGGAGAAACGAGCGATGCATTGCAATCCGCTGGTTTTTCTGCGACCGACGTCCGTTCGTTTCGACCGCTCATGAGCCCGACTAATTCCTTCTCACAACTCGAGTTGCAGTTCGTCAGCTTTTGTCTGCCTGCAAGCTTAGTCCACGTTGCGCGATCGCGCGAATTTACTCTTCTCCGAAAGGGCAGCGAGCAGAGCGTGTACAGCAAAACGACGCGCCGATTGTGCTCTACAATGAGCCGGCGAATCTTTTCGTGGCCGGACCGCCGACGAATGTTGTTTCCGCAACGCTCAGCGTCGACGGATACAACATCCATTTTCGCTAAATTGACGGCGGCACGATTGGCCTTGCCTTCGCAGCGGCGCTGCGAGAGGCGGCGGCGCAGCCGTCCATCGGGAAAACCGTGATCCTCGGAATTTGTCTGGAAGATGTGCAAACAATTCGAGATCATTCGTCAAGGCCCCTCGTCGATGTAGAGTCGGCGACGATTGGAATGCTGGCGCGCGAATCGCTCGCCAACATCACCGGCGCCGCGACAGGCGCCGGCGATTGTTGCTGGTAAGGCTAGGGAGTGTAGAGGAATCCGTGAAGGACGTTGTTCGCATCGTAGGAATATCCCGTTACCACTCCGCTCGGAGCAATGCTCCAAGGATACGGTCCCTGGCCGGGATCGGTGCCCGCGCCCGGAATATCGAAGGTAGTGAAGTTGCCATTGCTATCGCGCACGAAGCCGTGATTCACATCAGATCCGTCGATATACCATCCCGTGATCGCTCCATTGGTATTGATCCCGGTCGGGTAGGTCCCTTCGAACGAACCTGGGTTCGTACCGGCTTCGGGAACATCAAACACGATAAAGCTGCCATCAGTCCTGCGCAGAAAACCATGACTAATGGTGTCCGAATCGTAGTAGAGCCCCATGAGCTTTCCATCAGGAGTGAAACCGCCGCCGTACGTTCCCAGGAATGCGTCGGTGCCAGCCCCGGGCACGTCGAAGGTCGTGATGACTCCATTGACGTCGCGTAGGAACCCGTGGCCTACGTTGGCACTATCAATGACATAACCGGTGATATCGCCGCGTTGGCTAATCGCGAAGCTCCATGTTCCCTGCCCCGCCCCGATGCCCGCACCCGGGGCATCGAACGTAGCTAATGTACCATCCGTCTCCCGCAAGAAACCGTGACGGGCCGCATTCGAGTCGGTGTACAAGCCAGCGATCTGCCCTGCGGGATTAATGAGAAGCGGACTAAAGGCTGGAAATGTGCCTACAGCTCCCGGCACATCGAACACTGTGATTGTGCCGTCCGGGTAACGAACGTAGCCGTGCGGGGAACCTGCCGAGTCGATGAAAAATCCCGTGATCGTGCCACTTGGATTTGCGGAATAAGCCCGCGTTCCCTGGTTGGGAGCCGTACCCGCCCCCGGCGCATCGAAGATGGTAAAACCGCCTTGCCTGGACCGGATGAAACCGTGCCGCGCGTTGTCCGCGCCGACGACGAATCCGACGCTCGTGCCGGACGGCTCGATGGCAAAGGGAGCAGTGCCTTGGAGAGGACCCGTGCCCGCGCCCGGTGCATCAAACGTGGTAACTGTTTGTGCGGACACCGGGATGGATAATGCCGCCGCGACGAGGACCGTCACGGCTGGCACGATTCGGAGAGAGAACCGAGTTTTCGTAAGGTGAATTCTTGTTTTCATATTTATTGATGTGTTGTTTTTAAGGTTGGTTTTTTTGCGGGCCAAAATTGTCCCACACCCTTAATGCAATAAGGGGGCGGAAATCGGCTCATCCGATCCTGAAAAAACCAAAATCAAAATACCGACGCGCGGCGGCCTTCAGGCGCGCCTGGCTTGCATCGCCATTAGACAGATTCCGAAGATCGTCGCGGTATCCGCTGCGCGAAATCGGTTTCGATCAGATGATCCTCACGCCGTCGTTTTGGTTCCCAGAACAACACGAATCTCGTGAGGAACGTTGTCGTCATGCAGAGTTACGGTGTTGTCGGCTGTCGCAACTCCATCCAATTCCATCAGGGTGACCCCCCGGGAACAGTGGTCTGGATTCTCGACTGCGATACGATAGGTGGTGTTCTGAAAACGGTATCGCAGCTGGAAGCCGGGCCAATCCTTCGGTATAACAGGATTGATCGTCAGCCGATCGCCGCGGAGTTGAAATCCCAGAATTTCTTCGAGCCACACGCGGTAAATCCAACCCGCTGCGCCTGTGTACCATGTCCAGCCACCGCGCCCAACATGTCCGGTTAGGGAGTAAACGTCGCCGGGGACGACGTACGGCTCGACTTTATAACGTTCGCAACTCTTCTCTTCGCGGGAGTGCTCGACCGGATTTAGCATCCGTAAAAGTCGGACGGCTTTGTCGCCATCGCCCTGTCGAGCAAAAGCCATCGCCACCCAGGCAGCGGCATGTGTGTATTGCCCCCCGTTTTCCCGCACGCCACCTGGGTAACCCTTGATGTAGCCAACATCGGCGGCGGTCTCGCCAAACGGCGGAGTAAAAAGCAAGATCAGATCGTCGGCTTCGCGCACGAGGTTGCCCTCGAGCGATCGAAGCGCCATTTCTACGCGATCGGATCGGCCTGCGCCGAAAATCGCGGCCCAAGTTTGCGGAAGTGAATCGATGCGAGCTTCAGAATTTTCCCGGGACCCGAGAGGGGTGCCGTCATCAAAGTACGCGCGCCGGTACCACGCCCCGTCCCAAGCCTGCGTATCGATTGCCTTTACGAGTCCCGCGGCGCGGGTGCGACAGGCTTCGGCTTCGTCGCCCAGCTTGCGCAGCTCCAGCAGCTCGGCGAAACCCTCAAGCACGCAACTCACAAACCAGGCGAGCCAGACGCTTTCGCCTTTGCCGTCAATTCCGACGCGATTAAGACCGTCGTTCCAATCGCCTCCTCCGATCAGTGGCAATCCATGCGGACCTGCGGTGTCGGAGCGAGCAACGGCACGTCTGCAATGTTCCAACAGCGTACCCTCCATTTGTGAAGCGACCGGAATGGAGAGGCTTTCCATTTGGTGAGCCTCGAGTGGTTGGGCTTCGAGAAACGAAACCATTTCATCCAGGATCGCGGCGTCGCCAGTGGTCCGAACGTAGTGAGCTGTGACGAAGGGAAGCCAGAGAAAATCGTCGCTGATCCGCGTGCGGACGCCAGCGCCTGATTCGGGGTGCCACCAATGTTGAACATCGCCCTCCACGAATTGCCGCGCGGCAGCGCGCAAAATGTGCTTGCGCGCGAGGTCCGGTGCCGCGTACACGAGTGCCATTACATCCTGCAACTGGTCACGGAATCCATAGGCCCCGCCCGATTGATAAAAGGCCGAGCGGCCCCACAACCGGCAGCTAAGAGTCTGGTATAGCAACCACCGGTTAAGCAGAAAATTCGTGGACAGCTCGGGCGTTTCCACTTCGATGGTGCTCAAAAGCCGGTCCCACCAATGGCGGGTTTCCTGGCATGCAGCCTCGACGTTTGCAGGATCGCGAAACCGATTCACGATGTCGCGCGCTTTTCCTTCATCATCCGCTTGCCCGAGCAAAAAAGTTACCTCGGCAGTGTGCCCCGGCTCAATCTCGACCAATACCTGTACGGCGGCGCAAGGATCGAGACCGGCGCCAACGTCGCCGGTCAATTGTTCATGCTCCATCGTGGCTGGATCGCGCAGAGATCGGTTGCGTCCAATAAACACGGCGCGATCCGCTGTGAACGAAGTAGGCGCTGGAGTCGAAGTGGTGAAAGTCACGCATTCACTAAATTCAGGGTGGTAAGAATTACGGGCAAAGAGGCTCCGACTTTGCAAATCCCATTTTGTGACCAGATGCATGCGGGTTTCCTCGGAATCAAAGCCGAGAACAAGAGTGGCGTATGCAGTGATAGTTAATTTCCGACGACGCGACGACGTGTTGCGCAAGCGCAGCCGCTGCAGCCGCACAGGTTCTCCCCCGGCATCATCGAGCGGCACGAAGGTGAGCAGGCGTTGTTCGATCGCATGGCTATTGTGTTCAAAAATTGTGTAGCCCTGCCCGTGATGCACACGATAGGCGTCCTTCTCCCGAATTGGTTGGGGTGTGGGAGACCAAACGACACCCAAGTCGTCATCACGGATGTAGATGGCAGTCCCGGATGGATCAGAGATCGGATCGTTGAACCACGGCGTAAGACGATCGTTCTGGCTATTGCGACCCCACACAAATTCGGCACCGGACTCTGAAACCAATTCACCAAACGTCGGATTCGCCATAATATTGATCCAGGGAAGCGGCGTGTGCCGATCGGGCCCTAAATAAATGACGAATTCCCTTCCGTCCTCGGTAAAACCACCGAGACCATTAAAGTATTTCAGTTCCATGAAAGGCAGCGGCGCGGAGGGCTCTTCGGGGAATTCATGCCCGGGCACTAATCGTCGTGGTTTCACAGCCGTGGGTGCGGTTGCTGCGAGCTGTTGGCGCAATGTGCCACGAGCTGCGACAAGGACCATCCGCGCTGCGGCTTGAAGTGCGATGAGCTCTTCTTTTGAAATTTTCGTCGCCGAGCGAAGATAGACCCCGCCGGGTTGATCGACGCCAGTCAAATGCGCCTGCGCTTCGGTGAGCCGCCGCAGATGCTCTGTCAACGGTTCGTCGTAGCTCGGCAGTTCCTCGCTCACGAGAACCAGGTCGACCTTCAGACCGCGCAGATGCCAGAAGGTGTGTGCGGTCAATATCTCTCGCACTGCTTCCATGTCACGCAGGTGGCTGATCATGACAACGACAATCGGCATATCACCTGAAATGCCTTGTCGCCAAAGCGCTCGCTGGCCCTCAGTACGGCGGGCTAAACGCGCGGAAGTAGGTCGAAGCTGTGCCTGGGGAAAGATAATAAGGGCTGCCAGTTGTTGAAAAGTTTGCACATCGGCACGCCGAATGCGGAGCCGGCGCATTTCCAGTTGGGAACGGATCCAAGCGGTCTCAAAAGTACGCATGCAAGTATGAAACTCAGCGTAGCGCTCCGCCAGTGCGACAACAGCTTCGCGAGATTCTGCGACTACAGTAACGAGCGCGAACTGAAGTCGTTGGTTAGGCAGAATCGCAGCTCGCCGGCGCAGGCTGAAGATCGGATCGAGTACCGCACCGATACTCTTCGTTAAGGGGCGGGTGAGCGCTTCGGGGTTTTTCAGGGTGCGATCGCGGCCGAGGAATATGGCGCGATCAGTTTCGAACTCCACCTCGTCGGTCGAACATTCGGGGACGAGAAGATGCGCAGCCCAGATAGGACGCTCATCTGGAGCGCGGAGGCGACGCCGGGCTATCAATGCTTCACAGTTTGGCAGCCACTCAGTTTCGATGAAGAGCTTGTTAAAAGCGGGATGCGCGCGGTCCGCCCGGTGTGGCGCAAGCGCGAGTTCGAGATAACTGGTCAGTTCCACCTGCAATGTTTTGCGTGACGTGTTCACCAGTGTCATGCGTCGCACTTCCGCGTTGTCTTCCGCGGAGACGACAATTTCAGTGATTGTCTCACACGGCCCACTAGTCCGCCGGAACTCCGCTTTGTCCGGGGTGAAACTCCAAGTGTATCGACGTTCAGGAGATCTCAGCGGCTGATGGGTATTGCTCCACGTGGTTCCACTCTCCAGATCCCGGATATAACAGACCGGGCCTGGAACGTCGCACGTGGTATCGGCGTGCCAGCGCGTCACATCCAAATCCAGCCAGCGCAGATAGCCGCCGCCTGAGTTTGTCACCGTCACGGAACAAGTTCCATTGGACAGGAGGTGGATGCGCGGCGAAGCGATGTCCGGTGTTTGCGTCGCGACGCCGGCGCCGACCGGGTGGATCGTCCGGCGCTGAGGTCGCTCTTCGTGCGCTTCACCGGCGGTCGGTAAAATGTGTTCCGGGATATGCTCGTGCAACAGAGGCTCGGTGGCACAAATGCGCGGGTCTGAATGGAACCGCCTCCGCATCGCATTGTTATTTAAAGCGTTGTCGTAGGCCAGCAGAGACATCCCCTGGTGATGGACCATGTAACAATGAATGATGATCCCAGCGGCCCCACCGGGTTCGGCCCGTCGCGAATAATCGATCGCGTCGTAATAGCCGTAGTCGCCGAGCAGTGACGAGTGGTCCGATATGGCGAGCCGCCGCAGATTTTTCATCGCAGCGGCGGGTTCCACCCCGAGAGCAAGCGCCGCGGCGTATGGCGCCACTACCAGGTCTTCTTCCTGTCCACGCTTCAATGCCAGCGCCGGCACGCCGAAGGCGCGGTATTGATAAACGTTGTGTCGGTCAAGCGCACTGAACGCGGATTCCGAGATGCCCCACGGCACACGGTTTTGCCGGGCATAGGCAATCTGGCAACGCACCGCGTCGTAACAGGCGCGATCGAGCAGAGAATTCTCATGCGTCTGGTTGAATAAGAGAGGCATCAAATATTCAAACATCGTCCCGCTCCAGGACAGAAGCGGCAGCCGCCCATATGCGGACCCAAATGGCCGGCTCAAAGCCCACCAATGTTCCACCGGCACTTCTCCGCGGGCGATAGCCACGAAACTCGTTAGGCGCGCTTCGCTTGCCAGCAGATCGTAGAAGGAGGTATCAAGACGGCGCTCAGCCACCTGATAGCCGACGGCAAAAATGCGCCGGTCCTCGTCGTAGAGAAATCGCAGCTTCATGCCGCCTTCCAGTTCCTGGCCCTGGGCGATCAATTCGTCCAGTTGCGCCAGCTGTTCCGAAGCGTTCTGGCGCGAGCGCTCTGCTTCCGTGACGAGAATATCGAGCCACTCGTGGACCTCGCGAGGAATCTCCTGTTCCTCTCGCCTCTTATGAAAAGGAAGCAGCGGCACCAGGCCGGCGATACCCTCGATGGCAATGTTGCGCAGTGAAAAGGTCGCCGCCAGGGCCTCCCGTCTTGATTCGTGGGTAGCTTCGCCTAACGACATTAACTGCGCAGGCGGCGACATTAGAATTTCCACCGGCCGAAGATATTTATCGATGACGCCATTCCACGCCGCGACCTGTTTCCAAATCTGTTGGGCCCAATAAGCG
The DNA here is from genome assembly GCA_963838045.1 of uncultured Verrucomicrobiae bacterium. Lineage (GTDB taxonomy): Bacteria > Verrucomicrobiota > Verrucomicrobiia > Chthoniobacterales > UBA10450 > Udaeobacter. The sequence continues at coordinate 179,072 of CAWIPQ010000003.1, read as the reverse complement.
CGCGGATCGGTCTTCTGCGCGTCGTAGTGATGCACAAGATTCTGTGCGGGCTCTCGAGCTGTTCGCATGCGCTGGATGACTTCTTCAAGATTCGCCGGCCGGCCGGCCATCAGCTCCTCGAGGCGAAAGAGCGCCGGAGGAAAACCCGCTTCCTTCTCGGTGGGAGTGATTTGCCGGAGCACGCTCAACGCGTCGCCTACTCCGCACAATGCGGACTCATCCAGAAGCGAACGCGCGGCCAGTTCATTGCAGCTGGTTTCGAAAGTCCAGAGACTCGCGAGTAAATTGCCGCTATCCACTGTAGAGACATAGCGTGGACGCAGCGGATCTAATGTACTAACATTGTACCAATTAAAAAGATGGCCTTCGAAACGCTCCAGCCGACCGACTGTTTCGAGCGTCCCAAGGTTGCGGGCCACCAGGTCGTCAATTGTGATGTAACCGAAATCGTTTGCTGCCACAGTCGCCAGCATCCATAGCCCGATGTTCGTTGGCGACGTGCGCATGAAAACTTCGCGAATTGGCGTCTCCTGGACATTGTCCGGCGGCAACCAGGAGGTTTGAGGGCCGACAAATTCATCGAAGTATCGCCACGTTCTTCGCGCGGCCGCGCGCAGGAATCGGCGATCATCAACCGTAAGCGTTCCGCCGCGCCAACTTTTCGCCGACCGATTGATCAGCATCACTGCCACTGGAAAAAGAGTCCACAAAAGGAGGAAGGGGGTTACGGCTACCATCGTCGTTGTTCCTCGCGCCGCCGCACCTGCAAAAAGGAAGACGCAGGTAGCGGGGATCCAAAGCCGGCTGAAAATAAATTGCCTTTCCCGACTTCTGGCGCGCCGGTGAGCGTCTGCCGCCGTTTCCCATTCCAGCAGAAGCCGATGAGACATCATTCGCCGATAAATCACGCGAAGGATGGCATCGAGTGCCATGCCTGCGTAATCGGGCAGAAAAATAATGGCGAAAATGGAGCGCAAGAGCCGATCGCGCGGATCGCGCCAAAATCTGGTTCCGGGCGGCGGCGGATGGAGCAATAGCGCGAGGAAAGCGTTTAGAACCGGCCACAACATGAGACCCGCGATAATTCCGCTCCACACATTCGGAGTAGGTGTGAAAAACCAGCCCGCCAGGAGCAGGGCTACAATCGCCGGGGGCACGAGACTTCGGCGCAGGTTGTCGAAGATCTTCCAGCGGTTGAAGGCGGAAAGCTGATTGCGTTCCATCCCGCCATCGCCTACCGGCACGCGCGATTTGAGCCAGTCAATGATTTGCCAGTCCCCGCGAATCCAGCGGTGTTGCCGACTCCACCACGCGAGATAGCTGTTCGGAAAGACATCCAGGAGCTCGATATCCGTCGCCAATCCGACCCGGACATAACACCCTTCCAGCAAGTCATGGCTCAACAGGTGCGCCGTGGGAAATCGTCCTGATAAAAGTTGGTGAAACGTCTGTAGTTCGTAAATGCCTTTGCCGTGATAGCTCCCTTCTCCAAACAAATCCTGGTAAACATCGGAGACCGCATGTGTGTAAGGATCGATTCCACGAGGGTCAGCAAAGATTCGCGAAAACCATGTCGCTCTTGCGCTCGGAAACGAGGCGCTAACGCTTGGTTGAATGATCGTATAACCGCGAATTACGCTCCGGGCATCCGGCGCCAGCCGCGCCTGATTCAGCGGATGCGCCAGCGTTTCGATCATCCTCCGGGCGGTGTCGCGCAGCAGTTGGGTATCAGCATCCAGCGTGATGACAAACCGAATGCCTTCGAGCCGCGCACGATCGCCGGTGCGAAGAAATCCTTCCAGCTCGGGCCCGGATTCGCCGGTGAGAAATCGATTAAGTTGCTCGAGCTTACCGCGCTTGCGCTCCCAGCCTATCCAGCGTTGCTCGCTCTCGCTCCACGAGCGGGCGCGATGGAAAAGAAAGAAGTGTCCCTCTCCGTGTCGGCGATTCAATTCCTCGATGCCGCGCGACACGATGTCGATATACTCTGCATCCTCTGGCATGTTCTCCCGGGGTGCGTCGGAAAAATCTGTTAAGAGCGAAAAGCGTAGATTCGGATCCGTGTTTCCGAGGTAATGAATTTCAAGCCTGCTAAGTTCGTTTTGGATCGCTCCCGGGTTGGTTAGTAGCATCGGAACTACCACCAGAGTGCGGCAATCATCGGGGACGCCTTCTTTTTCGAAAAACATTTTGGGCAAGGCTTCTGGCAGCAGGACAAAGGTCATGAAATAATTCACTACCAGCACCGCAAGCTCACTCGCGGGCAAAAGCAGCAGCAATTCCAGCAGCCCCAGCGTCAGCGGAGAGACCGATCCGTAAATACAAAGGAGAGGAGCGCACACCAGACCGGCGGTGAGTAGAAAAACGCTCCCAAAGTAGGCTGCAGCCGCATGGGCACGGAGCCATCGACGCCAGCGTTCCACCAAGGGCACTCTGGCGCCGGTAGCTTGCTCAAGGGCAGGACGGCCCGCGTCGATCAAATAATAGCCGACATGGCACGCGACTTCGTCGTCTGCGGCCTTCGCCAGCGCGAGGGCGTGATCGATAGTACTTTGTTCCGAACAATTTGACCATTGGGCGATTTCCTCCACGGCGGTACGGCATCGATCGCGTGTTTCAAAATCCATGCGGGCATAAACGCCGAGGGGGTCGGTGGCCAACTCGCTTTCCGCCCAACTGGTTGATTCAAAAAGTTCCCGCCACTGGATCTGCGCTAGTCGGCGACAACTATTAATCGCATTGGTGAGCGCGGTCTGCTGTACCGCCTGGTGCCGATGTTCCTGCTGTATAACCTCGAGCAGCGGCGAACGGAGCGAGCGTTCCAGCCAGCCACTAACCAGCGGAAGCGCTCCTTCATCGTCATAAAGATGCGCCACCAATTCGCTCGCAAAATGCGGCGTTGGCTCGGGATATTGTTCCACCAGCTCTTCCATTATTTTGAGCAGTCGTGGCGGGCCGTGACGAACGGCGGTGATGAGGCGGTTTGCCCAAAAATCGGCCTCCTCGCTTTGCCTCTGCTGTTGCTCCACCTGGATCGCCAGCGCACGCAGACGTTCGAGTAACCGCAATCGCAACATCAACGGGACCGCCCAAAGTTCTCCGATGTCTAGTGGCGCGGTGGCCTGAAAAGCGACCAGAAATCTCCGGATGATGTCGGCCTCCAAAGCTCCGTCACTCTGGGCGACCATTTCCGCAGCCACATAATAAACTCGAGGTAACCCCGAACCGGGGCCGGTTGTGATGAGAGGCAGCGTCCCATAGTATTTTTTCGGAAGACTCTTCCGCAGATCGGTCATCTGTTCCCGAATCAAATAGGCGTTATCGAGAAGCCACTCTGCCGAAAGAGTAAAGGCGTGGTGCGCCTCAGCCGACATGGTGAGACTCACGTTTGCCCATTCGAGCGCCGCCTCGATTCCCCGTAGCCGGCGCAGAAAAGATGGCCCGCGCGGTTTCGCGTCTTGGCTAACTGCAATTGAGCGTGCGAGGGTCGCCGCGTTTTCCTCGAGACGCTGACTCGAAGGCGACTCGTCACCAAGCCGGGGTGCGGTCGGTTCGAGAGAGAAAGGCGGCGGCGGGTAAAAACCGAACGTCACTGGAGCCTCGGCTTCCACGTCCCGCAAAATCGCCATGGCGCGGGAGGCTTCGCTCGCTTCTACTTCAGCTACGACCACTGTTTCATTCGGCAGGATCGTGCTCGTGAATCTGGCCAGTCTCGCTGCGTCGACATGCTTCCGAAAAAATCGGAGAAGAATCCAGGCCGTAACAGCGCCCACGAAGGCGAAGGAAAGAAGTAGCAGGGCCACCCCCGTCAACCGGTAATCGGCCAGTGTTGCACGTTGCCACAGTATAAATGCGCCCAGAGCCACGCTGAGAACCGAAGCGGCGATCGATCCGCCGATCGCCGAAATTCCGGGTTCCTCGACTCGATGCCGGCCTTTTGTCGAAGCGTGGATCGCTGCAGCACGGCGAACCCGGGCGCGATGGAGATTTTGAAGGACCGCCAAACCCGTTTCCAGGCTTTGGAAAATAGCGACCGCTAAAACGCGATCGCCATTTTTGCGTCGAAATCTCATATCAAACCTCACAGGTTATGACCCGAAAATAGCGACGCGATTAATGAACTCCGGCCAGAGCGTCGGATTTTTCCGGGAATCAAATGACAGCTAATGTCGTTCGCGGTCGATTTCAGAAGTTTAAATTTTTGCGAACCCACCGCGCGGGCAAGACCCACAAAAACGATGAAGTATTCTCTTTGTATTGAGTTCTGAAAGACGAGAAAATCAAATGGATTCGTCGGCACTTTTCATATTCCAAATGCGCTACCACCGCGTCCGGGTCGGCATTCAAATTCGGAAGTGACTGATTCGTCGCGTTTGGAACTCAGCGCTGAATCCAATTCGCCCCGCTGCCGCATCAAACCTAAGATTGAAATCGCTATTGCATCCGATTGGTTCAACGGCACTTTTCTCACTTCGCTCTTGTTACTCTATGAACACCTTTTTTCGCTTCCTCGTTTTCTCGATTACGATCGCCGCGATCTCGTTGACGGCTTCGTCAGCACAGAATCTGCCGAACACGACGCGGTTATTGCGTTTCCCGACCACCAACGATCGTGACATCGTGTTCTGCTACGCCGGCCAGCTTTACACGGTGGGTAAAGATGGGGGAACGGCGCGCCGGCTAACGAGTGGACCTGGCTACACTTCATTTGCGCGCTTTTCGCCGGATGGAACGCAGATCGCATTCACTTCGCACTACGACGGAAACACGGAAGTCTACGTGATGCCCGCCGAAGGCGGCCCGCCGAAACGTTTGACAACTTCGGCAACCCTCGGGCGCGATGATGTCTCCGATCGGATGGGACCAAACAACATTGTAATGGCCTGGGAGAACACGAAACCCCTGGTCGTGTTTCGTTCGCGGATGAAATCGTTCAACTCCTTCATCGGGTCTCTGTTCGCAGTTGGACTAGAGTCGGAGTTGCCGCAGCAGTTACCGGTGCCGCGCGGTGGATTTGTTTCTTTTTCGCCGGACGACTCGAAGATGGCGTTCAATCGCGTGTTCCGCGAGTTCCGAACCTGGAAGCATTATCGCGGCGGTATGGCGGATGATATCTGGATTTACGATTTCAAGAATGGCAGCACTGAAAATCTGACGAACAATCCCGCACAGGACATCTGCCCGATGTGGGGACCGGACAACAAAATCTATTTCATCTCCGACCGCGACAACCGGATGAACTTGTTCGTGGTTGATCTTGCAACCAAGGAAACAAAGCAGCTGACGCATTTCACCGATTTCGACATCAAGTTCCCATCGATCGGCAAGCAATCGATCGTGTTCGAACAAGCCGGATACATCTGGCGGTACGATCTCGCCACCGGTCAAGCCGCGCCCGTGCCCATCCAGATCAAAGAAGATTTCGACAGTGGCCACGGTGGTCTGGTGGATGCATCAAAGCACTTGGAATCAGTGAACCTCGCGCCAGACGGCGAGCGCACAGTCGCAGTTGCGCGCGGCGATCTGTTTTCCGTGCCTGCAAAGAATGGGACGCCCCGCAATTTGAGCAAGACATCAGGCGCGCACGAGCGTGACGCGGTTTGGTCGCCTGACGGAAAATGGATCGCTTACAACTCGGACGCGACCGGGGAAAACGAATTGTATGTGCGTTCGCAAGATGGCAAAGGCGAGCCTCAACAGATCACAAAGGGCGCGGATACCTACTATTACGCGCCGAAATGGTCGCCCGACAGCAAGAAACTGCTCTGGAGCGATCGGCTGCAACGATTGCGTTATGTTGACGTCGCCAGCAAGGCGGTGACGCTCGTCGACCAGGATAAATACGGCGAGATCCAAGGTTATAACTGGTCGCCGGACAGTCAGTGGATTACCTGGGCGCGCCCGGAAGAGAACGAAATGCCGCGCATTTATCTGTACTCGCTCGCAAACAAACAGCAGACCGCGGTGACCGACAGTTGGTACGGCGCAGGCGAACCGGTTTTTAGCGATGACGGTAAGTATCTGTTGTTCAGTTCCGCGCGCGATTTCAAACCAAGTTTTGGCGACCAGGAGTTCGCGAACGTTTATCGCGACATGCAGCGCGTTTATCTCGTCACGCTTTCCAAGGAAACCGAGAATCCGCTCGGGCCCAAGAAGCGATGAAGTCGGCAAAGCCGCGGAAAAACGGGAAAAAGAAAAAGCAAAGCAACCGGAAGAGAAAAAGCCGGAACAGAAAAACGGCAAGAAGAAACCCGAAGAAAAACCGAAGAAACCGGTCGTAGTCAAAGTGGACACGGACGGGATCCAGAATCGGATCCTCGGTCTGGAAATCACCCCCGGAAACTATCGCAACATCCGAATGCTGGATGACGGTCGCATCTTTTACCTGCGCCGCACTGTCGCCGACGAAGTGGGAGAGGACGAAGAAGAACTATTCCAGAATAAAGACAAGAAATCGCACCTTTGCGCTTACAACGTCGATGATCGCAAGGAAACCGTGCTCGGCGACGCTAACAACTACGAGATCACGTTCGATGGCAAAAAGATGCTCGTGAAGATTAAGAAGGACTACGCCATCATTGACATCCCAAAAGATAAAGCTCGAAACCAAAGACCACGAGCACAAGATCGCGGGTCTCGACATGCAGTTAGACCGGCATGCTGAGTGGCGCCAGATCTATTTCGAATGCTGGCGGCAAATGCGCGATTTCTTTTTCTCCCCGACAATGAACGGCGTTGATTGGAACGCGATGCGCGACAAATACGCCGCTCTTTTGCCGTTCGTGAATCATCGCAATGATCTCACCTACTATATTGGGCGAGCTGATCGGCGAATTGAATAACGGCCACGCCTATATCGCCGGTGGTGAACGCCCGGACACCCCGCGTGTGAAGCTGGGATTGCTCGGCGCAGAGTTTTCCCGGGACCCCGCTACACGCGCCTATCGCATCGAGCGCATTTTACCGGGAGAAAATTGGGATAAGGAGACGCGATCGCCGCTAACCGATATCGGCGTAAATGTGAAACCGGGCGATTACATTCTTGCGATCAACAATACGCCGGTCTCGAGCCTGCCGAATCTTTATGACGCACTCATCGGCACCGCTGGCAAGCAAGTGATTCTGCGCGTGAACTCCAAACCGACCGACGCCGGGGCGCGCGACGTAACTGTTGTCCCCACCGATGATGAAGGGCCGCTTTATTACCTCGATTGGGTGCAAAAAAACATCGATTACGTGAACAAGAAAACCGGTGGCGAAGTCGGCTACTTGCACATTCCCGACATGGGCCAACCCGGCTTAAACGAGTTCACGAAGCTTTACTTCCCGCAAATCCGTAAACATGCGCTCATTGTTGATGTTCGCGGCAACGGCGGCGGGTTTGTTTCGCCGCTGGTGATCGAACGACTGCGGCGCGCACTGGTGATGATCGGGATTGCGCGTAACGGCATGCCGCAAACCGACCCCTCGCAAACGTTCACCGGGCCGATCGTCACTTTGATCAACGAATTTTCCGCGTCCGACGGTGACATCTTTCCATACCGCTTCAAAACGCTTGGACTTGGCAAACTCATTGGGAAACGGACCTGGGGCGGCGTCGTTGGAATTCGCGAATCACTACCGCTGGTCGATGGTGGCCAATTCTTTAAACCGGAGTTCGCAGTTTACTCAAAAGATGGCAAACAATGGATCATAGAAAGCCACGGAGTAGATCCCGATATCGTGGTGGATAACGATCCCGCGAAAGAATTCAAAGGCGAAGATCAGCAACTCGATCGCGCTATCCAGGAAGTGCAGGGAGAGATGAAGACAAAACCCTCCGTTCTGCCATCGCCTCCGCCCTGGCCAAACAGGAACCCAACGAAGAGCGGCTAAAAATAGATGTGAACCCGGGGGGAGTCGCGCTCATCACGGCAGAGACCGCAGCGGACGGATGTACCGACGGATCGCGCTTTGCCCGCGTTGGAGCAAAACCCCTCGGAATGCCGCCGAAGCACGATCTCGCGCTGATCGGATCAGGGCCGTGCCATTTTATCTTCTCTACCTGACCAGTCAGCGGAGTCCTGTCGATCGGGCGAAATTCCTGGCGGCAAGTATTTGACCGCGCTCCTTGAGACATTTAAGGCGCGCTGCCCTGCCGTGGCCGATCCAGGCTGTGGTGAAATCCAAAAAGTGATGCATACTTTTCCAACGACATAGAGTCGTTATTTCCAGCGCCCGGTCCAGTAGCAACCTGAACGGCGCCGCTCGACGCATGGAACCAAGATTTGCAAATCGAACGGAAGCCGGGCGGTTGCTTGCAGAAAAGCTTGGCAAATATGCCGGCCGGAATGACGTAATTGTTCTCGGATTGCCTCGCGGCGGTGTGCCCGTTGCCTTCGAAGTTGCAAAGCGTCTGCACGCGCCGCTCGACGTTTTCATCGTACGCAAACTCGGCGTCCCCGGTTTCGAAGAGCTTGCCGCGGGCGCGATTGCGTCGGGTGGTGTGCGAGTATTAAACGAAGACGTGATGCGCGCCATACCGCATGCGCACGAGACGATCGAACTAGTGATTGCGAGGGAAAAAACTGAATTGCAGCGACGCGAAGAGCTCTATCGACAAGGGCGGGGCGCGCCTCAGGTTCGCGATCGACGATCATTCTGGTGGATGACGGGCTGGCTACCGGCGCAACCATGCGCGCTGCGGTCACAGCACTGCGGCAGAGCGGCGCAGCCAGGATTGTTGCGGCGGTGCCGGTTGGTCCGTGGGACACATGCGCTGAGATGAAAGAAATGGCCGATGAAACAATCTGCCTTAGTACATCCGAAATTCTTTCAGGCCGTGGGCCAGCATTACGAAGATTTTTCACAAACCAGCGACGCCGAGGTGCGCGAACTACTTGCACGTACGCCGCAGATCCTGGTGCCGTGGAAAGCGAACAGGAGCAAGCACATGATGGAAGTACAAATTCAGGCCGGAAGCCGAACTCCTCTTCGGAAATCTGACGATACCAAACAACGCACATGCGCTCGTTCTTTTCGTCCATGGCAGCGGGAGCAGCCGGAACAGTCCACGAAACCGATTCGTCGCGCGCACGCTGAACAACGCCGGGTTGGCGACATTGCTATTTGATTTGCTCACGCCGGAAGAAGAAGCGATCGACCTGCGCACGCGTGAACACCGGTTCAACATCGGCTTGCTCTCGGATCGCCTTGTGCACGCAACGAAGTGGGCAAAAGAACAGGAGCCAACTGCGCGATTTTCAGATTGGTTATTTCGGCTCAAGCACGGGCGGAGCCGCAGCGCTTGTGGCGGCAACGGAAATCCCGCAGTTAATCGGCGCTGTCGTCTCGCGTGGCGGTCGTCCTGATCTCGCTGGTGATGCATTACAAAAAGTGCAGGCGCCGACGCTTACTTATAGTCGGCGGCAACGACGACATCGTCATCGAGCTTAACGAGATGGCGCGTGATCGAATGCGCTGCGAAGTGAAATTGGAGATCGTTCCCGGTGCAACGCACCTCTTTGAGGAACCGGGCGCACTGGAGCAAGTCGCCAAGCTGGCCAGCGATTGGTTTGCTGATCACATCGGCCCTGGCATGTCGCAGGAATGACAAATCCGAATGAGGTATGTCGTTCGTCATTTGAGCATTCGGGCTTCGTTCGCCATTCGTCATTGTGCTTCGTCTTCGTAGTCACCACGCGTCCCACATACTCTTGGTTCCCGATGGAACGGAACGTGGCGGCGAGCGGTTGTCTGGGGAGCGCACGCGGCTCGCGTGCTGGCGAGCGCGTCCTCGCGATCGCGAACTTTTGCTGTGCATCTAACAGCATCGGGATTGCAGGTGATAAAAGATCTGTTTCGGCGCGACGCCGAAACCAGCACGCGAGCCGCGTGCGCTCCCCAGAAATTCGCGAAACAACGCCTGGGGTTTAGATTTGAAGCGATTCGATGATTCCGCCAACGCATAATTTCTCCGCCCTCACGACCGACCTTTACGAGGTCACGATGGCGTGCGGCTACTGGAAAGCCGGACTGGGCGATTGCGATGCGGCGTTCCACGTCACGTTTCGCGAAAATCCGTTCGGTGGTGAATTCACCGTCGCCTGCGGCTTGGCGACAGCGATCGATTTCCTGCGCAGCTTTCGCTTTACAGAAACCGAAATCGCTTATCTCGCGGCGCAGCGTGGGAATGACCGCAAACCGCTGTTTGATTCTGGTTTTCTTGATTACCTGCGCGATCTGGAACTGACCTGCGATATCGATGCAATTCCTGAAGGCACATTGGTTTTCCCGAACGAACCGCTGATCCGCGTGGTCGGTCCGATCATCCAATGTCAGCTCTTGGAAACGGCTCTGCTGAATATTCTAAATTTCCAAAGCCTAATTGCGACCAAAGCGACACGCGTCTGTCTCGCCGCTGAGAATGATGCAGTGATCGAATTTGGTCTGCGCCGCTCCCAGGGAGTTGATGGCGGTTTGACGGCTGCACGCGCAGCTTACATCGGCGGCTGCGCAGGCACATCGAATTTGCAGGCAGGAAAACGCTTCGGCATCCCGGTGAGTGGAACGCAAGCGCACAGCTGGATCATGTTTTTCGACACGGAAATCGAGGCGTTTCAAACCTATGCCAGGGCAATGCCTAACAACTGCGTGTTTCTGGTGGACACATACAATTCGATCGAAGGCGTACGCCACGCGATTGAGGTAGCCGGCCAACTGCGCAAAGAAGGCCACGAAATGATCGGTGTGCGGCTGGATTCCGGCGATCGCGTCGCGTTGAGTATCGAAGCGCGTCGGATGCTGGATCAAGCGGGGTTTGCCAAACGCAAAGATCGTCTGCTCAGGCGATCTCGACGAGTATGCCATCACGGACATGAAACAGCGCGGCGCGAAAATCGATATCTGGGGCGTCGGAACGAAGCTGGTCACCGGTCAACCGGATGCGGCTCTGGGTGGGATTTATAAACTCGGTGCGGTCCGGAAGCCGCGGCGAAAATGGCAATACCGGATCAAACTTTCCGATGAATCCGGCGAAGACTTCGTGTCCAGGCTCATTGCAGGTCCGCCGGTTCCATCAGCCGGACGGTAGATTCATCGCCGACGCGATCTACGAAATTGATCACGCGATTCGAGCCTTGCAAATCGTGGAGCCATGGAACGGGCGGAAAACGGAGATTCCTGCAGCAACAGATTACCTGGATTTGCTCGTGCCCATTTTCCGTCATGGCGATCTTGTTTATCGCACGCCAACCATTGAAGCATCGCGCCAGCGTACGCGCGACCAGCTCAGCTGCGCGCCTCCCGAAATTTTGCGGTTGAATGACCCGCCCCATACAAGATCGGGCTCGAACGATCATTGCATGAGTTACGATCGACGATTGATCGCGCGCGCGAAGGAACAATTGAAGTAAAGGGCCACTTCATGAGAAATTCTTACACGAAGATAGCAAAGGATTCAAAGAGGGCTGTAGCGGCAGTCTCTGACGCGCCTCACACCATCGCTTCCTCTGTGAATAAAAGTGGCTCCGACTAACCGGAATACGCAGGTAAATGAACGCGCTAATCATCGTCGATCTTCAGAACGATTTTCTGCCCGGCGGAGCGTTGGCGGTGCCGCATGGTGATGAAGTCATTCCGATTGCCAATGAATTGCAGAAGCGCTTCGAGCTCGTTCTTGCTACGAAAGATTGGCATCCGCCGGATCACGGCAGCTTCGCCGCAAATCACCCCGGCAAAAAACCGGGCGACCGCATTATCCTCGATGGCATCGAACAAATTCTCTGGCCGGTGCATTGCGTTCAAAATACACATGGCGCAGAGTTCGCCGCGGCGTTCGACACCAGCCGAATCGCGCATGTTTTCCACAAGGGAACCGATCCGATGATCGACAGTTACAGCACATTCTTCGACAACGCCCATCGCCGTCACACCGGGCTGGGGCATTATCTGGAAAAGCGTGGGATCAAAGAAATTTACCTGATGGGTCTGGCCTTGGACTATTGTGTGAAATACAGCGCACTCGACGCGCGCCAGCTCGGATTAAACACGCACGTCATGGTCGATGGCTGCCGCGGAATTGATCTTGCGTCCAGTGACATCGCTCGCGCCTCGACGAAATGAAACACGCCGGCGCGATTTCTTGAAAAGCGCCGATCTGTAGCTGAAGTCGACTTTTCCGGCGTAGCTTCAGCGAAGCTCGAATGACTCCAGCTCCGGCGGCTACATTAAGTTTGTTTGTCGTAAGCGGGGTTGGTGTGAATGGGATGCGCCAACTCCACAGTAACGCCGTGAGCCTCTCCGGTTCATTCTCGCGAGGCCCGGAGAGGCTGGCATCAAGTAGGGGGCAGTTGCTGGCGATGCCCGAGGTTTTACAAGGCGTTTACAGAGGTGTCTGCACCGTCAGGCGGTCGGCATTAAGTGTGCCCGATTGCTCGCTGACGAAGTTCCCATCGACGTCGTAGTTTTTGATGTCCCATGTGCCCTCGTAGGTTTGGCCATCCACACTGACCGTGACGGTTTGTACCTCATTAAAATAGCCGGTGAGCTGTCCATCCGCATCGAAGTTCCATCCAGTGTGGAAAAGCTGAACTGTGCCAGGCCCCTTGTGTATCCAAGTGCCTTGGCACGACAAACCGAAGATATTTGAGACTTCGAACTCCAGCCCATCCCGGTGCCATTGATCGAATGATTGAAATACCTCCTGTCCTGCCTCGTAGTAATGGACTCGCCACAGTCCGACGATGGTTCGGCCGGTGTCTCCCCTGTTTGCCGCCGTAGTTGAATAAGCCGCGAAACAGCCCAGGCACATGGCTATGAGCAGCACCGGCAGAATCGTTCTGAATGTAATATTTCGATTTTTTATCATTTGATTTCCTTTCTTGGATCCATGTTTTTGTCTTTTTTTCTTTGGTTTCGGAGTTGCCTCCCACCGGCATAAAGCGAAAACGGCGGATCAAAGTGATCATCTGAATTAGGTTTTTTGCGGAAATCTTCTGCGTGCAGAAAGTTGCCGTGGGTGATAGCTATGAAAGGAGCCTATGGATGAGCTTTCGGTCTCGCCGCATAGAGTGACCCAGCTCCTGCAGCAATGGAGTCACGGGGACGATGCCGCCCTCGAAAAGTTAACCCCGCTAGTCTATGAAGAACTCCGACGCCTGGCTCATCATTACATGGAGGGAGAGCGTCCCAACCACACATTGCAAACCACGGCGTTGGTCAACGAGGCTTATTTGCGTCTGTCTGACCAAACCAGTCCAAGCTGGCAGAGCCGGGCACACTTCTTCGCCGTAGCCGCTCGTGGGATGCGTCGAATTCTGGTCACTTACGCCAGGAGCAACCGGGCGCAAAAACGCGGCGGCGGCGCAGCGAGGATAGAACTGGATGAAGCAGCAATCCTCTCACCGGAACAATCAATAGAGATTGTGGATCTGCACGAGGCGCTGGAACGGCTGGACACGCTCGACTCACGAAAGGCCCAGGTCGTGGAGCTTAAGTATTTTGGCGGTCTCAACCATGACGAGATTGCTGAGGTCATGAAGATCTCAGCCGTGACGGTTCGACGTGATTGGGTCTTTGCCAAAGCCTGGCTGCACAAAGAATTGCATCAACCCGCCCAAATGAAGTAGCCTCATAACCCTATGGCGACAGTGGCTCGAATATGACGCCGGCGTGGTTACAAACAGTTGAGGAAATCTTTCACGCGGCGCTGGATCAAGAGCCCAAGGAGATTGCGCAATTTGTGAACTCGGCCTGTGCAGGCGATGAGGCGTTGCGCCGTGAAGTTGAAGCTCTCCTCGGTTCGCATCAACGAGCAAGCACCTTCATCGAGACCTCACCTGGCAGCATCGCGACGAGAATTATTGAAACTGGGCAATCTGACTTGCTACTCGGCCAGACCTTCGGTCACTACAAAATTTCCAAACGGATCGGCAGCGGCGGGATGAGCGAAGTCTATCTGGCCACTGACGTAACGGCAGGCCGTAAAGCCGCGCTCAAACTTCTGCCGATGCGCTTTACTGGGAATGCCGAGCGCCTGAAACGTTTTCAGCAGGAAGCGCGCGCAGTAGTCGCGCTTAACCATCCAAATATCGTGACGATTTACGAGATCGGCCAGGATCACTCAACACACTACATTGCCAGTGAACTGATCGAAGGCGAGACACTGCGTCAACGTCTCGCGCGTGAACACTTGCAAGTGAGTGAAGCGGTCGATGTTGCGATTCAAGTGGCAAGCGCACTGGCCGCTGCCCATGAAGGCGGAATTGTGCATCGCGACATCAAGCCGGAGAACATTATGATTCGGCCGGACGATTATGTGAAAGTGCTCGACTTTGGGATTGCAAAACTTGCTGAACAGGAAGCGCCGGCAACCATGCCTAAAGACGAAGCACTATTGTTAGTTGAGACCAATCTCGGCTCAATACTCGGCACCGTTAGTTACATGTCACCGGAACAGGCGTTCGGCGCGGCGGTTGATGAGCGGACCGATATCTGGAGTCTCGGCGTAGTCCTTTATGAAATGGTAACCAGACACGCGCCATTCACCGGGGACACACCAAGAGAGGCCATGACTTCGATTCTTGAGAAGGAGCCACCGCCGCTCACGAGCTATATCAGGCAAACTCCGCCAAGCCTTCAGCAGATTATCGACAAGACACTGCGCAAAGATCGCGACGAACGATATCCCAGCGTACACGGGCTCCTCGAAGCGCTGAAAAACTTTCGCCGCAAGTTGGAAGCCGAATCGGAACGTGCCGCTGCTCCTTTATGGCTCCGATGGGCGCGATCACCCGCCACGCTGGTGCTCGTATTGACAATAGCTGCTTTGGCGCTGGCGCTTCCATTCTACTGGCATCGGTCCCCAGGCAGCTCAATTCCAGAGAAGAGCATTGCGGTGTTGCCATTCGAAAATCTAAGCAGTGACGAAGAGAACGCCTTCTTTGCCGGGGGCGTACAGGACGAAATTCTCACTCGCCTGGCAAAAATCGCCGATCTGAAGGTGATCGCGCGCACGTCAACTGAGAGATACAAGAGCGCCCCTGCCAATCTGCCCGAGATCGCGAAGCAACTTGGTGTTGCAAACGTCTTGAAAGGCAGTGTGCAAAAAGCGGACGATCAAGTGCGCGTCAACGTCCAGCTAATCAATGCGGCAACGCAGGCGCATCTATGGGCGGAGAGTTTTGATCGAAAACTCACCGACATTTTTGCGGTTGAAACCGACATTGCGACAACTGTTGCCGAAACGCTAAAGGCGAAGTTGACCGGTTTGGAAAAGACCGCAATTGCGAAACGCCCGACGGCGAACCCTGAAGCCTATGAGCTTTATCTGAAAGGCCGGTTTTTCTGGAACAAGCGCACCGGCGCAGACCTTCGGACAGCGATCGAGTATTTCAACCAGGCGCTCGGCAAAGATCCTAGCTACGCTCTCGCCTATGCTGGCCTGGCTGACTCTTACGGCCTACTTGAAGAGTACGGAGCTGCATCTGCGGCGAATTCATATCCACAGGCGAAGGCGGCGGCGAAAAAGGCGCTCGAGCTTGACGACACCTTAGCCGAAGCGCACACTTCGCTCGCGAATGTGCTCGTGGGCTATGATTTTGACTTCGAGCAATCGCGCAAAGAACTTGAGCGTGCCATCCAGTTAAATCCGAATTACGCCACCGCTCATCACTGGTATGGCGACCTTTTAGGAGTGCGTGGGCAATTCGATCGCGCCATTGCAGAGCGAAAACGCGCAGTTGAGTTGGACCCGCTCTCGTTAATCATCAATGTAGACCTCGGCTACACCTATTTTCGTGCCCGCAGGTACGATGAAGCGATCGCCCAGTTGCGCAAGACGATCGAAATGGATCCTCGGTTTTATGACGCCCACCGCAGCCTGGGCCAGGTATGGCAATTAAAGGGCCAACTCAACGATGCGATTGCCGAATATCGTAAAGCCGTCGAGCTCAATGACGATCCATACGTGCTCGGATTTCTTGGGCAAGCCTACGCCCGGTCAGGAGAGCGAGAAGAAGCCGAAAACATCCTTGCGCGTCTAACTGAAGAGGCTGAGTCGCGTTACGTCCCTGGCTACGCTTTCGCGTTGATATATCTGGCCTTGGGCGACAAAGAGCGTGCGATCGACGAGATGGAACGAGCATACCGCGAGCGCGCCTACGACGTCCCTTTCATTAAAGTCGACCCAATGCTTGATGATCTCCGCGGCCACCCACGCTTCGAAGCGCTCGTGCAAAGGGTTTTTGCCCTGAAGAAGACCGGCGCGTCGAGTCGCAGTTCCGGGAGCTAAGTCCGTACCAGCGATGATTTCCCAATAGGTCTGGCTTTGGATTACTGCGTTAAATACAGTGCACTAGACGCGCGCCAACTCGGGCTAAGTACATGCGTCACCTTGGACGGATGCCGCGGTATCGGGCTAGAGTCCGGTGACATCGAACGCGCGCTCGCTGAAATGAAACACGCCGACGCGATCCTTTTGAAAAGTTGCGAGCTGTAGCCGGAGGCGCTGACTCCGGTTGCCGCGGTCACCGCCCGCGGCTACAGCTACGCGGGCAACACGGTCGAGAGCGTCACTTCCTTGTCGATGGTTTCCTTGACAACTTTTTCAACGGTCGCGCCGACTTTTGATCCATCGCGATCAAGTATCCACACCTGCTGGCCTTGCTCGAAAGAACCGCGCGTCATCACCCTGAGCAAAACGCCTTCTTCTGTCGCCGGATTATCGAGCACGTCGATGACGATTGCTTCGGTCTTTCCGGCGCTTGTCAGCAATGTCAGGCTGTCATCAACTTTCGGCTTTTGCATGGACAACGGTCCCCATTTTCCTGCTAGAAGTATTCGGCGCTCGCTCGCTCGCTGAGTGTGTGGTGTGCAGCCGATCAACGAACTATCAGTCTAGCGCGTCTCGACCAATTCCCGCAGCCGGGCAACGGGCGCTTTGACCTTGTCGCGTTTAAGCACGCGATACAGGAACCAAACGATGAAACAGTTCGCCAGCAAAATCAGCGCGCCTATCAGACCCGGTCGATGCCAGAGATGGTGAACCTCAATCGGAATTAGCGCCGCGGTAGCGAAAATCATTAGGAACTCCGCCCAGCGTTGCTGCATGTAGACGCCGGTTCCTTCGGTGAAAAGAACCACCGAATAAAATAGCGCCAGAAAACCAGTGGCGCGCAGCGCGCCATCCGCAAGCACAGTTTGGAGCCTGTGCAGCAAGTAGGCGACAGTCTTGCTATGCTCCAGCAGAATTTCATCTGCGGTCCAATTTGAGAGCGCATCCATCCAGCGAGTCCGCGCGTTCAGAAAAAGCAGTGAAACACCAACCAGGAGTAACAACACGCCTTTGCCGATTTTAAAGAGTCCGATCAGCCTTGAGATATCGAACACGACGCGCCTCTTGGAGAATGGCAGGCTCGTGATGCGCCAGATGACTCACTACTTTTACTGTTCGCCGATCTTTACCTCCTCGGCAAACCCGGTTCGAAAGGAATTAGCGTTGCGTGCTGTCTCCGCGCAGGATCTGGTCGGTAACCACGGCCCCTGTGGAACGTTTAAATCTGGATCTGTTTGGACCTGAGGGCCGGGTCAAAGAGCCGCGATTACAACTGGACGGCAAGTCTCCTGTGGCTTGCAGTCACTTGTTCTACCCGGCAAAGATCGGAGTTTTCCGGCAGCAAATTTCCAGCTTGTTACCGTCGGGGTCTTCAAAAAAGAAGGCGTAATAACCGGGACTGTAGCCTTTGCATAACTCCGGTCCCTCGAGCTTTTTCCCGCCGGCTTCGCGCACAACCTTTGCAATCCGATCCACCTCTTTGCGCGTATCGGCCCAAAACGCGATCCGCGTGCGATTCGGTTTGTGGTTTTTATCTGGACTGAGCCCAAAAAATTCCGACGGCTTATCGCCGCCAGCGGAATAAAAAGTATGGAAATATCTTCCCGGTTTTTCGTGAACGAATCCAAGCTGTGGCAAGAATTTTCCGTAAAACTTTCTTGCCACAGCCATGTCTTTTACCCGCAGATCGATATGATCAAAGCAACGCGTTTTCATTTTCTGATTTTTAGTTGGTTCACACTGCATTCAATTGAGTGTAATCGCAATTGCCAGGGCGCGGAGTCCTCTGCAGATCAACTGCGCAGGAAGTAGCGCTTTACCGAGGGACGCAAGACGCAACCAAATCGCGAGCTATTCAGCTACTAAACCGTCCCAAAATCGGTCTCAGTTTTTCTACCGTCTGCGGGGGCCAAAGCTTGCGTTGCGTCACCAAAGCCGCGTCCAACGCGAAATGTTCGGGCCAATTCGGCTCATTGGGGAGTCGCGGGATTACATCGACAATCACCTTTCGCGCTGTCTCTGCGTTGGCCACCAGATGGCTTATGATTATTTCCGCCGTAACAGGTTCTTCCTCGACTTTCCAACAGTCGTAATCCGTCACCATCGCCACGGTGGCGAACGCGATCTCGGCTTCGCGCGCAAGTTTTGCTTCCGGCAGATTAGTCATCGCAATCACATCGAACCCATTGCGACGATTTAGTTCCGATTCTGCGCGCGTGGAAAACGCCGGGCCATCCATATTCACGTAGGTGCCTCCGTTGTGAACCCGAATTCCGAGAGATCTGGCTGATTCTGCCAGAAGATTTCTCAGTTTCTCGCTAACTGGCTCAGCAAATCCAACGTGCGCAACGATGCCCTCTCCAAAGAACGTATGAGCTGCGCGGTTGCTGGTCCGATCGTAAAACTGCGACGGCAGGACCATATCGCGCGGCGCATATTTTTCCTGCAAACTGCCAACTGCCGCCACGGAGATGATCCAGCGCACGTTCAGCAATCGCAGCGCATAAACATTGGCGCGGTAATTTATTTCGTGCGGCAAAATCCGATGGCCTCGGCCATGCCGCGGCAGGAAATAAACCTGACGCCCGCCTAATTTTCCCGCCGACAACCGTGTCCGACGGCGATCCGAACGGTGTGTCGATCTTGTGCTCAGTCGCGTCTCGCAACTCTTCCATTTGGTACAGACCGCTGCCGCTGATGATCCCGATCGCTGGAACGTCTTCATTCATGGGTGCCGCGATTTAATCTCAAATGAAGACGATGAAAAGCGATAATGTCGTCCGTGGCGCGCGATCGGCGCCGCCATGTATTGTTTTCCGCCGCCCATGCCGAAATTTTTCATCAAAACTTATGGCTGCCAGATGAACGAGCGCGACTCGGAACAGGTCGCGCATTCGCTCGCGACGCGGGGTTACGAGCGAGTGGCGCACGAGTCAGAGGCCGACGTGATCCTGCTAAACACCTGCAGCGTGCGCGATATGGCTGACCAAAAGGCGCTTGGCAAAATGGGCATGCTCGGACGGCTGGCCAGAGAACGGCCACACGTAGTATTCGGGTTCCTCGGATGCATGGCTCAGGCACGAGGGGCGTCTCTGCTGAAAGATTTGCCGCACGTCGATCTTGTTGTCGGCACACAGAAATTTCACCGCGTGGCGGATTACGTGGATGAACTTGTGGCGAGGAAGAATCGGATTTCAGAAAACGTCCAACTTCCAACGCCCGACGCCCAACATCCAATTGAAAACGCGCATGGACGATTTGCGCTTTTCGATCGTTGACGTCGCCGAAGAAGCCGGTTCGCAATCGACTATTCGTGACCAGCAACTGGGCGCGAAGCAGGTGACCGCGTTCGTGTCGATCATGCAGGGATGCAATATGCATTGCACTTTCTGCATCGTGCCACAGACGCGAGGAGCGGAGCGCAGCCGTTCCATCGATGAGATTGTGGCCGAAGTGCGCAACCTGACTTCGCGCGGTGTCAAAGAAGTCACGCTACTTGGGCAAATCGTGAATCTTTATGGTCGGCACGAGTTTCCGAAGATCGACAACAAATCTCCGTTCGTGCAGTTGCTCGAAGCCGTTCACGAAGTCGAAGGCCTCGAAAGGCTTCGTTTCACTTCGCCTCATCCGATCGGTTTCCGCGACGACCTGATCGACGCGATCTCGCGGCTGCCGAAGCTTGCCGAGCACGTTCATCTGCCCTTGCAATCCGGATCAAACAAGATCCTCAAAGCGATGCACCGCGCGTACACCGCCGAAAAGTATGTGGATCTGGTCGGGCGAATCCGGCGGGCGCGCCGCGGCATCGCCATCACCACCGACATCATCGTGGGGTTTCCGGGCGAAACGGAAAACGACTACCGGCAGACACGCCAATTGGTCGAAAACATTCAATTCGATAATGCGTTTGTGTTTCGCTACTCACCTCGGCAAAACACTCCCGCAGCGGCAATGCCGGATCAAATCGATGAAAGCGTTAAAGAAGAGCGAAACCATGACTTGCTCGAGGTTGTTAACCATTCGAATCACCGAATTCTCGAACGCCTGGTCGGTAGCGAAGTGGAAGTTCTTTGCGAAGGTCCGAGCAAAACAAATAAGGCGCGGCTAACCGGTCGCACTCGCACCAATAAGATCGTCGTGTTTCCGCCTTCAAGGAAAGGACCACACCGGACGGTCGAAGGCGGCGAACTCGTCGGATCCCTTTTGAATGTGCAAATCGAACGCGCCAACGGATTCAGCCTCTACGGAACGCCAGAGATGTAACGCAGGCATCTTGCCTGTTCCGTCGAGTGGGCATCCTGCCCGGTCCAAAATGCACGCTGGAAGCCTGCATGACTTGTCAGGCTGGAAGCCTGAGTTACAGGTGTAGGCAGCTCTTGTAGTTGGGCGCGTTCAATCGCAAGTTGAAAACCTGCGCGATCCTATCGAAACTCACACGCCATCAGTGAACTTCCACGTAATGATTTACCATTTCTCCCTGTATAGCGCGGGAATTACCGCGGGGGCTTTTCTCATCATAATCGGCCTGATCGGATTGATAAAACCTGATCTCGCCAGTGTCGCGCAGCGGTTTCCACGATCCCGCGTTGCGGGAATCGTGCTGCTCACCATTTGTCTGATATGGACATTCTGGTTGGTGGCTACCATCCAGATGGGCGAATTTTCCAGCTTCCGTCGTCCACTCCTGATCGCATTGCCGATCGGTTATGTGCTCGCGCTGCTCTTTGTGGATGAATTCCTTGCAGTGCGCGCGCTTGGGATTCTTTGTTTGCTGGCAGCCGAACCGCTGCTCGACGCGGCTTTTCTGCGTTACGAAACGAGCCGCTTACTGGTGACTGTGTTCGCCTATTTGCTGATTGTGGCCGGGTTGTTCTGGGTGGCGATCCCGTACCTTCTTCGAGATCAAATCAACTGGAGCGCGAGGAGCGCTTTCCGATGGCGCTGCCTGCACGCAATTGCATTGATTTATGGCGGCGTCATTCTCGGATTTACGTTTACGCAATATTAAGTTGTAGCGGCCGGTCCGCGACCGCCGATCTACGTAGTAAGCATCGGTTTCGGCGCTCACAGAGCGTCGCTACAGTAGCAAGATGGACCGGATTCTGGTGATCCGCGGCGGCGCAATCGGCGATTTCATTCTCACTTTGCCGGCGCTCAAGGCACTGCGGATCGCAAGGCCGCATACGCATATCGAGATCCTCGGCTACAAACACATTGCTGTGCTTGCGGAAAATCGCTTCTACGCACAGGCAGTGCGATCAATCGAATATGGACCGCTGGGCAGATTTTTTGCGAGGAACTCGGAACTGTCGCCGGAACTGGCCGATTATTTCGCGAGCTTTGATTTGATCATCAGTTATCTGTACGATCCGGATCGGGTCTTCGAAAATAATTTGCGTCGATGCGGCGTTGAAAATCTGATCTCTGGTCCCGCCAGAATTCTCGAAAACGCTGATCACGCGGCGCGCCAGCTGGCACGACCCATTGAAGAGCTGGGAATCGAAGTTGTCGATCTGAGTGAGAGAATTTTCCCTTCAACGCCAGACCGGGAATTTGCGCGCGAATTCCTCGGCAACGCACCCCAACCAATCGTCGCCATTCACCCGGGAAGCGGCAGCCCGCAAAAGAACTGGCCACTGGAAAATTGGATTGCCTTGTTTTCACAAGCGGATCATTCCTCAGATTTCCAACGCCTGGTGGTAATTTCGGGCGAAGCGGATGAGGCCCGGATGAAACGGTTGGAACGGGAGTGGGCAGACAGAAATGTTTGCTTCGCAAAAAGCCTGCCGCTGCCTCGACTGTCCGCTGTGCTCGAACAGTCGATCTTCGTTGGACACGACAGCGGAATTTCGCATCTCGCCGCGGCGGCTGGCGCAAATTGCATTCTGCTATTCGGCCCGACCGATCCCAAGATCTGGGCGCCTTGCAACGACAATGTGCGAGTTCTCAGGGCACCAAACGGGCTGCTAACCGATCTGGAAGTCGAAGCCGTCGAAGCAGCTGCTGGTTGCTCAATCCTACGCCACAGCTGAGCGTGAACCCGGCAAACAGCGCGCATCGTAGACATTGCCGTTGAGCCAGCGGATTCTACAGGATTCAGTCTAAGTTTCGTAACCGTGCGGAAACTTCAGATGCCATTTCCAAGCGCTTTCGATGATGGCTTCGGAGTGACTGAAATTGCGGGCGCCAGCCAAGTTCTTTTTTAATTCTTTCCGACGATGCGATGAGCCGCGGCGGATCGCCGGGCCTGCGCGGTTTCTCGATGGTCTCGATTTTTCGTCCGGTTATTTTGCGGCAAGCGTTGATGATTTCTCGAACGCTGGAACCGCCGCCGGTGCCGAGATTGTAACATCCGCTTGCGGTTTCGCCGAGGGCAAGAATGTGCGCCTGAGCAAGATCGAGAATGTGAATATAGTCCCGGATACAGGTTCCATCCGGCGTCTCGTAGTCGGTTCCATAAATTTCAACATTCGGTGCTTCGCCAAGGGCCGCCCGGAGCACGGTGGGAATGAGATGCGTTTCAGGGCGATGATCCTCACCAAATTTCTCCGATGCGCCGGCGGCGTTGAAATACCGGAGGCAAACAAATTTCACGCCGTGAATCTCGTTGTACCAGCGCAAAATCCTCTCGAATGCGAGTTTGGATTCTCCGTACGGACTGATGGGGCGCGGCACTGCAGTTTCGTCGATTGGCAGTCTGTCCGGTGGACCAAAGATTGCGCAAGTTGAGGAAAAGACGATCTGCCTGACGCCTGCCGCGACCATCGCGTCGAGCAGGTTCAACCCATTGCAAATATTGTTACGAAAATATTTGGAAGGATTGTGCATTGATTCGCCGACCAACGCATTGGCGGCGAAATGCATCACTGCGTCCGGACGCGCCTTGGAAAGGGCGGCCTCTATTTGCTGTGCGGTCGTCAAGCTCGCCCTGAACGAAATTAGCACGGGAATCAACCGCGCCGCGATGGCCTTCACTCAGATTATCAAAAATGGAAACTTGATGCCCCTCATTGAGCAGCAGCTCCGTGCAAACGCTCCCGATGTAACCCGCGCCACCAACGACAAAGATTTTCATTGGCGCAAAGAATGCCGCGTGGTTGGCATTAAATCAAAAGCAACTCGCGAATCGCCCCTGATCCTCACCACTCCGACCAGCGCACGCAGCTAGTTCGAAACGGAACTACGCCGCGTAGTATTTTGCGCGACAGTCTTGTCCTTCTTTTTCTGCAAGGCGACGACCATTCGGCGCACGCAATTGTGTTTGCAACGCGGGGCGAGGACTTTCAAGCTCTCTTCCTCCGAGCCCCATTGCAAGATGTCGATGTCCACGTAGCGGACACCCCAGTTCCTCACCTCCGACCGGCTCGGCTTATAAAGATCGATTGTATCGGTGCCGACTAACGCATTTCCGTAATCGTCGATGACGTATTCTTCATTCGTTTCGGCGAGGCGGAAGCGCGTTCCCAGCGGATAACGTGACCAATCTGAGGCCGCGCTCATCACATGTCGACCGGAAAGATGCGTGCCGATGGCATTATGAGCCCCGCTTCCTCCCTCGTGCTGGGTGTAAGCAGTAGTGCGCACCTTTGGTATTCGCTTCCCGCTGGTGAGAGTCGGTTTCGATTGCGTGGCGCAGCCTACAACAAAGCAAGCTAAAGCTCCCGCGAGCGCTAGGTTAAGGCATCTAGGCATCGGCGTGTCGCGTCTTCAATACCAGCCTGGACATGCGAGGGGCAAGCGGTTTTTACGGAAATTCCCTAGGACGCTGGATTCCTTGCAGCTGAAAAGGGTGCTCTTGCCGGTCTAAGCGTTCCCCTTTCCGCATCAGCGGCTGGGGACTTGCGTTAGTTCAGTAGTGCAATGTGGGCACCGCGTCGCCTTGATTGGGATAGTCATCGCGCATGCCGGACAATCTTTTGACACCGGCTCAGCGTTTGGAGCAGGTCGCTTCATCTTATTGATGGCTTTCACCACAAGGAAAATGCAGAACGCGACAATGGCGAAGTTAATCACGAGAGTGATAAAATTCCCGTAATTCCAGGTGATTGCCTTGTGAGCCACCGCGTCGGCTGGAGTCGCGAAGTTAGTCGCCCCGTCGGCACCCGCCTTCAGAACAATAAATTTGTTTGAAAAATCGAGGCCGCCTGTGGCCAAACCTAGTGGAGGCATGAGAATGTCCTTCACGAGCGAGCTCACGATAGCTCCGAACGCCGCGCCTATGATCACGCCGACAGCAAGATCAATGGCGTTACCCTTGACAGCGAATTCCTTGAATTCCTTCCACATGCGGGCTCATCTCATCAGATGGCGACGATGTTGACCAGCTTTTTCGGAGCTATGGCTCCGTCTTCCAAACGTTTTGGACCAGCTCACACCGTTCGCGCTACTTTTTGTTTTTGTCCTCAGGTTTTGGGATTACCACATTCGCGAGTTTATTCGGAACAACGATCACCTTGATATGCGGCACCAGCGCGCCGCCAATCGCGCTTTTCACCTTCGGGCTAGCCTTCGCCGCTTGCTCCACGTCTTCTCGCGGCGCGTTCACAGGCATTTTGATTCGATCTCGCAGTTTCCCGTTTATTTGAATCACGATTTCAACTTCGTCTTCGATAAGCAAACGCGCGTCGTACGCCGGCCATGGTTGTCGGGTAAGATCTCCGCTCGTATCGGCAAATGCGACGCTTAATCTCTCCCACAGCTCGGATGAAATGTGTGGAGCGAACGGATTGAGCAGGATAAGGAAGGTCCGCATCGCCGACAAGGGGATCGTTTCAGCGTTCGTAAATGTGTTCACGAAAATCATCATCTGCGAAATTGCTGTGTTAAACGAGAACGACTCGATGTCCTCTGTGACCTTCTTGATCGTGGCATGGAGTAACCTTTTCCTGCTGCTTGCTCGTCTCGATCTCTTTCACTTTTGGCGAGAGTAGCCACTCGCCCGCCTGGTTCTCCGTCATCAGCAGGCGCCAAACACGGGCAAGAAATCGCGCGACGCCTTCCACGCCACGAGTGCTCCAGGGTTTCATTTGCTCGAGCGGTCCCATAAACATTTCGTAACAACGAAATGCATCCGCGCCGTGTTGATCGATTACGTCGTCGGGGTTGACGATGTTCCCCCGCGATTTCGACATCTTTTGGTTGTCTTCACCAAGGATAATTCCCTGGTTCACCAATCGCTGGAACGGCTCCGGCTTCGACACGTAGCCCAAATCGAATAACACCTTCTGCCAAAAACGCGCATAGAGCAGGTGCAACACAGCGTGCTCGGTTCCTCCCACGTACAAATCCACACTTCCGGGTTTGTCGCCGCCCATCCAATAATGTTCCGCCTCCTGGCCAACGAATCGTTTATCATTATGCGGATCGCAGAACCGCAGGTAATACCAGCACGAGCCCGCCCACTGCGGCATGGTGTTTGTCTCGCGAAGCGCTTTCTCAGAGTAACGGATCCACTCTTTTGCCTTTGCCAACGGCGGTTCACCGGTGCCGGTGGGTTTATAGTCGTCGAGCGGCGGCGGGACGACGGGCAATTCTTTTTCGTCCAATGCGCGATGTCTGCCGTCTTCCCAAACGATCGGAAACGGCTCGCCCCAATAACGCTGACGCGAGAACAACCAATCGCGCAGTTTGTAATTGATAGCGCCTTTGCCAAAACCGCGTTCTTCGAGCCATGCAATGATTTTCTTCTTTGCTTCGACGCTTGTCAGACCGTTGACGATTGGTGAGTTGACGGCAACGCCTTCGCCGGTGAATCCAATTGCTGGTTCATCACTTGTTGGCTGAACAACCACGACAATTGGAAGACCAAATTTCTCCGCGAATTCCAGATCGCGTTCGTCATGCGCCGGCACGCCACCTATGGCGCCGGTTCCGTAGCCAAGCAGCACGTAGTCAGCAATCCAGATGGGAATCTTGTCATTGGTCGCCGGATTAATGGCGAACGCGCCGGTAAATACTCCCGTTTTTTCTTTCGACAGATCGGCACGTTCCAACTCACTTTTGCGCGCGGCGCGCTCGCGATATTCGCGCACTGCCGGCCACTGTTCCTCGGTAACGATACGGTCGACCAGTGAATGTTCCGGCGCGAGCACCAGGAATGTACCGCCGTAAAGCGTGTCTGGTCGCGTTGTGAAAACGCGGATTTTTTCATCTAAATTCTCGATCTTGAAATGGATTTCCGCGCCTACGCTGCGGCCGATCCAATTGCGCTGAAGCAATTTGATTCCTTCGGGCCAATCGAGTTCGTCAAGCCCGTCGAGCAATCGCTCTGCGAAAGCCGTGATTCGCAGCATCCATTGGCGCATTGGCTTTCTAACAACCGGGAACCCGCCGACTTCGCTTCTTCCATCTACAACTTCCTCATTGGCCAAGACTGTGCCCAGCTCGGGACACCAGTTCACGGGAACGTCAGCAACATATGCGAGCCGGACACTGTCCGGATCAGTTCCGCGATAAGTCGAAATGGGTTCGGCTCGATTCGTCTCCGGATTGAACCAGGAATTGTAAATCTGGAGAAAGATCCATTGGCGTCCATCTGTAATAACGCGGGTCGGTGGTGTTGATCTCGCGTTGCCAATCATACGAAAAACCGATCCGCTTTAATTGGCTTTTGAATTTCGCCACGTTTTCGCGCGTGGTGACGGCAGGATGTTGGCCGGTTTTGATCGCGTATTGCTCTGCGGGAAGACCAAACGCGTCCCAGCCCATGGGATGTAAAACGTTGAAGCCGCGCATTCGTTTGTAGCGCGCGATAATATCTGTTGCGGTATAGCCTTCAGGATGTCCAACGTGCAAGCCGGCTCCGCTTGGATATGGGAACATGTCGAGGACGTAGAATTTTGGCTTCGCCGGGATCGAAACCTTTCTCGCCGGGATTGGGCGCGTGAAAAAGCTGACGTTCGTCCCAGATGGCCTGCCATTTCGGCTCGATCTGATCGAATGGATAGGGTTTACGGCGTTCGTTGCTCATCACAAGTAAATCAGCAAAGCAGGAAACCAGGAAAAGAAACTAAAATTTTATCCTTGGATTTGCGATTTCCAGCATTTCATTTAATTCGTGATCGAGCTTTTGTTCGCAACGCGCAACGCGCATAAGACGCGCGAGGTCCAGCTTATTCTCGGACCAGAGTTCACGGTGCGCGACCTCGGAGCGCATCCGGAGATTTCGGAGATCCGTGAGAGCGGAACATCTTTCGAGGAAAACGCAACGCTTAAGGCGCTTGCGGTATCGAGAAAATTACCCGGTCTGGTGGTAGCAGACGATTCCGGCCTGGAGGTGGATGCGCTCGGTGGTGCGCCTGGAATTTATTCGGCGCGCTATGCCGGCATCAAGGCGTCCGAGGAAGAAAAGATCGATAAATTACTCCGCGAGCTTGCTCTAAGCGGTGCTACCAATGATGCGCGTTCTGCTCGATTTCGCTGTGTTATAGCGCTAGCGCGTAACGGGAATCGTCTCGGAACGTTTACGGGAGTCGTGGAAGGAAGAATTGCGAATCAGACGCGGGGCAATGGCGGGTTTGGTTATGATCCGATTTTTATTCCGGAGGGATTCGAGCAAACATTTGGCGAATTACCTGCCGACGTGAAGAACAGGATCAGCCATCGCGCTAAAGCGATTCGCGCCCTTGCGGCCGGACTTCGACAGACGCAGCTACGCTAAGGACCGGGAGGAGGAGGACCGGAGGGAGGAGGAGCAGGTGCAGTTTGAGTTACGCCACCAGCCGCTCGGATCTGGTAACCGACCTTTGTAATACCAACTGACCGTATCTTATCTAGGACGCCGATCACGTCGCCATACATCGCCATAGGCGTCGCGCTAAGCGAGATTTTGATATCCTTGTTGGCTCTGTGAAGCTGAAATAACCGAGGCAGGACCTGATCGTCCGGCACGTATTGATTGTCGAAAAATACCGCATTCCCTTCCAGCACCTTTATCGAGACGAAGTCCCTCACGCCGCTCGGCGGCGGTCCAACCGCAGCTGGCAAATTGACGCGAATGCCTTTCATGTGCGTCTGGCTCAGACTTACCATCATAAAACTGGCAAGGAGAAAGAACATGATGTCGATCAACGGGATGATCTCGATTCGTGCTCGTTTCTTTGGAACTGGCGAAGCGAGGTGCATATCTAGTACGAGGCGCCGGTCATGGTGAAAGTGATCGGAATTCTAACCTTGGAAACTGTTCCTGGTCTAAATCGCCACTGTCGAAACGCCCTGAGCGCTTCATTATCCAGTATGGGATTGCCAATGCTCTGCGCGACCGAAGCGCTGGTGACGTTGCCGCTAGCTGAATCCACGTTAACGACAATGACCCCGCTCCCCGTGATGTGCCGCGAACGCGCTTCGTACGGATATTGCGGACGCGGCGCATATAATGCCAGCGCTTTTGCGCGCGACATCGACATCGGTCCAGGGCTCTTGATTGGCGTGAATTTTTGCGTGCTTTGCTGGGGGCGCGGCGGCGGAGTCCTTTCCTCGACAAACTCCGGTTGGATCTCGGGCGGAGGTGGGGGCTCTGGAATCGGAATGTCTTCGGGCGGCGGAGTGGCCTCAGGCGGGGCCAGAACCGCTTCCACTACCATTGGTGGTTGAGGCGGAAGTTCTACTGCGGGAGCTTCGTGCCGTTGAGATACCGCGACCGCCGTCAGGTGGATTGCCAGGGCCGCGATAAGTGCCGTCCAGAAGTACCATCGCGGCGGGGGCCGATAAATTAGCGGCCGGGCCTCTCTTCGGGCTTGTGTGAGCTTCTCTGGCATAATTTAAATCATGATCCCGGCGGCCCGGGAACGCCCTTGAGCGATTCGCTCTTGATTTCAAACGAAATCTTGTAGTAGCCAGCCGAGCGAATGATGTCCAGCGCGTGGCTCACGTTCAGGTGGACCGAATCCTTGTCTCCGCGGACAAAGACCTTCGCGTCCGGAGCGGATTGATGCGCCCTCCGCAGGAGGTCCAGCAATTGCTCATCACCGGTCATTTCCTGCTTGTCGAAGAAGTAATGGCCATTTTTGTCGACAGAGACGCTGATATACTCCCGCTTTGTCTGCGTCTGACCAGAAACACCGGAAGGTAGATTCACCTTTATGCCCTTCATATGCACCTGACTCAGACTCACCATCATGAAACTGGCGAGGAGAAAGAACATGATGTCGATCAACGGGATGATCTCGATCCGCGCTTTCTTATGTGGAATCGGGGACGCAACGCGCATCGCAGATCTCTAGATGGAGGAGCGCGTTGCCGATGACGGCGTGCCGCTGGTGATCGTCACTCCCTGTTTTTCGGTTTCCTGAGCGTGGAGCATCACTTCCAAATTCGTGGCTGCTGTCTGCAGCTCGAACTCTAAGTTAGACACGCGAGAGGTGAAAAAGTTAAACGGGATTAACGAAAAAATGGCGATACCAAGACCGCAGGCCGTGGCGATAAGAGCTTCGGCGATACCGCCGGTCACCGCTTGCACAGCCAGCTCTTCGTTTCCCAGGAAGCTAAACGAGCGGATTAGCCCGGTGATGGTGCCCAATAGACCGAGTAACGGCGCGAGGGTCACAAGAGTATCCATCACTACCAGAAACCGTCCGGCCCGCTTGATCTCGATGCCGGCGGCGACTTGCAACGCGGCCTCGAGCGAGCTGTGCTGATGGTTCAGACCGTTCCATAGCATTCGTAGCACTGGATCGCGGGAACTGCGGGAAAGCCTCGAAGCCTCGGCAGTGTCACCATTTTCGATTGCGGTAAACACTTTCTCGATCCGTTTCGGATCCCGCCGGAACCACCGGCCACCCCACCATATGCATCGTTCGATAACGACGGTGAGCGCTACGATCGACACGATCAGAATCGGCCACATCACCGGACCGCCTTTATGAAATTGGTCGATCAACCAGTTTCCGGTTAAAACTCCGGAGGGCTGTTCCGGAGAGGGCGAAGCAACCGCAGGCGGAGTTGTCGCTGCGGCTGCGGCGGGACTGGTGACTGCGCCCGGCGCTCCTGGCTGGCCCACAGCCGGAGATTGCCCGACCGCTCCGGGACTGGTGACTGCGCCCGGTGCTCCAGGCTGGCCGGCCGTTCCGGGTTCGCCTGGCGGTGGCGGTTGCTGCCCTGGCGGAATGTTTGTCGCAGGTTGTTGCTGTGCTGCGGCTGCTGGATTAGTCGGTGCCTGAGCACCCGGACTCGTATCCCCGGTTGCCGGCGGTGCCTGTGCCGGAGGAGGAGATTGCGCGAGCGAAATCAACGCGAACGCGAGTGAACAGAGACAGGTAGTGAGTAGTGTTTTCATAGTTGAAGCACGAGTTTGGTAACCGGTTCGATTTCGGTGCAGGGTTTCCCTTATCGCAGAGAACTTATTCGGGAGTCCAGCAAAAGTTTTCATTTTTTTCCGCGATATCTCCTCCCACCAGCGCCGTATCTTTAAATCGAAATATCTCTACTTCGAGGACGTAAGGCAAGTGTTTCAAATCGTGTTCCCCGAGGTTCTTTCAGCGTCACCAGTCGAAACAGTTTGCGCAATCGTGACGCTATTGCACAAGTGTGGCCAATCATCGATCTCTGCGTCCAATTGATCTCCGGATCGAATTGGGCCGACACCAGCAGGTGTTCCAGTTAAAATTACGTCGCCCGGCAGAAGTGTGAGTGACTGACTGGTGAACGAAATAATTTCTGGCAACCGAATGGATCATTCGGCTTGTGCGCGTGCTCTGGCGCATTTCGCCGTTCTGCCACAACTTTATCGGAATATCGCGAACGTCGGCATCCGCGTACACGAATGGTCCGATCGGTGTGTAGGTGTCGAACGATTTGCAGCGGCCAAATTGCTTCTCCTGTTTTTGCAAATCACGATCAGTAATATCGAGGCCTATGGTGTAACCGAAAACGTGGTGAAGCGCATCATTCACGCTGACGCTCTTGGTGCGGGCACCAATCACGACCGCAAGCTCAACTTCGAAATCCGTTTGATGCTCTGGAAAGGCGATTTCGATCCGCCCATTGTGCGATAGCAGCGAACTCGGCGCCTTGAACCAAATCAACGGCGCACCGAATTCGGTGCGTTTCATCTCCGCGATGTGATCCGCATAATTTAATCCGACGGCAATCACTTTCGACGGCGCTACTGGAATATCGATCCGCAAAGTCGCGAGCGGTCAGAACTTCTCCGGTCGGCTGGACCTGAAGCCAGTAAGGACTGCGCCAGTCGCTGTACTTCGTTGCCGAGCAATTCGCCGTAAAAAAAATCATCGCCCGATCTGAATCCGCCAAAGGTTCTCATTGAAATCCAAAGGACACGCAGATCAGAATGCACGGGCGTTTTTGCGATACGCCAGTCGCTATTTCGAAGCCACGCCCACAAAATCGCGCACTGGTTTTTGTGCCGGAACTGAAAATGCGCTGCCGTTCTCGCGCGCGAACCAGAAGGCGCTCGAGGAACCACCGTCCAGATTCATTGCTCGGCGGATCTTGCAATCGGCAGCGAGAGGTGCCGTGGCCAGAATGTTTGCCAGCTCGGCAAGCGAAACTTCCGAACATAGGCCGAGCAACGCACGATCATTGCTGGCGACTGCGGCAAAAGTTCGTCGCGCCAGTTGGGAATCATTCAATCCACGAATGCCCTGGCTTCGCTCTACGAGAAATGGCCCGGACTGAATTGCCGCGACGATTTTCCTGGTGTGAGAAAATTCACTGGCACGAATGACGTCAATGCCCCGTTGAGATTGCAGCAACACGCCGGTAATCAGACGCGCCCGGCGTAACGGCGAGAAACTTTTGTTATCATTGATTCGCAAACCGATCGGTTTGAAATCCGTGTCGAAGTAACCGCCGTTGACACCGCACAGGCATTTTTCGCGTTTCATCATTACGGCAAGGCGTTCGCCCCTGGGATTATCGATGACGCGCAACGCACACGATTTCGCGGAAAAAATTCCTACATCGATGTTCGCCCGTTGATCGGAAGCCGCGTCTTCCAGAACCAGATGCCGATGTTCAATTCCTGCGAGGCCAGACTCTGATTCGGTGGATAGAACCTTCCACTCTGCCTGCGCGGACGCGGCATTCGCGAGCAGCAAAAGGGTACACAGATTTCGCGCGAAGCGTTTTCGGAATGCGATGTGTCCTGCCATATCATTTATTTACGCGCAACAACATGGCGAACTAGCACGAATCCTGCGGGCGGATTACGCTTTGCCAGCGTATTTGGTGAAGAGCGCCTGAAATGCAGGATCATTCCGAATCGGATCCCATGCCGGATTCACACGGAGACTTTGCAAGGTCACTCCGGTAGGACGACTCAACAATCCATCTAGCAACTCGACCGCGCGCCCGTTGTCGCCAATGATGGCATAAACCTGCGCAACGTCCTCCGTTATTTTGGGACCTTCGAATGCATCTTTACTTTCCGGTCGCAAATCCCTTGCTCGTTGGGCTTGTGCGATGGCAGCATCCCTTTCGCCAGTCCACGCAAGCACTTTCGCTAAGTGAACATGCAAGCCCGGATCGTCCGGGTTTTGCTTGAGTTGCTCTTCAAAAATGTTTTTCGCTTTGGCAAATGCCGCGCCAGCCGCTGCCTCATCACCCAATTGTTTTTGAGCGATGCCGATGGCAAAATACTTCAAGCCCAGCGATTCAGGAGACGCTGCCAATGAATCATCAGAACGGTTGACCGAGCTGCAAAAGCTCCCGGTATTTGCGTTCGAACAGGAGAAGATTTGCCTTCAAGCCAAGAAGCTTGAGCCGCTCTTCGCTGCCTCATCGGAAGTGTTTTCATTTTCTCCAAAGCCTGCTCCCATATGCCGACGTCGCCTTTTTCGGCAATGGCAGACTCGACTTTGGCATACCACACTCCGATTGCTTTCGGGTCCAGAGCCAGAGCGCGATCCACGGTTTTGTTCACAGCATCGAAATTTCGCTGCATGGCATAGTTGAACACCAGATTTTGCAGCGGCCATGTATCTTTCGGATTCAAACTCGCTGCCTTCTCCAGATTGGCAGTCGACTCCGCCCATTTTCCCTGCCGGCGCTGGATCGCGCCGATGGCCAGATAAACCTCAGATTCGTTAGGTAATCCGCGCCGGGCGATCTCGAATTCTTTTAACGCCGCGTCGTAATTATTGTCGCCGTAGTAGTATGAGAACCCCAGCGCCAGATGCGCCTCGGGCAGATCAGGTTGCAATTGCAACGCCCGTTCGGCCAGGCTGCGCGCTTTGTTCGCGACGTTCCGCTGAGCGATCACCGTCATGCACCAGCCAGCTCTCCAATTGCGAATAACGCGCGATGGCGAGTGCGAAGTTTGGATCAAGGTCGATGGCACGTTGATAAAGTTGTTCGCTTTGTTTTAGCTTTGTCGGATCCTCAAAAGCGCAGGAAAGATCATGCGCCTGCACAAAAGCAAGATAAGCCTCGCCATTCTCAGTTGGCTTCTGCGTCATCTGCGATTCCTCCGTGGGCGACAGCTTCGCCTTGCAGGGCATTGGCAATTTCGCGCGCCAGATCGCTCTGGATCGCGAAAACATCTGTCACATCGCGGTCGTAATCGTTGGCCCAAATGTGTTCGTCGGTATTGGCATCGATCAATTGCACATTGACGCGCACGCGATCTCCTGAGCGGCGCACGCTGCCCTCGAGAATATTGGAAACACCCAACGCCTTGCCGATGTCACGAAGATTCGTCGGCCGTCCGCGGTATTGCATTACTGACGTGCGCGAAATCACCCTGAAGGTCGCTAATCTTCGACAGGTTCGTGAGCACGTCGTCCTGGATGCCGTCCGCGAAATAGGCGTTTTCCTTTTCGTCGCTCAAATTTTCAAATGGCAGCACCGCAATCGACTTGTCGACCTTATGCGCTGCGACGCGAGGCAATAGGAAAAATCCGGCGGCGGCGGAGATAATCGCGCCGGTTGCAACCAGCACAATTATGTTCCGGCGACGACGAGTGGTCGGAAAGACCTTGGCAGGGGTGGTTCGGATGCCTTGGGGAGTAATGTCGAACGCCCACGCAAGACTGAGCGCGATTGGGAACCCGACAAGCAGCAGTAAAATCACGAGCCGCAGCGCCCAGGGAGGCAATTCCCACGCCGGGAACGTGGCCGAAGCGAGTTGGATGATGCCGCCCGCAGCAATGATGTAAGCCGCCGCTACCCGATAGACTTTACGCCGTTTTACCTCTTCAAAGAAACCGGTCATGACGAGTGGATGGTTGTCCGAAGCAAATAGTACTGCCGCTAGAATATAGACACAAATTGACGCCGAACATTCAGTTTAAGCACTTGTTCGCGTTACTCGGGAAGGCCGATCGCTCTGCGTCCAGGACTTCAACACAGTGAGACGCAAGCTGGCGCTAGGTTTTTATGCGGTACTTGTCGATCAAGGCTTGAAAACGCGCATCGGTTCGCAGCGGATCCCAAACCGGGTTGAGTTCCAGTGAAGAAACTGTTACTCCGCTTGGAGTGATCAGCGAGTGTTCGAGCAGTTCAAGGGCTGCCTTGTTTTCGCCCGTCCAGGCGTAAATTTGAGCCAGTGCAAGAGTCGTTTTGGGCCCATCCAAAGCATCTTGAGATTCCGGCAGAAGCTCGACAGCGCGCTTCCCTTCGGCAATTGCAGCCTTCTTTTCATTGAGGCCAGCGAGTACCATCCCCAGGGTCGCGTGACGGGACGCATCATCAGAACCTTTCTGGATAGCTTGTTGCAAAATCGGACGAGCACGTTGAAATGCCGAACGCGCCTGCTCTTTGTTGTTCAAGAATGCGTAAAGGGTGCCTTCGAGGTATTCCTTCGGTTTCGCCTCGTTGTGAGAGTCGTCAGGAGACTGTTTAAGAACGGTCAGAGCCTCGGGATACTTTCGTTGCAGCATTAAGAGATACGCCCGACCAAAGGCAGATCTCATCGTCAGTTGCACTGTCTGGCATGTGCGCCAATTGTCTGTCGATCTCGGAGAGATCGCCTTTCAATTCTGCCGCAAGCATAGCCTTGCCGATACGCAGACTGACCGAGTTCGGCGCCGCTTCTATCGCGCGATCGTAAAGCTGGTCCGCTTTTTCGAAATCTTTGTTCGCCTGATAATTGTCGGCCAGATTCATGAGAAGAAACGCGTCCCTCGGACTGAGCGAAACGGCCTTCTCCATGCTTGCGGTAGAGTCGGCCCATTTGCCCTGGCGACGCTGGATCGCCCCAATTGCCAGATAGACATCCGCAGAGTTCGGCAAACTTTTCTTGGCCACCGCGAATTGGTCCAACGCGCGCTGATAATCGCGCTCACAATAATAATGGTAGAAGCCCAACGCTAAGTGCGCCTCGGGCAGATCCGGCTGTAACCGGATCGCTTCTTCAGCCGCGACGCGGGCTTTCTCCTTGCGCGCGGGAGTCGGGTCGAAACTGTGATACATCCAGTCTTCGACCCATGCCAGGGCCGCAAACGCACCGGCAAAGTTCGAATCGAGCCGGGTCGCTCGTGCAAAGAGTTGCTCGGCATTTTCAATGTCGTTGCGAAGTTTATCAGGACGTGTCAGCAAATCGTGTCCTTCGACAAAGGCCAGGTACGCTTCGCTATTCTCAGTGGGCTTTCGCTCAATCTGCGCTTTTTCGGTAGGCGACAATTGCGCCCGGAGTTCACCGGCAATTTTTTGAGCGAGATCACTTTGAATATCGAAGACATCCGTTAGCTCGCGATCATAATCTTCGGCCCAAATGTGTTGATCGTTCTCGACGTTGATTAGTTGTACATTCACTCGAACCCGATTCCCGAACCGGCGAACACTCCCTTCCAGAATTGTGGCGACGCCGAGGGCTTTTCCAATATCGCGAGCATTAGATTGCGTGTCGCGGTACGGCATAACCGAAGTGCGAGAAATCACCTTCAGATCGCCGATTTTCGACAAGTTGGTTAAAAGATCATCCTGAATTCCGTCCGCGAAATAGGCGTTTTCCCTGTCGTCGCTCAGATTTTGGAACGGCAGCACCGCGATGGATCTGTCGATCTTATGCTCAGCGACCCGGGGGAGTAGAAGGAACCCTGCAAAAACCGGAAGGATCAGTCCGACTGCGATAAGTAAAATGACGTTGCGACGAGTGTGCGTTTTCGATACCTCCCCATCATGAGTGGTGTGAATGCCATGAGCGGTGATGTCGAAAGCCCACGCCAACATGAGTGCGACGGGAAAGCCCATCAGCAAGCACACGATCAGCACTCGCAAGGTCCAGTTCGGTAATTCCCAGGCTGGAAACGCCGCCGACGCCAATTGTATGAGGCCACCCGCCGCGATGATGTAAGCCGCTGCCACCCGATACACCTTGCGCCGCTTCACTTCCCCAAAGAAGCCCGGCAAGGCTAGAGATTTGTCGGTCGAGAGCATAAACCAACCGCCCAGAACCATTGACAGCCGGGGCAGGCCCGACGTTCACTTAATGCCGCTGGCGAAGACGGTTTGGAAATGCGGGCTCTGTTTTTCCCGCGAAACGACACTGACCTCGATGTCGCGGAAGCCGCTCTTTTCCAGCAATTGATGCAACTGCACTTCGCTGAACCCAAGCCAATGGTCAGCGTAAAGCTCACGCGCCTTTTCGAACCGATGACTCAAAAGATCGAGAATCACCAGACGACCGCCCCGCTTCAAAATTCGGTGGACTGCACCGATGGCGCGCTCTGGATGAATCGCGTGATGCAACGCCTGACTAAGGATCGCGAGGTCGACAGTGTTTTTCTCGATGGGCGGATCTTCAATATCACCAAGCCGGTACTCGAGATTCTTGAATCCATGTTTCTCCGCCAGCTTCGAACCGAACTCGACCATCTTCGGCGAATTATCTATGGCGATGACCTTGCGCGCTCTTTTCGCCAGCAATTGCGACAGGGTTCCCTCGCCGGCTCCGAGATCGGCAACGGTCAATGGCGGGAGCAAAGTAATGAGGGTATGCGCAAGAGCCTGCCAGGATCGGCCTGGGACATAGCCTCGACCAAATTTTCCGGCCAGTTCATCGAAATATTTCCGAGCCTTATCCTGGCGCTTCTGGAGAACAAGCTTCAGGCTTGTGCGATCACGTGCGGTTTCCGGCAGATCGCGAGCAAGCAACCGGGTCATCTCCGCCACGCGCTCACGTTGTGCGTTCTGCCCTCTGTGGTTCGCGCCGTAATAAACGTTCTTTCCCACCCGCCGATCGGCGACCACTCCCGCGCGCTTCAATTGCGCGAGATGACTCGAAATACGAGATTGCCCCATACCGAGAATTTGCTGCAATTCAGCGACCGACAGTTCCTCCTGCTCCAAAAGTAATAGCAGCCGAAGGCGAGTCGGATCGGCTAGCAGCCGCAACAAATTTATGGTTGACGCCATGAAGGTAGCCAACGATATATCGACGCATCATGATTGGTCAATATGTCTGTCGACATCGTGACATCGTTGAAGCGTTGAAGCGTTACAACGGCGGAAGCGAATCGCGAGGTCGACCGCTTTAACGCTTCAACCTTTCAACCGCTTTAACGTTAATCATGTCTCGTCGTTATATTTTCTCCTCCGAATCGGTCGGTGAAGGGCATCCAGACAAAGTTTGCGATGCCATTTCGGACGCTGTGCTGGACGCATGCATCCGACAGGATCGACATAGCCGCGTGGCTTGCGAAAGCTACGCCAAGAGCAACATCGTCGTCGTTGGCGGCGAGATCACCATTCCAAATTTGTCCGAAGAAAAGCCGTTGGAAAGCGTCATTCCCATTTCGGAGATCGTCCGCAAAACCGTGCGCGAGATCGGTTACGTCAATGACGATGACGTTTTTCATGCCGACAAGATTGCCATTCAAAATATTATCACCAAACAATCTCCCGATATTGCACAAGGCGTCGATGCGCGAGCGGTCGAAGGAAAGGAAACCGCAGAACAAGGGGCCGGCGATCAGGGTCTCATGTTTGGTTACGCCTGTGACGAAACACCGGAGCTCATGCCAGCCCCGATCATGTATGCGCATCGACTGGGTCGCGAGCTTACGCGCATCCGCAAAAGCGGCAAAGTCGGCTGGCTGCGGCCCGACGCGAAATCGCAGGTGTCAGTCGTTTATGAAAACGGAAAACCGATCGGCATTTCCTGCGTTGTCGTTTCAACGCAGCATTCGCGGGACGTGAAACATTCCGAGATTCGCAGCTTTGTTATCGAGGAAGTAATCAAAAAAGTTTTGCCGAAAGAAATGCTCACCGGCGAAACACAGTTTCTCGTTAATCCAACCGGCAATTTTGTCGTCGGCGGTCCACAGGGCGACACTGGTCTGACTGGTCGCAAAATCATTGTCGATTCATATGGCGGGATGGGCCGGCATGGCGGCGGGGCATTTTCTGGAAAGGACCCGAGCAAAGTGGATCGCAGCGCCGCGTACATGGCGCGTTGGGTGGCAAAGAACATCGTTGCCACTGGTTTGGGGAAAAAATGCGAAATCCAATTCGCATACGCCATCGGTCATCCAAAACCACTGAGCGTTCACATCGATACATTCGGCACACACACGGTTGACGAGGAAGCAATCGAACGTGCTGTGCTCGCCACATTCAGCTTCAAACCAGCGGATATAATCAAACAGCTCGATCTGCTGCGGCCGATTTACTCCAAGACCACCAACTACGGGCACTTCGGCAAGATCGATGATCCCGATATCACCTGGGAGAAAACTGATAAAGCGGACGAGCTGAGAAAAGCGGCAAAATAGTCCGCAGATTTTGGGTCGTTTGTGTCGCTTTTGTCAGTACGGCGAAAGGACAGCGGCGACCGAAGGGACACAATATTTTATGAAAACATCAGCAATCGAACGAACCAAAACCGATTACAAAGTCGCCGATATTTCGTTGGCCGATTTTGGGCGCAAGGAAATTTCCATCGCGGAAAAGGAAATGCCCGGACTGATGGCGATCCGCGAAAAATACGCGCCGCAGAAACCCCTGGCGGACGTGCGCATCACTGGATCGTTGCATATGACGATTCAAACGGCGGTATTGATCGAAACACTTACCGATCTCGGCGCGAGCGTGCGTTGGGCAAGCTGTAATATCTTTTCTACGCAAGACCATGCCGCCGCCGCCATCGCCAAACGCGACATATCTGTCTTCGCGTGGAAAGGCGAGTCACTCGAGGATTATTGGAAGTGCACTTATCACGCAATTTCGCATCCCGAAGGCAAAGGTCCACAACTCGTGGTCGACGACGGCGGCGACGCGACATTACTCATTCATAAAGGCTACGAGCTGGAAGAAGGCAGCGATTGGGCAAAGACGCAAATCGGCGAACAAGGAAGAGCAAGTCATCAAGGATTTGCTGCTCGAGGTTCAGCGCGAAAATCCTTATCGCTGGCATGAGATCGTGAAGGATTGGCGCGGCGTTTCGGAGGAGACCACCACCGGCGTTCATCGCCTTTACAAGATGCACGAGGAAGGCCGGCTGCTGGTTCCCGCCATCAACGTCAACGATTCGGTCACGAAATCGAAGTTCGACAATCTCTATGGCTGCCGGCATTCCCTGGTCGATGGATTGAATCGCGCGCTGGACGTCATGCTTTCCGGAAAAATCGCCGTCATTTGCGGTTACGGCGATGTCGGCAAAGGCTGCGCGCAGTCGCTGCGCGGCCAGGGCGCGCGGGTGATCATTACCGAAATCGATCCAATCAACGCACTACAAGCAGCGATGGAAGGCTACGAAGTCACCACCATCGAAGAGACTCTTGGTCGCGGCGATATTTACGTAACCGCGAGCGGAAACGTCGACGTGATCACGCTCGAACATATGCAGCGCATGAAAAATCAGGCCATCATCGCGAACATTGGTCATTTCGATAACGAGATTCAGGTCGATGCGCTCAACACGGCCAACGGCGTCAAAAGAACCAATATCAAACCGCAGGTGGACAAGTACACGTTCCCCGATGGTCACGAAATCTTCCTGTTGGCTGAAGGTCGCCTCGTGAACCTCGGTTGCGCTACGGGTCATCCAAGTTTCGTCATGTCGAATTCATTTTCCAATCAAGTCCTGGCCCAACTCGATCTCTGGAAGAATCGCGACACCTACCAGGCTGGCGTTTACGTTCTGCCGAAAAAACTCGACGAAGAAGTCGCGCGCCTGCACCTGGAAAAAATCGGCGTCAAACTCACGAAGCTCTCCGCAGAAGCAAGCCGAATATCTCGGTATTCCGATCGACGGTCCGTTTAAATCAGAGCATTACCGATATTAAGGCGCGGCGCCGACGAGCGTCTGCCTCACTTCGTGTGTGTGGCGTGATGATTGAGTCTGTCACATGCAAACGCGTTACTCGTAACTCGCCAATCTCAAGTCGCTTAATTTTCGCTCGACCGATGACCAGTCGGCCGACTGCAATGAACCCGATGGCCATTGCGCTGAGCGCGACGGCGCCGACGGCAATCGCCCCGACCGATTGCGCGCCAACGGCCAGCGCGCGAAGGGCAATCGGGCCGAATGTTCCCTGTAATTCTTCAATTTCGTTTTGCTTCATCTGGTTATCTCCACATTGCTCACCGCAACGTAACTACAGTTCGATAGTCCGCCACGTCGCCATCTCCCGGAAATATGAACGCGACGGTTCTTCTTCGCCGCGTCGGTGAGGATTCTCGTTACCTGCATCGGCGCTCCGAGCCACACGGTTGATCCCGCGCCTTGAAAATCGAACATGATTTGCGGTGCGCATGGTTCGCCTGGGTACAAGCTAACCCGCCCCACTTGATCGAAGCGGGCACCAACGGCCGCCGCCTTAACCTGCGCCGCCGGTTTCTTCACCTGCGCGCAACCTGCCATTCCGAACAGGGCAGCACCTGCGATCAATGAAGCTACCAGGAGCTTTTTCATACGTAACAAATCAGAATTTCTCGGCCGCCGCACTTAACACAGGATTTTCAGCAAAGCGATCTTATTACTCAAATAACCAAGGTGGAACGCGTTGCCCCTGGCGCGCCGTAGCCTTGGCGGAGGCGGCTCAACGCGTTGGCAAATGGTGCGGCTTGCTGCCCGTATATTCGCGCCTTTAGCGATTTGTATCCCATCGTCTTTCGCCACGGCGAATCTTCGATCGGAGAAGACGATCCAACATGACGCTATGTCTTCGAACGTTCTTCGGCGGTTGACACAACCGCCGCTACAACGTTGCGTTCATGCTCCACTGTCATGAAATCACGCCCGGCCGCGGTCATTTTCATTCTTGTCACGGTGACTCTCGACATTTTGGCAATGGGTTTGATCATCCCCGTTTTGCCCAAGCTGATCCTCGATTTTCTCGGGGGCCAGATGACCGACGCAGCGAAATGGAGCGCCCGGTTCGCGGTGGTCTTCGCGCTTATGCAATTTTTCTTTTCACCCTTGCTCGGGGTCTTGTCGGATCGATTCGGAAGACGTCCGATCATCCTGCTGTCAAACCTTGGTCTCGGATTGGATTACATCGTGATGGCCATGGCGCCCACGTTAAGCTGGCTTTTCCTTGGCCGAATTATTTCCGGAATCACGACTTCAAGTATTCCGACGGCAATGGCCTATATCGCCGACGTTACGCCGAAAGAAAAGCGAGCTGGAGCATTCGGACTGATCGGCGTGGCATTCGGGATCGGATTCACGTTCGGACCTGCGATTGGCGGATTGGCAGGCGACTATCAATCCGCGTCTTGCGTTTTGGATCGCAGCCGGTCTTAGCCTCGCGAACTGGCTCTGGGGTTACTTCTTCGTTCCGGAATCGCTCTCGCGCGAACAGCGAAAAACGTTTCAACTGCGCCGCGCGAATCCAGTCGGCTCGCTAAAACTACTGCGTTCGCATCACGAACTTTGGCGGCTCACCACGATCCAGTTTCTTGCGTATCTTTCCCACAACGTCTTTAGCGTTTGGGCGCTGTATGCCATCTATCGCTTCAGTTGGAGTCAGGGGATGATCGGAATCTCGTTGATGATCGTTGGCATCGCGACAGCTGCCGTTTCAGGAGGCCTGACCGGTCGAATGGTGACACGCTTCGGCGAGAAACGGACGCTTTACATCGGTCAGTTTTTTGGTGCGAGCGGAATGGTTGTCGCCGGCCTGGCTAAAACGGGCGCCTGGTTGCTCGCTTCGATCCCAATCATTTCGCTGTGGAATATTTCCATGCCTGCGGCCCAGAGCATGATGACTCACCGCGTCAGCGAGCGAGAACAAGGCGAGCTGCAGGGCGCCTTGCAAAGTATGCGTTCAATCACTTTCATCATCGGCCCGTGGTTGTTCCTTCGAATCTTTGGATGGTTTATTGATCCAAAAAGACCGATTCATCTGCCGGGAGCGCCCTATTTTCTAGCAGGCGCTCTGCTTTTCACCGCTATGCTCATGGCAACCCGCATTGAGCAACCCCAGGTTCCGCAAGCGTCAACTGGTCCCATTCCTGATGTTGTCCCACCGGAATCGATACCGTCCGGACCGATCGCGCCGATCGTTAATCCAGAAGAAAATGTTTGAGCAATCACGTCCCGAGATTTATTTGGAATGCGATCACATGTCACGACCGCGCACTCCAAGCACGATGCCGAAGATGAGAGCGAGCATACGATGCGCCGGTGTAGTAATCGCGATCTGTTCGTGGATTGCGGTTTCGAATCATTGCGCGTTCGCGGCCGTCGCGACGGATATTGATAAGGCGCAAACCGAGTGCCCGTTTCACTCCAAGCCTGCAAAGCAAAAGCAACAATCCTCACAGGTAGAGTGCTGCAAAACTCTGCGCGCGGTGGCTTTTGCAAAAGACAAAGCTTGGACACGCGACGACGCGCGATTCGCCGCTGCGGATTTTCCGATCCAGACATGCTCGCTCGTAGCGGGCTCGCTGCGAACAGCCGAGCCGTTGTTACTCGACACCGGGCCGCCCGGCGCACTCTCTTTTGCTGAACTGATTCTCCAGCGGAGCATTTTTGCTCACGCGCCGCCTTTTCTCGTTTAGAGCAGTCGCAATTGCGTTCTGCTTGTAGGGCAATCGCACCGGTTGCCGTGTTTCCCCCGTCGGCAGGCGAGGCGCCTGCCCTACAACCAGAAATGCGGAAAGAAATTACAGTCATGATCGCGAGCGCAGTCGCACTGGCCACGAGTGTCACCGGGACCGCGCAGAACTCCCACCAGCAGTACGAGCACGACCCCGGGCAGGAGCAAGTAAACGAGCAGAAATATACCTGCCCGATGCACCCTGAAGTGATAAGCGATCATCCCGGCAGTTGTCCGAAATGCGGGATGAAACTCGTGCCCACAACTGAAGAGAAACGTCGAACATCCAACGTCCAACTACCAACTTCCAACGGAAAGAAGGTGACGCCGACTCGTTCGTCCCATGCGTCACATGAAATGCATGAGACCCCAATGGAAATGCATTCGTCGATCGATCTCGCCGAGCCCATGAGCCGGGAAGGCTCCGGGACAAGCTGGCTGCCGGACTCGAGCCCGATGTACGCCCGCATGTTCATGTTCGGCGAGAACATGCTCATGCTGCACGGCGCAATCTTCCCGCGTTACACAAACGTGAGCACGCGGCGCGGCGACGATCGCTTCGACGCGCCGAACTGGTTTATGGCGATGTATTCCCATCCGCTCGGCGACTCTACCCAGTTCGGTTCGCGCTTAATGATGAGTCTCGATCCGCTCACCGAAGGCGGGCGCGGTTATCCCCTCCTCTTTCAAAGTGGCGAAACGTGGAACGGAGAGCCATTGCATGACCGGCAACATCCGCACGATCTCTTCGACGAACTCTCGCTCAGCCTCTCGCAGAAATTCGATTACGATTTTAGCAGCTACATTTATTTCGGTTATCCCGGTGAACCGGCGCTCGGACCGCCCACGTTCATGCATCGTCCGTCAGCGATGGACGATCCCGATGCGCCAATCGGCCATCATTGGCAGGATTCAACGCACGTCACTTTCGGCGTCGCCACGGCAGGTCTTGTTTGGAATCGGTTTGGCGGCATAAAAGTTGAAGGCAGCATTTTCACCGGACGCGAGCCGGATGAAAACCGCTACAATTTCGACCAGCCGGAGTTCGATTCGTACAGTGGCCGGCTCTCCTGGAACCCGACTCGAAATCTGGCACTACAAGTTTCTTTCGGTTACATCAAAAGTCCGGAAGCGATCGATCCTGAACTCAACCGGCATCGCACGACGGCGTCGGCAATTTACAACCTGCCGCTCGGAAACGACAGCAACTGGTCGAACAGTTTTGTCTGGGGTCAGAACAACGACACCGCGGGTCAGGGCAAGACACAATCATTCCTGGTTGAATCGGATTATCAGCGCGGACGCAACACCGTTTACTTCCGCTGGGAGCACGTAGGAAAATCCGGTGAAGAGTTGGTACTAAATCCCGCCGACTGACACGCGCGTCTTTCCTGTAGGCGCATATACGCTCGGTTACGTGCGCGATCTGTCGCACGGTAACGGCATTGACGTCGGGCTTGGCACTCAATTCACCATCAACAATCGCCCTGACACTCTCGACCGCTACTACGGCG
This sequence comes from uncultured Verrucomicrobiae bacterium, assembly GCA_963838045.1. GTDB lineage: Bacteria > Verrucomicrobiota > Verrucomicrobiia > Chthoniobacterales > UBA10450 > Udaeobacter. Next base: position 134,304 of record CAWIPQ010000003.1, on the reverse strand, counting down.
ACGATCCCGGTTACGCGTTTGAGTTCTTTTTCCGTATCCGGCCCTCGCTGCACAGTCATTAAGACCTCACACGCAATTTCCAAGAGATCCGAAACGCGGGCTAAGGGGCCATTGCGCGTGAGGCAGACTCACCTTCGATTTGACAGGACCCGAAAGCCAGCCTCAGCGAAATGCTGATCGCTCGTCAACGCATCACGAATTTTCAGTTCGGTCATCACCACGAAGCTGGTGCAGTCCGTAAACGAATAGTCGTGATCGGCGTATTTGCGGAAGAAGGCTTTGGCAGCGAGAAATCGCTCCGGACCGATCCACTCCATGCGCAAACCGGAAGAAGTTTCAAGAAGTTGAAGGAGACGGTCAGCCACGACCCGCCCCCGCCGAGCGACCGCGAGATTGAGCGTTTCAGCGACGATATAGTCGCTGATTACGATCATCCGCCCGGCCTGTGCCAGCTGTCGTATGAGTGCAGCCGTATCGCGATGATGGGCATCGCGCGCGTCAATTGCGGCATACAATGCGGAAGTGTCGGCAAACACGTCAGCACTTGCCATACAGGATCCCGTCGATCTGCTTGTTCGTAAGTTTTCCGCCGGGCCCGGCAACCGCGAATTTTTCCAGGTTCAACAATGGATCGTCCGGCGGAATCTTCAGCCCTTTCCTCCTCGGCGCCGGGCCTAGCTGAGCAACCGGTTTGCCGTTGCGCGCGATAACGATGTGCTCGCCTTTCTCCGCCCGCGCCACAAGTCGGGAAAGGCGCGTCTTTGCCGCGTGAATATTGATCATAGTCTTTGACATGCTTGAAGTTAGCTAACTAACGTGGACTAAGCAAGCATCAGTCCACGATCGGACGAAGCTCTTCCGCAGCAAACAGGCGCATCTTTCCTGTGAGCGCATATACGCTCGGTTATGTGCGCGACCTGTCACATGGCAACGGCGTCAACGTCGGCCTCGGCACCCAAGTCACCATCAACAATCGCCCCGACACCCTCGATCGTTATTACGGCGACGATCTCGACTACGCGTTCGAGTTTTTCCTGCGCATCCGCCCCTCGCTGCATAGTTATGACATGCACGAGCACGCGGAGCACGTCGCCGGGATGGAAAAATAAACGGGCACGTGAGATTCTCGGTTCGCCATCCAGCGCACGGCTGTGTTAAAACGCGCGGAAATGAAAAGTTTATTGGTCTGGATCGCATCGCTCGTGGTGGCAGTGAGCACACTCTTTGGCAATGGCGGCGCGTGGCAAACCGGAGTCCCAGCGACGGGTAACGCCAGTGCTTCCAAGAATGACCGCCACACCGACGTCACCATCGAAAACGAGGCACTGAAGATCGATTTGCACCCGGAATACGCAGCGGTTGAGGTTCGCTACCGGATGCACAATACCGGACCGAAAGTGCAACAGGATTTCTTTTTCCCGGTTGAGCGCTGGGGAGAAAATCCAGACTCCGAAAGGGAGGGGAAGGGCGAAGACATTAGTAAATACCGAATCACGGTCGACGGAAAAGACTTGCCGTCGACCACCATCGAGGCACCCGCGGAAAAAAGCAGCCAAACGAAAGAAGGAACCGGCGAAGCGAACCAGGCAACCACCACCCAGGCGGAAGAAGAAAGCAGCAAGCCGGAGGACGAAACCAGTGAAGCCACTCCCGGGCACATCTGGGAACAAGACGTTTCTACGATCAAGTCGTGGAAGAAATCGGTGATTCCGTTTGAGCGAAATCAGACGCGCGAGGTGGCAATTCATTACAAGGCGAAGTACGCCCAATATGACGAGTCGGTTTCGGACGATGAACATGCCGGCAACGCGACATTCGCTTACTCGCTCTCCCCTGCTGCGACTTGGAAAGGCCCAATCGGCAAAGGGAAAATCGAGATCAACATCCTGCATCCGAGCCAGAAGACGTTTCGATTGAAAAACCGAAGGAGCAGTTCAAGAAAATCAGCGATACGCATTACGAATGGAACTTTGAAAATTTGAAGCCGACGCTGGCGGACGACATCCGCATCATCGCGCACTCTAAGTACGACTCGTATCCAACTGGTTATTCGGAAGAGGAGATGCGACGACACGCTTCGTACGTCCTTCGCGAGCATCAATACTTTCTCGATCATACGGACTACGATGCCACTGCCAGCTCGACGCTTGCGCCAGAAGGCAAGCGCACTTACGACGCAGTCAACATCAAGGCCGATCCTCAGCGCGATCTGCAAACTCCCTGGTGCGAAGGCGCCAAGGATGACGGCATCGGTGAGAGCATTACGCTGGATGTGAAACGTCCGCTGCCGTTGTACGGAATTTTGATCAGGCCCGGATACTACGAACTCGGACGTGAAGATGTCTGGTGGAAGAACAACCGGGTCGCTGCACTCGAAATCACGCTCAACGACGAGCACACGTTTACGAAAAACATCCCTGATGAGCGCTTTGAAAATCCGTACCTGATCCGGGTGCGCGACTACACGAAGCCGGTCAACAAGATCAAGCTGGTGATCAAAGGTGTGCATCGCGGCAAACAGTTTCGCGACACCTGTATTTCGCTTGTCCAATTGCGCGCTGCGCTTGCTAAGAAGCCAGAAATTCAGGCAGCGCGATGAAGCTTGTCGCTAACTGGCAATTAAAATGTTGAGTTTTCCCGCGGCATGCGCTTGTGGGTCGCCTCTCCCTCGACAGGGAGAGGGGGAGGGTGAGGGTTCGAGCAATACCGACAATAGAACGAACGTCAATTTCGAAACCCCTCACCTCAATCCTCTCCCCTTCCAATGGGAGAGGCGGGAATCAGCTGCCCCGACTGCGGCACCTCGCTGCTGGCAGTGTGGCTGTGGCATGCGTCAGCGGTGCTGCTGGTTGCCGCCAGTCCCGCGCCTGCAGCGGCAAATAGTCTTGCCAGTCTACATCGAAGACAACCACGCCGGCACGTTTTATTGGCTTGCCCAAAATATCGATCTCGACCAATCGTACACGCTCATCCTTTTTGATGCGCACAGCGACGCATCGGGCATTTTCGATTCCGATAAGATTCGCGACGCGCTTCGAAACGTTGCGTCCATAGCAGGATCGCCAAACGCTGCTCGATCAGTGGCGTAGCACAGGCGCTGTTCAATGTTTCAACTGGATCGAGCCGCTCATGCCGGCACCGATTGCAAAGGTCATTTGGGTGCCGGGCGAAAAACTTTCTCCGGCCGAAATTGGCAACCGCACACAAGAAGCGATCGCACTGCTCGACGGCCATCTCGAAGCAGCGCCCCGGAGGTGTGGATCGCTCCGTGAATCCTATTTGGTCTCCGATTTCCAACATCTTGAGAAACATGTCGCTCCTTCCGAACCCCTGATCGTTACAATCGATCTGGACTATTTCGCCGAACTTTCTCCGGCAGAACAACAATCAGCGTTTGCGCGGATTTGGAATTTCGTGATTGAACGCCCGAATCTTCGCGCGATTACGTTCGCGATCTCGCGTCCCTACTTACAGGATCAGCACGAGGCGCATCAGTTGCTGAAGCTCGCATTAGAGTCGTCACTTGCGCTGGCAACCGCGCGAATCCAATTCGAACCCTTCCTCACGGTCGCAAACGATCACTCAAGACTCGCGAAGAGATTGATCGTGCAAGGGAAAACACCGCCGCAATTTGAAATCGCAAAGGTTACCCAGGACCTTCGGGCCCGAATCTTGTCCGAGCGCGAACGTATCATCGTGCGCCACGATCCAGAGCGTTGGCAGCAACTGTTGCGCAACTGGAATGAGGAAGCGGCGCGTTACATCTGGAGGTCAAAAATCATCAGGCTTCCACGGATGGTGTCTGGCGCATGCCGGCGATTGAACCGGCAGAAATCGAACTCCGTCGCCGAGCCCTGGACCACAAAAGTCTGAAAAGATCGAATGGTTTGCGACTGACGCCGAAATACTCGCGCTGCAACGTGAGCAATTTATCGACCGATCAGGTTGGCTTTGTCGCCAACGCCGCGCCACGGCCAGCCTGGCAGGAAGTTGCCATTGATCATCACGACCCGCTGCTGCCGATCGCGAAGGTCGATAATTTGTTTGATCGGCAATTACATTGTGGCTCGCTGCGGTTGCGAGCACGCGTCGTCGTAGATGGGAAGATTCGGGAGACGCCCATTATCGAGTTAAGGCGATTCGTCAGCAGCGGATTTCGCGCCTCGATCAGCGAGCAATTTGGTTTGCCATATCTTTTTGGGAGCGGTGAATTGTCCGACGATTCCGGTACCGGCCCCGAAACAAACCTTGGCGCCGATTGCGCGAACTTCGTCATTTACGCGTTGCGTCGTAGCGGCCAGCGCGTCCCGTGGTCAGACCCGAAGCGACTGCGCGAGAATCTTGATCTTGTCGCGCTAGCAGTGACACCCGGCGCGGCGAAAATTAACGCGGACGATTTGCAGCGCGGAACGATCATCCATCTCGGTACGCATGTCGCGGCAGTGATGGAGGATCGAGAACCTCTCGGCGTTCTTGATGAAAACGATCTGGTCGCGCACCAGCTCTCAGGCGTTCCACAAATACTGACGCTGGGTGAACTGCTAAAAGAGCGTAAGAAAGATCATTTCGATCTGTTCCGTGTGCCGCCGCCAAAAACCGCCGCGACGCTCGTGTTTGGTGGCGATGTAATGCTGGGCCGCAGTTGCGCCGACAAGATTGAAAACGGCGTAGATCCATTTGAAGGCATCGCGACTGTGCTCCGCGGCGCATCGTTCGCTGCTGCAAACTTGGAATGCACGATTTCGAATCTCGGCGAGTCCACGCATCGATACGCCTTCCGCGCACCACAACAGTCGGCACAATTGCTTCGTCGCGCTGGATTTCACGCCATGGGGTTGGCAAATAATCATGCGCTTGATTTTGGCCCCGCCGCATTGCGCGACTGCGCAACGCGTCTGCTCGAGGAAAGTATCGAGACGCCAGGAGTTGAAAGAGCAAAACGCGGTCCGTATGCTCCGAGCTTTTTCTCACTGCCGGATGGTAAAAAACTCGCTCTGCTCGCGATCAGCGATGTTGAATCTATATCAGGGACTCAAATCGCCATGGCCTCCGACCGGGCTAAGCTCGGCGCCGCGATTAGCAATGCGCGGTCACATGCAGACCTCGTCGTTTGTCTCGTTCATTGGGGAGTCGAAAACAGCGACAAAATCACAGACAAACAACGTGAGCTTGCCCGCTGGCTGATTGATCACGGCGTTGATCTTGTCGTTGGCTCGCATCCGCATTGTGTTCAGCCGCTCGATTTTTATCACGGCTGTCCAATCGCCTATTCGCTAGGTAATCTTGTTTTTGACGGCGCGCCATCGATTACATCGTGGAATCGGGGTGCTTTACTTCAGGTCGGCTTAAACGAAAACGCAAAAATCTCATCCGCGACATTGCTCCCGATCATTCTTGAAGATGGCCTACCGCGGATGGACGTGTTCGCGGAAAAGAGCGGCTCGTATAACCTCTTCGCGCATTAGTGCGCGGAGTCGCGGCAGGCAGCGCAAAGTGGAGAGGGAAGCGCGCGCTGCGAGCGCGCGCTTCCCTGCTCGAATTAAGGCGCGAATTGAATCTGTCCGCTATAAGTGCCGGCGAATGTGTCGTCGCAACCCTGAGTTGGGCCAGTTTCGTGACCTTGAAAGGTTCCGCGCCCATGCAGACTGGCGAGGTCGCCGGTTCCTTGATCAACCACCCAATTTGCGGTGGCCGTGGGCGTGAAGGCTGTTCCTGCATAACTCATGACCACCGTTCCCGACCGTCCCGAGACCGTGCCAGTGAAGGTACCGCTCCCGTGGAAAGTGGCGGTGCCATCTGCGTAGATCACATCCCGCTCAAACCCTTGGTAGGAGCCGTTAAAGGTGCCTGTAAAATTTTCTGTAATGAGGACGGTGAGGATCAAATTCGGACCGGCTTGGCGCACGTCAGTGATGACGTTGCAGTCATCCCAATTTCCGCTTGCTGTCCCTGGCCTGTCGGCCAGTGCGCTGCCCGGCAACGCGAACGCTGCCGCCGAAATCGCCAGCGCTAAGAAACTCTTCTGTAGGTGTTGTTTGATGTTTGGTCTGTTCATATTTGATTTCCAATCTCTTTGGTTGTGGTGGCCTTGGCTGATTTCTCTTCAGTGAGTAGTCATTTCGGGCCGTTCACGCATGTACAGCCGGAAATCTGGCGCGAGGTTACGCGGAAAGTTGGCTTCGCCGAGCTGACTCGCTAAGGCGTTGAAGCGCTAACGGGCAGCAACTTTGAGCGCGTAATCCAAGTGGTCGGATTACTTCGGTACCAGTGAGGCGAGGATTTTCTCGAAACGCGGGTCGCCGCGCAGCGAATCCCAGTAAGGATGAAGTCGCAAATGCCCGTACGTCAGAATACCTGGAATTTTCACGGTGGCGGCCAGTTGCTCAAAGGCAAGATCCTTCTCGCCAGTCCAAGCGTAAATAACAGCGAGGAACGTCATCAGTTCCGATCCGACGACTGCGTCCTTGCTCACCGGGCAGAGTTCGACGGCGCGTTTACCTTCGCGAATTGCGTCTTCCTTCCGTCCGAGCGCGGCATCTGCCATTCCAAGAACACTCAACGGCGACGCAAACTGCGGCTGCTTGCGGACCGTTCGCTCGAGTTCGTTGCAAGCAGTCATGAAGGCTGCGCGCGCTGCCGGTTCATCGCCGCGCACGCGAGCCGCCAAGCCCTGACAAAAGGAACGCGGCAGCGTCACAAATTCCGGTTGGCTGCCTGTTTCTGAAATCACCGCGAGAGCTTGGGCGATCTCCGCATAGTCATGTTCGCAAAGGGCAAGGTCGAACCAGAGGTCGGCGATACTGGATGTTGAAGCCGGGTTCTTCGCAATCACATCGTGAATCGTCTCGTGTAGTGGACGAGCATTTGCACAGCAGGTACAACTCGGTCGCGGCGCGAAACGCGCGGGTGAGTCCGTCATCGGGTGCGATCGCAACGGCCCGATCGGCGGCTGCGCGCATCTCGGGGTAGCGACGGAGTAAGTGGTAATTAAGGCCGATCTCCTGCCAGAGCGAGAAGTTGCGCGGGTCAAGTTGAATGGCGTTTTGCAAACTGTTTAGCGATTCTTCCCAACGCCCTTGCCGCCGCGCAATGTAACCGCGCAGGAGGTGAAGCTCCGAGTCGTTAGGTAGCAAACGCTCCGCAGTCGCGAGTTCCTTCCGCGCGGCTTCGAAATTCAAATCGCAATCAAGAAGAAAGCGCGCTCGCGCGAGATGTGTTTCACCGTCATCGGGTGCGAGGCGTTCGGCGTTGCGCACAGCGTCTTCTGCCAGGTCACGACGCGCCGACGAATGATCGATATCGAATGCATAGATTCGCCCATGAGCCTTGGCGAGCTGGCAATATGCTGAAACAAACTTCGGGTCGCGTGCAACGGCTTTGTTCAACAGATCGACAGCTTGAAAGAGGAAGTCTTTTGAAACTTCCTGCGCGGTGATGCTGACGCTATACAAAAGCGTTTTTGCGTGAACATAATGATCGAATGCGACGAGGTCTGCCGTCGGCGCGCGCGCGATCGCGGCTTTTTCGCTGCGGCTGACTTTTGTTTTCAGCTGTGCAGCTACGCTTTGCACGATTTGGCTCTGGATCGCGAACAGATCGTTCAATGAACCGTCGTATTGCTCAGCCCAGACGTGTGTGTCATCCCGAGTGTCGATCAACTGCGCATTCATATGAAAGCGATCATTACTCTTGCGCACGCTCCCTTCTAAGACGTGCGAAACACGCAGGGCCTCGCCAATCCGGCGAGTGTTCCGCGCTCCGCGGTATTGCATCACGCTGGTGCGGCTGATGACCTTCAGGCCGGCGATTTTCGCCAGCCTGGTCAAAATGTCGTCTTGAAGACCGTCAGCAAAACCGGCGTCCTCCTTTTGGTCGGTCAGATTCTCAAACGGCAAAACGGCGATCCCGGTTGTGATGGAACGGCCGACTAGTTCGCTTTTCCAAATATTCCATCCTGCTACCGCGACCAATGCAGCCAGAGATGCCGCAAACAGCGCGCTGGTTGGATTGCGTCGCACCCATTTCCTTCCGCGCGCGAAGACTCCAGTGTGCCGCGCCTGAATTGGTTGGTGTTTTAGCCAGCGTTCGAGATCTGTAGCCAGCGCGAAAGCGGACGGGTAGCGACGCTTTGAATCTTTCTCGAGACACTTCAGGCAGATTGTTGATAGGTCACGGTCTATTTTGGAATTCAGTACCCGCGGATTTCGCGGCTCGGTTTCACAAAGTAACCGAATGGTTTCGTATGTTGTTCCACCGGCGAAAGGCGGCTGACCTGTCAGCAATTGATAAAGAACTGCGCCAAGTCCATACACATCTGTTGCGCTGCCAATAGCCTGGTTGTTTCCCGATGCTTGTTCCGGCGCCATGTAACTCGGCGTGCCCAGGACGTCCAAAGTCTGCGTGACGCTGCTCTCAGATTCAACCAATCGGGCAAGACCAAAATCGGTAAGGTGAGGTTCCCCTTTTGCGTCGAGCAGAATATTTCCCGGCTTAACGTCGCGATGCAGGACACCGTGTTGATGAGCATGATGAAGCGAGTGCGCCAGCTTCGCTATCAGCTCCGCCGCCTTGCGGCCTGGCATCGGCTCGCTGCCGATGATTTTGTCGAGCTGCCCACCTTCGACAAATTTCATGCTGTAGTAGCAAGCGCCGTCGCGCTCCCCGATTTCGTAGATTGGAACGATGTGCGGATCGTCAAGACGGGCGGCAGCTTCAGCTTCCATGCGAAAACGCGTCACGTGTGCCTCTGTCGCCCAATGTGCGAGGCCAATCACTTTGAGCGCTACAATCCGGTTAAGACTCTTTTGCCGCGCGCGATAGACCACTCCCTGGCCACCGCGTCCGATTTGTCCGACCAATTCGTAATCGCCGAAATCTTTGAACATCCTCGCGATCGTTGGCTCAAACGGCTCGTCATTTTCGTTAACAAGTGGGGGCAGACCGGTCTTAAACATGCAGGCACTGCAAATCCCTCCGGCTCATCCGCGAATACGGTCGCCCCGCATTCTGCGCAAACTCTGCTGCCTTTTGTCATCCCGTTTTCCGGCCGATTGATCGTCTTCACTGTACTGCCGGAAATTCTTTCACAGGTTACGTTTGCAATACCGCAATGAAATGTCGCAACTCATCCTCGACGTCTTCCGGCACCGCGACAGTGTGAGCAATTTCTTCATGCAACAACTGCCGATAGCGATGGCGCAAACGGTGAAACGCTTGTTTCACGGCGTTTTCGGTCATTTGCATTTCAGCGGCTATCTCAGCCTGTGAAGGCTGACCGGATTCCCGGGCAAGTAATTCTTTCAAGCGATCGAATAAAGAGAGTTTGCCAGCGGCTTCATATTCGGATCTGAGCCGCGCCATCACTTGCTCCAACAACGTTAACGCCCAACGACGCTCATAAATACGATCGGCGCTCAACTTGTGGGCCGGTTCCTGGTCGACGCGTTCGCGCACGAGCAAATCGTCCAGCGAAATGAGAGGCCGACCTTCGCCACGTTTGACAGTCATTTCACGATCCCGCGCCTTTGAGAGAAAATTCTTGATCGACGCCAACAGATAAGAACGCAAACGTCCCCTTTCCCGCCTGACCGCTTCGAAGTCCCGCCGTTCAAGCAGCCGCGCGAAAAAAGCTTGAGTGAGATCCTGCGCTTCCTCCGGTTTGTACCCTTGACGCCTTACGAATCCGTAAAGTGGCCACCAATAAATGCGACAAAGCTTTTCGAGTGCCGCCTCCGCCGCTGGCGAATCACCTCGAGCCTCGAGCACTACACTCCAGTGGGTAGTCGCGAATGCCGCGGCACCTTGTCCTTCGCCAACCGCCGGACCAATCGCGCTTAACGAGGTCACTTCATCCTGAGCAGGCACACCGCCATCCAAGTAAAAAATCGCATCGAACTCAAGCGTGTAGGTAATCCGCAAGGAATGGCTTGGGAAACCGTCACTTCTTGATGTCTTGTCATGGCGGGCGACCTGCGTGAAAATCAAGGTCAATGGCTCTGCGACTGCCGAAACAGGATTATCAGGACATCGAGCGCGTCATCGAGCTGGATTTTGTGCGCGCGACGGAAGCAGCGGCGCTGAACTCCCTGCGATGGCTCGGACGGGGTGACAAGGAAGCAGCCGACGCGGCGGCCTGCGACGCGATGCGCGGCATGTTCGATTTGATGAACATTTGTGGCGAAGTCGTGATTGGCGAAGGAATCAAGGACGAAGCGCCGGGAATTTTCAAAGGAGAACAGCTCGGCACGTGGTATCCCGGTTCGCCCGAATTTCATATCGCTATCGATCCAATCGACGGCACCACAAATATTTCCAAGGGCGCGCCGAACTCGATCAGCTGCATCGCGGCGGCGAGTCCCGAAGAAGGCGTGAAAGTGGCGCTGCGCGACATCCCTTCCTTTTACATGTCGAAGCTGGCTTATGGACCGCGCGTGATCGAATACATGAAGAAACGCGGCGATTCGCTTCACCTCGACATGCCGATTCCGGAGATGCTGGCAATTGTCGCGCACGCGGTGAACAAGCGAGTGCAGGACGTGGCGGTGATGATGCTCGATCGGCCGCGGCACAAAGAAATCGTGGAGCAAATTCGCGCCGCAGGCGCCTCATTGCGGATGATCGGCGATGGCGATATCGCAGCGGCCATCGCGCCGTCCTTACCCGACAATGACGTCGATGTTTACATGGGGATCGGTGGTGCGCCCGAAGCGGTGCTGGCAGCGGCGGCGATCAAATGCCTCGGCGGCGATATGCAATGCAGAATGTGGCCGCGCGACGAGAAGGAGAAAAAAAGTCTCGTCGCCGACGGATACGGGAAAGATCTCGACCGCGTTTATGCGGCGGACGACCTGGCGAACGGGCAAAATATTATTTTCTGCGCAACCGGAATCAGCGACAGCGCGCTTCTTCAGGGTGTGCGAGCACGCGGAGGCGTGACGGCAATCACGCACTCCATCCTGATGCGGGCCAAGAGCAAGACGGTTCGCTTCATTCGAGCCCGTCACAACTTGCAGATAAAAACCATCCGGCTTCGGTCAGATAACCGCGAACACGTCATTTGAGTACCAAGGAGGAGATGGTCCGCCACCGGACGGATTCGTCCGTGGCGAACTTGAGCAGCCCTGAAAGCCTTCGGGGCTGGGAAGCCGTCGTTCCTTGGAGGTTATGCCTGCCTTTGTGCTTTGAGCAACTTGATGGCATCGCGCAGTTCAGCCGCGCGTTCGTAAAGCTCCTTTGCAATCGCGGTTTCCATCTCGCGCTGCATCACTTCCAGTTTCGAAAGCGGCCGCTTCGCTTTGACTTCTTCAAGCCACTCGTCAAGAAACGCGATCTCCGCGCTTTTGGAAGCGAGCTCCGGAAAATTTGAGTGCTGCAGGAAATCCACAATCGCTTCGCGACCGCGTTCAATTTCCGTTATGGCATCAGCAAATTTTCCCTGGCCGAGAAAAATCGATGCCTTTGCGCGCGTATTCATCATTATCACGTAGGGTCGGAACTGTTGAAGACTCCAGGAAAATTCCTCGCGGTCGGTGTGATCGTTAACGAAAGTAAAAAGATCGAGGTTACGCTGCGTATCGCGAACGACGCCTTCGAAATCATTGATCTGAAACAGGCTCAGATAGCGATGGTAATATTGGATGCCCTCCTGTTGTAATTCCGCGCATTGCTCGGGGTAAGTTCGTAACTGTCGCCTTTCTGCTGCGCCCGAGTGGCGCGTCTTTGGTGGTATTCCAGGAGCGATTCGCAATTGTGCGGACGACGGCCGTCCGGGCGACCTCTCATTTCCATTTGCAACACGCCAAGATCCACGCGCAGTTGCAACTTTTCCCGCCCGTCCAGCCCGGTGATTTTGCGCACTTTAATCGTGCCGCTCTCGTAGGGCCAATCTTTCAGGATGGTGTTGAGATCCAAGCTCATCGTACGCAACATCCAACATTCAATGTTCGCTTGTCAATAACTTCACGGTTCGGAGTGAACACGCGGTATTTGCGCTCGGTAGCGATTCTCGAGAACAATAAGTAAGATCCGAACACGCTCACAAATTTCCACTAGTCACCAACGACCGCTCATTTAACTTTGTGCGATGAAAGATCGAGTCATCATCCGCTTTCTCGCTCAGCGCAGTCTCTTGGAAGAACAGATCGAGTCGTTCATCCGCTTTCTCGCGGTCGAGCGGGGTCTCTCTGAAAATTATCAGCTTTCCACTCAAAGATCGCTGGGCGAATTCGCGCAATGGTGCGCTGCGAAAAAGAAGATCACGCAAGCGCGCAGTGTGACTCTTCGCCATGCTGAGCGAGTATCTTGCCGACCGCAAGCGCGCCGGCCTTTCGGCGTCTTCGATCAAGCTGATCGTGGTTGCGCTGAAGATTTTCTTCCGATTTCTCGCCGCGAAAGGACTCATTGAACGTGATCCGACTGAGGCGCTGGCGCTGCCGCGGATTGAGCGTTATCTCCCGGAAACGCTCAACGAACTGCAAGTGGAGCAACTCCTGGAAAAGATCGATACCAACGCTCGTTCACGGATTGCGCGACCGGGCGATCATCGAGCTGCTTTACGCAAGCGGGCTGCGCATTTCGGAGCTGACAAACGCGCGGCTGGAGAATTTCAACTTTGATGAGCGCGTTGTGCGCGTGACCGGCAAAGGAAACAAGACGCGTCTGGTGCCGGTCGGCCGAAAGGCGTGCGAAGCGCTGGCGGCATATCTCTCTACGGAGCGGCCGACGCTGGTGAAGCAACGCACTGGCAGCGAAATTTTTCTTTCCGAGCGAGGCACGAAATTAACCACAGCGCGGATATGGCAGATCGTGAAGAAACACGCGCAGCGCGCCGGACTGGAAAAGAACGTGTATCCTCACCTTCTCCGGCACAGTTTCGCAACGCATTTGCTCGGAAACGGCGCGGATTTGCGGATCATCCAGGAGATGCTGGGCCACGCCGACATTTCCACGACGCAGGTATACACGCATGTCGATCAGCAACGGCTTAAGGCCGTGCACCGGCAGTTCCATCCACGGGCGTAACAGCGAACCGGTCGCCAATCCCGCAATGTCGCCCGGGATTTATTATTGATCGGCCATCCGTCATCGAGTATCCAGCATCGACTCTCGTGAGGCAGTTATTTTCATGAAGCGAATCCTGTTGCTTTTAATTGCGCTGACGGCCGCTGCGTTCGCTGGTTGGTACTATTGGAATTTTTTCCAGAAGATCTCCAGCGCTCCGATGGCCTCGCTTCTGCCGCGGGAAACAATTTTTGTGGCAAACGTACCGGATTTCAACCGCGCCATGGATGATTGGAAGCGTTGCGACATATACCAGCTGTACCGCGAGCCTGCGGTGCAGGATTTTTTGCGTAAACCTCTGGAACAGGTTCCAAAAGGCGAGGCGGTATCTCAAACCCTGAGAGAAATCGAACAGCTCGCCCCGAAAAATGCCTTCGTCGCCTTAACTTCTATCGACAATAACAATCCAAAGCTTGTGGGCGGCTTCCGTTTTCATGGGCGTAAGGAAGAAGCGGAACGGATCATTGACAGATGGCGCTCGGCGCTGAGGGGGCAAAACTCAGGTCGCAAGACTGAGAGGGTGCAATATCAAGGCCATGAAATTGAAGTAACCAAGGCGGGTACATTCAGTATTGCGACGGTTTACGATCCTCCCTGGTTTTTTGCGGCTACGGATGTGCCTGAACTGCAGCGATTGCTCGATCGTGCCGACCGCCGCGGATCAAGTCCCGATGACAGGCTCGACAAAGACGACACCTATCGCGCCGCCATTTCACGTCGCCCCTCTAACTACGCAGCATTCTTTTATTTCCAGCCAAAGACTTTTTCGCAAAGGCTTGCGGCATTGCGTGCTGCTGTCGGATCAACTCCTGCGCCCGACGATGGCACGTTGCTCGAGAAAATGCGTTGCGTCGCCGGAGCGATGCGATTTGAGAACGGAAAAATACATGACGTGCTTTTTCTGGGCATGCCAAAGCTTGAACAGAATGCCACCTTCACGCGTTCTTCATTGTCGCTCGGAACCAAAGAGACATTTTTTTACCTCGCCATGCTTCTCAATCTCGGGGAAAAGATGGACACGCTGAATCAAGCGGCGACTTTCGCGGGAACGAAAGCCTTTCAGGCGCTTAGCGACAGCGGCATCACCGCCGCCGATTGGAAGGCGGCATTCGGAACCGAGCTCGGGTCGTTAGCGGATTGGCCTTCAGACGCCCATTGGCCGTCATTGCTTGCCACGCTACCGGTCACGGATGCAGCGAAGGCTGCGAAAATTGTGGAAACCCTTATGCACTCTGACGACGAAGGTAGCTGGTTGCAAACAGAGAAGGACGGCGTCCGGTATTTCTCAAAGCAATCGGTTGCGAGTTTTGTCGCGATCACCCCAACGATTGCCCTATCCGATCGAATTCTGATCGTGGGGTTGAATTTGGCGTCAGTTGAAGAGGCAATAAAACGCAGCGCCAGTGGCTCGCGTGATCTTGAAGAGTCCGAAACTTATAAGGCAGCCGCGCGCCTGTTGCCTGCGCCGACGAACTTCTTTGCCTACATAGACACGGCGCTGTTATATTCGCGGCTCGATGCTACGCTGCGCCCGATGCTGTTAATGGCCGGGGCATTCGTTCCAGCGGTAGCGAACTCTATCGATTCAAGCAAGCTTCCCCCCGCGGAAGTCATCACCAAGCACCTGAGCCCTATTGTCTCTTCGCAGCGATACGACGGCGACGGTTACATAGCTGAGTCAATCGGACCCATTACTTTGGATCAATTAGGAATTGGCGCTGCGATTCTAAGCAGCTTCGGGGCGGCTGCGCGGCGGTCTGGTTCAAGCGTCTTTTCTCCAGTATCGCCGCCGTCATCCAGTCCAACGCCTACGCCCTGAAAGTTCCAGGTTTGTGGCGGTCAAACGCCGCGAAATTTGGCAACATTCGACCTGACTGCTGTGCCATTTCGGCTCGCTTTGATTTCCTAACGAAGCCAGAAGAAAACTGCTGCAATTTGTCAAAAATCTGCTATTTTGACGGCCCTTATGGCTATTCTAAAGAAAAATGCATTCTCCCGTCGTGTTCCTGATCTGGTAACCGAGGAGCTGGTCGCTGTCCTCTCCAAGCGTTCTTCGTTTGAGTTTAAGCAGTTGTTCGACATCGTGCACGAGAATCTCCGGGCGCGAAATGCTGCCAGCGGCGGCGAGGAAATGCTACGGCTGCGAGCCTACGAGAAATTACAAAATCTCGTGGCGCGCGGTGCGGTCAAAAAGAATGGGAAGAAGTATAAGGGTTTGCCCTCAGCTCTTGCTCAGGCGATTGCTCAGCAAAACGGTCATCTGGCCGGCGTAAGGTAGTTGGTCTTACATCACGAACCGGCTTCAGACGAAGTCTCCGAATGCTGCACGACTATTTGCCGGTCCTCCTGCAAATCATCGTTGTCGTTCTGTTCGCAGTTTCCGCGCTGCTATTCAGCATCCTCGTAGGAAAACGCGGAAGACGAAGCCGGGCCAAAGACACCGCCTATGAGTGCGGGATGATTCCACAAGGCGAACGGCAGCCGCGCTTCAGCGTCAAGTTCTACCTGGTGGCGATGCTTTTCATCCTGTTCGACCTCGAGATCGTGTTCATGTATCCATGGGCGGTCGTTTATCGTGACTCGATCAAACAAGGCAGCACGATCTTCTGGAGCATGCTGAGCTTCATTGGCATCCTGATGGTCGGCTATGTCTACGCGCTCAAAAAAGGCGCGCTCGATTTCAGAAAGTAATGCCCCGAGCCTTCTCTCGGCGCTACCCTACCCGTTAAGGAAATCGCTTGTACACAGATCGTGGAGTCTGTCGGAAGGACAATCCCTCGGCTCAACATGACTCGTTTGCGAAGGATTGATTTCCGCGGACAATCACATTGCTTCGGAAAGTGCGACTAGTGGATTGGTCCACGTCGGTTTCGCTCGCCCAATTGGCATTTTGATCTCCACATTTTGATTCTTGTCCCAATGACCGAAGGAAACCGAGCGCCGAATTTTTTGCCAGCGGTGGCGGTGCTTGGCGTGCTTCTGTGGATATTTGCGACCACCGGCGGACGACAGGTCTTTGTGAATGAGATGCTCAGTGAGGCCTACGATTCTCAGGCTGAACATCTGCTCCGGGGCGATTCAGGAGTAGACGGTGAGGCGATTCGCCACGAGGCCATGATCGTGAACGGCAAGACGCGCATGTACTTCGGGCCGTTTCCTGCTTTCCTACGGATCCCGCTAAATTTTGTTTATCCAAGCGGGCGAGGAGAGTGGTCGCGTATCACCGGATTTTGCGCTGGAATGATCGCCTTGGTAGCATTTGCCGGACTCATCCGATTGGCATTGCGGTCTTCTCAATTGTCGAACCGTTGGAAAACTTGCCTCGGAAATGCGTGTTTAGTTGGATTTGCGCTCGGCTCGCCTCTTCTCCTGCTGCTCGGAAACCTTTCAATCTACGATGAAGCGATCATCTGGGCCCTGGCCTGGTCTCTGGCCGCTCTTTATTTTGCCTTGCGATCTCGAGAAACCGAAGGGGTTGCGTTAACGCGCTCTCTCGTTGCCTTCTCTTTTTGCGCGGGGGCCACGTTGCTTTCGCGGGTGACTTTCGGTGCGCCGCTTCTCCTGATTGCCCCTGTTCTTGCGCTGCGGGTACTGCGCAAGAGATCGGATACGTAATCTCGCCGCGCTCTTTCTGCCGCTCGGGAGCGGCATTGCTATTTTATCTCCTTCTTAGTTACGCAAAATTTGGCAACTTTCAGGGGACAAGCTTTGACCATTACATCAATACCGATCAGCGAAGGTTTACGCAAAAGCATGGGTTTTTTCGCCTCGAGCGAGTGCCCTACAGTTTCGCGGACTATTTCGCCTTACGCTATCCGGAGTACCAGCGGAGCCCTCCGTTTCTGAAGGCGTACCGACATCCTTACCAACACCACAGTCTTTATGCTATGCCTTTCACCGAAACGTATTCATCGTTGATTTGGTATTCATCCTGGATCGTGCTCGGCGCTGGTATCGGCGTGGCAATGCTGTTTAAGCCTGGAGGGGCCGATGTCGTGAACCGCATAATTGCCGCGATCTTATTCGTTCAGGTTATCGCGATCATGTCGGTCCCCGCCGTTATTCAGCGTTACGCCGCGGAGTTTTATCCATTCCTTGTTTTCGCTTTTCTTTTTTTTCTGCAGAATGGTCGGGCAGTGTTCAAATTGCGATACCTGCTTATCGGGTTGGTCGCCGTCTCGGTTGTTATAAACTCGCTTTCGACGGTATCCTGGCTTGTGGACGCGGACATGAACGTGCCCCAGAAGACGCGGAACGCGTGGAAGGCGTTTCTGGGGAGAGACTCGTCGCACTAAAACAGGACAGCTGTGACGGAGTTGTTAGGCCTGTTAGGCGCGTATCTTTTTCGAAGACTCAAGATGCGCAATATCGCTCGTGATACGTTTAAATCGCAATTTGCCGGGTTGCGAATGTTGCTATCGAAAAGCTGATCTGTGAATTCGACTGACTTTCTAATCTTAGGCGGCGGTATCATTGGGCTTAGTGTGGCCCGCGAGCTGAAACGTCGTTTTCCGGATACTGACGTAACGCTGCTGGAAAAAGAAGTTGCCTGTGGCCTTCATGCCAGCGGTCGAAACAGCGGCGTAATCCATGCCGGATTCTATTATTCCGCAGACAGTCTGAAGGCGAAGTTAACGCGGGCCGGCAATCTGGCGATGATCGACTATTGCGAAGCGAAGACAATCCCCTTGAAACGATGTGGTAAGCTCGTGGTTGCGAGGGAAGAGGACGATCTGCCGCGATTGGACGAATTGCTTCGCCGCGGCTGCGCTAGCGGCGTCCCGCTGGAAAATGTGACCGAAGAAGAGGCGCGAAAAATCGAGCCGCGAGCAAAAACCCACCGACGCGCCATTTTCTCACCATCGACTGCATCGGCCAATCCGCGGCGCGTGATGGAAGAAATGATCGAAGACGCAAAAAAAGAAGGCATCACAATCCGCACTGGTGTTCGTTATTTGGGATCTAAAAACGGCGTCGTTGTGACGCCACAAGCCAGCTTTACCGCGGGCCATGTAGTCAACGCGGCTGGACTTTATGCAGACAAGATCGCTCTTGATTTTGGCTTTTCGGAAAGATATCGCATTCTTCCTTTCAAGGGGCTTTATCTTTATTCGGACGAGCCTCCGAATGCATTCCGCACGAATATTTATCCCGTGCCTGATCTGCGAAATCCGTTTCTCGGCGTCCACTTCACGGTGAGAGACGATGGACGCGCCAAAATCGGACCCACGGCTATTCCAGCTTTGTGGCGGGAGCAGTACCGGGGATTCGATAACTTTAAGTTCGGCGAGTTTATCGAAGTCCTCTTTCGCGAAGCCGGCCTTATGCTGTCGTCGACGTTCGATTTCCAGAAGCTGGCTCTCGAAGAAGTGCAAAAGTGTTCGCGGCCCCGGCTGGTCGCCCTGGCATCAAGCTTGGCGCACGGGGTGCGACCAGAGAATTACAGGCGGTGGGGCGAGTCCGGAATCCGAGCCCAGTTGCTCGATATCAAGACTCGAAAGCTTGAGATGGATTTCGTCATCGAAGGCGATGAACATTCGACGCATTTACTCAACGCCGTCTCTCCTGGGTGGACTTGTTCCATTCCGTTTGCTCGCCACACTGTCGATCAGATTGAGAAGGCGATCGGCTAGCACCAAGTTTAAAAGCGCTTCATGCCGGCGCACCCACCTCATCTACAGTTGTCACTTTACGCTTCGGCCGATAGAAAATGTAAAGCAATCCGCCCAGCAAGCACATCGCCAGGATCATGGCAAAAATGACGAAAGAAGTGGCGATCGCTCGCTCACTGTCGACCCCGGCGATTACGCCCAGGAAAAGCACAAGCAAGTATTCACGAATCCCGACGCCGGCGATGGTAATCGGGAGCGCGTTTGCCGCAAGGACAATGGGAACAAAGGTCGTCCAAATTAGTAAGGGGGTGCGAATGCCGACGGAAAGACCAGCAAGGTAAAAGACGCCGCAGTGGATTAACTGGGTGATCAGCGCGGCGCCGATCACTTTAGCGACTAACAATTTGTTATCACATAACACGCCCCATATTCGAGCCGCTTCATCCCGCAGTGAGTGCGCCGGCCTTAGACGAAGACGCTTTTCAAACCATCGGTGGGTCGGGTGGCCAGCCAGGAAAAAGACGGCACCGCCGAGACAGGTAAAGGCCCCGGCCGCGAGCATTCCGAGTGCTATCCACCGCGTCTGGTTTGAAGAGGACATCACCGACCATTGCCAGGGAATGCAGAACGCCGCCAGCAATAGAACGCTAACTAACCCGATGAATCGATCCAACAGCACAGTCGTGCATGCTTCCCCTATCCGGCCTGGCGCAAGACGGGAAACGTAAAGCATCCGCGTGAGATCATCCCCAGTCGAGCCTGGCAGAAATACGGAGAAGAATTGTGCAATCGGGACAACGCAAGTGAGCGATTTCACCGGGATATGAATACCGAGAATGCCTAAAAGCCGGTTCCATCGCCAGCCGGCGATAACGATCGTAACCAACCATAAGAGCAGACCGCCAACGATCGGAATACGATGCGCATCGCGAACCCTCAACCAGACCAGATAGGCATCCGTGCGGTGAAAGAGCCACGTGATGATGGCGACGGCCAAAATTATTTTGCCAATGAGGAAAGCCGTTTGTTTTGCATTCATGGTGAAGGTTCGTTCCAATTGCGCACTCGTAACTGGCAGGTCGACGAACCTTAGAGCAAAGCCACGCGCGAGGAGAAGCAAAGAGCTACTGGCCGAATAACATGATGTTTACTCGGCGCCGAAAGATTTCAAATAAGGTGTGTCCGGTAGAAACAATATTTCTAATATGGAAAGGGGAAGCGCCGCGGCCTTTATTGGTATGGCGAACCCGCACAGGAACCTGGACGTAAGTCGCGCCCTGCTGGAGTAAGAGCGTGATCATATCGGCCTGAAAACCGAATCCATAGGCATAGGAATGCCAGCGAAGAACATTGTAGCGCAGGTGCACGGCACAGCCGTTGTAGTAATTAATGGAATAACCGCTCACCAGGTTCACCAGGAAGGTGTAAAGCTTGGATACCGCGACGCGGCTAAAACTTTTTCCAGTAAGCTGCTCATGGAAAGGAATAATGATATCAGCCTTTCCCATCATCTTGAGTATCCGGACTATCGCTTCTTTTGGCTCGGCATTGTCTCCCCCGATAAACCGGTAATACTTGCCTCGCCCCAGAAAGGCGCCGTTCACGTATGTTCGAGAGAGACCAAGATTTTTCGGGTTCTTGTGCAAACGGATCGGCAGTGACGGATGCTCGCGGCAATATTGCTTCACCAGTTCGCTCGTTTTATCGGTCGATCCGTCGTCTATGACTATGATCTCATACGAACAGCCCACCTCCGTCACTGCATCGACGATCACGTCCAACGTGCCGACAACATTTTTTTCCTCATTCTTGCACGGAACACAGATTGTCAGATCCAATGAGTTTACCAGGATGGGATCTAAAAGTTCCGCTTCCTCGGACGATCGGTGAGGCTCAATCGAAGAAGACGCACCCATAATCACCGGTGTAACCGCAGCGAGCAAAAATCCACTCCCATTCCTGAGGGGTGAAGATGCATTCGCAGGTAAGCTGCCAATACAACAGATTTACCTTCTCGCGTTCATCGCGATAGGAATCCATCACGATGTATTTATGCTTCTTACCAACACGCTCGATTTCCTTTAGCGCTTTCTCCAAATCGTAGATGCGCAGGTTATGGAGTGTGTTGATCGAGACAACGAGATCGAAACTTTTGTCAGGATAAGGCAGTGAAACAGCGTTGCCGACACTGAGGCGGTCCTTAACCTCCGGCATGGCGTTCGCAATGGCATAGTCCGAGATGTCGATTCCAACAGCATCGGCGCCAGGCAGCACTTTCATGAAGTCGTGGACGAGAAAGCCCTTGGCACAACCGATGTCGAGAATGCGTGCATCGCTGCTGAGATCGTAGTGCTTGACCATCGCCTCGGCGACCGGCAGCCAACGGCCATCATATCGAAAGCCGCCGTAACCATATTTGCGGTCCCCGTCAAAATAATCGAAGCCGAACTGCTTTGAGATCGTTGCGCATTCTGCTTTATCCGATTCAGTGACCCGAGCGACGTAGTTCCGCTTGGCTGCGTTATGGACCTTCAGAATGAAATCGATGTAAGCCATCAGTCCCGCTTCGACGATTATTTCAGAGCAGCGAGCTCGCGGTAGATAATGGATTCGTCCAGCCCGTGTGCGGTCCAAAGCTCGCGTTGGTTGCCATAAAAGTGAATGAACTCGTCCTTGAGCGAAAATGTCTTCAAGATGCAGTTAGCCCGCACGTCCCAGGCCAGCTGCTTGAGTTGAGCTCCCAGTCCACCAATACAGGAATGCTCCTCGATTACGGCGACAGTCGCTGAATTTGGCGAGGATTTCGGCAAGTCCTTCGCGGTCCAGCGGCTTGAGAGTATGGACACCTACCACGGCAACGCTTATGCGATTTTCTTGTTCGAGGCGGTCAGCTATATCCATGGCCATCTTGGTGATCGGACCATAGGAAAGCAGGCAAAGATCCTTCCCTTCCTTCAGGCGACGGATCTTACCGAAGATAAACGGGTCCGGAGCCTGCGCTGGTCAGGTCTGGTTCTCCCGCCTTGCCGAGCCGGAGATAAACTGGGCCAGGCAGATCGATGCACGCGCGTGTTGCAGCGGTCGTCTCGGCGGGGTCGCATGGCGCGATGATACTCATGTTAGGCAGCGCGCTCATCACGGCGATATCTTCCTGCGTATGATGCGTGCCCCCAAGCGTGGAGTACGTCACTCCGCCCCCGATCCCGACCAGCTTAACGGGCAAATTTTGGTAGCAACAGTCGACCCGAACCATTTCAAATGGCCGGTAGATCGTAAACGTGGCAATCGTGTAAGCGAAAGGGATACAACCGCGCAGCGCCAACCCTGCGGATACGCCCACCATTACTTGCTCGGCAACGCCGACGTTTATGAACCGTTCCGGGAATTCTTCTTGAAAGGCCGCGGCACTGGCCACGGGTGAAATATCCGCTACGACAAGAAAGAGCCGGGGGTCGGTCTTGGCGATTCGTAGAAGGTATTGGCAAAGGTATTTCTCATGAGGAAGCGGCGTCGAGTTCCTTCAGTGCCGTCTGATATTCTTCGGCGCTCGGCGAGCGGTAGTGCCACACAGGCACATTCTCCATAAAGCTTACGCCTTTGCCTTTGGTGGTCCTCGCAATCAGCATAAAAGGTTTCGCCCCGGATCGATTTGTAATTGCCGCGTGAATCGCAGCGGGATCATGGCCGTCCACCTGCACACTTTCCCATCCGAAGGCGCGCACCTTGTCGAGAACAGGATAAAAGTTGGGATGCACTTTGCTTGTTTGCCCAAGGGATTGGAAATCGTTTAAGTCCAGGACACCAACGATTCGAGTAATGCCGAGAGTGGGCGCGAGCATCATCGCCTCCCAAATGGAGCCTTCCTGGAATTCACCGTCGCTCATTACGACGAAAACGACCCGATCCGCACGCCGTACCTTATCCGCTGCCGCCATCCCAACGGCGAGATTCAAACCATGCCCGAGCGATCCAGTGGATGCCTCGATTCCCGGGAGACCGTAATCCGGGTGTGTGGCAAATCGTCCTCCCGGCTTGCCGTAAAGATCCAGCTCGGCCTTGGAAACGATTCCTAAGGATTCGAGGACGGCATATTGCGCGAGAGAACCGTGACCCTTGGAGATAATGAAACTGTCGTCAGCATTCGGTCCGCGGTCCCTGCGCATTAGTCCATAGTAAATCGTATCCACAATTTCCATGCAGGAGAAAGCAGGAGCGATGTGCAAGGCGCTAACCGTTTGCGAAATGTCGAGGATGCGGCGGCGATGCTGCCGGCAGCGAGCACGCGCGGCGCTCACATCGAATGTGCCTTTGTTTGTCATGGCGGTGGCAATTGGTTTGCGGACCCGAAGGGGGCATTGACCCGCTTCTGCGCGGCCAGGGCTAAGTCAAAGACCTCAGTGAGATACGACTGCTTGGGGAGCGATTCCACCTTCCGGCGATCGATAAACTCAAGACCCTGTCCTTCCCGACAAGCCACGGGCTGCAGGCCATCGTAGTTTTCCCAGAAAAACAAAAGACGTCCCCTCTTCGATCGCGAGGCGAATCAACGGACGCAGGTTGTGACATCGATAGCAAGTTTCCTCTTCCATTTCGCGCGCAGCGCCCTCGCGCGGCGTCTCGCCCCATTCGACATGACCGCCGGGAAAAACCCAAAGCCCCGGGTCAGAGATGGTCGAAATATCATCGCGATGCTGAAGAAGTGCGGCCCCATCGTCACGCAACAAAACTACTCCCACGACCTGCTGAATACTTGTTTGCGGAGAAGTAATCACAAAAAGAAAAAAATCATTCAGCCCGCGTGACGCTCTGTCAACCACCACGGCATTCGGATTTTGTCCGGGAATAAGGATAGTTTGGTCACGAATCAAAGATAACTGCGGATCCCCGCACTTAGCGGGGAAAAATCGAATTTACCGATCGCCGCGGACAGTCTGGAGATGTCATAGCGCATGTCAAAGCTCCTTTCCGCATTCGCGGGAAGATGAACAACCTCGAAATCAATTCCGAGCGCTTCGCGGATGACTTCCAAAATTTGCAACAGCGAAACACTCGTGCCCGTCGCGACATTGAACGTCCCGGGAATCTTACGCGTGACAAGGCGTTCGACCACCTGGCAAAGATCCGGAGCAAAAACGTAATCCCGGAGCACTTTGCCATCGCCGTGAATATACACCTTCCCCTCTTTGCGGATGCTCGCGATTAATCGCCCGATGACGCTCCTGTCCTTTCGAGAGCATCCAAAAATTCCCGGGATGCGCAAAAGGCAGGTCGGAAACTTGGAACCGAGCTCCTCCCGCACGATCCATTCACTGGTGGATTTCGACAATCCGTACCAGGTGTCGGGGTCGACCGAAGTCGCTTCGGTCATCGGCAACCTTGGCGCTCGTCCATAGACGTCAACGGAACTGAAATAGACCAATGATTCAACGTTCGCGTCGCGTGCGCCGGAGACGAGGTTCCAAACCAATTGGAGATTGTTGAGAAACGCGGAATAGGAGTTGTCGACACTCTTGTTCACCACCGCCAGAAAAATAATCGTGAACGCCTTTTCGCCGAAGCTTTTGAAAAGGGCGTCCACCGAGTGGGAGTCCAAGAAATTGCAATCCGAGGATCCGACCGCTACGACAGCGGCGCCTTTGGCGGAGAAATGCTGGCAGAGAAACTCGCCGATATAACTGTTCTTTCCCACCAGGAGAACATTTCGACCTTGGATCGATTGGCCGGGATTCAAAGAGTCCGCATTCATCTGAGTTCAAGCGGGCGATTTGGCGGATGTTCAGCTTCCAAGGCGATGGTATTCGAACCCGAGATCTCGGCATTGAGTCTCGTCAAGAACCCCATAAGGATCAATTATGACCCTGCCCCGAAGCAGATTTCGTAGTTCTTTTACGGGAAGCGAAGCGTAAGAACTCCACGGCGTCATCACGAGAAGCGCGTCTGCGCCCTCCGCCGCAGCGAGAGGCGACGAAAAAATCGTGACGTGCCGAAATTCAGCAGCGTCGATTTGGGCGACGGGATCATGCGCGCGTATTCGATGGCCACGCAACACGCGCATTAGTTCGAGTGAAGGCGAGCTTTTTGTCGAGTGCGTATCCGCCTTGTAAGAGAAACCCCATACCGCCAATACGGCCTGCTGATCCTTCGTCGGGAAAGCGCGTTGAACCTGACTAATGGCCCAATCGCGCCGATGGCGGCTGTTTCGTTGCCAGGCAGCCACAATACCAGCCTCAGTGCCATGGCGGGCGGCAAGAGATTGAACCGTCACCAGATCCCGCTCGAGGTTTCCACCCGCAATGCCGAGCCCGGGTGTCAAATAAGCGTGAGGACCGATCCGCCGATCGAGTCGGAGTGCCGGGACGATCTCCTTCCAATCGGCACCAATCGCCTCACAGATTTCGGCCAGGGTATTGGTGGTGGTAACGGTTGAGACGAGGAAGAAATTGATCGCTATTTTTGCGAGTTCAGCGCTTTCCAAACCCATGACGAGCACCGGGCAATTGAAAGCTGCGTGCCAGGCTTGCAACGGCGCGGGGAGTGACCCATCGGGGTCATTGGCCCCAACGATGAAGCGCTCCGGGTGCATCGCGCGCTCGATCGCCCGACCAAAAATTAGCGTCTCGACTTGGTAGTAGAAGTCGGCAGCCGCAAGCTCGCGGAGTTCCGCCCTGAGGTGCCGCGTGTAACCAGGCGCAACCTGGCTGAGGACGACTGCAATCGTGCCCGGTGAAAGCTTTGGCGCGGTCGCGTGGATGAGTGCGGTGAGAGGACCCGGGTCGCTTTCGTTGCGGTCGTTGGTATGTACATCGAGCGAATAAAAGACAAGTTCACACTCGGCCAGCGCGGTTTCATCGGATGTGTAACGGATCCGATGGCGATGTTGAGCGAACAACTCGCCGAACCCCGCTTCCTCGACCGGAAATTCTCCGGCAGCGCATCGCGCCGTGAGCACGGCGTCGGGGTCATAAGCCACTACCTCAAAACCCTTCGCTGCCGTGGCGATACTGTAACTCAGGCCAAGATGGGAAAGCCCAACGAACCCAATCATCTTTCTTTGGCTTTTGAAGTTTCAGCGCACATCCTGGCAATCCCTTTGCGCCACGGCGTAAAAGTGAAATCTGGAAATGCGCTGAGTGCAGCGCTCGGGGCAAAAGGGCGCAGGCCGTTGTGCGGCATCGGTCCGCCGCGCGGAGAACTCTGGATCGCCACGGGCGAAGCAAACTGCGTGGCAATAAACTCGGCTAAAGTACGGAAGGAAACGACCTCGCCACTAACCGCGTTCACGACACCGGTGCTACGGTGAAGGCCGATTCGCAGCACCAGCTCTGCGATGTCGGCCACCGCCACGTGGTCGCGCTGTTCCTCGCCTTCACCGAAAAGGACAATGTCTTTTCCCTCAGCGGCAAGACGCCGGAAGCGATTTGGACCGTAACCGTTGTGCGGATCGTCGATGCCGTACGTGAGCGTCGGACGAACAAAAGTTAGAGGTCCGGAAAATTCGCTCTTTAACATTACTTCGCGCGTCAGATGCATGGCTCCGTGAAGACTACCCGGCTCGGCACAGGAAGATTCGGAAATCGGTTCCGCCGAATCTTTGTAGACTGCATCGGAGCTAATATAAATGACGTGTGCGACCGGCCGATCCTTGAGAGCCGCGCACACGGCCTCGCCCATACGGATGTTCGCCATCAACATCGCCACGTTTTTAACCGGGGCGTGGGCGGAGACGAAGACCAGCAAATCGTCAGAGCGCAATTCTTTGCCCAGCCGGGCCGCAGCATCGGCTTCGAGCAGATCGCAGGACCCGCGGCCGAGTGCGAGGACCTCAATTCCCTCAGAGCGCATGCGGCACGCGATGGCCCCGCCAATGAAACCGCCGGCTCCAAGCACGACGGCGCGAGCAGGCTTGCGCGGGGAGTCGTGAAGATTGGTGATCATGAATGAATCTGCTCGATCGATCCGCCGAGCTCTCGAATTTTCTCTTGAATCCAAAGATCATTCTCCAAATTCGTGTCCGCGGTGTTGCAAAGCTCCAGAAAATGATCGTATTCGAGCTGCCACGTCGGGTCAGGCTGCTCAAGAACCTCGACGGTCTCTTCAGGCCGTCCGCTCGGCAGGATGCGCTTGCGAATTGTCAGCGTGCTCGGGCCCCACTTGCACAGGCAATCGATGTGCGCGCTGCCGAGTTCGCCGAAAAGATCGAGGCGGAAGCTATTTCGCCACGATAAGAGTGTCGCCTCCATTTCGAGAACGGGCTTACCGCGGTAACCGAACAGAACGTGATCGGGCGCCTTGTTTTCAAAACGATCCGCGCACCACAACTCACCTGCGTCCTCATGCGGACCAAAAAGAAAATGTGACATGTCGAGCATATGGGACCCGAGGTCGGAGAAGACGCCCAAACCGTTGTCGCGCCAGGCAGAGTTGCGGACGTCTCGAGCTGTTCCATTGCCGTAAAAGAATTTTGTGAGGTAGATCCGGCCGAGATTTCCGGAATCGAGAATTTGCTTTAGCCGTGCGATGTGCGGTTCGAATCGATGGTTATAAGCCGTGTAGCATGCAACGTTTTTTGCTCGGGAAAGTTCAAGCAACTCGCGAATCCGGCCGGGCGACGCGAGCAGCGGTTTTTCGACCAGCGCATGTTTTCCATTGCCCAGAAGGTGCCGAAGGATCGCGTATTTTTCGTTGTCCGGAACGCAAACACAAGCCGCATCGTACGATTCAAGGGGCACCTCTTCGATTCGCTGAAAATCGACATCCGACGCGACGGGATCGACCACTGCCACCACGTCTTCGCCGGCAATCGCGCGACGTTTGCGCCCCTGCACCCCGAGACCGATGATCGCTAATCTCATTCGAAGCGCGAACGCTTTTCTAATGCATTGAGCTTCTTGAGGACGTCTTCGGGCTTCACCGGTTTATTGCCATCGTGCTCGCAGGCCACGGCTGCTGCGAGCGCGCCAAGAATCGAGCCGATCACGTTCGATTCAGAGACGACCATCGAAAGCGCGGCATAGGAAAGAAGCGCGTCGCCCGCGCCGACGGCATCAACCACTCTGTCCGCAAAGCTGTCGACGGTGAAGAACGCGCGCACTTCGTGGCTGGGAGCGCGGTAAGTGATGATGCCGCGCTCGCCAAGCTTTAGGATCAGCAATTTGCACCGGGCCCTTTTATAGAGATCGAGCGCCATCGGGCGAACAGTGGAATCCTGATCGCCAAGAGCGAATCGTGCCTCGCGCTCGTTCGGTGTGATTAAGTCGAAATCCTGAAACTCGAGAATGTTGCCCCAGCGATTGGCGACCTGGCTGTCGGCCACGCGCATCGCACCCGCTGGTATGGCGTCTGCAAGTTCTGGTATTGTGACCTTATTGAAGATGCCGTGGCGGAAATCGCTGAAAACAACGACGTCCACTTTATGTTTGGCCAGCTCGTCCTTCAGCGCCTGCACCTCGTGTTCCGAGATCGGGCGATTATCAAGCTTATCCACCTTAAGCATTCGGTAGCCATTGGTGATGAACGCGTTTTTTTGCGTCGTCGGCCGCGTCGGATCGATGACCGCGCGGCATTTGATGCCGTTAGCCTCCAAATCCTTCAAGACAAAGTCCTTTAGTCCGTCATCGCCGAGGACCGTAGAGAAAACCACTTCAGCACCTGCCTGCCGCAAATGTTTTGCCACGACTGCGGCGCCGCCGGGAAAATCCACTTCACGTTCGTGTTTCACGCTAAACGTCGGCGTTTTCGCGGTGCCGCCCACCAGCGAGCAGTAGATGTAAGAATCCACGATGGTATCACCGACTACGTGGACCTTGACGCCTTTCAGCTTCGCCAAAGCATTCTGGAGGTCGCCGAAATTGAGCCCCTCCGAATGGAGCAAGGCCAGGAGCTTTTCCGTCGCCAGATTCGGAGGAGTCGTCTCAATGATCGCTGACGATGAGAGAACGAGGTCGCCGGGGGTGAAAAGCAGCTCGCCTCCATAGGATTCGATCACCGCCATCTCTTCTCGCGTTTTGGGGTGGATTCCGTGCTCGGAATACTCGTAGCCTTTGGCAAAAAAATCCGGCTCGATGAATTTCAGATTCTCGATCGGCGTCTCGTTATCGTCGACGATGACGTAATCGACGCACTCGAGAGCGGCGAGATTCATGGCGCGCAAATCCTGGGGTACGAAAGGACGGAAGTTCGCCTTGTTAATGTGCGAATCGGAGGTCAGGCTCGCAACCAGGACATCCGCGTGATCCTTGGCATACATCAGATGCCGAATGTGACCCGGATGCACCAGATCGAATGTGCCGTGGCACATGATAACTTTGTTCACCCGCGGGCGCGGTCCGATTGCTTCACGCAGTTGCTCGCGGGTCTTGATCTTCCGACGAAACGTATTTTCCTTCGGAGGAATGTTCATGCCGTCTTATTTTCGAGAAACGTAAACCAGTTCTTCGTCGCCCCGGCAATCGACGCCGGATCCCAAACCGGGGCCTGACGCCAGTAATCAAGGTTCTTCAACATCTCCCTGACTCCTTCTTCGAAAGTTACCCGTGGTTTCCAGCCGAGTTCCCGCTCAATTTTGCTAATGTCCGCCCAGGTGCAATCGGGTTCTCCCGGCCTTTTGGGCAGACGAACGACTTCGCCTCTGCCGAGCAATTCGATCAAACGGTTAACGGTTTGCGGATTGCCTGCCCCCAGGTTGAAAACTTCATTCACACGGTCGGTGGTCGCTGCCAGAAAAAAAGCGTGCGCCACATCGGTGACGAAAAGGAAATCGCGTCGCTGCGTCCCATCGCCGACAAGCGTGAAGGGTTTGCCCGCAATTTTCTGCGCGAGGAAAACGCCGAACACCGCGCCATAAGCTCCTGAAGTCTTGGACCGTGTTCCGTAGGCGTTAAAAATGCGGATCGAATTCACCGGCAGGCGGTAAACTTTGCCCCAATGCAGCACTGCCTCTTCGCCCATGTATTTGCTCAGTGCATAGGGATACTCGGGCCGGATTGGAGCGTCCTCGCATGTCGGCACATCGGCGAGGCCATAGCAGGAGGATGACGCGGCATAAACAAGCTTACGGACGCTGGCGTGCCGGGCGCACTCCAACACCTTAACTGTCCCCATCACGTTCGTGGATAGATAATCGACTGGTTTGTCGATCGAAGGGACGATGTCGCCGATACCCGCGAAATGGAAAATATAAGCAGCGCCAGCGAAGAACTTGTCATCGGGAGCGAGATCGCGAATATCGCGAGTTTCCACGACCAGATTGGCGTCGTCCTTTCGATGAGCGAGATTCTCAAGCCGCCCGCCGATGAGGTTGTCAACGACGTGAACGCGAAAACCCTCGTCGAGCAACCGATCCACCATATGGCTGCCGATAAAGCCGGCTCCTCCGGTCACAACTGCGAGTTTCGGCAGACTCATTTTCGAGGCCGATCCTATTTCAAGCCAAAAGCTTTGACAGTTCTCACATTGATAAACGCATCATCGTTCAATGTGTCGCCCGAAAATTTTCGCATCTTGAAAGCGTGGCAAAGATCACGCACGGCATCCTCTATGGTTCGCTTCGGCTCCCAGTCCAGTTTTTCGGCGATCTTACGCGAGGTGATCCGGTACGAGCGGAGGTCGTCACTGGTTGTGCGTTCGATCCGAATCGGCTTCTTTTCAGGAAATTCTTCCTCCACGATCTGCTTCGCGATTTGTGCCAGCTCATTCACCGTCTGGTTCTGATAACCCGCGTTAAAAATTTCCCCGGCGATCTTTTCGGCGGGAATCTCGAGCAATTCGACGTAAAGCTCGCAAACATCCTCGATATGAATATTCGGACGCTGCTGGTCCCCGCCAAAAATGGTGATAACGCCTTTATTGTAAGCGTGGTTGGTCAGGATGTTTACTGTGAGATCGAACCGCATCCGAGGAGAATAGCCGCAAACGGTCGCCGGCCGAACAGTCACGCACGTAAATTCCGGGGACTGGTGCCGGAAGAGGATTGGTTCACAGAGCCCCTTGTATTTGTTGTAGTCGGTCAGCGGCACGAGCGGATGTTCCTCCGTCACCTCCGGAGAATCGCTTACGCCGTAGACTGAGCTGCTGGAGACATAGACGAAGCGTTTCACGCCGGCCGATTTGCTCGCAACCACCAGCGGCTCGAAGCACTCGTAGTTGATTGTCCGGCTAAGCGACGGGTCAAGGTCGAAGCTCGGGTCGTTTGAGATGCATGCCATGTGGATGACATAATCGCAGCCTGTGACTGCATTCGCGTACCTGGCCGCGTCGCGAATATCTCCGGTAACAACTTTCAAGTTCGGATGCGAGGGCAACCCAGCCGAGCCGAAGAGCATCAGGTCATAAACGACCACTCCGTATCCGGCTGTGAGAAGTTTTGGGACGAGAACACACCCTTTGTAGCCGGCGCCTCCCGTAACCAAAACTTTTTTCATAGAGCGAGGAATAAATCATGCGTTCGGGACATGGCTAGCGATTTGTAGAACAGTAGCGATGAAGCAGATGGGATATGGATAGCTTCCACGCTCCACGTCGTGATTGTTGGTGATTTTCAACATCCGTGCGGTGACAATTCTTGCGATGCGGGGAAAAATGCGCCATCAACTGGACCCAATTCAATGTCATCGCCCGAATCCACAACGGAAGGCAACAGCAGATTTTCTCCGCCATATCGCTGGACTTTATTTTGTCTTTCGATTCTCGCTTTAAAACTTCTGCTGTTCGCCATCGACCCGGTCCCCAAGCTTTATATGGGCGATTCCGGCAGCTATATTTGGACTGCGCTGACTGGTTGGATACCACCCGATCGTTCCTTTTTTTATGGCTACGTCATCCGCTGGACCGCTCTCTGGACGGAAAGTTTAACGTTCCTCCTGGTTGTTCAAGTCTGCCTAAGCGCGATCACGTGCATTCTGCTTTCTTCGATCACGCGAGTCATCTTTGAGCTCCCGGAGCGATGGTCTTACGCGTTCGGCTTCCTCTGCGCGATCGACCCGCTTCAGTTGCTCTATGAACGCTACGTTATGACCGAAGCGATAAGCCTCTTTTTATATGCACTTGTGATTTATCATTCGTTCCTCTATTTGAAGAGCCACCGGTTGCGGAATCTGGTCGTCGTGCAGGCAGTTTCGGTCCTTCTCATCGGATTCAGGATGAGTTTTCTTCTCGTGGTACAAATCAACACAATTATTCTGCCCCTGATTGCTTTCGCGCCTGATGGTTTTGAAACGAATGCGTCGCCGGCCAGTTGCAGAAGCTTCGCCCACGTCGACCGCTCGAGTTTATGCCGGTCACTTGTTGCTAAGCGTAACGCTGATGTTACTGCTGCACACGGGATACAAGCGGGCAAATGGATGGCTCTCTCATCGGGAGCCTAGTTACTTGTACTCGACTGG
Source organism: uncultured Verrucomicrobiae bacterium (assembly GCA_963838045.1). Classification (GTDB taxonomy): domain Bacteria; phylum Verrucomicrobiota; class Verrucomicrobiia; order Chthoniobacterales; family UBA10450; genus Udaeobacter. The sequence continues at coordinate 102,254 of CAWIPQ010000003.1, read as the reverse complement.
AATCACGCTCATGACCTCTTGGGCGCCAGTTCTTCAACCGGAGGACGCACCTGATCCGCGCCTCGCGGATTTGATCCGAAGAGGCGACGAGTTCGGGCTGAAAAATCCCGCCTTGAGGAACGCTCAGCGTTTTGGACCAGGTCACTTGATCGACAGGCTATCGAAGCTCGAGCGACGCCGGTCCAAGCGTGACAGTTTGGCCAAAAAAACTGCGCTGCACGCGCTATGGCGTGATCCGGTCGGCGTCCTTGGCATCGGCTGGCGCACATACGTCGGTTACTGGAACGTGGCGACGATGAAGAAATCTGCCGAATCCGATTTCAGCTTCCAGGAGCCTCCGGGGGATAAGTTAAGAGCCTTGCTGGCTTCGCGGTTTCATTTGTCACACGCCACAGGCGCAACCAATATGAGCGCTATTCAGTACGTATTACCTTGGCGCCTGGCCCTACTACTTCCTTATCCTGTTAGCGCCTTTGCTCTCCGGGTTGGCGATCGCGCTTAGATCCGTGCGCCGATACGCTATCCTGCTTTTTGTCCACATTTCGATTTTGATGGCCATGGCGATGACATTCGGGACTGATAGCGTTCGCTATTTTCAGCCAATTTCCTTTCTGACGCTTCTTGTTCTTGCGCTCGGCGCCACTATTGCTCTGCGATCTGTGCGGAAAGACGCGGCCATTGCGTGCGGACAAACGAATAGCGTTGAAACCCTACGGGCGGATCTGAGTACTCTCATCCAACCGGCATTTACCGGATCATGAGTTACTCCGAACAACATTTGCGCGAGACCAGCGAGATCGTTTCCCAACTGGATCCCGCCCTTTGCGAAAAAGCAGTCGAGCTCCTGGTAGCGGTGCGTCAGCGCGGTGGCCGACTTTTCATTCTCGGCGTCGGAGGAAGCGCGGCGAATGCTTCCCACGCCGTGAACGATTTCCGCAAGCTTGCAGGGATCGAGGCCTACGCGCCTACCGATAATGTCTCGGAGTTGACGGCTCGCACTAACGATGACGGATGGTCCTCAGTTTTCATCGAATGGCTTAAAGGAAGTCGACTCAATGAGAAAGATGCAGTTCTTGTGCTGTCGGTCGGCGGCGGCAGTCTTGAAAAAAATGTCAGCCCGAATTTGGTGAGCGCACTAAAACTCGCGACGGAACGCGGTAGCACAATCCTCGGAATCGTGGGCCGCGATGGAGGATACACCGCGCAGGTTGCCGACGTGGCGATCGTGATCCCGAAAGTCAATCCCGCAAACATCACTCCGCACACCGAGGCGTTCCAAGCCGTGGTTTGGCATTTGTGGATTTCGCATCCCACTCTCAAAATCGCAGAGACGAAATGGGAAAGCATAAGGTAACGCGACGCGCAGTTTTTCTCGATCGCGACGGAGTGATCAACCGCGTTGTGGTCCGGAACGGAATGCCGCATCCTCCATCTCAGGTCGAGGAGTTCGAGCTTTACGAGGATGTGGCAGACGGGTGTGTGCGACTTAAGGCTGCGAACTTCCTCCTGGTTGTCATCACGAATCAGCCCGACGTTGGCCGCGGCATTCAGAGTCGCGAAACTGTTGAAGCGATGAACGTGAAAATGCAATCGGCGCTTCCATGGCTTGATCGTATTGAGATTTGCTATCACGCTGGCGAGCGTTACGGCGAGCCGTGCGATTGTCGCAAGCCGCGACCAGGCATGATCCTCCGCGCAGCTGCTGAGCTGAACATTGATCCGAAGAAGAGTTATGTCATAGGCGATCGTTGGCGCGATGTCGATTGCGCGCGCGTCGCAGGTTGTCGCGCGATCTTCATCGAGCGCGGTTACAAAGAACCCTTGCGCGAAGCGCCCGATTTTACCGTCGCGAATTTCAGCGACGCGGTGAGCGCCGTTCTCGACGACGCGCGTCTCTGATACTCCTTGCATTTGGCGGCCGCCGTTTGGTAGGCTCAAAGGGATGACTCAACGTTTGTTGGATCTGCCGGTGAAAATCTTCGCGGACGGCGCCGACCTTCAGGGAATCGCGGAACTTTCACGTCAGCCGTACATACAGGGTCTCACGACAAATCCCACCTTGATGCGAAAAATTGGCGTGACTGATTACGAGAGCTTTGCCAAAGCAGTATTAAGTGAGGTCAAATCGAAACCGATCTCGTTTGAAGTTTTCTCTGACGATTTCAACGAGATGCGACAGCAAGCGCTCAAGATGCATCACTGGCAGGAGAACGTTTACATCAAGATCCCGATCACGAACACGAGTGGCGAATCCTCCGTTCCGTTGATCCAGCAGCTAGCCTGTGAAGGCGTGAAAGTAAATGTAACAGCAATACTAACACCGAGTCAGGTAAGAGCGGTTGCTGCTGTGTTGGACCCGAAAGTTCCAGCGATCGTTTCAGTTTTCGCGGGCCGAATTGCCGACACAGGCGTCGATCCGTTGCCCATTATGAAACAATCGCTCGAGATCGTCAGCAACATGGCCAACGTTGAACTTCTCTGGGCCAGCGTTCGTGAGGTGCTAAATGTGTTCCAAGCCGCGGCCTGCCGTTGCCATATCGTTACCGTGCCGCACGATGTCCTAAAAAAACTGCTCGAACTGGGCGGTAAGGATCTCGATGAACTCTCGCTCGATACCGTTCGCATGTTTCACCGGGACGCAGTAGCGGCCGGTTTTAAGCTCTGACAGCGAAGAGGTTCGTTTCGCTTTCTCTCAATCTGGATAACTGCACGTGCTGATGAAAGCCGATAGACCAAAACAACCTCGAAAGCTGTTGAAAAACTGGTGGCGCCCGGTTTGGAATTCCGCCTTCAGGCGGTCCCTCCCAGGAACCCGCGTGAACGCGGAACTCCAAACTTTCAGGACACCCCACATTGTTCACCAGTCTTCTAGCAGGCACGAGATTTGGGTAGCAATCGCCCTCTCACTTCTTGCCGCTATCGCTTTCTATTTTTCGACCAAAGCGACCTTGCGCGATTTGGATTATACCGCCGAGATCGCCTCAGCGCTGCTGCATGGACACCTCGGTCTTTCGGAAAAGCCGCCTGACTGGCTCAATGAAATGATCCCGTACGGAAACCGATACTATTCGGCGTTTCCCCTGGGCGCTGTGCTCAGCATGATTCCGGTTGCTCTCTTGCAAGAAGTGTCGCTGATTGAAGACTTCCCGGCGCACGTTGTGGCGACTTTGATTGCTGGCGCGTGCGTTTTTTGCTTCTTCCAACTCACAAAAGCATTCGGACCTGAGTACTCCAGCCTCAGACCACAACCTCTAGCCCGACGGATCTTGTTGGCGTTGTTTCCGATTTTCGGAACCTGGACCTGGTGCAACCTTGGATTCGGCGGCGCCTGGCAAATCGCTCTCGGTCTCGCAATGTTGGGAGAAACGGCAGCTCTCTATTTTACACTGGTGCGCCCTTCGCCTTTTATCGCGGGTGCATTTTTTGCCCTGGCTCTTGGAAATCGGACCGAACTACTGCTCACGGCGCCTTTTTTTCTTTATCTGTTTTGGCACCGATCAAACGAAAACCATGCCAGCCTTTCTCGCAGCATTCGGATGAAGCAGGCGCTTGGTGAGAACGCAACAAGAGTCTTCGACTTTTTAACGCTGCCGGCGACGTTGCTACTGCTTACTGCCGCTTATAATTTCGCGCGGTTCCATTCGATTTTCGATTTTGGGTACTTTCATATTCCCGAAGTACGGGGCGAACCTTGGTACGAGCACGGACTGTTTTCGATTCACTCCATCCCATGGAACGTGAACAAAATGGTGTTCGAGGGTTTTCGGGACAAACCTGATTTTCCGTTTATTAGTTTTCCTCCATTTGGATGTTCCGTTTTCCTCAGCAGTCCATTTCTTTTTCTCCTTTTCCGGGCAGGTGGGAACTACAGAACCATATCGTGGATTGCGATTGGAATTATGACGTTGCTGCTGTGGTGCCACGGGAATCCCGGTGGCTGGCAATTCTCGTACCGCTACGCTGTAATTCTTCTGCCATGGATGTTCCTTTTACTGACGGGCAACGGACCACCTAAAATCAGCGTGACTGAGGTTTCACTTTTCGTTGTTTCAGTTTGGATCAATGGAATAGCCACATGGCTCTTCCTTTGGACCGATCAAATTCAACCGTGATTCGGCGTCTCGAAGTTTCGCCAGCGAACAGTGATCCGTGATCAGTCATCGCCAGAAAAGCGCGTCCCGCTCTCCTATAAAATGCTGCGGTCCAAGACCTGAAGCGGCTGCCTCTATCCGAACGGATCCAACTCGTTGAAGATATGTGAGACAGGATCGCTGAAAAATTGTCTGCAATCGGTCCTGTCGGCAACATGTTACTGACATTGACCGGCGATTAGACGCTTTGGAGGCGCAGCCCAAAGCTGCCACGCCACGGCAGATTACGCGTGACTCCATTTTGGGCAGCCTGTGAGCGGCGCGCCTTCATTGACGCTCCCAATAATCATGACATCATCCGTGAGTGAAGGTCCGAGATGTCCTCCAGCGTCTCGAGGAAGAAGGATGGGTTCTTGCTCGGCAGAAGGGCAGTCATCGTCAATTTATCCATCCAATGAAGCGAGCGATGCGAGTCACGGTTGCCGGGAATCCTGGACTGGACATCCCTAAGGGAACGCTCAACAGTATTCGCAAACAAGCAGGCTGGAAATGAGACATCTCCGCTACGCCGTCATCATCGAGAAAAGTGATACAGGATACGGTGCGTTCGTTCCTGATCTCCCGGGATGCGTCGCTGCAGGCGAAAGTGTGGAAGAGACGGAAAGACTGATCAAAGAGGCAATCGAATTCCATCTCGAGGGTATGAATGAAGATGGAGTGCAAATTCCCTTGCCCACCTCGGTGGCCGAATACGTCGAAGTGTAGGCCGGCAGTCCTCTCGATGCTCCGGTGCCAAATTCGAACATTTCCCCATACTATCCGCGTAATCCGTGTAATTCGCCGTTAGAAAAACTGCGTTTGACGGAAGAACTCGCACGTTTAGAGTTCGCGCCTGTGCGTGGTTGATGCGGCGACGGTTTCGGTATGGACGCTTTAAGGGTTGAGTCGGTTTCCGCTATCAACTATCAACTCTCAGCAAGGGACTTTCTGCTGGAATGCTGGCTGTAATTTATTTTGCGTTGGCCGCTTGTGTCGGCGATTTCTTTTGCCGACGCTTTTACCAGTTTGCGTCGTTCGCGCACCGCTGTGCCGCAGCCATCCTGATAGGGCTGCTGATCAGTTCGTGGTTTACATACCTGGCGGGACTCGCTTTCTTTTGGACCTCAGAACCGCTGGTATGGGCTAATCTCCTGTTCCTTCTCGCCGCGATCGCGGTCCTGTCCTGGCCTAAGTGGAAGGGCAAAATTATCAAACACCGGCCGGGCAAAACTCGCCAGAATCAAACGGATTTGTATCTCCCCCGGCCCAAAGGTTCCGGTATCGCTGATTGGCTACTTATAATTGGATACCTCGTTCTGGTGTCATGGATGATGTTTGCCTCATTCAATACCAAGGGCGGAAAGCTCCAGATCGCCAACCCTGAATACAGCGATTTCGGTCCCAACACCGCGCTGATGCAGAGCTTTGCTGTGGGACACAACTTTCCCACCGAGTATCCGCATTTCTCCGGCGACCGGATCCGCTACCATTTTTTATTCTACTTTCAGGCCGGAAATCTCGAATTCCTCGGACTCAATCCGGCGTGGAGTTTGAATATCCTCAGCATCACCACGCTCGTGGCGATGCTTGTTGTCGTAATGACCCTCGGAGAGGTGCTCTTCAATTCGCGCGCAGTTGGACGCGTCGGTTCGCTGCTCTTTTTCTTTTTCGGATCGCTCTCTTACGTCCCGTTTCTTCACAAGCAAGCTTCAGTCCGCGCTGCAATTCAAACTATTACGCATCAACGGGACTATCTTCAGACCATCTTTCCATATCGCGGTGAAGCCTGGGGCACGTGGTCGCAAGTGACGTATCTGAATCAGCGACATTTCGCCAGCGGCATCGGGATATTGTTACTCGTCCTGGTATTTCTCGTGATCCGTTACCGCGCGGTATTGGCAAAGCCAGGCAAATTACATCGTTTTAAAACTCATCTCGCAAATTTGACTCGGTTGTTCGCGGGCCGAAGGCGGCCCGGCTCCATCGCCAGACATCCAAAGTTGGAGACGGCCTGCCCTCAGGCCGTTTCAATTCACGACGGGGCCCCTGGTGATGCGCTAATCGCGGAGCCGAACCCGGCGTCTGAAACTGCAACGGATACAGTCTCCGACAACCTCACGCGGTCGGGAGCTTTTTCGGCAATCATCGCAACAGGAGGCGGCTTCAGTCTCGGAGAGCGAGGAGGCTTCGCACATCGGAGCGGCTACAGAAGTAGCAACGGAACAAATCAAGCCAGCCGTCTCCAAATCGGAAAATTTCCGTGCTGCACTGCCAGGGTTCATTTTCTCTGGTGTCCTTCTCGGGTTACTGCCGATGTGGAACAGCGCCGTATATCTATGCCGCAGCGGCAATCCTGGGACTGTTGTTCATCTTATGTCCCTAACGATTACAAATGTTGGGGCTCGCTGTTACTTCAGGGTGTCATTGCGCTGCCACAGATGCTCTTTCTGAGCACCGGGGCTGGCAGAGCCCATATGCCGAAGCTCCTTCACTGGGGTTATACGATAGATCACCCCACTGCCATGAACGTGCGTCAGGTACCTTGGGTTCACCTTTGGCTTCAAGTGGTTGCTGATCGCGTTGGCGCTGATTTTCGCCACCAGTCTGCAAAGGCGCTTCTTTCTGGCGGTGTTAAGCCTTCTTGCCGTTGCCTTTTGTTTCCAATTCACCATCGAGGTCCTTGCCAACCAAAAATTCATTCATATCTGGGTGATCATCGCGAATCTCTTCGTCGCGTTTGCGCTCTGGCGGCTTTGGCATCTTTCGCTGGCCGGAACCACGTTGCCGGGAAAGTTTGTCGCGATTGCTGCCTTCCTCCTCATCATTCCAGGCGGCATCATCGATTTCTTTCCGATTCATAATACTGGCTGGAGCGAAGTGGCCTATAAGGATGATCCGTTAATCGATTGGCTGAAGAAGAACACGACGCTCACGCGATATTTTTCTAACAGATCGCTTCGTTAATCATCCTATTCTGATGGCCGGCCGGCGGGTGTTTTATGGCTGGCCGTACTATGCATGGTCGGCCGGCTATGACGCGAGCAACCGCGACCGGGTTTACACGGAGCTATTCGAGAGCAGGGATCCTTGGAAAGTGTATCGTCTTCTTGAAAGAGAATGGCATTAGCTACGTGGCATTCGACAACGCTGTTCGCCAGGCTCAGTTCATTAAGCGACCGAATCGAACAGCTCTATGCCACTTATTTTCCGAAAGTGTTCGACGCACCAAGTATAACGGAATGGTAATTTACAAGGTACCCGATAGCCCGCCTCCAAAGCTGAGGTCCCTGCCGGAAGGTGTAATTAACATGTTTGACGGAGGCAGAGGGACGGGGAAAGGCGAATTTGATTCCCCCACTGCAATGACTGTGGATGCCAATGGAAACATTCTGGTCGCCGACACCGGCAATGGCCGCATCGAGAAATTTTCGCCGACCGGCATTTCTCGACATAGGAATTAAGGGAACCGGCTATGGACAATTTGGCGCACCAAACGGGATCGCAGTCGATCAGACTGGCAACATTTATGTGGCGGAGATAGCCTCCAAGCACCGCTGTGGAAAAACTGGCGCCCGACGGCAAATCGATCGCCGAGTGGAAGGGCCCTGCCCCGGTTTTTACGGCCCGCGCCGAATTGCCATTGGCCCTGATGATTCAGTTTATGTCGTCGATTCAGGGTCGCACATCGAATCGTGAAGTTCAGTCCCGATGGTCAGGTGCTGGCCGTTTGGGGCAGCGAAGGAAGTGGCGATGGCCAGTTCGAAGGCATTCACTTCGCTGGCCGTTGATCCCATAAACAATAAGGTTTATGTTGCCGACCCGCTAAACAGGCGCATTCAGGTCTTTGACTCAGATGGAAAGTTTTTAGCAAATGGGCAGTGCCCGAATGGGGACAGACGCTAGGGTTTGAAGACCTGGCCATCGATTCACAGAAAGGCCGGCTATACGCGTCGAGTGCACACATAAACTCAGTGCTCATTTTTGATTTGAATGGCACACAGGATCGGCAGTTTGACGCCGAAGCCTCCGGAGAGACTCGACGGGCCCTCTGCGCTAGCCTTGGCGAACGGGAAACTCTACGTCCTAAACATGGCCGGAGATCGCGTCACCGTTATCGATCTGTAACAGACGAGCGAGCTGCCGCATCAATAACGTCATGCTCTGAACTCATTTACAAATGACGCTTCATGTTGAGCGAAGCGAAACATCTCTGGCCCGGTTCCGATGCGGGATTACTCTAAAATTGATCTGAGATTCAACGTCCCGGCGTCGCCCCGAAAACTTTCGGGGCTGCGTTGCAGCTTTGCGCCGCTCAGAATGACACTACGGCTATGAAGTTCAGTTTGGGGAAATCGCGATTTCCTGCTTCGAGGATTATCTTACTCGGCTTGTCATTTCTTTCGACGATCCTCTGCGCCTCGCCGCAGCAGCGCACTACCGACAATTGGCTTGGGGAGACCTATGGCAGCCGATCGGTTGGCTGCTTAGCATGCTCTTTTTGCTGTTGGCTTTTCTGCCGCATCCTACGGGAACTCGCTACGGGTTTAAAGATTCAATAACGCCGAAAGCAGGATTCTTCCTGTTCTGGATCGTGTTCTTTGTAGTTTCACATCTCTGGAATTTCCGCACGGCGCCTTGGAACGGAAATGCGCTCTTTGACGAATCGGGATGGGACCTCTGGTATCTGAAAAGCTATGTTATCGGACATCCCTATCAGCCAGCCTGGTTTCATTTCCCTATTTCGCGCGAAACTCTGTTTCATTATTATGTTTGGGGATTTCTCAAGCTGTTCGGCTTTAACATTCTGTCCTATCAAGCAGCGCTATTCGTCATTTGGCTGACCATTTTTCTTTTCACCCTTCTTTTGGTTGATCTGTTTTTCGAATCTTATGTCATCACTTCTGTCGCCGCTCTGATCCTGAATTTTCTTCCGTTTGCGTTTATTTACACCTTCGCCGGATATCGCTATCCCATGGCGACGGCATTAGCCGTGGTCTCCGTCTATTTTCTGCATCTGGGATTTAGGACCCATCTCATAAAGACAGAGCACTGTACCCACGGCGCCATGTGCCGTTCGGGAAGCCCTGTGTCAGACGAAAGCGACGCCCCACACGCCTTCGCGAAAGCTACGGCGCGCAGGCAGGAGCGTGACGATGACATATCTGAGATTGCTTACAGAACTCGTTCGCGTTTTATCTTTCGCTGGGCGGGATTGCCGCAGGGCTTTGCCTAGCCAGTTCGATATCGGGAAAGCAATATCTGCTGGCGCTGGCGATCGCTGCACCGCTTTACGCCGCTCTTTCATCTGGAGAGTCTTAAGCTAAACGTCGCATGGACGGTCGCTCGCATTATCCTTTATGGCTTTCTAGCGGCTGCCACACCGATCATGCTGTACATCGCCTTCAATCGCGAGAACTACACGCTCTACGAGTCGAGCTTTCTTCGCGATTTCTGGCACGCGATGCAGTCAGCGCCGTTTCCGAATGGCATCCGCCCGTACTAGAGCAGCTTTGGGACTGCTTTTTTCGTGTCCCTGCCCTCCGATTTTTCATTCCCGACACTTTGCCTATCCCGCTGCCATATTATTGGTTCTTACTGCCGGGTGTCTGTTTCGCAATTTGGCAAAAGCGCTTCGAAATCCCGCTGCTGGCCATAATTCCAGTTGCCGGCGCGTTTGTTGCGAAATGCATAGAGAATCGCCTGCTTATGCCAATCCCATTCTGGGTAATCCTGATGAGCTTTACGTTTGCAGGGATCTTGAAACTGCGGCGGTGGCCAGCGGTTCAAATTGTTCTTGGGATCTTAGCAGCGTTAATTCTCCTGGATGGGTTGATCCCATCAGTTCGATATATCTACTGCGAAGACAAAAGTCCCTTATCGATTCACCACTATGCGCAAGACGAGGTCGCGGTTTCTCGGTTCTTAAAACATGTCGTAGCCGGCCAGGAACATCCCGGTCTTCCTCACCTTGAACGCCATGAGTTCAATCGGATCACAGGCATTCCCGATGCTCATTACGACACATTGATCTGTCCACGGTAATGCCTATTCAATCATCCACCTGTTTCTGCACGATTACGACGACGCGAAGATGCTATCGTTTTGTTCGGGACTGCCGTTTTTCTGGGTCATGACCGAGCAAGATGTGTGGAATGCCAATAAACGCGCGATTGCCAGTTACGCTCCCACTGAGAAGGATTTGAAGCTGATCTGGGAGAGAGATCCAAAGACAGACCGGATAATCACCAGTTCCAATCGGTTCGCGATCTCGGGACCGAAGATTCTCTTTCGTCTTTCTTTGGCGGAAGAACAAGCACTTTTTACGTCTTAAATATCCCTAACAATAATATTCGTCAATTTCAGAACCGTGTGAAAGCGTTCCCTGCTACACCCGGTACCCCGCCTTCCCAGTCGGCTCGCTGCCTGAAGATTCGCCTAACATGTTTAAAGGCGGCAAGGGAACCGAGAACGGCGATTTGATTCCCCGACTGCAATTGCGGTGGATGCCACGGAAATATTCTGGTTGCCGACACCGGCAACGGCCGCATCGAAAAATTTTTTCAAACGGTGTCTTTCTGAGCATTATAGGAACCAAGGAAATGGCCAGACAATTGGCTAGCCGAGTGGAATCGCGATTGACCGGGTGACAACATTTACGTCGCGGAGGTTGGCAAGCACTGTGTGGAGAAACTGGCCCCCGACGGCACATTTATCGCCGAGTGGAAAGGTCCGGCGCCTGGGTTTTACGGGCCGCGCCGAATCGCGATTGGCCCGGACGACTCAATTTATGTCGTTGATCAGGGCCGCGCTCGAATCGTTAAGTTCAGTCCCGATGGTCAGGTCCTGCCGCTTGGGGCAGCGAGGGAAGTGGCGATGGCCAGTTCGAAGACCCTACTTCGGTGGCAGTTGATCCCAAAACCATCAAGGTCTATGTTGCCGATCCAATTAACAAGCGGATTCAGGTATTTGATTTAAACGGGAAGTTTCTGGCTAAATGGGTAGTGCCCGAATGGGGACAGCCGCACGGGTTTGAAGATTTGGCCATCGATTCGCAAGCAGGCCGTCTCTACGCATCAAGCGCCAATATGAACTCAGTGCTCATGTTTGATTTGAATGGCATCAGAATTGGCAATTTGACGCCGAAGCCCCCGGACAAACTCGATGGACCATCGGCACTGGCTTTGAAGAACCGCAAACTCTATGTCCTAAACATGGCCGGAAATCGTGTGAGCCTGATCGAGTTAAATCGGTGAGGATTGTTCGGTTCGGCCATTATCTACCGATTTCCTGTCCGCCGTAGCCTTGGCGAAGGCGACTTAGCTATCAGTCTTTTGCAATGTTCGCTCTGATTTATCTGGGATTAGCGATTGCTCTGGGCGATTTCGTTGGCCGGCGCTTTTATCGTTTCCTTCTGCCCCACCGCTATGCCACGGCCTTACTGGTTGGCATCTTACTCAGCACATTGTTTACCTATCTGGCGGCTCTGGCTTTCGCCCATACAGCTGAACCTTTGCTATGGGCAGATTTGTTGTTTTTGATTGCCGCGGCGGCGGTGATCTTCTGGCTTCCGAGAAAATTCCCTAAAATCCAGATGATTGGATCGCGCGCGCCGGGGCGGGCGGTTTACGACTGGATCACGCTCGGCGCTCTGTTTATCGCGGGCTGCGTTTTGTTGATGGGAACGCTCTATGTCAACAAGCAAGGCCGGATACGCGTCTCCGCATTGGAGGCCACTGACTTTCTCTACAGTCAGCGATCGCTCAGAGTTTTGCTCTCGGGCACAACTTCCCGCCCGAATGTCCGTACTATGCCTGCCAACCGCTTCATTATGATTTTCTTTTCTATTTTCAAGCCGGCAATCTGGAATTCCTTGGGCTAAACCTGGCTTGGAGTGTGGGTGTGCTTAGTGTGCTCGGCCTTACGAGCATGCTCGCGCTAGTGATGGCCCTGGGCGAGTTGCTCTTCAATTCACGTGTCGTCGGACGTGTCGGAGCTGCGCTTTTCTTTTTTCCGGGTTCGCTGGCGTTTGTCCCTCTTCTGAAATCTCAATCATCCGGGACACCAGTCATTTCCGTAACCCAGCGTCACCTGCCAGGCGCCATGGGAGTATTCCTGGTTGTCTTGATTTTCCTGGCTGATCACTACCGGCAAAGACTGCCGCAGGCGCAAGCCAAGAGCCAAATACCAAACGTGGACGCTGATGAAGATCAGCAGGAAGCGGGTTTGACCCGACACCAGTCATGGACGGCGAGGAACGTACTTGTGTGCGTCAGTTCGTTTATCTTCTCAGGCGTCTTGCTGGGTGCCTTGCCGCTTTGGAGTAGCCCCGTTTTCACCGCCGCAATTGCGATGCTGCTTTTTCTAGTAATCCTGTTCCGATATCGGCTGCAAGTGCTCCTGCTCGGAGTTCTTGGGACAGTGGTAGCTTTGCCGCAGCTCTTTTTCTTGCGTTAGGGAGGTATTGCCCCTCAACAGCCGCTATTTCACAGGGCAGGCATTCTCAATCACGCCATCGTCACGAAAGGCATTACTGACATCGCCCTTTTGGTCGGTGCGAAATGGCCGGCCATAATTCTTGCGCTCATTCTCGCCTCATGGGTTCCATGGCGGTTTTTTCTGGCCTTGTGCAGCTTGTTTCTGCTTGCTGTTTACACCAGTCTGAACATCGAAACATCGATCAGTTATAAGTTTCTGAACATCTGGGTTATCGTGGGGAATGTGTTTGCCGCTTACGGGCTGTGGCGTCTGTGGAAACTCAAAAAGCCGCCGATCCTGGGCCCTGTCACCGCGATAGCTCTGACCGCGACGATCGCAGCTGGAGGCGTCATCGATCTTCTCCCAATTCACAATAGCTCATACGTAGAATTCAATTACGAGAAAGACGACTTGGTGACATGGCTGCGCAAAAACACGAAACCAAACGACGTTTTTCTTACTGATAGGTTCCTTAGCCACCCGGTTCTGCTTGCCGGTCGAAAGATATTCCTTGGCCCGAATAATTCACTCGCCGGAAATGATCTCTCCAAACGAGAGCCGATCTACCGCCAGATATTCGAGAGCAAAAATCCGCGCCGGGTCTTTCAGTTGCTCAAGGAAAACCACATCAACTATGTGGCGTTTGACGACGGAATTCGGACCGGAGGATCCATCAAGAACCAGAACGAGTACCTTTTATGTCAGGTATTTTCAAAAGTTCTACGAAGACAAGGAAAATCGATACCGCAAATTGGTGATTTACAAGGTGCCCGATTCTGTTCCACCAAATGTCGCCAATATGGATTTGGCAGAGCAGGCGGTGTCCGCTTTCCAAGGTGGGCACGGAAGCGGAAGAGGTCAGTTTGACAACCCCCACGGCCTTGCAGTTGATAGCGTCGGAAGCATTTTTGTCGCTGATACCGGCAATGGGCGAATACAGAAATTCTCACCGAACGGGACTTTCGTTACAAGCATAGCAGCTACAGACCCCAATGGAATCGCAGTTGATCGCGCGGGTAACATTTACGTCGCGGAGATAGGCTCCAAGCACCGCATTGAGAAACTTGGCCGAAATGGGACGTCCATCGCTGAGTGGGCACCTGGGTTGTATGGGCCGCGAAGGATCGCCATCGGTCCGGACGACTCGATTTACGTAGTCGATCAGGGGCGAGCCCGAATGGTTAAGTTCAGCCCGGATGGACGGGTGCTCGCAACCTGGGGAAGTAGCGGAAGTGGCGATGGTCAATTCAGCGATCATACTTCGGTGGCAATTGATCCAAATACGAACAGGGTTTATGTCGCCGACCCGATCAACAGCCGGATCCAGGTATTCGACTCGGACGGTAAGTTTTTGATCAAGTGGTCAGTGCCCGAATGGGGACAAGCCCATGGTTTTGAAGATTTGGCTATCGATCCCGGAACAGGTCGTCTTTATGCATCGAGTGCGAATACGAGCGCGATCCTCATATTTGATCTAAGGGGGAACAGGCTCGGGACATTGGCTCCGAAGCCTCCTGACAAATTGGAAGGCGCATCGGCACTGGCACTGGCTAAAGATAAACTGCTTGTCCTGAACACGGCCTCCGCGCGAGTATCGATGATCACGCTAAAGAACAGATAATCGCGAGGTCCCGTGTCGTATGCACAACGTCGTTCAAAGTCCATCCAAGCGGGCGGTGATTCACAAGAGCCTGCGAATCTTGATGTGTTGCGTTGGTCTCGTACCTTTCTTTTCTGCCTGTACACCTGGGGCATTTCACAGAATCCGCGAGGTTTCTACCTCGATGAATCAGCAAACGCTTACAACGCTTATCTCGTCTCCCAAACCGGAGCTGGGGAATCCGGCGCGCGCTTTCCCTTGTTCTTCCCAGACTTTGCAGGGAGCAACCCTACTTATATTGGTCCCCTCACAATCTATTTGCTGGCAATCGTGTTTCGGTTTGTTCACCCAAGCATTCCGGTGGCAAGATCATTCGCTGCTTTTTGGATGTTCGCAGCCTGTCTGCTGCTTGGCCTGTTGGCAAAGCGGATCTCGGGTCAGCGGAAAATCGGCATAATCGTTGCCGGGAGTGCGCTTTTGACGCCGTGGCTTTTCGAAGCTGGCCGATTGGCCTGGGATCCCTATTTCACCGCGTTTACAATTGCCCTGTTTCTGGTCGCAGCCTACCGCGTTCAATCCAAAGAGACGTGGAACTGGAGGGACATTGCGATGGTCACGGTCACTCTCGCGATAGTGACCTATGGTTATGCCAGTGGGCGCATTCTGGCGCCGTTGTTTGCGTTAGGCTTGCTCTTTTTTGCGACCACAAAGCAGCGGTTGATGGCCGTAATAAAGATATGGTTGATCTACGGCGTCACGCTGACACCGCTCATTCTATTTAATCGGTCGCATGCAGGCGTTCTGACGAAGCGGCTCTACGAGGTTTCGTACATCAGGCCCGGCGTACCTTGGAAGCAAATCATGAACAGCGGACCTGAATTTGTCAGGCGTTACCTGGAAGATCAGAGTTTGACCACTTTACTTATGATAGGCGACTACCACCCGCGGCATCACGTACAAGGCTCAGGCGGAGCAATACTCTTTGCGACTTTCATTCTGGCAATGATTGGTTTGCTCCTTCTGCTTGCTCACCGCTGGCGTGATCCGTGGTGGCGCTTTGTGGCTTATGGGCTTGCGGTTTCCATCGTGCCGGGCGCGATCACGAACGAGCCATTTCACCAGCTGCGTCTGATGGGCTATCCCATTTTTCTGTTAGTGCTTACGATCCCGGCGCTGGAATGGTTGCTTGCGCCCAATGCTACGGCACGCCCGGCGGTCGCGCCGTACCAGTCGCCAGGCAGCCTCTCACGCTCCATTCGACTCGCTTTCCTTGGAATCCTACTGGTAGCGACTGTTGCGCAAGCGATTGATTTTCAAGTTACCTTCTGGCGAAAAGGACCAGAGCGCGTCAACGAATTCGACACTCTGTACAAGCCACTTTATGACGCAGCGGTCGCACAGCCACAGCGGCCAATCTATCTGGAGAATGGCCAGTGGGGTCCCGCTTACATGGATGCGTATTGGTATGCGACTGTGGAAGGCAGGCCCGTATCCGAGTTTGTTCGCCTTCCGAATGGAGGGAGACCTCCCTCTGGTGCGATCGTCCTCAGCTCAAACTCAGAATGCCAGAACTGCCAGGCTATCCAGAAAAGCGGCGCGTATCTGCTTTACAAAGCGAAGTAGACGACAACTGAACATCTTTTGGCTTAACCACGCTGCTCGGTGGGTGTTCGAGCTCCGGGCCAACTGCTGGAATCATTTATTAGGCTCGATTGATTCGCGCACTATGTATCGAGGACGTCCTTTAACCTCTTCGTAAATGCGTGCGAGATACTCGCCAATAATGCCGAGGCTGATCATTAAAAGGCTGCCAATGATGAGTTCCAGTAGAATTACTGTGGCGAAACCAGTAAAGGCGCGGCCAGCCAATTTCAGGTAGAGGGTCTGGATCCCCAAACCAACCGCAAAGATAAAAAATACCACTCCTGCAAAAGTTACAAAGTGCAGTGGGAATGATGAGAAAGTAGTTATCCCAATCAGAGCGAGCTTCGCTCGCCTGAAGTATGACCAGCCCGATTTGCCCGTGCGGCGAGCTGCTACCTCAAAGGGAATTTGGGCTACCTTGAAACCCATCCAGGCAGTCATTCCGCGAAAGAATACGTTGCGTTCCCGCATCGCCAGCCATGTATCGAGCACTTTGCGATTCACCAGCTTAAAGTCCGAGGCGCCCTTTAATTCAAAACCGGAAAGCTTGTTCAAAATCACGTAAAACAAGAAGGCGCCGAGTTTGCTCGTTGGAGATTCGCGTCCTCGATCGACCTTTACCGCTTGGACGATGTCTGCGCCGGAAGTTCTCCATGTCTCAACCATTATTGGCAATAGCGAAGGCGGATGTTGCCCGTCACCGTCCATGACCACGACGGCATCGCCGCGCGCACGCTCCAAACCTGCGCAAAGCGCCAATTCTTTCCCAAAATTTCTGCTAAGCCGCATAGCCCTCAGATTAGGAAATAATCGCGCTTCGTGTTTGATTTGCCTCCCACGTGTCGTCTGACGAGCCGTCATCAACGAGAATTATTTCAAAGCGCCATCCGATTTGTTCCAATGCGTCGCTCAAGTCCGATAAAAGCGCTCGAATCAGCGAACACTCGTTGTAAAGCGGAATAACCACTGAAATCAGCGGCTGGTCGGTGAGACACTATCCATTGAATCAGATTATCGTTTGTGCCGGCTTACACTAATGCCCCGGCAAATGTTTTGTCACGGATTTTGGCCAGGTCGACATCCTGGCAACCACTTGAATGAACGTGTCCAACTACTGACAAAATTGCGTCCGAACAATCCCGCTTTCGAGCAGTCGCGCGAAACGGAAATTCACGTCGTTCACTTCCGCATACGAAGCACGCCGGGTGTTGAAGGGGCGAAGACACATTTTCGGTGGTTCGTGAAAAGTCCCTATTCCGCGCGTGGCCATTATTTTTTGACAGCAGCGACCGACGGTATATCGACCACGGGCCTCCTTCACATCAAACCCAATTTCTTTCTTTGGGGATTCAGGCAGTTCAGGCGGATCGATTATATCCATCATGCGTTGCAAAATAGAGACGATGGCTGCTCGTGCACATTGAGACGCTCTTTGAGCTCCTTCTCTAACAAGCGTAGCGCACTCACCCACTCTCGTCGTTCGCCGAGCATGGCCCGCATGCACGCAAACGCTCTGACGACATACATGCTCATTTGAACCGCGCGTTCGGCGTTGAGCACCATGGACGCCATGATTGCGCCGTGCTCCGTGAAGGCATACGGGCGTTTACGACGACCGCCACGGCCGGTTTTTGATGTTGCAATTTGCCACATCAAAGCCTCGTACTCGGCGCTGGTGATTTGGAAGACAAAATCGCCGGGGAGACAATGACGAAGAGAACGCTTCGTCAAGGACATAACCACAGGAGCACTCGATCCCCGCACGTCCTCAACAAAAACCTCCGCCAGTTTCAGGATTGCGTGAGGGCGCTGTTTCTACGGTTACCAGCCTTGCTCCGAACGAACTTTTTTACCGAAGTCGACACACCACTGCGGAAGCTGCCGGGCCAACCGCTCTCCCAATTTCGACAGTTCCGCGAGGCGCTCCGTTCTAAGCGTCAGATCATAAGCGTGGCGGACGACATGACGAAAGCCTTTGAGCTCGCGCAGGTCACCGAGCCAGTCCTGGGCAATGAACGCCGGACGAATTCCGGGCAGGGCGAGGCTGAGACGCTGGAGCAGCCGCTCGTGATAGTCTCCGCGCTTGTCGAATTGATTCTCGAATTCGTCGCAAATCCTCTCCAGCATTCGCTCAAATGTGTTGTACAGTCGGGCCAGTTCGTACGCGGACGCTTCCAAATGCCCCGGCACCTTCTGCCGAATTCGTTCTGCGGCTTTGCCTGCGGCATCCCGCACGACAGCGCAATCCATTTCCAACTCCTTGAGTAGGATGGTCAATCCTGCGGCATCCACGTTTCTCCTTCGCGCACGATTCGCTCTTTGAATCGGCAATCCGGCAGCAACACGACATCTGCCCTCCTTCCGAGGCGTTCTCCAAGAAGGCTGATCAATTGATAAACCGTCATCCCCGCCGGCTCGCGCTCGATTCCCAGATCAACATCGGACACTTCGCTGAAAGCTCCCGGTTTCGTCAGCGACCCGTACACCAATACCGTTTCGCCAGGCAAAAACTCTCGCAGCGCTTGCCTGAGCTGTGCGCGTGTCCTGCGGCGAAGCTCTTCGCGACGCTTTCTGTCGGCCTGAGCCATTTGTTGCAGGAGTGTCATCAGCTTCAATACAATCAAAAATCGACCCAAATAAACATGAATTTCCACCTGCGTTGCCTGTCACCCATCCATGACCGTCGCGGCATCGCCACGGGTGGCTCCAGGCACAGCCTTCGTTGTAAAGCGGAATGACCACTGAAATCAGCGGGGTAGTCGGCGAGGCATCGTACATTGAGCCAAGTTATCATCCGTGCCGAGCTTGGGGCAATCCCCGGTGCGCGACCGTGGCGGCATTCAGAATTCCCAGCAGCTGGGCATCAGAATTATACGCAGAAGAGAAGAAGCACAATGGAACGGTGACATTCCAGAAATTGGCGATCGAAGCAGCAGATGAAACGGAAACATTTGTTGCTCATACCACCACGAGGTTCTTTGGAGAAGCCGAAGGAACGGCAGAAACCGGAATAGCCTCATCGAACGTCACCAGGCGTGCGCGATGTAATGCGGCCAGCCCCAACAGGTAGATATCAGTGAGTTGTTGGCCGCCATGAATCCGTTCCGATACAAAGTGCGCCTTATCTCGCAGACTCAGTTCATCGGGCCAAAACTCGTGCCTGGTCGAGCTGGTAAGCTCTTGAAGAAGCTGGATCAGTTCCGCGGGGTTCAGTTGGATGCGGCGACTATAGGCGTGGCTGGACATGACACGCACCATGCCGTTCTCAGTGAGTGGACAACTCGCCCAGCCCTTATCGGCATTGGCTGCCCACCAGCCATGGGCTCGCTGATGAAAGATGTGGTCGGGATCGACCAGGGCAATAAGGAAATTGATGTCGAGCAAGGCTCGCATGAATCAGACGCCTTCCTGCTCCATTAACTTTTTTACATGGTCCAGGGTGATGACGTCACCTCGGCTGCGAATGAGCGGGATAGCATTTTTGAGAGAACGGCGAATCGATTGTGTCTTCCTGGTCAGGGCGCGTCGGGCCAACTCCGAGATCACTTTGCCGGTGCTAGATTTCTGCTTGGCAGCAAGCTCTTTGGCTGCCAGGAGAACGTCGCTATCGATGTCGAGTGTGGTGCGCACGCATCTGATGTTACGACATCAAACAGTTGTGTCAATTGTGTCAACTGCGGAAATCAACTTCCAAGGCGATTTCGCCACCGAACGCTGCCGTCAATTAAACGTGCCTGCGACCCGGTTCTCTCCGCTGCGAACAAACTCCGCGCCCAACCCGGCGGCACGGCGCTCGTACCAAATTGCTGCTTCAGCGATGTCAGCCTCCGCCTCGTCACGCGTGATGACTGGCAAACTCACAAGCTGGCCAGAATTCGCTCGCGAGCAACATCCCACGGAGTTCCACCCCTAGGCTGGGCCTCTAACGCGTCCAATCGCCGATCCAGCTCAGCAATATGCTCTGGAGTGAGACCTAACGCAGGAGAATCTTCGGCAATGCTGTCCCACAAATCTTCAACGAGTTGAATCCGCTCCGAGACAGGCAGCTGCTTCAAATCTTGTATTGGCGCGCTCATGGCATGAAATCTATCAACCGCGTTGAGCTCTTCAAGTTAGCCGTGGAACCGAGAGATTTAGTAACCCACAACTCCAGGCAAGCTGACACGTAAAATAGCGAAGTGGCGCCGAATTTTTCAGAACTGCATGCGCCGCCTTCACCCTATGACCCTTGGCGATAGACCTCTTTCATCGCCGTCTCGACGAGCCGCGGGTGAAGATCATGAAATCCGCATTCTTTACGGACATGTCGCCCAACCCAGGCGCCGATTCTTTGCCATCCCACCCGTAGGCATCGCGGTGGTGCACGTGCGCAGCGTCAAACAGCGCGATCAGCATATTAATATCGGGAAGTGCAATCACACGTCCCCGGATTTTTCGAATATCCCTCTGCACCAGCTGCGGGGTAATAACACGCCCTTGTGCCGGTAAGACCTCGAACCCGTGTACCATCTTCCGCCGGACCTTGCCGCAGCGGTGTTGAAGGCCCCGGCGTGCCAGTTCGGAGAGTACCTTGCCGGCCGTTTCTCCCTTGTGCGCAGCTCGATATCGAGTGTCGTCCCCATGCATCAGATCCCATTGCATCAGATGCAGCATCGCCAATGCATTTCAAAAGATGCCACGGGGACAAATTCGTGCCCGATTAGCACTTGCACGCCAACTTGGAAACGCCTATTACCTTTACCCTCATGGTTCATCATATCGTTCTCTACAAATTGAATCCCGAGGTCACGCCCGCCCGTGTGGAGGAGATGATGATGAACGCGCGGATGCAGCTCCTGAAAATTCCGGAAGTTCTCAGCATCAAATGCGGCAAACGGATCGAGCCGGAAATGGAGTGGCCATTTTTCATCGCCATCGATTTCGAGTCCATGGACAAATACGCGATCTTCCGCGAAGACTCCATCTACGTGAAATTCATGGAGGAAGTGATCAAGCCGAATACCGAAGATTCACTGCAACTCGATTTCGAGATGGATCCGGGTAAAGACGTTCGGTTTTCGTGATTTCTGATAGCGGATTTCGCTACGTTGATCGCTCGCAACGCTCACTTATTGGGCTGATTGATATTGCCGTTGTAGGGCGGGCGCTTCGCCTGCCATAATAAAATTAATGGGACACCCTCCCCGCATTCCAGTCTGGCTGGCTTGGGAGCAGTCGGTGATTTATCTCGTCACGATTTGTACGGCTTATCGGAAACCGGTGCTTTCAAATCCAGAGACATTTCGCGCATTTAAGTTCGCCGCGTCGAAGCTGCGAGATTGGCACGTCTTGGCGGCGATTGTTATGCCTGATCACCTTCACCTCATTGGTGCTCCCATTAAAAATCGGGAAGCCAAACTTGGAAACTTTTCGGCTGCCTTAAAGCGCTGGATGCGCGAACAGCTTGGTGCTTCCTGGCAATGGCAGCCCGGTTCTTTCGATCGACTACTTCGCACGAATGGATCGCTGCACGATAAATGGCTGTACATTCGAGAAAATCCGGTGCGTGCAGGACTTGTAAAAAAGTGGGAAGACTGGCCGTACCGTTACGAATTCAACAAGGAAACAGGCAAGCGACGCGCTTGCCCTACAACGTTAGGTACTCTCGATTCGGTTTCCAGTATTGGCTTCCCGCAATGAAAATCGGTTATCTTTACTCCCGGTACCCGGTAATTTCGCAGACGTTTTGCGACGCGGAGATGCTGGCGCTGGAACGGCGCGGCATGGAGCTTGTGATCGGCTCGATTTATCCGCCGCTTGCCAGTTTGCGCCATGAACATATCGCTGCGCTGCGTGCACCGATTCACTACGCGCCGCCCCAGCAAATCCTGATGATCTGGGAAAAGAATGCGAAAACGGACCCGAGTTCACCGCCGCGGATCAAATGGCCGGAGAAGCTCGTCCAGCAACACGAGCAAAAATACGGACCCGGTGTGAAGGCAGAACTGCGCGCGCGCAATGCCCTGTATTTCGCCGATTTTTTCGCGCGCAACGGCGTAGATCATGTGCACGTCCATTTCGCTAATCGCGCAGCGCACACTGCGGTTTTCCTCAAGGAAATCTCAGGAATTCCATTCAGCGTCACGGCGCACGGCCAGGATTTCATGAAGGATCTCGGTAGCGACGATCTCCTCCGCGAAATCTGTGCGGCTGCGGAATTTGTCGCGGCAGAAACGGATTACAGCCGTGATCTGCTTCGCCAACGCTGTCCAGATTCAGCGGCGAAAATTCAGCGAGTTTATAACGGCATTGATCTCGAACGTTTTCCGTGCGACGCCTCGACAGAACGAGGCGGCTATAGCTCGCAAAACAAAGTGCCACGCATCTTGAGCGTTGGACGGTTGGTTGCATTCAAAGGTTTCGAGGACCTCATTCACGCGTGCGCTGAGCTTGCGCGCCGCGGATCTGACTTTGTCTGCGAAATTATCGGCGACGGCCCGTTGCGCGACACTCTTCAGGCAAAAATTGAACAATTGAATCTTTCCTCGCGAGTAAATCTGCTGGGATCGCTGTCGCAAAAGACAGTTCTCGAAAAGCTTCGAGCGGCTGACATTTTCGCGCTGGCTTCGACTACCGACGCGCAGGGAGCCACTGACGTATTTCCGACGGTGATTCTCGAAGCGATGGCGTCCGCACGACCGGTGGTGTCCACTCAGCTCGCCGGCATTCCCGAATTAGTCGTGCAGGGTGAGACCGGCGTTTTGATTTCACCGGGCGATTCTTCTGCGCTCACTAATGCGCTCGAGCAATTGCTGCACGATCCCGACCTGCGATTACGGTACGGCCGCGCCGCGCGTCAGCGAATTGAGCAGCATTTCCAAATTGAAAATACGGTTGTGCCGCTGGTCGAGATGTTCGAGCGGAGTTGTAGCCCTGGGAGTGACGCAAACCTTTCACGATCAGCATTACTTCCGAAACCAGATCCGCTCGCCAACGTGCTTCGAGTCGCGAAGCCGCTAAAGAGATTGCTTACCTGATCGATCGTTGGCCCGATCACGAATTGCCGCTTCTGGAGCGCGAGCTTAATGAAATGGAACGTCGCGGCGTCCCCATCGTGCCGTTTGTGTGTGAATTGAATTCCTCCGTGCGGCTGAAGGGTGACATGCAGCAAGTTGCAACCTCGCTCGAATTTCTGCCGGATGCGATGGTGTTGGAAGCGGAATGGCGCGCAAACCGGGCCATTGCACAAAAATTGGAGGAAGGCCGGGCACAACAGAAGAGCCGTGCACCAGACACAATCTTTCTGCGGCAGGCCCGTTTTGCTCTCGGACTCCGAAAATTGCTGCAAGAGCGAAATGTATCGCACATTCACGCTACAAGTTCGCGTGCACTGGTCTGCGCACTCATGCTAAAGAAACTTTTGAACGTGACCGTCAGCGCTACGATCGAGCCCCGGTCAGAGTTATCTCGAAACTGGATTCAGAACGCTCTGGCTGAATGTACGGGCGGCCGCCTAAGCAACCGGAAACTGGTCGAGCCATATGGTAGGGCGTCTGTGTCAGACGCCGGATCGCAACAACGTCGGCGTTTCACAGAAACGCCCTACACTGATACAGCGTTCCTTTTGGATAAAACCACGTTCCGGTCTGCTCCCCGGAAGGCGCTCGGGTTTGTCGCGAAAAAGACCGGGATCGATTTGACGACGGGCGCACGATTCTGGCAACAGTGGGCGGAACTCCTTTTGCATTGGAGTAGCACTGATCGAAGATCGAAAAAGGAAAATCGAAAATGAAAAAAGCCATTTTACTCGCTGGCGGCGCGGGGACACGTCTGTTCCCGCTCACCAAGATCATGTGCAAACAACTGCTGCCGATTTACGACAAGCCGATGATTTGCTATCCGCTGGCCACTCTGATGCTCGGCGGCTTACGGGAGGTCCTGATCATTTCAACTCCCAAAGATTTGCCGATGCTCGAAGATTATTTGGGCAACGGCGCCCATCTTGGTATTCGCATCGAATACGCCGAGCAGCCGAAGCCCGAAGGGATCGCACAGGCTTTTTTGATCGGAGCGAAGTTCATCGGAGACTCCGGTGCGTCGCTCATTCTGGGCGACAACATTTTCTATGGAAAACTCGATTTCTATCGTGAAGCGCTGGCCATCGAGCGCGGCGCGTGCATTTTCGCCTATCAAGTTCGCGATCCCGAGCGTTACGGCGTAGTTGAGTTCGACGCCAAAGGCAGAGCGATCAGCCTCGAAGAAAAACCGAAACAGCCGAAAAGCTCTTTTGCCGTGCCGGGGCTTTACGTTTACGACGATCAAGTCGTCGATCTTTGCAGGACCCTGCGCCCATCAGCGCGTAACGAACTGGAGATTACGGATCTGAACCTGCTTTATCTGAAGCAGAACCAGTTGCACGTGAAACTGCTCAGCCGAGGCATGGCCTGGCTCGACACCGGCACCACGACCACCCTGCTGGAAGCTGGCAACTACATCGCGACGATCGAACATCGGCAGGGATTGAAGATCGCATGCCTGGAGGAGGTCGCTCTGCGAATGGGTTTCATCAGTCAATCCGATCTCGCCGGGATCATCGATCGGTTACCGAAAAACGAATACAGCAATTATCTGCGCGTGGTCTGTGAAGAAGGACCCAGCGCCGGGCTGGAACCGGTTGGATAGTTAACACTATCGCAAATTCTCATTAACACCGGCTTTGAAGCCGGTGTGGATCGAGACGCGCGCGACCGCCAGCGGTCTGAACGGCTTATCGAGTTAGGGTCAAGCAAGCCGTTGAAACGGCTTTGAACCCCGACCGCTTTCAGCACGGACTTGAAGGCCGGTGTTAATGATTACTTCGGTTGTTCGCGCAGCAAATGATTGGTGTCGGCGAGCAGTTTCGTGATCGCTTCCGGTTCGGTCGTATCGTAGTAGCCGCGGATCTGGCCGTTTCGGTCCACCAATACCATTCGCGTGCTGTGGACCGGAATTCCTTGCTCTTCGCTCCCATCAGAAACCGCAAGTTTGAAACCGTCATGCGAAAGTTTGTAGATCGCAGATTTCGGTCCAGTGAGAAAATCCCACCGTCCCGGCTCAGCCTGCAAACTCTCGGCATAACCGCGCAACACTTTCGGCGTGTCTTTCTCCGGATCGACACTGAACGAGACCAGGTGCACGTCCGTTTTTTCCAACGGCTTTTGCAATTCGCTCATGCGCCCGCTGATCATCGGGCATGGCCCGGGGCACGTTGTATAGATAAAATCCGCTATCCAGATTTTGCCCGCTAGCTGCGCTGACCCGAAAGGCTGCCCGTTTTGATTTGTCAGCTGAAAACTGGGCACCGCGCCGTAGGAAGAAACGGTGCGCTGCCGCAGAGCTGACACCTCGACGCTACGCAACCACAACAAAGCTCCGACCGTAATAAGCGGGATAAGAATCAGGATCACTTTCCAAACGATGCCACTGCGGGTTGGTGCACGATTCACTGTGGCAGAAGGAGTATTCATAATCGCTTAATCTACAGAGGCTGTAGCGTGCGCTGTCCTCAGCGCATCCGGCACACGACCGATGATCGCGCCACGTGTTTTCAGCTAAGAACAGCGGCCACTACAGCATTTGTCCGCGGCTTCGCAAAATGGTTCGACAACGGGTCCGGAGTCGCGTTCATGATTTCGTCAGCACTAGTGCGCCGAGTAGCAAAGGAAGATAAATAATAGACGCGATGAACAGTAAACGCGCGGCGCTCTGGGTGCGCAGGCGCAAAAAGCGCATCGCGATGTCGACGAATATCGCCGCCCAACAAAAGCTCGATCGCTTCATAAACGTAACTCGCAATTCCAACAAAGGCGGGTAGACCCGCCAGGATCAGAAGCAGAATACAGAAAAAAACGCTTTGACTGGCGCTGCGTTCGCCACTGGAATCGTCACCCGAAATCATGCGGAAACCGGCGCGCGAATAGTCTTCGCGGCACATCCAGGCAATGGCGAAGAAGTGGGGCAGTTGCCAAAGAAACACGATCACAAAGAGACTCCACGCGCCGAGGCCGATGTCCCCGCGCGCAGCCGCCCAGCCGATCATCGGAGGAATAGCGCCCGGAATCGCACCGACAGCGGTGTTCGCCGTGCTGGCACGTTTAAGAGGTGTATAAGCGAAGATGTAGATCGCGATAGTGATCGCCGCCAAAGCGGCACTGAGCGTATTACAAAGAATCGCCAGGTACACGACTCCAAAGACTGACAGCGCCGCACCAAGGGCGAGGGCTTGCCACGCCGACATGCGACCTGCCGGAATTGGACGCGTTCTGGTGCGGCGCATGAGCGCGTCGGCTCTGCGTTCCCACCATTGGTTGAGAGCGGCCGCGCCTGCGGCTGCAGCCGCAGTTCCGAAAACCGTGTTAAAGAGTGCGCGGTACTCGATGGGCGTTTCCGAGCCGAGATAAAATCCTACAGCTGTGGTTAGCAGGACGAGTAACGTGAGTCGCGCTTTGACTAGTTCAGCGAGATCGCTCGCAAAGCCATGGCGCGACGATGCGAGTGTCGGATTTTCAATTGCAGCCGTTTTCATGCCGCGATCGGTCTGGATACATCTGGCTGGCGCGATTTATCAGTTTCTGTCTCTAAAATTCGCCAGCAAATCGCGCTAATGCTCACACCAAAAGATAGCATGATGGCGCCGAGCGCGACATGCGCGGTGGCGATATCGGCGGCTTTGTTACTCCAGATCACCCATGCACCGAGCGCAATCTGACAAAGCACCAGAGCGAACCAGAAAACTGATATACGCTTAAGAACAACAAAACCGCGATCATATCTCCAAGTGCGCACGCAAAACGCGATGATTCCAATCGCAATAATCAACGCGAGAAAACGATGCGCCATTTGAAGCCAGATTTGGAACGCGGTGACGTTCGACAAGGCGCGGGCATCGCGCCACGCATTGATTTTCGCCAAGGCAGTCGCACTGGTGTCGGGAAGCCATGCGCCGTTCGCGGTGGGAAAATCCAAAATCGCCAGATCGCGGTGCTGATGGCGCATCGTCGCGCCGAGCGCCAACTGGACGTAAATCGCGACCGTGATTGCAAACGCTAGTCTCTTTATCGAACCAAGTCCTCGAGTATCGACGTGTCGATTCACAAGCGAGCGCCAGAATTGGGTCGTGACAAGCGCGATAAAAACCAGCAGACCGAGAAAAGCCTGGGCGATGCAGGCATGAAAGATCCCAATCTGATCTTTCATCATCG
Organism: uncultured Verrucomicrobiae bacterium; assembly: GCA_963838045.1. Lineage (GTDB taxonomy): Bacteria > Verrucomicrobiota > Verrucomicrobiia > Chthoniobacterales > UBA10450 > Udaeobacter. The sequence continues at coordinate 75,186 of CAWIPQ010000003.1, read as the reverse complement.
TGACGCGAAGGCCTCCCAAAATTCCCTGCAAAATCACGCCGGCAACTGCGATTGCTCCGAGGTTGCGAACCCATCGCCGGTCTTCGCATAGCCAAAGCCAGACCGCGAGAATGATTGTAAGAAATCCAACCAGCGATCCCATCAAACGGTGCGTATGCTCGAATAAAATTCCGCCAACCCATTTCGAGACCGGGAAGAGAAACATGTTGTAGCCGAACGTGGTCGGCCAATCCGGCACGGCCAGGCCGACGTTTTTGCTAGTTACCATGCCACCGCTACAAATGAGCAGAAGCGTGGCGATGCATGTCAGCCATGCGAAACGGTTCAGCCATGTAGCCGATTTACTCACGGGAAAGAATACGACAACTAAGACGGATCAGACAAATGCAAGCAGGATTGTAATCACAGCGGCCGCAATTCGACAGTTCCCCGCCGGGACGCTACGTGAGCAGCGCGGAGTCAGCTCGCTTAAAGCCTTGCAGCGATAACGGAGTTTTGGTTATTTTGATAAGCGCCGTGAACGCAACCCCCAGGTCACCCTGTGGCGAGGCGGAAAGTCGCTACCAGTCATTCGCCTCGACTCGTTGGTCAATCGTCGTGGAGGCGGGCAATTCCGCCACGGTTTCCGATCACGCATTCAATGCGCTGTCGGAACTATGCCATATTTACTGGCGTCCGTTGTATTCCTTCCTACGCCGACAGGGACATGGCGCAGAGGATGCGCGGGATTTGGTCCAGGGCTTTTTCGCTGATCTGATCGAGACTCGTGCATACGCGCGCGCCAACCGCGAGAAGGGACGGTTCCGTTCTTTTCTCCTCGGCACACTGAAACATTTCGTAGCCGATGTGCGCGATCGTGGACGAGCTTTGAAACGCGGCGGCGGGATGATTCTTCAGAACTTGGACGATCAAGCTACCGCAGAAGCGGAGTCGCAAATTGCGCGAGCAACGAAATGGCAACCGGAAGAAGTCTACGATCGTGAATGGGCCGCCTTGCTACTGCGCCAGGCGCTGGATCGGCTGACGCAAGAGTGCGCGCTGGCCGGCAAAGCGGAGCTTCTTAGCCATTTGATGCCGTATCTTTCAGCCACTGAAGAGTCGGCGATCCCTTACGAGCAAATGGCCGAACGAACGCACCGACCGGTCGCTACATTGCGGAGCGATGTGGCCCGATTGCGCAAACGTTATCGTGCGATCCTACGCGAAGTCGTACGCGATACGGTGTTCGAAGCCGAAGACGTGGACGAAGAACTACGATATTTATGCCGCGTCTTAGCCGCACGGTAGCGGAAGGTGGAATCGGGCTTTAGGCGCGGGCCAAATACGGCATCGGAGACCTGGCTTGAAAAGGGAATTGCCCCATTCTGGGCAAGGCGAGAATAGCTAAGCGGTCCGTCTTGTTATTGCACTCAAGCAACTCCGTCGTCCTCTGCGATCCGAAATCGGATACTTCCCTGAATTTTCTGCAATATCGCGCCGGATCCGCCGAAGTACTTCAGTGAGATCCAAATCAGAGAAGGTAAAACAATGAAAGGAGATTCGAGTTATGAAAACTTTTATCGTTTACAATTTAGATACGGGATTACCCATTGCAGTTGGCGAGTCAGTCAAAGCAGAGTGGGCGCGTGTTGAAACGGCGGAGGAAACAAAGATTCGCGTCGACAATTTAATCGCAGAGGAAATTAGTTTGGGAAAGGAGTTCGAACTGCCGTGAAAGTACTCGAGGCAACGAAAATCAGGTGCATCGTCGTGTTTACGTTCATTTCACTGGCTTTTGTATCGCAAGCATTAGCGGTCTTACGACCGCCTTTTCCGGTCACACCCGCGCCGCCATTTGAAGGAGAAATGATTATCATAGCAGACGATCTGGCGTCGGAGTCTGCAAGAACAGCCTCTCCGGTTGGCGGAATCAGGCATTGCATTGAATGCCTGCGCAGAGTGCCCTCCCCTTTATTGCGAGGAGTGTTCTTATGTTGGTGACGTATTCGCAAAGATTTGGCTGCGCTAGTTTTAGGCTCGACTTCGGCTTGCGGAGCGGTTATCAAAAATCTCGTCCTGAGGTAACTTGAGATGTCCCCCGAAGTTAAAGAAGAAATCGAACTCAAAATGGGGCAATCGTTGCCCAGGTCTGGTCCAGGTAAGCTCGTAACTTAGCTAAAACAAATGCAACCCTCCTCGCAGCAGCTTTTGATCTGTCCGACCTGCGGCGCTGCGCTAGAGAAAACATCCGGTGGCGGGCTCGGCTGCATGTCCTGTTTATTACGTGTCGGAATCGGCAGCGAAGAAGAAGTGGCGCAAGATTCCCTCGAAGACGGTTTCGAGAACGGCAGGCGCTTCGGAGTTTACGAAATTGATTGTCACGCAGACGGTAGTCTCTACGAGCTTGGCCGCGGAGCGATGGGGGTGACCTATCGCGCCACCGACACGTCGCTCCAGCGGAAAGTCGCACTGAAGATCATTAAAAGCGACATCGCTGAGCGAAGCGCCGACGCCCGCGAACGCTTTCTGCGCGAAGCCCGTGCAGCCGCGTCACTGCGACACGAAAACATCGCTATCATTCACCAATTTGGAATGCGCCTTGAGACAGGCCAATATTTTTACGCGATGGAACTGATCGAGGGCGAAACCCTCGATGATCGCGTCCGCCGCGCCGGGCCGCTCGATGCGTGTACGACCATCGGAATTGCAAAGCAAGTCACCTCGGCCCTGGCTGCTGCAGAGAAACACGGGTTAGTGCATCGTGATTTAAAGCCAGCAAATTTGATGCTCGTGAATGCGGATGAACCCGAAGTGATGGAGAGCGATCAAACTCGGTCCAAGCGAAGTAAAATACGCGCGCTTCGTAAGAGCCGGATTCCGGTGGTGAAAATAATCGATTTCGGTTTGGCAAAAGCTTTCCACACTGCGACGGATTCGAAGTCGCTGACCCATGACAGATTCGTGGGTACGCCCGCATTCGCCAGTCCGGAACAATTTGACCATTCCGCGCTCGACGTGCGCTCTGACATATACTCGTTAGGCGAAACACTCTGGTTCGCACTTACCGGGAAAACCCCATTTTCAGGGCGTAGCGTGGAGGAGATTCATCGCGCCCAACAATCAAACGTGCTTCCCATCGAACAACTCAAGGCCGCGCACGTTCCGTCCCGTCTCAGGTCACTGCTCAAATCAATGATCGCGATAGAGCCGGCTTCCCGGCCTGGCACGCACGAATTAGCAGCGCGCCTGCAAGGTTGCTCGTCAGAAGCACGCAGCGCGCGACGGATGCGCGTTACTCTCGCAGCCGCAGCGATCGCGCTGCTGGCGGCGGTGGCGCTCGCCGCTGCGCTTCTCTCTTTTTTGCGCAACGAACCGGCTCGTTCGCTCGCCGCTACCGTGGAAAAAAGCATCGCGGTCCTTCCGTTTGAAAATCGGAGCAGCGACAAAGAGAACGCCTATTTCACTGATGGAGTGCAGGATGAGATTCTTACGGACCTGGCAAAAATCGCCGACTTGAAAGTGATCAGCCGCACGAGCGTCATGCATTACAGAAGCGACGCGCCGCGCAATCTGCGCGAGATCGGACAGCAACTCGGCGTGGCACATATTGTCGAAGGGAGTGTGCAGCGCGCGGCCAACAAAGTGCGGGTAAATGCGCAGTTGCTCGACGCGCGGACCGATGCGCATCTGTGGGCGCAAACCTACGATCGCGATCTGGCCGATGTCTTCGCCATCCAGAGCGAAATCGCCAAGGCGATTGCCGATCAGTTACAGGCAAAGCTCTCGCCTAACGAGAAGAAAGCCATCGAGCAGCCGCCCACCACTGATCTGGCGGCTTTCGACCTTTACAGCCGGGCGAAGCCACTTCTCCTCACGGTAGGTTTCAGCGCGGCGCAGGATCAAGATCGGCGGGAGGCAATTGAACTTCTGGATGAAGCGGTGAAGCGCGATCCCTCATTTTTCGTCGCCTACTGCCTGCTCGCCGGTGCCCACGAAGACCTTTATGCGGTCTCGGGGTCTGATCACACGCCCGCCCGGCTTGCCCTGGCTGGAGCCTCTCTGCAAGCAGCGGCACGGCTTCGACCGGATGCTGCCGAAACGCATTTGGCACGCGCACAACTATCTCTACTACGGGCTGCGCGATTATGACGGCGCCCTCGCCGAATTGGAGATTCCGTGGCGAGCATTACCCAATGATCCGCGTCTCTTCGAACTGACCGGCTACATTCTGCGGCGGCGCGGCCAGCAGAAGGAAGCTCTGCGCAACCTGCAGCGCGCGGTGGAGCTGGACCCGCGCAACTTTATTACTCTGCAACAAATCGCGCTTGGTTTCCAAAATCTGAGACGCTACGCTGAGTCAATCGCTGCGCTGGACCGCATGCTAGCAATCATGCCCGGCAACGTCGAGACGCGGGCGAATCGTGGACTATTTTATCTCTGCTGGAAGGGGGACAGCCAGCCCCTCCACCAGACAATCGACGCAATCCTGGCGCAAGGACCGGGCGCCATTGCCAGCGCCGCGGACGTCTGGTTCTTTTGCGCTCTGGCCGAACGCAATCCGGCTGCGGCTGAACGAGCACTCGTCGCGCTGGGCGACAATCCATGCTATAGCGAAGGGACGATTATTCTGAGCCGCAGCTTTGCGGAAGGTCTGCTGGCGCGCATGACCAAAGATGAGGCCAGAGCGCGCACTGCGTTTGAAGCCGCTCGCGCTCAGCAGGAAAAGATCGTGCATGCGCAGCCGGACTATGGCCCGCCGCTCTGCGTCCTCGGCTTAATCGACGCTGCTCTTGGGCGCAAAGACCTGGCGTTGGACGAACGCCGTCGAGCGATCGCGCTCTCCCCGCTGGGAAAAGACGTCATTAGTGGTAGTTACGTCCTTCAATATTCCGCCATCACGGCAGCGTGGGCGGCCGATAAAGAGTTCGCTTTGCAGCAACTCGAAGCTGGGCTGCGTGCTCCCCTTGCATCGGTCATGCTGAGCTACGGTTCCTTAAAACTGCTCCCGTTCTGGGACCCGCTCCGCAGCGATCCGCGCTTTGAAAAAATCGTCGCCTCCCTCGCACCTAAGTAAGGCTTAACTTTGGTACGCCAAATCTCTCCTTCATTTTTCGACTTAAGCCTTCCGCGGTTCTGACCATCTACGCGATCGTGCCTGTGGTAGGCGTTAAAGATTTCAGAAATCTTTTGCCACGCGGGCTAACCCTTTTCCGAAGGAACAGGTAAATGAAGAATGCGATCCAAAAGGAACCCGAAATGCAAAAGCTGAGACGTGAGAAATCTTATCGATCCGCATCCGAGAACGAAACAAACGAGCAATCAAGTTTCTTTATCGAAGGTCCTGATACCGTACCCGCCCTGATCGTGCTGTTACTTGCCTGCATCTGGCTTACGGTCTTAGCGCATATAGTCGCTTAGACATACACTACATTTCCAATTAACTGGCAGCAACCAAGCTGGTGAAAAAGCCGTCACGCCATTTCGTGACGGCTTTTTGCTTATTCTCACCATCATAGCTGCAAAGAAGCGGGCCGAATCCGGCGTAGCGAGTGCCGCTTCAGATAGCACCAGACGTCAGGCTCTAACAAAACGCTACTGCATTTTGTCTGCCACGCCTAACAAAGGTTTCCGAAGGAACGGGCATGAAAACAAACTGCCTGATTCCGAAAGGATATGTCCTCCCAGCATCCTTACTGCTTGTGGGTGTGTTACTGATGTGTTTTAGCGCGATCGCCAATTCGCCTCGCGGCGGAACACAGAGCGATGTTAGATTGGCCGACGTTGCTCCTGCGGAGCGCGACAGAGATCCCGACTATCTCAAGAAACGTGGTGAATTTCTTAACCGATTCTTTGGCACGGGGCCAGGAGGGATTTCGCCGCAGGCGTACGAAGCTGGGCGAGCGATGGCGCGTGTATTGCCTCCAAGCCCGCTACTGCAGGACGGCAGATTCACTTCGTTCGAAACGCTGGAAAGAGAGCGATCGTGGACTTTGCCGATGATTTATCCCATTGAGAACAGTTACGGTGGTAACGCAGGAGCAATGGTCCATGCCCTGGCGATCGACCCATTCAACGCAAGCGTTGTCTATACAGGAACCTTTGGCGGACTGGCCAAGACGAGCGACGGCGGCTTCACGTGGCAATATTTATCCGACGCGTGGAGTTCGCAAAGTGTCAGTGTCATCGCTGTTGATCCTAATGCGTCCAATGCAGTTTACGCAGGCACCGGTCGAGAGGACTACGGACCCTACAGCGTCGGCCTTTACCGATCGTTTGATGGAGGAGTAACCTGGAGTAGTCCCCTGGGCGGCGATTGCTTTGCAGGCACTTACGTGAGGGCAATTGCTATCGATTCGAACGCTTCGGGCACCGAATTGAACACGACACTGTATGTCGGCAACACCTCGGGGTTGTGGCGCTCAACTGATAGCGGCACGAGTTGGACGCAAAAGCGCCAAGGAGGAGTCTACGATGTCGCCATCGATGCTGCGACCTTTCCATCTACCCTCTATGTTACCGATGACGGCGGGACGTTCAGGAGCACGGATTCGGGTAACATCTGGACTAAAATACATGACGTCCTTCTACATTCACACAATCGACTAAGTGTGGTGAAGTCCATGTTGCTTCGACAAAGCTCCACGCTTTACCTTCTCGGCCCCGGCGACCCGGATCATAATCTGTATAAATCCATAGACCGCGGAGCGACCTGGGTCCAAATCCCAACCCGTTGCCCCTGCGCTCCTGAAGTCTGTGCAAACCCCGATCCACCTGGCCCACCGGTTTGTGCCGACAGCTGTGCCAACCGCTGCGGGAACATCGGCTTCTGGGTGTTCGCTGTGGATCCCGCCAATCCACGGATCATTCTTGGAGGGAACCTGGCTCTTTATCGCACGACCGACGAAGGCGAAACCTGGGCCGAAACAGGCCACTGGTGGGGAGATCTCGATCCGAGACGCGCCATACACACCGATCAACGAGTGATCTCCTTCTCGCAAACAGTTCCGGGCGTCGTTTACGGCGGCAATGATGGCGGGGTTGTAAGCTCGATGAACCACGGACTGGATTGGACAAACCTTAATCAAAACTTTCCCGGCGCGCTGATGTATAGCGTGGCCTTGAGCGCAGACGGCAGCATGATCGCAGGGACGCAAGACAATGGCGTTGTTTTCAGAAGCGCGGGCGCTCACTGGGTCATGCTCCCCCCGGGAGGCGATTCCAGTCACGATCTCATCGATCCGAGTGACAGCACCTGGATCTACTACGTCATATACGATCGCAATTCGTTCACGAGGTTCAACACGCAAACTCAACAATCAACCAATATCGCTCCAACCAAATTGGAGGAAGACGCTGACTGCGCTTTCTTTCCGCCATTCAGCATGAACCCATCATCTCCAAAACATCTTCTGGCGGCTTGCCAGCAGGTGGTCCGAACCCTCGATGCGACGGCTTCGCCGGTGACTTGGACAACAATTGGACGACCGGTTGCTGAATACTACGGGAACTATGTGACCGCTGCCACCGAGGCTCCGAGTAACCCGAATGTTATCTATGCCGTCAAAAATGAGAATGCTGTCTTTGTTACTTCCAACTGCCGGCGAAGGTAACGGCGCGGAGTGGATTCAAGTAACACAAGCTGGCAGCCTGTGTGGAATCCATGGCGTGAGCGTCCATCCAACCGACCCGCGAACCGCATATCTTGCATGCAATTCAGGCGTGTACAAGACTACCGACATGGGAGCGACCTGGATCCAACAAGGGATCCATGACCTCATTTATCGCGACATAGCCATCGATCCCGCGAATCCTGAACATGTCTTCGCCGCTTGTAACGCAGGCGTTTTTGCCAGCACCGATGGCGGATCGACATGGGGTAACATGAGCGATGGTATACCGAAAGGAATGATAGTTACCGCGCTATCGTTCAATGCAACGAACCGTTACCTTGCCGCTGCGACATTTGGACGCGGAGTTTACATGCTCCATCTAGGCGAACCACGTGTTCGGCCGCGGCCCACCCCCAACTCCCAGACCATGATTTTCGAGCTCAGTTGGCGCACACGTGCGCGATAAACAGGAAACTGTACTTAAGCTGGCTCGGCTCTGGGAAGCCTCTGCAGACAAAACGCCGAGGATTCCTTTACCGTAGTAAACCGCGGTTCCGGGGGACACGCTGATCGGATCCTGACCGCTTGCGACTATAAACCCGGACTTGGGGCTGCTCCGCTTTGAGGTGGAGCGCTTTGCTGCTGCGGAGCCGGTGCTTGCGGCTGCTCGCCAGGATTTTTGTGTTGAGGTCCGCCAGGTGGTGGAATTGTGCCGGGAGTAGGCCCGATGGGCGGCTCGCCTGGCGGGCGCTGGGCCGGCGCGGGCGGAGTCGCTTGTGTTCCGGCGAGTTCGGCGCGTTCTTTCAGCCACGCTTGATAATCCTGCGGCGTGTCGACCACCAGTGTGCCTTTCATTCCGTAATGGCCAAGTCCGCACAATTGGCCGCAAATCACCTCATAAGTTCCAGTCTTGATCGGCGTGAACCAGATCGGAATTAAAGAACCGGGAATCGCGTCGCCCGCGATCCGCATGTCGGTCACAAAAAAATCGTGGATCACATCTTTCGAAGAAAGCTCCGCAACCACCGGTCGATCGACCGGGACATGAAGTTCGCCCGCGGTGACGATGTCGTCTTTGCCAGCCGGATCGTTCGGATCAAGACCGAGCGGGTTGGAATTGGATACAAGGTTAACGTCGCGCTTTCCAAATAATCCATCCGGTCCGGGCAAATGATAATTGAAGCTGAATTGCTGCGCGACTACGTGCACCAATAACGCGTCTTTGCCGGGCGGAAACTGATTCACGCGCTTTCCCCAAAGTGGAATTGCGAATCCCAGCAGCAACACCGCTTCAATCAGAACAACTGAAAATTCCAAATGCGTTGAAATGGGGCTCGTCACACCAAGATGATTCGCATGGGGCTGTCGCCGCTTCCGGAAGCGAATCAGGACGAAAATAAAAAAGACCGACCAACCGACAAACAGCGCACCCATGAACCAATGACAAAATTCAAGGATGTGGTCGATTTGAAACCCGTGCGACGAGGCGTTCGGCGGCTGACCCAGAAATTCGTTGATCAGCGCCAGGCTATTCATACTTCGTCAAGTCTTCCTGTGTGAGCTCCTGATGGGGCTCGATGGGCATGCGACCATGGCGCCACAAATGAAAACTAAATGCGCCGATTCCACCGATGACCGACATCACTGCGCCAAACAGAAACCAGATCGCAACGGCCATATGCTCGGTCGACTTCCCGTCTTTCGCGCCGTAGCAGAACGGACACGCCGCAGCTTGCTGTACGACGAACAACGTCGCTACCAACAGTAATGACCAAATTTTTTTCATGTGATGATCCGTAGCCGCTTCATTTTCCTGTAAAACCAGACTCCATATACCATCAGCGCAATCGCAACCACGAACGATGCCACCGCACCGGCAACGTACGTCGGTGCGCCTTCCACGAAGTTAACCCAGAGGCACCACACACCGGTGCCGACCGCGAGCAGCGTCGAAAAAATTATGAAAACAATATGGAAAGCCTTAAGCGACATTTAGTGAAAGATCGGATAGTCGTACCAGGCGAATAATGTAAGCCAGAAGAGGCCGAGCACAAAAAAACCGGTAAAAACCAGTATGCGATAGATCAGCCGTTTCTCCGCGGCGAGATGCATGAAAATTGCCGCCACGAGCCCGGCCTTCAACGTGGCGACCAGCATTGCCACCGCGATGTTTGCCTTTTGTGTGCCAAAATGAACGTACGACAGAGCAACAGTGATAGCTGTGAATGCCAGCAGCATGGCGCCCACAATCAAATATCCGCGAACATGCTTGCGAATGCCGTGCGCGTATTCCTCGTATTCCTTCGGGTCTTGCGAAATGTCAGGCGGATTGTTCATGACTTACAGCAGGTAAAAAAGTGGAAAGACAAAAATCCAGACAAGGTCAACGAAGTGCCAGAAAAGCCCACTCACCTCGACGCGATTGGCCAGGTGTTCGGGGTTGCGCTGGTAAAGGCGCTTGCTGACCGGAAGCCACATGTAAATGAACACCAGCACGCCGCCGAGCACGTGCAGACCGTGCAATCCGGTGATGGTAAAATAGCTGGCAAAATAGGCGCTGTGCCTTGGCAGAAACATCGTCGCATATTGCACGTCCTCCTTTTCGATGGTGGCGATCTTTTCCGTCGCAGGACGCGGCCAGAAGTGGGGCCGATCCATCGCCGGATTTGTTGGATCAGCGTTCAGCGGGTCGAGCGCTATTTCATATTCTTTGATGTTGGGATCCTTCAGGGCCGCGCGATTGTGCAAATGTCCTGTGATCTCAAGCCGCGGCGGAAGGCCTTTCTCCGTGGCATATTCGTTGCCCAGATACTGTTCATATTTCCCAAGGGCTTCCGTTTTAATGTAAACGCCGAAGTGATCGAACTTCTGCGGCCATTCATAAGCGAGTTTCACGGTCAAGAAGATGATGCCGCATGAAATCGTGGCGAGCATGTACCACCAATAAGCGTTATACTTTCGCATCTTCAGTGACGCCCATGCCAGGACGACCGTCACCGACGACATGATCAGGATCGCGGTGTTCATCGTGCCAACCGGAACGTTAAGCAATCCATGTGGCCACATGCCCGGCGGCGAGTCGATCCGTAGAAAAATGTAAGCGGAGAAAAGGCCTCCAAAGAGCATCACTTCCGATGCCAGGAAAAGCCAGATCCCGATCTTCGCATTCCAAAGGCCGGTGTCAGGGCGGTTAGAAACTGTGTATGGAATTTCCATGCGTTCAGTAGTCGCGATTCAGCTACACCGGAACGAGATCTGCTGGAGGTTTGCGTGGCGTTCGCTCAGCGGGTTCCACTGGCTCATTTTGCATGGTGAAATCGCGCTCCCGGCCGGGCAGGCTGTATTCATACGGCCCGCGATAGGCGACCGGTGTCGTGACGAAATTTCCGTGGGGCGGTGGCGAAGGCGCAGTCCACTCCAGGGTGGTCGCTTCCCACGGATTGTCATTCACTTTTTCGCCGCGCTTAATGCTCCAGAAGAAATTGATGATGAAAGGAATTTGAGCGAGCCCCATGATCCACGCCGCCCATGAAATCGGCTTGTTCCACTCAAAACCGGTCAATCCCCAGATCGTGTGGTCGTTCGCAACGGTCCATCCCTGCCCGCCGTCGTACCAGCGGCGATGCATTCCGGCCATTCCCTGCAAAAACATCGGCAAAAAAATCAGGTTCATGCAGATCAGCGTTGGCCAGAAATGCACTTTTCCCCAGAAATCGTTCATCTTGCGGCCGGTTGCTTTCGGAAACCAGAAATAGATGCCGGCGAAAGAGCCCGAAAATAGTGCCAGGTGCGACGATGTAATGGAAGTGCGCGATAACGTAATAGGTGTCGTGCAGATAAAGATCGGCCGAATTAAACGCCAGCGGAATTCCGGTTAGCCCGCCGATTCCAAACATTGGCAGAAAGGCGGTGGCAAAAAGCATCGGCACGGTGAATCGGATGGAGCCGCCCCAGAGTGAAATAAAGAAGGCGCTCAAGATGATCACCGACGGAATCGAGATCAGCAACGTAGTGGTCTGGAAAAATGCGCTGACCGCCGCGCCCATGCCCGTCAGCCACATATGGTGCGCCCAAACGATGAACGATAGAAAGCCGATCACGAGCACCGAGAACACCAGCGATTTATAACCCCACAGGGGTTTTCGCGAATTGTTGGCTAAAATCTCGGCCACAATGCCGAAGGCCGGCAATATCAACACGTAAACTTCCGGATGCCCAAGAAACCAGAACAGATGTTGCCATAAAAGCGGGCTGCCGCCGCCGCTGATGTACGCCGGCACGCCATTGACGACCAGGCCGGCCGGCAGGAAGAAACTGGTGTGCGCCACGCGATCCATTAACTGCATGATGATTGCGGCCTCCAGCGGCGGGAATGCCAGCACCAGCAGAAATGCGGTGACAAATTGCGCCCAGACAAAGAACGGTAGCCGCATCCAGGTCAGACCCTTGGCTCGTAGCTGAATGATTGTCGTGATGAAATTGATGGCGCCGAGCAACGACGAGGTGATCAGAAAAATAAATCCGATCAACCAGAGCGTCTGCCCATTAAATATGAGATTGTGGCCAGGACCAGTATCTGCAATGTCCGACAACGGTGTATAGGACGTCCAGCCACTCTTGGCCGGTCCTCCGGGCACGAAGAAGCTGACCAACATGATCACGCCACCCACCGCAAAGGCCCAAAAACTCGCTGCGTTGATCTTGGGAAACGTCATATCGGGCGCTCCGATTTGCAGCGGCACGACGAAATTGCCGAAAGCAGCAAAGGCAAGCGGCACGACGCCGGCAAAAATCATGATCGTGCCGTGCATGGCACCTAACGAGTTATAGAAATCCGGCGTCATTTTTCCGTCCGGCATCGAACCCGGCCCGAAGAGTTGTGGCAGCCATTTGCCGATCACAGGGAGTGCCTGCCCTGGATATGCCAGTTGCCACCGCATCAGCATCATGAGGCAAAAGCCGAGGAAGAGGAATGTCAGCCCGCACAGACCATACTGAATGCCGATCACCTTGTGGTCAGTGGAGAAAATGTATTTTCGCCACCACCCGAGTTCGTGATGTTCGTGAGCCGCGTCGTGCGCGTGCGGTTCGTGATGCGTATCAACGGAAGTAGAAGAATCCATTTCGAGAGAAAGTTACAGCGGCTAATATCGAAAAAGAAGCGCTCATTGCAAAGCGAGAAATTGCGTTTCAACCGAGAAAACGCTGAATGGTCTCGGCGTTTGGGTTATGCGAGATTTTCATGTGGGCGATGAACAGAAGCCACGAGCAATCATTCACCTGGATATGGATTGCTTTTACGCGGCGATCGAGGTACGTGATCGCCCTTCATTGCGCGGTAAACCCGTAGGCGTAGGTGGCGCGCGAGACAGGCGCGGCGTCTTGACCACCTGCAATTATGAGGCACGCAAATTCGGAGTCCGCTCGGCCATGCCAACGTTCATGGCTCTGCAACGCTGTCCGAATCTGATTGTGTTGCCGACGCGGTTCGATGTTTATCGGCGCGAAGCGGCGGTAATCCGCGCGATCCTTTACCGTTTCACCTCGATAATCGAGCCGCTGTCGCTCGATGAAGCTTATCTCGACGTGTCTGCGCACCCGACTGCTCCGGCAGCGCTGGCACAGGAAATCCGCAGTGCAATTTTTCAGGAAACGAAACTGACATCTTCCGCGGGAATCGGACCGAACAAATTGATCGCAAAGATTGCCAGTGAAATTGAAAAGCCGAACGGGCAATTCGAAGTGAGACAGGAACAAGTGCCGGAATTTATGAAAGAACTGCACGTCCGCAAAATTTGGGGAATCGGGGAGAAGAGCGAGCGAAAACTCGAAGAAATCGGCATTAAAACCTGCGGCGAGCTCCAGCGGTTTTCGCGCGCCAGGCTTGTTGATCTGTTCGGCAAATTTGGCCTCGAACTTTACGATCTTTGTCGGGGCATGGACGAACGCCCGGTCGAACCGGATCGTCCCCGCAAATCGCTCAGCACTGAGGAAACATTCGCCGTTGATCTGACGAACCTCGAACAATGCGAAGAAAAGCTCGAAGAGCTCTTCCAGGATTTAATGGCTGACCTTGCGCAAAAAGAATCCATGCGTGAGATCACGAAAATCTTCGTGAAACTGAAATTCAACGATTTCACGCGCACCACAGCCGAACGTGCGGGGCTCGCCCCGAGCTTGCAAGCGTTTCACTCTCTCCTCGAAGAAGCATTTGCACGCACTGGGAAGCCTGTTCGCCTTATTGGGGTTGGCGTTCGCTTTGCCGAGCCGCTCCCGGAAAATGCGCAGATGAATTTGCTGTGACCTGGTCCTTTTTGCGGTGGCACTCATGTTGAGCGGAGCGCAACATCTCTGATTGTTCTCGAGATGCGCGATTCTTCACTTCGCGCAGAATGACAAAATGACTTCGGAGCAGGAAAGGAAAATCAGGCAGACGGGCTGCGACGCACGGTTTGATAATCTGACGCGTCAGCTTTACGCAACGGACGCGTCGATTTATCAGATCGAGCCGCTTGGCGTTGCCTTTCCGAAAGGGGCTCAGGAGGCGAGTCTGGTGATCAGAGCCGCGGCCGATGCGGGCGTGGCGGTTACTCCGCGTGGTGCGGGAACCAGTCTCGTTGGAAACGCGATCGGTGAAGGTTTAATCGTCGATTTCTCGCACTACAACAGAGAGATCACCGACTTGAATGTTGAGACGCGCAGTGTCCGCGTTGGTGCGGGCGTCGTTCTGGATCAACTGAACGATTTTCTAAAGCCGCAAGGATTTTGCTTCGGGCCTGATGTGGCAACGAGTTCGCGCGCCACGCTTGGCGGAATGATCGCGAACAATTCTTCCGGCGCGCGTTGCCCGCTTTACGGGACAACAGCCGACCACGTGATCTCACTGGAGATCGTCATGGCAGACGGTCGCGTTGAAAAGATCGGGCAGACCCATGACTCATTGGGCGCTGAACGGGCCAAAATAGAGAAGCTTGTTTGCGCGGCGAGTGCAGAGATGGCCGAGCGCTGGCCGCCGGGTTTAATCAAGCGCTGGCCCGGGTACGGCATCGAACGATTCCTGCGCGCGCCGAATGATCTGAGCACCATTCTCGCCGGCAGCGAAGGAACACTCGCGGCAATCTTTTCTGCAGAATTAAAGATTTCGCCTCTGCCCGCTGAGAAAGGTTTAGGCCTTATCTTTTTTCAATCAATCGGCGAAGCAATGCAAGCAACGGTTGAACTTCTCGATCTCAAACCAGCCGCTATCGAACACATCGATCGACCGCTTCTGGATCAGACTAAAGGTCAGCTGCATTTTCAGGCAGCGCGCAACTTACTCGAACTCGATACCAAGCCCTGCGAAGCAATCTTGATTGTTGAATTCTACGGGCAAGTTGCGGAACGCCTTTCGATTCTAGAATCGCGAAAGATCGGACTACGCAAAAAAATTGTCACCGACCGGACGCAAATGAATCTTGTCTGGTCCGTGCGAAAATCCGGTCTTTCGCTTTTGACCGGATGCATCGGGCCGGGAAAACCGGTGGCGTTCATCGAAGACGCCGCCGTTCGTCCCGCGCAGTTACCTGAATACGTACGCGGTTTGCAATCAATCATGCAACCGCTCGGACTCGAGGCAAGCTACTACGGCCATGCCGCCAGCGGACTCCTGCATGTACGGCCGGTTCTTAATCTGCGTAACCCAGCCGATCTGAAAAAATTCCGGCAGGTCGCAGATCAAACGTCGGCCTTGGTGCGACAATTCAAAGGTTCCCTTTCTGCCGAGCACGGCGTTGGTATCGCGCGTACCGAATACATGCGCGAGCAACTCGGAGATGAATTACTGGCGGTGATGCGCAGGATCAAACAGACCTTTGATCCGAAAAATATCTTCAATCCTGGAAAAATTTTCGCGGACGGACGACATAAGATTGAGAATCATTTGCGGGAGAACTTCTCTCGTCCGCTCGAGCTTCCATTTCAGCCGGTGCTCGCGTTTGCATTCAAGGACCGGTCGTTTGTTGGCAACCTCGAGCAATGCAATGGCTGCGGCGGTTGTCTTAAACAGAGCGGCATCATGTGTCCGACGTTCATGGCGACGCACGACGAAGTCATGTCCACACGCGGCCGCGCCAACATCATTCGTGCGGCACTTGAGCTCCAAGTAAACGGAGATGACCCGCTGAAATCCGACGAGCTTGATGCCGCGCTGAGCAATTGTCTCTCCTGTAAAGGATGCACGCCCGAATGCCCATCAAACGTAAATCTCGCGCTGTTAAAAGCGGAGATGCTCAGTGCAAGATGGCGCAGGGACGGTTTGCCGTTGCGGCAACGAATTTTCAGCAATGTCGACTTGTTAGGCAAACTCGGCTGCGTCATGCCCAAACTGACAAACCGAATTCTCGATTCCAAGCCGGTGCGTCTCGCGGTTGAGAAAACACTCGGCATCTCTGCGAGAAGGTCCTTGCCACATTACGCCAGTGAGCGGTTCGATAGATGGTTTTCGAAGCATTGTAGGGCGTCTTTGTCAGACGCCACGGCGTTTCACAGAAATGCCCTACAGAAAAACCGAGGCCGGGTGATTCTTTGGGATGACACTTTCGTGCGTTATCACGAACCGCACATCGGTATTGCCGCGGTGAAAGTGCTGGAAGCACTCGGCTTTGAAGTGTCGCTCGTGAAAAATCGGCGCTGCTGTGGTCGACCCGGATTTAGCCAGGGAAACCTCGACGCCGCAGCAAAGCTTGCCAAACATAACATCAAAATTCTCTCATCTGTCGAACACTCCAATACTCCAATTCTGTTCCTCGAACCTTCCTGCTGGTCGATGTTCGTTGAGGACTATCGCGAGCTGAAGATCGAAAACGCAGAAAACATCGCCAAGCGCTGTTTTCTCTTCGAGAAATTCGTGGATGATTTGCTCGCGCGCGATCCACAAGCGCTACCATTTCGAAACTTGACGGCTTTAAGCCGTCAAGTTTCAACCGGGCGCGAGAAACAGGAGGAGCGGCGGGTCGAGATCGCAATTCATCCGCACTGCCACGCAAAATCGATGAGTGATCCGGCATTTATGGCGAGACTGGCCGAACGTTTGCCCGGCCGAAAAGCGACCGTTTTGGACACCGCCTGTTGCGGCATGGCCGGCGCTTTCGGAATGCTGAGAGAGAAATACGATCTTTCGGTGGAGGTTGCGCAGCGTTTGCTCGACCAGATCGATCAACAACCAGCCGGCACGGAAATCGTAGCGTCGGGCACGAGTTGCCGGCATCAAATTGCCGACCTAATCCCGCAGCGCGGGACGCGGGCAAGACATATGGCCGAGTTGCTCGCCGAGGCGCTGTAGCTCCCGCGGTGCCGGCGACGAGCTACCGAACGCCTTTCCAGCATTGACCCGCACACAATCGAAATCTAGCCTCGACGTATGAATCCAGTTGTCGCATCCGATAAACTTAAGCGCACCGAAGTCTGGGCGGAAGACGATCAAGCCGTGCATTGGGCCGGCGCCTTCGCGGTCTATGGCGGTCACGGCACGACGGCATCTTCAACCATTGTGTACGAAATTGAGCCCGGAAGACGGCTCGGTTGGCATAGCGATGCCACTGAAGAGACACAGTACATCATCGCCGGCAAAGGCGAACTACAGATGGAAGATGGTTCCAAGCATCCGGTTGGGCCTGGCAGCGTTTTTGTTCTTCCAACGCCGGTGAAACACGATCTTGTCAACGTCGGCAGCGAAACGTTGCGAGCAGTTGCATTTTTCGCAGCAGCGATGTTCACCCAAAATTTCGATAACGTGATGCTGCCGCCAAAAACCCACATTCTCGGCACGCCGAACCGCGAAGGATAGGGTCGAACTCTACGGCTTCGGTGGTGTGGCAGGTTTTGCGGCTTCGCCGGGTGCCGGTGGTGCACCGCCGGCCGCCGGGCCGCCGGGAATATCTTCATCAGGCGCCGCAAGGATATCGTGTTCAGTGAATGATTCGGGATGACCCGCCAGTTCTTTGCGCAGCGCGGAAATTTGCTCGGCTGTGACAGGACTCGCGTTATTTCCCCACTCGCTTCGCTCGTATGTCATTACATCGGCAATTTTTTGGTCGGTCAAAGTCTTGTCCCATGGTTGCATGACCGCCGTGCCGTACTGCTGGCCTTTCACTGTGACAGGGCCTTGCAAACCTTTGAGCACGATCATGCCCATCCGCCGCGATCCCCCATTCGTAAATTCCGAACCGGCCAGCGGCGGATATTGACCGGGCACGCCGAGGCCATTCGCCTGGTGGCACGTTTGACAATTTGCGGCGAAAATCTTTTTGCCGCGATCGCGCGGCGAAAGTTCAACTTGCTCACCGCCAGGACCGCCTGCCACTGCTTTCTTTGGCGGAGGCGGCACGCCCATGGGATCGAGTCCGCCGTTCATGAAATTTCCTGAGTAACGGCCGAGATATGCACCGCCAAAGAAAATCGCCAACCCATAAATCGCGATGAGCCAGATTGAAAGCGGCTCCGCTCCAACGCGCGGTTCGCGTTTTTCGCGCTGCACGGCTGCGTGCACCTGCAGCACGTCGGCCTGTTCGCCGTAATCCATTCCCTGTCCTGTGCGCAGCGGCATTTTTGGCTCGTCGTTCATTGCGTTATTTTTTTGCTGCGGCAGGCGATGCAACGGCTGCTGGACCGGGTGAAGCGCCCGCAACCGCTGTCGGTGGTGATGGGGCAGCTGCCGGTGCGCCTCCGATGGATCTGACGTCTTTCAACGGATGGGATTGATTTAGCCCCATCAAATAGGCAACCAGACATTTTGCATCGTACGTCGGAACAATCTCCCAGCCTGCCGGTGGCGCATCCGAACCTGAGAGTTGCAATGCATCCGCCGAACGCTCGCCGGTGATGCGCCGCTTCTGATAAAGAAACCGGTAAGAGGGCATGTTCGAATCGAGATTGATGCTGCGTGGCGAATACAGATGCACGTGATGCCAGGCAGCAGAGTACATCGGCGGCAAACCCTCTGTCTGGATCGGCCACGGCGCGGCGGGAGTTTGCGCGGTTGGTGCCACCGGACTGCTTCCTCCCGGAGTAGCGTTCGCCATTTGCCCAGGGGAAGGTGAAGCGACACCGGTGCGTTGCCCGGGCGGCGGTGATGTACTCGCAGCAGGCGAACCGGAAGGAGAACTCTGCGGAGCGGAAGCGGCAGGCGCCGTTCCCAGGCGATCTCGCTGATGAAGGCGAATTCGCTGGCGCAGCAGACGGACTCCCCGCCGCCGTTCCTTGCGTCGCGGGTGCGGCGGCGGGGCTTGCAACTCCGGCTGGCGACGGTGACTCTTCTGGGGCAGGTGCGCGAGCACCAATGTTTGCGAGGTCCTGACCCATGCGCATTTTTCCGAGAAATACCGGCCGATCAAAAATGTAATCGCGCGGTGCGCTGCGCCGGTCCCCCCATTTTCGCTCGATATCGTCGGCAGCATAATCGGCACGGACCTGTTGACTGTGGCAATAGATGCAGCCGTTGGCGGCGTAGACCCGTGCGCCGCGCTCAAACATTCCCGATTGTGGCTGCGGGTAAATGTCGGTGCCCTCTTCATCCGATTGCGGATTGAGATGTCCGATTTGCCAGTTTGGAATGACCGTGAGCCCGATCCACGAAAACGCGAACGTGCCGAAAATTCCAAGGAAGAGAGGAGCCAGACCCTTCATCAGTGACCTCCGGATGGCTCAGCGTCCACTGGGTTGAGGAAAGTAGGCACCGTTGCCGTGCGACCCAATCCCAAAAGCATCAGAGCAAAGTGATATGCGAAGATGAAATGCGACGCGGTGAGCAAAATTCCGGCAAGACTGCGTCCGCGAAGATACGGCAACACCGTTTCGATGCTTTCACTGAAAGGCAACGCTGGGTTTTGCGTGTCGGCCCCTTGCAGAAATCCGCCGGCGAGCAGCATCAGTGTCATCAATCCAATGCCGTAAGCCGACGCCCAGAAATGCAGTTTAATCAGCGACGCGTAACGCCATTCACGCCCGACGAGTCGTGGAACGATGTAGTACATCGCGCCGAAAATCACCATGGTGAAAAATGCATAAAGACCAAGATGCGAATACGCGATGCTCGCCTGAGTAAAATTGACGTATCTCGCAACGGACCGCAGCGAGATCAATACACCAACTACGCTGAAAACCGTGTAAGACATGGCGCCGAATATGGTGAACCGAAGGGTCGGACTGTAGCGAAGCAGCGGGAAATACCCCTGCATGGTCATGTGATGGTTCAGTCCTACCGTCGCGACCGGAATCATTGTCAAAATGGTCGCAGCAATGCTCGCGGTGACCATCCACGCGGGAAATGGTCCACCGACGAGCCGGGTCATTCCCGTCCAGCTTGAGAAAAGCGCATAGCTCCAAAAACCGATTGTGGCCAAATGATAACTGTATACCGGACGGCCGATGACCTTCGGAATCATGTAATATGCCGTGCCGAGAGCGATGGCGCCGAACCAGAGAAACAAAAGGTTGTTAGCGTACCACCAGCCTACTGCGGCTTGCAAAACGCCCTGGACCGGGACCACGAAGAGCATTAATTGGCCGGCCGCATACAACCACGGGAACCAGAGGAACGCTCCGAGCAAATACCATTGACTGATGTAAATTTGGTCGCCGCGCCGATGGCGGAACATGAGCACCGCCCAGGACGCCATTAGGGTGTAAGAAATAAATAAAATCACGGCGACATAACGCGGAAATTCGAGCCATTGATAACCGGTGCTATCGCCCAGCAGGATTGCACCTACACCTATCAGCACGCCGACGTTCCAGAAGGCAGCGCCTGCCACAAGCAACAGCGGAAATCGCAACGCCGCCCGGCACAGTCTCGCCATCAGCCACACCGCGGTGCCCATCCCGGCCATTGACGCCCAGCCGTAAACCAAAACATTCATGTGGGCCGGACGCAATCGACCCCAGGTCAGGAAACTCACATTCCCAAGGAGATCGGGCGAGTGCAGTTTGAACGACACGAGTCCAGCCAGCAGAGTTCCCAGAATCAACCACGCAACCGCCGACGTATAAAACATCAGCACTGGCAAGCGCGTTGATGCATCGATGTACGCGCGTTCCAAATGCTCCGTGTCGCCGGCAGCAGCGGAGACGGCTGGTTCTTTCAGTGGAATTCCAGTGGTATTCATGGCGCGGGTGAAGGGGACGCCGGAGATGGCGAGATAGCGCTGGGCGCCGGACTCGAGACTACCGCTCCTTGTGGAGAAGCAGGCGCGCTCGCCTGAGGCGACGGCTGCGCAGTACCCGCTGTTGGCGAAACAGCCGGCGCTGGCGAACCCGGTGCGGGGCTCACTGCAGCCGCAGGCGATGATTGCGCCGGAGGTGGCGTCGTGATTGGACCGGCAGGCGCTGGTTTTTGTTGCGATAAATCCGCAACAGTCAGCTCCATCGCGCGATTGATTGGGATTCTGGCAACGCCTTTGTTCTTATCGACCCACCCATACGTCGTTAACTCCTTTTGGTTTTCTTCATGCAAAGCGTTTAGTCGTTCCATGCGTTTCTTCGCACGCGCTTCCTCGTAGTCACTCCCCCGCGGCAAAGGCCCAATCACCGCGAGCACGATGAGACCGAACAGAACGAAAATACAGACGATGCCCAGCCATGTGGAAAATGGCGTCGGCGAGTAGGCAATCCTGCGAAGCGATTCGGATCGGCCATGTCAGTTGACGGTTGTGAGGGATTCGATCAGGCGCGGGTCCCGGACCGGAAACAACGAAGTCCTTGGCACAACACGCAGATAAACGAAACCAAGCGTTGCGCCGACAGCGATCAGGCAAACCAAATCCCAGATGCTTACATGGACGCCTGTTCCGTGCAGCGCAGGCAGAACGATCAGATACATGTCGAGCATTTGCATGAAGACAATCCAGCCAGCGACGATGCAAAGACGGTGCGGTTCCTTTTTGATCGAACGCAGCAGCAGGATTGCGAACGTAATGAAGAATCGGCCGATCACCAGAAGCATGGTCAATGCCCACCATGACTGCGTGTTACGGGTAAGAAAATATTGCGTTTCCTCCGGGATATTTGCGTACCAGATGAGCATGTACTGGCCAAACCCGATGTAGGCCCAGAAAACGGTAAAGGCGAACATCCACTTTCCCATGATGTGGTAATGCTCGAGTGTAACGACGCCCTTCAGGTAACCTGCTTGCCGCAGAGCGGTGATCACCAGCACGAGCAACGACATCGAGCTGCCTGCTGCTCCGGCAAAGATGTAAACACCGAACATGGTTGAGTACCACTGGTAGTTGAGGCTCATCAGCCAATCGATTCCGCTGAATGTCAGACAGAGCGCGAAAAAGCGGCAGGCTCACAAACGAGACGCGACGCATCCAGATTGTGAACAGCGGATTGCCGTCCTTGTCCTGGCGCACAGAAAAACGGCGCAGCAATTGTGAGGCGACAAGGAAGAAGCATAGAAACACGATCGCGCGCACAAGAAACCAGTGAAAATTGAGGTACGCGCGCTTTGAATCCAGCGTGGCCTCATGCCCGGGCGGGATATCCATCCACGAATACAGATGATGGCGCAGCAACAGAATCGGAATGAAAAGGAGCGCCAGTACCCCTAACAACACACCAATGTTTTCCAATTGACGCCGTACCACGACCGACCAGTTGGCGTCCGTCGCGTGGTGCACGATCGTCCAGAAGAAGCAGCCCGCGCAAAGCGTGAAGAAAAAGGCAAAGGCAAAAAGCCAGGAGTAACTGAATTGATGCGGATTGACGAAGGCTCCAATGACGCAAAGCACCAGAGCGACGACGGCAATCGCCCCGAGCAAAGTCGAAAGCCCGGTAAATCGACGGCTGTCGAAATATTCGCCTTCCGGCATCGGTGCAGTGTCCAAACGTTCGCTCATTTTGCTGTAGCCCCTGTAGCCGGCGGCGGTGACGCCGGCGGTTTGTCCAGTTCAGCGCGCTGATTTTCCGGAACATCGGCAACCGTGGCGTGCTCGCTGCGTTGCAAGGCGCGCAGATAAGCAATGATAGCCCAGCGATCAGCAACGACGATGTTCGGCCCATACGGCATCATCGTGTTTTTACCGTGCGTTATCGTGTTGAAAATCTCGCCATCAGACATTTTGCGGATACGATCGTCCTGAAGCGAAACCACTGTTGCGAGTCCGTATTGTTTGGTGATGCCATTGCCCTGGGCTGTGGCGCCGTGACACATCGCGCACGTGATGTTGAAGCGCTGTTGACCGCGCTCCATCATCTCGCGCGTAACCGGCAACGGCATGCCGGTTCCCCATTGTTCGCCCATTTTGCCAGTGTTGAAATAATCGGTACCGGCACTGAAAGCGACCCGTGTGTGCGCTTCCTCTGGCGCATCCTGGGTCATGGCGTCTGTTTTCGCCTCGTTTTCGCTCGCGGCATTTCGTAGCCAACCGGAACCGTGCCGGCTACCGGCAAACGCGGGCCGCGGCCGTCAGCAAAAAAATCCAATGGCGCCTGTGCGCGGACTTTGGTTGCCGCACCATGTCAGGAAAAATCTCAAACGGCGGCTTCCTGCCTGTTTGCCCGCGGAATCCAAGCACTGCGAGCGTCGCGATCGCGCACAAAACAAAAATCACGAAAAATCCGCGGAGCATATTGGTTATTCCTCGTGAACGATGGTGATGTGCTGGCCGCCGGTTTGTTCCAGCAGCTCGTACACGCTGTTTTCCGTAAAGCGCGGATCGCGCGCTTCGATCGCAAGGAAAAATCCGTCATTCGTCACGCGGCTAAAACGTTCCCAGTTAAACATCGGATGATTCCAGCGCGGCAAGCGATTCATGCCTTGCCACGCAAAAAAGGCCGAGAACGCGGCGAAAAGCACGGTCAGCTCGAACATGATCGGGAAAAACGCGGGCACAGTGAAAAAGCCCGTCGGTTTGCCGTGCACAATCGAGAGGGTAAAGAATCGACGACGGGCCCAAATTGAACGAGCGCGGCGGTGAGCAATCCGGAAATTCCGCCAAACAAAACCCAGCCGCTGAGCCACGATTTGCCGAGCCCCATCGCCTCATCCATCCCATGAATCGGGAATGGCGAATACACATCCCAACGTCGGAACCCAGCATCGCGAACGCGCTTCGCCGCCTCATAAAGCGCGGCCGCGCTCGGATACTCCGCCGCCATGGCGTAAACTTTGTGACCGTACGGAGTTTCCATCACCGTGTGCGCTCCTTTCCGCCGGGCGAAATCGATCGGACTCCCGGGGGTTCCCCGTGATGCGGATCGGCCTCCGGCACGGCGGTCTTAACTTCCGACATCGCGATCATGGGCAGGAAACGAATGAAGAGCAGGAACAGCGAAGTGAAAATTCCGAGCGTGCCGATATAGGTCCAAATGTCCACCCAGGTCGGATGAAACACTCGCCAGGACGACGGCAGGAAGTCGCGGATCAAACCGCCGGCAATAATGATAAACCGCTCAAACCACATTCCCGCGTTGACGCACATGGCTACGAAGAAAACGACCAACACGTTGCGCCGGCACCACCGGAACCAGAAAAGTTGCGGCGAAAGCACGTTGCAAAAGAGCATGCCGAACCACCAGTACCACCAGTAGGGACCGAAAATGCGGTTCCAAAACGCGAAGCGCTCGTAGTGACTGCCGCTATACCAGGCGATGAAAAACTCCATCGTGTAGGCGTAGCCGACAAATGAGCCGGTCAACAAAATGATCTTCGCCATTTTGTCGATGTGCTGCGGCGTAATGACATCCTGCAGCTTGAAGATCGCGCGCGCCGGCAACAGCAGCGTCAGCACCATGGCAAAGCCGCCGAAGATCGCGCCCGCAACGAAGTAAGGCGGAAAAATCGTCGTGTGCCATGTCGGTATGACCGTCGAGGCGAAGTCGAAGGATACGACGCTGTGCACCGATAGAACCAGCGGCGTGGAAAGACCTGCCAGAAGCAGATACGCCATTTCGTAATGACGCCAGTTGCGGTTGGAACCGCGCCAGCCAAGAGCGAAAATTCCGAAAAGAAATTTACGAACCCGTGTGGTTGCCCGATCGCGCAAGGTCGCCAGATCCGGAACCAAGACCGGTGTACCAGAACAACACCGAAACGGTAAAATAGGTCGAGACCGCGAAGACGTCCCACATCAGACGCGCTGCGGAAATTCTGCCAGATCCCCCAGTTGTTAGGCACCGGCGCCAGATACCACGCCATCCAGAACCGGCCGACATGGATGCCGGGGAAAATCGCGGCGCAAATCACCGCAAAAAGCGTCATCGCCTCCGCGGAACGATTGATGGAAGTACGCCATTTTTGGCGAAGCAGGAACAAGATCGCCGAAATCAATGTGCCGGCGTGTCCGATACCGATCCAGAAAACGAAGTTGGTAATGCCCCAGGCCCAGCCAACTGGAATGTTATTGCCCCATGTGCCGACGCCAGTGGAAATCAGATATCCGATGCAAAAAAGTCCGAAGGTCGCAATGCTGGCGGTAATCACGAAACACACCCACCACCACCGCGGCGCGGGTTGTTCGACAACGCCGGAAATACGCTCCGTCAGCCAGCTGAAATTACGCTGGTTCAGGACCAGCGGAACATGCGCGACTCGCCGCTCCGCCTGCTGAACCTGTCTCAGGTGCTGTTGCCGATGCTCCGTCCATATTAAGTCACGCTCACTCCGGTAACTGCCTCCACTCTGCTTGCGATGCCGACATCTTTCGCGTCAGGCATTTTCGGATTTGGATTGCGAAGACGCGCGAGATAACTTGTTCGCGGAACGACGTTCAAATAATCGAGAATCCGATAATTGCGGTCTTGTTCCTTCATCTTCGACACGCTGCTTTCGGGATCCTTAATGTCACCAAAAACAATCGCCTCGGTCGGGCAGGCTTGTGCGCATGCTGTGGTGAACGAATCGCGAGGGATGAGTTTGTCAGGTGACGCACCGGCACGCGCGAGCGCTGTGATTTTTGCTTCTTCGATGCGTTGGACGCAGTAGGTGCATTTCTCCATTACGCCGCGCATACGCACTGTGACGTTAGGATTTTTCTGCATCTTCATCGTGTCCGGCGCGCCTTTCGTCGTGAGCGGCGCGAAATATTCTTCGTAAATGTTCAATGCGCCTACGAGCTTTCTCTTGCCAACCGGACGCTGGTTGTAATCGAAATAATTGAAACGCCGCACCTTGTACGGACAGTTGTTCGAGCAGAATCGGGTGCCGACGCAGCGGTTGTAGACCATCACGTTGAGCCCGTCCTCGCTGTGAACGGTGGCGTTTACCGGACACACAGTTTCACAAGGCGCATTCTCGCAATGTTGGCAGGGCATCGGCTGGAAAACCATCTCAGGATGCTCCGGCCACACGCCACGGTCCTGATTGAAGGGCTCGCGACTGGCGTAATAACGATCAATGCGCAGCCAGTGCATGATGCGGCCGTGCGCGACCTGCAGTTTACCGACAACAGGAATGTTGTTTTCCGCCTGACAGGCGATCACGCACGCGTTGCATCCCGTGCATACATTCAAATCGATGCTCATTCCCCACTGCTGCGGCGCGGTCAGCGGCGGGTGTCTGTAGAGACTCGGCGGCGGATGCGGCAATTCTTCTTCGCCCGGAACCTCTTTCGCGAAATCATTGTTTTTGCGGTAGTTTTCGAGCGTCCCTTCACGAACAAGCCCGCGCCCTTCGATGCTGAAGTGTTCCTGTGTGATTGATAACGGGTAACTCCGGCCAACTTTCGTCACCTGCACGCTTTCAATCCCTTTCGCGCCCGCCACGGCGACATGCGGATTCGCCGCCGTTCGCAAAAAGTATCCGTTAAACCCGGCTTGCTCCGTGAGGCCCGGCCTTTCTTTCAGGTCGCCGCCGGCATACGGAAGCTCAACAAACTGCGGCATTTTGCGGCCCCAACCCAGCGTGACCGTAACGGAGTTATCCGCGTGCCCCGGGGACACAAGCGCCGCGATCACCAGCTCGCGTTTCATCATTGTTCCGCCAGCGCTCTTTTCGTTGATAACGATCTGCAATAAATCGCCCGTCTCCACTCCGAGCCTTTTTGCGTATGCAGGACTGATTAACGCTCCGTTATCCCAGCTCAACTTCGTGACCGGATCGGGCATTTCCTGGAGCCACCCGTTGTTCGCGTAACGTCCGTCGTCCATTCCGTAACTACCGGTCAACACAATTTCCGGCGACTCCGGGGTAGGTGCAGCGGAGGCGGACAACGAATCGGGCGGAAGAGTTGCGCCTGCTCCGGCGTTGAACGCAGTGGGCTGATCGGTGCTTTGAATGTGTGCAGCCGAACCGTCATGCAAAAACTGCGTCCACATGGCTTGAAAATCGCCGGGCGGATTCGTTAGGCGAAAAGTTTCCTGTACAAGCTCGGGACCCTCCACCTTCGCTCCGCCAAGGAGCGTGTTCAGGACCTCGATTTCACTGAGGCCACCGAAAAGCGGCAGAATCATCGGTTGTATCGACAAGTAATCGCCACCTGCTGACAGCGCATCGCCCCAGGATTCGAGGTAATGCGCAAGCGGAACATGCCACTGGCTCAACGCCGACGTCGCGTCCTCGTAATAGCCCAGCCGGACAATGTTCGGCACTTTCTTTTGCAAGTCCGCCCAATCGAGCGGCATTTTCGTCTGCGGATCCTCCACTAATCCGCGCGGCGCGTTATACACGGGATCGCCGCCGAAAATGAACAACTGTTTTACGCGCCCCTCATTGATGTCCGTCGCGAGTTGCGCAATGTCGATCGTCTTCGGATTACGGGGAACCTGACGCACAACGAGCGTTTGCCCGAGATTTTTTAGAGCGGCGTTAATTGCATAAACCAACAATTGCACGGCTACCGGTTGCGTCGGACCGGCGAGCACCAGGCTCGCTCCCGGTTTTGCCATCAGATCACTTGCGAGCCCGTCAATCCATTGTTGATCGAAAGTGTTCGACGCACCCTGGGAATTTCCAAGCAAAGAGGCCAGAGTAGAATCATTCGTTCCCGCGTGAATCTTGTTTGCGAGCGCCTGCGCAAATGCGGGAATCTGGCTCGCTGGACAACGCAATCGATGATCGGCCATTGCGCCGGTGAGCGTGAATCGTGATTCGACCACATAAAGCCGATTCATACTATCCTTCGGCGCCTTGACACGTCGCCGTGAAGTGAACGTGCGAATTGTTTCCAAATCGCCCTGGCCGCAATCGAGAAAATCACTATCCAGCGACAGAATCACGTCGGCGCGATCCAGTTTGGGCAACACTCGCGCGTTGGGGCCGAAACCCGTCTGCATTGCAAGATTCGCTTCCTGACCAAGGCGGGGCTCGTAAACGCACCAGCGCATGCCCGGAAATTTTCCTTCCAATTCTCCACGTAACCGTTCTCGCGTCGGCGAATTCGTCTCTTCGACCAGGAACGCCAGGCCATCTCCGCCGGCGCTCAGGGTCTTGTTGCGAAGTTCGCCAAGGAACTTTTCGAACTCGTCGTGTTTGCTTGGCTTTCCTTTCTGAACAAAACGTCTCGAGCGTGTGGGGTCGTAAAGATCGAGAATCGACGCTTGAACGAAGGTGTCCGTGGCCCCGCCGCTGGCTGGATGCAGCGGATTGCCTTCGAGTTTTATCGGCCGCCCATCAACCGTCGTGGCGATCAGCGGAATGCCGCCGGTTCGCCGAGGCATGGCAGTAGCGTAGTAGAGGAATTTGCCGGGAATGGTCCATTCGACATTTTTCGTGAACGGGACGAGATGCAACTCCGGTCGTCGGCAACTCGTTAGGCCAACCCCCGCCAGCGCCATCGACGCGCTCATCAATTTCATAAAGTCGCGCCGCGACCATTCTGCCCCATTCAATTCCGCAACGCCGTCCGGAAACTCGCGTTCCAACCACTGGCGAAATTCGGGCGTATCGTTCAGCTCGCCGAGGCTGCGCCAATATTTTGTGCCGTTGGCTGGCTCGGGAGGATGGTGAAATACGCGTTTCATGACTGGCTTCGAGGTTCTGAGTTCGATGTTCGGTGTTCGATGTTTTCGGTACAGAGAGAACGCCAAACACCCAACATCCAACATCCAACATCGAATCTGCGTCTCATCGGTGGCACCCCTGGCAATTCGTTGGTGGATTAATCTTCCAGCGTTCTTTCAACGTCTGGCCGATGTCTCTCTGGCTTAGCTTTTTCTTCTTTGACAAATCTTCATGCGCGCCAATGGGCTGCCCGTACTTGGCGACGAACTCCGCCGGCTTCACGTCGTCGGGTTTCCAATCGAGATTGAAAACCTGATCGTCCGGTCGCAGATAGTTTTCAGGGTGACGATGGCAATTTAGGCACCACGCCATGCTGTGTGGTTGGGCGATCTTAACCACCGACATATGATTAACAGCCCCGTGGCAACTGAAACAACTGATGCCCCGGTTCACGTGCGCCGAGTGGTTGTAATAAACATAATCGACCGTGCGATAGAGCCACACCCATTCAACTGGTTCACCGCTCTTCCAACTCTCGTGCACCGGCTGCAGCTTGGGATTGTCCTTTGCAACCTGTGTATGGCAATTCATGCACGTCGCAGTGTTCGGAACGTTCGATTGCGCGGCAACTTCGACAAAGCTGTGACAATATCGACAATCCATCCCAAGTTGAGTCACGTGAATATCGTGCGGAAACGGTACTGGCTGGACCGGTTGGTATCCGATTTTTGTGTACTTCGGCGTGGCGTAGTACCAGGTAGCGGCGGTCAATCCACAGACCATCACAATGGCGCATACGATCAGCTTGATCGGTAGCCAATTCGTCCAGCGTGGAAAGAAATTAGCCATGGCGCTAGAGGGCCTCCGCGCAAACACAGCGCAGCCGCCAAGTCCGCCACGGCGGATTTGTCCCGTGGCGAACTACCAATGGATGAAAACAGTGTTCAGGACAGGCTTCGTTCAGACGGCGCAAAGGGTTAAGGTTAATCGTTTCTCCAGAAAGCAACGAGGATTCTATGAATTCACCGCGGCAGAGCAAAATAATTTTCGTCGTTCTTATCATGCGGGGTTCATTGAACCGCATTTGATCACGTCAAAAGTTCGTGAATGCGTCAAGCCCAGAAGGTCCGAAGATTTAGAAAACATCTTGCGGCATAAAGATTTTCCGCCTGCAAAGCTGCTAAAGCTTCCCTGGCTTTGCCGCGCCAGCGCACTGAAAGATCCGACGGAGTGGCAGGCCTCCCGGTCTGGGAAGACTGCAATGGGAAATAGTCCATCGAGCGGACTCAGCCGGCCTGGCTTTATCGCCGATTCAGCCAAACGGAAGCGGCACGACCTCTACGAAAATCGCGTCAGCCGGATCCGACGAGAGTACCTCCAGCTTCGTGCCAGGATTGTTGAAGCCGCGTTTGACATAGCCAAGCGCAATTTCTTTTCCAAGACGTTGGCTCTGTGTGACGCTCGTGATCCATCCGGCATCCTTTCCCGATGCCGAGGGAGCAGTCAGTTTCATCGCCTGCTTAAGCGGTTTGTCGTCCAGCGAAATTAATCCGCATAATCGCTTGTTGGTTTGTCCCGACATTTTCATTCGCGAGATCACTTCCTGGCCGATATAGCAACCTTTTTCATAGTCTACGGTGCGTTGCTCAAGGTTCGCTTCTATCGGGATAATCTCCTCGGTGAGTTCGCAACCCCAGCGCGGAAGCCCTTGTTCGATTCGCATTACCTCTTCGGCAGCAGGATCCGTAAACGAAAATACTGAAGACAATTCATGCTTCAAAACATCGTGACGTTCAGAGTCGATCCAGATGTCCCAACCGGGTCTGGCAAAACGCCGTACGGAAACAATCCGATGGCTGGCTTCGAGCATCGGCGACTCCTTTGTAACCACGTGAAAGAGCGAGAATTTCTGCGTGACGTCCTCAATCTCCACGTCATCGGCAATGATGTAACGCTCAAGGCGCGCGCGCAGTGTTTCGCGAAGATCCGGCTCAGTATCAACCAGAAAAGTTTCCCCAAATGTCGCGACGAAAATGTGCGCATTCAGTTTGCCTTTGGCATTGAGAACACATGCTTCAATCGCAATGCTATCGCTCGCTTTGCGCAAATCGTTTGTAATTTGCCCATTGAGAAAGCGGAATCGATCGGATCCGGCAACGCGAAACTTTGCGCGCGCCGAAAGATCGACAAAGATGGCTCGCCCCGTTTCCGGCCCCTGCGTCATTCTGGTTCGGAAGAAAAACGGCTAAGCAGTTGTCGAAGAAATCCACGTCGCACGGGCACTGGAGCAGGAACCGTCGCCCTTACGGGGCTGCTGAAACCGAGTAAAGGTTCCGGCGTCATATTGTCTTCTTCCCGAGTTTCGAGTTCCGGCGTCTCCGCAGCTGATGAAACGGCAACTGGTTCCTCGTCGACAGATTGCTCCTGAGGCTGTTGGGCTGGCTGCTCTTCATAAAATCCCGGCGCTGGCTCATGTAAATATTTGCGCATTACGGCGGTATAATCATCATCGCCGTGACCCCATTGCACTTGCTCGACCAACTGATCGCGCGCGGCAGCAGTTACTCCCAGATCGAGATAATGCGACAAAGCAATCTGGCTGGCGAGCTGCATGTCTTTTAACATGTGTTTGACGGAAAAGTGTGGCTCAAAGTCGCGGCCGATCATTTTTGGTAGCTTCATCGCCAGGGTGCCCGAATAACTCGCGTTGGCACCCATTGCTTCGAAAAATTTTTCCATCGATAATCCGTGTGCCTGGACTAACGCCAACCCCTCGGCTGCAGCCTGGACGCTTGCTGCGGTCACCATGTTGGTCGCAATCTTGACGGCGCTGGCCTGGCCAACTGTTCCAATAGGCACGATTTGTTTGCTACTGGCCTCGAGAACGGAGCGCGCTTCACGGAGCGCTTCTTCTGTTCCGCCGACATAATAAACTAGTTCGCCTTTTTCGGCCGCGCCTTTGCTACCGGTGAAACAGGCCTCGACAAACCGCGCGCCACGACGTTGCACGAGTTCGGCCGCCGCGCACATCGAATCCGGAGCGACCGTGGAATGCGCTAAAACAATTTGATGCTGCGTGAGCTTCTCGCTTAGCTGTTGGACGGTTTGCAAAAGAGCATCGTCATCAGACACAAAAATCTGGATGTAATTACACAAGCTCGCCAGTTCCGCTAACGAACCAACAAAATTTGGAACAGGACGCGGAGACCGGTTCCAAACGAATACCGAAAAGCCTTTGCGGCGGAGTTGCGCGGCAATTGCGCGACCAATAATCCCAAGCCCGACCACGCCAATATTGATATGTTTTGGCTGGGACGCAGAGACAGGATGCTCCATTGATCGGCGGGTTAGTAATGAAACTGACGGGAAAAACGTCGAGAGGCAATGCAGAAATTGCGGTCTCGATCCTAAAGCCTCCGCTTGCCTCCCCCGCACTCTCGGCAGGGAAGGTGCGTATTTCATTTAAAGCGGTGAATCGTGGTCATCCTGAGCAGAGCGCAGCGGAGTCGAAGGATCCCGTGGCGTGACCTTAAGGCAATGCGGCGGGATTCCTCGACTTCGCTCGGAATGACCTTGCTTTTATGACGCCTTGGACGCTTCAACGCTTTCAGTTCAACGCAAACCGCGAAAGATAATACAATGCGACCGAGCCGACGATCTGGAGACTTTTTGCGCTGATTTTATCCATTGTGTCCCCTGCTGTATGCCACCAGGAATAGTCGAAATCTATTATATCAATCGTCGGAATCGCAAGGGCGTTCAGCGGCACATGATCGTCGATCAGGTCACGATCCAGGTAGCTAAAATAATTCCGCAACTTCAGCGCTTCAGCCGCGGCGAAGACATCGCGCGCCATTGCCGGAGGCGAATCTGCCGGAAGCGTAACGCCGAGAGATCGATCGCCGACCATGTCGAATAACATTCCTCCACGAAATTGTTGTCCGCCCTCGGCTTGAAGTTGTTTGGCGAAATAACGACTTCCATATAGACCGTCCGTCTCAGAGAATTGCTCGTAAGCCTCTTCGCCATCAAAAAAGACCAGCTCAATTCTTCTGGCCAGGTTCGGATGATTCCCAAGGACGCGGCCCAATTCCAAAAGCAAACCTGTGCTGGAGCCGCCATCGTTCGCCCCGACGAACTGGATCGTATCGAATAACTTCGTGTCGTAGTGTGAGGCGAACAAAAACGATGGAGAAGGGGTTTTCGCATCGCCGGAAAATCGAGCAATCAAATTGACGAAGTGCGCTTTGCCTCGCGGTGTATCGTCGGTAAACGCTTGACGTGTTACCTGCCACCCTGCCTGCCGAAGTTCCTTCTCTATGTAATCCCTGACTTTCTCGATCGCGTCCGAACCGACTGGGTGCGGCCCAAAATCAACCAGTCGTTGAACGTGAGCCAGAGCTTTTTCGCCCGAGAATTCCTCCCAAATCTTCATTTCTTTGGCGGCGGAAGGACCAGTCGGAAGAAGGGAGATGAGAAACAAAATAGCAGCACGCTGCAGGGCGTTTCTATGAAGCGCCCTGATTGATCGATGTTGGATTGGCGTCCGCCGCGGCGGACGCCCTAGAATTTCCATTGTTGGTTACTCCGCCGCTTCGGGCAACCCCAGAGCAGTTACAATGCGCTGTAGATCGTCAGCTCCGTAATACTCAATCTCGATTCGGCCACGTTTGTCTGCGTGATGAATGGTTACATGGGTCGCCAGGTGTTGCTGCAGACGATTTTGCAAATCTTCAACCGCACTTGTGATGGACGCCGCGTCGGGGACCGTGGATCTTTTTTTACGTCGCCCCCGCCCAATGCCCAGCAGGCGCGCCACCATTCGCTCCGTGGAACGCACCGTGGCGTTGCGTCGCAAAACTGTTTCGGCAGCGAGCAATTGTTCTTCGGACGCCTTCAGGGCCAGCAGCACTTTCGCGTGGCCAACTGAAATCAAATTCTGAGCCAACCAGATCTGCACCTGCGGATGCAGATCCAAAAGGCGCAATGCATTGGCGACTGACGCCCGGCTACGCCCAACTTTGAGCGCGATGTCTTCCTGCCGCATCGCAAATTCATTGGCTAATCTGGCGTAGCCCTGCGCCTCTTCGATTGGATTGAGATCGGCACGTTGCAGGTTTTCGATCAATGAAAGCTCAAGGACCTCCAGGTCGTTAGCCGTCCGAATTATAACGGGAACTTTAGTGAGATCGATTTCTTGCGCGGCGCGCCACCGGCGTTCCCCGGCGATGAGCTCGAATCGGGCGCCAACTTGTCCGCCACTGGACGGACTCGCCGTGGCGAGACGGACAATCAGCGGTTGAATGATCCCGTGTTGCCGAATGGACTCAATCAATTCCTGCAGAGCTTCGCGTGCAAAATCTTTCCGTGGCTGCAATGCGCTTGGAACAATGCTCGCCAGATTTACCTGATGCACTCGCTCGACTGCACCCGCTCCATCTTTGGGCTGGGCGGCTGCGGGAGCGCCGATCAGCGCGCCAAGACCTTTTCCCAAACCGGAGCGTGCCATGCGCCTGAGGCTACCGGAACAGACTTCTTAACGCAAACAGCAATCCGCAGCGAGGCTGATGCCGGGATTGTGGGTGTGCCGCCCTGCGACCAGTGAACGATCGATCCCGAATTCCTTTACTCACCAAAAGCTCCCCCTCTATCTTCTAAAGGCGAAAACCGAAGCTACCCGTCCAAAAAGAGTTTAAAAAAAGTATTGACACCCGAGGAAGAAATTCAGTATCACGGTGCAAGGTTCCAAAACGGACAAGGGACTTTTGCCCGGTAGGGTTTTTTGTCTGTTCGGATCTGATTTAAACACAATAGAACAACCAAAACACGACCGGGAAAGAGAAAGAACACATCCATGTATTCATTGAATCAAGTTAAACCGTCAGTTTTATGCGGACGAGATCCGGCTCGCTCGCTGCCGTTACGGCGCGGGTTCCTTCTCATCCCGCTCATCCTTCTATGCTTTGCGTTTGCGCCGCAAATGCGCGCAGTCGCTCCACCGCCAGATGGGTGCTACCCCAACTTCACAACCGCCGAAGGCTGCAATGCGCTTTCATCCCTTACCACCGGCGCTGGAAACTCCGGCGCTTGGCTGGTTTTCGCTTTTCCTCGACACGACCGGCGCCTTCAATACCGGTGTAGGCGGGGGAACGCTAGCCCTCAACAATGGCGATGTCAAATACGGCCACTGGCGCCGGGGCAATGTTGCTCAACACCGCTGGCACAGAGAACACGGCCAATGGAGCAGACGCGATGCTGTTTAATGACAGCGGCGACTACAACTGTGCTTTCGGTGGCTTTGCGCTGTTTAACAACAACGACGGATTCAGCAACAACGCTTTCGGTGATTCGGCGCTTTATTTCAATATTACCGGCGCTGCAAATACCGCCGTTGGCGATCTCGCGCTTGAGAACAATGACTCATCCGGAGCTGGCAAGGCGAACGGCAACACCGCCGTTGGCGCACAAGCGCTGTTTTCCAATGTTGACGGCGATTCAAACAACGCCTTCGGTTACAACGCGCTCGGGGGCAACACGGTTGGCTTGTTTAACCAGGCCATGGGTTTTAATGCTCTCGGCAGTAACGATAACGGTGCTTCAAACGTCGCCATCGGTGATTCCGCTTTCGCGGACAATGTCAGTGGCTCGTATAACACCGTGGTCGGAGATCTGGCAGGAGCCGGAGTCGAAGGTGACGATAATATCTATATTGGTGCAACTGCTGGTCCAGCTGCCGCCGGTCCCAAGGGCGCCACTGAGAGCGGCACGATCCGAATCGGCGATCCCGACTTTGTGGGGGCCTGCTATATCGCCGGCATCTCGGGTCAGTCAGCGACGACCCCGGTCTGCGTAGATGGAGACGGCAAACTCGGCGAATGTGGTCCGGCCTCGCCTATCTCGGCAAACAAGCTAATGAAAGAGCAAGCGGCGAAGATTGCGCTGCAGGAAAAGCAAATTCAGACGCTTACCACAGCACTCAAGCAGCAGGCCGAGCAAATTCAGAGAGTGAGCGCTCAGCTTGAGATGATTCGTCCCGCGCCACGAGTGGTGAACAATAAATAAAACTGTCATCAAGGAGCGCTGTTAGAGAAGTCAGCGTTTTCTGGATACAAATTCAGCCGCCGCGCGGATTCGCGCGGCGGCTGTTTCTTGTACTGAAGCCGGCTTCGCTGTTGCGAAGCGCCAAGTCCAAAGGCGCTACAATGGCGTCGCCACGTACCCCTTAGAAGGGGGATATTGCCAAATTCGTCGAGGTAGCTCGAAGATAAATAGAGTCACACAACGCATTGTATAGCCGCCAAACGGGAATACGGTCTGCATGACGAATTTCAAATGAGCAAAAATTCTACTGAAATTTTTACGTCTCGGGCATTCGCCCGATCCAGATGACGCATTCATGTTCTACGCGATGGCGAAGAACAAGATCGACCTGCGCGGCTACCGCTTCGAACATAGGCTGGAAGACATTCAAACGTTAAATGAGCGGGCACGCCGCGGAGAACTACACATTTCCGCCGTTTCCATTCACGCGTATGCGTATGTCGCGGACAAATACGCCTTGTTACCCTGCGGAGCGAGCATGGGCGATGGATATGGACCATTAGTTGTCAGAAAACGCCGAACGTCCAACGCTCAACGCTCAACGCTCAACGTCCAAGCGCCGAACCCCGAATGCTTCCCTGGCCGCAGAACGCCTTGGCGAAGGCGGCAACGCTTCAACGCTTCAACGCTTCAACGGACGCGACGACGCGCTCGCGAATCGTTGCGAGGTCGCGTGATCGCGGTTCCAGGAAAGCTGACGAGCGCCTTTTTGGCCCTTCAGCTTTTTCTCGGCGAATTCGAGTTCATCGTCGTTCCGTTCGATAAAATTTTCGATGCGGTAGAAAACGGCAGTGCAGACGCCGGCCTGATCATTCACGAGGGGCAGCTGACCTACGCGCGATCCGGCTTCGAGAAAGTCATCGATCTCGGCGAATGGTGGAAAGGCGAAACCGGGTTGCCGTTGCCGCTCGGTGGCAACGTCGTACGCAAAGATATTCCGCCGCCGGTTCGTCGCGATCTCAGTGCGATTATTCGCGAAAGCATCGACTATGGTCTCACTCATCGCGACGAGGCAGTGGCTTACTCGCTCGCGTACGCGCGCGACATGAACGCACATCTCGCCAGTGAATTCATCGGAATGTACGTAAACGAATTCACTCGTGATTATGGTGAAGTTGGACGCGCCGCTATCCGCAAATTTCTGACGGACGCGCGCGACAAGAGTTACATCGACGTTCCGATCGAAGTGGAATTCGTCGAATAATTTCGTCCTCGGGTTCTTCGTCTTCTGTCGAGTGGAAGTTTCGACGAGGAGGAGGCGCACGAGGCCGCGACTTGCGATCGCGGCAGGCACCTCTACGCCAGTTTTGCGTCAGTGGCGACGAACAAATCCTCTTGTGCGCGCAGCAGTTCTCCGGCAGTTTCGTTCTCATATGGCAGCGGATCGCAGGCTGGGTTGTCTCAGCATCTTTTTGTTCGTCGCGTTGTGCGCCAGTCTGTTCGTGAATTTTGTCTTGGTAATCATGGCTTTTCAGCGCCTCGGCG
The DNA here is from genome assembly GCA_963838045.1 of uncultured Verrucomicrobiae bacterium. Lineage (GTDB taxonomy): Bacteria > Verrucomicrobiota > Verrucomicrobiia > Chthoniobacterales > UBA10450 > Udaeobacter. Next base: position 38,097 of record CAWIPQ010000003.1, on the reverse strand, counting down.
TTCGGGAAGCAGAACCCATACCGCGTTTTCGTGAGATCCTGCTTCACAAAGGCACGGGCACAACGACGAACAAGATCGCGCTCATCACAATGCGTGGTCTGATCAGCTCCTCCATTCCAGGAAGCGTCAGTGACTCGATGGTGGATGACATGCGCGCGGCACTTCAACAGGCGCGGGAAGACAGTCGCGTAAAGGCCATTGTGCTGGAGATTGATTCCCCGGGCGGTGAAGTGACCGCTTCTGATGAGATCTACAGCGCGGTGGTAAAGACGGGCGCAAAGAAACCGGTGGTGATTTATATGGATTCGCTGGCGGCTTCCGGCGGTTATTACGTCTCATGCGGCGGCACATTTCTGATGGCCAATGAAACGACGATTACCGGGAGCATCGGCGTAATCATTCAAACGCTGAATTACGAACAGCTCTTTAACAAGATCGGACTCGCGTCCGTGGTTTTTAAGAGCGGCAAATTTAAAGACATGCTCAACGGCGCGCGGCCGATCACTCCTGAGGAACGGGAACTAGTGCAAAATTTTATCATGAATACGTACGACAAATTTCTCGGCATTGTGGCGAAGGAGCGAAATCTACCGGCCGATCTTTTGCGTAACACTATTGCCGATGGACGAATCCTCTCAGGCAAGGAAGCATTACAGAACAAGTTGATCGATGCTCTGGGTGAATTGGATGACGCCTTCGCGAAAGCAAAGCAACTGGGAAATGCGCCCGACGCCAAAGTGGTAAAGTACGGCCCGCCCTTCAGCCTCTCCCGCTTGTTCCGCGTCTTTGGGCAATCGGAGTCAAAGATCGAACTGCAACTTCCGAAACAACTCGTGCCGCAGCTGGAAACAGGACGCGCTTATTTCCTGCCTAGTTACTACGCTCCTTAGAAGCGGTGTAGCGCACACTACAGCACATCCTGCATGCTATCCGGGAATCTCTTCGCGGCAATCGGAGCCGCCCCCAGCCTTGTTTTGGGTTTACTTTCCGCTCTCTACCTGATTGCAAGTATTTGTGTTTATCTGTCGCTCACTTATCAGATCAGTATCCGGATTCGGAACGCCGAAACTGACAAGCCGACACGCAAGTTTGGATTGCCGGAAGCAATTCTAGCCGGCCTGCTGGCCCTTTTTCTTTTGTTGACCATCAGCTCAACAGTTTCGCAGCCGTCGATTCAGTTTAGCCCACGCAATCTGCTGGCAAATTTCCTTTTCGTCTCTTTCGTGGTGCTCGTCATAGTAAGTCTTCTCCAGTTCCGCGGCTTTCATGTAGAAGCCTTGGCCGGATTTTTCAAAATCAGCTTTTTTCGAACCCTGGCGACTGGAGCAATCCTTCTGTTCTTTGCATATCCGTTGATTGGTTTATCTGAGACGATTAATCAATGGCTGTTCGGTGGTGGTTCAGGCAAGCAAAGCATTGTCGAGTTCTTCAGTGGGTCGCGCACGATCGATCAGCGGGTCATGATTATTGTTTTCGCTGTGGCGATCGCACCGGTGTTCGAAGAATTTCTTTTTCGATTTTTCATCTACGGCGTGCTCAAGCGATACTTTGGCTGCTTTTTCGGAGTGGTGTTCAGCGCACTTTTATTTTCCGCAGCCCACGCACACTTTCCCTCATTCGTACCGCTGTTCGTTTTGGGAAGCTGTTTCGCCATCGCCTACGAGTGGAGTGGCTCCATCCTCGTCTCCATGACGATGCATTCACTTTTCAATTCGCTTACTCTTACTGCCCTCGCGTTCCCAGAGCTTTTTCCTCAATGAATGTCGGCGCTCTGGGCGAAGACCGGCTCCTCCATAAGATCCTGCTTCATTTTCCTCGTGGAAAAGACCGCAGCGTCTTCGCCAATGCAGCGGACGACTGCGCCGTACTAAAAATTCCCCGCGCAAATAAGTATCTCGTGCTCAAGACGGACTGTGTGGTGGAAAGCGTGCATTTTGTACGGGAAACGAGTGCTCTGGATGTCGGATGGAAAGCAATGATGCGGCCACTTAGCGATTTTGCCGCGACTTCAGCCCTGCCTCGATTTGCGCTGATCACGCTTATTGTCCCGCAGAAAACAACTGCCGTTTGGGTGAAAAATTTGTATCGCGGATTGCGGCGGGCTGCGAAGCGGTTCGAAGTTCGCATAGTTGGAGGCGAAACAAGCAGCACACCCGGTCCGATCGCGATTTCGGTGAGTGTAGTCGGCTTTGTGGAAGGGACTCGCGCGGTATCGCGCCGAGGCGGAAAATCCGGCGACGCTCTCTTCGTGACTGGCCGCCTGGGAGGCGCGCTAAGGCAAAAGCATTTGAAATTCATTCCGCGCATTGCGGAATCGCGTTGGCTTACAAAAAATTTCTCCATCCACGCAATGATGGATTTAAGCGACGGACTGGGGGCCGATCTCCCCCGACTGGCCCGTGCCAGCAAAGTCGGATTCGAGGTCGACTTGGAAAATCTACCGCTCGGAAGCGGCGCCACGACCAATGACGCAATCTGCGAAGGCGAGGATTACGAATTGCTCTTCGCCATTTCGCCACGTCATAGAAGTCGACTGGAAAAAGAGTGGCGGCGAAAATATCCGACGCTACTACTGACGCGAATTGGCGCGCTAATTCCGCGATCCGCAACACTCAATACGAAATTGCCCGGTGGCTACATCCATTTCCAAAAGTCCAGCTGAGACGGAAGCAATGGGGCAGGCATTGGCCGCCCAAGTCCACGCCGGCTCGGTGCTGGCTCTCAGAGGGGATCTGGGCAGCGGTAAGACTTTGTTTACGCAAGGTCTGGCCGCCGGACTCGGAGTTAAAACGCCAGTTAGCAGTCCTACGTTTACAATCGTTCACGAGTATCAAGGCGGGCGATTGCCCGTTTATCATTTCGATTTCTTTCGCTTGGAAGATCCAGAATCAGCAGCGCGCCTTGGCCTCGAGGATTATTTTTTTGGTGACGGCGTCTCGGTGATCGAATGGGCCGATCGTTTCCCTGATCTAATTCCCGAGCATGCGCGCTGGATTTCGTTTGAAATGAAAGCTGGACGTCAGCGGATCATTACTCTCAACGATACCAATGAAAATCCTTGCGCTTGAACTGTCTACCGCGCGGGGCAGCCTTGCATGGCTGGACGCGGAAGTGGAGTTCGTGCGAGAATGGCCTAACGACCGGAAAAATTCGGCTATGTTTTTCGAGAACCTTCAAATTGTGAGAAGGGAATTTGGAGCGCCGGAGACGATCATTGTCGGGCTTGGCCCCGGTTCGTATGCCGGAACCCGCATAGCGATCTCGGCCGCGATTGGGATACAACTTTCTAGCGACGCGCACTTAATTGGCTGGCCGTCGATCTGCGCTTTGGAATCCGATGCGCCGAAATATTGCGTCGTTGGCGATGCGCGCAGGAAATCTTTTTTCCTCGCGTGCATTTTGAGGAATGAAGTGATCGAAGGACCGACGTTGCTTTCCGAACCCGAATTGCAAGCAAAGCTCGACTCGCTCGAACCGGCGATGCCGGTGTTTTCTTCAGAGCTACTCCCGCAATTTGGACAACTGACGATTCATTTCCCTTCGGCTCTCATGCTGGCCAGACTTGCGGAGAACGCGCGACACAGCTTTTTTCCGTCACCACTGGAACCAATTTATATGCGCGAACCACATGTCACACTTCCAAAATGAAACAAACATACCGTTGCTGGGCTGAAATTAATCGCGCCGCGTTGCGGCACAATGCGAAGGTGGTGCGGGATCGCATCGGCTCCGCCGAAATGCTGGCCGTGGTGAAAGCGAATGCTTACGGGCACGGCTTGGTCGGTGTAGCGCAAACGCTGGCCGATGACGCACAATTATTTGGCGTCGCGAATCTTGAAGAAGCGATGACGCTACGGGATTCGCTGCCGCATCCCGTTGTCATTCTCGGTCCGGCAACCCCGGAGGAACGCCCAATAATCGCCGAGCACGGTTTTATCCCCACAATCTCCAGTTTAGAGGAAGCCAATGCCTTCGATCGACTTAAGCCGACATCAGTCAATTTCAAGATTGACACTGGCATGGGCCGAATGGGCGTCTTGGAGAGTAAAGCATGCGAGATTTTCAAACGCGCGGCAGCGCTGCCGAACATTCACATCCACAGCATATCGACTCATATGCCGGTATCGAACGAAGACGCAGAATACACGCGGGATCAGCTCGTCCGTTTCCGAAAAATTGTTGAGCAGATCCGTAGCGAAGTTCCGGGAACTTACAAGGCGCACGTGTTGCAAAGTGCCGGAACACTTGCATTCAATCAGCCGACGTTTGAGATCGTACGCGCCGGGATCATCCTTTATGGGATTTCGCCGCTCCCGGAATTTCGTGAGTTGCTCAAGCCCGTGATGACGTGGAAAACACGGATTTCTCTGGTCCGTGATGTCCCGAAAGGTAGCTCCATCAGTTATGGACGCACCTTTATCGCACCGCGAAACATGTTAGTCGGAACATTATCCGCCGGCTATGCCGATGGCTATCCCTGGCATCTCTCTAATCGCGGTGCCGCTGTTTTGGTGCGTGGCAAACGCTGCCCTGTTCTCGGCCGGGTAACGATGGATCTGATCGTGATCGACGTGAGCGAAGTCAACGATGTACAGGTGGGCGACGACGTTGTTCTTATGGGACGTGATGGAAGCGAAGAAATTTCCTGCGCTGAATTAGGCGAAAAGGCCGGAACGATTACCTGGGAAATTATCACGCGCATTGGCGCGCGGGTGCACCGGGTTTACGTTTAGTCGGACCGCAGATCGAAGTGACCAAAGTGATTGAAGCATTAACCGATGTTCCAAATCATATTCAACGAGCTGAGCGCAGCTGAGATCTCGGCGCTGCCAAAACGGTTACAGCTCGACTTGCTGGCCGAGTTCCAAATCCTACCCGAAGATTTGGATCAGCTCGACTCCGAATCCTTTGGCGTAATTGAACGCGAAGGTAAAAAACTCTACCGGTATCGCGCCAAAAATTATCGAATTTATTTCGCCAAAACCGACGAAGGCATCAAGGTCCATCGCGTTTTGCACAAAAACACGCTTCGCGACTTCCTTTTTCGTAGCAAACTGCCAGTCTCCGAGGACGCGCAACTGGGCGAGGCGCGTGAGTTTTGGAACTTGATCGAGGAAGGCGAGCGGCCACCTAAGACGTAAGTAGATCCGTCAGACGAGTCGGTCGATCCTTACAGCGCGTTATTTCATTAAGAGCACGGAACGACTGCGCTTGATCTCCCGGGTGATCTTCCGATGCATGTATGCAGGCATACCCGTGATACGACGAGGAAGAATTTTGCCACTTTCGGTGACGAATTTCTTCAGCAGATCAGGATTTTTGTAATCGATCGCCTCCATGGCGATATCGATTCGGCGGCGAGGCATGGGCCGATTGGCGCGGCGAAATGCGGAACGGCGTTTTGGGGTTTTCGGTTGCATTGCTAATTATTTGATCTCGCGGTGCAAGGTGCGACGCCGCAAAAACGGATTGTATTTTTTCTTCTCCAGCCGGTTCGGCGTGCGAGGACTTTTCTTATTGCGACTCGTCATATAGCGCGAAGGCGATTTTCCGAGCGCCTTGGCTTCTGTGCATTCAAGTGTGACAATCTCCTGCGCCATAACTCAGTTACTCCTTCACCTCCGGTGGCGTGGTTTCTTCTTCTTCGGACTCGGCCCCATCCTCTTCAGTCAAACCGAACAAGGAAGTGACAGATGGACGAGTCCGCGAGGCTCTGCTCTGCTTTTCCAACTGCGCCTGACACTCCACCGTAAAGCGGGCGAAGGGGATCGCTTCAAGACGTGCGTGCAGAATTGGTTTTCCTGACATTTCACACTTTCCGTAAGTTCCGATCTCAATCCGCTTGAGTGCCTCATCGATTTCATAAAGGGCATCCTGTTCCTGCGAGAGCAAACTGAGGGCAAAATCACGGTCGTATGCATCCGATCCGGCATCAGCCTGGTGCATTCCGAAAGCCGAAGCTTCGCTGCCTTCAGCTCGTGAACGAAGCGTACCCTGCGCTACGCCAGCCATCGAATCGACCACTGCGTCGCGAAGTTGAAGAAGCTTTTGCTTTTGTTTCCGGATGAAAGGATCCAGCTTCTTTTCGCGATGATTTAATCCAAGCAGCACCGCTGCGGGCGATTCGGGATTTTTCAAGTTCCTTTTCTGAGAACGACGTGCGGTTTTTTTTCCACGAACCGCATTTTTCGGCGCCGCTTTCCGGACGCGAAGCTTCCCGGCCGGCCGCGGTTTTCGGACAACCGGTTTCGCCGCAGAACGACTCTTTTTCTTTGACTTGGCCATAGTGACTGTTCTAAGCGCCACATCTATTCGACTGGCGCGGGGAAAATGGACGCTTAATTAAAAACATTTATCAAAGCGCGCAAGCGGATTCGGGTAAAAAAAAGTTTGGACGGTCTGAGCGACAATCTTGAGGTGTAAGCTCCACCCTGCCAGCGGGATTGGTTGCCCGGCTAGTCGAACGAAAAATTTATCTGGCCTGTCACTGAATCGCCAGCCGCAAACCTGCCGCTTGCTGATTAAGTCCGCAGCTTAAGACAATTGCGCGTCGCGCGTTCGCAAGCCGCGTGCGCGAGCGTGATAACCCTAATGGAACGCTGGAGCCAGCATGAAGGACCGGCGGAACCTCTCCCGAACGCAGCGCTTGTGCCGCGGCGATCACCTGCCAAAGCCCTGCTGCACCCACGCTCTCACCCAAAGCCGGTTTTACCGTGTAAACCGAAGCGTTTGGAAGAACCTGCCGAAGCGCCTGAGATTCTGCACCATCGATAAACGTCCCGTTCGCGCTTGAAATCACAAGATCGCTTTCTGTTTGGCATAGCTCATTCAGGATGGTTTTCAGAATTTTTTCTGCCTCGGTTCGCTTAGAAAAATATCCACCCGGATGGACGCGTTCGATACTCACGGGACCATTGCGTGCAAGAAGAACCGCGCCCGCGCCTTCGCTCAAAATCATTCCGCGGTTCTGATTACTGTATGGCTCAATAGGAGGCGCCATACGAAGCAGCCGCCACTGTCTGTATGCATCGCATAATAGCCAATCGACCTCTTCGGTTCCCACAATTAAGCAATAGTCGAGAGCCTCATTCTTCATCAGCTCATCGGCCATGTTGATCGCTGCGATGCCGACTGCCCCGTCTCCAACGAGCGTGTAAGTAGCGCCGGTCACGCCGAGAATGGCAGCCACATGGCTGGCCGGTGCGTTGAACACAGTTTCCGGGAACAGGAGTGGACTCGCGGTCTGTGGACCGGTGCTGACGATTTCCCGGTAAAAACGCTTGGTGTAAATGACACCTCCATTAGAGATAGCAAAGATCAGCGCAATTCGCGCGGCAGTCTGCGTGTCGAGCTTCAAGTCCGCAGATTCCAATGCCTGCAACCCTGCTCCTGCGCCAAACCGCGAAATCGCGCTGGCGCGACGCAAGCGGGGATGCGCCAGACCTTTCATCGCCGATTCCGGCACGCGGAAGACGGTGTAAATGCGCTCGGCGAAATCTTCTGAAATCGTTGTGGCCGAGGCCTCCTCTCCGTTGAGCAATCGCTCCCAAACTAAATCAACACCGGTACCAAGAGGCGTCACCCATCCCATCCCGGCAATCGCCAGACTCATGCTTCGAATTTTCGCATTAGTATCGAAGCGTTCGTCCCGCCGAATCCAAATGAGTTCGAAAGCGTGGTGCTTACTGCAGCGGGTCGCGGCTCGTTTGCCACGATGGTCAGAGCTAGCTCGTCATCCGGGGTGGTGAAATTGATGTTGGCTGGAAGAAATTGATGTTGAAGCGCAAGCAAACAGACGACGGCTTCAATGGCCCCCGCGGCCCCCAGCGTGTGACCCATCATGCTCTTTGTTGAACTCACCGGCACGTCATTGAATAGCGCACTGATCGCCTTGCCCTCGGCTGCATCATTAAACACCGTGGCTGTTCCGTGGGCATTGATGTAATCGACATCGGCCGCTGACACATGCGCGGTCCGGAGAGCCATTTCCATCGCTTGTCGTGCTCCCATTCCGGAAGGCTCCGGTTGTGTAATATGAAAATTATCGGTCGAAATGCCATAACCGATGATTTCCGCGAGGACGGGCGCACCGCGTTCACGGGCGAAATCGAGATTTTCTAACGCCAAAACTGCAGCCCCTTCACCAAGCACCATGCCAGACCGATCGCGATCAAACGGCCGGCACTTCTCCGGCGTCGATGCTTGAAGTGAGTCGAATCCGACAAAGACCATTTCCGCGAGTGCGTCATAACCGCCTGCCAGCACGCGCTGGTAGGAACCCGAGCGCACGCATTCAAACGCGTGTCCGATTGCATTCGTGCCAGACGCGCAGGCATTCGCAATCACCCGGCACGGCACGGAAATCCCAAACGCCTCCTGCGCATCGAGGACAGGTTTTTGCGCAGGGTAATTTGCGATCCAACCCGGCGCATGTCGCAAATCCCCTGCTCGATTCAATGCGCGGTAATAGCGCTCTCCATAAGACATGCCGCCGCTCGTTGTACCAATCACTGCCAACTCCGGTGCAAAGGCTGGCTGTTGCAGTAAGACTTCTTCGAGCGCGTGGATCAACATGTGCGACGCGCGATGCAGGCGTCCCGACCGCAGCGTTTTGGCGCGGCCGGCGAGCAGCCTTGCGTCAGCGATTTGACCAGCGGTCTTGCAGCGGCATTGCGCCACGGAAAAGCGCATCACCGGGGTCACACAATCCAGTGCGCTGCGTAACGACTCAAGCGTTTCGGCCAGGCCAAAGCCGAGCGGGCTGACTACGCCGGCGGCCGTAACCGCCACGCGCGCTGCAGCCTTTGCCGTTCGTTTTCCATCCGGTTGACCCATAATCGAATACCAAAAATTGACCCTTGATTTCTATTGCTTTCTTAAAGGAAGCATTTTACAAGTGACCGCAAAACGGGAAACAGACGCCCGGAAGTTGGTGGATTGTCAGTTGAGTTTATTCAATGGCGATTTGAAATCCGATAAGCGGAAACAGTTACCTGGCTGCGTTTTCTAGAATAAACTCAATGGGAACCAAATTATACGTAGGCAATCTCCCCTTCAACACCACAGAGAACGAACTGCAGGAACTTTTTTCGCAAGCTGGCGCTGTGCAGGAAGTGACTCTCATGCAGGACAGATTCACTGGCAAATCGCGTGGGTTCGCTTTTGTGACCATGGGTTCTGAGGAGGAAGCGCAGAACGCAATTTCGAAATTTAACGGCCACACTATGGAGGGCCGACCAATGACCGTGAACGAGGCCCGTCCGCGAGAGCAGAGGCCGCCCGGCGGTGGGGGCGGTGGGGGCGGACGCTATGGCGGCGGCGGATATGGTGGCCGTCGTGAAGGTGGCCAGCGAAGAGGCTACTAGACAACAGACGCTGTCTCCGGCGCGTTGACCTAAAGTCCGCTGTCTCAGTGGATTTTCGCTGCCGAATTGCGGAGGAGAGCGCACGCTACAGCCTCGTTTGGAAAATTTGGGCAGGGCTGGATTCGAACCAGCGAAGGCGTAAAGCCAGCAGATTTACAGTCTGCCCCGTTTGGCCACTTCGGTACCTACCCGTTTTTAGGAACGAGCGATTCATATATCCTCGCGCCTCGCCGCTTGCAACTGGCATCGAGTCCCGTCGCTATTGATGCCACGATTTTTAATCGCTATTTTCTAAGATGGCGTTGCTGCGCGGCATTTTTTGGTTCGGCTTGTTCATCGCGCTGACGTTTTGCTTCATCGTTCTATTCGAGCATGGGCCACAAAATTTTGTCAATGGAGCCCAGAAAGAGTATTCCCGGATAAAATCATTCGTCGTAAAGCAAACGCAGGAAACCGCGAAAACCAAAAAGGATCGCTGAGTAGCCGGTGGTGCCCGAGCTATGTCCCAGCAATGGCGAGAGTTTCTGTCGGCAGAGGTGCAAGAAATTCTTTCGCATTTTCGATCTGCAACACTGGCCGGGCCATGTGTGCTGCGAGAAAACTGGTATCTGGCGTCGGAGCAATCGCGGCTTGAGCGTGAATTTCGCATTGGCGCAATTGCTCGATAATGCGGCAGATCTTCTCTCCCAAATTACGGCAGTCTCTAAATTGAATCGTGCAAACACCCGGCGCAGTATCTTCCACAAACGGGCTGAGGGTAAACGCATAGTGAAGCAAAATCTCCTGGATCGATTTTTCCTGCATTAGCGCCCGAACTTTGATCACTACTTGCAAGGATCTCGCCAAAGCCTGACTGGGGGTCATCCCTTTTCGAATCCCGGCCTTTTCCGCAACCTCGTTCAGTTGAAAGATGAGCGGTTTTCTTTCCTGTTCTTCGATCAACGCTACTGGTTTTTCGTACAGCTCCGGCTGATGGCGGGTAGCTGCCTGCAGACAAAAATTCGGTAAACGAATGGTAGCAAACATTGTTCTAGCTGACGTCTGACCTCAGGCTTCTGATTTCTGATTGAAAATGTGATCGTTTCACAACGATTTGCAGCCGTGAAAGCGCGTCCTGCGTTTCCAAAATTTCCAGATTCCAGGAATTGTTCAGAACCAGTTTCAGTTGTGCGCTGCCGACCATTTCATATCGCGTGAGAACCAGACATGCCGTGGGGACCATCTCAATCAGACGTTGCAAACGGTACCAATTCGATTGTGGAATTTTGCGCAATTCCGTCGGGGCGTTCAGCACCAGATCGACAATTACCAGCGGGAAATTACCGTCGCGCAAAAGGAGATCAGCCGTTTTGATGGTTTCATTTGCTTTGTTACACCGGAGCCAAAGCAAGTGTCGCAACGAGGAATTATCCAATCCGCAGGGGTCAAAAGAATCGCGGCCATCAATCAACGCCAGGAAGTAATTATTGCGAGATGCGCTGTGGATGAGAGCGTGAATAAGCAACGCGCTACCCGCGCTTGTTCGTGGACTGATCAATTCGGTAATGGCTCCCCGCGGCAATCCGCCGCCAATTGATCGATCAAGAAAGGGCAAGCCAGTGATTAAACCCGTCGCCGCAGTGAACGAGGGGCGGGGAAAACGTTCCGCCAGCAGTTTGCGAAGATCGAGGATCTTTGCGCTCGCAGCCATGGACATGAACATGGCCTGCCTGATGGATATGTTCAAGAGAACATTCATATGTTCTTCCGCTTTCTGCTCCTCGCTTCAATGCCTTTTCCGTCGCTCCTGTTTACGGATCAGCGAGACCATCACGCCTTGAATCTTGAGTTCCCGAGCCGGCACCAGATCCGGGTAACGAGGGTTCTCCGCCTTTAGATACGGCCTGCCACGCTCCACGACATATCGCTTTAAGGAGGTTTCGCCGTCGATTAGCGCCGCAACGATGTCACCGTCATGCACCTCTTTGGTATCTTCCAGAATCACAATGTCACCATCCACAATGTGTGCCCCGATCATTGAGTCGCCCCGAACGCGCAACGCAAACGTGCCGCGATTTTTCAATACATTCGCCGAACGCGCATCCAGCGACACGTGTCCTTCGATGCTCTGCTCAGTCAATGCCGACATCCCGGCCGGAATCTGACCGTAAATTGGAATGTCTGTAATCCGCACCTTCATCGCTGGAGTAATCAACGCCCTGGCCTTACGCGCATGCCGGCTGAGAAAACCTTTTCGCTCCAGGGCGGCAATGTATTGCATCACTGATGTCTGGCTGGCGAACCTGAAGTGATTTTGGATCTCACGCGTGCTCGGAGTGACGCCTTTCTCGCGCTGTTCGCGCTGAATAAAATCAAGCACGCTCCTCTGCCTCTCGGTCAACATGCAAACATGATCGTGCGAATGCGTACAAGCCGCAAGTTCAAATGAACATCATTGCCTCGACCGTCATTCCGTATGCGAAGTCGAGGAATCCAGCGCTGGCGGCACCCAAAGCTGAGTTGCGCGGGATCCTTTACTTCGACTGCGCTCCGCTCAGGCTGACTATAGCCGCACCAAATCCACCAGGAACTGGCACCAGAGGTAAATCATTCCGCGCCAGGAGTACTTAACGTCGCCCATGGCGGTTTGCTTGAGCACGCCTTTGTGAATGTTGTGCGCAATTTGGTCGCGGAGATCTCTCTCGATATCCGTGTGAATCTGCTCTTCGTCGAGTGGCTCGATATCTGCCGGATCAACCCGGTTTCGCTGGAGAAACTCGCGATGACTTTGGTCAAGCTGCCAGAAGGATCGGTCCGCCCGCTGCCGATTAATGCGGAAAGCGGGAGAGAGTTTTAACCCGTAGGACAACGGGTAATTCCATGTGGTCCACACCGTGCCGTCCTTGGCGCGCGAGGAAATGCGCAGATAATAGAATGAAAAATCACGCTGCTCGTTCAAACAGATCGCGGCCTGGGCGCGATCCTCTTCTCTGTAAAATAAGCGGAAGAACTGCCGGTAATCCTCCCAGTCCCAGCCGGCATCGTCCACGTACCCGAACCCTTCATCCTCGATCTCGCGCGTGATTTCACTGAGCGCAGGAAAAGTGTCCGAAGACGGCGGACTTTTCGGTCGAAGCTGTTTTTCCTTCGGAAGCCGCAGTGCACGAATCCGGGTGAGAATTTCCAGCCACGGAAGAAACAGCCAGCCAGCTGCGGCGACCGCACCCCACAGCCAGTTATCGGTAGCAAAGTAAAAACCGAGAAAAGTGGCGACGAGGATCCCGAGTGCCCCGGCCTTTTGCACATAGGAATTTTGAAAAGTACGCAGACCAACGCTCAGCACGGCTACGCCGAGAGTAAGTAGAAGACCGAAAAGCATCACAACGCAGCGTGCCTATGGATTAATCTGGTGCTCGTTTAGAAATTTTTGGAGCTGTTCCGTGTCGAAATTTGCCAGCACTTTATCGCCCGCTACAAACGTGGGTACATAGGTCTGCGCAGAAAGCTGCTTCATCTCTTCGTAAGCCTGCCGGTCTCTGCCGACGTCGATCTCCAGGAACTGGTAGCCTTTCTCGCTGAGATAATCCTTCGCGTCAATGCACCAGGAACACCACGCGCGGCTATAGAGCTTCAATTGCATCGGCGGGCGCAAATAAACAAGCCACCGCCGCACAGTCAACTCGCACGTTCCATGTGTCCCCAGGTGGCTTGTCGCTAGTATGATTTTGCCCAAACCACCCGGCGCGTACTCGGTTCGCCGGTAAAAATGCATTGCCCCGGCTCCGCGGAGTCATCCAGCGGGATAACCCGGATCGTCACTTTGAGATCATTCTTAATCTGTTCCTCGATTTGGCGTGAACCGTTCCAGTGCGCAATCCCAAACCCGCCGTGGATCTCCGGTTTAGCCGAATTCCTGGGTGTGAAAAAATCGTAGAAATCTTCCTTAGAATTAATCATCTGAGTATTCGCGTCCTGGAACTTTCTCGCGCGGGCATACAGCGAATCCTGAATCGAGGCCAGGATTTCCGGTGCTCGCGCCGTGAATTCGTCCATCGGCATTGACTCCTTCGATTTCACCGGCAAGTCCCGCCGGCTCACTACAAGGGAATTCCGTTCGAGATCACGCGGTCCGATCTCAAGCCGCAGCGGCACACCTTTCTTAATCCATTCCCAATTTTTAACGCCGCCGCCGAGATCGCGCCGATCGACTTCCACTTCGATGGGAACGTCGGCGTAGCGACTTTCGCGCAAGCGGGTTGACCAGCTTGTCACACGTTTCCAATACTTTTGTGCGGCTTTCCTCTTTCGGCGTAACCGGCAAGATCACGATCTGGGTAGGTGCAATGCGCGGAGGCAGAACAGCGCCGTCATCATCCCCGTGCATCATCAGCACTGTTCCGACAAGCCGCGTGCTCACACCCCAGCTTGTCGTCCAGCCGAACTCCTGTTTGCCCTCGCGATTTTGAAATTGGATACCGCTCGCGCGAGAAAAATTTTGGCCGAGAAAATGAGATGTTCCCGCCTGGATGGCTTTGCGATCCTGCACCATCGCTTCAATCGTCAACGTCTGCATCGCACCGGGAAAACGTTCGCTCTCTGATTTTTCGCCGCTGAAAACCGGAACTGCCAGGTGCTCGCGGGCAAATCGTTCGTAAATATCAAGGATCAACCGGGCTTCCGAGCGCGCTTCTGCCTCGGTTTCGTGAACGGTATGACCTTCCTGCCAGAGAAATTCTGTGGTCCGTAAGAACAGACGCGGCCGCATTTCCCAGCGGACCACGTTTGCCCACTGGTTGATCAGAATAGGCAGATCGCGATACGATTGCACCCATCTCGCGTAGCTGGCGCCGATGATCGTTTCTGAGGTGGGCCTGATCACCAGCGGTTCCGTCAACGGGCTGCCGGGTTTGAGTTTCCCCTCAGCATCGGCCTCAAGTCGCGTGTGCGTGACTACCGCGCATTCCTTGGCGAACCCTTCCACGTGTTCCGCTTCCCTGGCGAAATAACTTAACGGAATAAAAAGCGGGAAATATGCGTTGCGATGGCCTGTCGCGTGAAACATCGCGTCGAGCTGACGCTGCATGTTCTCCCAGATCCCGTATCCCCATGGACGGATCACCATGCAACCCCGCACATCCGAAGGCTCCGCCAATTCGGCAGAGCGAATTACCTGCTGATACCACTCCGGAAAATCTTCGTCCCGCCGCGGCGAGATCGCCGTCTTTGTAGCTGTTGGATTCATCAAAGGTGCCGTTTCTTAGAAAAGCCTTACAATTGTAGGGCGGCTGAGTCAGCCGCCAACTGGGATTTTATGAATCCGGGGCAAGATACTCAACCGGGATGGTTGACAGGCGCTCTCGTTACCGATAGTTTTCCTGCCCTTTTTCCAAGATGAAAACGTTTTCTGCCAAAGCCTCCGAAGTAGCGCGAAAGTGGTGGCTCATCGACGCCCAGGACCAGGTGCTGGGCCGCGTTGCGGTGAAGGCCGTCAACCTGCTTCGCGGCAAGGAGAAAACGATTTTCACGCCACACGTGGACACGGGCGATTTTGTTATAGTCATAAACGCCGAGGGAGTCCGGCTTACCGGGAAGAAAGAGGAACAGAAAAGTTACATGAGTTTTTCCGGCTACGTCGGGGGACATAAATCGGAAAGCGCCAGGTCTCGCCGTGCACGTCATCCCGAACTGCTGATCGAACGCGCGGTGCGCGGAATGATTCCGCATAACCGCCTTGGTCGGCAGGTCTATCGTAAACTAAAAGTCTATCGCGGCGACGCGCATCCGCACGCCGCTCAACAGCCTGAGGCTGTCAAACTTTAGAAGCCCAGATCCTATGCCAAAAACTGAAGAGTTCATCGCCACCGGCCGCCGCAAAACGTCAGTGGCAAGCATTCGCATGATGCCCGGGAGCGGCAAGATCGACATCAACGGCCGCAGCTTCGAAGATTATTTCCCGACTGTGCCTTTGCAAAACGTCGTGTTGCAACCGCTTCAAACAGCAAAAGCGGTAAATACTTACGATCTATTTATTCACGCCAGTGGCGGTGGTATTATGGGACAGGCAGGAGCGGCGCAACTGGCGATTGCACGCGCGCTTCTACAAGTGGATGTGAATCTGCGCGCCCCACTCAAAGCCGAGGGCCTATTGCGTCGCGATCCCCGAATGAAAGAACGGAAAAAATCGGGGCAACCGGGCGCGCGAAAACGATTCCAGTTCTCGAAACGGTAAGGCCAATCAGTTCTACGCTGGGGTTGTAGCGTGCGCTGTCCTCAGCGCAGTATCTCAAAAGGCAAAGCGACTAGTCCGCTGAGGACAGCGGACACTACACCAGGCCACAGCTTCGTGATCGGTCCACGAACGGTGCCGTGAGTCTGGGAACGTCGCTTCTAAGGTTTCTTTGGCGATGGTACGCCCTGCGGCTGATTTGGTGCGGGCGGGGCTTGCGGCGCGGGCGCGGCAGGGACCGCCAACATCGGCGGGACAGTGGGGGCCGCCATCGGTGGCGGCGTCGATGCGGTAATTGGTTTTAGCAAACGCAGTTGCTGCATCGCTTCACCGGCCCAAAAGCTGGTTCGAAATTGAGTCAGTATGGTTTCGCAAATGCGCCGCGCGTCATCGTTGCGATTTTTCGCCTTCAGAATGTACACCTGCGACAGCATGGCCAGTGGCGCTGCGTAACTGTTGGGATAGGCCGCCGCGATCTGCTGGTACATCGCCAACGCTTCATCTGCCTTACCCATGGACTCCAGATTAGCCGCTATCGCCATCTTGGCCGTGCTCAAAAGCTCATGCTTCGGATATTTAGCGACGAAGGTTTCGAGCGTTTTGTTAGCTTCTTCGAATTTCTTTTCCTTCCGTTGTGCTTCGGCGAGCAGAATGTACGCATCCGCCGCAGCAGACGTATTCGAGTAGCGGTTAATTACTTGTTGGTACTCCTGTGCGCTGCTGGCGCCGTCCAATGCGGCCGATGCAGCTGCTGCGCGGTGGTCGGAATAAAATCGATAAGCGGTAAAGGCGAGGACCGCTAGCAGCACAATGCTCAATGCCGCAAGAATCGTCTTTTTGAAACGCTCCCAAAACACAACGGTTTCCAGTGCGACATCTCGAGATGGAGGCGGGGCTGTTGCCATAAACGTTGTGCGCTGGATGAATTTGAACCGAGTGAGTTCGTCTTATGCCACGCGAAGGTTTCTCGCGCAAGCCTGAGCAACATCCGCCGTTCACAGAAAGCGGCTATTTCGCCATGGGAATCTCATGCGCGTGAAAAATTGCCTGGCGCGATACAATGTTGCCTATGAATGCATTCTGGAGCCTGTTTCAAACGTTACTCGGATTGGGCGTGGAGCCGAAGGATTTGACGTTCCTCCAAGTCTCTCTTCGTGGGATCATCATCTTCCTTGCCACATTGATCACAGTCCGGATCGGACATAAGCGTTCCCTGGCGCAGCGGACGCCGTTCGATGCAGTTTTGTTGGTGATCCTGGCCTCCGTGCTTTCGCGTGCTGTCAACGGCTCGGCGCCTTTCTTCGCCACGATCGGTGGAGGCGTAGTTCTGGTTGTACTCCACCGCGTGTTTGCGCATCTGGCATACCGCTCGCACGCGTTCGGAATTTTGGTCAAAGGCAAACCCGATGTGATCGTGCGCGACGGCGAATGCAATTTCGACATGATGCGACGCAATCACGTCTCAGTTCACGATTTGGAGGAAGACATGCGTCTTAACGCTCATAGCGACGATCTTCCCGGGATTCGAGTCGCACGCGTGGAGCGCAGTGGTGATATCAGCTTTATCAAGAAATGATTTGACCACTTTGAGCGATAGACCTATGACACACACGGGATTTATGAAGCGAAACAAAAAGCGCTGGATCAAACCGACACTCAAGACCGTTCCGATCTTTTTTGAGTGCACCTGTTACGCAGGCGCGATCTGATCGAACGGGAATTCACTGCGAAAACTTCGGTTGATTCGCATTAATGTTCTCGGCAGCGCGGCCGGCGGCGGCTTGCCCCAATGGAATTGTGCTTGTGCCAACTGCGCCGCGGCACGCACCGGAAAAATTGCTCCTCAGACACAATCCAGTATCGCCGTTTGCGCCAATTCTGAAGATCGTCAGAATTGTTGGTTGATTAACGCGTCGCCTGATCTGCTCCGGCAAATCGAAAACACGCCGCAATTGCAGCCGCAACGGCAACCGTTACGCAACACTTCAATTGCAGGGGTGCTTTTGACGAATGCCGATATTGATCATTCGCTGGGATTGTTGCTTCTGCGCGAACAGGAGAATCCGCTGGTCGTCTACGCGACGAAAGAAATCCGAACTGCGCTCGAGTGGCTCACCGGCGTTCTTACGCGGTTCTGCGGAATTGAATGGCGAAAGACCAGTAGTGATTTCCAACCGTTGAACGGCACCGTCAGTTTTCGTGCAATCGAATTGCCGCACAGCGTTGCCTTTCAATTTCGCGACGAAACATCGGCAGCCACCACTTTATTCGCGCCGAACGTTGGAGAATTAACCGGGCAATTGCGCGATGCGGCTCAGACTTCGGATGTCGTTTTCCTCGACGGCACATTCTGGAGTGACGACGAACTGGCGAAAGTCCGGCCCGGCGCGCGTACCGCCCGGGAGATGAATCATCTTCCCATCAGCGATGGAAGCCTTGATTTCTTGCGTCAATCAGAGGCGCGCCGGAAGATTTATACGCACATAAACAACACCAATCCGATTTTGATGCCCGGCGCCCCGGAACGTGCGAGTGACAGCGCATCGAGATCGCGATGGACGAAGCGAATGGCCTACTTCCGGTGGAGCCCGATCCCAATCTGATCCGAGATTCTTCTCCCGCGACTGCGGGATCAGAATGACATTATGAAATGGTTTGTACAAATCATTCTATGAGCGCCGGACTTTGGGACCGCGAGACGTTCATCGAAAAACTGCGCGCAGTCGGTGAACGCGCTTATCACGACAAACATCCGTTCCACCTCGCAATGAATGAAGGGCAGCTTTCGCCTGAGGCATTGCGTGGTTGGGTGGCGAATAGGTTTTATTATCAGCGCAACATTCCGATCAAAGACGCCGCCATTCTTTCCAACTGCCCGGTGCGCGAGGTGCGCAGAATCTGGATCCATCGGATTCTGGATCACGACGGAGTTTCTAAGGGAGTTGTAGCGTCCGACTCGTCCGCCGCAGCCTTGGCGGAGGCGGATGTCCTCAGCGGAGAACCTGCGGGGCTCCATGCGCTGGGGACAGCGCACGCTACAGCAAACGAAGGCGGCATCGAAGCATGGCTGCGACTTGGTGAAGCGTGCGGTTTATCGCATACCGACCTGCTCGAAAGTCGCAATCTTCTGCCAGGAGTTCGCTTCGGAGTCGATGCGTACGTTAATTTCGCGCGCACTCGGCCGTGGCCGATCGCTATCGCGTCCTCGCTCACCGAACTTTTTGCGCCCGATTTGATGTCCACGCGACTTGCGGCTTTCGAAAAATTTTATCCCTGGATCGACCCCCGCGGACTGGATTATTTTCGTCGCCGCGTGAGTCAGGCGCGACGCGATTCTGATGAGGCGCTGGAAATTACGCTGAAATATTGCGACAATCCCGAGCTTCAGCGCGAAGCTGTACGCGCGCTCGAATTCAAGTGCGATGTGCTCTGGGCCATACTCGATGCGATTCATCATGCCTATGGCGGAAATTTCTAATTCGGCTTTACCGCGCCTTGCCAAAGGGGTCCGATTACAAGGTGACTCCGCTACTGGCAAAAGCGTTTTGCTCTATCCGGAGGGAATCATTGAATTGAACGAAACGGCGCACGAAATTGTTTCCCGCTGCGATGGGCGAACCTTGGGCGAAATCGTTCACATGTTGGCAGAAGAATACGATGCCGATCCTGCAGCGCTTGCTGTCGATGTGCGTGAAACGCTTGCCGATTTGCATCGACGCAAACTGATCGAGTTGAAATGACCGTGCCGCGCCCATATGCATTGCTCGCTGAGGTCACGTATCGTTGTCCGCTGCATTGCCCGTATTGCTCGAACCCTGTGACTGTAGCGTCCGCTGTCCCGAGCGGAGAACAACATGAGCCCACTGCGCTGAGGACAGCGCACGCTACAGCGAACAACGGCGAACTCACAACGGAAGAATGGAAACGGGTTATCCGGGAAGCCGCCGCGCTTGGTGTTCTGCAAATCGGTTTTTCTGGAGGCGAACCATTAGCCCGACATGATTTGCACGAACTTGTGCGCGCCGCGCGCGAGGCAGATCTTTACACGAATCTTATCACCAGCGGTATCGGCCTCGATGATGACCGGCTGCGTGCCTTCCGCGACGCTGGCCTGGATTCCGTCCAGCTAAGTTTGCAATCGGATCAAGCCGATCTCGCCGATGAAATCGCAGGTGCCCGCGCGCACCACCGCAAGCTCGATGTCGCTAAGAAGATTCGCGCAGCCGGAATTCCGCTGAGCCTTAATTTCGTCGTTCACCGGCGCAACATTGATCGACTGCCGGAAATCCTTGAACTGGCGGAATCGCTCGGGGCCGAAAGAGTCGAGCTTGCCAACGTACAGTTTTATGGCTGGGCATTTTTAAATCGCACGGCGCTGCTCCCCACACGCGAACAAGTTGATCGCGCGCGCGAAATCGCGACCGCCGCAAAAGCTCGTCTCGCCGGGAAAATCGATATCTTTTACGTGCTGCCGGACTATTACGAAACGCGACCCAAACCATGTCTCAACGGTTGGGGACAGCGGTATCTTACCGTTAATCCAAGGGGCGATGTGCTCCCCTGCCCCACGGCCTCCTCGGCAATTCCCGATTTGCGCTTCGAAAATGTTCGGGAGTCCGATCTCGAGTGGATCTGGCGCGAATCGGAAAGTTTCAACCGGTTCCGGGGAACAGAATGGATGCCGGAGCCGTGCCAGAGCTGTCCGCAAAAGGAAATCGATTTTGGGGGTTGCCGTTGTCAGGCCGCGTTGCTGACCGGAAACGCTGCGAGTACCGATCCAGTCTGCGAGTTCTCGCCGAATCGCGCCGTCGTGGACGCGGTGTTGCGCGACATAAATTTATCCAGCGACCGCATGGGTGATTGGACCTATCGGGTCAACGCACACGTTACATCGCCGGTTCGGTGATGTATTGCGGCGTCGCGCTGCAGACTTCTGGGGAGCACAGGCTGCCAGCCTGTAGTTGCCGGCAGCCCTGCCGGCAACATCTTCGACGCTGCAACTCCGAAGTGAGCTCGTCCCCCCGGTCTCGGCAAGCTGCCGAGACTTGCAGGCTGGCAGCCTGCGCTCCCCAGAGCTGATGTCGATCGTTGAATCAGGCGTCCTTCGAATTCGTCTCCATCAATGCGTAGGGCGCGGCGCCGGCGTAGGTGGTGGCCTCGGCGTGAGCTGCGGGCGCCCAGTGGGCGTTGGCCTGGGGGTGGAGGTCGCAGTGGCCGTTGCCGTAGCACTCGGTGTGCTCGTAGATGTAGCAGTAGCTGTCGCTGTTGGAGTAGGTGAAAATGTAACTGTCGCCGTAGCGGTAGGAGTGGCCGTAGCAGTTGCCGTCGGCGTTGGCGTGAATGTCGCACTTGCCGTTGGCGTCGGTGAACACGGCGGTGCTCGGCAGTAAGTGAGATTGACCGTGTCAACGCGCCAACCCTCATTGGAGCCGCTCGTGTCGCTGGCCATTCTCCAGCGCAGCCTGCCGTCTGTCTGAAAGAATGGGAGATTTACCACGCTTGTGATGAACCCCTCCGAGTTGCCGCTCCAGGCTTGACGACCAGCAATCGGGCTGCCGCGATCAGTGCTGATCGTGCGGTTGTAGCCGCCCATAAGGAAGCTGCCGCCGGCGGCAAGGATGTCTTGAAACGTATTTCCACCGTCAGTGCTGAGCTCTAGCACGCCGCCGTCGAAACCGGTGTTCGGATCAACGTCCGATGCTTCAAAGTTGAAGTTTTGCCGGAATGTCAATCGCGCGTTGAACACCTCGAAAAAAATCAAACGTAATGAGTCGAGCCGTTTGTCGCTTACTACGGCTGGGTCATCAATGAACGCGGCGTTTGGAGGTGTATCAGCAGGCGGCATTGGCACTCCAGAGTTCGATGTGACCCAAAGCGGAGGCGGACCTTGCGCGTTTGTTGCCATCCAGTCCGGCGGCAGCGCGGGTGGCGTTACGCCATCGAAGTTTTCGGCGTCTGTGCGAAAGGTACAAGGAGGACACTGCACTGGAGTTGGCGCAACAGCGGCCAGAATATCGACCCGACCCCAGCCAGAAACATTGTTCGGAGGACCCGGCGTGCCGCACTGCTTGTAGGCGAGAAAAAAAGCCGCGTCGTTCAAGACCGTTCGACTTTCAGAAATATCATGCCGCAACTCTGGCCGCGCGGACCATAACAATGCCATGGCCCCGGCAATGTGCGGAGTCGCCATCGACGTGCCGCTGAGGGTCGCGTAAGCATTGTCGGAGGTATTGTAACTGGAACGAGTGTTCGTGCCCGGCGCGCTGATATCTGGCTTTATCCGGTTGCTGCCATCGACTATCACCGGGCCACGGCTGCTAAAGGACGCGATGTCGTCGGTGCCGGTATTCAACGCGCCGACGGTGTAGGATGCCGCGTAAATAGACGGCGGATCTTGCATAGTCGAACAGGCTCGGACCGTCGCTGTCTGCTCCCACCACCATCATGATCCCGGCAGCGGCTTGAGCTTCTACTGCGGCTTGCAACGTCTCAACCGAACAACCTTCTGAAGGTGGGCAACCCCATGAGTTATTCGTGATGTCGGGAGCTCTCAAGCGGATCGCCCTGGCCGCCGCCTATCGGATAAGGCGCAAGGAACCATTCCATGCACTCGATGTATCTGGCTGGCGTGCCATTGCCCTGATCCATGTTGCGGCAGCCAATCCACTTTGCGCCGGGCGCCATTCCAATCTGGTTGCCCATGCCATCATCGCCGATTGCAGTGCCAATCGTGTGCGTTCCGTGGCCGTTATCATCGCAGGGAAAAGGTGAATCGTTTCCGCACGGATTGCCGACACTGTCATGAATCGAATCATGCCAGTTGTAATTGTGATCCGCCAGTGACTCCGTCCCAGCCACGGTAATGAGGCTTCAGTGCGTTATGAGTCCAACGCTGACCGGTATCCGCTCCGCCGACCGTAATTCCCTGACCTCTAAAACCCAACGCCCACACATCCGGTGCGTGCGTGTAAGTGATACCCGGCTCGATCGTCGCTGGCTTCTGCGGTTGCGACGGGGCCTCAACAACGGATTCAGGTCGAGGAAGTGACATTTCGAATGTGCGGATTGCCTTCGATGCGCGCAACATCCGGCCGTGCCGCCAACGCCTCGGCTGTATCGCGGCTGCCTTTCACCAGGATCGCGTTCACGATGTAGAAGGACCGATGCTCGATGCCGCGCTCACGCAGCCATTGCAGGATCGCCCCTTGCGTGCTTTGGCTCTTGTGCCGTAGCGCATCGTAAACGTAGCGACCCTTTTCAGCTTTCGTAGCGAATGCCGCTGCCCCGCTCAGGTCAGCCTGATCTGCAAGCACCACGAAAAATTCAGCCTGACTGACCATTAGCGGTATGCTCAATCACCCACGGCGCGATCTTCAGGTGGAACGTGTTGTCCTCAACGCGTTGGGTGAAAGAACCCCGAAAGCTTTCGGGCCTGATATTTGCGTCTTTGGCGACCCTTTTACCATCGTCTTTCGCCACTTGCGAATCTGTGATCAGGAGAAGCCGATCCACCTACAGCACGCGACGAGCCGATTGCTCCTGCCATGGCAATGCCAGCAGCGATGAATAAGAATGAACAAAGCACAGATCGCAATCGTGGCAGTGAGAATATGCGTTTCGGTTCGGATCATAGAGCTACCCCGATCATCATTGCTCATTCGTTATCACACACACAGACGTGCGTTTTTACCCTCCAGCGCGCACGGCTGTCAATATTTTAGCGGCCGCATTTTGCATGCTGCCACGTTCGGTGGAGGAAAAGTCCGCGACTCGCGAAAGATTTCGGAGTCGCCGACAAGCGAGACGCATGTCCTACCCTAACCCGGTGTAGGTCTTGGCGCCGGACTCGGGCGCGGCCTCGGCGTTACGCGCGGTCTGGCAGTGGGTGTTGGTCTGGAGTGGCAGTGACGGTAGCTGTAGCTGTAGGCGTAGCAGTCGGACTGGATGTTGGCGTCGCGGTTGGAGTCGCCGTTGCAGTTGGAGTCGACGTGGACGTGGCAGTAGCCGTTGCGGTAGGTGTCGATGTTGCCGTTGGCGTTGGCGTTGGCGTTGGACTGGCAGTAGGCGTCGGCGTAGGTGTGCCTGATGGAACACGGAAAGCATAAACCTTGTTATCATTGGCGACGTAGATGCTGC
This sequence comes from uncultured Verrucomicrobiae bacterium, assembly GCA_963838045.1. Taxonomy (GTDB): domain Bacteria; phylum Verrucomicrobiota; class Verrucomicrobiia; order Chthoniobacterales; family UBA10450; genus Udaeobacter. Next base: position 14,391 of record CAWIPQ010000003.1, on the reverse strand, counting down.
CCGCGAGCAGCGATGCCGCTGTTCCATTTGCGCGTCCCAGACATAGCGACGCCGCCCGGATAAATCACCGCGCCAGTATCGCCGTCATAGCCGTGTAACTGTCCGTCCCCTTGAGCACCTACTACCCAGACGATCGCGTTGTTGGTTCCATCGGTGGTTGTAACCCAGGGCGAGCCTTGGCCTGTTTGGGTGACAGCCCAGGCTGAAACTATCGTCGGCGGGTTTGTCGCAGTTATCTTATAGGCTTTAAGCTGGTTGCTTGCGGCGCGAAAAACAAAATAGGTTCCCTGGCTCGTGTGGTAAGTAGCAGAAGACTGTCCCCTGATTGTGCCGTCGACGCTCAGCGATGCCACCGGTGCCGCGATACCACCGAGATTGTTACGATTAAGCAAATATGCGTTACTATCTTTGCCAAGCGCGAGCACCAGCTGCGAAGGCATAGCTCCCGGCACGTCGATAAGCATCGCGCTGACACCGCCAAGATCTGTGTCGCTTTGATCGAGTGAAAACCAATTTGTGGGCGCCCAGTAGTCGGTAGGCTGCCCGGTCCAAGTCGGCCCGGCTTGCAAGCGAATAATCGCTTCGCCGCCCATCCAGTTGCCGCCGGTGTTAAACGTATTCCCAGTGATGACGAACATGTTCGTGCCGTCGCTGGCGACGCCACTGTGTCCCCAAATTCCGCCGCCCATCGCCGTCGTTGCCCATCCATGGACGTCGGAAGGATTGTTTATGTTAACGCCCACAACCCAGCCATGATAATTGCCACAATCGCCCAAGTATCCAGAGTAACGCATCGTACACGATCCCGTTCACCAGAGCCAGTGCCCCGCGGTTTTCCTGCGCCAGAGAAACGAACGGAATTCCGTTATAGCTAGCCGTTGCGTTCAAATCCACAGGCCAGCCAGCGTTCGTCGCGCCGGTGTCCACATTTAACGAAAAAATGAAGTGCTTAATGGGAGAACCAGCGATCAATGCATCGAAGAAAAGTCTTCGAGAAGCGAGATCGACAACCGGTGTGCCGATGGTGCCAGCCGGATTGATGTTTCCGCAGGGTAGACCCGAAGTAACAGCCGGTCCGATGTCGGTGCGCTGCCAAATAATCGAGCCCGTGGTGGCGTTGAGCGCATAAATATTATTCGAAGCGGTCACGACAATGATCATCGGGCCGTTCGGGCCGCCCTCGATGTAAAGCGGCTGGGCGTGAACGTTCCCCACGATCGTGCCATCAAAGTTCAGGTCTCGCGCGAGCTTGGCTGCGTTCCGCGGGGTGAATGCGGGATCGATATAGAGGCCGTCCCGCGAAGGATTGTTATTTTTCTGCGTGACGTTAACCTGCGCGCCCGCACGCGCGACGAAACCGCACAGGCAGAAAACAAAAATCGAGAGAATGAAAATGTGCCACCTCATACGCCCCCGAAGGAATTTTTCCCGCATTCCTTCTACAACAGCACACCGGTTTTTTGTCAAGGATTTACGGAAGTCAGCAACTTGAAAGTAACGCGTGTTGTAGTTTTGCGCAGCGTCTCCCAGGGTTCAGCCCCCAACGTATAAGCATCCTCGCGTTTAAAAAAATCGCTTCGGCGCTGTAGTGTCCGCTGTCCTCAGCGAATTCAGAATGGTTTACGCCCAGGAATGCGCTGAGGACAGCGCACTCTACAGCAAAATCCTGATGCGGTGCCGTTACAAACAACCGATTCGACCATGTTGCGTAATCGCCGCAGTCTGCTACATACAAGCTTCAGCTTCTACGTTTCACCCTCATGGTCAAATATCGTTTGCTGTTTGCTTGCGCAGCCGCATTCATTTCCACAGTTGCGCTAGGAGCCCGGCCGGCCGTTCAACCCGCGGAATCGGCGCAAGACAAAGCTCCGGCTCCTGCGTCAGCGCAAGAGAAAATTCCGTCTCCTGCCTCAGTTCAGGACAAGGCTCCGGCTCCAGCGTCAGCCGTGGAGAAAACTCCGACTCCTTCGGGAGCTAAAGAGAAAGCTCCAGCCCCTCCTAAAGAACCGCCGATCACCTTCAATTCGGTGCACGTGGATGGACCGTACATCGCAATGACCTTCGATGATGGACCGAGCGCCAAGCTTACTCCGGAATTGCTCGATCTCCTTGCTGCGCGCCATATCAAAGCCACGTTCTTCGTGCTTGGCGAAAATGTGGCCGAGCACCCCGACATCATTGCGCGGGCCGCCCGGGAAGGCCACGAAATTGCCAGTCACAGTTGGTCGCATCCCAACTTCGCCAAGATGTCGCAAGAAGGGATTCGCAGCCAGTTACAGCGGACCGATGATGCAATTGCAAGCGCTACCGGAAAGCGTCCGACCTTGTTTCGGCCGCCGTATGGATCGATTACGCCGCGCGAGAAAGTATGGATTCACGATCAATTCGGATACGACATCATTCTTTGGGACGTTGACCCTTTCGATTGGAAACGGCCGGGCCCGGCGGTAGTCCGCAGTCGGATTTTGAAGGAGACGCGCCCCGGATCGATCGTCTTGTCCCACGATATTCACCCGGGAACAATTGAAGCGATGCCTTCCACTCTCGATCAGCTTGGAGCCAAGGGTTTTAAATTTGTCACCGTCTCGGAACTGATCAACATGGCGACGCCGGTGACGCCGTATCCGAAGGCGCAGCCCGTTGCGAAGACTGCGCCAAAAGCCGGTTCCGCCTGCTGCTCCGGCATCTTCGCCAGGCGGTTAGAGCCTGCGAACTTCCAAATCCCAATTTCGGAGCTGCGAGGCGAACTGCGAATCATGGCCACTGTCATGTTGAGCGTAAGCGAAACGACCTCTGATCGAATCCCTGATGCGGAAGCGAATAATCCGTGCATTCTTCGCCAGCGACATGCGGCGCTCAGAATGACAGACCCAGATGCGAAGCTATTTCTTCGCCGCGCCGCCGCCGCCCGCAGCTACGCGCTGCTCGTTTTGGCGCCGGGCAAGAACGAAGTGATTGTTATCGCCGTAGCTTCGCCAGGGGCCCGGTGGCACGTCGCGAACCTCCACAAATTGCCAGTCGGTCACATCGGTCGGCGCCAGCCCGAGATAATCGCGAACCGCCGGGGACACATCCAACCCGGCCCCGTGATTCAGATTCGGTTTCGGTCGCTCATTTCCGAAAACATATTGAAAATGGTCGGTGCGAAACGGGCCGCAATCCTCCCATTGTGCGTAACAAATACGATTACCTTTGCGAATGGCGATCCAGCGGTGGCGACATACGGATTGTCCCGGTCCGGTATAGGCTTGCTTGAACCATGGGATCACCAGCGGCGCTTCCGGCTTGAACTGGCCATGCGTCACGTCGTTATACGGGAGCGCGAAGTAGAATGGATTCTGCCGCGGAACGAAAGCTATGGGGATGTAATTCCGGCGTGCGCTCGAATCCGGAGTGTCCGTGCCGCCGTAATTCGACACCCAATTTAAATCCCACGAGCTTCTGTAGTTCGGCACGGGGTTGTTCCCGCTGGCTTGTTCCCCCACCCAGAAAACGGTAGTGACGATGTTCATTTTCCACGGGTACCGCTGGATCGCGGGGCGGGAGCTGGTCGGGATAAGGACCTGCGGTTCCACCTTGATCAACGCCTGTTCCCGCAGTTTCATGGCGTACTTGGCGAAATCCGCCGCCGTCGCATAGGGAGACGTCGATTGTTCGTCCCCAAAGACTTTCGGGACGCCAGCAACTGCAAGACTAAGACAAACCGCGAGAAGTCTGTTCATGCGGACCGCCGTCTCTTCTATCTGATTCCGCGCCCTCAAGCAAGCATCAATTTTGCGGGGCCTATAAATCGGTAGTGCGTGTAAATCTGAGTTGCCGCCTCGTTTCTCGTCCTCCTCCTCGTCCTCCAACGTCGATTACAGAGGGGGAAGGAACGAGGACGAGCGCGACGACGAGGACGAGGGAAGGATTTTACTCCTTGCCAACCACCAGTTGCGTCTCCGATTTACGCATTTCAACCTGAGCGCTGACCTTCTGAATCTGTGCTTCCTGCTCGTTCAAGCGCGCCACGAGCGCTTCCGTTGTTTTCTGTTGCCGAGCGATGGCCGCCTCGAAATCCTTCCGCTGCTGCGCCATCAGCTGATTTCAGTTCCTCGACTCTGCGGTGTTCCTTGAGAAATTCATTGAGCAACATCGCGTTCACCGCATCGTAGCGCACGGTGTACGGTTTTCCTTCTTTGTCGGGCAGCACCAGGGCCGGATTTACCTTTGCCACTTCTTCGGCAATCAAACCAAATTGTGGCGTGCCTTTCGGCGTCGCTCTTGTAATGAAATGTCACCGGACGGAGTGACAGGATTGCTTCACTTGCTCTCGTCCATCGTGGCGATGTCCTTCTTGAACCGCTCTGAAGATGCAACCGTGCCCAACTGGCCGTTCTCCGACACGATGACAGGCGCGGTCGTGCCGCTCTGCGTAGTGACGCCATAGATGTTGCCGATCCATGTGCTGTTGTCCACATCGTCGCCCGGGCTCCCGATCGCAATGACGTTGTTGGACGAACCCACTAACGCTCCAGCATTAGATCCGATAGCGATACTGCCGCTTCCGGTGCTGTTTGCGAGCGCGCTAGCACCGACTGCCGTATTGTCACCGCCGATGGTGTTGACAGAGAGCGCGCCACCACCAACCGCCGTGTTTCGATCGCCATCGGTATTACTCTCGAGCGCTCCGCCACCAACGGCCGTGTTGCCGTTCGCCACGCCGCCTCCGGTAGAGTCATTATTGAAGAGGGCGAAAGCGCCGATAGCAATGTTTCCAGTGGCATTAATATTGGAATAAAGCGCGGCATTGCCAAAAGCGCTGTTTCCCAATCCGTCAACATTGTTAAACATCGCAAAGACTCCGACAGCAACATTTTGTGTGCCGTCGTTATTATAGACGAGGGCGTCAGTTCCAACGGCCACGTTCTCTGTGCCGCTGGTATTGAGCAAAAGCGCTGCCGCGCCAACCGCCGTGTTGAAATCGGAGTGGTTGAGGGCCAGCGCGCCAGCGCCAACACCGGTGTTGTAGCTGCCGCCGCGTATTTAAAAAGAGCGAACGCCAGCCAGTCGCCGTATTTCCAGCCCCGGTCGTGAGAGAATTAAGTGCATCGCACCCTTCCGCCGTCGTGAAATTGGGATAACAGCCGTCCGGCGGCGGGTTCGACTGCTTGCGCTGTGTGCGAAACCGCAAGGCCGATAACCGTGACTGTAATGCCAGCGAGTGATTGAATGCTTATTTTCATAGACGCGAAGTTTCGGAGGGATCTCGCCAGCTGGCGAGGACAAACTTGCTTTGCAACAGATTGTAGGGCGATTCGACCGCTCGCTCCCGATCACCCGGCCTCCGACCTGTCCTCTACGTCGCTCAGCTCTGCCGGTCCATTCTGTGAAACGACGGGGCTGGCGTTCGCCGCGGCGAACGCCCTACAAAGCTCGTCATTTCATCCAAGCCGGATGTTGTCGATCAAACGGGTCTTGCCGAAGAACACCGCCACGAGGAGCACCGTGTCCGGTCCAGCCATTTCAACCGGCTTTAGGGTTTCGCGCATCAACCAGCTCCACGTAATCGATTCGCGCCAGCGGAGCTTCATTGATTACGTTTCGCGCAAGGGCAACGATGTCCTTTGCGGGAACAGCGTCACCGGCGTCGACGCCGCCGGCTACAGTTTTCGCGGCGAGCAACGCTTTGTATAAAGCCGTTGCCTGCTTCCGTTCTTCCGGATTCAAATACTAGATTGCGCGAGCTGCACGCCAGGCCGTCTTCCTCCCGGACCGTGGGCACGGCGATGATGTCGATGTTGAAATTCAAGTCGCGCACCATGCGGCGAATGATCGCCAGCTGTTGAAAATCCTTCTCGCCAAACACCGCCGCATCCGGAGTGAGAATATTGAATAATTTCGCGACTACCGTACAAACCCCGCGAAAATGTCCGGGCCGTGATGCTCCCTCCAGCGTGCTCGACAACGAAGTCTCTTCTACGAATGTGGAACGATCGTGTGCATAGACCTCTTCAACCGACGGACGAAACAGAAGATTCACCCCGGCATTGCGACAAAATTCTTCGTCTGCTTTTTCAGGACGCGGGTATCGCTCGTAATCGCTTCCCGGCTGAAACTGGAGAGGATTCACAAAGATGCTAACCGCGACTTCGCCATCGTTGCCGGCGTGCTCTGCGCGCGACTCGAATCAACTCGCCGTGCGCCTTGTGCAGCGCACCCATGGTCGGCACGAGCACACGCCGCGTTGTATGCGGCTGCGCCTGCGCATCTGCGATCGTGGTCAGTATTTTCACACCGCCAGGTTTATCCAACTGCCTCCGGAACTCATCTCAATGAACGGTTCTGTCATGGTTGAGCGGAGAGAAACATCTCAGATCCATTTCGCTTTTGAACGAAATTGTTTCAAAGTTCTAATCCGAGATTCTTCGCCTTCGACTGCATGGATCGAATGACATTACGGGAGAGTTGTGATCGCTGTGCAGAATCATGCGCGATTCCATTACGCTGGCCACACGCCCTGCAATTCACCAAGACGCAGGATGAATACGCCGGTAATCATCAGCGCGAGCATCCAAACCAGATCGAGGTTGAACCATGCGCGGCGCAATATTGCGACACCGAGTTTTTCGTAAACCAAAATCGCGACGAGCGCGGTCATTAGCAGATATCCCAGAGTGTGGACTGTGACCGAAGCCGCGAGCAAAGAAGGTCCGGTAAAATTCGCGAATGCGGCGCCATGATGATGAGCGCCGTGGTGATGCGCATCGCTCGCAGCCGGCGCTCCCAGGAAGAATGGAACCAGCATCAATCCCTGCACCGTGCGCTGATGCCATGACGAAGGACCAAAGTGTTAAATCACCAAAACCCACTCGCATGCCAACCCAGTTCGGATGACGCGAACGCAACAGACGATAGAAACCGAAGGCAAACAAAATCGCGGCAGCGGCAATCTTTAGCGGCAGAGGTGGAACGCTAACGCGGGCCAGTAGCACAGCAGCGATGATGATTCGCAATGGACAGCGCGTGCCCCAGTACCATTGGCGGCAGCGCGCGAAATACCGCTGCGCGCTTCTGTTCCTGCAACCCAAGCGCCACGGCAAACAGCCAGCCCATCGCCGGGTTGATCCCGTGAAAAAGGCCGAGACCAAAGACCGCCAGCCAGGGCCAGAGGTCACTCACGGAAAACAAAAGGAGTCGCTCGAGGAATCGCCTCCTTCGAGCCGAACTTGATGAACCCGGTAGTCCTTACTCTCGACGAAGAATTTTTCGTCGAACTTCATGCCACCTTTGGGATCGGCATCAAGTTTGACCATCCAACTGCCGACGCCCTCGGGATAAAATTGCTCGTCCCATGCGGCATAAAGCGAGTTGGTGAAATAGATTCGTTTGCCGTCGCGGCTCACTTCCACCATTTGCGGGCCGCCTTTCAGTGGCTGATCCGGTTTGCCTGGATGCGCCGTGCGATTGGCAATGCCACCGATACGCACCGAGCCCGTCTTTTTCGGATTGAATGGATCGGACACGTCGTACTGCAAAAACTCGCCTGTTCCCCAGCAGGAGACGTACAGAAATTTGTCATCGAGCGACAAATTGATGTCTGTCACGAGCGGCGGCACGGCTTTGAAACCCTTCAACAACTCCGGAAGCTTGTCCGGGTCGGCAGGTTCGGCGGGAATTTCGATCACTTTCTTCACGTCCCAGGCGCCATTGTCGCGATGCCACAGCCAGATTGAGGCGGACAAATCCTTGATCGAGACGACAACGCTGACAAACCCGTAGGCTTTTCTCGGGTCATGCGCGGGACGCATCTCGAGAACCATTTGCTGTTCTGGCCCGAGGTCGAGCGCCTGAAGATGCCGGCGGCGGCGCAGATCCCACACATGCATTTGATGTCCGTATTTACCGCCTAACAAGAGATCGGGTTGCACGCCGTTCTCGATCATGTTCGGCGTTCCCCATTCGCTGGTAAGCAATGTGTCGAAACCCAGGTGCCACCAAAAATCGTAATGTAAAAATTGCGGCCCGCGGTTCATTTCCCATTGCCCAAGGACGTCGAAGCGTTTCGCAGTCGAGCATGAAAATGCCGCCTGGTCCGTCGCCATTGGGCGCGCCAAGCGCGCTAACGTATATGGCTTCCGGTCCGCAGTGAATGGTGTGCGGACGCGAATAATTGGTGCGCGCAAAAATTTCCTCCGGCTTGATCACTTTGACGATCTCCGGTTTTCGCGGATCTGGCTTCGTGTCGATGATGTGAAGACGCGACGAACGGATTCCGGGCACGACCAGATAACGTCGTTCGACGTGCGGATGCGGCGCATATGGGCAGAGCGCGGAACTGCAGGCGTTCCAACCGAAATGATGCAGCTCATCGCCAAACTTTCGGCATCTTCACTTCGCCGACGCGCTGGCCGTAAGTGGACGAGCTTGCATCAACATCGACAACCAGCAGCGCATCGTTGAGCTTGCTGCCCGGCGAATTGAGCGCCGCGACAAACGCATGTTTTTCCCGCGGGGCCTCCATCGCCAACCGCGGGGAGGGATAAAATGTTGGGTCTGGTTTCAATAACGGCATAAACTACGCAGCTCCTTATTTGATTAGGTTTCCGACACGTTTTCACGAGCGAAATCTCAAGGATTTCCCACGCCCGTGCCGCACCGAAGCGGATCGCTTCTAAAAACTCATTCAAGCCAGATTGCCTGGCGCGCAAGGCGAAATTTCTTATGCCCAAAATTTTTCCAACCGGCGCGCACCGCGAGATCGCGCATTTCGGAAAATGAGAAGGCGCGTTCGGCAGAAAGCCGCGCGTCGAAGCGCGTCATCGGTTCGCGAAAAATTGACGCGGTCAAAATGATGCACGCCGAATCGAAGGAGAAACCCGCGTCGCAAATCCGACACCAGAACAAATCTCTTCGACAATTTGCGACATCGGCGCAGAACTTTCACAGCGTCTTCATCGCTGAAATGGTGAAGAGTTAACGAACAAAGCACGACGTCGTAGGCCTCGGCCCGGTCCCACTTTAGGATGTTTGCCTCGTAGTAAGAAATTTCCGGATAGCCGGCGCTCAATTTTGTGGCGATTTCCAGCGTCGCAGCTTGTCTGATCGATTGCATCGATTTCAACATGAGCGCCGATTTTTCGCGCATGATCAACGATCAACCGCGGAATATCGCCCGAGCCTGTGGCAAGATCCACTATGCGCATTCGCGCGTCTGGTTTAATCCATCGGCGCATGAAACGCAAAACGAGACGATAACTGCCGAACCGCGATTAAGTTGACGAATCCGCTCCAAATCGCGTTCCAACTCGGGAGAGACCGGCTGTGGCCGATCCATCATCTCCAAAACGGCGGGATCGAAGCTTCGCTTCATTTGCTGTAGCGGCGCTCTATGAGCGCCGGAGCCAGATGGTCGGCGGTCATAGACCGCCGCTACAAGCGAAGGAATTCCTGCCAGGACTCCGGCAATTCTGCAGTTTCGATTTCACTGGCAATGCGCCCCTCAAATTCGGGATGAAAGATAGTGCTCGTTCCGTAAACCATGATCAGATCTTCCGAGCCTTCGACGCGAAGAGCGTGGGCCACACCGGGTGGAATGACCACGCCTGCGTTGTTGTTGCTCTGGTGATTGTCGCCATCGATGAAGAAACGCATGATGCGTTTTGAAAAACCGGTGCGCACATCGCACAAAATCATCTCCACGCGTCCCTGAAGAAAAAACATGACGTCCCACTGTTCGTCATCGTAACGACGCAGCGAATAATTTTGCGGTCCGCGCATGAACAAACGGCGCAACCATTTCTCGGCAGTCGTATCGGCCGGAATGCTCGGTGGGTGCACATGAAATCCTTTGGCGCTGGACGCAAACATGCGCGCGGCCGACCATTGCTTCGGCCAAAATCCGATTTTCGCCAGAACGCCCTCGTCGCGTCGGACAAACTCCCCGAAAACTCCGCGATGACGCTGAGAATGAATTGTGCGAGGGAAAATTTCCACGCCGGGGATCCACGCGCGCTTTATCTCCGGCCTCGACCGGTCTGCCCTTACCAGTTCGCCCGCAGGAACACCTGACTGTGCGACTCGTTGCGGCAAAGAGCCCACTTTATAATCGCGCGCACTAATTGCGTTTTGCACTTCGCGATTCAAGCCGGCCCACAAGTTAGATTGCTCTTTGTTCATATTGATCTTTCAAACCCATTTATTGCTAATGAGAAATCGGGGCGTTCGCCAGAATACCCCCCTATCCGGCCTCCTTTCAAAAGCAATGTTATTGCAGATCGTACACTTCCACGAGTGCGACGCCAGTGTTGTTATTCACTCCGCGCACGATCGCGGTGTAGTTGCCCGGTTGCAGTGCCGCAATGATCGCAGATTCGCTTGGCTCAGTGGGAGCATGGCCGCTGTTCTGGATGGCACTAACCTGGCTGCCGTGAATGACACCGCCTGTTATCGTATTCTGCCAGTTGTCATTCCTCGCGATCAGTGCCCCACTGCCGTTGTGCAGCTCTAATGTCGGATTGGCCAGCGCATTCGGAATATTAAACGGAGGAGCAGAAAGCTCAGGGCCTAAAGCACGCAGAATCACAGTCTTTGGCCCGGTCCCTTGAATGATAAATCCACCAATCATCACGTTGTTTCCGGTCTGAACAAAACTGCGCGTACTGATGTTGCCAAGAATTGAAGCAGCATTCGGACTCATATCGTATACCTCCACAAGACCAACTCCGGTCGTGTTGTTCACACCACGCACGATCGCGGTGTAATTGCCGGGGTGCAGTGTGGCGATGATCGCCGATTCGCCTGGCTGAGTCGGCGCATGGCCGCTGTTCTGGATGGCGCCAACCTGGCTGCCGCCAATGACACCGCCTATGACGGTAGTCTGCCAATTGTCATTCCTTGCGATCAGCGCACCACTGCCATTGTGCAGTTCCAATGTCGGATCAGCCAACGAATTGGGAATATTAAATGGCGGCGCCGCCAGCTCGGGACCAATGGCACGTAGAATCACTGTCTTCGGTCCGGTCCCTTGGATGATAAAACCGCCAATCATTACATTGTTCGCGGTCCGCACAAGCCCCCGAGTACTAATGTTGCCGAGCCTCACTCCTTGGATCAGATCGTAACCGATGACGTCCAGATTGATTCCCTCTGGCGATGTTGCGGCGACATCAGAAGACTGTCCGGTGCAGGAAAATGCATTCTGCACGTAGGGATGCCCTTGGGGACAAGACGCGCTTCGCCAATCCCCGAAATCGCCGCTGGGGTCTTGATTGAAATTAACAATATTTTTGGCGCCGCTATTGATGGAAAAATAGCGTGTGCCGGAGGAAGTGATGTTCCTGTGATTAGGCGACGACCAACTGAACACGTCCTGTGGCCGAAGATCTGTGCCGGGAGGATGGAGGCTGAGGTGCGATCCAAGCCCCATGACCTCGTCAATTTCGTGCTCAGTCGAACGCTGCGCGTCATACATGCCCGCGCTGGGGGGTCGATTAAACTGAAAAGGCGCAGAAGAATTGAGCGTAACGATCCCGTCATATGGGCCACCAGAGCCGACTGTGCCGTCCGCGAACATCGCCGGCGGAGTATTCCCTCTCACTGCCCGACCATTCGCACTCGACGCCTTGATGTTCGCGGATAATGCAGTGCCCGGCAGACTCGCCACGGCCAGAGTATCATTGCTGGTTTTTGCATCAGCTCTTATGGCATCAACGGCGGTGTTCCACGGAATCGTGTAATAAACGAAGTTACTTTGCGCAATGCGACCTGCCGGAAGAGGAGTGCCATCTGGTCCGGTTGCTGCGTAGCGGAACCGAATCTGGATGGTGATTGGATCGCTGAACAGCGATTCTTGTATCGCGATTGCCCGGTTGATCATAGCCTCGATCGCCGCAGCATTTGGATTGCCCGTGATCGAAGTGTCGAAAGTTGGATGAATGGTTAGTCCCGCCGTAGCTACGGTCGTGGCCGTCATCACCTCCGAGTACCTACCAATACCACCCGCACCATAGGCCCGCACGCGATAGTAGTAAGTGCTGCCTCTATTCAATCCGGTCACAACCCGACCGGTGGCATTACCCACGTCCAAGTCGTGATATCCGTCTACGTAGCTGGTGAAGGAATCGCTCGTGGAAACATCCACCAGATAGCCATTCGCGCCGAGTGATCGATCCCAGGCCGCCATAAAGCTGCTGCGCGTCGGCGTCGGCATTTCAATTTCAGTTTGGGCTGAAATTTCGCCCACGTTTGTAAACTCCGACGCGGGAATGTCTCCAGCTCGTGTCTCGTGCATCGCGGCTGCCGGCCGGAATGGGGTGCCCGAAAGCACGTTTCGCCCCGCCAAATTGACATCGCCTGCGAACGCGGCGATTCCCAGCGCAACGCCGCTAGCATAAACAATTGAACCGGCGATCGAAAAACCACGTCGCTGCATAGTCCTCGCGATAAAACGGAGCCAAGTTTACACGGGCAACAAGTGGTATCGCAACACCGAAAAATGCGGAACACTCGAGGGCTCACGCGAGGCACTATTGTATTCGTCCCCTGTGGCTGCCTGGCTAACGCAATTTGTTGCCGCTCGCATGCAGAATCCCCTTTCCATCGGTGATTTCGCCGTCGGTGACTCCAATCAGCGAATTAATGTCTGCGGCGGTCAATATTGTTTCGGTCTGCTCGTGAGCGCGCCCCGCTTTCTTCATCGTCTGCAGGTGTTCGCGAACTTCGGCGCTTCTTTCGGTCGGCGCTGCAACACTTGATTCACCAGGCGTGACGGCGCCGGTTGTCTCGCCAATTGGAGAAGCTTCGCGAATCGGCGCGGGCTTATCGGATAAATAGACGTGGCGAACAGCGAAAAAAACCCCCGACGACAAGCACAATTCCGAGTGCGATGAAAATCAGGCAACCTTTCCCGAAACCCCATTCCTCGTTTCGGCGGCTGCTCAACGCCGGTATTCATTTTCGTGATTTTATGTGGATCGCCGCCTACGCAACAATGTAATCGTTGCTCCCGCTGTGGCGGCAATTAGCTGAGTAGAGTATTTCACAGCATTTACTGATCCAGATCGTACACTTCCACGAGAGCGACTCCCGTGGTGTTGTTCCTGCCGCGCACGATCGCGGTATAGTTTCCGGGTGGCAACATCGCAATGATCGCAGACTCGCTTGTCGCAGTCGGAGCATGCCCGCTGTTCTGGATCGCACCGACCTGGTTACCCCCAATAACTCCTCCAATTACGGTAGTTTGCCAGTTATCATTAGAGGCAATTAAAGCTCCGGTGCCGTTGTGCAGCTCCAAGGTCGGATCAGCTAGCGCATTGGGAACACCGTGTTGAGTGAGCTCGGGGCCAATGGCGCGAATAATCACCCTCTTTGATCCGGTCCCTTGAACAATAAAACCGCCAATCATCACGTTGTTGCCTGTCTGCACAAAGCCCCGAGTACTAATGTTGCCCAGCATTGAAGCAGTCGTGGTACCGAGATCGTATACTTCAATGAGAGCAACCCCCGTACTGTTGTTCTTGCCACGCACAATGGCGGTATAGTTACCCGGCTGCAGGGTTGCGATGATCGCGGATTCGCTTGTCGCAGTCGGAGCATGCCCGCTGTTCTGGATCGCGGCGACCTGGTTACTCCCGATAACCCCTCCAATTACCGTAGTTTGCCAGTTATCATTAGAGCCAATTAAAGCTCCAGTGCTGTTGTGCAGTTCCAATGTTGGATCAGTCAGCGCATTGGGAACGCCATGTTGGGTGAGCTCGGGACCAATCGCGCGAATAATGACCCTCTTGGGTCCGGTTCCTTGAACAATGAAACCGCCGATCATCACGTTATTGCCGGTCTGCACAAAGCCTCGGGTACTAATATTCTCCAGCGTTGCCTGATTGTTCGCCAGGTCGTAACCAATGACGTCGAGGTTGATCCCTTCGGGCGAGCTGGCCGCGACATCAGAAGATTGTCCAGTGCAAGCAAATGCATTTTGGACGTAGGGATGCGCTTGCGGACACCCGGTGCTCAGCCAGTCACCAAAATCGCCGCTGCGGTCCTGGCTAAAGTTGACGATATTTGTAACCCCACCGTTGATGGAGAAATAGCGCGTGCCGGAAGTAGTAATGTTCCTGTGACCGGCCGAAGACCAGCTGAACAAATCCTGCGGTCGAACATCATTCCCGGAAAGACCCAAACGCGATCCCAAACCGATGACCTCGTCCATTTCATGCTCAATCGAGCGCTGCGCATCGTAGTTGTTGGCGCTGGTAGGACGGGTGAATTGAAACGGCGATGACGAATTTAGCGTGATGATTCCATCATATGGCCCGCCGTTTCCAACGGTGCCATTAGAGAACATTGCCGGCGGAGTATCTAATCCGACCGCCCGGCCGCCGGCGCTCGACGGCCTGATGTCGGCGGATAATG
>CAWIPQ010000002.1:0-268109 GCA_963838045.1 uncultured Verrucomicrobiae bacterium | reverse complement strand
CGCTCTGCGTCTCCGCCCTCACCCGTACGAGTTCGCTATGTACTACGACGTGTGACGAGAATCTCTTCCGCCGGAACACGCAGATTGAGCGGTTGCGACATGTCTTACGACTCTGTCACTCAGTCTCTCACTCTCGCACAGCGAAATTTCATTTCGTCACTAGCTGCGCTCCGCCGTTCGCCGCTCGGGGTTTGACTTTACTTTATGAAAAAGTGGACCGGTCTATGACGACCGCTCAACAAAAGGCGCAACCGTCCAATCGATTTTCCACCGCACGCAGATGCTGAGCGAAATGATCGAGCGGTTCGGTTACGCATGGCAGTTCCGAGGGCCAGTGCTAAGGTTGTCCTACCGTCCGTGAGTATCGCCGATCTCGCATCACTTGCCAGCAGCGTCGCTGTTGTGGTTTCGCTTCTGTTTCTCGGCCTGCAGATACGGCAATCGAATCGCAACCAAAGATCGTTGATGCAACAGGGACGAAGCGCGCGCAACGTCGAACTCCTGTCTCGCCTGAGCGATCCCAGGGTTAGCGATGTCATATCGCGCGCCGCCAATGGCGAAACTCTGGCCGATCAGGATTGCTTCGTCTTGTACGGTTACTTGACCTCGGTGTTCTGGAGTTATGAAGACTGCTTCTTTCAGTTTCATTTGGGCATGCTGGATCCTAAGAGCTGGGCGTCCGACGGTACCACCTTGAGGCGCTTGCTCGGCAACCCTGCCTATCGCGCGGTCTGGAGGTTCGCGCGGGGCGGGATCGGTGATGAATACAGGTCCTTTCTCGATGGACTCGCCGCCGAATCCAGGCACAACGTCCCGCCCAATTTGCCCAACACGCTCCGGCAATACATCGCGGAAGAGAGAGAAGCGCTCCAGAGGCCGCAAGATGTTAGGCCTTGATTTCACGGCGCACAAAACATCCAACAAATCGTGGAGCAAACCGCTGACGGGCGCGAACATCTACTTTCGATGATATCAACACTGAAACGCGAAGCAAAGCTCGCCCTCGTCAGCGGTTGCTCAGCTTGTTTTCGTTAGGCGCCAGGGGAAACTGTTCATGAAGCCCTGCAAGCTTGCTGTAGTAACAACTAGGTAACATTGGGAAGGGGCCAAGATGTCGGAGCGATCGGGAGCTCTCGCTGACGATCCATTCGGCGGTCGTAAGCCGACCAGTCACGAACGGATGACGGGACTGCCCTGGGATGCGTCGTACCACGACGGGCCTCCGCCGTGGGATATTGGCCAGCCACAGCCAGCAATAGTGCGTTTGGCATCGCAAGACGGATTCGCCGGAGCGGTGCTCGATGCGGGGTGCGGAACCGGCGAGAACGCTCTTTACATCGCCTCGCTGGGGTTGTCGGTTCTGGGCGTTGACGTGGCGGAGAGCGCACTGGCAATGGCGCGAGCGAAGGCAACCGATCGCGGGATCAGGGTCGAGTTCGCTGCGGTTGACGCATTCGAGTTGGAGCGTTTGGGACGCAAGTTCGACACGGTGCTGGACGCCGGACTGTTTCACACCTTCGATGGCGACGAGCGCCCGTTATACGTAGCGAGTCTTGCATCGGTGACCGAAAACGGTGGAACCCTTTATTTGTTGTGCTTCAGTGACGATAAGCCCGAAACCGGCCCGCACCCCATCAGTCAGCAAGAGCTGAAAGCGGCGTTCAATCCCAGCAATGGATGGAATGTCGTCGCTATCGAACCGGACCGGGTTAAGACGAACTACCACGACGAGGGCGCACCGGCCTGGCTTGCGACAATCAAACGAATTGACGTCTAACCCCTATGAAGGGTATCAAGGAGTGAGTTTCGATAAGTAGGTTTTATTACATGGGTGTGGTTTGTGGTTGGTGTTAGGCGTTGTCGGTTGGTGTTTGAGAACGTTTCCGCTCCGAAGTGCGCGGTCGCCGCGGCGACCGGTTTGATATTGACGCCTTCGCCTGCCGGCTGAGTCGGCCCTTCGGCCCGCCCGTCTGTCTCGCTCGCCTCCCGGCGGCTCGGTTCCTATCCGCGCTTCCGGTAAATCACCTCGGAGCGCGATGTGACTTATGCCGTCGGCTGAAGCGGAACTTCAGCGCGGTCCAATCTAAGCGAAGAAGGTCGTGGTTTGCCTCAGACCGAGTTGCTCTGATCTCGGGCCGTCGGGTTAAATGCAGTTTTCTGATTGATTGAACACGTCAAATCTTCATAACCTTTTGCCATGAAGAAAACATCCGTTGCAACTTGTTTGATCGTTCTCAGCCTGGTTGGTCCAAACTTTTTTGTCGAAGCCGCTGATCCGGCGTATCCGGACCAGCCGATGGTCGCTCCGGCTGAGGCGATTTCCCGGCTAAAGGAAGGCAACAGCCGATTCACTGCGGGAAATATGCAGCATCCACACGAGTCGAGTGAGCAGAGAGCGTACATGGCGAAAAACAGCTATGAAAATGCCGGCGCGATGTCGCTAGGCATGACGGCTGAGCAGGCCGCAAAACGGCGCGCGGAACTGACGAAGAGTCAGCACCCGTTCGCTATCATCCTCAGTTGTTCTGATTCGCGTGTACCACCGGAAATCGTCTTTGATGAAGGCCTCGGAGATCTGTTCATCGTCCGGGTCGCGGGCAACGTACTGAATGATGAAGGCTTGGGCAGCATCGAATATGGCGTCGATGTTTTGGGCGCCCGCCTGATTCTTGTGCTAGGCCATCAGAGTTGCGGGGCCGTCGATGCCGCGATGAAGACTATAGCGGCGAAGGGCAAAGCCCCGGGGCATATCCAGTCACTGGTGACGGCTCTTAAACCCGTCGTAGTTGCAACGCCCAAAGCCGATCTGGAAACCATGGAAAAGGCGAACGTGAAACACGTTGTGGACGCGCTGCGTTCGTCGACGCCAATTCTAAAGACCAAAGTTGATTCCGGCGACGTACAGGTGATCGGTGGCTATTACAGTCTCGATACAGGCGCGGTGACGTTTCTTGACGAGAAATAGGTTCTTACGAACAGAGCGAGTCTCGTTTCGCAATCTGAGAAGTGCGGTGACGATTAGTTGGTGGGTGAAGGATGCGTTCATGGATGATTTTCAGCGCTCGCTCGCAATCCAATCCCTCACCTTCAACCTCTCCCCTTCTCCGAGAGGAGAGAAGAGAAGAGCATCCTCGTGAACTGATCGTGATCTTGAGACACTTACAAATGATGTCATTCGCAGCCACGTGAAGAATCTCGGATCATGTCGAGCAAACTCGAGACATCCCGTGATTCTGCCGATCCGTTGTGCCACGGGATTCCTCGACTTCGCTCGGAATGACAGCACGAATCAGAGATTCTTCTCCCGCGACTGCGCGATCAGAATGACAATTACTCTATGAACATCATTGGAAAAGTGGAAAGCCTTTGGCGTTATCCCGTCAAGAGCATGCGTGGCGAAGAGCTGGACTGAAGCGTTTGCCGGTTACTCTGGAGTTTACGGCGATCGGTTGTTTGCATTCAAAAGTTCGGCGAGCCCAGCGGGTTTTCCGTATTTCACCGCGCGCGAGCAGCGAAGACTTCTGCAGTATCGTCCGCAATTCCGTTTTGCCGACAAAGCGTCGCGACCCATAAATCTCACCGAAGCAGAAGGCAAGAACGCAAGTCCCCTGTTAGCCGACATGTCAGAGCTCGTGGTCGATGTCGAGACGCCGGACGGAAAAAAGCTCGCAATCGATGATCCGGCGCTGATGGCCATGCTGCAGGCTGATGTCGACGAAAAGCATCAACTCACATTGATGCGATCGCAGCGAGCGATGACCGATTGCCGCCCGGTGTCAGTCTTCAGTTTGCAATCGGCACAACAGTTGGCCGACGAGACAGGCATACCGATCGATAAGCGGCGTTTCCGTGCGAACATCTATGTCGACCTCGCGTCGGCAAACGGCTTTGCTGAAAATGAACTTGTTGGTCGGTCGGTGCGGATTGGATCGAAAGTTGTGATCACGATTCTGGAACGAGATTCGCGCTGTATGATGATTACGCTTGATCCTGATACAGGGGAGAAAACACCGGTGATATTGAAGAAAATAGCGCAAGCCCACGATGGCATGGCGGGCGTTTATGGGGCAGTGCTCGTGGAAGGAATGCTGCAAAAAGGTGACCCTGTAGAAACATTGGATTAATCCGACACATCCGCGCCACGCCAGCCCGACGTTGAATCTGTAGAGGCTAAAGGTAACATCCAAACAGGTGAGAAAAGATGATCGAGATTACTGATGGACTCCCGGAGAATATTCTAGCCGTCACAGCCCATGGAACGGTGACGGCGCAGGATTACGAGAAGGTACTTTTGCCGGCGGTCCATGCGCGGCTCGAGAAGCACAAAAAAATTCGATTCCTGTTCCGCACCGGCGAAGATTTCTCTGGCTACACCCCCGGAGCGATGTGGGACGACGCGAAGCTTGGCGTTCGGCATGTAACAGGATTCGAAAAAATTGCAGTGGTGACCGACGTTCATTGGCTTGTGCACACAACGAAGCTCTTCCGGTTTTTGTTTCCCTGCCCGGTCAAGGTTTTCGCCAGCAAAAATCTTGGCGACGCCGAAGCCTGGATTTCCGAATAGGATCCGCGCCTGCTGGCTTTCCAGCAAAATTGCGCCCACGTTAGTTCGCGCGAAGCGGGCGTCAAAATATGGCAACCGGCGAAACCATTGAATCCTATGTGCCTGCGCGGCTCGATCGACTCCCGTGGAGTTCGTGGCATTGGCTGATTGTATTGTCGTTGGGCGCCACCTGGATTCTCGATGGGATCGAAGTAACTCTGGCTGGCGCTCTGGGCGGGATCTTAACCCGACCCGAAACACTCGGCCTAACGGCAGCGCGCGTCGGAGGTAGCGCGACTTGTTATCTCGCGGGAGCGGTCGTCGGCGCGTTGCTTTTTGGTTACGGCACCGATCGGTTCGGCCGCAAGAAGTTATTCTTCGTTACCGTTGCGGTTTATCTAATCGGAACGGCGCTCACTGCTTTTTCGTGGAACTTCTGGAGCTACGCGATCTTTCGCGCGATCACCGGCGCGGGCATTGGCGGAGAATACGCCGCGGTTAATTCCGCGATTGATGAGTTGATTCCGGCTCGGGTGCGCGGCCGGGTCGATCTGATCATCAACGGTTCGTACTGGATTGGCGCGGCGCTAGGCGCGGCAGGGACACTGGTGCTCCTCAATCCAAACTATGTGCCGATCTGGCTGGGATGGCGCTGCGCGTTTGCAATTGGCGCGACGCTGGGGTTGATCGTGATTTTCTTTCGCCGCTGGATTCCGGAAAGTCCACGCTGGTTAACAATTCACGGACGTAATGATGAAGCAGAAGAAATCGTTGGTGAAGTGGAACGGAAGATTCATGGTGCTCACGCGTCCGGGGTCGACGCCCCTGGCTACAAAGAAGGGCGCCCCACACGCGTTCGCACGCGCACGCATACGCCGTGGCGGGAAATTTGGAACGCGATCGTCCACGAGCATCGGCGCCGGTCGTTTCTTGGCCTTGCGCTCATGGCGACGCAGGCGTTTTTCTACAACGCAATCTTTTTTACTTACGCGCTGGTGTTGATGCGCTTTTATTCCGTGTCTGAAAACGAGGTGGGCGCGTATCTGTTGCCCTTCGCGCTGGGGAACGTTCTCGGGCCGTTGCTGCTTGGCCATCTTTTCGACACCATCGGCCGCAAACCAATGATCGCTGCCACCTATGGCCTGTCGGGGATTCTGCTGGCAGTGACCGGCTGGCTCTTTCACGCCGGCCTGCTCACTGCCCAAACACAGACGCTGGCCTGGACCGTTATCTTTTTCATCGCCTCAGCTGCAGCGAGCTCAGCATACCTGACTGTAAGCGAAATTTTTCCTCTCGAAATTCGGGCGATGGCAATCGCCGTTTTTTTTGCGATCGGGACGCTCGTGGGCGGTGTGGCGGCACCCACGTTATTCGGATGGATCATCGGCACTGGATCGGTGAAGGCATTATTTCTGGGATATTTGTTAGCGGCGGCGTTGATGGTATTCGGCGCGGTGATGGAAGCATGGATGGGCGTGCCGGCCGAGCGCCGATCGCTTGAAGATGTGGCTGCCCCGCTCTCGAGCAAGGGATTGTGATCTGTGACGGCCGGCGGTCATAGACCGCCGCTACAGTGGACTGTCAACTCGCGCGTGTGGATTGAACCCGCAGGCGTAAGCTTGCTTGAATAAAGATGGAACGCGTCGACGCGGATCATTCCTGCATCAAAATCGGAATGCGCTTTCAAAAAATTTCGAATTGATTGCGGGGAAACATCACGACAACGGGCAACCGTGATGTGCGGATGCCAGGGACGAAGCTCCGGTTCGATCCCGACGGCGAGCGCGGCTTCCTGCACGCGCTTGTAAATCTGAAAAAGATGAGGATGCGCTTTGCCGAGCCCGATCCAGATAATTTTCGGAGCGCCTTTTGTGGCAAACGTTCCTACACCAGCTACAGATAAAAAGAATGCACCGAACTCGATTGCGATGAGTTTTTCCCGCACCGTCGGTTCAACGTCTTCCGGCACATCGCCAAAGAATGCGAGAGTCAGATGCATTTGAGCCGCCTCGGTCCAACGGACGCCGCGAATGTGCGGGTCAAGACCTGCGAGCAATTTGCGTACTGAATCGGGCAAATCGATTGCAATGAAAAGGCGTTTTGCCATGTGCCTGAGAACGTCTAACGCTCACTGCCGAACGTCCAACTCCCGATTGAAAAAGAGCGGCAGACAATGAGGGCTATAACGGCTCGCTCTTCATTTCGTTATTCTTCTTCGTTGCACGATCGGCAAGCCCGGTCAGCCATTCAGGGAGTTCTCGCCCGAGCTGAAAGCCAGCGCGCGATGTGTTGCCCTCCTGATGGCCAATCCCGGGAAGAAGCCGATTGACAAATCGCATCAGGTAGCCGGTGAGATTGGGAAAAATGGCGTTGGCAAAAATAGCGCCACGCGCAGCGAAGGTGAGCGTAAGCGACGGCTGACCACGGCGGCAGGCCGCCAGAATTTTTCGGGCAGCGCGATTGGCGTTCATCGACACCAAGGGCGTGCCAGCGGAAGCAGCGAACCAGGCAAACTCTTTATCGTGCCTGCCTTTGAATTTTGCATTTACGTGCGAGCCAGTCCGCATCATCCCGGGCGCGACCGTGGTCACGTAAATTCCATCCCGAGCCAGCTCAGCCCGGAGCGCATCGGAGAAACCGGTGAGCGCAAATTTGCTTGCGCTATAAGATGCCATATGGGGGACAGCAACTTTCCCGCCGATGGAAGAAATGTTCACAATGCGTCCCCCGCCCCAAAGCCGCATCTCCGGAACAACCTGCGAAATCAATTCGTACGGTGCCCAGAAATGCAGCTGCATGGCGTGCTCGAAATCCTCGCGGCTCAGATGTTCGAGCGGGCCAACCTCGATAATCCCAGCGTTGTTGATCAGAACATCAATTTTTCCAAAGCGATCGATGATTTGCCTAACAGCAAACTGAATTTGGGCGGGATCGCAGAGATCACATTCAACAATCATGACTTTTCCGCCGCGGCGACCGATATCCGCTTTTGCGCGAGTCAGCTCCGCACGATCGCGCGCGATGAGCGCAACATTGCCGTTCTGTGCGCAAATCTGCCGCGCAAGCACGAGCCCCAACCCACGGGACCCGCCTGTGATCACGACGACTTTGTCCCGCAATTTGTAACGCGCGGTGCGAACAGCGCGCGCGGTGATCCACGTACCGACCAGAAGTGCGCCTGCTCCGACTGCAACGCGAGTATTCATCGGCACCATTCTATAATGAGATACGAAACGCTTGCAGCAAACGGCTGTGACGGCTTCATGCACGCAGCCAGTCGATAGCGCGCTTACGCGTGTTTACGATTAAAGCGTGCAACCTCACGTGCGGTCTCGCGATCGGTGGCGCGCTTCTTTAAATCAGCCCGCTTGTCATGCGCGAGCTTGCCCAGGCCTACGCCCAGCTCGGCCTTTAACTTTCCATTTTTCCAATAAAACTTCAGAACCACGAGCGCGCGTCCTTTCACCTGTGTTTCGCCGTACAGCCTGTCGATCTCATCGCGGTGCAGAAGCAATTTGCGTACGCGCTTTGCAGCCGGAATTTCGTGACTGGCCCGTTCGTACGGTTGAATGTCAGCGTTATAAAGGAATGCTTCGCCCTTCTCGATTCGTGCGAAAGCGTCACTGATGTTTGCCTTGCCAGCGCGGATCGATTTGACCTCGCTGCCCTTTAATTCAATGCCCGCTTCGTAGCGGTCGAGGATGCGGTAATCGCGAAGCGCTTTGCGATTGATGATGGAATCAGCTGCCATGGTGCCAACGGATCTGGAATCTGTCGATCGGTTCGCTGGTTAACTGTAGCGTCCGCTGTCCTCAGCGGAAAATCCAGTGTAGGGACACAAGGATTTCCAGCAAATTTAGTGCGCCTGTGTCAGACGCCAGAATTCCAGAATTATCTCAAGAGCTATTGCTATGCGCCGTCTTCGGAAGCTTCAAGCGACTCGTAAGTCAGTTTGCCGGCAATAATTTCCTTCAACGCGATATCGGTTAGTGACATTCGTGGCGTCGTCTCTACTAACGGTCGATGTCCCAAGCCAAGCTGACGTACACGCTTGGAGACAACATTAATCAGAAGTTGCTGATTTGGGATCACCTGTGCTGCTTCCTGAAGAAGTTGAGTCGTCATATGGCGCAAGGAACGAACGGGGCGTACAGCCTCGGTCGGGAATTGAAGGATAGTCGACACGCTGCTTGTAGGCGCGGCTGGAACAAGTTGCAGTGCGAGCATGGTAAAATGAGTTTTGACTCTCCGAATGAAGCGGCTCTTTGTCAACGCTTTTTGTCCACGAGACACAAAAGTCGGCTTTTGGTGCCCGATGCGAGTCCAAAATGACCTATTTGCTGAGCCACTGGCCAACCCAGGTGCCCCATCCGTAATATCCGAAAGGAAGCAAGCGCCCGTCGGTTACAAGCGCATCAACTTGCGCCCGGAGCGGCGCCGCTTTCGCCGGCCCAAAGTAATCATCGATGACCAGCCAGCATCTGTCGTTTAGCAGTTCGCCATAGCAATCCAGTTCCCGGCGCACGTTATTATTGGCGTCAAAAATAAACAGGCCCACGTCGCCGCTGCTCAACTGCCCGCGAACTTCGGAGATGGTTGCGTCGTCGAAAGAGCGCCCGTTGATTAGGGTCACGTCGTTCGCCACTCCGAATCGCGCCAGGTTCTTTCGCAAATCCTTGATGATATTTCTGCTCGAGAGCCGAAAGTGCTTCAGCCGGCCTCCGGCTTCGATCGTCACTATTTTTTTCGGTGCCCTTGAATCGCGCACACCAAACGCTGCAGCGACAGTGGAGCCGCCGATGTAAGGGCCAATCTCGAGAACGTTCCCCCAGCCGAACCGGGCGAAGTGATAGATCAGAATCAAAACGTCCATGTGCAACATCGACGCAGCGCGACCAACTTTTTCCAATCGGTGCCGCACCTCGGAACTGCGGTACTCCATTAACTTTCGAAGTAACTCCAGCACTTCATTAAGATGGGATGAGGCGCTCAAGACTGATGTCGACTGGGGAAACACAGGCAGATCCTAGTGGCGCGAGACTCGATCAATCGGGCTGGTGGGATTTGAACCCACGACCTCCTGGTCCCGAACCAGGCGCTCTACCAAGCTGAGCCACAGCCCGAAAAAAAATCGATTACCCGACCGGCGCCCCGTTACTTCGCGTATTTCGGTCCAAATCGCAAGGACATAGCTCTTCGAATGAAAGCTTGTGTAGCGATCTGGTTCTCCCGACGGCTGGGTGAATGCCTGTCTCTAAATCCGCCGGGAACAACCAGCACGCTACAGCATGGCGCCTCAATTACTTGTGTCTGGCACCGGAATCTAATACATGGCATTTTGTACAAACGTGTTTGCATTATGGCTGTCCAAACTGCGATTCCACCGACGAATTTCTCTGTCACGATCATCGGAGTACTTCTCGGCCTCGTGATTTTGTTTTTCGGACGAAAATTGTTTTGGCTATGCGTAGCCGCAGTTGGGTTTGCAGTTGGCGTGGAGATCGCGCCCCAGCTCATCCATCAGCCGTCTGCCGTCGTGGCGTTACTCGTTGCTCTCGTTTTTGGTCTGCTCGGCGCGTTGCTTGCATTGTTTCTTCAGAAAGTTGCAATTGCCGTGCTCGGCTTTCTAGCTGGTGGAAAGCTCGCCACCGCAATTGCGGCCGCATTCTTCGTCCAATACTCACAATACTCCACGATCATTTTTGTAGTAGGCGGCATCATTGGGGCAATTCTCCTGATCGCGGTGTTTGGCTGGGCACTGATCGTTGTTTCCTCTTTTATCGGCGCATACTTGATTCAAAGCGCGATTGTACTGCCGCCGACCGGGTCGACCCTCGTGTTCGTTGCCCTCGCGATTATCGGCATTCTCGTGCAGGCCGCGTTTTTTCGCAGAAGCGCGCTTTAGCGAACATTTTGGCACTGACAATGCGCCGGGCTGCATCAATAATTGTATGAACTCACCAGGAACAGGATTACGCGTTGCCAGCATTCTTTTCGCTGTTCTTGCCCTCGGCCATCTCCTGCGTTTGATCAATCAAGTCTAACTGTAAGTGACCTTACGTTCAGCGATTCATTGCTTGGTCATTTTCGAATCCAATCCTGCGGAACGTCCACATAGGATCGATCCAGTTCAGCGATTGACCCACAGCCAAGCAGCTTAAGCGTGCGCACGAGATCGGAGCGCAAAATATCGATCGCGCGTGCGACCCCCGCGCCACCCGCGGCGCCGAGTCCGTAGGCAAACGCGCGTCCGATCATTACAGTTCGCGCTCCCAGAGACAACGCTTTGGCTATATCGCTCCCTCGGCGAATCCCACCGTCCAAAAGGACTTCGATGCGATCCCCCACCGCCTCCACGACTTCAGGCAACACGCGCAAAGTCGGCGCGACGCCGTCTAGTTGGCGGCCGCCGTGGTTGGAAACCACCAATGCATTTGCTCCCATCTCCACCGCACGTCGGGCGTCCTCTGCGGTGTGGACGCCTTTGATCACAATTGGTCCGTTCCACGCTTGCCGAATCCATTTCAGGTCCTCCCAGGTCACCACCGATTGTTCGAGAGCAGCGGTCACATCGGCAAAGAGCATTGGGCCTTGTCCCGGGATCACCACATTCTCGAACTTCATCAAGCCCCCGTCCGCGAGAAAAGCCGCGAGCCAGCTGAGGCCTAACGAGAATCTGATCAACAAACGGCAGCATCGCTCCGAAGTTTCCACTGAGCAGTTCCTTGGCGCCGTTGCGAAGATCGCGTTCTCTCAAACCCGCCATCGGCGTATCAATCGTTACCACCAGGGCCGAAAAACCGGCGTTGCGCGCACGCTCAATCCCGCCCAACGCGCATTCGCGACCGCCCAGGAGATAGAGTTGATACCAGACCGGACCCTTCCGATGCCGCTGCGACATCTTCCAGGCGACAACCCGAAAGTGTTGAAAGCGTATAGACGATGCCCGCTTCCCCGGCGGCACGTGCCGCGGCTTCTTCGCCTCGTGGATACATCAACCGGCTGCTTCCAACAGGCGCAAGAATCAGGGGCATTGAAATGGGGGTACCCAGCACTGTCGTGCGAAGATCACAAACAGGCGTCGCGACGGCGCAGCGCGGGCGTATTGTTACTGCTTCGAATGCGCGGCAGTTTGCGCGCAACGTCGTCTCGGCCTCGGCCCCGCCATCGATGTAATCGAACACAACGCGAGGGAGCCGTCGTTTCGCCAAGCGGCGGAGATCTTCAATGTTCAAAACATGCGGAGGCTGGAGCGATCGAAACATGCGCGATGGAATCTCAGAAGACACGAAACCGTCTTTCATTAACACCGCGCTTCAGCCCGCTGCAATCAAGCAGAATAGGAAAAACCGTTTCAACGGTGATTTTGCGTTAACTGATGTTTTAACCGCAGAGATTGCGAACAGAATCTTCACTTTGCAGCTTCGTTGTAGCCGAAGGCGGTGACCTCGGCCAGGTGGCGCTTTGCCACGCACGGTGCCGCCGGGGTCAACGCCCCCGGGCTACAACCCGCGCCACCTCTAATGCAAAATCCAGGTTAAAACCGATCGCGCACAGTTTTGTCATTCGCACCTGGCTGAAGCCAGGTGTTAATGAAATCAGTGTTCACTCACGCGCCATCTATTAGTACCCGGTCTCAATGTCGAAAGTGACGGATGCCGGTGAAGATCATTGCCATTTTGTGCTCATTAGCTGCAGCGATGACTTCTTCGTCACGAACCGAACCGCCGGGCTGAATCGCACAGGTCGCGCCGGCTTCGGCTGCGGCGATTAATCCATCTGGAAACGGAAAAAAAGCATCGCTGGCAACTGCGCTGCCTTTGAGCGAAAGCCCTGCTTCCTCAGCTTTCCAAACTGCAATCCGCGAAGCATCGACACGCGACATCTGACCCGCGCCAATCCCAAGTGTCCGATCCGACTTAGTGTACACAATCGCGTTGGATTTCACATGTTTGACCACGCGCCAGCCGAACAACATCGCGTTCAGTTCCGTCTTTGTTGGCCGTCGCTTCGTCACAACGTTTGCCCTCATCTCCCCGTGGACATCTGCGTCTTGGACCAGCACGCCGCCACACACCGACCGCAGATCTGTCGACGGCCTTGCTTCGTTAGCCGGTGTCAGCAAACGAATGAGTCGCAGATTTTTTTTCTTCTGCAGGATCGCGCGCGCCTCAATTTCAAAATCCGGCGCGATGATCACTTCGCTGAAGATCTCGCTGATCACCTTCGCTACCGCTTCATTCAACGGACGGTTGCATACGATGATGCCGCCAAACGGCGCCTGCTTATCGGTGGCGAACGCCTTCTCCCAAGCCTTGCGCAGATCCTGGTCCGAGCCGACTCCGCACGGATTTGTATGCTTAAGAATGGCGATGGTCGCGTCCTGAAATTCTGCAATCAAATTAGTCGCCGCACTGATATCGAGAATGTTGTTAAACGAAAGTTCCTTGCCCTGCAGTTTTTCGAAGTATTTATCGAAATCGCCGTAGAGCGCAGCGTCTTGATGAGGATTTTCGCCGTAGCGCAATCGCATTGCCAACGGAAGCGAAAGTGAAAAGGAGGCTTCGGTTCTCTGTTGTTTATTCAGAAAATTGGCGATGACCCGATCATATTCCGCGGTTCTGTTAAATGCTCTGATGGCGAGACGTTCCCGCAGTTTCAGAGTCGTTTCCCCGTCGTGCTTGCCCATATTCTCGAGCACCGCGTCGTAATCCGCGGGATCGACGACGACGGTGACCGATTCGTAATTCTTCGCTGCGCTTCGAATCATCGACGGCCCGCCGATGTCAATATTTTCAATCGCGTCGGCAAGAGTCACATTGCGCTTCGCGACGGTCGCCTCAAAAGGATAAAGATTGACCGCCACAAGATCGATTGGGTCGAAACCGCATTCACGCGCTTCGGATTCGTGTTTCGGATTGCCACGCTTGTACAGGAGACCTCCGTGCACCCGGGGATGCAGCGTCTTTACGCGGCCATCGAGCACTTCAGGAAAGGCGGTGAAACTCGAGATATCGCGCACTGGAATTTTCTCCTTCCTCAAAAGCACCGCTGTTCCGCCGGTGGAAATGATGTCCACGCCTTGTCCTTCCAGCGCGCGAGCAAACGCTGCGACGCCGGTTTTATCAGAAACGGAAATGAGCGCGCGGCGAATCTTCATCAACGAATTAAAAGCGGTTACGATTTAACCAGATTGCGCTAGCGATCCAGAATCACGTTCCTGGCCGCCGGATAAAGCACCGGGCAGCAGCCGATGGTTTCGCAAAATGCCTTACTGAAATGACTCAGGCTGGAGTAGCCTACTTCTGTCGCAGCTTCAGTGACGTTGTACCGTCCGGTGCGGAGCAATTCTGCCGCGCGTTCCATCCGCACGTTGCGCAAATATTGAGGAATGGTGAAGCCGGCTTCGCGCGAAAAAATTCTGCTGAGATAAAACGGACTGCAGCCCACCTCCTGTCCCAGCATTTCCAACGTAGGCGGGTTCGCCAGGTCTCGCCTCAGAATCTCTTTTACCCTTTCCACTCGCTCGCGAGACAGGCGCTTCTGACGCATGCAAAAAAATTCGGGATCCTTCGGCGCAAAGAAAAACTGCGCCATGAGTTCCAGCGCCTTGCCCTGGTACCAGAGAGCACGCGCTGCTTTCGCGATCGGAGGTTCCGCCAGATTCGCTACGATGTTGCGTTGCTGCATCGTCATTGGACGCGCAGGCGTGACGATGTTTTCGTCCTTGTCTCCGAATACGACCCGGCGAATCCCCGGTTCAAGATCCGCCTCGTTCTGAGCAAACTGTTTGCGCAAATGTTCGCGCGAAAATTCCAGCGTCACGAACTGGTGATGATCATGTGCGCGTCGTGAGGCAGGCAGCGATTCACCGGCGATAGCATAATAGCCACAATTGCCCGGAAGATAATCGCTGCGGGAGCCTTCCGTCTCGCCGACTGCGCCGTGTCCGCTGAGGTTTAAGCAAAATTCCAGACTATTCGGATGAAAGGTGCGTCCCCAGTTAAAGGAGCGCTCGATGCGAAAGTCGTGCCACTCGATCGCAACGCCAATCTTGTCCACATCGCCGTATAACGGGCGCCATCCATCTTTCAATTCGCGCCAGGCAGCCTGTTCCGCTGCGCAACCAGGGTTCATGTTGGCTAAATTACGGGCGCAGGTGCGTAAAATGCAAGGATGGTTTGACTTCCTGCAGCGCTTCCCGATTCCACCCTCCCAGTTTCGAGGCGGCGTCATACGTGCTCTGTGCGAATTCGAGAAGCACGTCATCCGGTTTTTCAGCCCTGCGCACTTCGTCGTATGGCAACATGAATTCGCGCAATTTCGGTTCGTAAAAAGCTGCTGAAGGTTGGACCTTCGCTTCTGTAAATCCCGCTGGTTCAGGATAAGCGTAGGAATAAAAAATCGGCGTCGGCGCCGCCGCATTGCCTGGCCAGAAACCGAGGCTGCTCACCTCCTGTGAGTACGCCTCTCGCGTGACGGCGTCGGGCAGATGCGGGATTCCCCCGGGATGCGGTGGAGCCGACCGACCGGAAAACCGCGTGACTGCCAGATCAAAGCTGCCCCAGAAGAAATGCACCGGACTGCATTTGCCGCAAAAACGCGAGCGGAACTCCTTGAATACGCGGTCGCTCTGGACAAGGACCCGCCAAAATCGATTGGCATAATCGCGGTCGTAGGAGCGGTGCTCCTTATCTTCATCGAACGGGATTGGGTTCGCGATCTCGTTAGGCATCTTGTTGATGGTCACCGCCAGACGCATTTCGTCGAGGCTCCTCATTACGGCTTTGTAAAAATCGGCTACGGAACACGGTTTCAGCTCGATGGTTCGCCGCTCGCCATCGCTCGTCTCGATGCGAAGCTCGTGGTCGATGAAATCAAAACTAATTTCGAACGTGCGCGCGCCGTGCGGGATTGGAGAAGTCGTCAGGCCGCGAGAGGTGACGTAAAGCGTTACGTGCCACGAGTGGTTGATCCATGGACTAAGCGTCAGGCGAATTTTGCCCACGATCTGCGTCCACATATGCAGGGTGATCGCGGTATCCTGCCACTCGGTAAACGGCAGCGCCGGCCACAAATTCGATGAATCATTCACTGTCTCTCTATTCCCGGTTAATGAAATCCAAAAACGACCGCTTCACTCTGTCAAACATTCCGCGCGCCTCGTCCTGTGCTCTGTGGAAAGCATGCTTAATCTTTCGTTTCGTGCTCGGGATTACGCCTCTACCGCCCTCCTGATCATAATCGCCCTCGACGTCCTCCATGGTCGCACCAGAAAACATGCCCTCTGTTCGCCTGACGGTGCCGTCAGTCGCGTTAATATAAATCGTGCCGACGGGATGCGACGACCTGGTTCGTAGAGTCACAATCCACATCGGTTCACCGCGGTCGTCCGTGCGCAACGTGTAATCAGTCGTCGAAAAGTTTGCGTGCGCCGCTTCCGCCGTGTGGCTCGCCACGGCGTACGCGCCGCTGGAATCCAGGTTCAAGCCAGAAACATCGATCGTTGCGCTCTCGGAGGATCCCGCCACGTCGCGGTCCCGGTCCTCCTCGTCGGAATCAATCTTCCCATCAGCAACCTGCAATTCGCGCACGCCGCCATCCTGCGGGTCTTCCAAAATAACTCTCCATTTCGCCGGCTGCGGATCGCCTTCGGTCCCTGTAATGGACACAATTTGGTGCAGCGCATCGCGACCGAATTCACTGCCAACAGCGCGTAACGCTTCGTACGCGGTAGCGTTCTCCTGCGCCCACACCGGCGCTGCCAAAAGCAAAAGCCCAACTAGCGCTCGCCACATGGCACAAAATTGAACAGCGGTTTCGACGAGTGTCCACCTTTTAGAGTGCGTGTGATCTACGAATCATGTGGAACTCATCTCCCCTACTTGAATCACTACCGGAAATCTGCTCACGTGTTTGTGAGGCTTAATGACGAGGAGGAAAGTGGAATTCAGCAGTCACACTGCGAACCTGGCGTTGCTGCGCAAATTCGTGCGCGATTTCCTCAAAAACTATCCCTTCTCCGAAAAGGAGCGAATGCTGATGGTGCTCGGTGTGGACGAGGCATGCACCAATGTGATCCGGTACGCGTACCGGTTACGTGACGATCAGCTCATCTCGTTACAGATGGAGGGACTGCGCAAGTGCGTACGCATGCGCTTGAGGGATTACGGCGAAAAAGCTCTTCCAAATCAAATGAAAGGTCGTTCTCAGAATTTAATTAAGCCTGGCGGACTGGGTCTTTATCTTATTCGCACCGCGTTCGATGAGGTCGACTACATTCACAAACGCCGCGGTACCGAGCTGGTGCTGACGAAAAATTTGGGCGTGAACAGTGGTTCGTAATCCGTG
The DNA here is from genome assembly GCA_963838045.1 of uncultured Verrucomicrobiae bacterium. Classification (GTDB taxonomy): domain Bacteria; phylum Verrucomicrobiota; class Verrucomicrobiia; order Chthoniobacterales; family UBA10450; genus Udaeobacter. Next base: position 251,215 of record CAWIPQ010000002.1, on the reverse strand, counting down.
AATCGGAATTAAACTCCCCTCGTTCTTCGAATCGACTCGCGCTGCCGATCTATCGATGTAACGATTCACGATTCAACGCTTCACGATGAAACCGCCAGAGCCCGACCCAGCCTTTGAAGTTTCGCTGCGACCGCCTGCGTTCAGCGAGTTCAACGGCCAGGTAAAAGTGCGCGAACGCCTGGAACTGATGGTAGAAGCTGCGAAGAAACGCGGCGATGTGCTCGAGCACATTCTCTTGAGCGGGCCCTCCGGACTGGGAAAGACGACGCTCGCGTACATCATCGCCAACGCGATGAGTGTAAATATTAAAAACACCAGCGGTCCCGTGATTGAGAAGGCGGGCGAACTCGCGGGACTTCTCACCAGCCTGGAAAAAGGCGATGTGCTTTTCATTGATGAAATCCATCGGCTGCAACCCGCGATCGAGGAATATCTCTACCCGGCAATGGAAGATTATCGCCTTGATATCATAATCGATCAGGGACCACAGGCACGCAGTCTGCGCCTCAATCTGCCAAAATTCACATTGGTCGGCGCAACCACCCGGGCGGGAATGGTGAGTGCACCTTTGCGTTCCCGTTTTGGCATGACGGCGCGGCTGGATTATTACAACGCTGAAGACATACAGAAAATCATCGTCCGTAGCGCGCAATTGTTGGGCGTTGAAATCGACCCGCCGGGCGCGACTGAAGTTGCCGCGCGCTCGCGCGGGACGCCCCGCACGGCGAACAATCTCTTGCGCTGGGTGCGAGATTACGTGCAGGTGAAAGCCGAGGGCAAAATCACAGCGGAACTGGCAGATCGCGCCCTCACGATGCTTGAGATCGATCGCGACGGGTTCGATCAATGGGACAAACGCATCGTTGAAACGTTGATCCACAAATTCAATGGCGGTCCAGTTGGTCTGAGTTCGCTGGCTGTCGCGGTGGGCGAAGAAGCCGGCACGATCGAGGAAGTAAACGAACCGTATTTAATCATGGAAGGCTACATCAAACGCACGCCGCAAGGCCGCGTCGCCACTGCGAACGCCTATCGCAAGCTCGGACTCAAACCACCGACCGGCGCTCAAGCCGAATTGTTTGGCGAATGACTGGGATATTGTAGGGCGGTCCCGAGCGTTAAATGCGCGTCAGTTTCAGAAATGAGTTGGAATTTACCAAAAACTCAAAGTCTGTTTCGATCTCTTCAAAGGCAAATCGTTGCAATGCCGGGTCGGACCGCAGCATGGGAATGTATTCGCTTGGCTGTGCCTCGAAGGTTACAGTCGGATAAATCCGCGCTTCCCCTCGCGTAACACGCATGATTTCCAGGATTGAGTCGCGGTGGAATTCATAGCCCAGCCGGTCCTGGTATGCGAAAAGCAGGTAAGAAACCAGTGTGAGATCGAACTCAGCGTCGGCAAAAGGTAGCCGGGGCAATTGTCCTGCGACATACCGGTCGGGATGCATCTTGTAGTCGGAGAAAAAAATAGTGGATGCCCGTTCCCGCAGTACGCGCATGTTCTCGGGACTTTTGTAAAAAGCCCAGCGATAAGTCGGCACACGACCGATGGAATGATAAACCGATTCGAGGTCCGGCTCGGACTTTTCCCTGATCTTCCCTGCCGACAACGAATAGATCGGGTCGAACGCGGTTACCTTTATTCCGAGTTGGTTTCCCTCAGCGCAAAACGAGCTGACTCCGCCCGCTACATCCAGGACTCTCTTCCCGACGAGATGATCCGGATCCAGGAGAAAATAACGGCGGTATTCCTCGAACGTGCGCCCCAGCAACACTACGTGATCAAGCTGCAGCCCACGTTTACTTTGAATCGATTGTTTGCCCATGCGCCACTCCGCCGGTTGTAGTGGCGTTTGTGTCAAACGCCCGGAGCGCTTGGAAGAAGCGCCTCTAGAGCGGTTGCAAGCTCGGAATCAATGGCATTCTCAAAATAAAGTGAGGACGCCATTGTTATAAGTTCCGATGCGCACCCACGATCGTTTGGATCCCATCATGCCACAGTAAGGCCACGATGGCCTCGGCTTCGCGCCTATCGTTAGGACAAAATCGAAAAATGTTGTCGCCCGCGATTGCGAGAGAGGAGGCGGTGCTACCCTGGCTAATTACCAGCATGTTGTGTGCGTCTGCGTACGGTTTGATCATGGCAACTTCCGCACTCGACTGCGGCCCGATGATGATTTTTACACCGCGCTGATCGAGGTCCTGGATCGCTGCGAGCGCCTGTGAGGGATCGAGTTGCGTGTCGCGGACGAAAAAGTGAAACCGATATCCGCCATGTTGGCTGATCGCTTCCGCTTCGAGTTGCTCCTCGGCAATCTGCAGCGCCGCAACCGTATTTTGTCCGAGAGATGACCACGAGCCTGTCAAGGAAGCGAGAACACCAACCTTGAACACTCGCTGGGAATGCGATTGGCCGGGGGGATTGCCGGTTGCTCGACCAACAAAGGTCAGAACCAGCCCGCAAACCAGGACACGAAACACGAGGGGAATTTTCATAAGCGCGCGAGCATCCGGGCATTGGCAAAACTGTCAAGCAGTGAATCACTGAAGGGGTCTCCGTAAAACCTTAGGGATCGGCGTCTGTCACAGACCGGACAATTCTGCATTCGGTGTTGGACGTTGAGCGTTGGACGTTGGACGTTTTCCTCAATGCAGCTAGCGACCGACCTCTTTCCGAAAACCGCCACAGTCTTCACTGTCTCCGAATTGACGCGAAGCATTCGCGGCACCCTCGAAACAAAGTTCGGCTCGGTCTGGGTGCAGGGCGAAATCTCAAATTACAAACTGCACCCGAGTGGACATCGATATTTCACGCTTAAAGACCGGCGCGCCCAAATCAACTGCGTGATCTGGCGCGATACGATGGCTCCGTTGCGAGAACCGATTGACCGACGGGGCGCTGGTGCAGGTTTACGGGACTGTCACAGTGTTCGAGGCGCGCGGACAATATCAGCTCAATGTTCAGATTCTTCAGCCGCGGGGGGCCGGCGTGCTCCAGGCAAGGTTTGAAGCGCTAAAACGGAAACTGGAAGCCGAGGGATTGTTTTCGCAGCAACGCAAACGGCCGCTTCCAAAATTTCCGCGACGAATTGGCATTGTGACCTCGCCGAGTGGCGCAGCCATTCGCGATATGTTGAACGTGCTCCATCGTCGCGCACCGTGGTTGGAGATTCTAATCAACCCGGTGCGCGTCCAGGGCAGCGGCGCGGCGCAGGAAATCGCAGCCGCTATTCGCGAACTGGCCATGCCTAACGAGCGGTTTGCACCCGTCGATGTCATCGTGTTGACGCGCGGCGGCGGCAGCATCGAAGATTTGTGGGAGTTCAACGAGGAGATCGTTGCCCGCGCGATCTTCCATTCGACGGTGCCCATCGTTTCCGCTGTCGGGCACGAAATCGATTTCACCATATCCGATTTCGTCGCGGATTCGCGAGCGCCCACGCCGAGCGCTGCCGCGGAAATGATTGTCCCTGACGTAATCGATTTGCAACGGCAGCTCGACCGCTGCGCGCGTGCGCTGGGGCGACTTTTCTTCAACCGTGTACGCGAAGCGCAACAAAGCCTCGATCACGCGCATGAAACCTTGCAACGTTGTCTCAGGCATAAGATCGAGGTTTACAAGCACGGTCTTCTGCATGCTGTCCGCGTGTTGCAAGCGCGCAGTCCCTTGCGAGAATTCGTGATACGCCGCAACTATTTCCTCGATTTACATCGGCGAATAGTGGCGTGTCCCGCCCGGCTGATCGAAAACGCTCGACATCGTTTCGCTCGCATCGAGGGAATTTTACGCGTCCTGGGACCAGATGCGACTTTACGACGCGGCTACAGCATCACCATGAGCGAACACGGCAAAATAATTCGTGCGACTGCAGAAACCCGCGCCGGAATGAAAATCCGCACCCGCGTGAACGACGGCGAATTCGGCTCCGAAGTGTTATAGGTCGGAGACGTCAGGCTCGCCGTCGACATTCTTTCCGAGAGAGAACTCGACCCGATTGGTCCCCGATCCGGGACTAAGAAACGAACCATCGTATTCGTGCTGCATGGTGTACCTGCTAACGTTAGAATCCTTCATGAGCCTGCCATTGTCAGACTCACCGATTCCGGTCACGCCATCTGCTTGCGCAACAACGCCAACAGTTACTGCGAGAAAACCCGCGGCTACAACAGAGGCTACCTTGGTTTCAATTGACAGTTTCATTTCTTCTCCATTTTCGCACCCGTTTTGGTTAGCTTCGAATTCGGGCGCGCTTCTGGATGTCTACTCATGGCTCCTCGACTTCCATCTCGCGCGAATCGCTCGTATCCCTCCGGATAAGCGTCCGCGACACGTTCCGTTTATGACAAGGGAGATCGGTCGCGCCTAAACCTTTTCCGATGCACGTTCCTTCGCTGTCTCGGCAACAGGGCGGCGCTTTATCTGGTCCATCAAGTCTTCGGCGATCATCTTGAGGAGATCCTGCTCCTGTGTTGTCATGGTCCGGGGTTTGGTATCAAGAACACAGAGAGATCCGACGGGAAATCCGTTAGGCCCACGTAACGGAACGCCGGCGTAAAAGCGTAATCCACGCTCTTTAACAAATGGATTGTTTGCGAAGCGCGGATCGCGCGCCAGGTCTCGAATGATCAACATCTCGTCACTGGCGATGACATGGCCACAAATGGAAACTTCACGTGAAGTGCAGCCAGCCTCAGCGAGATCAGCCGGCAAACCGGTTTGAGATTTGAACCATTGATGTTTCTTGTCGATCAAAGTCAGAAGCGCGATAGGCACCTTAAAGAGTTTCGCTACGCGCTTTGTAATGTGATCGAACTCTGGTTCCGCGGAGGTGTCCAACAAATTCAATCCATCCAACTCCACCAGACGAGCTTCCTCGTTAGGCGGAACAGGCGCAGGCAGCATTTCGTCAGTGATATCGGCAGTCATTTTTGACACGCGAAGTACGGCATCTCCCAACGAAACGGCCACTTCATTTACATGAGCTACGCGCAACCGGTCTCCCAGGTTCTCCGCGTCCAATCTGGCACTCCATATTCCGACGAGAATTATTACATTCTCGAGCCGCTCGCGTATCGCCGCACTCAAATGGCGAGCCTGAGCGATGCTTGTCGGTGGCAACACCGATACGCAGACGCATTCAGGTCGCATCTCAACGGTGCGTTCGATCAACTCCTGATGCTTGAGGCGAGCAGGCAGACTCTCTGCTTCGAAGCCCTGGTTACGTAACAGTTGCACGAGCATTTGACCGGCCAGTTCGTCGCGATAAGCGCTGGCGGGCAGACACACCACACGGGCGCCGGCGGCAGAAGCAGACTCCACTTACTTCATTAACCTTCTGCTCCGGGTCGCGATTGAGCGAGTGTTGCCAGCCACGGGAATCGTCTATGATTTCTTGAATCCGCTGTAGCGCGGAGGTCCTTTGCTCGGCTGTCAAAGAGCCGTTATGCACGTCAATCTCCACTGCTGCAATGGCCGGGATGAAGACGTTGTTATAGAGAGCGGTTAAAGATTCCGTCTCGGCATATTTGACTGAAAACTCTTCTGCGCTGTCGATCGACAATGAAAGAATCCGATGGTAGAACTCCTCGTTAGGCGCCAACGGTTGATCCTCGCTTAACAGAATGGCCAGAAACTCCAGGCGCGGAACGTGTCGTCCTATCACGGCCAGACACACGGTGAGAGGATTAGAAAGTTACCAGGCCAACCGGTCCCCAGAGCCAGGTCCAAAATACAGCCGAAATAATTAAAGCAATGGGCGAAACACCTGTGTTAGCTCCATAAACCCAGGGTTCGACAAAGTTTGACACAATTAACTCCAGGACGACAAACAAACCGATCGTCATAAGCGGCGTAAACCAACTCGCCGAGATGGCAAAGGAGAGTAACACCGGCAGGAGGGCGCCGACCCACGGCCCGATATAGGGGACAAAGCGCAGCACTCCCGCTAACAATCCCCACAGCGCAGCATTAGGAACTCCGATAAAACGCAGCCCTGTCGCGACACAGATGCCGTAGCACGTGTTGACCAGAAATTGGGTCATAAGATAACGCGACACACGGCTTCCAGCGTCTTCCATAGCGCGTGTGGTCGCGCTGATACGTCCCTGCCCGACGAGGCGAATTAATCTGCCGCGGATGTCTTCCCGCTTCAGCAACATGAAGATCACAAGCAACAGCACCAACGCAGCGCTGCCGAGCGGGCTGAGAATTGCGCTGATGGTCTCCTGCATTAACTGCGGGATCGCGTTTCGTCCTTCGATTACTTTCACTGGAATAGGGCTGGCTGCCGGCGGAGCTCTTCTACTTAAAAGATCGCCAGCGGGCGTTCGTTCTGCCGCTGGCGAGGGGCTCGGCGCAACCAGTTCGTCTTGCAACGCATCGACACTATGTGAAAAGCGCGCCAACGGACCCGCAGGCGGAATTCTTAACGATCGAATTTTTTGAGAAATATTCGCCTGGTAATCCGGTAATTTGGCGGCGAGATCGATTATCTGACGGCCGATAACCCAACTCGCCCCCGCGAAGATTGCGAACATCGCGATCACAGTGACTAAAACAGCCGCCACGCGCCCAATCCACCGCTCAAGTCGAGTAACAAGCCCGGAGAGAAGAAACGTGATTAAGGTGGCCAATGCGATGGGCACCAACACCATGCGCCCAAAGTACAGAGCAGCAACAATAAACGCTAAAAGGAGAAGCCCCCAAATTCCAGTCAGCGCGGCGGCCTGCGTTAATGGCGTAATTCGCGTTCGCATCCCTCACATGGAGCCCGTCGACCGCAATGAATCGCCACAACCCCGACGCCGCTTGTATCTACCTAAAACCAAACATAACGCGCTAAACAACGGAACGATTACCGATGGGTTAACGTAGGAAATGGTCTGAATCACCGGTGTTTATGTGCAACTTCGCAGCAGGAAAATCAGGATAAGGGTAGGAATCGGAATGCCTGAAAGCTAGAGCAAAATATGTCCCGTCGTTCCGGATCGTTCGATTTTCTGCGTGAAGCGCATCCGAAATGACTTCGCTTCTTAATTTGCACGCCGGCCAAATCCCCTGACCGGCGTCATAATCCCAATAATACTTATCATTGCCGATATCATGGAACTCCTCTTCCTCTCCAACCGAGAAAGAAAAAGATCACGCACAGTACCAGGAACAGGAAAAACAGCACCTTCGCGATTCCCGCCGCTGCTACTGCGATTCCTCCAAACCCGAATACTGCTGCAATAAGCGCGATGATTAAAAAAGTTATGGCCCAACCCAACATAATCTCACCTCCTTCGCCGGATGAATCGAACCACGTTTCAGATCTGCGCGTGTTGATCTCATTTTTTTCCAGGGCGTATCGCCGGCGTTCGCCATTGCTACGAGATTTGATGCGGGGCAAAAGCGCCTGATTAAAGCGCGTTAAATGCTGCGTCCAGGACCTCCAGCAGAAAGTCGGCGTCCTTTTCGTGCACGCACATCGGAGGGGAAAACCTGATCGTCTGGCCGTACAAACCGCCCTTGCCTAGCAGTAATCCCATGTCCCGACAGCTTTCCAGCACGTGAGCGCTCTCATCCGTTGCCGGTTCTTTGGTTGTGCGGTCTTTGACGAGCTCAATTCCGAGGAGAAGGCCTTTGCCACGGATATCTCCGATTATGTTGTGCTTCGCTTGTAAGGTCGAGAGGCCACCAAGAATCTGATTGCCGATTCGCAAAGCGTTTGCCTGCAATTTTTCGCGCTCGATGACATCCAAAACAGCCGCGCCTTGCGCGCACACGACTGGATTGCCACCGAACGTATTGAAATGCAGCCGCTGCGCGATGGCCGATGCGATTTTGTGCGTCGTGACAACAGCGCCGAGGGGAGCGCCGTTACCAATTCCTTTAGCCAATGTCACGACGTCGGGTATGACATCCTGCGTTTCAAAACCCCAATAGTGCGTACCGGTGCGGCCAAAGCCGGTCTGCACTTCGTCCGCAATGCATAATCCGCCGGCCGCGCGGACGTGTTCGTAGGCATGCTTGAGATAATTGTCCGGGAAAACCACGCATCCGCCGACGCCCTGGATTGATTCGGCGATAAAGGCAGCGACCCGCCCGGAAGTTGCGTGGTCAATCAAGCTTTTGACGTCAGCCGCATAATTGAAGCCCGCACGTGCATCGTCCCGTCCCCATGCGCCGCGGTACGGATCCGGAGCAACCGCATGATGAACACCAAAGCCATGTGGAACATTAAATTTCCATGTGCGATGCGCTGTAAGTCCCATGCCAGCGGCATTACCGCCGTGATAAGAATTTCGCAGTGCAATGACATCGTAGTTCCCGGTGTAGGCGCGCGCCATCAACAGAGCCAGATCATTGGCTTCTGATCCAGAGTTCACGAAATAGCAGACCTTCAGGTCCCCGGGCATTTTCGCGGCCAGCTTCTGCGCGTATTCGGCGATGTTGGGATGCAAATAAATTGTGGTCGAATGTTGCAGAAGTTCATTTTGGCGCCGCGCCGCAGCGACAACCTCCGGACGGCAATGGCCAACGCTAATGGTCACGATTCCCCCGAGCGCATCAAGATATCGCCGGCCCTGTTCGTCGAACACATACTGGCCTTTGCCTTCAACGATCATCAGCGGTCGTTTGTAATACAGGAAGATCCCCGGGTTAAGAAACTGCCGACGCAAGCGCAGTACCTCTTCCGCAGAGGGGCCGTGATATGGCTGCGGCTGATAATCGAACGCTGGTAAATCAGGAAGTTGCATTATCTCGTAATAAGACGCTACCTCGACCTTCACCAAACCAACGGCGTCTCGCAACTGGTGCCAACAACTTTTCGTGGCGACCCTTAATGACCGCCTGCGACTGTATAACCGGCAGCTCTCAATTCCTCCGCCAATTCTGTTTCCATTTGGACCGCCGCGTCAAAAGGCATTGGGTTTAAGTGTTCGTAAAGCTCCTGCATCAGGCGCTCCCCGTATTTCCGGACGACCCAGGCCGATTTATAACCGTTTTTGTGATTCTCGAACCTGTGGTCGACCGGAATTCCGGTCATTCCTACATAAACACACGGCTTCAACGGATCTCGTTTCGGGTTAAGTCGCACGATGGAGCGATGCTTTGCCACAGCGTCGTTCAACAGAATCACATAGACGTTATGGTGAAATTTGTCTTTTTCCGGGCGCGCAGATTTTTTCTTTTTCACTTTGCAGGACAACAAAAGAATTTGGAAAGGTTCTGAGCGTTGGCCAATTTGCGCAAGAGTGGCACCTTTGCCACGAGTCAACGCCAGCAAAACCCGGGCAGGCGAAGGTGAAATGGAATCGGCCGACATTGATGTATCAGCATTGAAAGTGCGGGCCATTATTAACACCTCAAGCGGCGGCTGCGATTCCGCATCTGAAGCTGAAATGCTCCACATTTTCAAAGACGCTGGCGTGATCGATTGCAAAACGTGGTGTGGGGAGTCGGAACAAATTGAGCGGGCGTTTGCCGAAGCGGTGACCCACAAACCTAAAATCCTGGTAGTGCTCGGGGGTGATGGAACCATCCGCACAGCCGCAGAAGCATGCACTGCAAATGGCGCTTTCCTTCTTCCTCTGCCAGGCGGGACGCTGAACATGCTTCCTCGGGCGCTTTATGGTGACGTGTCATGGCAGGGTGTGCTGAAAAATGCGCTCGCTAATCCTGCGATTAAGGCGCTTTCGGCAGGTCGCATGGAAAACGAATTATTTTTTGTTGCCGCGGTTATCGGTGCCCCGGCGCTGTGGATGGAAACCCGGGAGTCTATACGTGAACGCAACATTTTTAATGCACTCGAGAAAAGTGCCACCGCCTTTCAAGCGATGTTCAACAACAAGGTGCAGTATTCTATTTCGCCGGAAATAAACGGAGAAGCTGAAGTTGTGGCCGTCATCTGTCCTCTGGTATCGGAAACAATGTCCGACTCGGAACAATCGCTCGAAGCCGCTGCTATCAATGTGGAGAATGCCGCCGAATTACTCGGACTCGCCACCGCCGCAGCGTTCGGGAAATGGCGTGACGACAGAAGCGTGACACTCAGCAGGACTGGTCGAATCACTGTGCAATCGCCTGGAGATATTCCGTTATTCCTGGATGGCGAAAGGATAAAGGCACGCGATCACGCGGTAATCACTTTCGCACCGAAAGCAATCAATGTGATCGTACCAGCAGAGCGACTTACTCTTCCAGTTTGAACGCGACTGTGGCCAGCGGCGGCAAGTGGATCAGTATCGAGTGTTCGCGGCCCATCCACTCCCGGGCTTCGCTCTGCACGCCGCCGAGATTCCCCACGTTACTGCCGCCGTAGGTTTCACCGTCGGTGTTGATGATCTCTCGATAGAAGCCCGATTCCGGTACGCCCAAACGATAATTGTATCTCACCACAGGAGTGGCGTTCACCACGAACGCGATGATATCGCCGTCACGCGATTTCCTCAGAAACGAAACGACGCTGTTTTCAGCATCATGAAAATCGATCCAGTCGAATCCATCGTAGGTGTCATCGAGTTGCCAGAGCGCCGGTTCGCTTTTGTAGGTGTAATTCAAATGTTGCACCAGCCGGCGCAAACCGTCGTGCCGGGGAAGTTCGATAAGCTGCCAATCGAGCTGAACGTCGTGGTTCCATTCGTTCTTCTGGCCAAATTCGCCGCCCATAAACACCAACTTTTTGCCGGGATGCCCGTACATCCACGCCAAAAACATCCGCACATTGGCGAACTTCTGCCACTCGTCGCCCGGCATCTTCGATAGTAGAGAACGTTTGCCGTATACGATTTCATCGTGGCTTAGCACGAGAATGAAGTTTTCCTGGAATGCGTACAGCAGCGAGAAGGTGATGTTGCTCTGGTGATACCTCCGGTAAATCGGATCGATGCTCATGTAGTGCAGGAAATCGTGCATCCAGCCCATGTTCCATTTGAACCCGAAACCGAGCCCGCCGAGATAAGTTGGCCGCGTAACACCAGGCCATGCCGTCGATTCCTCGGCGATGGTGATGATCCCGGGGAAACGTTCGTAACAGATTTCGTTGAACCGTTTGAGAAAGTAGATGGCGTCGAGGTTCTCACGACCGCCGTAAACATTCGGAATCCACTGCCCGGGTTGTCGTGAGTAATCGAGGTAAAGCATCGAGGCCACCGCGTCCACGCGCAGACCGTCGATGTGATATTGATCGAGCCAGAAAAGCGCGTTGCCGATGAGAAAATTACGCACTTCGTTGCGGCCAAAATTAAAAATGAGAGTGCCCCAATCCTGGTGCTCGCCCTGGCGCGGGTCCATGTGCTCGTAAAGATCGGTTCCGTCGAATTCCGCAAGGGCATGCGCGTCTTTCGGAAAATGAGCGGGCACCCAATCCATGATCACGCCCACACCGGCCTGATGACATTTATCGACAAAATGACGGAGGTCGTCAGGCGGCCCGAAGCGACTTGTGGGCGCGTAATAATGTGTGACCTGGTAACCCCACGAACCCTCGAACGGATGCTCGGCAATAGGCAACAGCTCGATGTGCGTGTATCCCATCTCCAATACGTACGGTAACAGCGTGTCAGCCAGCTCCAGATAAGTGAGCTGGCGATTACCTTCCTTGCGACGCCATGAGCCGAGGTGCACCTCGTATATGCTAATCGGACTTCGCGGCCAGTCTTTCTTCCGGCGCGCTTCCATCCAGCCGGCATCGTTCCAGACATAGCGACCCAAATCGTACACTAGCGATGCAGTCGATTTGCCATGCTGATTGAAAAATGCGAACGGATCGCTTTTGAGCAGCACCGCATCGGCGAGCGTGCGGATCTCGAACTTGTAATGCGCGCCCTGCTTGATGCCGGGTAAAAATAATTCCCATACGCCGGCGCCTAACAACTTCCGCATTGGGTTAACGCGGCCATCCCAATTGTTGAAATCACCAACCACGCTGACGCGCTGCGCGTTCGGAGCCCAGACCGCGAAATAAACGCCGGTGGCGTCGCCAATCGTGCGCAGGTGCGCGCCGAATTTGTCGTAAATCTCCCAGTGCTGGCCCTCAGTGAACAGGTGCAGATCGACATCGCCCATGATGGGCCCGTATTGATATGGATCGCGTGCGACCTGTTCTGATCCGTCTAATTTGGTAATGCGAAGATGGTACGGAAGATCTCGTGCCGCGCCGGGAACGGTGGCACAAAAGAAGCCTTCCTCGTGAACGCGCTCTGCAGAGATTGATTTCTCCGGTTCCCGATCCAGCACGATATCGACCCCGCGCGCGTCCGGAAGAAACGCGCGGATTTGCAGATCGTCCCCTACTCGATGAGGCCCCAGCAAACGAAATGGGTCCGAATGAAGTCCCTGGACGAAGCGGGCGATTTCGTCATGTGGTACTGCACCGATGTCAAAAGTTTTCATTTCTCTACTAAAGCGTTAAAACAGATTGCCTCAGCCTGCAATCACACGCACGTGGCGGTCCGAGTCCCAGCCAGAGGTGAACTCACACGCGCGACCCGTTTGTCAGGCGCGATGCGGCGATCGTACGCGATAAATAAAAAAGGAGAATTAATATCATGGCCAAAGTCGTTAAAGTTATTGAAGTCCTTGCCCAATCGTCCAGCGGTTGGGAAGACGCTGCTCGCGGTGCCGTCAGTGAAGCGTCAAAAACGCTGCGGAATATCCGCTCTATCTACATCAAGGAATTCAACGCGGATGTCCAGGACGGCAAGATCGAAAACTATCGCATAAATGCGAAAGTCACTTTCGATTTAGAGTCGGAACACTGATCAGAACGGAATCCGCAAGGGTTCCTAGTAAAACGCCAGTACGGATATAACGCCCTGGCGTTTCCTAAAAACATGCGGCGAAATCAGAGAGAATGTATTTTGTCGATATTGATGGTGGCGTTGTCCCCAGTCGCCAGCGTAATTGCCAGACCACCGACGACCAGTTGCAGCGTATCGCCAGCATTGGCCAGGAATGTAACCTGATCGGTTAGTGGAACGCCCACGGTAACCAGCGCCGCAGTCGGCCCTACTCCGACACCATTCACCTGGACTTGTGCGTTGCCCAATAGCGAAACAAGCGCCGTTCGCAACGTGTAGGTTATCCGGTAAACTCCGTTCTCATGCACGGTAAACGTGGTGTTGTTGGTCTTGCTTATCGCCGAGCCGACGGTTAACGGCGCCTGATTGAATGGCACAGCCGAACCAACGCCAACGCTGATACCGCCGCTATTGTAATCAAAGACGACTCCCGGCAAACCCCCTGGCGGCAAATTTTCGGCGTCGGTCCGGCCGAGCTGGCCCGAGGCAGGATCTATGATCACGACCTGGTTTGGTGCTTCTGCACTCATGGGAACCGTTCCAGCCACATAAACTGAGTCGTGAGTAGTCGGATTACCGATGCGGATTGTGTTAGACTCGCCAGCGACACCAGGGCTACCGATATCGACGTTATTATCTCCAGTGGTAAGATTGATGCCCGCCAACGGGCCCAGTGCGGTGTTGAAGCTGCCGGTGATCTGAAGGCCCGCCAACCCGCCGAATGCCGCATTGCCTATGCCGGTTTCGTTGAGAAACAGCGCACCATAGCCGGAAGCGGTGTTCCCCCAGCCGCTTGTGTTGTAATACATTGCCAGAACGCCATTGGATACGTTATGGTGGCCGCCTATGTTGTGAAAGAGCGATCCTACCCCGACAGCGTTGTTTAACGAGCCCGTAGTATCGCTGTAAAGCGCACCAGCTCCAAACGCGGAATTCCAGGCACCGGTAGTAACGTTTTGTAGCGCGAGGACTCCATCCGCCGTGTTGCCATTGGGCAGTGCGGTCTGAGGGACATGAGCCAGCGTCATTTCAATCTCCCCCTGGGCATCCATGAGCGAGGCCGCAGGGCCGTTGGCCGCCTTGGATTGTTGCACTGGAAAGGAGGCCAGCATTAACAAGAGAAATCCACTCAGGACTACGGACTTAGACGGGGTTTGTGTTTTCATGCCTCGTTTTCTACCTAACAAGAGGCAAACAAGTCAAGACAATTCTCTCTGTTTCAATTGATAACGGGCGGGTATAGTTCTGTCATTCCTACCACAGAAACAACAATACCTAACGGATCGGTTCGATACCATTGAGTAAACTGGCGAATCCGTTGTGTTTAGCCAGCAACACGAGCCCCCTGGATACTGCGTCCTCAAGAGTGACTCGGACGTTTTCTCCTAGACGAATGGTTAGCAAGTGCCGTTCATCTCGAAATCGGGGAATGCGGCGATCTTCAGGCTTGAACTCGTGCAACCTATTTTTTCCCAGCGCGCGGTTTTGTTGATCAGCTAAGCGTTTTGAGCCCGGGGAAACGTTTCTCCCCGCTTCTTGAGCACTCCGACGAAGCGTGCGATTTAGCATCGTGACGCAGGTTTCTGCAGCTATTTGGTTTTTCGCCATCAGCTTTGTTTTGGCTGCTCCAATTGTGCCCACGGCACCCGGAACGAGCTGGCAATACAAAATGACCGAGGAAGTCGGAAAAGGCCTGGACGTTACCAATGTCAAGACAGACCCCGACGGAAAGATTCGCCTGCCAGTTTTGTATCGCATCGAGGGAACAGAGAATCTTGATGGCAAGGATCTTCTCAAGTTCGAAATGCACCGGGCGGGCACAATCACCAACACCGATCTACTAAGCGTGGACGACCATGGAATTGTTTGCTGGGCGCGAATTAACCTCGATGGACAGTTGGTAAAATTTAATCCGCCACAAACGATGATCGCTATGCCACTCAAAAAAGGCGCCCAGTGGGATTTCAAGGGGCAGGCCGGGGAACTGAAAGTGCAACAGCACTATGAAGTGCTGGGCGAAGAAAAAATCGAAGTACCGGCGGGAAAATTCCGCGCCTACAGAATACATGGTGAGCAAACGAAACCGAACCGAATGACCATCGATCGCTGGTTCACACCGCCGTTGGAATCGTCAAAGACGTTACGACAATAGAGGACGCAAGCGGCGATTTGCTGCAGCGCATTTCGCTTGAGCTCGTGGAAAGACCAAAAATTGTTGAGCGCCCGCAGGTCCGAACTGGACACGACGCCGAAGCAGCTTGCAGTGAGTCTTGCGAAAGAGCCCTTCGGAAAACCGATAACGACATTCTCGTCGAACACACCGGAAATTTTTGCGCGTTGGCAGGGACAACGTTTGCGGCCAGGCGCGAAGGTAAAGGCAGCGTGGATCGCAGAAAATATCGGCGAGGATTATCCTAAAGACTATAAGGTGGATGAGGCCTCTGTTGTTGCTGACAGTCCAACGGCACAAGGCGCGTTCACCCTGGCGCGGCCCGAAGACGGCTGGGCGCCGGGAGATTATCGCGTAGAATTCTATGTCGATAATGTTCTGGTTGACTCGGTGAAGATGAAAATTGTGCAATGATCGCGGAGCTGCCGCTTTCCAGCCACCGAACGCTCGGACATCGCACGGCGTCGAATTTTTCTTGAATCCAACGCGATGTGTTGCCGCATCGTAATAGAAAAGGTCAAATTCTGCATGAAAAACACTACGATCGTTTTGCTCGCAGCATGTGTGGTTCTTGTTGCCGGATGCGGGTTGGCGGGAATCCGTGGCAATGGTCAGATTAAAACCGATGAGCGACCAACTGGCGCTTTCGCAAACATCGACGCGGGTGGCGTGTTCGACATCCAATGGCAAAACGGGTCGCCGGCTCTTCGAATCACGACTGACGACAATCTACTCCCTTACATCGAGAATAATGTTTCCGGCAATACTCTTGTTCTTCGCATTCGGGAACACGTTTGGCCTACGCACGGAGTCAAGGTTTTTGTCTCGAGTCCGACACGGTCAGGCGCCAAAATCAGGGGCGCTGTCAAGCTGACTGCAAATAAGTTGAGCGGACCAACGTTTGCTCTCGAATCGAAGGGAGCGTCTGAGGTCTCACTCGATGGACAAATTGACCGACTTCTCGTCGATATGACCGGCGCAAGTCAGTTAGCCGCGGATGGATTGCAAACTAAAACTGCCGAAATCTCTACAACCGGCGCCGGTGATGCCGACGTCAGGGTTAGCGAGACGCTGAAAGTCGTGATCACCGGTGCTGGAAAAGTCACATACTCCGGTAATCCGGCGACGATCCAGAAGAACGTCACCGGTGCGGGTTCAATTCGTCGCAAGGATTAGCGGTTTTGTTGTAGAAGCCTTTGGAGCGACGAACGCCTGTACACTCAGATGCTCGTGGACAACGATTTTCCACTGGAGTCGCCCTGCGCGCTGGTTACAAGCTGTAACGCATCAAATGAAGCGGCCGTTCGCCATTCGAATCCTGACATGGTTCGCTGCGCTGGCGTCGATGGGGATGTTCCTGTCGATTTTGCTCGCGATTCTCGACATCGGCCCTCATCTCATGGGCGGCGAAAAAGTGACGCGCTCCGAATGGTTGCACATCGCCGCCCCGCTTGTCGCAGTGATTGGCTGTCTTATGGCGTTGATCGCCTACGGTCTTGGTGCGCGAAAACCTTGGTCGCGTCATGTTGTTTTGGCAATATTCGTATTGATAATCGTGTATTCGTCGGTGCTCGGCGCAATGAACGTTCTCCGTCACTCCATCATGTGGCGCGCCATTATTAATGGCTCTCTGTTCGGAGCTGCCGCCGGGTGGTACTTTTATTTCAAACCAAACGTAGCTGCGTATTTTCGGGGACTCGCCAAGCGATAGCAATCTCGCAGCGGATTTTCTATTGCACTAGGGACGCCCCGATGCGAAATCCAGAATTGGGAGAAACACATGATGCGTAGATTGTCCTTCATTTTTATTTTCCTGCTTTTGGTGAGTCAGGCGCACGCTGGCGATGAAAGATCCATCAAAGACCTGGCCAAAGCGCTGACGGCACTCGGGCCTGATGTGGACCCGGCAGAAGCAGAGCTGTTGTCCCAGACCGCGCACACGAAGGCTCGCAGTCTCAAAAAGGACTATCGTGTTGTTCTAAATCCAGAGTTCACCGTGTTTCTGGTTAACATCGGCATGCGGAAGCGCGGCTGGTGTGGCCATTGGGCGCAAGACCTCGGCGCGCGTTTGAAGGAACTCAAGCTCAAGACGCTGGTACTGCACTGGGGCGAAGCCTTTCCGAACACTTCAAGCGAGAACAACGCTCTGGTCGTGACGGCGCGCAATCAGCCATTCGTGGATGGAATGCTCCTCGATGCATGGCGCCGGGCCGGTCGATTATTCTGGTGCCCGGTGACAAAAGACGACGAATACGAAGTGGAACAGCACTACGGCCATTCCGGGATCACGCAGTGGAAAGAGAACATGAGTTGGAGCGCATGGTTGCAGGAATACCAGACTGCTCAGCAAAAGCCGAAAACGGCTACCGGGTCGCGCTGAATCATCCTGCCAAACATTCCTGAGCAGGCACCGCGCCGTCGCTGAAGAATTGGCTTTTTACAGAATCGAGCCAGCAGGCGCCGAGCGAAATAGACAAAGGGCCCCGAAGGGTGAGCGAGCTGGCGCGAGCGAATCAAACGCCCTACATTGCCCGGTGCAGAATGTGAATGTTCAGGCCGAAAGGACTGAGGATTACAAGGCGCCGGCCGAGGAAACCGGCTGGAGCCGGATAAAGAAAGCGTTGGGCCCAATCGCGGTGGTGGGCATCGCCATCGCCAAATTTTTCGCGAAGCTCAAGTTCGTTCTCCTGCCGCTCCTGAAGTTTCTGCCGATGATCTTGAAGTCCGGCGGCACGATGCTGCTGATGATCTGGGTGTATATGCAGTTGTGGGGATGGCGGTTCGCTCTGGGGTTCGTCCTGCTCTTGCTGGTCCACGAAACGGGTCACTTGATTGTCGCAAAAAAGTTCGGGCTCAAAGTCGGAGCACCTGTTTTTATCCCGTTTATGGGCGCGTTCATCGCGCTCAAAGAAGCGCCGCGGAATGCCTGGATGGAAGCATGCGTAGGCATTGGCGGTCCGTTGCTCGGGAGCTTGGGCGCGCTGGTTTGCCACGCGTTGGGCGAATTCTTTGCCGCTCCAATTTTCCTCGGACTGGCGTGGTTCGGCTATTTTCTGAATCTGTTCAACCTGACCCCGGTGGGAATGCTGGACGGCGGACGTATCGCTACGGCGTTATCACGATGGTTATGGTTGCCGGGCTTCGCGTTACTTCTTTGGTTTGGGTGGAAATACCCAAATTTCATCATCTGGCTGATCGTTCTTTTGTCCCTGCCACGAATCTATTCCCTCTTTCGAAAACGCACCGAGGAAGAACAGCGCTACTTCGAAGTCATGCCGTCTCAACGAGGGATCATGTCGGTGTTATATTTTGGCCTGATCGCGCTGTTGCTTTTCGGAATGCACATTGCGCAGCGGGATCTCCATCACTCTGACGTGCGCGCGCACGGACACGGACGTGACGTCTTCGTCCAATAGCCGGTGCCGCGAGCCTAATTCGTTAACCTGTTGATCCCAATCCATTCGATACGGGCGCGAAAACTTTGTCCGGTTCCAGACCGATGTTTTTGACGATGGAGATGAAACGCTTGTCCTCTCGCAGAGGAGCAAACTCGGGAGCGATACCTATAAAGTGCAACGATGACGAATGCTCGTCGTAGGCGCGGGCCAGTTCGCGCATTGCTTCTTCATGGTCTTCCAACACCACATGCACATGCGCAATCGCGTCGCCCGGTGTATAACTTCCGCGAGTCGCGCAAGCGGCCGTGAGAATTTCGCGCGCTTCTCTGCGGCGATTCATCTTCGCGTAGGTGATGGCAAGACCAAAGGGCACTCGACCACTGAGAACTTGCGACTTTTTGTATAACGCGATCGCGTCGTCAAAGCGACCCATTTCCCGGTAAAGCGCCGCCAGCAGCGGCTCGCCATAAAGAAATGTTGGATCAAGCTGCAACGCGCGCTCACCAGCGGCCATCGCTTCATCAATCAATCCGAAGTATCGGTAGATCTCGCAGGCGAAATTGCTAACCCAGAGCGAGGCGGGATCGATTTTCGCCGTGCGCCTAAGATAGGTAAGAGCTTTCTCGCGGTCGGCGATCGCGGCGTAAAATGCAGCGATGAAATAATTCGACGTTGTAGAATTTGAATCGATTTCGAACGCACGAGCGTATTCGACTTCGGCGCCGGGAAGGTCCCAATCGAGGATCCGTTTCGTTTCCGCCAGATAGACATGCGCTTCGGCTTCGCTGTCGTCGATGTTTATCGCGTTCAGCGCGGCGTGACGGACGTTAGAATAAGCTTCGACCGGTTTAACATAGGCATCCGCCAGCCAGAGCCACGACTTTGCAATACCGGTCCAAGCGCGTGCAAATCGCGGATCTTTGTCGAGTGCGCGCCGGAAGAACTCCAGACTTTTGCGCAGCGTTTCCTCAGGTACTTTTGTCAGACAGGAATAGCCCTTGCAGATATAGATCATAGGCATCCGGGCTGCGAGACCGCGGCGAAGTGGAGATGGCCAGCCGAAGTTTAAGCGCATCGACAATCGCGTGGGTGATCTCATCTTGTAAAGCAAAGATGCCGTGCATTTCGCGTTCGTATGTTTCCGACCAGACCGTGAATCCTTCCCGGGCATCAATCAGCTCCGCGGCGACTCGGACGCGATTGCCATCCCGCCGCACGCTTCCTTCCACCACGTGATGGACGTTCAATCGCTGTGCGATCTCGGACAGTTCAGCATCTTTGCCTTTGAACCAAAACGACGAGCGTCGTGCGGCCACACGCAGGCCGTCCACTTTCGCCAAGGCTGTGAGTATTTCTTCGGCAACCCCATCGCTGAAATAGGCGTGATCCTTTTCCGGACTTAAATCGGTGAAGGGCAGCACGGCGATGGATCTTTCTCCGGGCTTCGAAGCTGACGTCACGTTTTGTGTTATCTCAGGCCGGGCTCCTTTGGTTCGAACAATCCCATGCCTCGTGATGTCATAGATCCACGCAAAAACCATCGCCACCGGGAAACCCAGGACAATCGCAATGATCACGACTCGCTGCGCCCAATTTGGTATTTCAAACGGCGGAAACACCTGCGTCACTACTTGAATCAGCAGCCAGGCGACGACCGCGTACGTGACAGCAACGCTGTAAACTCTTCTTCGCTTTAATTCGGCAAGAAACTGGTTCAGCTTCACGGGTCAGTGGGGCGGCGACCAAGCCTCGTATTTGCGCCACACTTGGCAATCGAGAAGTTTATTTGCCACGCGAATCCCGGCTCAGTTCCCTGGTGATTCTGAGTTTCTGTCGCGTCTACTGTGCGATTAGCTTTTGAAAACGCGGGTCGTTGCGAAGCGGGTCCCACTCCCAGCGATATTTCAGGTCGTTGACCGTGATGCTGTAATTGGCGCTATCCACTGCGCCCGGTGTCTTTAGAAGGCGCGCGATCAAGGGAATTGCCAGATCATTTTCGCCCACGCGAGCGTAGATGAGCGCGAGGTAGCCATTCATTAGGGCACCATCGACAGCATCCTGGGATTCAGGCTTGAGTTCGACTGCGCGCCGCCCTTCCGCGATGGCATCGCTTTTCCGTCCCATTAAGGCGTAAAGCCACCCCAGGTTGGCATGACGCTCGGCGCTAACCGGTGCTTCTTTTAAAGCTGCTTCAAAAGCGGGTCTTGCCTGTTCGAACGCCTTTTGAGCATTCGCATCATCAGCCTGAGCAAGATAGGTGCAGCCTTCGAGGAAGATTTTTGGCGTCAATCCGGCAACGGCATAAGAGAGTTCGTTCACCGAAGAGGTTTCGAGAATCTTTTTAGCTGCGGAATAATCGCGTTGCAGCATGGCCACATCCCACCGCGCGGCGGTGACGCCGCCATCGGGATCGACCCCGGCTGGAATTTTATCGAGCATCGACTTCAGCAAGCGAGTGTCTCCTTTCCACCAGAAATCGATGTATCCGCTCTGGCTTTTCGCCACAACCGAGTTCGGAGCAATGGCACGCATTCGCTCGGCCCAGCGCGCCGCTTCGGGCCAACGGCGCAATGACGTGTTGGTGTACATAAGTTCGCGGGCAGTATTTGGATTTTGCGGATCGATTCTCGCAACCCTTTCATACGCCTCAAGTGCTTGTTGCCATTTGCCCTGGCGACGTTCAATAGCCGCAATTAACCGCTGTGTATCAGCGTTGTTCGGCGACAAGCGAGATGCGATCTCGAACTGCTGCAGGGCGCGATCGTAATCCTGGTCCATCCAGTAAATGCACTGGCCGAGGGCGAAATGAGCTTCCGCTAGATCGGGTTGCAACCGAAGCGCGGTTTCCGCCTCAGCGCGGGCTTTCGTTCTCCAGCTCTCGGTTGGTTCATAATAACGGAAAATCTCCGCACAAACCGACGCCAGTCGCGCGTGGGCGAGCGCAAAATCTGGATCGAGTTCAATGGCCTGAGAATAGAGCCCCTCGGCAGTCTTGTAATCCTCCAGCAGCGTATCAGGATTTCGGGAGATCTGGCTGGCGCGTAAATAAAACACGTATGCCTCGGCATTTTGTGTCGGTTTGGTGGTAGTTCGTGCTTTTTCGTCGTCGCTGAGTGTTGCCCGCAGCCTGTCGGCGATATCGGTGGCTAATTCTCCCTGCAACCCCAGCGAATCCGCCAGCGTGCGGTCGTAATGGTGCGCCCAAATCTGACGGTTATTTTGCGAATCGACCAACTGCACATTCACCACCACGCGATCGCCTTCTTTGCGCACACTGCCCTCGAGAATGTTCGACACGCCGAGCGTTTCTCCAATTTGGCGCAGATTCTGAGCCGCCGCGTCACGAAATCCCATCACCGAGGAACGACTGATGACTCGGAGGTCTTTGATCTTTGCAAGGCTCGTCAGAATATCGTCCTGAATGCCATCCGCAAAAAAAGCGTTATCCTTGTCAGGACTGAAATTTTCGAACGGTAACACAGCAATGCTTTTCTCCCCCGGCAAAGAGACCGTCGGGTTGTGCCGGAAATAAAGCCAGATGCTTAGAGTGCCGACAGCGATCAAAAGAATGGCAATCGCGATCGGCAGATATACTCCCCGTAGTTTCCGTGCAACGGTGCTTTCCGCAGCTTTGGTGGCTTGTACCGACTGCGATTGCTGAACCGTCTTCGGCAATTGAGGATTCCCAATGCCGTCCCCGTAGAAATTCACAAGGAAAATGGGAACGCCGTGCTTCACGGCGCAGTCCCCCAGGTCATGCAAATAGGGACCCCAGCGTCGCGAATGCCCCAAATCTTCCGCGACCCTCTTGGACAACAGAATGTGTCCATCGTCTCCACAATCCATAACTCGCTGGGCAAGGTTGATGCCCGCTCCGGCGACATTTGTTCGATCGTTCACGTCGCGCACCTCACGGATCGGGCCGCTGTGGATGCCCATGCGAAGCTTTAAGTGCGGATACTCTTTCAATTTTTTGCTGATCTCGAACGCACACCGAACCGGCGCTTCGGGGCTGTCGAAAAATACGAGCGCCATACCGTCGCCCACAGGAAGTCGGATCAACTTTCCCGTCTTTTTTGCATCACGAACTTGCTCGGTACCCCGGACGATCTCAGTCAGCTGTTCCTGGTATTGGCGCTGCTCGTCGAGAAGCAGCCTGGAATAACCAACCAGGTCCATAAATAGAACGTGGCCGATCTGTAGCTGAACCTGAGATTTATCCTCGGTCTGCATAGGTCTAACAACAACAATATCTTCCGCCATGTTCGACGGTTTCTGAAATCCTATTTCCGTGAGAGCATAGTCAACAAGGCCACTCAAAATCAAACCGATCCCCGACGTCGCCGTCGATGTTGTGCTAAAATTCAGGATGCAGTTTGAGCTTGAATCCAGCTTTAAGCCTCGCGGGGACCAGCAGCAGGCAATCGCGAAACTGTTGAAGTCTGTCGAGACTAAAAATCGCCATCAAACACTGCTGGGAGTAACCGGTTCGGGCAAAACGTTCACCGTCGCCAACGTGATCCAGGAACTGAATCGCCCGACTCTCGTCATCTCGCACAACAAAACACTGGCCGCGCAACTTTACTCCGAGTTTAAACAATTTTTCCCGCGTAACGCCGTGGAATATTTTGTCAGCTATTTCGATTATTATCAGCCTGAAGCTTACATACCGCGTTCCGACACTTATATCGAAAAGGACTCCTCGATTAACGAGGAAATCGAACGGTTGCGGCTCTCCACGGCGAGCGCGCTCCTGTCCCGACGCGACGTTATCGTGGTGGCCAGCGTTTCCTGCATTTATGGAATCACGTCGCCGGAAGACTACGAACGGATGTTGTTAACGGTGAAGCACGGGCAGCACGTCACCCGTGAAGCGGTGCTTGGACGGTTGATTGAGATGCTCTATGAGCGCAACGACGTCAGTTTCACACGGGGAAGATTTCGTGTGCGCGGCGATGTGGTTGAGGTTTATCCCGCGAGTGCTGATGAGGAAGGAATCCGGCTTGAATTCTTTCGGTGACGAGATTGATGCAATCAGGCGATTCGATCCGCTGACCGGTCACACGCGCGAGTCACTCAACGTCATCACATTTTTTCCAGCCAAACAGTTCGTGACGCCGGCGGACAAGTTGAACCGCGCGCTGCGCACCATCCGCGATGAGCTGGAACAACGGATCATTGAACTGGAATCGCAAAATAAACTTCTCGAAGCGCAACGGCTGCGCATGCGCACCGAATATGATTTGGAGATGTTGCAGGAAATGGGGTTCTGCAATGGGATCGAAAATTATTCGCGCCATTTGTCCGGACGCGCTCCCGGGTCGCGGCCGTACACCATCATTGATTTTTTTCCGGACGATTTCCTTACCGTCATCGATGAATCGCACGCCACGATTCCACAAATCGGCGGGATGTACGAAGGCGACCGCTCGCGCAAGACGGTGCTGGTTCATTACGGCTTTCGTTTGCCAAGCGCGCTGGATAATCGGCCGCTCAATTTCGATGAATTCATGAACCTGACAAACCAGACCATTTACGCAAGCGCAACGCCGGCAGAATTCGAGATTCAAAACAGCGTGGTTGGAAACAAGGGTTACATTCCACACAAAAGACAGCGGATCGGCGAACAGGAGTTGGTGCCGTTCACTGTAGCCGGCGGCGCTGACGGCAGCCGGGGTCAACGCCCCCGGCTACAACTTTCAGCCACAAGTGAAGCGCCGGAAAAGTTTGATGTACACACACCGGGCGCGCCGCTTGTTGTCGAACAAATCATTCGACCCACCGGGCTTCTCGATCCCAAAATCACCATTAAGCCGCTGAAAAATCAGATCGACGAGACGATCGACCTCTGCCGCCAGCGTGTTGAGAAAGGCGAGCGGATTCTGGTGACGACGCTGACCAAGCGCACCGCGGAAGATCTTGCTGATTATCTGCGGGATGTGGGATTGAAAGTCCGCTATCTGCACAGCGACATCGACGCCATCGAGCGCGTGGAAATTTTGCGGGGATTACGTGCCGCGGATTTCGACATCCTCGTTGGAATCAATCTACTCCGCGAAGGGCTCGATCTCCCCGAAGTTTCGCTGGTGTGCATTTTGGACGCGGACAAGGAAGGATTTTTACGCAGCCAGACGTCCCTTATCCAAACCGCGGGCCGCGCGGCACGCCACATCAACGGCGAAGTGGTGCTTTTCGCGGACACAATCACTCAAAGTATGGAAGCGTTGATCTCGATTTCCGAATACCGCCGCACCAAACAGGTGGAGTACAACGAAAAGCACGGTATAACGCCGCAAACCGTCCGGCGCGCCGTGCAGGAGAGCCTCCATACGATTTTGCGCGGACGCGAAGTGGAATCGTCGGTCATCCGGGAAACAGGCGGCGACTTCAATTTGACCGAGCTGCTGCGCGAGCTGGAACAGGAAATGCAGGAAGCATCCGCAAATCTCGAGTTCGAGCGGGCGGCCTTGTTGCGCGATCAGATTATGGAAATCAAAAGCGGCACTGGCCTGACAAAAATCGAACCAAAGCGCCGACCGGTGAGATACGGTCGTAACGCGGGCCGCCGCCGCTCACGCGTGTAGAAACAAGTCCGGGGAGCGCAGGCTACCAGCCTGTTGTCGGCGGCGGCTCACCGACGACTTCCGCGCGGTAAGAATTCCTTGTAACGAACTTTCGATGAGCTTTTCGGCAGGCTGCCGAAAAGGACAGGCTGGCAGCCTGTGCTCCCCGGAAATCCGCGCAACGACTCAATCTTGTAATGAAGTCCACGACATGCGATCAAAACACCAATGCCGAAAACGAAAACCAAATCGGCGATCGCAAATATCCATGCCGTGGTTGGCTCGGATGAAGCGGAGGTGAAACGCGTCGCCGCGGAACTGGCACACGAATTGACGCCTGAAGATGCAGGCGATTTCGGCCTGGAAGTGATCGATGGCGTCGCGGACAATTCAGATCAAGCCGCCGCGCGCATTCGGTCAGCAATCGAGGCGCTCCAAACGTTACCTTTCTTCGGCAGCTCCAAAGTAGTCTGGCTCAAGAACGCAAACTTCATGGGAGACGATCCAAAGTCGCGCTCGGCAGCAGTGCAATCTGCGCTGGAAGAATTGGCTACGGTGATCGATGACGGTTTCGGTCCGGAAATCGCGCTCCTGGTCAGCGCCACCGATGTGGATAAGCGGCGCTCGTTTTACAAGACGTTGGTAAAGCGCGCAAATCTGCAAGTCTTTGACCGGCTCGATTCAGGCCGGGCGGGCTGGGAAGAAGAAGCAACCGAAATCGTTACGCAACGCGCGAAGAAGCGAAAACTGCTATTCGACGACGACGCGATGGAGTTGTTTGTTTTGCTGACCGGCGGCGATACGCGACAGATCGATAACGAACTGGAGAAAATCGACACGTACCTGGGCAGTAGCACAGGGATCTTGCCTGCGGGGCAAGCGGGCCTCCCGCCTGCAAACGCCGAACGGGCAGGCAAGATGCATGCCGGCCCCACAGCCAGGATGGCTGTGCCACAGATCACTATTGAGCTTGTTCGCGAGTTGGTGCCGCTTTCGCGTACAGGAGTAATTTTTGAGCTCAGCAATGCGCTGAGCGCTCGAGACCTCGACCTCGGGCTGACTCTGGTTCGACGTTTATTGGAACAAGGCGAAAGCGCTGTGGGCATTTTGCTGGTAGCGATTGTTCCGACCGTCCGCAATTTATTACTCGCCAAAGATCTAATTGAGCAGCATGGCATTCGCCGCCCGCATTCGCCGTTTCAATTCATGGCTGCCATGAAAGCGCTGCCGGTCAAGGCAACGGAGCATTTGCCTCGCAAGAAAGACGGATCAATCAATGCCTATGGTTTGGCAGTTGCCGCGCAGCACGCACACAGATTCGAAACGACCCAACTAATTGACGCCATGCGCGCGTGTCTCGATGCGAACGTAAAACTCGTGACCACGCAGCTCGATCACGAACTGATTTTAACAGAAGTGGTGGTGAAAGCACTTCAAGAGCCGTCATCCTGAGCGGAGTCGAAGGATCCCGCTGTACTAGCTTAAAGATTTCGCGACGGGATTCCTCGACTTTGCTCGGAATGACAGGGAATCCTACACCGCGCCTTCTTGTTTCCGTGCGATCGGTCCGATGTAAGGGATGTCCCAGCGAACGCCTGTGAAGGCTTTTACGGTTGCAACGATCCACACGACCAAAAACGCAATGTGAATGAGGGCCTGAATAATTCCCCAAAAAAACACCAGAATTCCACCAATTGCCGGAATCGACCACAAGATCAGGAACAGAATTTTTGAGACGATGTTAAACAAAAGCCACGCGCCACCAAAGATGATCGACTGCATCGCGTAGAAGCGCACAAACCCGTCATGCTTTTCAACAATGTAGAAAATGATCCCGCCAATTAACGGAATGCAGGCGAGTGCCGCAGCCACATTCGAAGGTAAACCGGTCGATGCAGATTTTGGGCCAGGTTCGGCGGGGCCGGGACCTGGCGGAGGCGGAAGAGGCTCTTGGTCGGGCATGATCTACATACACCGAATGCAAAATGCCTTGTCAAGCAATCTCGCTATTGCGGCTCTTTTTCGCTTTCGCTCGTCCCACATGCGCAATATGATGCGATGCTAACCCCCAATATCATGGCCAAGAGTTCCCCTCCCCCAATTGATCGCGCCTTCACACTGATCGAGTTGCTTGTCGTAATTGCAACCATCGGCATTCTCGCCGCGATCCTCATTCCGTCCCTCAATAGTGCTCTTGAGAGCGCAAAAGCGACAAAAGACTTGAGCAACCTGCGGCAGATCGGAGCCTTAATGCAGCTTTATCTCAACGACAAGGATAATATTCTTCCGGTGATAAGTGCTGCTCCTGGTCTTGGGACGAGCGCAATGCCGGTTATTTACCCGAAGTACGCCGGCACCAGAAAAGTCTTCCAATCACCTTTTGATAAACGGGTCGCTGCTGAAACGGACACTGCACCAGTGAGCTATGGTATCAACCAAAAAATTTACGATTTGATAGGTGGCAACATGTTGAGGGTGGTCTCGCCCGCGTCCACAATCCTAATGGCACCAAATTACGCTGGAGATCCTGCGGCTGTCGCTTCGTGGACAGGCGTCGCCACAGTGTGCCAAATCTGGCCGACGGGAGGAGACGCAGCGATGACAATTGGAACGCAACGAAGTGGCCAAAAAATAAATGCGCTATTCTGCGATCTACATGTTGAAACGATGACGTTCGGTCCTAACGGCAGCCCGGCGACAGGCTCTTTTAAAGACACCATGTCGGATCCGCTCGGTCAGAAACATTGGGATCCAACGAAGTAAAGAGCGTGCTCACATGATTTCTGTGCGCGCCGGCATCGGCCGCATCCTAATCGGCAAACAGTTGTTATCTCAGACAGGGAAACGATGTCAGGCGCTTAGTTTCCCCGGGAAATGCGCTCTTATTTCCGATGCAAATATCGCGCCTAAATACGCTCAGATTTTAAAGAAAAGCCTGGCGTTAGCTGGATTTTGTCCCACTCTGATCACGATTCCGGCGGGTGAAAAATCGAAGACGCTTAAGCAGGCCGCGCGTTATTTGCGATCGGATGATTGCGGCGGGAATTGACCGCCAATCGTTTGTCATTGGTCTGGGCGGCGGGATGATTGGCGACATTTCTGGATTCGTTGCGGCGATTTATCACCGGGGAATTCCACATATCCAGATTCCAACGACGCTGCTGGCGATGGTGGATAGCTCGATCGGCGGCAAAACCGGAGTGGACACTCGTGCAGGGAAAAACCTGATCGGCGCATTTCATCAGCCTTCGCTCGTCATTGACGATCTCGACGTTCTGAAGACGCTGCCGCGCCGTCAGTTCAATCAAGGTTTCGCCGAAATCATCAAGCACGCGGTCATTGCCGACGTGAAAATGTTCCGGATGCTGAAAGTAGCGCGAGCCTCTGGCCTGCGCCGCGCAAGCGAGACGCATGCGCTACAATTACTCATCAAGCGCAACGTTCAGATTAAATCGAGAATTGTCGGCAGAGACGAACGCGACAGAACCGGCGAACGCGCGCTTCTGAATTTCGGTCACACAGTCGGTCACGCGATAGAATGCGCCGGGAATTACCAGAAATTTTTTCATGGAGAAGCGGTAAGCCTTGGAATCGTGGCCGCGTGCACTATCTCTATAAAAAAAGCTGGGCTGCCACAAGATCAGCGCGACGCAATCGTCGATCTTCTGCGACAATTCGACCTGCCGACGCGGTTGCCCGGAAATTTTCCGCGAAACAAAATCTTCGATGCGGTAAAGTTCGATAAGAAATTCGAAGGCGGAAAAGTCCGATTCGTTGTCACTCCGCGCATCGGCACGGCGCGTATCACGAACGACGTGACTCTAGATGACATTCGTGAGGCAATAGAAAATTTGTAGGGCGTTTCTGTGAAACGCCGTGGCGTCTGACACAGACGCCCTACAAATCTCGAGCCTTGGAATAATAATCTACTAGTCCCTCCGCCACGCTGTCGGCGTATTCGCGGAAGATACTTTTTCGTTCGATGCCGTTAACAGTGCGTGTTCCGTCATAATCGCCGGCCTCGATGCGAGCGAACGCGTCCCTGCCGTTCATGACATACGGTTCGCAATACACCACCGGGCAACGGTAAAGTCGTGTGGCCAGTAGATTACGCGCATACACGTAGCCACTCGTGCCGACTTTCGTCGTGCTGTTCGTGGTCGGATATTCATACGGCGGTAAGCCGGTTTCACGGGCCATCGTCGATGCAATCGTGTCAGCGAGCGGCAGTTCCTCGTCGTAAACGCGGCTCAAAAGCCGGCGAATCATTTCGAAGCGTTCGTCATCCAGCTCGAGTTCCGTTGGCAAATATGATCCGTTCACAAGCAAATGAAGATGATTCGTGTCCGTCAGAATCGGGCTATTCGGGTCCCCCCAACCTTCGGCATTGAAATGCAGGCAAAGCACGAGATCGGGATGCAACTTAAAATTTACTCGCGCCGCGCGGCGTCGAATCTCGCTGTAGCGGTAGAACAGAATTTCGCTCTGCCACCGGATGGTTTGCTCTTTCTCCGAGTCATTCGCATCCAGGATATCAGGACGCGGCTGTGGAACGCCATTCTTGATCAGAATTTTTCGGGCAAGTTCCCGAAAATCATCAGGGCGCCTAACCGTGGTCGGCTCGTCTTTGTTTCGGACAAACGAAACTTTGGCGCCGAGCTCACGTAACCGCCGGCCCAACAGTCGCGCCACACGCAATGTCAAATCACCTTCCTGGACAGGTTTGCTTTCGCCGACTCTAAACCAGCGCTCTTCCATCCTCGCCCAATTCCCGCCGAGATGACCCGGGATCGAGCGCGATCTTTAAACCTGATAACGGCTTTTTCTCTGAAGCCGGAGGCAAAGATTTCGCTGTTCGCCACAGGTGCGGCACCGGTTTCCTGGCGGCATCGTCAGGAGCAAACCGCAATGTAAAAAACTTCTGCGTTTCCCGGTTCATGAGGATCCGCGCCGTGTCATCGTTTATTTCGATTAAGTCGGGAGCGAACCCGTGGGTGCAGTACACGTCGTTGATCAGGTGCGTGAACTCGTCGCGTGTGATCGTTTCCTGATAATGCTCGAGGACACCCCATCGCGGTTTGCTCCCGAGGACACTGATGTTATCCGCGGCGTGCAGAGCCAGCGGAAAGAACAGCAGGACGAAAAACGAATGACGAATCAAAACTCTGTCATTCCGAGCGAAGTCGAGGAATCCCGTGGCGAAAGCTTTGAGGTGGTTCCTCGGGATCCTTCGACTTCGCTCAGGATGACAATCACTCATTCGGACTTCGACATTCCTTCGTCATCGGTCATTCGTCATTTTTTGGGTCGACTTTCAACGTTTTAACCTTTGCCCTGGCATAGCCATTTAATAGGATGAACGCCTCATGTTAACCGTTCTTTTTCTTGGCGACATAGTTGGACAACCTGGACGCGCCGCCGTGATTGCACGGTTGCCGGAGCTGAAGGCGAAATACGCGTTGGACTTTGTGGTCGTCAACGGCGAGAACGCTGCGGGCGGCCGCGGTATCACGGGCAAAATCACCATCGATCTGTTGCGCTCCGGCGTTTCAGTGATCACAAGCGGCGACCATATCTGGGACCAGAAAGAGATCCTTTCGTTCATCGATACCGAACCGCGTTTGCTGCGCCCGGTGAATTATCCCGATGGCGCGCCGGGAAGTGGATCGATTGTTCTTGAAACGGCCAAGGGGAAAATCGGCGTGCTTAATGTCCAGGCACGCACGTTTACACAGCCGATTTTGGATAACCCGTTTCGCGCTGCAGAACTGGAGGTAGCGAAAATGCGCAGGGAAACGGCTAACATCCTCGTCGACGTACACGGTGAAACGACGAGCGAAAAAATTGCGCTTGGCCGGTTTCTCGACGGCAAAGTGTCGGCGGTGATTGGCACGCACACGCACGTGCAGACCGCCGACGAGCAGATTTTTCCCGCTGGCACAGCTTTCTTATGCGACGCAGGAATGTGCGGCCCAGTGAACTCCATCCTGGGCCGTACCATCGATCCGATCATGAATCGATTCGTCTCGAACCTGCCTGCCTCATTCCCGGTCGCCGGCGGCGAAGTACGCCTGCGGGGCGCACTGATTGAAATTGATGAGACGACTGGACGCGCCCTGCGCATTATCCGGATCGATGAGCCGGGGCTTGCGGCATCCTCTTCATCAGAACACTCTTCATCAGAACACGACCCAAAGGTTGATATCGAGCAGACGCCTTCGCCGGAACAGACTTGAAACTGTTGAACTTACAGCCAACTATTGACGCCTTTAGGTTCGAATTGTGTAAAGAGTATCAACGTCTAACGGAAATCTATGAACAAATTCTTTGCTTTTACTTTAATTGCGGCTTTGACCCTCTGTGCTTCACAGGTATGCCAGGCAGCGGAGAAAAAGAATCCCGAAGCAAACAAGCTGGCCCGCGAGGGCGCTGAGGCCGCTAAAAAACAGGACTGGGACCAAGCTGTCGACCTCCTCAAGAAGGCGACCGCCATGGACCACAAATACGCGGATGAGCTGTCGGCAGTTTATCAGCGACGCGGATACGCGGCCGCCAGCGAGCAAAGATACGAGGAAGCCATTAACGATTACAACGAAGCGTTAAAACTGACGCCGCAGGACGCAGCGCGTATTCATGAGCAACGTGCAGCGGTCGAAATGAAGGTCCAGGATTACGATAAAGCGCTCGCCGATTACTCCGAGCTCATCAAACAAAAGCCGAATGAGATTAAATACCTCAATTATCGCGCTTACATTTACGAACTGAAAAATGACCTGCAAAATTCACTGGCCGACACCAAGAAAATCCTAACGCTGGACCCCAACAATCAGGACTCGAAAGCGCGCAAACAACGGCTGGAACAGAAGATCGCGGATAGAACACCGCTGACTCCGCCCCCACGATCACCCACCGCTCCGCCCGCCCATTCACCGGCAGGCAAGAAGAAGCCCTAGGCAAGATTGGGGCGACAGTGCTCCCCGGCAAACTGAAAGCTGCAAAGCACAGGAGCACTCCAAAACTCCAACGAGAATGGCGACTGAACCGGAGGCGACGTCTTCGATTGCCGCGTTGCTGCCTGGGTTGTTGCGGTGGGTTACTCGTCCACGCTGTTCAGTGAACCCGTCTCCTCGCCCTGTTCATCCGTAGTTGGTAGTTCGGTGAATTTCCGCTTCCGGCGGTTCGCCGGCAAAGGCGCCAATGTCATGGTGATGTTCCGACCAGCGATCTTCGGCTCGGTTTCCACCTGCGACATGCTCGAAAGATCGTCGCGCACTTTTCCCACCAATTGAGTGCCGAGCTCCTGGTGCGCCATCTCGCGGCCGCGAAATTGCAGCTGCACACGCACCTTGTTTCCGCGGTCGAGGAATTCTTCGGCGTGCCGCACCTTCGTCAGGTAATCGTGCTCGTCGATGTTAACGCGGAACTTGATTTCCTTTAGCCTGGCACTGGCGGGTTTTTTGTCCTTCGAGTGTTTGGAAATGTCGTATCGGAACTTTCCAAAATCGATGATCTTGCACACCGGTGGCTGGGCCATGGGCGCAACTTCGACCAAATCGAGCCCGAGAGTTTGAGCCTTGCGCAAAGCGTCGTTTAATTTCATGACGCCGAGCTGTTCCCCGCTGGCCCCCATAATGACCCGGACTTCGCGAGCGCGAATCCGGCCGTTTACACGAATTTGTGGTTGCAGATTAGATCTATCTCCTCACCGGCAAAACGGGAGTGCACCGCATCGCCGTATTTCATTTGTCGCAATTCCCGGCGTCAGCCTTCGCAAACGCCAGGTCACTCATTTTTCGTCACGGCTGCGATTCACCGCCACGAAGTACTCGCATTACAATTCGCAAGTCGAACAGAAGTTGTAGGCAACAATTTCGCACTGGCAAGATCAAACTGCTAGCAACGCAATCCAAGCGACAAAGCTCCACGTCGCGATTCGCTGCAGGCCAAGACATTCCCCACCAGCTCTCTCCAATTCTGATCAATGCTTTGGTGGATCGCCAAAGTGCGCTTTATGCGCGGCATACGCGGATGCGTCCCCCAGCATGGAATCGATTGTTGCCGCCAGCGGTTCGAGTCGCACCACGCCGGAAAAAACGGCGCGGTCCCCGATCTCCGTGTCGATCACAAATGCCGGACGCTGCGTGATCTGGAGTGCGTGAAATTCAGAAGTTGATTCTCGCACGCGGCTTTCGATTGCTGGCGACTTCGCGCGCTCCAGCAATTCGCCCGCGTCAATTGCCCCTGCTTCGCTCCCTACTCCGGCAGCAACCTCCCAATCACCGACTCTTTTGCCTTCGCGCAGCGCGGCGCGAGCCAGCGCAAGCCGGACGCGATCGTCAGTCAGACCAAAATCCTTTGCTGCCTCGGCCACGCAATTAGGCGCGAGCCACTCCGGAAGAGTTGGATCGTACCAGTCGGTATTGAGCATGAATCGCGAACGCATCATCATTCCGCTGCGTCGATAGAACCATTGCTCCTGCTCGCGTGAAGTAGGCAAACCACTGGGATCCATTAGCGCGATTTTCCACTGAAAGTGTACCTTACGGTCATAACATCTTTTCAATTCCGCCCAGGTGGGCTCGGACCAAAAACACCAGCTTGAAATGACATCGAGATAATCAGTGACCGTGATGGACATGACGGAAAGTTAGAAACGGTTAGAAAGAGTTACAAAGTTAAAAAAGTTACAACCTTGGAACGGCAAACCCACGTAACAATGTAACTTTGTAACTTTTCCAACTCTCACCTTGAATCTCAATCACATCTTCCTCTTCCTCGCGATCGTTTCGGCACTCCTGCTGTTCGTCCGCGCGTTGCGACCTGGAGGACCGTATCATGGGTGGCGGCTCACTGCGGCCATTGTGCTGGCTATTACCGGCATAGCCTGGTTTTTCTGGCCCGGTGCCGCGGGATACATCGGCGGTGGCGCATGGTTCCTTCTTCTGTTTCTGCCTGCGATCGGATTGCGGAAAATGACCCAGCTCGCTGCCCAGGGAGATTACAAATCGGCTGCCAACCTTGGCGCCGCTCTGCAGATTTTGCATCCAAGCGGCGAATTACGCGAACAAGTCCGGTTATTTCGGCAATTCGAATCTAATCCCCCGGTTCGAACCAATTTCAGATCCGTTCCTTCCGATCACGAGATGACTTCTTCTGCGCGGCGAGATCAAGTCCGAATCACACCCGCTGTCCTCATTATAATCCTCGTCAACGTTCTCGTGTTCCTCTTCGAAATGGTCGCCGGCGGTTGGAACAGTTTCGAGGTGCTTCATCGGATTGGCGCGCTCGAGCCGTACGCGGTTGTGGTACAAGGCGAATACTGGCGTTTGTTCACCGCGCTTTTTCTACATGGCGGTTTTCTACACCTCGGTTTTAACCTCTTTGCCCTTTATATTCTTGGACCGCCGCTCGAGCGAGCAATTGGCACAATGCGATTCGCCGCGTGTTACTTGATTTCAGGACTCGCCTCTAGCGCAGGGGTGGTTGCTTTGGCCGTAGTGGGTTTCATCCAGGTTACTCAGGTTATCGGTGCTTCGGGCAGCATCATGGGCATCGTGGGAGCATGGGCCGGATTTTTGCTGCGAAATCGCCACGCGCCACTCGCTAAACAGCGGCTCGGAAACATTGCATTGATCGTCGCCATTCAAATTGCATTTGATCTTTCGACGCCTCAAATCAGCATGGCCGCGCATCTGTGCGGATTAGTCGCGGGATTTTTCCTGGGCTTAATCCTCGCGAGACGGCGCCTGTAACCAGAGGTAACTCCCGCGAACGGCGACTGGACTCCAACATGAAAACTGTCCGGTCGTCATTGGACCTGTAACTTGCTGGACGAGGTTTTCTCAGTTAACTGCGGCTTTGGTGGCTCGGGTATTCGAATGATAATTTTTGTAATTTGTAATCTTTGGCACCGGCGTCCCCCCGCAGTAGCGGGACTAAAGTAACCTCTCGCGCATGCCGACGTTTGAAACTTACAATGTGACGCCAATTCTCCCGGCGGCACTTGAGCCGTTACGGGAAATGAGTTTCAACCTATGGTGGACCTGGGAGCCGACCGCCCGCCGGTTGTTCTGGCAACTTGACCCCGAGCTTTGGAACCGCACCAATCATAATCCGGTTCGCATGCTGCAGCTTTCGCGCCAGGCCCGGCTGGAAGAACTTGCTCAGGACAAAAATTTCCTGCGCGAACTCAAGCAGGTATTCCAGGAGTTCGAGAAATATCTTGGGCGTCATGACACCTATGGGAAAACCGGACCCGGAGCGGCCATCAAAAATCCCATCGCATATTTTTCCGCCGAGTTTGGGTTTCACGAATCAATTCCAAACTATTCCGGCGGCCTCGGCATTCTTGCCGGAGACCACTGCAAATCGGCCAGCGACCTTGATTTGAATTTCGTTGCGATCGGTCTGCTGTACCGGCACGGCTATTTTCGCCAACAGATCGACAAGGACGGCGTTCAGGCGGCGATTAATCTTAATCAAAACTTTTATCATCTTCCGATCACTGAAGTTCGCCGGGGCGACGCGAGGCTTTTAATTTCAGTCCCGATTCTGGATCGGGAAGTTTTTGCAAGGCTTTGGGAGTTGCGCGTCGGACGAATAAACGTCTATCTCCTCGACACCGATATTCCGGAAAACAGCGCTGAGGACCGCTTGATTACCGCGGAGCTTTACGGCGGCGATCTCGAAATGCGGATGCGCCAGGAAATCGTGCTGGGGATTGGCGGGGTGAAGGCGCTCGCCGCACTCGGCATCGAACCGGACGTGTTTCACATGAACGAGGGGCATTCAGCGTTTCTGGGACTTGAGCGAATCCGTCTTAATGTGGTGGAAAAGAAACTTGGCTTTTATTCGGCGCTTCAGGTCGTCGCGGCGGCCAACGTCTTTACTACACACACCCCGGTTCCCGCCGGCAATGACTCGTTCTCGCGCGAGATGATGCAGAAATATTTCGGCAAATTCGCCAGGGAATTGAACATGCCCTTCGACGAGCTGTTCTCGTTCGGCAACACACGGCTCAACCCAAACGATCCTTTCAGTATGACGATTCTGGCGCTGCGCCTGAGCCGCCATGCGAATGGCGTCAGTAAATTACACGGCCAGGTGAGCCGTTCGCTTTGGAAAGATGTGTGGACTGGCGTCCCGGTCCATGAAGTGCCAATCACCAATATTACCAACGGCGTTCATACAAAAACCTGGATGGCGCCCGAATTCGCGCTGCTCTATCGCAAGCATCTCGGTGACTGGGAGGAGCATCTAACTGAGGCGGATTTTTGGCGCGGCGTCATCGATATTCACGACGCGCAACTTTGGGACACACATCAACAGCTCAAACGCCGGCTTGTCGATTTTGTTCGCGATCGCGAGCGACAGCGACGTGAACGCCTGGGCGAATCGCCGGAGTCAATTCGCAAAGTAAATCGCATTCTGGATCCGGAAATTCTGACGATCGGTTTTGCGCGCCGCTTCGCAACCTATAAGCGAGGCACCCTCTTGTTCAGCGACAAGGATCGGTTAAAGCGATTGGTGAACGATCCCACGCGCCCGGTGCAGTTCGTTTTTGCAGGCAAAGCGCATCCGCGCGATGAAGCGGGTAAAGCCCTGATCCAGGAAGTTTACAGATTCACGCGTGAACCCGGTCTGGAGAATCGCGTCGTTTTTCTCGAAGACTACGATAGCTACATCGCACGCCGGCTCGTGCAGGGTGTCGATCTTTGGCTGAACCATCCGCTGCGTCCGCAGGAAGCGAGCGGCACCAGTGGGATGAAATCAGCGCCGAACGGCGGGATTAACCTGAGCGTGCTCGACGGCTGGTGGCGAGAAGGCTTCAACGGCAGCAACGGTTGGGCGATTGGCGCCGAGATCGATAATGGCACCACCGAATTTCAAAACGAAGTGGACGCCAGCAGCCTTTATCAATTGCTCGAAAACCAAATCGTGCCGCTTTATTATGCGAAACCCGACGGCAAGCTTCCACTCGCGTGGCTGCAGTTGATGCGCGAATCGATCCGCAGCGTCACGCCAGTGTTCAACACGCAGCGAATGGTGAGAGAATACACCGAGCAACTTTATATTCCTGCAGCCCGAGCCTACGAGAATTTTTCGCGTGACGGCTGCGGGGCAGCAACGCAACTAAGCCAGTGGAAAGCGCAGATCCGGAAGGACTGGCCGCAAGTCCAGATCTCCGACGTCCAAGTCACGAACAAAGATCGGCAAAGCATTTCCGTCGGCGAATCATTGCAAATCAGTGCACGCGTGCATCTGGGAGCAGTCGATCCGCGACATGTGCGCGTGGAGGCGTATCACGGGGAAATGAACAACGGCGACCTGCGCAATCCGATCGCCAGCGTTCTCAATCAAACCGGTCAGAGCCGATGGCAACGGAACATACATTTACCAGGGCAGCGTTCCCGCGACTGAAAGCGGCACCTACGGTTTCAGTGTGCGCGTCGTGCCGACGCATCCCTGCCTCATGCAAGCGCACGAACTGCGCCTGATCACCTGGTCCTAATCTGCAGCCACGTGCCTGTGGCACGTATGCTAATCCAAACAGCTCTAAAGATTAACCTTTTAGCGCAGATCTTGTTCGCCACGTCTGTCTGCCGAAAATCGTAGTCCCACCCGCGACTACGATTTTTCCGTCTGCTCGTAAGGGCACGCCGGGGGGCTTGATCGATCGCGGAGGTCGCGGATTTCACGGATAGAAAACTCAGAGTATTTTTCGTCAGGACCTACCCGGGATCGGACAAATCTCTTTGCCTCGGTGAGTGGCGTTATTTGCATCAGTCGGTAGAGTCGACATCAAATTGCGTTTCGAGCATCAATATGAGACTATCGCATATGCGAACGACGGTTAATCTCGACGACGATATTGTGCGCGTCGCCGACCAGCTGGCCAGGAGTCGCGCTATCTCTCGAGGAGAAGCTATTTCGGAGCTGGCCCGGCGTGGCGTACAACAGCGCCGCAAGCCGCTGCCAGTTAGGCTCCGAAATGGATTCGCCGTCATCGATGCCAACGATACCCAAACGTTTTCGAGCGATGACGTCGCCTCAGGCTTAAGTAAAGACGACGTTGAGCGGGCGCAAATGCACCAATGAGCGTGTTTCTCCTGGACGCCAACGTGCTGCTCGCGCTGGCCTGGTCGAATCACCAGCAACACGATGCAGCACACGCGTGGTGCGCCCGCCAGCGAAGACTCCGTTGGGCGACGTGCCCCAGCACCGAACTGGCCTTTGTTCGTATTTCAATGCAGCCCGCTGTCGTAAAACATTCACTATCCGGCGCAGAAGCCTTGGACTTGCTGGGGCGCAATTTGCAGCGTCCGGGACATCAGTTTTGGGAAGAAGATCTGCCAATCACCGAAGCGCTTGCTCCCGTTCGCGAGCGTCTCGTCGGGCATAAGCAAGTCATGGATGCGTTTCTTCTTTCACTGGCGACACGGCACGATGCTAGACTAGCTACGTTCGATCAGGGCTTGTTTGCACTGTTAGCTCCAGATGCGCCCGAAGGTAGACATATTGAAGTCCTTCCTGCTATCGCGAGAGCCAGGAAAAGGTGAGCGACATGCTTCGTTAAACCTCTATTTCATCATTTGGATTTTGAGCGAACATGAGTAAGGCCATGAAAGGTTCCATTGAAGATCGAATCGACCGGCTGCAGACGGGTGGAGTCGTCGATATGCATTTCGATTTGCCGATGGACTTGTACGAGAAACGCGATCGCAAGAATGTTCTCCGAACGGAATTTCTGCCGGAGTTGGAGGCCGGGAACATCAGTGTCATAGGCGCGGCGATTTATATTGAGGATCGTTACTTGTCCGAAATAGGACGCACTCGCCGTGGCGAGCCGGATATGGCCCTGCGCGTCGCGCTCGATCAGGTTGCACGACTCTATGCCGAAACAGCGGCGTCCGAGCGATTCGCCATTTGCAAAAGTTATCACGAAATCCAAGCGGCGCGCGAGGCAGGCCGAATCGTAATTCTCATCACCATGGAAGGCGTCGAGCCGTTAGGCACTGATTTGAATCAATTGCGCGTTTTTTACGAATTGGGGGTGCGCTCAATTGGACTCACCCACGCCAGAACCAATGCAGCCGGTCACGGCGGAGTTTTCGCGGCAAACGGCTCGGCGCCGGAGGGCCTGACCTCGTTTGGTCGCGATGTAGTGCGCGAATGTGAAGCGCTCGGTGTAATTATCGACCTGGCGCACATTAACCCAGCCGGATTTGAGGAAGTTCTCTCGATCACGAAAAAATCCCCGATCGTGTCGCACACGAACGTTCGCCGCTACTACGACATTGAGAGAAATGTTAGTGACGAACAGATTACGATGATCGGTAAACGGGGCGGAGTGATCGGTGTTAATTCCATCCTGGTGAGCCCCCGAGAGGAAGAAAGCACGCTCGATCGTTACATCGATCATATCGAGCATATCGCGAATTTGATCGGCATCGATGGCGTCGGCATCGGTTTCGACTTTTTCGAGTTCATCTACCGACAGTGGCCGGAGTCGCGGCAGAAAGATCTCGCCTCAAAACTTACCAAACCGCATTTCATTCCCGACCTCACGAACCATGCGGACGCGCGTAATCTCACCTGCAGATTGATCGAGCGAGGTTTCAGCGACGCCGATATAGAAAAAATTCTCCGCTCCAATTGGCTGCGGATTTTCAAAGAGCTGCTGTAAGCGGCCTGTGCCGATTCGAGTAAGGGAAATCCCCTAAGGAATTTTCTTGTCATCTAGACAGTTTTTGGCCATCCTCAAACGTTTGTGAGGGCTCTCTCCACTGCGCTCTCCTCGCGACAGCGTTCTGTAGTTATCGCTGACGACAGCACGGTCGCCAGAGAAGGACTCGTTGCGATTATTCGGCGTGATCTGGGCTGTACAGTCTGCGGACTCGCAACTGATGAAAGGACCACGCGTGAGCTGGCCGAAAAACATCAGCCAGATCTCCTTGTTATTGAACCATTTCTTGGCCATCACGACGGACTTTTCCTGTTGAAAGAACTCTCGGCACGTTTTCCTCGGACGCGGATTCTCGTTGTGTCGAGGCAACCTGAAGAGATTTATGCAGAACGCGCGCTCCGGGCTGGAGCATCAGGCTACTGGATGAAGACCGGCACTCGGGAAGAGTTGATCG
Source organism: uncultured Verrucomicrobiae bacterium (assembly GCA_963838045.1). Classification (GTDB taxonomy): domain Bacteria; phylum Verrucomicrobiota; class Verrucomicrobiia; order Chthoniobacterales; family UBA10450; genus Udaeobacter. Next base: position 211,158 of record CAWIPQ010000002.1, on the reverse strand, counting down.
GTGCCATTGGCACGGTTCTCGGAGGGGAGCTGTTCGTTAGTCCGCGGATCGCATTGCGCACCGTTCACGGGGTCGTCGACGGACCGGCGGCACATCCGAACACTCCTAACCTGACTGATCGCGAGTTGCATGTCTTTGCGTTGAGCGGAGCCGGCTTCGGAACCAGCCGGATCGCGCAGGAACTCGGGATCAGTCCTAAAACCGTGGAAACCTATCACGAACACATCAAGCTCAAGTTAGGCTACCGCGATGCTCAGGCGCTTCACCGTGGCGCGCGAGAGTGGTTCGAGGTGAATCACCGTTAGTAGCCCGCAGAACATCCTGATCTCAATCGGGGATTAGGCGGTGAAAATATCAGGGAAGTCCCCGATAGACGATCAAACGAGCAACGCGCTAATCTTGCGGCCAAATAAGCGAGGATCGAGATCATGAAAAGACCAACTCAGATAGCCAGAGCCATATTCCTTCTAGGTTTGGTGTTGTTCCTAAAGGAAAATTCATCTTTAGTCACAGCTCAGACTCAGGGTAAGACACAGGTCCAAAAGGACGAGACCAGGTCAACCCGAGACGCACCGCCCGACACCTGGCACTACAATCGGCCGGCGATTCCAGAGGATTTCGCCCCAAGAGGCATAAAGGCGATTCCTTTCGGCCCCGGGATTTTTATCGTCGACGCGGTCGTGAATAACACCGATCCCACCCTAACGAACACCGATACCTTTAATGATGGTGAAACGTCTATTGCAATAGATCCCGCGAACCCAGACGAGATCGTCATGACGGCATTTAGCGGAAGCTGGGGCACCAACGCTCCTCTATGGCATTCGACAGACAGTGGAAACATCTGGACAAAGCAGTTCACAATTCCAAACCCGCCACCCAACGACGATGGGTGTCCCTGCGATCAAGCGGTGGACTACGGGCGGGCGAGTCTGATGTCCGGCACGTTTCTGATCCATGACTTCAATTCGCCTCCGCCGCCTCCCTTTCAGGGTAACGTCGTGAGCGGCACCACCACGGATCCAGGGAATGCCGCGTCATGGGCTTATCTTTTGCTGGCGGGTATCACCCAGCTCACAAACAACCTTGATCCAACGAGCATCGCCAACTCGGACCAGCCGTGGCTCCTGGTGAACCGGGATCCAGTGACGGCAACCCAGGACAACGTGTATGTAGCCTATGACGACTTCGGTACGAACCCCCGTGGCATGCGGATCGCGGTCTCCTTTGGGGTCAATCCACCCAACTTCACGGCTGACGGCCAATCGGGAGCGGCGACAACAGGTGTCAATCCTGGTCATCGCCTGGCAGTAGATCCCCGAAATGGCTTTGTCTACAGTCTCTTTCAACGACGAACCGGCCCCGGAGGTGGAGATTCGCAAAACATCGACTTCATGCTAAACCGATCCACTGACGGCGGCGCCACATGGATCCTGAACGGTATGGCAGGTGGGATCGTAGTAGCCAATGCCGATAGCACACAGCCAACTCCCAAGTTTGGCACTGTCAACGCTCTCCTTGGCGGAGTTGACCACGCGGCTGTCGATCCAAATAACGGGGATATCTACTACGTTTATGGGAATCGCGACCCCGCCACCGGTAACGATCGTCTCGCGATTCGCCGGATTCAGGACGATGGAGGGGGCGGGGTAACCGTAGGCCCGGAAAATTTTGTGACAGGTCAAGTAGAAGCAGCCATCCCGTCGGTAGCGGTGGCCGGCAGCGGAACAGTTGGCGTTTTCTACTACACGTTCGATGGCTTCTCTATGGACGAGTTCCCAATCTTTACAGCCCACCTGGCATTCAGCGACGATCAGGGACTTACTTTTACCGACAATCAATTGCTGACGTTTCTTTCGTCGGCCAAGGATTGCAATATCGATCCAAGCTTTTGTCAGCCAGGAGCCGATCCGGAGCGGCAACGAGTGCTTGGAGATTACATGCAGATGAAAGCAGTGGAGAGCTGCTTCTACGGGTCCTTTACTGGAAACGGGGTGCCATTTGGTCGACCTTTCGCCAACCACGACCCAATCTTCTTCAGAGCCTGCGTGGGCGCCGCTGATCTGGCAATCACCAAGACCGACTCGCCAGATCCAGTGACAACCGGCAATGACCTGACCTACACAGTTACTGTAACCAACAACGGGCCGGATGCTGCCACATCGGTTACGGTAACAGACAATCTTCCCGCTGAGACAACCTTCGTCTCATGCGCTTCGACAGGAGGAGGAGTCTGTGGTGGTTCAGGAAATAATCGTACCGTGACGTTTCCATTGCTTACCTCAGGTCAGTCTGAGACCATCACCTTTGTAGCTAATGTGAATTGCTCGGTTGCTGACGGCACAGAGATAAGCAACACAGCAACAGTGAGTTCTTTCACACCTGATCCTGACACAAATAATAACTCTGCGACGGCTACTACGACGGCTTCTAACCCACCTCCAACCATCACTGGTGCGGAAGCAGATCCATCGATCCTGTGGCCGCCAAACCATAGAATGGTGAATGTGACGGTCAGCTATGACGTTACCGATAACTGCCCGTTGCCACCTGACTCCTGCACGCTAAGCGTGACCAGCAATGAACCAGTCCTTGGCCGCGGAAGTGGTCATACATCTCCAGACTGGATTGTCCTGGATGATCATCATGTGCTGCTTCGAGCAGAGCGGGAGGGCCCCGGCAGTGGACGCGTCTATACAATTACCATCACCTGCACCGACAGCGGCGGCAACTCCTCGGAGGAGCAAGTCGAGGTAATGGTGCCCCACGACAGGCGATAGGCGGATCCTGACTGGCGAAGCCGCCTTTCTGGGTAGGAGAGCCAAGAACCGTTAACCCCTCGGTTGCAGCGATGGCGCGATCGAAATATTCTCGGGGGGATTGGCGGCGGATTATTGAAGAACTCCTTTAGCCAGCCCCTGACCGGGTCGGAACAGAAATCGTGTAAGTGATCAACGCACAAATGACTACCATTCCGATCATGGCGAGGATAAAGATTCCGTCGGCGACCTTTTCAAGACGATGCATTCTGCGCAGCGACCGGGAACGCAGCGCCCAGTAGGAAAGCAGACAGGAGATCAGGAACAGCATTGCGTCGCCGGCCAAAAAATCGTCTGCCAGGGTGTTGGCCGTTCCAAGCGTAATGACAACACGAATCAACCCGATCACGGTCAGACACACACCCACCATGGCGGAGGAAACCGTGAAAATGTGGATGCAGATATCCTGCTCCAGATGCGTGCTTTCATCGCGGTGCCCATTCGTTTCTCCTTGCATTGCGACGGCTTATTAGACCTTCTTTGAAAGCGGCTGTTCAGACAATAACGGGTCTGATAGGAGTTCGCGGAGGTCGAAGGGGATCGCATTTGAAATTCATTAATCTGACCAGACGCACGGAGATCGGCGCGAATTCGTACTGTCTTGAGATTGACCGCCATCGGCTGCTGTTGGATTGCGGAATGCATCCAAAAAACACAGGCGAGGATGCTTTGCCGCTTTTCAAGGCAATCGCCGACTATGAGATCGAGGCCATACTGATTTCGCACGCTCACCAGGATCATATCGGCACGCTGCCGTTGGCCATGCGACGCTTCCCGGGTGCACAGGTTTTCCTGACAGAGCCCACGGCTGAGGTGAGCAGCGTGCTTCTACACAATTCGGTTAATGTCATGACCCGGCAACGCGAGGAAATTGGAGAAATGTCGTATCCGCTTTTTACGCATCGCGAAATCGATCGCGCATCGAAGCGCTGGCATAGGTGTCCCTTACGTCAACGCATTTCGATCGTCGGCGAACGGGCCCCACACCGTGACAAGAAAGCGCTAACGTTTGAGTTTTTTGACGCCGGACACGTGCTCGGCTCGACCGGGGTACTATTGCGCGCGGAAGGTCGAACTGTTTTCTACACCGGCGACGTCAATTTCGACGATCAAACGATCATGGAGGCTGCCGTTTTTCCCGAGGAGAAAATTGATGTCTTGATTATGGAATGCACTCGCGGCGATCAGGCAAAACCTGAAGGTTGGAGCCGCGCTCGCGAAGAGCGGCGCCTGACGGAAGCGCTCGGAGCCGCGTTCGAGCGCGACGCCTGCGTGCTGATACCGGTGTTCGCGTTAGGAAAAACACAGGAGATTCTCGCCATGCTTCACAAGGTTCGCCGTCAGGCCCGAAAGCTTTCGGGAGACTTTCCGATTTATATTGGCGGTTTGAGCTCAAAGTTCACCGATATTTACGATCGCCGCACGCATAGTACACGCCGGCAAATGTCACGTTTAAAACTTATGAGGGATGTGGCGCCGTTCATCCTGAATGATGAAACGGTACGCGATACACCCGTGCGCGGAGGACGTGTGTACGTTCTCTCCAGCGGCATGATGATTCCTAAGACGCTCTCCAACGTTTTTGCCCGCCGAATCATGGAGAATCCGCAACACTCGATTTTTTTCGTGGGCTACGCCAATCCGGAGTCGCCCGCCGGCGTCCTCCGCGATGCGGGCACAGGCGGTGAGGTGGCGCTCGATCCGGATAAAGCGCCGCAGCGCATCAGGTGCAACCTCGAACAGTTTCAGTTCAGCGCGCACGCGACGCGCGAGTCGCTGGTGGCTTATGCCAGGAAGATTTCTCCAAAGAAGATTCTCCTGGTACACGGTGATCCCGAGGCAGTGGAATGGATGCGTTCCACATTATCGAACGAGCTCTCCGGCTCGGAGGTTATTGTGCCTGAGCCGGGCGTGGAATTAGAATTGTGAGAAGAATTCCGATCATAAACCCCGAGTGAAAGTCGCCGCGTGGAATGTCAACTCGCTGCGTAAACGGCAAGACCGCTTGTTCGCGTGGCTTGAAGCAGCAAGACCGGACGTTGTTTGTTTGCAGGAGACGAAATGTCCGGACGACCAATTCCCTGCGCTCGCATTGCAGGCGGCGGGTTATCGTTCGGCGTACCACGGCGAGAAATCGTACAACGGCGTAGCGATTCTGGCGAAATCGGAGCTACGCGACATCCAGCCTTCGCTTTGTGACGAGGTAGTCGATCCCCAGGCACGCGTGATTGCCGCGACGACACGCGGCGTGCGTTTCTTCTCGATCTATGCGCCCAATGGACAAGTCGTCGGTTCGCCGGCGTATGAATACAAACTGCAGTGGTATCAACGGCTTCGGGACTGCCTTGCAAAGAAGGGAGCGACCGAACTTGTCGTGTGCGGCGATTTTAATGTCGCCCCGAACGATCTTGACGTTTACGACGCAGAACTTTGGCGCGGCGCCATTATGGCTTCCGACGGCGAACGTGCGGCATTTCGACAACTATGCAGCCTTGGCTTACACGACACGCTGCGACTTCACCATAAGGACGGCGGCCTTTTCAGTTGGTGGGATTATCAAATGCGAGGATTCGAAAAGAATCGCGGCCTGCGAATCGACGCGGTTTTGGCAAGCGACAGCATGGCGGAAAGATGTATCGCGTCGGGCATCGATCGGGAAATGCGGGCTGGAAAAGACCCTTCCGATCACGCACCGGTCTGGGCAGAGTTTGAATACTAGGAAAACACCCAACGCTCAACGCGCAACATTCAATGGCCAATGCAAATTCTGAATTGGACGTTGAGCGTTGGACGTTGGACGTTCGACGTTAATGCCTAACAAATCGCGCCTTCGCGTCACCAATCCCCCTCTGAAGCCGCTTCTGGTGTGGGATGGTGAATGTGATTTCTGCCGCTTATGGATCGAGCGCTGGCGCGAAATCACAATGGGAAAGGTCGAGTATGCAACTTATCAGGAAGCGGCTGAGGCCTTCCCGGAGATTCCAGTCGATCAATTTCAGCGCTCGATCGTTTTCATCACACCGGAGGGCAATGCGTTCTTCGCAGCGGAAGCGATCTATCGCTCGTTAGGGTATCGGCGCTCGCGAGAATGGATGACCTGGAGCTATCATCACGTACCCGGATTCGCGGCTGTTTCCGAAATTGGTTACGGCTTGGTCGCTCGTCACCGAAAATTTTCGTCAACTGTTACCCGATTGTTCTGGGGCAAAGACGTGCGCCAGCCGACTTATTTCTGGGCCCGACGTTGGTTTCTGCGGGCGCTCGGCGTGATTTATCTGATCGCGTTCCTGTCGCTGTGGATACAGGTGGACGGCCTCGTCGGCAGCGACGGCCTGTCGCCCGTCGTTCAATTCCTCCCGGCAGCTCACGCACAGATCGGACAAAGCGCTTATGCGCTCTTGCCGACACTTTGCTGGCTGAATTCGACCAACACCTTTCTCCACCTTCTTTGTGGCAGCGGCGTGCTCTTTTCGTTGCTCTTGATTTTCGGAATCGCTCCAGCGGTCTCGCTGCTGGCGGCTTTTGTCTTTTATCTCTCGCTCACGGTCGCGGGCCAGGTGTTTTTTAGCTTTCAGTGGGACGTGCTTTTACTCGAGACAGGTTTCATATCGATCTTTCTTGCACCCTGGCGACTTTGGCCAAAGACACTCTTTTTCCGGGCGGGGTCAATGCCCCCGCCTACAGCTACGCCGGTTTCACGCGCGGGCTTGTTTTTGCTCAAGCTTCTCCTGTTCAAACTGATGCTGATGTCGGGGGTAGTAAAGCTAACCAGCGGCGATGATAGCTGGTGGAATCTGACGGCTCTGGATTATCATTATTGGTCGCAACCATTGCCGACAGTCTTCGCCTGGTGGGCAGACAAAAGTCCGGAATGGTTTAAGCATTTTTCTGTCGCGTTTTGTCTCGTGGTCGAAATCATCGTGCCGTTTTTCATCTGGGCGCCGCGCCGACTGAGGCTGATTGCTGCGGGACTGCTGATTTTTCTCCAACTCGCGATCGCGATTACGGGAAACTATTGCTTTTTCAATCTGCTCACGATCGCGCTGTGCTTATTGCTGATCGACGATTCGGTGGCAGGAACGGCCGGGCGGGGCGTCCCTGGCCGAACGGCCGGCGCGTCGGGCGGTCGCGCCCTGCCACAACAATTGTGCGTCTATGCTGGCATAGTCGTGCTCATCGTGACGCTGCCAATCAATGCGTGGTTAATTTTCAGCGCATTTAAGCCGCTGAGTCGACCACCGCTCGCGATAGCGAGCCTTTACGAACGGCTCGAACCGTTTCGCATTGTGAATGGCTACGGTTTGTTTCGCGTGATGACCAAAGACCGGGGCGAGATTGTGATCGAAGGCAGCGCCGACGGGATCGATTGGATGCCGTACGAATTCAAATGGAAGCCCGGCGACGTGAAACGCGCGCCGGGTTGGTGCGCACCGCATCAGCCAAGACTTGATTGGCAGATGTGGTTCGCCGCTTTGGGAACACCGCGAGAAAATCCATGGTTCATTGCCCTGATCTTCCGGTTGCTTCAGGGTTCGCAAGATGTGAGCGGGTTGCTGGCGCGCAACCCGTTTCCCGAAAGACCGCCGCGCTATGTGCGTGCGATGTTTTATCGGTACCGATTTACAACCGTGGACGAGTGGCGTCATACCGGGGATTGGTGGAAACGCGAGCAGCTTCGTGAATATTTGCCAACCGTCTCGCTGGACCAGTTCCGGCAAAATCCATAACGCGAATGCGGCGTATAGCCGGCCTTGAGACGGAAGTGTCGCGGCGTATATTCGCCAGGCAATGGCGAAGGAAGAACAGATCATCACCGAAGGCACTGTGACTCAGGTCCTGCCTGGCACTATGTTCCGTGTCGACCTTCCCGGTCAACGCAATGTGCTTGCCCATATCTCGGGCAAAATGCGCAAGCATTTCATTCGGATTGTGCCCGGAGACAAAGTTTCCGTGGAGCTTTCTCCGTACGACCTAACGAAGGCGCGAATCATTTTTCGCGAATAGTGAGCGTTCTCTCTGCGCGGCTTGGATAAGTCGAAGGTGGAAAGTTTGGCACTGACAAGACCGCTTCACCCTTCCAACACGTTTACCCTTTGGTGATAACGAATGTTTGCCCATTTAGCAAAGCACGCGGATAGTCGCAGCGAATAAATTAACTGGAGATTACCAATGGCAGAACAAAACAAAGCAGGAGAGCAATCCCCGTCGGCCACGGGGGATGCGCAAGACAAACTGCAAAGTAGCAAGGAACATGCGCGTAAGGCAGCGGAGGATTTGAAATCAGCCGCCGGAGCGTTCGCAGAGGAATATCGGGGGAAAGCGGAGCAGGCGTGGGGCGACGCACGCGGCAAAGCAGAACAAGCCTGGGGAGATGCCACGACTCGCGCCCGAACGTTCCAGGACGATGCGGAGCAATACGTACGCGAAAATCCAACCAAAGCGATATTCGCAGCGCTCGGAATTGGGTTTGCGCTTGGCCTGATCTTTCGGCGTTAAGTTCGGAAGCACTCGGAAATGACTAGCGGGCGCCCTGCATCTCGCAATCCTGCTGGGCATTCCGGCTTGCTTGACAACACCCTGGCGCTGATAAGCGCTGCAGCGGGATTTTTTGAAAGCCGCTTGGCGCTGGCTGCACGCGAATCGAAGGCAGCCGCACTGCAAATCCTGGTCTTGGTCGCGTGCGTGATCGCAGCACTGGCGCTCTGCGTAATGGGATATGTTTTCCTCATCGTAAGTGCGGTGGTTGGCGTCGCGCATTTGGTTGGAACATCGTGGCCGGTCATAGCGCTTATTGTCGCCCTTTTGCATTTTATAATTGCCGTAGTGCTATTGCTGGTCGCGCGGAGCCGCATCACCAAGCCGATGTTTCCCGATACGGTTGATGAATTAAAGAAAGATCGAGAATGGCTGAAAAATCTGAATCAATCGACGACCTGAAAGCGGACATCGCAGATTCCCGGGAAGGCGTAGCCCGTGAGCTGCGTGGCTTGCGATACGAATTGGATTTCCCGGCAAAATTCCATAGGTCATTCCGCAAACAGACTGGGTCCTGGATTTCGGCAGCTGCTGCTGTGGGAGCGTTGATCGCACTGGCGCCAATGCGAAAGAAAAAAGTTTATGTCGATGCCCGGACCCGGCGTAAGGCGAACAAGAAGCTGTTCGAAACGGGCTTTGCCCTTGCAGCGTTAAAAATGGTGGCGAGCATGGCCCGGCCGGTGGTTGTCGGATTCGTGAGAAATCGATTGTTTGCCTCTGAGAGTCGATCACGCGGCAATAGAGAAGGCTGATATATTTTCGGGTCTCTGTTTGCGCCAAAGGTAACGCATTCTTTTAGCATTTACGTGCGCGGGCTGGTCGCGTAATCATTTCCGCTGCCGAGCCTATGCCCCAAACGATCTTACCTCCCCGATTCGAATCGCATCCGCTTCCGCATGTCGATAATTATCTCGAGTTCGGGCAAAAGGCGGGCGCCTCGGACGTTCATATCGGCGTCGCTGCGCCTCCGATCTGGCGAGTGCACGGAACATTGGAGCCTATGTGGCCGGACGCTCCAATTCTCACAGGCCAACAAACAGTAGCTCTGGCGGAAGCCTTCATGCCCGAAGTGTACAAGGAGGAACTAAACGCGCGCGGCGATTCCGATTTTGCCTACGAAAATGGGTACGCTCGCTACCGCGTTAGCGTGGTCCGTCAACGGCTCGGAGTCGAGATCGTGTTTCGCGTGATCAACACGCATGTCCGAACGATGGACGAACTCGGATTGCCCGAGTATCTCAAATTGCTCACCCGCTATCAAAATGGCCTGATCCTCGTCACCGGTTCGGTCGGCACCGGCAAATCGACAACCCTTGCGGCCATGGTCCAGCAGGTCAATATCGAACGTCACGATCACATCATCACGCTAGAGGACCCGATCGAATACGTGATCCGTTCCAAGAATTGTCATGTGAGCCAACGCGAAATTTTCACCCACACCGACTCGTTCGGGGCGGCTCTTCGCGCTGCGCTGCGTGAGGATCCAGACGTGATTATGGTTGGCGAAATGCGCGATTTGGAAACGATCTCGCTTGCCATCACTGCGGCCGAAACCGGACATCTTGTTCTGGCGACGTTGCACACAGCTAGTGCATCAAGAACCCTCGACCGGCTAACAGATGTGTTTCCGCCGGAACAGCAGGAACACATTCGGGTTATGGTGGCAGAATCGTTGCGCGGCGTCATCAGTCATCAACTGATACCAAAAAAGGATGGAAATGGGCGAGTGCTCGCACTTGAGATTCTCACCAATTCACCGGCTGTGGCCAACGTGATTCGTGAAAACAAAACCTACATGCTGCCCGGAATTATTCAGACCGGAAAAAAACAAGGCATGCGTTTAATGGACGATGCATTGGTTGATCTCTGCCAGCGTGGTTTGATCAGCGCAGAAGAAGCTTACGCGCGCGCGGAGCAAAAAGATATCGTCCAGCAGCAGCTGAAAATGTAAGGCAACACACCATGGCCGACCTCGATCAATTTCTGGAGATCGTCGTGCAACAAGGCGCGTCGGATTTGCATATCGCAGAGGGCGAACCGCCAAAAATACGGACTCATGGCGACATCATGCCGATCCGATCCGAGCCGATGTCGCACGATGAAGTCACGCGAATGCTGAGCGAAGTTTGCGGACCGCATAACTGGCAGATTTTTGAGCAGCACGGCGATCTCGATTTTGCGTATCAGATGGACGATGATTCTCGATTTCGCAGCAACTACTTTAAGCAGTCGGAAGGTTACGCCGCGGCATTTCGCTTAATTCCAACGAAAATCTCGACGCTGGAAGAACTGGGTATTCCCGTGATAGCCAAGCAATTTACTTACTCTCGCGGCGGCCTTGTTCTGGTCACCGGTCCGACAGGTTCCGGTAAAACAACAACGCAGGCTGCGCTAGTCGACTTCATCAATGACAATTTTTCCAAGCACGTTATTACGATCGAAGAACCGATCGAATTCGTGCATAACAATAAGCGCAGCATCATCACACAGAGAGAAGTTCCGACCGATTCGATTTCATTCGCCGTTGGGCTCAAGGCCTCTTTGCGTCAGGACACCGACATTATACTGGTCGGTGAGATGCGCGATCTGGAAACAATCTCACTCGCTTTAACCGCAGCCGAAACCGGTCTTCTGGTGTTTGGCACCCTGCATACAAACAACGCGCGTAAGACGGTGGATCGTATGGTGGACGCTTTCCCCGCCGACCGGCAGCCACAGGCTCGGGCCATGCTGGCGAACTCACTCCGTGGGGTGATAGCCCAGTTGCTCCTAAAAAGATCGGATCGACCCGGGCGCATCGCCGTCAACGAAATTCTGATCTCCAACGCAGCTGTCTCTGCAATCATTCGAGAAGGCGCCACTCATAAACTCCAGGACGTAATCGTTTCCGGCAAGGCACAGGGCATGCAATTCATGGATGACGCCATTTGGTCGCTACTGCAGAAAGGCATTGTTTCCCCACACGAAGCCTTCATGAAAGCTATCGACAAAGGGCGATTCAAACCGTTCCTGCCCCCGGAGGAGGAAGGATTAGCCAACGCAGCTGGCTCAGTCCGCGACGACGAACGGCGGTCTGCGGGTAAGCTTGTTAAGCCGTTCGACACCCGAGCGCGGGTCGCAACCCGATAGGCCTGCAATCGTTCGAGCACAGCAAATTGTTCTCGACAGGCTGCGAGAACCTTTTGGAAACTTCGCGCATATGAAAACCCGAATTCAATTCATTATCATGGTAGTGATGTCCCTGTTCCCCGGATTCTTGGCGGAAGTGCAAGGAGTGAGCCCGGCACCCGACGGCTGCTATCCCAACTACACGACAGCGGAAGGGTGCAATGCGCTTAACTTCCTCACGACAGGCGCTGGAAATACAGGGCTTGGTTGGTACTCGCTGTATGCCGACACGACGGGCAGCTTTAATACTGGGGTCGGCGGTGGAGCCTTGGCCCTGAACACGGCCGATTCAAATACCGCGGTGGGCGCTGGAGCGATGTTGCTGAACACCTCCGGTTCAGAAAACACGGCTGTTGGAACTGATGCGCTTGTCTATAACGACTCCGCCCAGCAAAACACGGCTACTGGAGCGTTCGCACTTTTTAGCCACGTCAGCGGTAACGGCAACACGGCGATGGGAGCGAATGCTCTTTTTAACGACACTACAGGTCAGCTTAACACGGCCATTGGCGCTGGCGCGCTGTTCAGCAATGTCGGTGGCCCGTTCCCAGGCAGCTTCAACACGGCCGTCGGTGGCAGTGCGCTGTCTAACAACACCGGCGGCGATAACACCGCTGTTGGCGCCGGAGCCCTGCAGGGAAATACCACGGGCAACGAGAACCTGGCCATCGGGGTTTCGGCACTCGTTAGCAATCAAAGCGGAAACCGTAACATCGCATTGGGGTCTTTCGCCGGCAACGGGCTGATGACTGGCAGCGATAACATCTGTATCGGTTACAACGTGTCGGTCGGCGCCGCAGAGAGCAACGCCTGCTACATCAAGAGCATTTTTGACCAAACTGCTGGCGGAGGAAGTCCTGTTTACGTTAATGCAAACCACAAGCTTGGTACGATGACTTCCTCGAAGCGCTTTAAGGAAGATATTCAACAAATGAATACAGCGAGCGAAGCACTCTTCGCGCTTAAGCCGGTTACGTTCCATTACAAAAAAGAGATTGATCCTCTTCGGTCATCGCAATTCGGGCTCGTAGCCGAAGAAGTTGAAAAGGTGAATCCAGACTTGGTGGTGCGCGACAAAGAAGGAAAGGCTTACAGCGTGCGCTACGACCAGGTCAACGCAATGCTGCTCAACGAGTTCCTGAAAGAACATCGCGCTTTTGTGAAACAGCAGCAAAAAGTCGTGGAACAGCAGAAGGAGCTTGATGCTCTCAGAACCGAACTGAAAGACCAGCGCTCACTCATTGAAAAGGTGAGTGCGACACTGGAGGTGGGCAAATCAGCGAACAAGGTCGTTACGCGCAGTCCGTAAACTGTAGGGCGTCCGCCGCGGCGGACGCCGATGATTAGGCTGTAGTGTCCGCTGTCCACAGCGGAGATCCAATACGCTGAGGACAGCGCACGCTACAACTATGGTATCATTCGGCGACCTCCAGTACTGCGGTGGCCCTGAGTTTGCCGGCGCGAAACCGGTCTAGCGCGGTGTTCGCTTCTTCTAACGGAAAGGATTCCGTCTGCGTTTGAACCGGAACGCGCGGCGCGATATCAAAGAATTCGTCGCCGTCGCGTCGGGTCAGGTTTGCCACGGAGGTAATGACACGTTCTTCCCAGAGATTGGCATAGGGAAATGAAGGGATGTCGGTCATGTGAATTCCACCGCAGACCACGACGCCGCCTTTCGCCAGTGCGCGCAGCGCTGCCGTGACGAGCGGACCTACCGATGCAAAAATAAGAGCCGCATCGAGTTTCTCTGGGGGCATTTCGTCCGAACCTCCCGCCCACTTTGCACCTAGCGCTTTCGCGCTTTGCTGTGTCTTCATGTCGCCTGGACGCGTAAACGCGAAAAGATCGCGTCCTTCGAAAAGGGCAATTTGAGCGATCAAGTGCGCAGCATTGCCAAAGCCATAAATACCGAGGCGTCGCGCGTCGCCCGTTTTGCGATACGACCGGTAACCAATCAACCCCGCGCAAAGCAGCGGCGCTACGGCGATGTTATCGTATTTCTCGGGCAGATGAAAACAGAAGCGTGAATCGGCAACGGTGAACTCGGCGTAACCGCCGTCAATCGTGTAACCGGTGAAACGCGCGTTATCGCAGAGATTTTCTCTGCCGGACCGGCAATAGGCACAATCACCGTCTGTCCATCCAAGCCACGGGATGCCGACGCGATCTCCGATCGCGAATGTGGGAGCGGCCTCAGTGCCGCGACTTTCGGGACGCTGAGGTCCCTCCCACATTTCGCCACCAATTTCTTCGACCCGCCCAACGATCTGGTGACCGAGAATTAACGGTAGCTTCGGCTCAGGCAACTCGCCGTCGACCACGTGAAGATCAGTGCGGCAAACGGCGCATGTGCTGACGCGGACGAGCAATTGTCCCCTGCCCGGCCGCGGCTTTGGCACATCGCGGAGCTGCAAGGGTTGCTTCGGTCTGTCGAGAACCATCGCCCGCATCGCATAACTTAAGTCAGCAATTCCGATTGACGAATTAATGCCGAAGCTGGAATCCCAACCGAACTGTAGTGTCCGCTGTCCTCAGCGGATTTGGTAAAGAAACAATCTTCTGCACTGAGGACTCCGAACGCTTTCGCGAGCAGGCAGCGCACGCTACAGCGTACGGGCCGCTCACCGAGCAGCAGCTGGCTCGGGTCGAATCTGTCCTCGCGCAGGCTCATGCTCGTGCTCGTGATAGTGTGCGCTGCGTAAAAACGGCACCTTGTCGAGCACGTGCTCCTGGAACCATTCCAGCCACAGATAGATTACCGGGGTGACAAACAACGTGATCAATTGGGAGAAAATCAGACCGCCAACGATCACCAGACCTAATGGACGACGCGAGGCAGCATCCTGGCCGAATCCCAATGCAATCGGGATCGCGCCCATAAGGGCTGCGAGCGTGGTCATCATGATGGGACGGAACCGTTCCATGCTGGCTTCGTGAATCGCCGAGCGGAGGTCCCATCCTTCGTCGATTCGTTGCAAGGCAAAATCAACCACCATGATTCCGTTTTTCTTCACGATACCTAACAACAGAAAAAGTCCGATCACGCTGTAGAGCGAAAGCACTGAGTGAAAAACATATAACGTGGCCAAACCACCAACCACCGCGGGCACAATCGCGGGAAACAAAACGGTGAACGGATGCACGTAGCTCTCGTAAAGAATTCCCAGGATCACATACATCACAAAGACCGCGGCGAGCAACAGCAGCGGCAGAGAGCGAAACAGTTGCTGAAACACCAGCGTTTCCCCCTGGAAGATGCCCTGCACGGTTGGATAATGCGGATGGATCTGTTCGAAGGCATCCTCGATGGCCTTTGTCGCATCGCCGATGGCAACGTCCGGCAATAAATTAAAGTTGAAGGTGACGCTGGTGAATTGATTCAAATGATTCACAGCTTGAGGGCCGATAACTTCCTTTGTCGAAGTTACAACACGTAACGGCACGAGATTTGCCATATTACCGGCCGTCGTGGCTATGACCCCACCGCCTGAACCGCTTGCGCTGAAATTGCCGCCTGCGTTGCTGCGGACGTAGAGATCATCCAGGTTATCAGGGTGCGCCCGATCCTTGTCTGTGACTTCAAGGATGACCTGATATTGGTCGTCTGGTTCCTTGATAAGATAGATGTAATTTTGTGAATAAGCGTTACGCATCAGGCTTTGGATTGCAGAAGTAGAAACGCCGTAGGTTGCGGCGCGATCCCGGTTCATATCGATCCGAAGATTTGGCGTATCGTGGTAGTAGTCGGAGCGCACGCTGGAAAACCCTTTGAATTGCTTAAGCTTTTTCATCAACTCGTCGGCAACGGCATAAACATCCTGCGGCACTATGCCACTAATCGTGTAAGCGTACTGACCCTGAGTTTGGCTTGTAGCGCCAACGCTGATTTGCAGCACGGGACTGGGCGTTAAGACCGCAGCAATACCAGGAATCGTGCCGATCGATTTCTGTAACCGCAAAATAATCTGGTCGATCGGGGGCCGCTCGCTGCGCGGTTTCAGAAAAAGAAACATCAGACCTTGCGATAATGCGCTACGGGAGGAGAAACCGGCGAGTGTGAAGAATTGCCCCACGGCGGGATCCGCTTGTAACTTCTTATTGACCTCCGCCTGAAACGCCCGCATCTGCGCAGGGGATGAGCCCTCCTGCGCGATGAAGATCCCGCGAATGAAACCGCTGTCACCCGGTGGCAATAACGTGAAGGGGATATGCGTGAAGAAAAACCAAAGTCCAATGATACAGGCGATCAGGATAGGCACGGTAAGCCACGCGCGGTCGAGAAATTTATCGAGCACTCGGCCGTAGGCGGCGACCACACGTTTGATGAAATTGCCGGTGTGCCGCTCCATCCACGCGCGCTTATGGCCAGCCCGCCGCTCCCCTAGGATACGCGCGCACATCAATGGGGTAAGCGTCAATGACACCAAGCCCGAGGCGAGAATGGCAACGATGATTGTGACGGAAAATTCACGAAAAATGCGACCAAGCAGTCCGGGGATAAAAACCAGCGGAATGAAGACGGCCGCGAGCGACAGCGTCATCGACAAAATAGTGAAGGAAATTTCGCCCGCGCTGTTGAAGGTCGCTTTCAGGATCGATTCGCCGTGCTCGGCACGACGCACCACGTTTTCCAAAAACACGATCGCATCGTCGACAAGAAAACCGATGGCCAGGGTGAGCGCCATTAATGTGAGATTATTGATGGAAAAATTGAGCATGTACATCACCGCCACGGTGACCAGTAGCGACATGGGCAAGGCCACGGCCGGAATCAATGTGTCGGTAGCGCGGCCAAGAAACAGATAGATAACGATCACGACGAGAACGAACGCGATCATCAGCGTCCATTTCACTTCGTCAGCGGAGTTGACGATCGTTTGCGACCGGTCGAACACCGGCGTGAATTTGATCGAGCCAGGTAAGCTTGCACGCAACTCAGGGAACAACGCTTTGACAGAGTTAGCCACTTCGACCGCGTTTGCGCCTGCCTGCCGCGAAACCGCAAGCACCACCACCGAGCCGGGGGGCTTAAAACCGCGCATCCAGAAAAAGCGCGATATGCGTTCGTCCTGAACGCCCTGGTAAACATCGGCTACGTCGCGCAAATAAACGGGCAAACCGTTCGGATTACGCGCCACAATCAGGTTACGATATCCTTCGGCTTTGGCGATCTGTCCGTTAGGCTGAAGCACAAAGGTGCGATGCGCGCCATCGAATTGTCCAGCGCCGGCGTAGACAGTTCCGGCTTTGATGGCGCTAGCGAGATCATCCATTGTCAAACCGCGCACAGCCAGGGCCGATGGATTAGCCTTGATTCGAATCGCGCCCTGCACTCCATAAATGTTCACCTGCGAAACACCGGGCAGAATGTTAATCCGCTGCGCGACGACCGTGGACGCGTACTTATAGAGGTCGCCGTCAGTGAGTGTGTCGGACATCAAACCGAGGAGATAAACCGACTGGTCGTTCGGATTTGTCTTCTTAAAGGTCGGGGGACTTGGCAGATCGATCGGTAACCTCCCGGTTGCGCTCTGGATCGCCGCCTGCACATCGGTCGCGGCGTCTGTGATGCTTTTGCTTAGGACAAATTGTAACGTCAGCGACGTGTTACTCTGCGTGCTGGTGCTGGTAATGATGTCGAGTCCGGGGATCTGCAAAAATTGTTTCTCCAGCGGCGTGGCGATATTGTTGGCCATCGTCGTGGGGTCCGCTCCCGGATACGAACAGGTAACCTGGATTACAGGATAATCGACCGCTGGGAGATCGTTAACCGCGAGTTTACCGTATGTCGCGAAACCAGCGACGATGATCGACAGCGTTAGCAGCACGGTCATCACCGGGCGGCGAATAAACGGACCGGAAAGTCCTGAGCCCTGAACTGGGACTAGCTTCGCAGTCGGGTCCGGAGCGTCCTGAGCCGAAGATCCAGATCTAGTGCGATGCCGATTTTCTACTTCCCGCTCGCCGTCATGTTTTTCACCGTCATTCATACGACATTGCGCTCTTGGAAGCGCCAGGACGGTCGCCCGTCCCCGGCTTCCGGGGGGCGTACGGTTGCGGCGCTACTTTAGCCCCCGGCGAAAGCGCAAGCTGGCCGGTAACAACCACCGTCTCGCCAGATTTTAATCCCTTTTCAATCACGGTGAGATCACCCGGCTGGCTTTGACCCGGCGTTACTGGTCGCAGCTCGACGGTGTTGTCAGATTTCAACACAAAGACAAACGGTCCGCTCTGGCTGACCTGCACAGCCTGCGACGGCACAAGGGTCGCATCCTTGAGAGTGTCCAGAATAAACCGAACCAGCACAAACTCGGAGGGCCATAGCGCGCGATCCGGATTCGCCGTGACCCCGCGAACTTTCACAGTTCCGGACCCGGGCTGCACGGAGTTGTCTATGAAATACAAATCGCCCGTGCGCGGCTTAATCGAACCATCCGCCAGGTACGTCTCCACTTTTACGTTTGGGCCGCCGAGATATTTGCGCACAAGCGGCAGATCGTTCTCGGCCACGGTGAAGTCGGTGTAAATCGGGTCTAATCCCTGAATTATGACGAGTGGCGGAGTCGAAGGTCCAACCAGGTTGCCGATGTCCACATTGCGCAAACCTACTCGTCCGTTAATCGGCGATTTAATGTAACAGTAATCGAGATTCACCTGGGCAGCTTCCGTCGCAGCCTGAGACTTCTGAGCGTTCGCCAGAGCAATGTCGTACTCCTGCTGCGATATGACCTTCCGCGCGCGCAGTTCCTCCTGCCGCTTCAGCGTCACCTGGTCTAATGCGGCCTGTGCTTTCGCCTGGTCGAGAGCAGCCTGATACGGCCGGGGATCGATGGTGAACAGCAGATCGCCTTTTTTTACATCTGAGCCGTCCTGAAAATGCCGCTCAAGAATTTTCCCGCTGACCTGCGCCTGCACCTGCACTGTCTCGTACGCAGCGCATGTGCCGATCTCATCAAGATAAAGCGGCACATCCTTGGCGACGACTTCGGCTACAGTCACCGGACGCGTCGGGGTTTCCGCAGCCTTGGCTTCGGTAGCTCTGTGTTGAAGAATCCGGTAAGTCACAAAGGCAGCGAGGAGGATGAAAAGTAAGTACGCCCATTTGGGAATGGTCTGATTCGCAGTGCGAGTGCGTTTGGCGTGGGGTCTGGTCGAGGGCTGAGGACCACCGTAGCCCATGATTTTATGATCACTCACCGGGGCGTTAGCTTTCATTTGGACTTCTTACGAAATGATCCTTTTCTTGGAATCGAATCTCGCCGTTTAGCGCGGCCGTTGTTCCGAGCCAAAGTGCGAGCCGGGCTACCGTTGTCTCCAGGTTGGACTTTATCAACGTTCTCGGCACGATCCCGAATACGCGCCAAAACATTCATACAGGTCTGAAGATGAGAGGTCGAAATGCCTGCCAGCAGTTCGTCGCGCAGTGTTTCGGCCCTCAAATTGATCTGGGTAATCACACGTTCCGCCCGCCGTCCCAGCAGCACCATCTTGCAACGACGGTCCCTCGGTGAACTGCTCCGCGTGATCCAGTCTTCCCGCTCGAGCCGATGCAAAAGCGCCACGACAGTCGGTTCTTCCACACCCAGGCGCGCAGCAATCTCAGTCTGAGTGAGCGCGTCTCTGGCAAGCGCTAAATGCATCAGGGTGCGCCATTTCGCCTGACTCAACCCCATGGGCTTGAGGCGCTGGTCCAGCTTTTGCCGCCAGGCACGGGCCGTTCCATGGAGCAACTGGCCAAATGTTTCAGTGGGGTCCGCGGCAGACATAACTCTCCAGCGCAAATTTAGTTAGCATGCTAACCAATTCGAATCTGGGAGTCTGTCAATCGTCCTTAGCGGGCGCCACTTTGAAGAGAGTCATTTCGCGTTTGCTGTAATCGTGCACACGGGCAATCAGACGGGCGTGGAGAGGCTCCCATTTTCGCGCGGCTAATGCCTCGGGTTCCTTTTCAGTTCGAACGAGAAAATAATGCACGTCAGGCGGCAGCTCCTTAATGTAGCTGACGTATCGCACCGTCGCTTTCACATAAAAGAAGACCGGCTGATAATCCGGATTTACTGCATAAAGCGTTTCAGTTGCGGGCACGCGCGCATTAATTTCTGCAGCGGCCTTTTTCACCTGTTGTCGATTTCTTAAAATCACCGCCGTAACTGGATACCCGATTGCCCCGATCCCCAGTCCAAGCGCGACGAAAGCTGTCACAACCGTGGTCGTCCATTCGCGCTGGTTTCCCATCAATCGACGGGGCCATTGCAAGGCGTTCGCCGCACAGATCATCGCCAGTAACCAACACGCCGGCACAATTGCTGGCATGCTGTATCGGGCAACGGCGCCGGGAACCAGGTTGACGCCTGCAAACGGTACTATAACACCCCAGGACAACGCACGCGCCAGTCGCTGCTGAGCTTGATCATGAAATTTGGAAAATCGCGCGAGCGGAAATAGCAGAACCCAAGGCAGAAAATAGATTAATCCTCGCGGAATATTTTGTATCCAGCTGAAGAATTCAAAATCGACGCCTTTCAACCGCCCGGTGTACTGGGCAGACCACTTGTCCACCGCAAGCTGGCTTGTCGTACCTGTGTACGAACGGAATCGCCCAGGCCGCCGCAATGCCAACCATCACTACCAGTGCGATGAAATGAGCGGGATGAAAAAGAAGCCGCCAATCTTTGGAATACGCCAGGGCCGCCAACACTATCCCATAGAAAAATATCAGGGACGTCGGTCCCTTTGCCAGTAGACCAAGCCCGAGAAAAACGGATGGTGTAACCCAGACCAGCCACGCAGATTTCTTCTGAAGGAAAAAGCTCAGCCAAAAAATAATCGCGAGGCCGCAAAGAGAGATATAGAGCGCCTCGATTTCAATTAAA
The DNA here is from genome assembly GCA_963838045.1 of uncultured Verrucomicrobiae bacterium. GTDB lineage: Bacteria > Verrucomicrobiota > Verrucomicrobiia > Chthoniobacterales > UBA10450 > Udaeobacter. The sequence continues at coordinate 190,763 of CAWIPQ010000002.1, read as the reverse complement.
CGGCCTTTCTCGATTATGCCGATGTTAGTCATCCAGATCAAGGCGGCGATCATCGAGCCTCCGGCACCGAGGCTGGCGCGCGCCACCGTAACAAACGCAATGGCAACTGCCAGGACCGACAAAGCTGAGGGCAGACGCGCTGTCCATTCGTTGCGCACTCCAATTAATTTGAATGATGCTGCTACCATCCAGTTCACCAGAGGCGGCTTGCGGTAATACGTAGAACTCCCGACCTGGGGAACAATGTAGTTCCCGGTTTCAAGCATCCGGACTGCCGGTAAAATTCGGCGTCCCTCTTCTCCCTTGATCGCAATCGAGCCCAGGGCTGGCAAATAGATCACCGCCCAGACGAGCAAAATGACAGCAACGGCTCGAAGCCGTGAATTTATTAGATCTTTAACACTCAATTTGCTGATCGCGATTTATCCGAAGCGAAGCACCGAACGTCAAATGAAACCGAAACGCATCTTGACGCGAAGCGTTCGGAAATGTAAGCTACCGCCCTAGTCCGCGCGCTGATCAGAGTGGGAACTGGTGTCCCACTCTTTTTCGTCTGCGGGCTGCATGTTTTTTATGAACGCCGAATTTATCGCCATGCTCGATTACCTGGAGCGGGAGCGCGGGATCAAACGCGAAATCCTGATAGAGGCGGTTTCAAATGCTTTACTCTCAGCGTCGAAAAAGAGCGTTGGAGCGTCACGCGATTTGCACATCGATATTAATCGCAAGACCGGCGAAATCCGCGCCCTGGCAAATTTGCTCGTCGTCGATCAGATAGGAAATCCGCAGGACGAAATCGATCTTTCGAAGGCGCGGGGCATCAATCCGAACGCGAACGTGGGCGACACAGTCGAAGTCGAAGTCACGCCGAAGAACTTCGGGCGTATCGCCGCGCAGACGGCGAAGCAAGCGATGATGCAACGGATTCGCCAGGCCGAAAAAGAAATGATCTATGAGGAATTCAAAGATCGCGCCGGCGAAATCGTCAGTGGCACAGTGCGACGGTTCGACCGTTCCGACGTCATTCTCGATCTGGGCAAGTTTGAAGCCGTTATGCCGCAACGCGAGCGAGTCGCCGTCGAGGATTACAATGTCGGCGATCGTCTCCGCGCCTACGTAGTCGCAGTGGAAAATGGCGCGCGTGGCCCTGAAATTATCGTCTCGCGCAGTCATCCGAATTTCGTGCGCCGCTTGTTCGAACTGGAAGTAAGCGAGATAGCAGACGGAACGGTAGAGATTCGCGGCATTGCCCGGGAAGCCGGTTACCGTACTAAGATAGCCGTCTGGAGCTCGAATGAGAAAGTCGACCCGGTTGGTGCATGCGTGGGGATGCGGGGGTCACGTGTGAAAAACATCGTTCGCGAGCTCAACAACGAGAAGGTCGATATCATCCGGTGGAGTTCAGACCCGAAGGAGTATGTTTTGGAGGCGCTTAAGCCGGCAAAAGTTAAGAATTTGGCTTTTGACACAGAGAAAAAGAGCGTGCAGATCTCGGTCGACGAAGATCAGCTTTCGCTCGCAATCGGGAAAAAAGGACAGAACGCACGACTCACTTCTCGGCTCACGGGCTGGGAAATCAACATCGGCAGGGATACGTCGGCGACGACGGTAGTGGAACAGAAAGTCGCCCAGGCGGCACAAACTCTCGCCGGCGCGCTGCCGATCACGGAAGAACAGGCGGTCACTCTGGTAAAATCGGGATTTACTAATTTGGAAGGATTGCGCGATGCAGATGTGCAGGATCTGGTGGATATTCTCCAAGTGGACGAAACAAAGGCGCAGGAAATTTACGACGCAGTGCCCCGGCAGGAAGTCGTACACTAACATGGCTCCGTTTGAGGACGCTTGAGCCATGAGCGAAATTTTAGAGGAACAAAGATGGCAACGAAGACGAGCAGCAAAACTGCAACGCGTAAGCCAGCCGCGAAAGCTTTCGAGGCTGGACGCAAAACCACTGCTGCTCAGAAGCCAGCCGGCGTCGCTTCAAAAGCTAAGCTGCCGAAAAAGGGATTAGAAAAGGAAGTTGCGCCGACAGAAAAAACGGCGCCAGGAAAGCAGCGCACGGCGCGGCCTGAAAAACCTGCTGCTTCCGGACAGGCCCCGCATCCGGAGAGCGTCTCCCTCATTGATCGGAAAAAACCGCTAAAAAAATCGCAGGACGGCGAGGTAAAGACAAAGCGCACGGTCCTGCCGCCGATCTCGCGTATCCGCGCGTCGCTTGAAGGCACGTCTGTTTCAGCGAAGCCTGCGCAACAAACTCCCGCGCCAGTAGCGCCCCCAGAAGCCGAGCCCGTCGAACAGGAAGAGAAAGCGCCGGCTGAAGCGGTTCCCGCCGAAGTGGAAGGCGAATCGCAGCAAAACGTCCTTCTAATCAAGCCGCCGATCGTTGTGAAACAGTTCGCGAATGAGCTCGGATTAAAACCGCATCAGCTCATCGCGGAGTTAATGACGCACAACATCTTCGCTAACATCAATCAGACAATCGAGCCGGACGTTGCCGCAAAGATTGCCGAGAACCACGGGTTCATTCTGGAAAAAGAGCGGCGGGAAAAAGGCGCCGGCGTTCACAAGGTGGAACAGCCTGTTGTCGCGCCCCCTCCCCCGGTCATCGAGAAGGAAGAGGAACTCAAATCGCGCGCGCCGATCATTACTTTCATGGGGCACGTCGATCACGGCAAAACCACATTATTGGACGCGATCCGCAAGACACGTGTTGCAGCCGGTGAAGCCGGCGGGATCACGCAACACATCGGTGCCTATAGCGTGGAGCACAACGGACATCAGATTACCTTTGTCGACACTCCGGGTCATGCTGCTTTCACCGCGATGCGCGCGCGTGGTGCGAATGTCACCGATATTGTCGTGCTCGTGATCGCCGCGGACGATGGAATCATGCCGCAAACGGTGGAAGCAATTAATCACGCCAAAGCCGCGCCGCATGTGAAAATCATGGTCGCGGTTAACAAAATGGATCTTCCGGGCGCAAACCTCGACCGGGTAAAGAAACAATTGCAAGAGCAGGGTCTTACTCCGGAAGATTGGGGAGGCGAAACGATCATTTGTCCGGTGTCAGCCACGAAAGGAACTGGAATCGATCATTTGCTCGAGATGATGACGTTGCAGGCCGAGGTGATGGAATTGAAATCTTCGCCTACGGCCGTGCCACGCGGCACCGTCATTGAAGCGCAAGTGGAAGCAGGTCGAGGGCCCACGGCCACCGTAATCGTACAAATGGGTACATTGGAAATCGGCGATCCATTTATCTGCGGCAATTACAACGGCAAGGTCAAATCCATCCTTAACGACCGAGGCAAAACGATCAAACAAGCCGGGCCGTCCACGCCGGTGAAAATTCTCGGGTTCACCGGTCTGCCGAATGCGGGCGACGAATTTCTCGTGATGGAATCGGAGCGCGCCGCGAAGCAATTGAGCGACGAACGGGTGGAGACGAAGCGTACCCACAAACTTTTCGTTCCGCAACGCGCCACGCTTGAGACTCTGTTGGAAAGCGCGGACGGCAAAAAGGTTTTGCGGCTCGTTTTGAAGGCCGACACACAGGGTTCGGTCGAAGCAATCGTGAACGCCTTGCAGCAGATCGAAACGAAAAAAATCGATCTCGCCATGATTCATTCGGCTGTGGGACCGATCTCGGAATCGGACATTCTGCTGGCGAGCGCATCCGATGCTGTGGTCATCGGTTTTAACGTGAAGGTTGAGACGATGGCCGTTCCAGCCGCGAAACGGGAAGGTGTGCAGGTCAAGCTTTACAGCATCATTTATGAATTGCTCGATCAGATGAAAGATGCCATGGCAGGTCTGCTGGAACCGGAGTTGCGCGAAACAGTTATCGGACATGCTGAGGTGAAACAGGTTTTCAAATTGAGCAGAGGCATCGTCGCCGGTTGCCTGGTGACTGATGGCCGCATTGCGCGCGTCGCGCGTGCTCGCATTCTGAGAAAGCGTCAGCCGGTTTTTGACGGAGGGATTTCGACGCTCCGCCGCTTCCAGGATGATGTGAAGGAAGTACGTTCCGGTTTGGAGTGCGGAATTAGGCTGGGTGAATTTAGCGAATATCAAGTGGGCGACGTGATCGAGTGCTATCAGCTCGAGCAGATCGCCCAGAAACTGTAAGACGTCCGTTGCGGCGGGCGTCGGCGTTTCACCAGGAACGCCTGCATCGGAAAATGAAACATCGACAACTGCGCGTAAATGAACTGGTCAAACGTGAACTGAGCGGCATCATCGCGCGCGAAATTAACTTCGACGGCGTGCTGGTCAGCATTAATGCAGTCGATGTCGCTCCCGATCTTAAGACCGCGCACGTTTTCGTAACTATTCTTGGCGCAAAACCTGGAGTCAACGTGATCGGCAAACTGGAAGCGCATCGTCCGGCGCTCCAAGCTGAGCTTTCCCGCCATGTAGTCCTTAAATATACCCCTCACCTGGTTTTTCATCTGGATGAATCCATCAAACGCGGTGCGCGCGTACTTGAAATCCTGGACGACCTCGTCGAACACGACGGCGACAGCAACCAGTGAATCCTATAGCCACGCCATCCGGGTTCATCTATCATAATAACTCGTCCCTCCTTTTCGGACCGTCCACAGGGCGGTGACCACAACATGATCGCCGCAACATTTGATGAAATCGGTAAAGCCCTGCGCGAACATCAGCAGTTCGTCGTGCTTAGTCATGTTCGCCCCGACGGCGATGCACTCGGGAGTCAACTTGCGCTGGGACTTTCTCTCCAGAAGTTCGGGAAAAACGTGCGCATCTGGAACGAAGAAGGGATGCTAAAAAAATACTCGTTCCTGCCTCGCGCGGAATTGCTGACGAAAGCGCCTGCGACGCCGGAGCATTTCGATGTTGTACTTGCACTCGATACTGCAATTCAAAACCGCCTGGGCAACACACTCGCTGCAATTGCGTCGGCGAAACTTTGGATCAACATCGACCATCATGTCAGCAATCCGGGCTACGGCGATCTGGTACTCATCGATCCGGACGCACCGGCAACAGGACAAATTATTTTCAGCCTGATCAAGAGCCAGGGCCTGCCCATTGACCACGACATCGCGGAAAATCTTTACGCTGCGATCTCGACCGACACCGGGTCTTTTCAATATCCAAAAACCAGTGCACAAACATTTGAGATTGTCACCGAGTTAGTACGAGATGGTAATCTGGACGTTGGAAAAATAAGTCAGCAATTGTACGAAAACTATCCCCGGCGCAGGGTGGAACTTTTGCGGGAACTGCTGCGAACAATGCGGTTTAGCGAATGTGGCCGGGTGGCCTCGTTTAGTCTCAGCTTGAAGATTGCCGCAGAACTCGGAGTCATCCCGGAGGACAACGAAGGCCTCATCGATCATCTCCGGGCAGTCCATGGCGTCATCGTCGCTGTGTTTTTCGAGGAACTTTCCGACGGCAAGGTACGCATTAGCATGCGTTCGAAAGATGAGCGGGTCGATGTCTGCGCAATTTGTCAGAAATTTGGCGGAGGCGGACATGCACTCGCTGCCGGAGCGCGCGTTCGAGGGACACTCGCCGAAGTCGAACAAAAAGTTCTGGAGGAAACTAATGAAGTCATTAAGCGAGTCTGCGTCTCTTGATGGTGTCCTGCTAGTGGACAAAGCCGAAGGAATGACGTCACACGACGTCGTGGCTTTAGCGCGGCGAAAGCTTGGGACAAAAAAGATCGGCCATTGCGGCACGCTTGACCCAATCGCCACGGGCCTGCTTTTGCTCACCGTCGGCCGCGGCACAAAGGTTCAGGATTTGCTGATGAGCGAGGACAAGGAATATGTAGGCACATTTGTGCTGGGCGTATCCACCGATACGCAGGATCGGGAAGGCGAAGTAATACAGGAGCGGCCTGTCCCTGAGCTGGATGAAAATCAAATCCGGGCCGCATTCGAAAAATTTCGAGGCGACTTTTACCAGTTGCCGCCCATGGTCTCAGCAAAGAAGCATGGCGGCGTGCCGTTGTACAAGCTGGCGCGCCAGGGAAAAGTTGTGGAGCGCGAGCCACGCCTTGTCCACGTCTATCGCTACACCATCGACCGGATTGCCTTGCCCGAAATAGATTTCAGCGTGCTGTGTAGCAAAGGGTTTTATGTTCGCACCTATGTGCACGACATCGGCGAGGCGCTCGGTTGCGGCGCGCATCTGAAATCCTTGCGCCGCACAAAGTCGGGCCGCTTCGAAGTAAGCAACGCGATCACGGTCGATGAAATCAAGAACGCGGCGCTGGATGAAATTTTGCACCGCATGCTCAGCCTTCCTGAGGTCTCCAGGATGCGAGGGGCGTGAAAAAAATGACGAAGCTCGAATGACGACTACAAGTCAGCATCGCATGACTGTCATCCTGAGCGAAGTCGAAAGATCACGGGGAATCACATGAAAGCTTTAGCGACGGGATTCCTCGACTCCTCTCCGAATGACGGAGATTGGATTCGTCATTGGTCAATCGTCCTTGATTCGTCATTCGTCATTCGTCATTCGTCATTCTCATGATGCAAATCCTCCGCTCGATTCCGGAGCTCTCTGGCTTTCCCGGCCCCCTTTTTCTCGCTATTGGCGTCTTCGACGGTGTGCATCTTGGACATCAGGCCGTCATCTCGACTTCCGCAGAGCACGCGCGAGCGGCAAATGGTACACCAATGGTCGTGACCTTTGATCCCCATCCAGAGAAAGATATTGCGACCGGAAAAAGCACCGCATTTACTTACCGCCACGCCGCATAAGATCGATCTAATCCGAAACCTTGGCGTCCGGCATCTGCTGATCATCACGTTCAACAGACAATTTGCCGCAACAGAACCGGAGGATTTCGTACAACAGTTGGTCCAGCATTCGAAACCGTTGCGTGAAGTTTGTGTGGGACACGAATGGTCTTTTGGGAAAAATCGGCGCGGTAATCTGGAATTGTTGACGCAGTTGGGTTTGAAGTTCGACTTTAACGTCGTGGGCATTCCGCCGGTAAGCGTTAACGGCGAAATCGTTAGCAGCACAACGATCCGCCGCGCAGTGGCGGCAGGCGATCTAAAAAAAGCGGCGACAATGCTTGGCCGTGAATACACGATTTTGGGTACGGTTGTGCGTGGCGACGATCTGGGAAAAAAAATCGGATTTCCAACCGCAAACCTGAGCGCCCATAGCGAACAATTCCCGCCGAACGGCGTTTATTTCGCCAAGGCGAAGCTGGACGGCGTTGTCTACCCCGGGGTAGTGAATCTCGGCTATCGCCCCACGGTGAGCAGTGGCACATCAGATCGGACTCTCGAAATTCACCTGTTGGATTTCAAGCGTGATATTTACGGCAAAGATCTCGAATTGTGGTTTGTCCGCTATCTCAGGCCAGAGGCTAAATTCGAAAATGTGGATGCTCTCGTTCGCCAGATCGAGCGCGACGTGCAACAAGCGCGTGAACTGGCCTCCGCGGTACGCTCAGCGTCGCCTTAAAACTCCAGCCGCGTCAGATCGCGCAGTTCCGGCGTCCTGCGGATGGCAAAGATGACGGCAAAAGCCCCCACCACAAGCCCACAGCCAAACGCGAACACCAGCAACAGCCAAATCGGGAAATCCGCCATCTGGATCACGCCTTCGCGAACGATGCGACCGCCGCCAGACAGCAAGTAGGCGACTCCGCATCCCAGCAACGCAAGACCGAACAAAACCATCGCTCGCAGCCATCGCGGCTCGCGCGGTGCTGCCGGCAGCCCCGCCATAACGCGCGCCGTGAATCCGTCGTCGTCTATGTACGGCACGGCTTCCCGTAACTGCCGGTCCAGAGTCTCGTCGTCGATCATGCCTTTCATTGTATCAATGCGGCGCCCAAGCTGCCAGTGTGCGTTTCAATTTTTCGCGGCCGCGCAGCACGTTCGTCTTAACGGTGCCAAGCGGAATCTCGAGAACGCGCGAGGCCTCATCATGTGACAAACCATTTTGGCAGCAAAGCACAATAGCGGTGCGTTCATGTAACGGAAGCAAACTTAGCGCGTGCATAAGATCGTGCCTCAAACCGGGATCGACTGTGTGTGGATCCTGCTCTGCCTGCCACTGCTCCTCATCCACACCGACCAGCTCCTTGCGTTTGCGTGCATCTTCACGAAAACAGTTATATGCGATTCGATAAAGCCAGGTTGAAAATCGCGCTTCGCCGCGAAAGCTCCCAAGGTTCTTGTAGACCCGGAGAAACGTTTCCTGCGCGAGATCGTCGGCCAGGGCCATATCTGTGCGCGTGAGCTGTCGCAGCAGACCGCGCACGCTGGATTGATGGCGGCGTACGAGTTCGCCGAAGGCATGCTGATCGTCATCGGCAAGAACTCGCGCAATGAGGTCCGCATCAGTAAGCTCCACGGCCGCAATATTACGGTCTCGGTGGCGGAGGAGGAATGTCCTTTTTGCCTTCCAATTTCCATACAATCAAATAGCCAAGTCCGATCAGAAACGGAATCAGGCCGAAGGACCATACGCCGCCCTCCCAGTCATTGACGGCCGCCAGCCAAACCATTAGGCCGAGGCCCACCATCGTCCAAATAACGCCGCGCCGCACATCCGAGCGCCGGCGGACGCGACGCACCTCAGGTGCAAGGAGTTCTGCGGGAACCGGTTGACCTTTTTCCACCATCATCCGGATCGTCCGCTGACGCATGCGGTTTCCGATCAGCGCGAAGATCCCTATCACCATCACGATCAGCACCGGCGCACCGAAGATGGACATGAACACGATTGCTACGATCGGAATGGCAACAAGATTGCGCATTTCATTAAGGTCGGCGTCTTCATCTTTGTCGCCGGTCTCAATGACAATTCCGTGTTTGCCGCCAAGCTTCTTTTCCAGCTTCCGGTGAATTTTATCGGCAAGATCCGATGAAACGGAACTCGCCGTTGCGCTTGGCGCTGCCGTTGCGGTGAATGTTGGGGTTGTCGTCGCTGTCATTGCCGTTGTGGCTGCTGTTACTGCTGCCGCGGTCGGGCTGGCTATCGCTGTTTCGGTTGGAGCCTGTGCAAACAAGTAATTGCCGGCCAGCCCTATCGAGCAAATCAAGAGGAGGATTAACTTATTCATAGATTGTTTGACCATGGGATGCAGTAAACCGCGCCATTTGGATTCAACGATTTTGAGCCTCCGAGGACAATTAAAAAGGTTGCGTGCCGCGATTGGCTGGCCATTATTGTTCCCTCCTGAAACTGCGGGTGTAGCTCAGTTGGTAGAGCACCACCTTGCCAAGGTGGACGTCGCGAGTTCGAGCCTCGTCACCCGCTCATTCTTCCCCGTGTATCTCTGGCGCAGAACAGCCGAAATCCGCTGGGTTAAAGCCCACGAAGCTCCTCTTCAAGCTCATGCTCAAGGCCAACTGGTGATCGTACGGCGGCCCCAGCGTAAGTGTCTCACACTGGAAATTGCATGCAGCTCGCGAAAAGGCTCGCAAACATTAGTCACAGACTTTGGCGGACGCATCGAAAAATTGCCGCGCAATTGGAGGGAGCGATTCACACGCGGCGATGCGAAGCCGATTAAGATCGGAAAGCGCTTGGCGATCATCAGATCACTCGATGACGTGCAGAGCTGTAGCGTCCGCTGTCCTCAGCGGAGTTCCCATCGCGGCGCCAGACCTGGTGCGCTAAGGACAGCGCACCCTACAGCCCAAACCATCAAGTCGTCGCGACTTGTCATTCCCGGCTCCATTGCTTTCGGAACCGGGGAACATGCCACAACCGCAATGTCGCTTCGTCTTTTAGAGGAGCTGACGCGGCATTGGAAGGCCGGCTGGTCAATCGCGGATCTTGGCACCGGCAGCGGAATTCTTGCTCTGGCGGCGAGCCGTTTTGGCGCAGGCCGCATTTTGGGCCTCGATACCGATCCGGCAGCCATCGCGACCGCGAAATCGAACGCACAACTGAATAAGATTCGTGGCGCCGCTTTTCAATTGGCGGACGTGCGCAAATGGAAATCGCCTCGCGAAACCCAAGTTATCACCGCAAATCTGTACAGCGAACTGCTGATAGAAATCCTGCCGGAATTAAGGTGCAGTGAGTGGCTGATTCTCTCAGGGATCTTACGCAGCCAGGAAACGGAATTCGTTCGCGCCCTGCGACGAAACAAAATCAAGGCCATTCGCCTCAGGCGTCGCGGGAAATGGATCGCGATCCTGGCCCGTTGCGGTGCTAGACGGCCAGCACGCGAACTCGGCACCGGCAAAGTTTTGCGGTGATCACAGACCGCCACTACAGTAAAGGTCCTTAATGCAAACTGAACAGCTTGCCTACGTCGTCGTCACACCGTATTCGATACGGAAATCGCGCACTGGCGGCATCGTTGGCCGGTTAATTTCCCGCACCGGACTCGACCTGGTTGGCGGACGAATGTTTACTCCCAGTGCAGAATTATCCCGACGGTATGCCGACACAATCGTCACGGAAACGGATGCACGGCATCGCGCCACCCAGCAATTGATTCGCGAGTACGTGCTGAAAAATTTCACCGGCGAAAAAAACGGGCAGCGACCGCGCGCCTTATTTCTGATTTTCCGTGGGCCGGACGCCGTAGAGAGGATTCACAATGTTGTTGGCCACATCGTGCACGAGCGCACGAGCGGTGAAACGATTCGTGACACTTTCGGCGACTATATCACCGATGATTCTGGCAAAGTTGTTTACTTCGAACCGGGAGTGGTCACTGTATTCGACCCTGACGCAGTCGAGCGCGATTTGAAGCTTTGGTCGGAATTTTCTGATTCCGACGGAGGAATTCTCGAGGATGCCGTCCCTTTTCCACCTGGGGCGCAAATAGAAAAAACGCTCGTGTTGATTAAGCCCGACAATTTCCGATTCCCGAATCTCCGCCCTGGCGGCGTAATCGAAGTATTCTCGCGCACTGGCCTTTCGATTATCGGATTCAAAGTTCACCGGATGACCGTAGCCCAGGCAGAAGAGTTTTACGGGCCCGTCCTGCCAGTGCTGGAGGAAAAGCTCGGCGCGAAAAGCGGCCGCGAAAACTGGGAGAGTATCATCGAGTTTATGGCCGGCAAAAAACCAAGCGACTGTTCTCCTGAGGAACGCGACGCTCCGGGCAGCGAAAAATCAATCGCCATCGTTTACCAGGGTGTAAACGCCGTGCGGAAGATCCGGGACGTGCTCGGCCCAACTGATCCGGCAAAAGCACCACCTGGCTCGATTCGAAGAGAATTCGGACAGACCATCATGGTGAATGCCGCGCATGCATCCGATTCCATTGAGAACGCCACTCGCGAAATGGCCATCGTCCGCATCGAAGAAAATAATTTCAAACCTCTGATTGAAAACTTCTATCGCCGCCAATAGTTTGCGCTCCCAATTTTGAATTACATAAGCCCGATGGAAATTTCTGAACGCGCATCTCAACTCACTCCCTCCCTTACTCTTTCGATTGATAGCAAGGCCAAGGCTATGAAAGCCGAAGGCCTTGACGTCTGCGGCTTTGGCGCGGGCGAACCGGATTTCGACACACCCGAGCATATAAAAAGGGCCGCAATCGAAGCGTTGGAAGCCGGGTTCACCAAATACACGCCAAACGCCGGCATCCCGGAACTGCGTCAGGCGATCGCGGAGAAATTGGCTGCCGATAACGGATTGGATTATCGCGCCGCCCAGATCGTTGTGAGCAACGGCGCAAAGCACTCATGCTACAACGCTATCCTCGCGACTTGCGGACCGGGTGATGAGGTCGTCATTCCGGCACCCTATTGGGTGAGTTATCCTGACATGGTGCGGTTGGTCGGCGCCGAGCCGGTGATCGTCCCCACCAGCGAGCGTAACTCCTGGAAAATGCGCCCGGAGGACTTTGAGAACGCCATGACCCCTCGCACGAAGATGCTGATCATGAACAGCCCTGGCAATCCGACCGGCTCTGTTTATACGCGGGAGGAATTAGAGGCAATCGTCAATGTCGCTGCCGAAGAGGACATTTACATTTTGTCCGATGAAATTTACGAGAAACTGGTTTACGACGACGTGAAACATGTAAGCATCGCATCGCTCTCCAAAGAGGCGTACGACCTGACGATTACCATCAACGGATTCAGCAAAGCCTACGCAATGACAGGGTGGCGGCTCGGTTATCTGGCGTCGCCGGACGCGGTGACAAAAGCCGTGGATTCAATCCAGAGCCATACGGCATCCAATCCGTCATCCTTTTCGCAACACGGCGCGCTCGCTGCGCTCAAAGGCGATCAACAACCGCTCGCCGATATGCGAGAAGAATTTGATATGCGTCGCAACTACATGTTTGACCGTATCTCCAAGATTTCCAATGTCACCGCCGTCAAGCCGGAGGGCGCATTTTACGTACTGGTCAATATTAGCCAGCTTGGATTGACATCTCAGAATTTCGCCGACCGCTTGCTGAGCAAAGCAAACGTTGCGGTCGTGCCGGGTGCTGCCTTCGGGGATGATCGAACGGTCCGGTTCAGCTACGCCACGAGCATTGACGTAATCAAAAAGGGCTTGGATCGATTTCAGGACTTTTGTCGCACGCTCTGAGTTGGCATCCCGAGCGGAGCGAAGCGGAGTCGAGGGATCCCGCGGCGCGACCTAAAGTATTGCTTCGGGATTCCTCGACTTCGCTCGGAATGACGCTGTAAATCGTCCGCTATGGCCGGTTACCTCGCTCTGATTCTTCACTCTCATCTACCGTTTGTTCGCCATCCCGAGCATGAGCACTTTCTCGAGGAAGATTGGTTGTTTGAAGCGATCAGTGAAACCTACATTCCGCTGCTGCGGATGATGCAGCGACTCGTAGACGATGCGGTACCCTTCAAACTCACGATCTCGATTACGCCGACGCTCTGCGCGATGCTTCGAGATCAGCTTTTGTGCAGGCGTTACATCCAGCACCTTGATTTTCTGGTCGATCTCGCCGTTCGCGAACAAAAACGGAATCGTAATCATCCTCAGCTCCGTCAACTGGCTGACTTCTATTTCCATTTGTTCTCGGAAAATCGTCGCCTCTTCGTAGATGAATGGGAACGCGATCTGCTCGGTGTTTTTCGTCAGTTGCGGGAAGCCGGCGCAGTAGAAATCATTGCCAGCGCGGCAACGCATGGCTTGCTTCCAATTCTTCAAAAGCAGTCGCCTGAGGCCGCACGTGCGCAAGTTTTGATTGGTCGCGATGTTTACGTCGAGACTTTTGGCGCAGAGCCCGCCGGTTTTTGGTTACCTGAATGCGCCTACGAGTCGGACCTCAACTCGACTCTACAGGAAGCCAATCTCCGCTGGTTCGTTGTCGACGCTCACGGATTGCTTCTCGCAAAACCGCCCCCTCGTAGCTCGATTTATGCCCCTTGTTATACGCCGGCCGGGCCCGCAGCGTTCGCGCGAGATCCCGACGCCAGTCGCCAGGTGTGGAGCGCGCAGCAAGGCTATCCGGGCGATCCAGCCTACAGAGAATTCTATCGCGACATTGGCTTCGATCTTCCGATGGAAGATTTGGGACCAATCATGCGCGGCACCAGAAAATTTTCCGGCATGAAGTATCATCGCATCACCGGACACGGCGATGATAAACAGTTTTACGATCCAACGGCAGCCGAAAACGCAGCAATCGGACATGCAGATCACTTCCTAGAACAACGGCGCGAGCAGATACGCGAAATCGGCGAAGTCGGTTTTGAACCGCTTGTTGTTGCTCCATTCGATGCGGAATTATTTGGCCATTGGTGGTTCGAAGGACTGGTATTCCTGGAACAATTCATTCGGCTGGCGGCGCGCGAACAAGATCTCCGGCTTACCACGCCAGGTGAATATCTGGCGGCTCACCCGACGCAACAAATCGTTGAGCCTACTCCCTCGACATGGGGCCAGGACGGCCATCTCGCGGTCTGGCTGGATCCGAATAATGCGTGGATTTATCCACACCTGCACGAAGCAGCCCAAAGGATGAGCAAATTGGCGCGACGCAACGCCGCGCTTGTAGGGCCGCTTCCGTTGCCAGGGGAATCGCCAAAGGATTCGGCGTTGCCAGGCGACGGGTCTGCCGACCGCGCGGCTGCCCTGCAATTGACCGATCGAGTGTTGAAACAACTCGCGCGCGAACTTTTGCTGGCGCAATCAAGTGACTGGGCATTTCTAATGAAAACTGGAACCGCACGCGAATACGCCACAAAACGCACTACCGATCATCTTGATCGCTTCAACCGTCTGCACGATCAGTTTGTCAGCAACAATCTTGATGAAGAATTTTTGCGCGAATGCGAATCTCGCGACAACGTTTTTCCAAACTTGAACTGGCGGTACTATGCTTAGGTTGCCGGCAACGCGTGCCTCATCTAAAGAGCTAGAGATGTCTCCGCATCGCTCTACATGACAGCAAGGGTTGCGTTCGCATTTTTCATCGCCGCCGTATCTTCTGTCGCTCTCGGGCAGGACTCGCCGACCCCTTCCCCCGCAGCGACACCCGAAGAATCGCCTCTTCCTTCCGTAACGCCATTCGAATCCGCCACGCCCTCGCCCACCCCGGAGCAATCACCAACAGTTTCACCCCTGAGGAATGTCCGCATCAGCTTCGTTCCGCCGCCACTGGAGGGCACGATCAGCCTGGGCATCTATGACAAAACCGGCAAACTCGTTCGCGTCCTGCAGCAACAAGCGCAATTCAGTGAATTCGCCACGGGCGCAGATGGACTTGTAACGCAGTGGGACGGCAAAAATGACGACGACCAGGACTTGCCCTCTGGAAAATATCACGCCCGGGGCTACCTGATCGGCTCGCTCAAATTGCAGGACCTGGGCACGGGCTCGCCGGGCGCCTGACGAAAATGCGGCTGACGCCATCGTCAAAGTAAGGTTAGTCCGCAATCCATTGCGAAACGAGAAGAGGCCGATAGTTCAGCTTGGCATCGCATTCGATAGCGACGGAAGCTACCTGAAAACAAGCGACGGTCTGCCGCTTTTCAGCGTAAGTGAGACACCCAATCTGATTCGGGCATGGATCACAAAGAAAAGCGAAAGCGCGGTCGATGTCTGGCAGGATGATGGAACACAAATACATCAATTTCGCATCTCGAATCTCGACCAAATGATGGCTTTCGATTGCGGCCAGGTTGAGCTGAGGTGAACTGTGGCGGCGGTCTCTGACCGCCGAAACGGTGCTTGACACAAGCACCGCTACAACGCAAGCGATTGCTAATCACAAATGCCCTCTATGCCTGAATTTCAGCAGACGCTTGGGAAAGTCGCCGGATTTACCGGCACCGCGCTTCACACGGGCGAAAAGGTCACGCTCAAACTTCATCCCGCGCCAGTCGACCACGGAATTAAGTTTAGACGCAAAGATTTGCAGGATGAACCGACCATCGATGCAAAAATCGAAAATCTGAAAACAGTCGAACGCGCTACCACTATTGGCGAAGGCTCGGTGCGCGTGCACACCGTGGAACACGTGCTCGCTGCGCTTTGGGCAATGGGAGTGGACAACGCCATCGTGGAAATGGACACCAACGAGCCGCCAATCGGCGACGGCAGTGCGCAGCCCTATGTCGATCTAATCAAAAAGGCCGGCGTGACGGCGCAGGAAGAACCGCGAAAATTCTTCGACGTGCGCGACACAATACACGTCGAGTCTAAAACGGGCGCGCTGCTCGTCTTGCTACCAGACAACCAGTTTCGCATCTCGTGCACGCAAGCCGGACCCAACAACAAGTTCACGCAATTTTTTTCAATGGAGGTGACGCCGGCAGCATTCGAACGCGAGATCGCTCCGGCGCGAACATTTGTTTACTACGAGGATGTTGAGCCACTCATGGATAAAAATCTAATCAAGGGTGGCAGCCTCGAAAACGCGATTGTCGTGCGCGGCGAAGCGGTCTTAAGCAAGGAACCATTGCGTTTCCCGGACGAATTCGTACGGCACAAAATCCTCGATATCATAGGCGATCTCGCGCTAGTCCGCCGGCGTATTCGAGGACATGTGGTTGCGGTTAAACCCGGTCACGCGACGAACGCGGAACTGGCCCGCTCGATCGCTCGTGAACAAACGCGCAGGAGCACCTTAGCTGTGTCGCGCGCGATCCCCATCGGCGATTCCGGCCTGGACACAGGCGAAGTGATGAAGATCCTTCCGCACCGCTATCCTTTTTTGATGGTTGACCGGGTCATCGGCTTCGAGGGCGAAAACAAAATTACGGCCATAAAATCCATCACCATTAACGAGCCGTTTTTTCAGGGGCATTTCCCCGGTCATCCTGTCATGCCTGGAGTAATGCAAGTAGAAGCGATGGCACAAGTGGCCAGTATTCTTTTGTTTAAATTGACGAAGACTTCGAGTCGTGTCGGCTATTTCATGAGCGCGGACGAGGTGAAATTTCGCAAACCGGTTTTTCCAGGCGACACGATTTTCATTCACGCCGAGCTGACGAGAGCGCGTGGCAACCGCATGGCGAAAACGAAGTGCTACTGCGTAGTAAACGACGCTGTCGTTTCCGAAGCCGAACTGATGTTCACGTTCTTGGACAAATGAGCGGAATGACGAAGATCGAATGCCGCATGCGGAAGTAATTCCAAATGGCGAATGACGAAGGAATTACAAGTTCACTTTTCATATGAACCTTCTTGTCATGTCGAGCGAAGTCGAGACATGTCCGGATTTTCCGGCTGCAGAAAGAGCAAGAGATCCCTCGACCGCGCTTCGCTCCGCTCGGAATGACAACCGGCGCGAGAAAGCGTTCCAGCTGCGAGCTTCGTCATTCATTCGTCATTCGCTTGCCACGCCGAAGCTTTGCAAAGGCGGGTCATTCGTCATTCGCCATTATGTCTGAGGTGCAAATTCATCCGACGGCAATTATTGATCCCGCAGCAGAACTCGGCGCCGGGACAAGCGTCGGTCCATACTGCATCGTCGGACCCGACGTCGTTCTCGGCCCAGGTTGTTGGTTACAGCATCATGTCACGCTTTGCGGACCGATGAAGGCTGGCGCGAAGAACAGATTTTACGCGTACTGCTCGATCGGCCAGCAAACGCAGGATTTAAAGTATGCCGGTGAGCCGACCTACCTGGAAATCGGCGACGAAAACACGTTTCGAGAATTCGTTACGGTAAATCGCAGCACAACGGGCGAAGGAAAAACGCGCGTCGGCAGTGGCGGGAATTTCCTCGCCTACAGTCATATCGGCCATGATTGCAGCGTTGGCGACCAGGTCGTTTTCTCCAATAACGGGACATTGGCCGGCCATGTTCAGATAGGAGATCATGCGGTAATGGGTGGCCTCACTGCGGTTCATCAATTT
Organism: uncultured Verrucomicrobiae bacterium; assembly: GCA_963838045.1. GTDB lineage: Bacteria > Verrucomicrobiota > Verrucomicrobiia > Chthoniobacterales > UBA10450 > Udaeobacter. Next base: position 173,498 of record CAWIPQ010000002.1, on the reverse strand, counting down.
TGCCGGATTGGACGGTTCGCCATCACCGGTGGCTGCTCAAAGATTGTTCAGGACGTCCCGCCATTTATGATCGCAGATGGCAATCCGGCCGAAATTCGCGGAATTAACCTGATCGGCTTGGAACGCAAGAATTACCCAATCGAAAGCGTAAAGCTGATCAAAGAAGCATTCCGCCTGATCTACCGCTCGAAATACAACACGCGCCAGGCAATCGAAGCGGTGCAAAAGGAATTGCCGCAGACGGAGGAGATCACCGAGATCATTCAATTCATCGAACAGAGCGAACGCGGAATCATTCGATGAGGTCAGAGAACGCAGCTTTGATCCCGAATTGTTGTTAACGATTACATCGGCGCGTGAAAAGGCTAACCGCTGTCGTTTGCCTCTTACTCGTATCCGCATGTGCGGAAGATCGGTACCGTTACAACCTCGAACATGCATGGCTCAATCCGCGCACGCCGCTTCCCCGCAAGGACTTTGAGGAAGTTGTGCGGCTTGTGTCTTATGCGACTAACGAGCCGATTGGGGCCATTAACATTTCGCGAGAGCGGGGTCGTCTGCAGGCCGACGTTAGTACCAGCACGAGTGTCAGCACGCATACGTTCCTCCTCGAAAAGCGCGATTCCGCCTGGTATATGGTGTCAAAGAGTGAACCAGAGATAGAGTGACATAAGCGGTTTCACCAAAACTGCCAGTACCTCCAATGCCTACGGTTCTCAGTCTACTTCGGATAAGGAATCTGGCGCTCGTGGAAGAACTCGAGTGGCAGATGGAATCCGGGTTTGTCGCCGTCACGGGAGAAACGGGCGCAGGGAAATCGATTATCATCGGGGCGCTGCAACTTTTGCTCGGCGAGCGTGCGGACAAATCGCTGATTCGCACTGGCGCGGATCTTTGCACGGTCGAAGCAGTTTTTAGCGGACCGGACTTGCAGAGACTCAATCCGCAACTTCGTCGAAGCCGGAATCGAACCGTGCGAAAACGATCTGATTCTGAAGCGCACCCTCTCGTCGACCGGAACGAATCGCCAGTTCATCAACGGTTCGCCCACGACTTTGTCGATTTTGAAAAATCTCGGCGACGAACTTGTTGATCTTCACGGGCCGCATGATCATCAGTCCCTGCTCTCGCCCGAGAAGCAATTGGGTGTACTCGATTCGTTCGCATCGCGCTGAGAAGCAACTGGAGCAATATCGAAACTTCTACCGCCAATTGCAGACGCTCCTCGCCGAACATGCTGCTCTCAATACAGTCGAGACGACCCGCGAACAGGAACTGGATCTTCTCCGTCATCAGATTTCCGAGATCAGCTCGGCCAACCTCGTAGCAGGCGAAGAAGAAGAAATCGAGAAACGCTACAAACTCGGCAGCAATAGCAAACGATTGATCGAACTGGCCAGCGCAGTCGCCAACAAACTTTCAGAAGCGGATGAGTCGATCCTCTCCCAGCTCGCGGAGACGCAACGCTTGCTTCGAGAACTGGAAAAAATCGACAGTTCAATGGCACAATTTTCGTCCGCCCACGCGGCCAGCGTGGTTGAGCTCTCCGAGATTGCGCGCGCGCTTTCCAGGTATGCAGAAAAACTCGATCTTGACCCGGAACAACTCGCAGCGCTCGAGCAACGCGTTTCTCTTTTTGAAACTCTGAAGCGCAAATATGGCGCTTCGATCTCCGAAGTGATCGCCTTTGGCGAGCGCGCCGTCGAACGAATGCAGAAAATCGAAGGACGCGACATGGAGTTGGAGCGTCTGGCGAAAGAGATTGAAAATGTTCGCGCGAAAATGAACCGCGCAGGCGAGGGATTGCGCAAAGTCCGTGCAAAGGCTGCGCCAAAACTTTCCGACAATATCCGGCGCAACTTGCGCGATCTTGGGTTTCGACAATCAGAATTCGAAGCGCGACTCGGTGCACTCGATCAACCGCGGCCTAACGGATTCGATTCACTGGAATTCCTGTTCTCGCCAAATCCGGGTGAACCGCTGAAACCGCTTCGCGCCATCGCGTCCAGCGGCGAAATCTCGCGACTAATGCTGGCGATCAAATCTGCATTGGCGGCGCAGGACGCCATCCCATTGCTGGTGTTCGATGAGATCGACACTAACGTCGGGGGCGAAATCGCCCACGCAGTCGGCGCAAAGATGCAAACCCTGGGGCACGATCATCAGGTGATTTGCATCACCCATCTGCCGCAAGTCGCAGCGACTGCTTCTTCGCATTTTGTTGTGACAAAGGACGTGTCCCGCGGTCGCACCTTTTCAAACCTGCGCGAAGTCACCGGGAAAGCGCGGCAGGAAGAGATTGCGCGCATGCTCGGCGGCAAAAGCGAGTCCGCACTTAAGCTCGCGGCGAGCTTATTGAAAGAGCGGTGTTAATTTCACCACGAAGGACACGAAGATGGAATTTGATGAATTGTCGCGGCATGTGATCGGATGCGCGATTGAGGTTCATCGCACGCTTGGACCAGGCTTGCTCGAATCGACATACCGTCACTGCCTGGGCTACGAGCTGTCGCGCGCACAGATCCCATTTCAAATGGAGTTGTCGCTGCCAGTGCGCTACAAGGATGTTCTGCTCGATTGTGGCTATCGAATCGATCTCCTTGTGGATGCCAAGCTCATCGTGGAGATCAAGTCCGTTGAGACGCTTCTGCCAATCCACCACGCGCAAATCCTTACCTACATGCGTCTAGCTAAGATTCCAATTGGTCTGCTGATAAACTTCAACGTCACGAAACTGCAGAACGGCCTTAGGCGAGTTGTCTTGTAAATCCTTCATGCTCTTCGTGTCCTTCGTGGTGAAAATCATCTCATCACCAGGCCAAGAGGCAGCACGACTTTGCCGTAAAGTTCGTTGAGCACTTGCGCGAGCCCGGCGTAGATCGCGGACAATCCGCAAAAAATTCCTTCGTATCCGGTGAAATGTCTGAAACCGGGTCCTGCACCGACGAAATCGCCGATCGCAAGCAGAAAGAAAAGAATAGTCAGTGAACCGAACACGACCTGGCCGGCTACATGCAATCGGAACGTGCCAATAAACATTACTGCGGTAAACAAACCCCACATAAAGAGATAAGCGGCCATCGCAGTTTCATTGGCAGGCGTGGCCCATCCCAGCTTTCCGAATACAATCAGCGCTACGAGCGAGAACCAGAACAAGCCATAGGAAAGAAAGGCGGTCGTGGCAAAAGTGTTGCCTTTTCGCCACTCCATGATGCCGGCCACAATTTGCGCCACGCCGCCATAACAGATTCCCATCGCGAGGATCATGCTGTTGAGTTCATAAAACCCGGCGTTATGCAGATTAAGCAAGACAGTAGTCATGCCAAAGCCTAGCAACCCAAGCGGCGCCGGATTCGCTGTAGTATCTTTAAGCTGGGTAAATGAATCATTCATAGCGCCGACAGTCTGCCGAAAAGAAGGGCGACAAAGCAAGAGAGATTCGCTCGCCTAAGTGCTTCGTGGGCGGGCTTCAGCGGGCCAAATTTGCGCCGCGCTTGACGATTTCACTTGTCGTCGCACCCCCCGTGAAATTATGGTTAAAGTTTCCCTATGATTCAGCGTGATTATCTTGTCATTGGCGCGGGCATTGGCGGAGCAAGCGCCTGCGAAGGGATTCGCAAATACGACAAGCGAGGCTCCGTGACGCTCGTCGGTGCGGAAGGATCCCCGCCCTATAAGCGTTGGATACTCTCAAAGAGCTTTTTGCGCGAAAAGGAAGCGAGTCTCAAGAAAGTGCAGGAGTTCGATGAGCGCTGGTTCGACGCCCACAAGATCGAGGCGCGGTTCGGCACGGTGGTCACCCAACTCAACATCGAGCGCCGACTCGCTGTGCTGGCCAATGGCGAGAGCATTGAATTTACAAAAGCATGTCTGGCGATGGGCAGCCGGCCGCTGCGGCCGACGGTGGCGGGAACAAGTCTCGGCAACGTGATTTATCTGCGAACCATTCGCGACGCGCTCGCGTTGCGCGAAATGTCGAACCTGGAAAAGACCATCATGGTCATTGGAGGCGGCCTGCTGGCATGTGAGGCCGCGGCAAGCCTGCGCATGATGAAAATGAAGGTAGGCCTGATGCATCGTGACCAGTACTTGCTGAATCGCTACATCGATCCAGAGGCCGGCGCATGGCTTACCGATTACTTTGCAAAGCACGGCATCGTGTTGTCGATGGGAGAAGCTCTAAACGGATTCGAAGGCAAAACCGTCCTTCGCAATATTCAAACCAAAAGCGGGAACCGTTTTCCCGTCGGCCTTGCGGTGGTTGCGTGCGGCTCGGAACCGAATCTCGATCTGGTGCGCAACACACCACTTTCTGGACCGCATGGGTCGCCCGTTACCGAATATCTCGAGACAGAAGAAAAAGGAATTTATGCCATCGGCGATCTTGCCTTTTATCCAGACCGGATCATGGGCGGGATGCGACGTCAGACTCACTGGGAAAACGCCCGGGAACAGGGGCTGGTTGCTGGCGCCAACATGACCGGAAAGAAGCGCATTCGCTACGAGCATGTCCCCTATTTTTGGACAGAGATGTTTGATTTGCGGATGGATTTTGTCGGTGATTTCACGCTTTCGCCCACACGGATCGACCTTACTGGCACCCATGCGAAGAAAAAGTTCATCGCCCGATATTATCAGGGCGAAAAACTCCGCGGGATTCTTCTTAGCCAGCAAGCCCAGCGCGAAGTCGACGCAGCCAAAATCCAGTTACGTCAGGCCCAAGGCAAATAGATGCCGACAGGAGCCTGTAGCGTGCGCTGTCCCAGCGCATTTCAATGGAGCAATATCGGTTTCAACTGATCTCCGCTGAGACAGCGGACACTTCACCTGCGCTTTCCTAGAAAGCAGGAATTTTTCTTCCGGCAGCAACCGACACTGAAAATTCTCAGTGAGTTAATAGATGCCCGATGGGATTTGAAACGACGGATTGCTCACGCGCACGAGCTTCCAATCCCACGGTTTACCCGAGATGTGCCGCCACTCGAACTCGAACGGGGTGGATAATTTATTAACGTGTTGGTCGAGCACATCCATAACCCCATCATCGCTGCTATAGACAACGATTTTGCCAACCCAGATCGCGCGCGTCGTCTCAACCCGCACAGAAGGGTTGGTCGCGATGATCCTCGACCCGGGCACCCACCGAAAACCTTCCCGCATGCGCTCGAGAAGGCGCGCCCGATCGTCGTTCCACTGATCGTGGTAATGGTCGCCGATGAAATCGGCCACCGTTTCCCAGTTTCTGCCGTCGATCGCGTGAAAGAAATTTTCGGTGTGCAACCGGACCTGATGTTCAGGCCGCCAAAGCCAGAACAGATACACGCCGAGAGAAACAACCAGCGCCGTCAGGCCAAGAAATGCTCCACGAAGTGTAATCCTCACATGCGCGACGCCGCCGAGGCCCTTCGACCGACAAAATTGATCACGATTTTTTGAAAGAAGGCTCGACCGGTTCTTTCACCGATGTGTCTCGTTCCCAGCCTTCGTTCTGGAGAGTGATGTGCTCGATCGCAATGGCGTTCGCATTAGCGTCAAGGTCGGGCAGGATTTCGTATTCAGAAACCCAGCACCGATAAATCTTGTATGCGATGACGACCTGTCCCGCCTCGTTATAAAGTTCCAGAACGATGTCCTTGCGAAAGTCCTTCAAAGAAACTTCGGCGCCGAGGCTGGCCCCAAGGTTCCATACTTTGTTTGCCCAATTCTCGAATTCCGGGTCGTGTGTAATCCCACGCTCAAGCGTAATGGGTGCGAATTCGGTCAAACCGGGCGACTTGCGGCTCGTACTGGGATCGCCGCCTTCGCGATGCCGAATGACTTCGGTGGTACGCCGCAGGCCACTTACTTTGCTGACCCCGGCAACGTATCGCCCGTCCCATTTAACACGGAACTTGAAATTTTTATACGGATCAAAACGCTTTGGATTAACGGTGAATTCAGCCATGACCGGAACTGGCCTGATACAAAATCAGACCGATTCTGTCAATCTTTCAGGACCGTCGCCTCAACCGGCGTCGCGTGCGTACCAATCGATTTTGCGCGTGACGTACATCACGATCGACAGCACGACAAAGAGGGCGATTGCGCCCATTAGCAACGCGTAATCCTGCTGTCGCAGAGTGATGTACAGAAACAGGTACACGCCTGCCAATCCGGCGCCGATCATGAATGTGCGCACGCCGCCTCCCAGGAAAAAGCGGCAATACCAAGTGATCAACGCTATCGATGCAACCGCAGCGATCAGATAAGCCCAACTAAACCCGATGAATTCCGAAACCGACAACAGCAGCAGATAAAACAGACACAGCGCAGCGCCGACCATCAGATATTGGAATGGATGAATCTTCTGCCGTGCGGTGCTCCACTTTCCCGTCCGGCGCCGGAACCTCTTTGACAGTCTTAAACGTGTATTGATACGGAATCCCGAGCACCGGCCCGATCACGTTTTGTTCCCTGCCCCACGACGAAGTGATGTCAGTCACCGCCTCATTCCGTCGCCCCAGGCGCTCGCGCAAAACCCCGGTGATCATCGCCAGTGGAATCAGCAACACCAACACCAGCGCGCCGACTCCGAGCAATTTAAGAATCGTGCTATGCCGCCGCCCAAAGAACGGCTGTGATTTCGGCAAAGGCGGCGGGGGTTGAACGTCAGGCATGCGGCGGATCTTGAACAAACAAAACGGATTACGCAATGCGCTTTATCATCATTTCCGTGCTGTAGTGTGCGCTGTCCTCAGCGCGGTGTGCTGTAGCGTGCGCTGTCCTCAGTGCAGTAGTCTTCGAAATCCGCTGAGGACAGCGGACGCTACAGCCGCACGTTTTCAGATGACTAATTTGTCAGGGCGTCCGTTTGCGATTGCCGGCGAATTCGCGCGGCTTCACGCATGAAGTTTGGGTTTCGAATGATCTTCGTAGAGTTTTGCGGAGCCGAATTGCTTCGGACAAACAACGACAAACAATCGATCAACCGTCTGCCCCGCCAATTCACAAGTTCCTGACTAATGCAATGCAGGCCGTTCTGTTCGCAGAGAGCACGAAACAACTTGGCGCTCATGTCCGGATTCCGATGATGCGCCCAATCGAGAATTCCCGCCTTGATCAACGGCTTTGCCAAAAACTCCGGGAGCCGTTCGCGTGGTGAATCAACATATTCACCAAAATTCGAATGATGAATGAAACCTTTGGCGCCGATTTTCAACTTTGTGCGGAGTTGCCGCAGATAGCCTTCCACGATCTCCCGGTCTGGATGCACGAAGGAATCGAAGCTGAAAACGAAATCGACTGATGAATCGGGAACCATCGACAAGGAACGGCCGTCATTCAGAACGCAGTTCACATGCGAATCACTCGCGAAACGTTCGCGGCACGCTTCGATGCATTCACTCGATTTATCAACCGCCCACAGCTGATCGCAATAATCCTTCAGATAATGCGTCCAGCGCCCGAACCCGGGCGCAATTTCCAAAATCGTCCCGGCCGGCAGACAATCGCGAATGCGAGGAAAAATCGTTCCGGTCCATTGCGCCGTGGAACTGCCCCACGGTTGCGACCATTCCTCGCCCGCCTCTTTCCAGTCGTACTTCATCGTTCCAATGGATCGCACTCGGGAGGCGCTGAGCAAACAGGGGACGCCAGAATCGAACAGTCCACTGTGGATTTTCAGTCCATGTTTCTCGCGATGAAAGCTTGTTCGCCTCAGCGGCTGTTATTCAACCTAGCGGGGCTGCGCTGGCGGGAGGGCTGATGGAACGAGAACAACACTATCCGTGTTCTGCCGTGTTGCCGTGAATACGTAAGTTTGTCCGTGCTGCACGTTCAGCACCGTCGATGTCGGCTTATAGTTTGGCACGGCCGACACGGTCAGCGTATGACGCCCCTCCGGCACCATCTCGTCGTAGCTGCGTCCCTGCACAAGGTTGGCGGCCGTTCTCCCATCGATCTTAACATTGAGAGCCAAATTCCATCCAAAGTTCGGGGCCCTCAAAACGATAAGACGGCCGCCCGGCTGAGCGACCGCAGTTTCGGCGGAAGGTCCCGGCTCTGCTGGACTCGCACGAGTTGCGGAAGAAGATACTTCCGATGCAGTGGAAGTGGGCAGTGGCGAGATTTGGGCGATCTCAGATTCGCTCGGCTTTACCACGTACTCGGCAAGATTAGCAGGGGTTCCAGACGGCAAAGCGCTTACCTCACCCGGTGAAGAATCCGGAACCGTCGTCATCGGCGCTGCGGCTGGAGTCGGAGCCCCGACCTTCAGACGTCGATCGGCTATCTGGTATGCCGTACCAGCCGAGGGGCCCATCTCCTGAAGTTTGCGCCATGTTTCATTCGCGCGGTCGTAAAGCTGCATGAGATCGTAAGTCTTCGCTAGTTCGGCGAGTACGCCGGCGTTATTCGGTTCGCTATCCAACGCTTCCTGCAAGCGCTCGACAGCATTTGTCCTGTCCCCTCGATCGCGCAGCTCGATGCCTTCTCGCAGCAACTGATCTACCAGCGACGGCCGGGATGCAGGAGTTTGATCTGCCAGCGGCGGCCAGGATGCCGGCGTCTGGGCCATAGCTTCCACCGGAGACTCCGTTAGTGTCGAGGGACCAGGTGATGGTGACGGAGATGGGATAGTTTGCGTCAACTCGCTATGCGAGCCCGACAGGCGAGCGGATATTGCATCCTTGTGCCATCCCATCCACAAGCCCACTGCGAATACGAGAATTACAGTGGTCGCCGCTGCCAACCGCTTTTTGAGCAAGTTATTTTTGCTTAGCAAAAGCAACCTCGGGCGCAATCTTCTACACAGCGGAACGATTATGAAGACCCAAGTGACAATGGCAAGCACTGCGATTGCCACATGACTTGCGAGGGGATCCAATTCGTGAAAAAAACGCATGAGGATAACGCCTCATTCCAGAGGGTTCGAATCGTAAGAAATAAGGATGCCAATCGCAATCAAAACGGCTCTGGGAGGATCTGGGCGCTTGCGCGAACGTTTCTGAAATGTTGCATGACGCCGAAACCCGTCCAAACCTTCATTTTCTTTCATTCCAAGTCCAATCCGAACCGGAGCCAGAAAGTTCGTTTTCACTTTGCTTTACCTATGAAAACGAGGAAATGGCTGGGGGCGGAATCGAACCGCCGACACGTGGATTTTCAGTCCACTGCTCTGCCGACTGAGCTACCCAGCCGTTTCGGCAGCCCGCTCGTCTGAGCGGGCTGCTTATTAAAGCAGAAAACGTCCAACGCTCAACGTCGAACGCCCAACGCTCAATTCGACCAGTCGAAAACTGGATCCCAAACTACGACCAATCAAATAATGCGATAATCCTTCAGTTCTTTGAAGAAAGTTGCAACGACGGTCTTCACTACGACCACCGTGGGAATCGCGAATAACATGCCCCACAAACCTCCTATGAGGGAGCCTCCCAGGATGGCGATGATTACCACGAGTGGATGAATGTCCACCGCGCTGCCAAGGACAAAGGGCTGAAAAAGGACATCATCCAGCACGTGTGCAACTACGACCAGAATCACGACGTATATCGCCAGATCATTGGGATTCAGGCCGGGAATGAGCGGCCTTATGTTTTCGGCGATCAAGGCGTAGCCCACTCCAATGACCAGGGCGATAATCGTCCCCAGAAAAGGAATGGCGTTCACCAGTCCGGAAACAACGCCAATGGCGATGGCAATGCCCGCGGGAATCCCAAGAAGGATCAATCCCACTATGAGAGTCAGACCTACCAGAAAGCATTCCGTCAAGGTCCCGCGTAAATACTTGCCGATGGCGTCGTCGAGTTCGTCGAGGACCGTGAGCGATAACTCAAAGTAACGATTGGGCACCAGGCCGATGAAAAAGCGGCGGATCTGCCCGTTATCGAAGCCTAGAAAGATAAAAATCAACGGCGCCAGCATCCACGCAGATAATTTACTCTCCAAACTTGTTCCTTCGTCCGCGACCGGCGCCGGCGCGGCTGTAACCGGCGTTGTAGACGGCGCCGCATTCTCCGGGGGCTTTTCGGGAATTACATACTTCCCGGTTTTTTGGTTGGCCCAAAAGTAATCGACGAATTTTTTCTCGACCGGCGGTTTGCCATTGTATCCCGCAGCATATTTCAGGAACAGGTCGCCTTCTTTCGGATTCAGTTCGAGGAACTGGTTGACCTTATCCATCAGGGGTCCCAGTTGTTTTTCAACCAGTGGTCCCACTGTATTTGATTTTCCTTCTGCCGGTTTCGCCACCAGCTGCTGGTATTTCTCATTCAGTTTATATTGCAGCCGGACTTTGAACTCGAGCTTCTGCTCTTCGTCGGGAATATGCTTGCGGAGAGTATTAAATGCGAAAAACAGCGCCAGACCGATCGCCGCGAAGGAACACAATACCTGGAGCTCGTGAGGCAACCAGCGGGTCCTGAAACGATCCTTCACCGGACGGAACACGAACGCCAATAACGCGCCAACGATGATCGGCAGAATCAGACTCCGTAGTTTCCAGACAAGGAATCCTCCCACAACCAGGGTCAGCGCTCCGAATGTAAGATAAAAAACTACGCGGCGAACTTTGCGCGCTCGCTCTCTTTCCTCGAAGTCCTGGCCGTTGCTCATCCTAATGCGACTTCGTCGGCGGGTGTTTGCATTTGCACCAATTCATTGGTCAAACGAAGGCGATCGCCAATCATTCCCGCAAGAGACCGATAAATTTGGCAGGCCGTCTTCGCATCCCGGCCAACCAGATCGTTAAGATCATTCCGATAAAGCGCCAGTGCCTGGGTTCTTTCCAGGGCCCGCGCGTTTGCTGATCGCGGCGTTTCATCCAGCAACGCCATTTCGCCGAAGAAGGCACCGTTTTCCAGGACGGCTAAGCGTGTTGTGCCAGCTTCGCGGCAGATCTCAATTGCCACTTTGCCATCCAAAATCAGGAAGAGCGCCGCTCCAGGTTGGCCCTCTTCAAAAATTGATTCATCGGTGTCGTAGATGCGCTCAAACATGATATCGGAGACACTTTTGAGCTGCCGATTCGAGAGCCGGTCAAAGAATGGAACCGTCTTCAGAAATTGAATGCGATGTAGTTCAGGGCTCGACCGTTTCCAGCGCCCGAAGGTTTCCCAGAGCAATTTATCCGCAGCGAGCTTTCGGGCCGACATTGATATTAATTCGTTGAATCGACTTCGGCGAAGGAATCAACCAGCGACCTCCCGTCTTCGATTTCGGCCCATAGTAGGAGGATTCGATTAGTAAATTCAATCGAAATGAGACGGAGGGTCCTGTGGCGATTCATTGTGCCCGTTAGATTTGCGGTTACAATCGGCGCCATGAAGAAGAGCATTTCCACCAAGGACGCACCGGCGGCGATTGGTCCCTACTCGCAAGGTGTGCGCATTGGGCGGTTCCTGTTTTGCAGTGGGCAGATTCCACTCGACCCAAAATCCGGACAAATCGTTTCCGGCGACATCGCCACGCAGACCCGCCGCGTAATGGACAACATAGGAGCCATCTTGACCGCCGAGGGAATTACTTTCGACAGCATTGTCAAAAGCACGATTTTCCTGACCGACCTCGGCGACTTTCAGACGGTGAACGAAGCATACGGCTCCTATTTCAAACAAGATCCCCCCGCCCGTTCTACCGTGCAGGTTTCCGCACTCCCGAGGGGAGCAAATGTAGAAATCGAAGTAATCGCCGCCGTCGCGGAAGCCGGGCAAACAGTGTATGACACCTCCGGCTAGAAATAGTCCGCTTCCGGGGAGCGCATGCCGCTGGCGTGCTCCGTTCGACGGCTCGTCGAACGGCCTTTACTTTATACGGCGAGCCCTCGTTTCCCGATCACTGTTCACATCCCTCCAAACTTGCGCATTGGTTTTCGGCAAGCCGTCGAACGGAGCACGCCAGCGGCGACCCCGCCCCAGATGAGCGAAGATCTGCTGGCATTGTTCCGGGAAACCGGCGCGCTATTGGACGGCCACTTCGTCTTACGTTCCGGTCTTCACAGCCGCGAATACTTCCAATGCGCATTGCTTCTTCAGCACACTGACGTCGCTGCCAAGGTCTGCGCTCGGCTTGCCGGAAAACTACGTCAGTTTGATTGCGACACGGTGATCTCGCCAGCCCTTGGCGGAATCGTCGTGGGGCAGGAAGTCGGCCGTTCCCTGGGCAAACGCCACATTTTTGTCGAGAAAGAGGAAGGCCGGCTTGTTTTACGCCGCGGCTTTCAAATTCCGCCTAACGAGACATTTGTCGTGGTCGAAGACGTTGTCACCCGAGGCGGTCGCGTGCAGGAGACACTCGATATCGTGCGCGCCCACGGCGCTGCGGTCGCAGCTGTCGGCGTGATTGTGGACCGCAGCGGCGCAGCCAAACCGGATTTTGGCTGTCCGTTCGTCAGCCTGATCGAGATGAACGTCGAAACGTTCCCTGCAGACAATCTCCCGCCGGATCTCGCCAAAACTCCAGCCGTCAAGCCCGGCAGCAAATAGACGATCGGATTTTGTGCTCAACGAGAGCACATCGCCGAAATATTGAACCCGTCGCCCCGTTAATCTATTATTACATAGTGAGCGCTACAGAGATTCTAGACCAGTTGCCCAATTTGACTCCCGCTGAACTGGAGATCATCTACCGTCGCGCGGCGGACCTCCATCAGGCTCACACGCTTGAGGCAAGCCCGGAATTGACGGCCGCCATAGACGAAGCTGACAAGTCATTTGCGAAAGACGGCGGCGTGAGCGTCGATGAGGCTCGCCGCATCGTCGCCTCGTGGAATACGAAATAATCATTGCTCGCTCGGCACTTCGTGACCTGGAGCAAATTCGAGATTACATCGCGCACGACAACCCGACAACAGCTGAGACCTTTGTTCCGAAATTATTGGATCAAGCCAAGTCATTACGCACATTCCCGGAAAGAGGTGGATTCATCGCCGAGCGTCCCGGAGCGCGTTTTGTGATGCCGTATCCATACTTGGTAATTTATCGGATCGATGAGCAGTCACGCACGGTGCGGGTATTGCGCTTTTGGCATGGCGCACGCGAACGGGTAAGGATGCGCCTGTAAGTGGGAATGGTCTCGGTTACTCGCCCGACGCCGCCGGCAAAATGCGGCCGGTGACTTCTCCAAAACCAACGCGATAACCGTCCCCCTGGCACCAGCCGGTGATCGTCAGGCGGTCGCCGTCTTCGAGCCATTTGCGCGTTTCGCCGTTTTGCAGCTTTAACGGATTGGCGCCGCGCCAGGTCAATTCCAGCATGCAGCCGCGCGAATCTTCGCTTGCTCCGCTGATTGTGCCGCTGGCGAGTAAATCGCCGGGTTCCAGGTTGCAGCCGTTGACGGTGTGATGCGCAAGTTGCTGCGAAATGCTCCAATAAAGATTTTGAAAATTGCGTGCGCGTGATCACTTGCGGCGCGTTCATCGACGTTGTTTGCAGATGCGCTTCCAGCTGAATGTCGAATGCGAAATCGTTTTTTGCCCGCAAATACGCCAGCGGCTCCGGATCCTGTGGCGGAAGCGGTTTCCTGAAAGGTTCGAGCGCGTCGAGCGTTACCACCCATGGCGAAATACTGGTCGCGAAATTCTTCGCCAGAAACGGCCCGAGCGGCTGATATTCCCATGCCTGAATATCGCGTGCGCTCCAGTCGTTCATCAAAACCAGTCCGAAGATGTGATCGGTGGCGCGCTCAACCGGGATCGCTTGGCCTAACGAATTACCCGGCCCGATTAGAAACGCCGTCTCCAACTCGTAGTCGAGGCTTTTGGTTGGGCCAAATACCGGCGCAGGCGCATCCGGCGCTTTGGTCTGCCCACTGGGCCGACGAACGTCAGTCCCGCTGACGACGATCGAACTGGCGCGTCCGTGATATGCCACCGGCAACCATTTCCAGTTTGGCATCAGCGCGTTCTCAGGGCCACGCAGCATCGTCCCGACGTTATGGGCGTGGTGGTAGGAGGAGTAAAAATCGGTGTAATTACCGATCCGCGCCGGCAGTTTCATCGCCACGTCTTTTTGCGCGTGAAAGATTTTTTCGCGAAGCCGCCGGTCATCACGCAGAGTTGGTGTGTCCGCTGACAGAAGATGCTGAAGAATGTCGCGGGTCTTCCGCCAGGCCGGTCGCCCGAGCGCGAGAAATAAATTCAGAGAATCCTGAGAAAACACCTTTTGGCTCTGAAATTCTGACGATTGAAAATGCCCTAGCTCTTCCAACGCCGAAAGATCAACAATCAAATCCCCAATCGCGACGCCCACGCGCGGTTTGCCTTGCTTCGGTTGAAAAACGCCGAATGGAAGATTTTCCAGGGGAAAATGCGAATCCGGTGAAACTTCGATGAACGATTTGAGTGGCATGGCCAAAGTTAAAGTGGCGCAACTTTGTAAGTTGCGCATGCGAGAACGCAAGTTAGAAACTTGCGCCACATCACCGGCGGTCATAGACCGCCGCTACAATAGCTTTAATCCGCGCAAATCCTCGCGCGGCTCATCGAAGCTGCAACTGCCGAAGGACCTGACGAATTTCCGCCGGTATTGCAGACGTTCTGTATCGATTCTCCAGTCGCGCCACGCAAAAAAATCGTCAGTAAATGCAAAAGATCCCGGATCTTCTTCCTCGAGCATCATCGTGGCTTGATCTGCATCCCATTGATGTTCCGCCGCAAGTACTGCCGCTCCGAGCACATTCAGGAACCCGTGCATCTTCGCTTTCACTTCGTCGCGGAATTGCCGGACTGGATGATGCAGACCCGCTGTAAACTTGATGGGAAGCTGATGCGTTGCTGGCGCTACCAGAGCCCGGGCGATCTGCGCTGAAGTTGGAAATGCGTCTGGTGTTACTCCGCCGGTGCGCAATTTGAAACCGAATGTCGCTACCTCCTCATCGGAATTGTGCCCGGATAGCAACTTGAGCGTTTGTTCGGCACGCTCCGGCGGCGCTTCAAAGAAAACCGGCGAATCACCAACAATGACACTCGCTTCCTTAAGAGCAGCGGCATCCACGTCCGACGGCAAGAACATCTCCAGATGACTGACCGAAATCAGATCAACGTCGTATTTGGAGAAGGAACGAATCTCCCTGTCGGCGTCGTAAAGGGCGTCGAGAAACGCATCCGCATTGGCGCTTTTCGGTCCGAGCGCTGCTACGCGCAGCGGATGCGAGGGATCGAATTCTGAAAGAAATTGTCTTGTGTCGTGGAAGCGTTCGACCGGCAGAACGAATCCGTTCAGCATCCATACTTCAGGCGAACGCACATAGCTCGCCTGGTTCTGCAACGCTGGTTCGAGTGCCAAACCGCAAGGCGGAAACATTCCCGCGTAATCGATTGATTGATCGAGTAGAGCGCGAAACGAAGCAGAAACAGTCATGACCGGGAAAGCTAACCACGAATGGACAGGAATGGACACGAAGATTTTCGGTCGACTCGCGCAGTGCGTTGAACGGTTCTCCACTCTATGTTGAGCTTGAATTCTCCTCTCCCTTCGCAAGGGATCGGGCAGGGTGAGGGTTTTGAGCTTTGATGGGAGCGGTCAAAACCCTCACGTTAGTCCTCTCCCCCTTAAGAAACGGGAGAAGCGGAAAAACTGCCAAGCGTTCCGGTCAGACCTTCATAAATAAAACCACCAGTGACGCAATCAACTAGCGATCCCACGCAGGCATACGTGTTGGCCCTGGATATTGTGAGGGGTTGCTGGCTTGTATTCGCCGCAATTTGGTTACTTGCTGCGATATCGACCAAACGCACCGTTTATCGTGAGAGCCACTCGCAACGGCTACGGTATTGGACGCTGTTCGTAGTCGCCTGCCTTTTGCTGATCAACGGCTGGCAATTGCCATCTCCTCTGAATCTTCGCATCATTCCTCGTGTAGCACCGGTCGCGTGGATCGCCGCGGTCTTATGTATCGCAGGGCTGCTGGTCGCTCTATGGGCCAGAATGATCCTCGGACGGAACTGGAGCGGGATGGTGACGCTGAAAGAAGGACATGAACTCGTCGAGCGCGGTCCGTACCGATTCGTCCGCCACCCCATCTACACCGGGATGCTCGCCATGTTCTTTGCAACTGCACTCGTGCAAAGACATTTGGCTGGATTTGTGGGCGTGCTGCTGATGTTCGTGAGTTTCTGGATCAAACTTGGCTTTGAAGAAAGCCTGATGCTTCAACAATTCCCCGAGCGATATGCCGGGTACCAGCAACGAACAAAACGCATTATCCCGTTCCTGCTTTGATTCGAGGCGGACGGAGATCACTTCGCTGAGAGCTCTAAACCGGCAGATGTAGTTCTAGGGCGTTTGTACGTGCAAACAGCGATGGTGCTCATCATAAACCCGCGACGCGTCCCTTGTAGCGGTGCTTGTGCCAAGCACCGGCAGGGGTTTGGCACAAACGCCTCTACAACCATCGTCGGAACTGTAGGGCGTTTCTGTGAAACGCCAACGCGACGGCGTCTGACATAGACGCCCTACAACAGCTGCCGGCGTTTAATCGTACGCAGCAAATTGTGGAGTCATGCTGAAGGAGACGCGTAATTCGCCGAGGGCTGGAATGACTTGGATTCCCAGCTTCCGCTCAAAGGGCCGCTGTTCATGCGAATCGGTCAAACCCCAGCACGGTTCGATGCACAAAAACGGCCCGCCATCGGACCACAACGTCATGTACGGCACGCCGGTCAGGTCGAGAGTCACCCAGCGACCGCTCGGCGGATCGACATAGGTAAATTGCGGCCGCGGAACATCCACTAATTCCAAAATGACCGATCCAGGCAACTCCGTTTTTTGGAACGGCATTTCGCCGCCGGCAAACTCAATGTCGCGGGTTTGACCGGAGAGAAAATTGCCCGGCGAAAAATAGCGGCGGTATAATCCTCGCGGCATCTGCAGATGAAACGTATCGAAGGAAGTCGCCGCGAAGCCGGGATGCAATCCAAAGGA
This sequence comes from uncultured Verrucomicrobiae bacterium, assembly GCA_963838045.1. GTDB lineage: Bacteria > Verrucomicrobiota > Verrucomicrobiia > Chthoniobacterales > UBA10450 > Udaeobacter. The sequence continues at coordinate 156,600 of CAWIPQ010000002.1, read as the reverse complement.
CAGGTGTGCAGTCAGCTCGGGTTCATGATTTCGAAACTCGAAAAGCACTCGCAGTTCATTGCCATCCAGCACGTAAGTTAAATCCACGCTCACCTTCAGCGTATATTCGATCGGCGAGAAATCGTCCGGTGTGATTTGGTATTTGAGCGAAGCGCCACTGCCCTCGGTAGAAGACCCGACGAGATGCCATGTTTTCGAACGAAGAAAGCCGTGGGTTCCGCCCTTGATTTCGTGTCCCCGATAGAAACTGCGACCATTTAGCAGCCGATGAAGATAATATCCCATCACGGTGGCATGATTTGCCCAGCCTTGAGACGGCGCGGAAACGTCGTTGTCGCGGTACAGGAAACCGAGGCAATTTCCGGCTTCATCCATTCGTGCGAGGCTGATTAATTCGGCGCCCAGACGCGAAACAATGATTCGTAGCCCGTTCTCATCATCCGTTAAAACGTCGAGTTGCCGACCGTCACGGTTTTCCTCAGAGTGCGAGAACTTCATAATTGGCGTTGGTGCAATTGTAGGGCGTTTGATTCGCTCGCGCCAGCTTGCTCAACCTTCGGGCTTCCCGTATCTCGCTTGGTTCCTGCTGGCTCGATTCTGTGAAACGCCAACGTGACTACAAGGTAGCGCAGGCTTCTGGCCTGCGCAGCGCAAGCGGGACGCATGCGCTACTTCAGCTCATGGGAATAACCCGCGCATTTGTTTGGCCTTAATGACGCGTTCCACGCCGGTCGCCATGGCCGCGGTTCGATGCGAGACCTTGTGATCCCTCGCGCGCCTGATGACCTGCGCGAACGAATGCTCGAGGATGCGGAAGAGTTTGTCCGTTACTTCCGACTCCGACCACAGAAACGCCTGCAGACCCTGTACCCATTCGAAGTACGAAACGATGACGCCGCCGGCGTTACAAAGAATGTCCGGGATTACGAAGACCTCGTCCCAACGCTGGTCGAGGATCCGATCCGCGTCGGGTGTGGTGGGGCCGTTCGCGCCTTCGGCCAGGATGCGGCACTTCAGTTGGCCGGCATTTTTCCCGGTAATCACGCGATCAACCGCCGCTGGAACAAGAATGTCGCACGGCAGTGTGAGAAACTCGTTAGGGTTCACATGATCGCCCTGAGCAAACGCACGGAGATTGCCCTTCTTCTGCATGTGCTGGTCGGCCGCTTTAATGTCGATTCCCTTCGGGTTATAAATTGCAGCATGCGCGTCGCTGATGCCGACGACTTTGACGCCACTCTTGTACGCCAGCGATAACGCTGCAACAGACCCGACGTTTCCGAACCCTTGCACAATCGCGGTGCATTTTTCCGGATCCATTTTCAGCATGTTCATGGCACGCTCGACCAGATACACCACGCCACGACCGGTAGCTTCACGCCGGCCTTCGGTCCCGCCGATCGCGACCGGTTTGCCGGTGACGATTTCGTTCACGGCGTAACCCATGTAAACCGAGTAGGTGTCCATGAACCATGCCATGATCTGTTCGTTGGTACCCATGTCCGGTCCCATGATGTCGGTGTGCGGGCCGACGAACGGAATCATTTCCTGCATGTACCGGCGCGAGACCGCCTCGAGTTCGGTGCGAGATAGATTTGCCGGATCAATCGCCACGCCGCCTTTCGCGCCGCCGTACGGCAATTGTGCCAGCGCGCATTTCCAGCTCATCCACATCGCCAGCGCCGCCGTTTCGCCCATCGAAAGTGAAGGCGCAAACCGCGTGCCGCCCTTGGTCGGGCCGAGCGCGATGTGATGTTGCACGCGATACCCCTGGAATGCCATGGTGCTCCCGTCGTCCATGTGCACCGGCAGTGTTACCGCGATGGCACGCTTCGGGTACGTCGCCCACTCACGGTCGCCTTTGTCGATGTTTAGATAATCGGCAATGACGCGAAACTGCTCGCAAGCCATCCGGAAAACGCCGTCGTCGTAAATAGTGTGGGCTGCTGCATCTTCGCATTCCTCGGAATCCATGGGAAAGGTGCTATTTGCGCTCGGCAAGTGGCGTCGTCAAATCGAAAACTCTGGAGTGCGGCGACATCTGGCCAAAAACAAGAACTCCGCTGGGGACAGCGGAGACTACAGCTAGGTTCGATCGATTCGCACTATCTCGCCGGCATACGGCCAATCTTCAGCCCGAGCGACGAGTCCGGCTCGCACCGGATTCTGGAATACATATTCCCACTTTTCACCGTAGCTTTCGTCGCTGCGCAAAACGTGATCGTGATAACCCGGCTGCCAAAATGAGCATAACTTTTGGCCAGCTATCCTTGCGGCTTCGCGATGGTTGAAGCGTAGAACGCTATCAAGTCCACGTTTCAGTCCCTTAATCCACATTCCCAAAGTCGTCGTGCATCCAATTCCAAAGCGCACAAACAAATGAACGTGATCAGGCATGAGCACATACCGCCCTACGCCGATGCGAAAATCGGCTGCGAGCCGGCAATACTTAACGAACGCGCTGTGCACCCCTGGCATGGCAAGCAAGCTCGCGCGTCCACGCGTATTGAATGTCACAAAATAGACCGGTGCATTGGACCGTTGAAAGAGTAGTTCCAATCGTGGCGGCTTATCTTTGAGGACTCGCTGCACAGAAACATTTTGTAGCGACTACCCTCATCGCCGCACAAGCTCGAACTGTAGTGTCCGCTGTCTCACAGCGGAGTTCTTCGTAAAAAGATCGAATGCGCTGAGACAGCGCACGCTACAGCAATTCCGCTGGAGACTCCAAACCGCACAGCACCAAGATCGACAACGGCAGTGAAAACGTTAACGTCGCAGCCACAAATGAAAATTGAAACCATAGCCGTGCACGCGGGACATGCGGTTGATCCCGCGACCGGAGCAGTCGCCGCCCCTATTTATCTTTCCACGACGTTCGAGCGCGACGTCGAAGGCACGTACTCGCGCGGTTTCATGTACACGCGCAATGACAATCCCAATCGTCAGACACTCGAGCGTGGCGTAAGCATGCTCGAAGGCGGCGAAGCAGCCGCGGCGTTCGCTTCCGGCACCGGCGCGACCATGTCCATTTTGCAGGCGCTCTCCCCCGGCGATCACCTCCTCGCGCACGTCGACGCTTACTACGGCACGTCGCGATTGATTCGTGAAATTTTTATGCGCTGGGGCCTCAAGGCCGACTTCGTGGACATGAGCGATCTCGCTGCGGTGAAAAAAGCGCTGCGACCGAATACAAAACTGGCCTGGGCCGAAACGCCTTCCAATCCTTTGCTAAAAATCGTCGATCTCGCCGGCATCGCTGAAATTGTTCATGACGCCGGCGCGATTTTTGTTTGCGACAATACATGGGCGCCGGTGCTGCAACGGCCGTTCGATCTCGGCGCCGATTTAATTTTGCACTCAACGACGAAATATTTCGGTGGGCATTGCGATGTTCTCGGGGGAATTGTCGTGGCCAAAACAAACAGTGAGTTTTTCCAGCGGATCCGCAGTATCCAGTATGAAGGGGGTGCGGTCCCCTCGCCTTTCGATTGCTGGCTTATCCTTCGCGGCATGCGCACGTTGCCGTGGCGCATGCGCGCACACTCGGAGAACGCGATGAAAGTCGCGGAATTTCTCGCACAACATCCGAAAGTGGCCCGGGTCCATTATCCCGGTTTGCCTTCGCATCCCGGACACAAGATCGCGGCAAAACAGATGTCCGCATTCGGTGGAATGCTATCGTTCGAAGCGAAAGACGGCTATGACGCGGCAATGGCCATCGCAGCAAAGACGAAAATTTTCATTCGCGCGACGAGCCTCGGCGGCGTCGAAAGTCTGATCGAGCATCGCGCATCCATTGAAGGCCCGGGCACGACGTCGCCCGAGGGCCTGTTGCGCATGTCCATCGGCCTCGAGAACGCCGACGACCTCATCGAGGACCTAGATCAAGCGCTGGGATAATTCCGGGGAGCGCGCCCGTCCCGGATGCTGGCGAAGGCGTCCCCGGCTTCGCGGACTTCCTCTGAATCGAAGTTCGTCGTCGCGGGACGCAACGACCCACACGCGAGACGCGTATGCTCCCCAAATCCGAATCGTGTTCGCCGTGGCACAAACGCCTCTACAACCGGCGGACCTTGCGCCGGAACACATCGATGATGTCCTGAATTTCGCTGATGCGCAGAAGAAATGCCGCGCTGAAAAACGCCGCCGCGCCAACCGCAATCACCCCGAGCAGGATTCCTAACTTTTCGAAAAACCGCATGTCCGACCACGCATCCAGCCACCAGTAATTCGCCGCCCAGCAGATCAACGCCAGCAACCCGCCGGCCACACAAATCTTCGCGAGCCCCACCAGCATCTGGCGCGTCTCAAGCCTCCGCGTATGCCGGCGCATCAGCGCGTAAAGTAAAAGAAAATTGATGGTGGACACGAGGCTTGTGGAAAGCGCCAATCCGCGATGGCCCCAACCGAGCCGGAACGTGAACAGCCAGTTGAGAAACAGATTCGCGCCGATGGCGAAAAAACTCACTAGCATCGGCGTGTTCCGTTTGCCGATGGCATAAAATGCCGGCGCCAGCACTTTCACCGCCGCGTAAGAAGCGAGGCCGATGGCGTAAAACTGCAGCGCGCCTGCAGTCTGGCGCGTCATTTCAGCGGTGAACCGGCCGTGTTGATAAATCACGCTGATGATCGGCGACGCCAGCATGCCGAGTCCGATCGCCGACGGAATGGTGAGCAAAAACGCCAGCCGCATCCCGCGCGCGAGAATCGCACGAAACTCGCTGGTATTGCCGACGGCGGCGCTCTTCGAGACCAGCGGTAATGTCACGGTGCCAATGGCCACCCCAAAAATTCCCAGCGGCAATTGCATCAGGCGAAAGGCGATGTTGAGCCAGCTCACCGGGCCGTTTCCGAGACTGGCCGCAAAACCGCTATTGATCAGCACGTTCACCTGCACCGCGCTCGCCGCGATCACCGCAGGTCCCATCAATGTCAGCACCGTGCGCACGCCCTCGTCGCGCCAATGAAAATCGGGGTGAAACCTGTAACCGACTTTCCAGAGCGAGGGAAATTGGCCTAACAACTGCCACGATCCGCCAATGAGCGTGCCGATCGCCAGGCCCACCAGCGAACGCGCCCCAAAATGCGGATCGATCCAGTACCCGATCGCCACGCCGGCGATAATCGAGCCAAGGTTAAAATAACTCGACGCCATCGCCGGCGGACCGAACACATGTTTCGCGTTCAACATTCCCATCACCAGCGCGGCCAGCGACACCATCAGCATGAACGGCCACATGATCCGGGTGAGCAGAATCGTGAGTGCCGTTTTCTCCGGCGACCAACTGCCCCAGGTCAAAAGGTCCACCAGCTGCGGCGCGAACAGGATTCCGAGCAATGTGATCACGCTCATGAACACGGCCGTAAGCGTGGCAACCTTGTTCGCCAGGCGCCACGCCCATTGATCGCCTTCGACCGCAATTTTTTTCGCAAACGTGGTAATGAACGCGGTTGAAAGCGCGCCCTCGGCAAACAGATCGCGCAATAGATTCGGCAACCGAAACGCCATCAGAAACGCGTCGAGATTCCGTCCAGCGCCAAACAAGCCGGCAAACACCGTCTCGCGAACCAAGCCGAGTATGCGACTCGACAAAATGGCAATACCCACGACCCCCGTTGCGCGGGTGCTCATTCGCCGGTCAACAGTCTCAGCCATCGGCGACCATTTTGTAGGGCGTTTGCACGAAACGCCAATTCTAAACTGGGCAGCAGAGTTAACCACGAATCCCGCCTCTGAGGCGGGACGAATGAACGCGAATACATTTAGGAAACCATGGATGCCCGAATCCGGGAGCATACGCGGCTGGCGTGTTGATTTCGGCCGCCTAGCCGAGACGATCTTTTCCTTTCGACCGTCGTGACAACCTTAACTCAAAACTCTTACATCGGTAAAGAAAACCAGGCGTTTGATTCGCTCGCTCCCGGCGAGCTTACCCTGCGGGCTTCCCTTTCTGTTATCGCCGGGGTCAGCGCCCCGGGCTACAGAAAAGTTCCCGGCGACTTCGCTCTGCGAAAGGCCAATCCGCAAAACGCCGGCGTCTGACAAGGGCGTCCTACAAATGTTGGCCGTTGTGGCAGGGTTTCTGTGCAAGGTCATTGCCTTCGTGCAGCGGGCGCGTAAATGCAGGAGCGGCGGCCCGGAGACCGCCGCTCCTTAGCGATGTTCTGTGGGGAAAAGATGTGGCTGGCATACGCCAGTCAATCGGGGAAACAGGGGAACAAACTTAAACACAATTGGTCGTAAATGGCGCGGAGTGTCGTTAGTCCCAAACGCCCTGTAAAGACAAATCTTGTGGTTTTATATAGGCGACTATCCCCGACATTCTGGGGACAACCCCCTAGGGGGTTTTGTGGGTAGAAGTGAACAAATTGAGTTCTTCCCTCGGAATAGCACCTCTTAGGGGACCGGCAGGAACCATGGATTGCGCGCCACGGCGGGTAGGGAAGAGATTTGGAGTGCGCGGACATGTCCGCGCTTTTAAAGCGGTCCCGCAGTCGCGGGATCGCCGCAGTCCAGAGCCGTGACGCGGTTGAGGCTGACTGCGCTGGGGACAGCGCACGCTACATCAACATCCGTGTGATCCGTGTCATCCGTGGTTGAATTGATTGGCGTCTGACACAGACGCCCTACAAGACCGTGCGGTGCGTTGTAGTCGGCCGCTGTCCTGCGGCGGATATGCGCAGATGACTTAGCACGCTTGAGAATGACTGCGCTGAGGACAGCGCACGCTACATCAAGGCATCCGTGGTTGAATTCTCTCAGGCGGCGGGGAAGCGGACGACTTTCTTTTTGCCTTTGCCAATCATGGTAGTCGGCGGGATGAACGTTACCTCGACATATTTCTTGGCACAGGCAACCAGGTCACGGCTGCAACTCATGTCGAGCTTGTGTTTAATGTGCTCGCGATGGCTCTCGATGGTTTTGACACTCAGGCTCAGGGAACGCGCGATCTGGCTGTTGCCAAGCCCTGAACCTAACAAAAAAAAGATGTGCATCTCGCGATCGGTCAATTTTTCAATGCCCACGGAAGGACGCTCGGCACGATGTTGTTCCGGTCGCGTCTCCAGCGATTTTTGGAATGCGCGCATGGCCACGTCGTGGCTGACATAGATGTTGCCGGCCAAAATTTCGCGAATGGCTGTGAGCAGCTCTTCCTTCGGAGCTTTTTTCATAACGTAACCGTTTGCGCGCGCACGCATGGCACGCTCGGCGAAGATGCCTTCTTCAAAGGCCGAATACACAAGGATCAGCAAATCCGGTCTTTCGGATTTCAGCGATTTAATGAATTCCAAGCTGTCCCCGGTGCCCAACCGCAGGGCAGTCAGTAGCACCTTTGGTTTGCACGCATGAATCTTGTGGCGGGCATCGCGAATGTTATCGGTTTCGCCGCACACCGTGATGTCCGGCTGGGAATTCAAATACATAGTGATGCCGTGCCGCAGGAGCGGATGCTCTTCCAACACGAGAACCTGTGTTTTCGCAGGATGTTTTTCCTGATCGGACATGCGTGAGCGAGGTGCGATTACGCGCCGCTTTTTGCCATTCTTGCGTGCTTAATGTCAAGAAGGGATTTTAGGGGCTTTTCGATCCGCAGACTACGCCGATTAAAGCAAATTTTTTAGAGGGAGAATTACGGACGAAACTAATTTAACTCGTTCTCGTTCTCCTCCTCGCCCTCGTCCTCGACTATCGCGAAAATCACTTTCCTGCGTTGCTGCTTTTCTTATTCAATCTGCTGAGGACAGCGCACGCTACAGCTGAGGGAAAAAAACCAGCCACAGATTTACACGGATCATCCTCGTTCTCATTCTCGTTCTCCTCCTCCTCCTCGATCAGCCCAGTTCAATTACGCGCGCCGACGAGGACGATTTGAACCAACAGGTCCAATCAGAGCTGCTCGATTTTGCAGCCACGCGATTTCAGCAAAGCGAGAAGGCCGTTTGGTCCGCCCATGTGTCCCGCGCCAACAACAACGAAATAGATCTTTCCGCTGCGAAGGTAACCATCGATCTTCGGAAGCCAGTTGCGGTTGCGTGCATCGAGAAGGCCTCTGGCCAGGGACGGAAAATCTTGAAACGATTCCAGGACGATGCGGTGAAGCGTCTCAGTATCGCCGCGACGCCATGCCTTGATCAAGCTGGCGCCGGTTGGCCCCTCGCGAGCTGCGTCGATGAACAGAATCAAGAGCAGTGCTTCGGACTCTCGATCGGTGAGGTTCACAAAGAAGGCATTATGCTCGTTTGCCGATTCCAGACCGGACACTGGCTTGGAGTTTTTCGCCGCGCGGCCCTGAAGGTATTGCTCGATGCCTAACTGCCAGTTCTCCATGGAAGGCGACGAAAGCAGCAGGTTGATGAACCACGGTTTATACTTGGAAAATTCCTTCTCCGGCACGTCCACCAGGGCGAAAAATCGGCGGACGTACGCGTAAGTCCGCGGATTAACGTGATTCTTCAATGTGTCGCCCCTGGGATATGTGCCGGCGCGCACCAGCTCTTTGGCTTCTCTTTTTCCAGATTTTGGATCGTCTTCAAACACAACCCGTGAAGAGCCGTCCAGAGCGCGGTTGTATGCTGCCGGCAAAGGATAATCGGCGCTGCGCAGGGCATGAACCGACCCGCCCAGGTACATCACACCGCCATTGGGTCCGGTCACTTTCCATACGCATGACGAAGCGGCCGCAGTGCGCGGCAAAAGAAAACAGAGCGCAGCTGCAGCAATCGGCGCAAAACTGGAGAGACGAGATTTCAACTGCAGCTCGTTCTCTTACCAATTGGTCAAAAGCCCGGCAAGCATTTTTCACTTGGCCTTTGCGACCCCGGTCATTAGAATCGGCGCCCGTGAAAGCGGCCATTCTAGTTGTGCAGGGCTGCTGCCTGCTGTCGTTAGGCATTTCCGTAGCAATGGGAGCCGAAGACGCGTCGATCGATCGTTTGCTCAGTAAACTGCCCCCGCCGGAAAAGCTCATCAAGCCATCAGTCAGGAAGACGCTGGAGCAACCGGACCCTGCGTTCAAAGATGGGCTGATTGCCTCCATCACTCAGTCGTTTTACGCACAAGATTTCGCGGCAGCGCTGAGATATTGCCGCAAATTGGCCGAGCGCTACCCGCGCAGCGCCGGGGCGCAAATTTTGCGGGGCATCGCTGCGTACGATCTACGTCAATTCGGTGAAGCGGCAGCCTCATTTCAAACGGCGATAAACATCGATCCGCGCTGGGTTTTTCCGCATTTTGGGATGGCGCTGGTTGAAGTAAGCCAGGGACATTACGGCGCGGCGATTCCCCGTCTTCAGCGAGTCGTTGAGCTCGACCCCAAGGCAGCAGGCGCATACTACGGATTAAGCGACTGCACTTTTCAGCTGGGACGGAAACAAGAGAGCGCAACCTACGCACGGAAGGGCGCGGCACTGGCTCCATCTGATGCTTATATGTGGTTGCAACTGGCCAAGGCGGAGAAATCTCTCGGGCACACGGAAGCGACATTGAACGCGATCGCAAAAGCAGCGCAGGCTTCGCCGAACAGCGGGCTGCTGCTTGCTGTGCTTGGTTACAGTTACATCAATCTAAACCGGATCCCACAGGCAATTCCGCCGCTTCAACGCGCCGCAAAGCTGCTTCCGCAAAATTATCTTGTCCAATCACAGCTCGGCTATTGCCTGATGACTGTGGGACAACCTGAGGCGGCAATCGGATACCTGCGTAAGGGGGCACATTTGAATTCCAGCCATGGCCCGGTTTGGGAGCACCTTGGAATTGCCTATCAAAAGCGCGGACGCCATCGCGAAGCCGTAGATGCGCTGGAAAAAGCGACAAGGTTAATGCCAACATCCCGGTTTGCGTGGCAACATCTTGCGGAAGCCTATCAAGCGACCGGCCGCAGCGCCGATGCCCAGCGAGCCTCTGCTCGCGCGCAACAACTCGGTGGCACGATTGCTAAAGTGAGCAAGAAGAAGGCGTAGCCAGCCTTCGGCTTCCTTTCACCGGAGAGGACGCGGAGGATTTAATCAGGAAAACTGGAAATCCCGGAAAACAAGACTGCGCTGAAGACAGCGCACGCTACAGCAGAGAGAACCACGGATCCGCCCACGCCAGGGCTACAGCGGACAAGTTGGACGGATCGCGGGAGTTTTGCTCGTCCTCGTCGTCGCACTCGTCCTCCTAATCCGAAAGACGGCGACGCGCAATCGAGAACGAGGACGACCACGAGGAGGAGGACGAGGCGAAGCCTCATTTCAAAAACAAACTCAAGCCATCGAGATCAATGATAGCGTGGTGAATGTAGAGGGTATCCATGCCGAGGATCCCCGCGATTCTGCTGCTGCCATGCTGCAACGCAAAATTAGGCAGCTGCGTCACGCCAAATTTTTCCGGCGGCACTTTGAAGGCACCAATCTTGAGGTCATTGATTTTCGCTGCGCTGATCCGTTTCGATGTCCCGCGGCCGAACTGCGCGGAAATCCGTGTCGGTTCCCACGTGATTCCAAGCGATTTAACGAACGCTTGATGCAGTGTGGTGACAAACGCGCCGGTGTCGATAAGCAGACGCGCCGGTTGGCCGTGAATTGAGCAGAGCACGGTCAGCGCGCCGTTCTCCTCGCGCTGGATCGGAACGCGTGTGAATTTTTCGGAAGTCGCAATAGAAGCGAGATTCATCCGCCGGGTTTGATCTACGTTGAAGAAGATAAGCTTGGTGCGGCAATTAATCACCGCTTTGCGACGGAGCAGAATGTCGAGACCAAGGACGCCATCAACGTCTGTTTTTCCAGCATCGGAGTGAATCGAATTGTCCAGCGTCACCAGCCTGCTCCCGAAATTCATGCTGCCGGCACTGACGTTTTGCGCAAAACCAACCGGCAAATCGCGACCGTTAATTTGCGTGAACCGGATGTAGCCCAGACCGCGTTGCGATGGTTTTATGCCGAACGACGCTGCTGCTTCTGCATTCAGGATGAGTTGGTTTGAACCGGTATCGACCAATAATTTGGCTGGCTGACCATTGATGTGGACCGACATGATCATCTTGTTCATCGGTCCGTAGTGCACCCGCACGGCCTTGTATCCCGGCAGATGCACAGGGGATCGACTTTTGGTCGCACCGGAAATCGAGATTGGGGCGACGACAAGAAGAACAAGCAGGGCGCCAAGGGATCGAAGAGAGGATTCGAAACTTCGCGTATGCGAGAGCTTATGGATTGTGCGGATATGTCCGCGCTTTTGGAAGAGGTCCCGCAGTCGCGGGATCGCCGCACTCCGAATTCCCTTCACAACCCTGTCGGATAATCGATAAATTCCCATGGCACCCTGAATCGTTTCGACAAATGTGCGGCGAGCGCTTTTACGCCGAACGTTTCCGTGGCGTAATGCCCGCCGAGCAGAAGATTCACGCCGAGCTCTTCTGCCGCAACTGCAGCCCAGTGCGGCGCCTCACCGGTGATAAACGTGTCAATGTTTTCCGTTGCCACCCGATAAATTTCCGAGCCCGCGGCACCTGTCACAATCCCGATCGTGCGTGTCTGCTTCGGACCGAAACCACAAATTTTTACCGGGCCAGCCAGCGCCTTTTGCAATTTCCTAACGAGTTCACCCCGCGGCAACGACGCGCGCACCTTCAGTCCCACCGGTTGACCCTTTTCTTCCAGAAACGGTTGCGCGGCTTTCAATCCAAGCGCGGCGGCGAGCTTTGCATTATTTCCGACGCGGGGATGAACATCCAAAGGGAGATGCGCGCTGTAGAGCGCCATGTTGCTTTCAAAGGCCAGGCGGAGTTGCCGGCCAAGCGAGCCTCGTATCGACTGTAGCCCCTGCCAAAACAAGCCATGGTGCACGATCAAAAAGTCAACGTTACGTTTCGCAGCCTCCGTGAAAACGCGCGTGGAAACGTCCACCGCTGCGCCAATGCGGGTGACCGGGCCGGAATTTTCGATCTGCAGACCGTTCAGAGCGTTGTCCCAATCCCCTACCTCGCCAATGCGCAAGAACCGGTCGGTGTAACTGACAATCTCGGAGAGCGAAGTCATTTTGAGAAGGCTTATGAACCACGGATAACGCGGATGGCACGGATAAGGAAGAAGGAATGCTTTTCATCTGTGAATCCGTGAATGGAGCCGATGGGATTGGTGACATAGAAGGTAAAGCCGCTACGGGTAACGGCGAGCGAGGCCGGAGACGAGCGAGTTTCAAATCCGTGGTCACTCTGTTTGGGATTTGAAACCTGCTGCCTTCGGCAGTGTTCGTCTGTAAGCGACGCCATGATTATAACCCGGTCGGTCATAACTTTAGCCTGACATCGACCCGTATGGTAAAGAACAAGGTCCAAGCGGACGAGCAAAAGCGGCGCGAGGCCGCCCGCACACGGGCGGGCGGGCTGCGCGCACTCCCGAAGCTGACGCGAAATAGAAGAAGCGCCGGTGTCGACTTCGCACTGCCTGCCCGCCGTGTGCGGGAAGTGCTGAACTCGCGAAAGCTTTCGGAGTTGGAGTGCGATGCGTCCTCGCATCGCTTTTGACGGATAGAGGCTTGCTCGGACGAATAGTGACATGTTAGCAACTATCATGCGTGGTAGTTGGCCGCACGCGCCGCCACATTACTTCACACCTCACGGTATTTACATCATCACGCGCCCTTGGATCCCGCGCACTTCCTGCGGCGGGAGTTCCTCAAACTTGAACGAATCGCCAGAGCGCTCGCGCACGGCGGCGGTAACGAGCAAAGGTCTGCCCACGGTCTTGGTGAGGCCTTGTATGCGCGAGGCGACGTTGACCGTGTTTCCAATCGCTGTGAATTCCAGCCGCTGCGGCGAACTGACGCTGCCCCCAATCGCCGATCCGGAATGAATTCCGATTCCAATTTTAATCGGCGCGCGCCGCCTGGCAGCGAGTTCTTCATTCAATTGCTTCACCGCGCGCAAAATCTCGCATCCAGCCAACACTGCATCGCGGGCATGACTCGAGCTGGAGTCGCCTGCGCCAAAAATCGCCATGAAACCGCCGCCCAAAACACGGCGAATGGAGCGTTTGCGCTGTTTAGCAATAGCGATGGTAGGTCCAACAACGCGTTCGGCTACTTGACGCTGTTCAATAATCAGACGGGGTCCCATAACAATGCCTTCGGTGTGCTGCGCTTTACTCCGATCAGAGCGGCGCAACCAACAACGCTCTCGGCGATTTGGCACTCTCTAGCAATATTGGCGGCAACAACAACACCGCAATCGGCGATCTGGCGCTTGCTAACAACACCGGCGGCGCGAACACCGCGTTAGGCGCCCAAACTGGTAACAACGCAACAACCGGTGACGGCAATGTCTATATCGGCGCATTCATGCAGGGCGTTGCCGGCGAGAGCCACCATACCTACATCAGCAATATCAACTTCACCAGCGTGAGTGGCAGGTGGAGCAGACTTTGTGACTGTGGACTTAAACACCGGCTTACTGGGTCATCTGAGGTCATCGCGACGCTACAAGGAAGACATCAAACCGATAGATGAAGCCAGTGCCGCGCTTTACAACCTAAAGCCGGTTAGCTACCGCTACAAAAAGGAGATCGATGCGAGTCAAAGTCTCGACTACGGCCTCATCGCCGAGGATGTGGCCAAAGTCGATCCCAACCTGGCCGTCCGCGACGGGAAAGGACAAATCGAGAGCGTCCGCTACAACGCAGTAAATGCCATGCTGCTCAACGAATTTCTGAAGGAACATCGGAAACTAGAGAAATTGGAAGCGACCGTCGCGGAACAGCAGAAACAAATCAAAGCTCTTGCTGCCGGCTTGGAGAAGGTGAACGCCATGGTCGAGATGACCAAGCCTGCCCCGGAAGTGGCATCAAATACTCAATAACGACGGGGAGCGTAGGAATCCGATAGGTGCTTGTAAGGCGTTCCTCTGAAGCGCCTCCGACAGTCGTCCGAAACAGATGCCTTGCAAAATCCGTGGAATCCGCGCAATCCGCGGTCGCACTCTTTCTACTTGCTCGGCACGCGCGGGGCGTAGAACCAATTCACGGTTTGCGGCACTTCGTGCTCGACACACCCGGTGCAACTTCAGCAATCTTGATGTCAATATGAAAGGACAACTTATGAAAAACAAAAAAATCACATCCACACTGGCGATGATCGCCCTCACCTGCTTTAGCGTCTTGGCCCCGAAAGCTTTCGGGGTCACTCCGCCACCGGACGGGTGCTACCCAAATTATACCACAGCGGAAGGCTGCAGTGCGCTAAATGCCCTCACCTCGGGGGCTGGCAATACAGGACTTGGCTGGTATGCGTTGTTTTGGGACTAGCACCGGCAACTTCAATACCGGGGTTGGTGCTGGAGCGTTGGTCCTCAACAACGCGGATTCAAATACGGCCACTGGCGCCGCGGCGCTTTTGCTAAACACCAGCGGAAGGCAGAATACCGCCGTTGGAACAGACGCCATGGTATTTAACGACACTGGCTCCAACAATACGGCGGTCGGCGCGTTCGCGCTGTTTAATAACATCGATAGCTCCAGGAATAACGCCTTCGGTGTCAACGCATTGTTCGCTCACCAGTCGGGGGCTTTTAACAATGCCGTCGGTGCCTCTGCGCTCAACGCCGACGCGAGCGGAAGCTTCAACAATGCCTTTGGCGATAGCGCTCTCTTATCAAACGTTAGCGGAATCGGTAACACCGCGGTGGGCGACCTGGCGCTTATTGGTAGCACTGGCGATTACAACACCGCTTGGGCGCAAGCGCTGGCACAGACCCGGGTATCGGCAGCAACAATATTTATATCGGCGACCTGGGTTTCCCCGGCGATACTAATGTCATTTCCATCGGCGGGATTGCCTGCTAGCGGAACCGACTATGATAACACCTACATCGGCGGCATCTACAGCACGGCAGTAAGTGATCGTATTGTCTATGTCGGTTCGGACGGCCACCTCGGCACCCTTGCTTCGTCGCGCCGCTATAAGGAGGAAATCAAACCGATGGACAAAGCCAGTGAAGCGCTCTTTGGGCTAAAACCGGTTACGTTCCGCTACAAGCAACAGGTCGATCCTTCGCACAAGCTCTCCTTTGGATTGATTGCCGAGGAGGTGGCGAAGATCAACCCCGACCTGGTTAGTCCCGATAAGCAAGGAAAACCACAAACGGTGCGTTACGAAGCGGTGAATGCCATGCTGCTCAATGAATTCCTCAAAGAGCACGCAACGGTCCAGGAATTAAAGAAAGAAATCGCAGCTCTCACCTCAACGGTGAAGGAGCAAGCCGCGGCAAATCCAGAAGGTCAGCGCGCAAGTGCAGATGACCAAAGCAGTGCCGCAAGTAGTGAACAATCCCTAACGGCAGGGAACCAGACAGTCATTTTTGCGTCTTACTCTGTTTCGGGCCGCCAGGCGCAGCCCGAAACAGTCGTCCAATTTGACGTCTGCTTTGGGCCTCTGACTCGCCCACGGCCAGCGATCGGGACCGCTGCCAGTAAGATCAATAGGAATCGAGCGATCCACGGTCACGCCGGCACCCGTTTTTTCTTGCCAAGCGAAGCAAAACTGTTACCAAACTGTAACGTCGGCATTGCGCCGAACTCGGATCCGGAATGATCCGGAGGACATTTGCCCGTCAGTTCTTCGCACCCTTTCGGTTCCGCGATTACGAAATCAAAACGGACGGGCTTGGAAAGGAATCGTCATGAATCGCACTGATTCGATTCAAACTAGCAACTCCATCGCTCCTGACCGCACTGGTGCTCTCTCTGTTTTGCGTTTCTACCGAAAGCGTCAAGCGGTCAGTCCCTCGCCGCGGGGGTGCTACCCCAATTACACCACAGCGGAAGGGTGCAGTGCGCTGAATGCTCCTCACTACTGGAGCCGGAAACACGGGTCTCGGTTGGTATTCGCTCTTTTCGAACACTGATGCCAGCTTTAACACTGGCGTTGGCGGTGGAGCGCTTGGCCCTTAACAACGGAGATTCAAATACGGCCACTGGCGCCGCGGCACTCTTGCTCAATACGAGCGGCATGCAGAACACCGCCGTGTGGAGACAGCATGGCGCATGGTTTACAACGATCACTGGCTCCGGACAATACGGCTGTCGGCGCCGGCACTCTCTGCGTTTTATCAGCAATACCAGCGGCAGTCCACAATAATGCCTTTGGTATCTCGCGTTATGTTCCAACGAGGACGGGAGCAGCTTTAACAATGCCTTCGGCGGCCGTGCCTCTTGGCACTCCGACCGACGGAACCGCAACACTGCCGTTGGCGCTGGCTCGCTCAATGGCAACACCACGGCACGGATAACACAGCGGTGGGCGATCGCGCTCTTACAACCGCTAACCAGGATTACAATACCGCCGTGGGCGTCTGGAGCCGCGTCTCCGGGAAACCCCGGCGGTCAATATCGCTATCGGCGATTCAGGTTTCCCGGCATGAATACCGATGGAAGTAGTGACATCCTCATCGGGCGTGCAGTGTCCTGGCGAGTCGAACACGATTCGTATCGAAAACAGCCTTGTTCAGATGCACATCTATCTGGCGACGGTTTACGGTGACATGATCGCGGCAGTCTATGTCGATTCTGAAGTGGTCTAATCGGAACACTCTCCTCTTCACGCCGCTACAAGAAAGAAATCAAAGCGATGGATAACGCCAGCGAAGCACTCCTCGACTGAAGCCGGTTACTTTTCACTATAGGAATGATCGACCCTTCAATACAAGCGCAGTTTGGTCTTATCGCCGAAGAAGTCGCAGAGGTTAATCCGATCTGATTACTCCGCGACAAAGAAGGAAAACCGCAAACGGTGCGCTACGAAGCGGTCAATGCGATGCTGCTTAACGAGTTCCTTAAAGAACACAAAAAGTGCAGGAACTTGACTCCCGCCTGGCGCAACAGGAAAAACAAATCGAGTCGCTAACGGGGGTTTGCAGAAAGTCAGTGCTCGACTTGAGACGAGCAGGTCGGGTACGAAAGTGGCGATCAGGGAACCATAACGCCTCATCGCTGGAAACACAGATGCTGTAGGGTCCGCTGTCCTCAGCGGATCGTTCCCGCACCACGCTTCAGAGAATGCGCTAAGGACCGCGCTCTCTACAGCGGCGTGACACGCCGTCATCCCGCAGCCGTTTTTTCTTGCCAACGCTGTCAAGGCTGTTCCAAACTGCATCCATCGGCATGCAGCCGAACTCGGATCCGGAATGATCCGGAGGACCTTTAGCCCGTCAGTTCTTCGCACCCTTTCGGTTCCGCGATTGCAGAATCAAACCCGACGGGCTTCGAAAGGAATCGCCATGAATCACCTGATTCAACTCACACGAACAACGTCGCTACTCCTGATCGCACTGGTCCTCTTTTGCTGTGCGTTTTTGCCAAAAGCGCAAGCCATTAACCCGCCACCGGACGGGTGCTACCCGAATTACACGACTGCGGAGGGATGCAGCGCGCTAAACTCTCTGACAACCGGCGCAGGAAACACAGGAGTCGGCTGGTATGCCCTCTTTGGAAATACCACAGGCAGTTTCAATACCGGCATTGGCGGTGGAGCGCTCGTCCTCAATAACGCGGATTCAAACACGGCAGTCGGCGCGGCGGCACTTTTACTCAACACCAGCGGCACACAAAACACCGCCGTTGGAACAGACGCGATGGTTTATAATGACACTGGCAGCGACAATACGGCGGTTGGTGCTGGCTCGCTGTTTAGCAACACTGATGGCTTCGAGAACAATGCTTTCGGTGTCGGGGCGCTGCACAGTCACCAGACCGGACCTTACAACAACGCTTTCGGCGGCTTTGCGCTTTACAATGACCAGAACGGGACGTCCAACAACGCTTTTGGCAACAGCGCTCTCCTCGCCAATGTTTCCGGATCCAACAACACTGCGATGGGTGATATGGCGCTGGAGAGTAATACCACCGGCGACAGCAACACTGCGATGGGTCATCTTGCGCTTTCAAGTAACACTGTCGGCGGCGGCAACACTGCTTTTGGCACGGGAGCGCTCTTTAACAACACCAGCGGCCTGCTCAACAGTGCTTTCGGCGCTGCAGCCTTGACTAATCTCGCAATCGGCGGTGGCAACACAGCAAGCGGCGAGGCGGCAGGGTTCGATCTCACTTCAGGAGATGGCAATGTTTACATTGGAGCGAACGTGAGCGGACAAGCTACCGAAAACAATCACACTTATATCCGCAATATCGAGACCACCACAGTAAGTGGCGGCGGCACCGACACTGTAACGGTGGACTTAACGACCGGCTTGCTGGGGCACTTGAGTTCCTCACGCCGTTACAAGGAAGACATTAAACCGATGGAGAACGCCAGTGAAACGCTCTATCGGCTCAATCCTGTCACATATCACTACAAGAAAGAGATCGATCGAACTCAGGTCCTCGACTATGGCTTGATTGCCGAGGACGTAGCCGAGATCGATCCGAACCTGACTGTCTGCAATAAACAGGGTCAAATCGAGAGCGTGCGATATAACGCGATCAACGCCATGCTGCTAAACGAGTTTCTCAAAGAACATCGCCAGGTGCAGCAAGAGAAAGCGACCATCATCCAATTAAGGAAAGAGATCCAGACTGTGGTTGCCGAACTTAAAGAGCAAGCCGCGCAAATTCGGCAGGTCACCGCGCAACTTGAGGCGAGCAGATCGGCTACACAAGTTGTGACGAACGTTAATTAGCACGCATCGCACAATAGAGCGTCACACGATTGTAGAGCGTCTTTGGCCGCCTTTCTGTCGCTTTAAACGGCTTTCCAGCTTTCGCGCCGCTGAAAGGGATGACGCATCACTTTGCCAAACAAGCCCCCATGGGCCGCGCGCCTTTGTCCAACGAGATTCTCCAGCGTTGTGTTGTTTTACCCTTCGCTCCACATCTCCAGACAGACCAACGTAAAATTTGCCTTCGCGGTTTTCGAGAACGTAAACGCGATAAGCGCTTGCCATTTGGCCAGAAAAATTGGTTGCGGGGGCTGGATTTGAACCAGCGATCCCGCCTCGGAGGCGGGATTATGAGCCCGGGGACCGCCGAACTCCAATAAGATGAAACAATCCTTGGCCGCCCTTCTGTCGCTTTAAGCGGCTTTCCAGCTTTCGCGCCGCTGAAAGAGACGTCTGATCACTTTGCCAGACAAGCCCCCATGGGCCGCGCGCCTTTGTCCAACGAGATTCTCCAGCGTTGTGTTGTTTTACCCTTCGCTCCACATCTCCAGACAGACCAACGTAAAATTTGCCTTCGCGGTTTTCGAGAACGTAAACGCGATAAGCGCTTGCCATTTGGCCAGAAAAATTGGTTGCGGGGGCTGGATTTGAACCAGCGATCCCGCCTCGGAGGCGGGATTATGAGCCCGGGGACCGCCGAACTCCAATAAGATGAAACAATCCTTGGCCGCCCTTCTGTCGCTTTAAGCGGCTTTCCAGCTTTCGCGCCGCTGAAAGGGATGTCTGCATCACTTTGCCAGACAAGCCCCCATGGGCCGCGCGCCTTTGTCCAACGAGATTCTCCAGCGTTGTGTTGTTTTACCCTTCGCTCCACATCTCCAGACAGACCAACGTAAAATTTGCCTTCGCGGTTTTCGAGAACGTAAACGCGATAAGCGCTTGCCATTTGGCCAGAAAAATTGGTTGCGGGGGCTGGATTTGAACCAGCGATCCCGCCTCGGAGGCGGGATTATGAGCCCGGGGACCGCCGAACTCCAATAAGATGAAACAATCCTTGGCCGCCCTTCTGTCGCTTTAAGCGGCTTTCCAGCTTTCGCGCCGCTGAAAGAGACGTCTGCATCACTTTGCCAGACAAGCCCCCATGGGCCGCGCGCCTTTGTCCAACGAGATTCTCCAGCGTTGTGTTGTTTTACCCTTCGCTCCACATCTCCAGACAGACCAACGTAAAATTTGCCTTCGCGGTTTTCGAGAACGTAAACGCGATAAGCGCTTGCCATTTGGCCAGAAAAATTGGTTGCGGGGGCTGGATTTGAACCAGCGATCCCGCCTCGGAGGCGGGATTATGAGCCCGGGGACCGCCGAACTCCAATAAGATGAAACAATCCTTGGCCGCCCTTCTGTCGCTTTAAGCGGCTTTCCAGCTTTCGCGCCGCTGAAAGAGACGTCTGATCACTTTGCCAGACAAGCCCCCATGGGCCGCGCGCCTTTGTCCAACGAGATTCTCCAGCGTTGTGTTGTTTTACCCTTCGCTCCACATCTCCAGACAGACCAACGTAAAATTTGCCTTCGCGGTTTTCGAGAACGTAAACGCGATAAGCGCTTGCCATTTGGCCAGAAAAATTGGTTGCGGGGGCTGGATTTGAACCAGCGATCCCGCCTCGGAGGCGGGATTATGAGCCCGGGGACCGCCGAACTCCAATAAGATGAAACAATCCTTGGCCGCCCTTCTGTCGCTTTAAGCGGCTTTCCAGCTTTCGCGCCGCTGAAAGAGATGACTGCATCACTTTGCCAAACAAGCCCCCATGGGCCGCGCGCCTTTGTCCAACGAGATTCTCCAGCGTTGTGTTGTTTTACCCTTCGCTCCACATCTCCAGACAGACCAACGTAAAATTTGCCTTCGCGGTTTTCGAGAACGTAAACGCGATAAGCGCTTGCCATTTGGCCAGAAAAATTGGTTGCGGGGGCTGGATTTGAACCAGCGATCCCGCCTCGGAGGCGGGATTATGAGCCCGGGGACCGCCGAACTCCAATAAGATGAAACAATCCTTGGCCTCCCTTCTGTCGCTTTAAGCGGCTTTCCAGCTTTCGCGCCGCTGAAAGAGATGTCTGCATCACTTTGCCAGACAAGCCCCCATGGGCCGCGCGCCTTTGTCCAACGAGATTCTCCAGCGTTGTGTTGTTTTACCCTTCGCTCCACATCTCCAGACAGACCAACGTAAAATTTGCCTTCGCGGTTTTCGAGAACGTAAACGCGATAAGCGCTTGCCATTTGGCCAGAAAAATTGGTTGCGGGGGCTGATAACAGGTTATGAGCCTGACGAGCTACCAGGCTGCTCCACCCCGCGTTTTTAGTATGCTGATTGCGACCACGAAATCAAACCGAAAAATGTATTTCGAAACAGCGGGCGCAGGTTTCTGGAGAGTGGCTCCAGTGGTAGGATTTTGCCGTTCCTTCGCCCTCCGTTTGAAGCGGTTCAAACGCAGTTTACCCGGGCAATCAAGCAAACTCGTCAGGTACTCGCCCGAGCTTTTCGCTGCAATTTGCTGGCAATTTTGCTGGCAGTTTTTCGTAATTCGCCGCCGGCATTGGCGATTATAAAATTGTGACAGACCTTTGGCCTGGAGGTAAAGAGCGCACGCGGCGGTTGATGTCGATCGTGCAGACGAAGCAGTTCGACCCGACGCTGCTGCTTACGCACCGATTCAAGCTTGATCAAATCGTCGAAGCTTATGATCTCTTCGGCTCGCGTCGCGACGGCGTTTTGAAGGTCGCGATCATGCCATAGTTCTACCGGCTAGCTTTACTAAAGGACGAAGAGCCGTACACTTATAATTTCCGAGTTATTGCAGATGAAACGACGAACTGCATCAGGTCGACGCCGCGTGTCGCCGAAGGATGAAATGGGAATGATTGAAGACGAAATGCATGTGGTCGGAGTGAACCGGGCTGAACTCGAAGCGCAGGTTGTGGCGCAACCTTTTCTGATAGATCTCAGCAAGGCGCATATTCGGTTACTCGCTGATTGCGCAATGCGTTCGGAGTTCAAAGCCGGTCAGGTCATTTTTCGCAAAGGCGAAACCGCGAACCGCTTTTATTTAATTACGCGCGGGAAAGTAGCGCTTGAATCGTCAACCGGGGATGTCGTCGTTAAAATTGACGAGGTCGGTGCTGGGGATTTGCTGGGTTGGTCGTGGATTTTTCCGCCCTACATATGGCACTTCGATGCTCGGGCCATCGAGCCAACCACAGCTATCTTTTTTTATGGAACGATATTGCGGGAATACTGCGAAGCAGATCCCGCTCTGGGTTATGAGCTGTTCAAACGCATGAGCGAAGTGATGATGCGGCGATTGCAAGCAGCTCGGGTGAGATTGACTGAGGCCATGGCGAAAGCGCGGTAACGAAACGTTCTAGCATTCGTTTTTCGACCGCTTCTGGCATTTCTCGTTTCTCCGGTCCTGCCAGCTGGAGAAATCGCTCGTTGTGAGCAATTTAAAAATTGGCTCCAGCGGTAGGATTCGAACCTACGACCAATCGGTTAACAGCCGACCGCTCTACCACTGAGCTACGCTGGAATACCTACTGGAAACCGGGAGTGCATATCTTCGCGCACGATTCGCTTGAGGCAAATGCGAATCCGGTCATATCTCTGCCGGCAGACGCATACGGCATTGCTGTTACGATACTTTAAGTATGATGAAAGCGTTGTTTTCACTCATTCTCGCGTTCGCTGTTTGCATTGGCGGCGTTGAAGCGGGGCCTGTCCGAACAGCGAGGAACGTAGCGAAAAGCACGGCGATCACAGCGAAGAACGTCGGGCACAGCGTAGTGAAAGGCACAAGAAGAGCCGTGCACACTGTTGTCCATACGCTGACCCGATAATCGAAACAGGAGTCGCTGGGCGGCAATAAAGTTCCGACCGGCTCGGAGTTCGCATCGGTACGGCGATGTAAAGCGGCGGCGAAAGTCTTCCGACGCGCTGAGTGATCTGCCAGGGATGCAGGACGACGCCGCAATAAAAAATGCGCTTCCAATTGCGGGCACCCCGCGAGTGCGGATAGTGCGGCGATGCTTTTGTCAATGGATGCGGCCACCGCTCAGGGGAGCCGCGAATAAGCTAAACACAGTTTCGAACACAAACTGGTAAGAACTGTCGAACGGGTTTCTGGTTTTTTCTTGGGGAATGATCTCGCAACCACTCTTTGATCCCCAACTTCGTTCTGCTCGAGTTCGTAAGTTGATGGTGGCCTGCCTTCGCGGGACTGTTGATTACTGCAATTTTCGTAGGTGGGATTCAGTTGCGCCGCTGGGTAGGCGAAAACACGAGGCACGTGCGTTATCAGCACGACGTCGTCAACGCTCTTTACTGGGGGAACGAAACGCTGAAAGAAGCGCGCCGATTATCGCCCGACGAAGCGACTGCCAACTCGTGGGCAGGATTCTTGCGTGGTTATGTTGGGCTCTATGATCGCGTAAAAGACGAAGCGTACGAGAAGGCTTACCACCTCGATTATCCGCCGCTGCGACTCCTGCTCATGGCAATTTGGGCCAAACAAGTGCACGACCAATTTCCCGGTCTTGATGCCGGACACCCAAAGCTCGTCAACCCGTTATTGAAAATTAATATCGTATGCGAACTGCTTTCCGCAGTGGCGATATTCTTCCTGGTTCGCACATGTCTGCGCCGCTGGTCGGCGGCAAGCAAGTCGAGTCCGGTGAGCGGTTTCACACTCAAAGATCGCGCTTCCATTTATGGGCTAGTGGCTGCGGGCGTGGCCTGGCTTGAACCGTCGATGATCCTCGACTCACACGGCTGGCCGCAATGGGACGCGCGAATCCTGCCGTTTTATCTTTTTGCCGCGCTCGCAGTCGTGAAGAATCGCTGGTTCACGTGTGGCTGTTTGCTTGCTGCGGGCGCCATGTTTAAAGGGCAATTACTGCTGGTCGCCCCATTTTTTCTTCTTTGGCCGCTCTTGCAAAAGCAATGGCTCCCGACACTCCGCATGGTCGCCGGCTTCACGGCAACGTCGGCGTTGATCGTTTCACCGTGGCTGTTGCGTAGTTCCGCGGCCTGGATTGCCATCGCCGCTATTGCTGCACTGACCTGTTTCTTGGTCTGGCGTTATAAATGGCCGTATCGAGCAGCATGGCTCGGTGGAGTTGTCGGATGCGCCATGTTTGTCATTGGCGCTTTCGCTGGCGGCAGTTTTACCTGGTTGGAGATCGGCTTTATCTACGGCAGTGAACATTACCCTTATCTGTTTATCAGCTCATGCTACAACCTTGCATCACTGCTCTCTGATCATGGCTGGTCATTGAAAGATTCTCTGTCATCGGCACACTTGGGGACACTGCATTTGCATCTTACTTTGCAATGGGCACTGCGTCTGGTGTACCTCGGCACGCTGGCGTTGTGCGCTAGCGGGGCGGCACGGCATCTGCGCAATCGCGACCCGCGCGTCTTGATCGCCATCGCGACACCCTGGTTGCTGATGTTCGCGCTCCTTGGTCAGATGCATGAGCGTTATCTCATGTGGGGCGCGGTCGTTAGCGCTGTCGCGCTGGGAGTTAGCGTGCGTTTGAGTATCATTCATTTCATTATTTCAGCCGCGAGCACGGCAATGATCGTCCATGTTATGCTGGTCGATAAAAAACTTCCCGCGACGCTTCGGGTGATTGATGTGCTTGACGCCATTCGGCCGTACGCGTCGGTCCTGGTACTGGCTTGCGTTGCTGTTTACCTGTGGGATGCGCTTGGTCTGCGCATTCCCGCCTTCGAGCGTCGAGCCGCTAAATCCGCCTCCAGACCTTCCTTGCCGCTCGCCCCGGAGCCTGAGGAAGCCTGACTTCGCTAACCCATTCGGCTCCGGACAAACGCGAAATACAATATCAGCACGAGCGCAAGCACGTACGTGAGCCAGCTGATCTCGCGTGCGCGACCGCTAAACGCTTTGATAACGGCATAGCTGATGAATCCAAGCGCCAGACCGTCGGCGATCGAGTACGACAACGGAATGCCAACGATTATCAGAAAGGCCGGGATCGATTCGGTGTAATCCTTCCAGTCAACCTTCGATACATTTTGCATCATCATGGCGCCGACGATCGTCAGCGCCGGCGCAGTAATCGGTGGATACGCGCCGATCATCGCAATCAACGGACTAAAAAACAGCGCAACCAGGAAGAGCGCGGCGACCACCAGACCCGTTAGGCCTGTTCGTCCTCCCGCTTCCACACCGGCGGCGCTCTCGATGAAACTGGTGACGGTGCTGGTGCCCAGCGCAGCGCCTGCCACCGTTCCAATCGCATCCGAGACCATGGCCTGTTTCGCGCGCGGCAATTTGTTTTCACGCATGAATCCGGCCTGCTCGCTTACACCAATCAACGTGCCGATTGCATCGAATGTGAACATGAAAAGGAAAACGAAGACAAACGGCAACATTGCCGGCGTCAGCGCATGTCCGACGTCCATCTTGAGAAAAGTCGGCCCAAGCGACGGCGGCAGCGCCACAATCGCTTGTGCAAATTCGAAGCGTGTGGCGAGCATCGATTCGTTCACCACAGGCGCCGCGGAAATTTCCGAGGGCATGTGAGGCAATACAAGCTTGAGCAGACACGCGAGCAGTGTCGCGATGACGATGCCCCACAGAATCGAGCCCCGGACATGCCGCGCATGCAGGACCGCCGTCGCCAGCACACCGACGAAGAACACAATCAAATCGGGCGACCCGAAGTGTGGATTTAGCGTAACGGCCGTGGCAGGATCTTTCACGATCACACCGGCCTGTTGCAATGCGATGAATGCAATGAACAGGCCGATCCCCGCGGCGATCCCGTTTTTCAGGCTCGGGCTAATTGAATCAAAAATAAGTTCCCGCAACCCGATCAGCGACAAGATCAAAAACAGCACGCCAGAAACGAACACTGCGCCCAGCGCAACCTGCCATCCATTAGCGAAGCCCGCTGCGGTGGCTGCTGGAATCGCCGAGAAAACAAAAAAGAAGTTTTCACCCATCCCGGGTGCCTGCGCGATAGGGTAACGTGCATAGATCGCCATGATCGCCGTTGCCAGCGCCGCGGAGAGACAGGTTGCCGTTGTTACTGCGCCGAAGTCGAGACCCGTATCGATGCCAAACATTTTTCCCGAGAGCACCGCGGGTTGAACCACGATGATGTAAGCCATCGTGAGAAATGTGGTGACGCCAGCCAGCGCTTCCGTTCGCACATCGGTCTTGTTCTCCGATAATCTGAAGAGGCGCTCGATCATACAGCTTCGCGGCACCGCTGCGATCCTAGCCTGTCAACGTATTTGGCGTCCAGTCGCCAATCAGTGCTTCTACCGGGCAACTAATTCCTAAACAGGTCCGGCAAACGCAGCGTTTTCCGAACAGCGTTTGTAGCGTCCGCTGTCCTCAGCGGAAAATGCGAGCCAAATTAAACATGTCGCTCACTAATGCGCTGAGGACAGCGCACCCTACAGAAGTTTCTATTCGTGAATCACGCCGTAATTGCCCAGCGGCATTATTGACGGGCGAGACGACGAAACAGAAAGGCGCCTAGCACGATGAACAGAACATTCGGAAACCAGACCAGCAACTCCGGATGTGCATGCGGATTTCCGCGCAATGTATCGCCGATAATAACGAACAGAAAATAGGTTGTGGCGACGATTAAACCCATGGCAAAGCCGATTGAAGTCTCACGTCGATGCGCCGTGACACCAAGCGGCACGCCAATAATGGCAAATGCAACGCAGGCGAATGGAAAGGAAAAACGTTTGTTGATCTCTGTTCGGCTGGCGCTCTGTTCGCGCTTGTTTTCACTCTTTAATTGATCCAGCAATTGCTGCGATCGATAAAGCGGAACGGCTGGGCCGTTTCTTCTCTCTGTCGTAAAGTTCTTCCAGACTGATTGGCAGCGTGCCTTCCACCATGTTGATGCCGTCGCGTATCTTGTGCAGGTTGAGCGGGTCCTTCGGGTCGCGCTCCTGGTAACGCGCCGCCATACAGGTGCATCAGGATTTGTTTGTTCGCCAAATCCGCCTCAAGCATTCCGGTGCTGCGCGTACGTGACCTTTACCGGCAGCGCTCTGTCGTTCATCTCGAAGACTGTGATGTTCTCGAGTTTGTTCCCTTCCTTTTTGCCGACGTAGATCCTCCGGCCGGGGAATTGATCGATGACTTGATCGCTTCCAAAAAGCGCCATGGGGTTGCGCGTTGCCAGATCGAAAATAGTGCTGCGCAATCTCTCCTGCGCCGCCGGCGCGGCCTGCACATTGAGCCAGAGACAAATCACAGTGCAACCAAGCGCGATGCCCGCAAGCGGAAGAGAAATCCGCGTGATACTCACGCCGTTGGAGCGCAAGGCGATCAGTTCGTTATCCGCCGAGAGCCGGCCGTACACGAGCAGGATCGCCGTCAACAAGCCCCACGGAATGGTGAAGATGAGCGAAAACGGCAGCACATACGCAATGAACGTGATCAAATATTCCATCGGCACGTCGTGATTGACCAGCAGCGGCAGCAGCTTTCGAAAAATGTTCCCGACCACAAGAACCAGGCTCAGCACCGCGATCGCGAACAAAACGTTCACGATCAGTTCGCGGCTAATAAATCGATCGATCAACTTCATCCCGTACCGCAGAAGCTAGCACAAATTGCTGGCGACGCCGCGCTGCAGCGCCCGGGCGGCACAGCGCCCCGACCCTACCCAAGTGCGGATAATTTGCTAAGCTCAACACCGAATGAGCAGCGGTGTTTACGATGTCGCGATAATCGGAGGGGGACCGGCCGGCAGCACGGCCGCGGCGCTGCTCGCTCGTGCCGGACGGCGGGTGATTGTTTTCGAACGCGAAAAGTTTCCGCGCTTTCACATTGGCGAGTCACTGTTGCCGTTCAGCATGAAAGCGTTTGCCCGACTCGGCCTGCATGAAAAATTTCTGCGAGCCGGGTTCCAAAAGAAATATGGAGGCGAAATCATCGGAGCCTGTTCCGATACGGGAACCAAGTTTTACTTCAAGGACGGTTATCGCTCGCAAACCGATCACGCTTACCAGGTCACACGCGCTGATTTCGACAAGGTGCTGCTCGATCATGCAGCCGAATCCGGCGCGGAGGTGCACGAAGGAACTCCGGTCAATGGCGTGGAATTCTCCAATGACGGCGTCGAGTTGACGGTCAAATTTAATGGTTCGCCTCAATCGATTCAGGCGCGGTACGTCGTCGATGCCAGTGGACGCACCTCGGTTCTTGGCAGGCAATTCAAAATCAAGAAGACTTACGATCATCTGCAGAAGCTTTCCATCTTCGCGCATTACGATGGTGTCTGGCGCGCAGAAGGAATCGACGGAACATTGACCGTTCTACTTCGTGCCGAGGATCGCTGGTTCTGGTTAATTCCTCTTGCGGGCGATCGAACCAGCGTCGGAGTGGTTCTCGACAGCGAAACGTTTCGCAAGTCGAAACTCGGCGCCGAAGATTTTCTGGAGCAGACGCTGGCGCAACAGCCAACAATCGCCAAACGGATGGAAAACAGCAGGCGCGTCTCGAAAGTCTATATGGAAGCCGATTTTTCCTACAGGAGCGCGCAGTTGTACGGCGACCGCTGGTTGCTTACAGGCGATGCCGCCGGATTTATTGATCCGATCTTTAGCAGCGGCGTTTTCCTGGCGGTGTTCAGCGGAGAAAAATGCGCCGATGCGGTGACCGAAGTGCTCGATCACCCGCGAAAGGCCAAGCGCGTGTTTACGCAATACGAACGATCGGTGAATCGCGCGATGGACGTTTACCTTCGATTCGTCAATGCCTGGTACACAAAAGAGTTCATCGAAGTTTTTCTCGCGCCGCGCAGCGTGCTGGGTCTCGCACCAGCAGTGAACGCGGTGCTTGGCGGAAATGTAGGCAACAGTTTCCCGATTCGCTGGCGAATGTGGGTATTTTATTTTCTGGTTTGGCTTCAACGCCATCATCCAATCGCGCCGAGGCTTACGCTTGTGCCAAAGAAAGAAAAAGTAATAACGCCTATAGACGCAGCTGAAACCGCAGCTGGCAGTTAGGCCGGAGGAATCACCTACAAATCCGCAAGTTCTGCTTCCGCCTCTCCCTTGAACAAGGGAGAGGGTAGGGTGAGGGTTCCGACGCGCTGTGAGCAAATCAGAATCGCGACTCCCCTTACCTCAACCCTCTCCCCTTTTGCAAAGGGGCGAGGCGAATCAACCACATCGTAATTGCGCTCGATCAGATAGGCGTAGCCATTCCGTCGCTGCAACGCTTCTGTTCCTTACCGCGTGTTTCCTGACAGGTTGCGCAACAGCTTCACATCATCAATTTGCCCGGCCGACTGCAGGATGGCAAACCAGAGCCGGCCAATTGATGTATCGAACCCCGAAGAGGACGCTGATCGGCGAGGCGGTCGTGCGCTTTTCAAAAACGGGTGATTTTGAGTTAACTGTGTCCAAAGGACCCGGCTTCAATTTGTTGTCCTTGCGGCAGGATGCGCAGTTTGCCGAGTTCAACGCTGCGTTCACAGGTCAGCATTGGTCCGGGTCCGTGGCACAGGCGCCGCCGCAGCTGCGGGGCTGGCTCGGATTGCGTGAGCAATTTCTCAGCGCGCCGGATCGTAAGACGCTGCGGTACACGGCCGGCGATGAGATGTTTTTATTCCGGTTCTGATTGATACCGACCTTCAGGCCGGTGATCACACGCAATCCGGACAAGCCGTTTAAACGCCGATGTTGTATTAAGCGATGTTTTGAAGCGCGAAGATCGCGACCAGAATTTTCGCGTTGCGGCTTTGTTGTAGGCGAGGGCGGTGACCTCGGCATGGTGGCGCTTTGCCACGCATGGTGCCGCCGGGGTCAACGCCCCCGGCTACAACCGCTCCACATCTAATGCCCCGGACTGACCCACGCTGTTAATGAGGGGCGGCTACGGCATTGTAAAGCAGCTATCGTTGCAGAACACTAGCGCTGCTCATGCGGATCAGCGATTTCATTGCCCGAACCGTAACCCGACGTCCCGCGTTGGTCTGGCTCGGCCTGACTGCGCTAAGCATTGCGTGCATCGCGATTCTTGCGACGTCGTTGCGACTGGACTCCGAAATTTTCAATGTTTTGCCGGGAAGATTTTCATCAGTGCAAGGGCTGAAAATCTACGATCACGATTTCGAGCAAACGCGTGAGCTCACTTTCGCCCTGGTGAGCGATCCGCAGGATGTCGAGAAACTGGAGGAATTCGCGCCGGTATTCGCAGAACGCCTGCGCCAGCAACCGTGGTGCGAACGTGTGCTCGCCGGTTCGCCCATGTCCACACCCGAAGGCATTCGCGACCTTCAATCAATCGCAGTCCCGCTGCTTCTCAATCTGGAACCCAGCGCCTTTGACGATGCGATGTCGATTTTAGAACCGGACAAGATTCGTGAGCGCCTTCAGCGACTTCGTCAACAGATCGAGGCGGGCTCGCCACGGCCGCAGTTCGAGCTGTCGTTTGATCCTCTTGGTCTGATCGCGCCCGCGCTCAAGCCTTTTGCTCAAAGCACCGCGATCGAACAGGAACAACCCCTCACCTCGCCAGATCGCACGATGCGAATTTTTCTGGTGGTGACGAACCAAATTTCCGTTAGTGCGTTTGAATGCCAGCGTCTGATGCGACGGGTAAATGAATTTCGCAAAACGGCAGGCGAAGGCTGGGACGGCGGCCGCCCACTGCAAATTCTCGTGACCGGCCGGTCTGCATTTGTGTCCGAGATCTCACTGAGCATGCGCTACGACGTCGTGGCGACGTTGCTTGGTTCAGTCCTGCTGGTGGGCACAATTTTCTTTGTCGGGTTCCGGCGATGGCTGCCTCTGCTGGGAATGGCGTTGTGCCTTCTTCTCTCCTGTCTCGTAGCGCTCACAGCTGGCCAGCTTCTTTTCGGACGACTGAGCATGATCAGCGTCGGCTTTTGCGCCATCCTGGTGGGGCTGGGAGTCGATTTCGCCATTCTGACCATCGGACGCTATGACCAGGCGCGGGCTGACGGCGAATCGCATCAGCAAGGAATCGCCACCTCGGTGGCAAAGCTTGGACGCGCCATATTCTTTGGTGCGCTCACGACGGCGGTGGGATTTCTCGCTCTGGTGCTTAGCGGCGCAATGAGCTTTTCCCAGCTCGGCGTGCTCATAGCCATCGGGATTTTTGTAGCCGGCCTATTCATGTGCTCGATTTTGTTCCTCTTCGTTCGCAAGCAATACGTCGCCGCTGGCCACGACTGGTTATTCGATGTTGTTCGAAAATATGTCCGCTCAACAGTGCGCAAACCTGCGCCCGTACTCATTATTTCAGGCGCGATCTTCTTATTGCTGACCGCCGTCGGCTTTTCACCTGTTCCCCCACTCCAATTCGAGGCCAGCACGCGTTCACTCCAGCCGAAAAACATTCGGGCCGGTCACGCGCTCGACACCATCATGAACAAAATGCCGATCCGCTGGGAACCGGTTCTGGCGATCGTTCGTGCCACAAACCCGCAGGAATTGCATGACTACTGGCAAAAGCTTTCTGCGCACTGGCGAAAGCTCCGGGAAGCAGGCAAGATCAAGGGGTTCTCCACACCGGCGGCACTATGTCCGTCCCCGATCTGGATGGAACAAAATCGCAACCGTTTGCGCAGGGTTAACTTTCAGGCGGCGCGCGACACGTTGAGCCAAACTCTAGAGAGCGAGGGATTCAGCGTGGAAGCGTTCGCTCCAGCGTTTGCGCTGCTGGACGATTTGCAACGCATGGCTGAGCCGAACACTCCATTGCCAAATTGGCGGACACAATTACCGCAATCATCCACTTGGTGGTTTTTAATCGACCGTTATTTCGGGCGGGACCCAATGCTAACGACTGGATTTGTCACGACCAATCAAAGGCTGGCAACGCACGTGCAAAGCGACGAATTGAAACGCGATCTGCCGATGGCCGGCGTTCCCATGGTTCTCACCGGCTGGACTTATGTGCTGGCCGATCTTCAGCCGTGGTCGCACCATCAACTTCTCTTGATCAGCGCGCTAATGGCGATTTTCGACCTGTCGTTGCTGGCTATTTTGTATCGCGACCTGCGGCTATGGCTCATCCAGGTGATCACCCTCGCTTTCGGTATCGGCGCGATGATCGCGTCGATGAAACTATTCCATATCCATTTGAATTTGCTCAATGTGCTCTCGTTTCGTCTGGTGCTGGCCATCGGGGTGGACTACGGAATCTACGTTGTGCTGGTCTGGCAAAGAACGCGTGACGCGGAACACGACGTGGCCGGCGTGGTGAAACCTGTTTTGCTCGCAGGCCTGACGGCCATCAGCGGCTTCGGTTCGCTTGCTCTTGCGCGAAACCCGGCACTCACCAGCCTCGGTGTTACCTGCGCCATTGGAATTTTCTGGAGTTTGGTCGCCACAATTTTCTTTACCTTACCTGCCATGGCAGCGGCTAAATCAAAACCCACCGGAACAACATTGAATGTTTGAACAGTCGAACACTTGTTGGTGCAATTACCACACAGCGAAATTCGTACCGCGTAACCTGCGCGCGCCCTTGCCGGGACAACACCGTCTGGCAATGAAGAAGGAAGCGTGCGCCTCAATCCGCAGCGTCCGCAATGTTCGTCTTCGTTAATCTGACTACGGTGGAATTAGGGGCGCGGCGCCGGTGACGGGCGAGGTCTCGCCGTCGGTGCTCGCCTTGGGGTGGGCGTAGGTCGCGGGGTCGCGGTCGGCGTTCCCGTAGCTGTAGGCGAGGCAGTGGGCGTCGGTGTGACGCTCGGGGTTGCCGTAGCTGTAGACGAGGCGGTCGGCGTCGGCGTGACGCTCGGCGTTGCCGTTGGAGTAGGGGTAGGTGTGCCTCCATGAACGCTCACGGCGAGGAGTTTGTTGACCCCGCCGATTTCGGACACAGGCGCATAAACGGTGTTGCTATCACTGCTGAATGCGACAGGCCCGGCCATTCCGGCGGAAGGCCCTGTGATCGGCAAGGTCCAGAGCAACGAACCGTTGTTTGCGGTCACCGCCACCAACGCTCCATTCACACCGAAGGAGAAAACCGTTCCAAACACGACCACGCTTCCGTCCGGCGAAACCGTCGGAACCACCGGGAAGTTACTTCCGGCGATCCCATCCACTTCCCATCGTTCGGTCCCCGAAGGAGTGAGCGACCAGAGATTCGAGAAGGCATGGAAAATGTAGATCGTGCCATCCGGTCCAACGCCGGGGCCAATCAGAGTCCCGCTGGGAAATGGAAACGCGAACTGCCATCTCACGGATCCGGTTGGGGTAAAATCAAACAGCACGCCGCCATTGTGCACCAGAGCATCGCCGTCCGGAGTTGCCACCGGCCTCGAAACGCCGCTCATCGGAACACACCATTGCACATTGCCATTCAGGTCCAGGGCATTGATGCCTTCCTGCAGACCCCCCGTGCAACCCGGAACCACGTCCTCGGCAAAATAAAGCCGGTTCGCCGTCAACGGCACCGGAGTTAAGCCCGTCCCACCGATATTACCGTAGCCCGGTGTATTCCAAATCAAATCACCGCTGGGCGTGAGCGACAGCGCACCCAAGCCACCCAAGTCAGTGATTGCATAGATATTACCGTCAGATCCGACCGTCGGGCCTGCCATCAAACCTTGGCCGCCCGGCGGTTCGGTGAAACTCCAAAGCAAGTCGCCCGCTGGTGTGTAGGCAAAGATCGTCCCATCCGAACCGAAATAAACCGTTCCATCTGGACCGATGTCCACCGTGTGAGGATCCGACGATGGTCGGGTCCAGAGGAGCTCGCCGGCCGGTGAAAAGGCGTAAAAATTCCTGGAATCGATGTAAATGGTTCCGTCCGGGGACACTCGCGGTGCCGCAGTTACAGGTGTGTTAGCGAGGTCAACGCTCCAGATCACTTCGCCTGGGCTTAGTGCAGACACAGTGGTCCCGCATAGACACAGGAGCAGTGTCGATAGACTTCGGACGAGCCTGGTGATCATCGTTCGACTTGCCTCCGCAGCGACAATCATCGACATCGAAGATTTGAGAGCAGACGCTTTCATCCGCTCCAAGCCGAAGATTTCGAACCATGTTTTCATAGATCAATTTGGCGATCAGTTCGAATCAGGGAAGCTGTCCTTGGTTACGTAGTTGTTACATTTCAGAAAGCTTCCTTTAATGCGGAATGGAAACGTTATGGACTCGGTTGCAAAGAAGGTTGGAGACACGCCTCAACGGCCCCTTTTCCAAGTGTTGAGCGAACCACTTCAAGCTGCTCGTCCTTTGCTAGCGCAGACTTGTCGCAAGCACCACCTTCCGAGGATCGCTCTTGCGCCGATGCTACCCGCCGGGCTGTCCTCACCAAAACGGCTAGCCAATTTTCCCCTACAGCACTTTCGCCGTCTGAAAGGGCTGCTAAACTACTGAGGAAATGCGCCGGCGGGGAATGCTGTGGTTCAATGCGATTTTCTGCGCCATTCCCGTTTCGCTTTTGGCGGGTGCAGCTGTGGAGGGACGCGTTGAGCTTCCGAAGTCGCGCTCGGCGCCGGTTCAGGCGAAGCGCTATGAGATCGTGACGAAGGCGGGAGTTCTGTCGACGCAGCCGCCACTGGCGGTGGTCTACCTCGATGGCAAGTTCCCGCGACCAGCTTCGTTGCCAACGAAGGAGGTCGCGCAAAAAGATTTAACGTTTGTTCCTGCGCTGCTGCCGATAGAGGTGGGAACCAGAGTCACGTTTCCTAATCTCGACGACACCTATCACAACATTTTTTCCTATTCGCCTACAAAGCGCTTTGATCTGGGCCGTTATCGTCCAGAGGAACGGCCAATCCCGTCGGTCGTTTTCGATAAACCGGGTCTGGTCACTCTGCGTTGCGACATTCACGAGCACATGCGCGGACTGATCCTGGTATTAAGCACACCGTATTTCGTGATGACGGACACTTCCGGCCGATTTCGATTGGATAACCTTCCGGCAGGCCGCTACACGCTGAAGGCATGGATCGATAGCCGAACCACGCGGAAAAAGCCGGTGGATCTAAAGGACGGCCAAACGCTGCACGTGGATTTCCCATGAGATCCGCAGGTGAAGCGAGGAACCGAGAAGTGGCGAGCTTTCGCCGCCGCTTGTTCACCGCAATCATGGTCATTATAGCAGCATTAACCGCCCTCGGTTTTTACCTGGCACAGCGCAGAGTCACGGCCGACGCGGAGCGAAATTTGCAACAGACGTTTAAGAGCGAGCTTTCTTCGATGGACAAACTGGAGGAACTGCGTCACGCAACGCTCGCCGATCGCTGCAACACCCTTGCGGCGAAACCGCGGATTCATGCCGCCATCGAGGACGATGCCATCGATCTACTTTATCCGAGCGCAAAGGACGAGCTGCGTAACTTGATGGAAGGTGAGGAACCACCACCGGAGCAAGCGACACGATCTTTCCACGCCGGATTTTATCGCTTTCTCGATAGCACCGGCGCAGTGATCGAGCCGCCGGACCCTTCCGATGTGGGCGAACTTGACGCGGCCACAGAAGCCCAGCTTTCGCTGAAAAAGTTGCCCCTCACCCAACAAATCGGGTACATCCAATCCGCAGATCAGATCCAGGAAGTGATAGCCGTGCCGATCTTCTCGACTGACACGGGAGATTTGGTTTCCGCACTCGTGATCGGCTTCAAGCCACTCGAAGTGGAAGACGAACACACAGGAATGCAGAGCGGTATTTGGGTAGATGGCCACCTGTATCTTCCGGCACTCCCGCCCTCAGCGCGAACTTCTCTGAATGAGAAAATAGCAAGCGCGCTCGCTAATTCTCAGTCAGAACAAAATTATTTCCGGGTCGAGATCGCTGGCGCGCCTCATCTTTTGTTTTATAAACTGCTAAACTCGGGCTCGGTCTTTCCACCCGCGTACCAGGTTTGCGTTTATCCACTAGCCTCCTGGGCAGCCCAGTTGAACCGACTCCGATGGCAGATCGCCGGAGGAGGTCTGCTTCTTTTGTTAGGCGGTTTTGTGGCAAGCCATTTTGCCGCGCTCCGCTTTTCGGCTCCAGTTAAAGAACTGGCCCTCGATTCTGCAGAGAATCGCGCGGAACGAGAACGCGCCGAGGCTGCCCTGGCATCCACCACCGAGGAGCTGGAACGATCTACAAGATATTCGGCCGATGCGTCGCACCAGCTGAAAAGTCCAGTCACCGTCCTGCGCGTAGGACTCGAGTCGCTCCTGGAACGTGAAGGGTTTCAGCCCGCAATTTACGAGCAATTGTCCGCACTGCTGCATCAAACACATCGGTTGACCGGTGTAATTGATGACTTGCTCCTGTTGTCTCGGGTGGACGCCGGCCATCTCCAAATCGCGTCTACCCCGGTGGATCTTAGCCAACTCGTTGAGGAATGGTTGGACGATCTTGCTGCGCTGCCCGATTCGCCGGACGTAAAGATTGAAAAGAAATTTCCACCCGGCCTCTTTGTGGCCGGCGAAAAGCGATACACTTCGTTGATCGTGCAAAATCTGTTGGAAAACGCGCGAAAGTACAATCGTCCCGGTGGAAGAATCCGAGTCAGTGTGCGCGGCAATGGTCGCGACGTCGTGCTCACGATCGGGAATACTGGCCGTACCATTTCCCCGGACGAAAACATTTTCGAACGGTTTCATCACCGCTCGACTCCCTCTGCCACCTCAGGTCACGGCATTGGTTTGAACCTGGCACGCGAACTGACCAGACTACACGGGGGCGAACTGCGCCTGGTGCGTTCGGAAAATGATTGGACGGAGTTTGAAGTGTGCTTTTTTACCGCGAACGGTGTTAATGCAAATACATGAAGTTGCACGCCATCAGCCTGTGCGTTTTCGCGTGTTCAGCGTGTGCCTTCAACATTGACGATACTCTCGACCGCTTAGACGACACGTTGACGATGTCCGCCTTTCAAGACGATCTTCGTGCTCGATTGAGCGGCACATTCGATCTTGAATTTTACAATTTCCAACAACCGGCGCCCGGTCTGATTGATTCAAGTAATGACAATCTCTTCAATCCACGTCTGACGCTGTTTTTGGATGCGCAACTCGGCGAGCATGGATATTTCTTTGCCCAAGCCC
This sequence comes from uncultured Verrucomicrobiae bacterium, assembly GCA_963838045.1. Taxonomy (GTDB): domain Bacteria; phylum Verrucomicrobiota; class Verrucomicrobiia; order Chthoniobacterales; family UBA10450; genus Udaeobacter. Next base: position 119,891 of record CAWIPQ010000002.1, on the reverse strand, counting down.
GAGTGGACCGAGGATTCGATCCCAGCGATCACGGCGCCGAAATTCGTCTGGATGAGTATGCCTTACGGATTACGCCATGGCAGGACGGTCGCTTCACATTGCAAGCCGGCAAATTCGCGACGGTAGTCGGCAATTGGGTTCCACGGCATTTATCCTGGGAAAATCCATTTATTAACGCGCCGCTGGTTTACGAGAATGTCACTGCCATTCAGGACAAATACGCACCCTATTCCCCCGCCTATTTTATCTACGCACCTTACTACGAGGGAAAGTACGCGTTCAATCCGGTCATCTGGGGACCGAGTTACGCCACGGGCGCGTCGGTGTCCGGACAGCTGGGCCGCTTTGACTACGCCGTTGAAATGAAGAATGCCTCTCTCTCTTCGCGCCCGGAATCCTGGTATATTACGGAGACTGGATTTGAAAATCCGACTTTCAGCGGACGCGCAGGTTACCGGCCTAACGAGGCTTGGAATTTTGGATTTTCAGCCAGCGAAGGCCCATATTTCCGACAGGAAGCCGAACCAACGCTTCCGCCTGGAACCGGTATCGATGACTTTCGAGAATTTGTTCTCGGTCAGGATGTCAGCTTCGCATGGCATCACCTGCAAGTTTGGGCCGAGTTTTATGAAGCGCGCTTCCAAGTACCCAACGTGGGAGACGCGGATACATTTGCATATTACATCGAAGCCAAATACAAATTTACGCCACAGTTGTTTGGCGCCATTCGCTGGAACCAGCAACTGTTTGGGACAATTAATGATGGCTACGGTCATAACGAACGCTGGAGCCCGGACCTCGCGAAAATCGACGTCGCCGCCATCTATCGCTTTACCACGCACGCCCAGCTGAAATTCCAATATAGTTTTCAGCATGAAACCTCAGCTCCGGGTCAGGATAATCACTTGCTGGCCACACAGTTTACCCTGCGTTTCTAGTCCTCCACTTTTGAAATTAATCCATGCAAATTCTGATCGTTGAAGATGAAGCTGCCGTGGCGCGGCAAATCGGTGCGGCATTGACTGAAGATGGTCACAATCCAAAAGCAGTTCACAGTGGCGAAGCCGCTTTGGACGAAGTAAGCAAAAGGCCTGTCGACTTGATTATCCTCGATGTTGGACTGCCTGGAATTGACGGCTTCGAACTATTACGACGCCTGCAATCACAACATCTGTCCAGTCGCGTATTGTTGCTGACAGCACGCAGTGCCGTCGATGATCGAGTAACTGGTTTGCAACTCGGAGCCGATGATTATTTACCGAAGCCATTTGCCATGCGTGAGCTGGTCGCGCGCGTCCGGGCGCTTGGGCGTCGGTACCCGGAAGAACCGGTAATCTCGCTGCGCGTCGACGATCTAACCTTCGATCTTGCCACCCACGATGTTCACCGCGGCACGCAGCGGATTGAGCTTTCTCCACGCGAATTAATGTTGTTGAAGGTGCTGATGCGCGAACCCGGCCGGGTATTCACGCGCACAGAATTGTGCGAACGGGTTTGGGAACACACCCATGAGTACGACACCAAGCTGGTTGAAGTGTTCATCGGTCGACTCCGAAAAAAGCTCGGCGAACCACCGCTGATTCAGACGGTTCGCCATGTCGGTTATACCCTCCACGGTTCCGAAACTAAAGTTCCCCCACGCCGTGGAACAGGGTCCAGACGGGCCTGACCCGCCAAAATGAACGCATCTGCATTCATAGACGGCGGCCTTTGGGTTTCCCGCTGCTCACCAGCCGATGCGTCAAAAGTAACAACCGCGTTACGTTTGCTCTATTGCATCTTGCGATGGGATGCCGCCAATTGCTCTCGTGATTTCCACCAGTGCAAATAAGACAGTAAATACCATGAAAACGTTTTCCTTCCGTACGATACTATTGCTAGCGACGATCGTTTCTCTCTTTGCTTACGCAACGCCGGCGGGTGCTACGACCGTCAACGTGACTGTAGCCCCGAATGGTGCCCTTGTTTTCTCCCCGTCATCCGTAACGATTCATACCGGGGACACCGTACGATGGACATGGGGTGCAACGCTTCCATAGCACCACCTCGGGTATCCCGGGGGCGCCCAAATGGCATTTGGGATTCCGGAATTCTCAACCAGGGAGCGACCTTCAACCGTACTTTTAACAATACCGGCAACTTTCCGTACTACTGCACGCCGCATGGCGGGTGTTGCAACATGGTCGGTATGGTGCACGTGGTTGCTGAGACTCCCACGCCAACGCCACAACCCACCGCAACTGCTACGCCGCAACCCACCGCAACTGCTACGCCGCGTCCCACCGCGACTGCCACGCCGCGCCCCACCGCACTGCTACACCAAGACCAACTGCGAGCCCCACGCCACGACCGACGGCAACCCCAACTCCAACCCCAACCCTGGCGGCCAGGCTCGATAACATCAGCACTCGCTCGTTTGTTCAGACAGACGATAACGTAATGATCGGTGGCTTCATCGTTCAGGGAGCCCAACGGAAGACAGTGATCATTCGTGCCATCGGTCCCGAGCTGACTCAATTTGGCGTTCCTAATGTGTTACTTAATCCGACGTTGGAACTGCACGATGGCACAGGAGCTCTAATTGCCTCCAACGATAATTGGCAGACGACAATAATCGGCGGGATTATCATGAACGATCAGGTCCAACAAATCATCAATAGCGGTCACGCTCCCATGGATCCCAGAGAATCTGCCATTATTGCAAATCTGCCGGCTGGAAACTACACCGCAATCGTACGCGGCGTGAATCGCACCAGAGGAGTCGCACTGGCGGAAGTTTACGATCTTAGTCCCGGCAGTAACTCCCATTTAGATAACATTAGTACTCGCAGCTTTGTGCAGACAAACGACAACGTGATGATTGGCGGTTTTATCGTTGCCGGGAACAGACCAAAGAGAGTAATCATTCGCGCCATTGGCCCCGAGCTCACTCCATTCGGCGTTCCTAACGTTCTGGCTGATCCGACACTGGAATTACACGATGGTACCGGAGCTCTGATTGCCACTAACGACAATTGGCAGACGACAATAATCGGCGGAATTATCATGAACGATCAGGTCCAGCAAATCATCAATAGTGGGCTGGCTCCGACAGATGGACGGGAATCTGCGATTATCGCAAGTCTACCGGCAGGCAACTACACAGCAATCGTGCGAGGTGTTAATGGTACCACCGGAATCGCTCTGGTTGAAGTGTATGATCTGCAATAACCGTCGCAGTCTTATAGGTCAGCACATGCAGGAAGTGACCTTTCGTGGTTGCCGCGGCACTTAGATTTCGGGCGATGTCTTCCTCTCCCTGGTGGTCACGAGCAGTTTTGTGTTGCTTCCAAGCCAATCACCACCCCCATTTCACTACGATCAAAGACTGGATAACACCGCATGACGCTTCAGCCGAGCCAAGGTAACAAGCGCGTAACCTTAGTCTTATGGCATTAGCTGTTTTTTCACAGTAGACACAGTCATGTTGATTCGGCGAATCTTAATTAACACGTTACAAATTGTTTTGTTCCTGCTTTGCGTTTTAGCACTGCTCATATCAGCGTACCCAGGAGGCTCGGCAAAAGCAGATTCAATGTCCGCGAAATGGCTTAGTCCTGGCCCCCACGCGGCAAAAAAGAATCCGATCACGCCCACGCAGGACTCCATTGCTGCAGGACAGAAGCTCTATACGAAGACTTGCGCGCTGTGTCATGGGAAAAGCGGGGACGCCGACGGGCCGGCCGTAATCGAACTGAACATTCATCCTGCGAAACTCTCCGATCCACAGCTTAAAACGGAGTCCGACGGGGCGCTGTTCTGGAAGATTACGACCGGCAAAAAGCCGATGCCCGCCTATGGCAGGCGACTTTCCGAAACAGAGCGGTGGAACCTGATCAATTACATTCGAACGCTCCCAAAGCCGTAAACCCACCGTTTGCTTGACTTGATCCAGGACGGCCGCGGCCAAGCTGTAACGTCTAATCAGACGTGCGTATGCCCGCCATGCTCCATTCGTCAGCAGGTTTTCGGCGACACGCGCCACTGTCACATCAAGGTCTTGGCCGCGGTGTTCCGCGAGGTCGAGGGACGGGCCGTATCCTTGGTGACGGGCTGGGTCTTGGCGTCGCGGTAGCAGTTGGTGTTGCACTTGGCGTAATTGTCGCGGTTGGGGTTGGGGTTGGCGTTGCACTTGGAGTGACTGTAGGTGTGGCAGTTGGCGTTGGTGTCGGGGTTGGCGTGTTGCCAATCATGATCTGAACCACGCCTTCGCTCATGGCGCTGGCCCAGAGATTTCCGTTCGCATCGAACTCGACAGCAACGACCTGCCAGTGCGTCAGGGGCGAATTGTCAGGCGTGTAATGCGTCCAGGTTGTTCCATCAAAAGTGCTGACGCCGCCGGTATAAGGAAACGTCTGAGGCTGATTACTGGCAATGGCGATGAGGCCATCGCTTGCCCGGCGAGCCACATCATACACGACGGTGCCCGGCATTCCGGTGTTTGCCTGGTTGTAGATCATCCAATTCGTTCCGTCGAAACGCACCAGGCCAGCGGCAGTTCCGATCCAGATTCCACCGCTCGGGTCAGCTTCGACATCAAGAATGTAGGCGCTCGGCAAGGGCGAGTTGCTCGTATCGTATAGCGTAAAAGTGCTGTTGTTGCCGGCGGCGAACTTCCGCAGCCCATACTCCGAGCCGACCCAGAGATTGTTCTCCGTGTCCACGCTCATTGTATAAACATTGTTAAAGCTATAATTGTAACCACTCGGGCTGAGCGTCACATGAATCCAGTCATTGCCGTTCAACCAAAATACACCAGAACCAGCGCTGCCTCCCCACACGGTTTCCTGCCGCTTGACGATCGCTTTAATTCCATCGGTGGGAAGATTCGAGTTCTGCCAATTCCAAAAATCGGTGAAGCTGCCTGTGGCAGAATTCCATCGACCAATCCCGTTGCCGCCCATCCAAAAGAAGCCGCCAGCATCTTCAAATACGGAATACATCGGCTCGTTGCCCGCCCAGGGGTATGGTTCGGAAAGGTCGTTGTGATTGCCCCAGTTGCGCCAATGAGTCGCCGCGTTGACTGCTCCATCACTGCCCAGCATACGAGAAAGACCGCCTTCGCCTGTCGCGAACCACATATTGCCGCCGCTGTCCCGCGTGACCCGGTCGACAAAGTAATCTGGTAACCCACTGTTGAAGGTGTTCATACGCGAGAGCAATTGCCCGTTAGCAGTGTAATGACGGACTGTCCCGAGCGTGCCGTTGCCACCGTAATTGTTGATCCAGATATCTCCGTTAGGCCGGCCAATTACGTTGCGCGGAATATTGTCTGCGTTGACAAAGAACACCGGGCTACCATCGATCATTTTGTAAATGTCGCCGTACCAGGTGGAGACATACACGACGCTGTCGCGATCTTTACCCAAACCTGTCATGGTAATGGTGCCGCCAACGGTTGGCCAGTTCTGCCAACTCGATCCATTCCACTTGAAAAGGCCGTACTGTGAAGTCCTGACCCAGATGTTGCCCTGGAGATCGTCCAGCATTGCGTCCATCTGATAAGGCGAGTCGTGCAGTACCCACGAAGCACCATTGAACTCCGCCATTCCGCCGAGCGTCGAGTGCGTCAGCCAGACGTGATCATTCGCGCCGACCAGCACAGCATTAATGTCCTTCCAAGGCAGATACCACGGAAGTTGGTCGCCGACTTCGTACCGCGTCCACTGATTGGTCGCTGGATTGAACTTGAACAGCGCGCCGTTTGAGTACTGCACGCTCACGTTTGTTAGCCAGAGGTTGCCATGACTATCGAACGCGAGGGAGCGAACGTCTGTCATGATCAAGGGCGAGTTAGCCGGCGTGTACGTGAACCACATCTGCTCCTCTGTCGGCGCAGATGGATCGAACCGCGTCAACCCGCCGTCGCTTGCAATCCAGATCACGCCCCCTGCGCCGAACTCCATGTCGTTGATGTAGGGCGAAGGAATCGGATGATGTACGCTCGACCAAACCTTCCATGCGCCGGTATCGAAGCCGCCGCCCGGCAATGGCTGATGGTCGAGTTGATCGGCTGGTAGCATAGCCAGACCACTCTCGCCCCAGAAATAAAAACGGCCGGCGATCCATAAATTGCCTGCCGGGTCAAATTTCATAACGCGAACTTCTTCACCCGGCACGCCAGTCGTGCTTGGTTTAATGATGTTGAATTCAGGCGTCTGGGCAAAGACGGTGATGCCACACGAAATTACCAGCGCCACTACAGTATTGATTGTTTTGCGATTCACAGGGTTTCCTTTCTCGTTTTTGGTTTCCTTCTTCCCGAAACACTGACCAGTTCGTCCGCCTGAGGCGAAGTTGCCAAACCCTGTCCTCTCGCTTGATCTCGTGCGGTCTCATGACGACGAAAATTTGAAAGCCAAGCTACAAGTTCGTCTGCGCAGAAATTGGCTTTCTTGCACCGTTTCTTGTGCTGGAGCCTTGCAGATCTTCGATTCAATCAGTACAGATTCTTTGGTGATGGGCTCGTTAGGAACGGGCAGGGCTGCCGGGCCCTCTTGAAAAATGCAAAGCGTCTTCGCCGTCTCCTTCGCGCGAGCTCCTGTTACTGACTGACTCCGCCCTTGAGCAAACTACGGTCTAGGCGCCGGTGTCGGGCGAGATCGGGGTGTCGGGAGAAGCCTTGGTGTCGGGGTGGGCCTCGGAGTACTCGTAGCGCTTGGCGTGGCGCTTGGAGTGGCAGTCGGTGTTCCGGTTGCGGTTGGCGTAGCTGTGACAGTTGGTGTAACACTCGGCGTTGCCGTTGGAGTCGCAGTAGCAGTAACTGTAGCCGTTGCAGTTGGTGTTGCGCTCGGTGTTGGCGTGGGGCCAGAAGGCGTGATGCTGAAAGCTCCGCTGGTTGACGAACTGTTTTGGAAACGAACGTCCCTCGCCACTACGCGGACGCGCACGTCGGAAATGCCCGATGACGGCGGCAGTTGCCAGTCGTAACTTGTCGCCCCGTTGGGAAGATCCCGCACAATCAGGTGCCATGTGCGGCCGGAATCATACGATCCCTGGATGTCGAATGAGCGCAACCCTTCCGATGCCGTAGCCGTCCACGAGACCGGAACGATCGAGCCGCCGGGAAACGACTCTCCGCCAACTGGGAACGTGAGATTCACAACAGGCGGCTGAAATCCCAGGCGCGCGTCGTGACGGATGGAAAAATAACCGCTGGCGAAGAACCACGCCGAGTCATTGGAATTATTGCGCACTTGCAGCGCCAACCGCGCCCGGTCTGTGCTTACAAACGGAAAGTTCTGGAAGAACACTCCGTGACCGCCAATGTTCAAACCCGATATACCTGCGCCATCCGAATCGAGAACCACGACCGGGGTTATGGTTCCAAAATTCACCGAGCCGGTCCAGTCCATATCGGGAATCGGTTGACCTCCAGTAAATGTCTGCCCGGTCAAGTCGGTTGTGATCGTTAGGTTGCCGGTGACATTGCCGGAGGGCACCAGCACCGGCACTTCATCCCAGCCCTCCTGGCCACTCGCGTCGGTTGAAACCACGCGGAAAAACTGCGGCTGGTTCGACGCGGCAAAACCAGGGTTAGGAATTGTTATCTCCAATGATCGCGCTGAGCCGGGAATGTTGCTTATCAACGTGGAGTAACGATCGGGAAAATGGCCGTCAGGCGAAAAATCGATGCGTTGGCTGGCGATCGAGTCATCGTCTTGCGCAGTCCACCTGACAATGTATTTCGTACCCTGATCGAGCAGAAAATCGGGAATTTGAAGATCAGGCGAAGCGTATAGTTGAGTGAGACCTGGCCCGATCATCCGAACCACTGGAGGCGTGTTATTGAAATCCGGAGGACTTGTCCTGAAGGGAACAAATTGCACGCCGGGTTCGCCTGCGCCGACGATGGAATCGCCGTGCCCGCCAGGATTCCTTGGAGTCGTGGGCCCGGTGGGATCGTTCCACCAGCAGTTGCGAGCATCGGCGCTGGATCCTGCGGTAAACGCATCAATCCCCGCGCCATTGCCTTCGAACGAATTGGGCGTGAATGGGCTGTTGAGGAACGGGCTGCCCTGCAGGTCAAAGCTAACGCCGCTGCCATTGGTGATAAAACGGGTTTTTGCAAATGAGATCTCGCCAAAAGTATTCATGTTCGCTCCGACGATATTGTTAGTGAATCGGCAACTATCCACATAAAGCCAGTTATCTGTGCTAGCGGCGCCGAAGTGTGCGTTTTCGATCGTGCAGTATTCCAAGCGACAGCCGGTTGTGGAGTTCGTATTAAAAAGCAAACCCTCCCAGAGTTGTCCGTCCAAGCCCGCGGAAAACGATCGGCGTGTTGGGAAGTCCCTTCAAAACTCCGTGACGCGTCGATCGGAAGCGCAGTGCCGCACCCGCATCGGCTGCTTCGACGATCACATTGGGATCGATTGTGAGGTCTCCCCCTGGCAAACTCGTGGCCGGCTGCGTAAGCCGGTAAGGCAGACCAAGTTCAGACCAACGCCCTCGCCCGGCGAACCCACCGGTGCCGACATCGATCGCATTAATCGTGTTGCCGGTTAACGGAATCGCACTGCCCGGAAGCAGCCCACCTTCAAGCGCTACAGGAAAGGGGTTGTTCTGAAGAAGGGTGTTAGGGCCCACGAAGTAGTTGCCACCAGAGAGCACCAGTCCCGCTGTTGTGCTGTTACTGGCATGCACCCCATCGATGTAGAGCGGCTGCACGCTTTCCTGGCGGTTCAGTGAGAAGTTAGAGTTCGTGAACGTATTCGTCGTTGTCACATCGGTAAAGCCGCGTAAAAGCGAGCAGCCTGAGTTGTTGAAGAGGTTGTTTGTAAGCACGGTAATAGCGTCCGAAATCGTGGCGGATGACGAATTGAACGTGCACCGCTCGACGCGAACAAATGGCCGAATCGTTGGCAATTCCTGAACCCACAGCAGACCGTTGGGACCGATAAATGTGCTGTCTGCGACCGTCACGTTTGCGCCGTTCTCCACCCGCAACTGGCCAGTGAAATCCGAGAAGGAGGCATCGAACACGCCGCCGTCGATCTCGATAATTGGCGGGAAAACCGCAGGCGCATTTAACACGACGTGCTGAGCAGCCTGTCCCTGAATGTGCATCGTGCCGAGTACAATGACTTGCATGTTCGGGTCGAAATTAATCTGCACTCCGGCCTCCACGATCACGGTCGATGTCGCCGGGATGGTGATGTTCTGGCAAATTTCGTAAGGGCTGCCCGCAAGCGTCCATGTGACGCTCTGGCCCGGCGCGGGAATAGGCGGCAGATTGCATGTACCCGCTGGCGCCGTCATTCGGTGCGGGAGAACTGCGTCTTTGCTGCGAACGCTGCTGAGCGCCGCCAGTAGCAACGCGAACGTGATAGTAAGAATCTTCCCACTGGAACTATTTTTGAATATTGGAGTGGTTTTCATATGACTTTGTTTTTGAAGACAAACAAACGCGAACCGTGAGGCGCGGTGCTCGGCGAGGTTTGCGAAACAGTGTGCATTTATTGGTCTACCGCTTTTTTTTGTTAATGCGCAGAGCACAAATCCGCGACGTTCGTGACTTGTTCTGCTACATATGAGATTCGCAGACGGGTTGCCTGGGTAGCAACCATCCAAAGGTTACATGCCTGTTACCGCTTCAGGACTAATGATTTCCCACAGGTATTACCGAACCCAACTTGAGAACAAGCAAGTGGTCACCACAGTACGCAGTTAGTTGAAGCAGTCGTCGGCTGGCTATCATCCGCTGATTCATTCTCCTTTTAATTCGGGAGCCACCGAAGCGACGGCTTTGAGAATTCCGTCGCAATTGTCACGAAGCCCCTGCGGAGGTCACGGTAACAACGGCGTTACTTTTCCGAGAAGGAAGCCGAGCCCAACTACTGCGATCTATTACGAAAACAATCGAATCTATGAAAACAACTCATGCTTACATAAAAATCGGCCTACTACTGCTAACAGCAGTGATTGTGACCGCAGCCTCTGCGCGCGCGGACACCTATTCGTGGACAAACTTTCAATCAGACATCCCGGGCGTCGCGCAACACACCGATCCAAACCTTGTCAATCCATGGGGCATGGCAGCCTCGGCGAATGGCATCATTTGGGTCAGCGATAACGGCACCGGCGTCTCAACACTGTACAATCAGGATGGCACAGCCCGTTCTCTCGTGGTGGAAATCCCAACTGCCGCTCGGAACAGAGAAGGCGGCAATCCCACCGGAGTTGTGTTTAACAACACGGCCTTCTTTCAAGTGACAAAGAATGGAAATTCTGCTCCCGCGGTTTTTATTTTTGTCAGTGAAGATGGTTCCATTTCAGGTTGGAACCCTGCTCTGGACCAAACGCATGCGATCATCGCCGTTGATAACGGTACAAACCACGGCGTTAATCGTGCCATATACAAAGGTGCAACGCTTGGCGTTGCCAACGGCCACAATTTTCTGTATGCGACAGATTTCCATACGGGGAAGGTCCACACCTTCGATGAGAATTTTCTTCAGGTAAATCCGAACGGTTTCGTAGACCCAAACCTTCCATCTGGTTATGCGCCGTTCGGCATTCGCAATTTCAACGGCGAGATTTTTGTCACTTATGCCAAACAAGATCACCGACGGGAGGACGACGTCGCCGGTCCGGGCTTTGGTTTCGTCAATGTATTCGACACCAGCGGCAACTTCCTTCGGAGGTTGATCTCAAACGGGAATCTCAACGCACCCTGGGGACTCGCTCTGGTCGATGGCGAACTTTGGGTCGGCAATTTCGGGGATGGTTTGATCAACAATTACGATCCAAACACCGGCGCTTTCATCGAGACGCTAATGCGCGCTGATGGCACGCCGCTTCAATTTGATGGGCTGTGGGACCTTCTTCCGTTGGGCGACGGCGTTTACTTCACCGCCGGGATCGCGGACGAAGAGCACGGCCTTTTCGGTCTGATTACAGAGGACGAAAATTAGGGACGCTGCAAATTGGGGGCGCACGCTTCTTTGTCCGTTGCCAAAGGGTGTTGTCCCGGCAAGGGCGTGCGCTCACCATCTCTGCCCCCAGTTCGTTTGGAGACTACCCAATTGTTCCGATGAACTGGCGAGCGAATGAGCTTGCGATCATTGGCTCGCGAAAAAGAAGTCGCTTTCCCGCTTTTTAACTACGCTCGAGAGGCCGCTTTCGGGCGCTGGCCAATACAAACGCGAAACCTACTCAATCTCGGCGGTAATCTTACCGTTGACGTCCTTCAATGTGACCGTGTCGACGCCTGTCAGCCTTACCTTATCAAAAGTCACTGAGAGTCCCTCGTCGTCTACCAGATTGAAATCCCAGGTTTCCGATTTTGCGTCATTCTTGAAGCGCACCTGGATCCTTCCTCCGGCAGCCAGCACTTTTCCGTCGAGAAGGATATTTGCGTCCCAATCCTTGTTGTTGGAGTTGGTGATGTAGAGACCCTCAAAGCTTCTGGCTGTCTGGTTCACAAGGGTGAAATCGAGATCGGACGCGAATGCGTTTGCGATTCCCAGAAGGATGAAAAGAAGGAAACGAAATTTCATGAGTGCGACTACTTCTTTTTTCTTCTTGTGAGAGTTCTTCTTGTAACCCGTGTTGTTGTAATTCTTCTTCTTGTGAGAGGTGGTCTTTTTATAAACCGTGTTGCCGTACTGGTCCTTAACCTTCGTGGTCTTGAAGACCTTGTTGCCTTTTCGCTTCTTCGTTGTTGATTCGTAATAGCGCGGTTGCCGATAGACTTTAGGCTGGTTGTAATAGGGATCGAAATCGCCCGGATAAGGCCGGTCGCCCACATACACGATGACTTCGCCCGGGAGACCCGAAGCATGGCCCAGCTCGGGCCTCCAGAGGACAAGAGAAGCAATCAGCACGATCAATAGGAGGGAACGACTAGTCACCTTGTTTCGTCTAACAGGAACGCTTCACCGAGTCAACGAGAAATTACTAGCATACACTTCTGTTCCAATCGGGTTTCGCCCATTTTATTCGAACCGCTTGACGCCGACGATTACGCTCCCTGTAACGGTTGTTGAGTTCGGCTCTGGTCTCGATTGTCTCGGCGCCGAGACAAAAAAGGAAGGGGCGCCCAGCAAAAATGGTTTGACGGCATCCCCGGGAGTTTCGCAGTATCGCGCCGCGCCGGGTCCGTCGGGCGACTTATTCAGAACTCCAGAAATCCGCTAAACGTCATTGTCGCTGATGAAAGGAAAATGAACCTATCGTGTGCTTTGAATACGGAAGAATCGCTCACGAGCTATTTGGATCGCCAAATATCCAACCAAACAGTAAGACTGGGAATAATCCAGAACGTTCAGTATCGCGCATTATTTCGACTAACATCGGGAATGAGCTATCGTACTTCGGGCTACGTCGATCTACCTAGTGGAGTGCGTCTAACGCTTCTTTACATTTAGCGATTTTGGCCATGATGTGTTCGAAGGAGGCGGTCCATACGAAGAGGCGCGGATTCTGATTGGTGTTCTGGATGTAGTCAGAGATGGCTTTGATCAGAGGGGAAGGTTGTGGAAGCTGCCGCGGCGAATGCGTTTCTGGGTGAGTTGGGCGAACCAGCATTCGACCAGATTGAGCCAGGAATTGGAGGTCGGAGTAAAGTGCATGTGGAAGCGGCTATGGCGCCGGAGCCAGGACTGCACGCATCGATGTTTGTGTGCACTGTAGTTGTCGACGATGATGTGCAGGTCTAATCCTGCCGGGGTTTCGTGATCAATTTTTTTGAGAAAGCGAATGAATTCCTGATGACGATGACGAGGCATGCAGTCGCCAATCACCTTTCCATCCAAAAGGTTGAGAGCGGCGAAGAGGGTGGTGGTGCCATGGCGTTTGTAAACATGGGTGAAAGTGCCGCATCGGCCCGGCTTCATCGGCAATCCGGGTTGGGGTTGGGGTCAGTGGGGGTTTGGGGTCAGAAGTATTCAGGGCGTGTTGCCCAAATCGACCTGAGGTGGAAAGAAAAACGTACCCAAGCTGGGGGAGATGTGCTAACAGAATGTTCACCATCATGATGGTGAACAAAAGAGCGACCGCAGCTCTTCAATTACGCGTGACCTGGCAATCGGGTGAGAGCCAATCATCCGCTCCGGCTTAATCTCGATTTTGGTTTTCCCCGTGAGGAAGTAGCGCTTGCTATGGGAGCAAGGGCAATGTGTCGGTCGATCCCGAAGTGATTCTCAAAATGATGTTTTTGCTTTTCTTTGATGATGTGGCCAGTGAGCGCGAGCTGATGAAGATCATCGCCGAGCGGCTCGATTATCTGTGGTTTTTGGGCTACGGGCTGGAGGAGGAGATTCCTGATCACAGCGTGTTATCCAAAGCGCGGGCGCGCTGGGGAAAGAAAGTATTTGAGCGGTTGTTTGTCCGCACGATTGGGCAGTGTGTGGAAGCGGGACTAGTGGATGGGAAGAAGCTGCATGTGGATTCGAGTTTGATTGAGGCCGATGCCTCGCGCGAGTCGGTGGTCAAGGGAGCGCCGGAATTGATCGCAGCGCTCAAGCGGGCGTATCAAGCGACGGAGAGTAAGCTAGGCGAAGGAGTCACCACGCCTTCGAGCTACCAAGCGGTTAACGACCGAATGATGAGCGTGACGGATCCCGATGCGGCGATGGTGAGTCGTGGGCGCAATGATTCGCGTCCGCGCTACCATCATCATCGCGCCATCGATGACGCCAAAGGAGTCGTGACGGCGGTGGAGACAACACCTGGGAGCGTGACGGAGAACCGCAAGCTGCTCGATCTAGTCGATCAGCACGAGAAAAACACCGACACCAAAGTGGAGAAAGTGGTGGGCGATCACAAGTATGGGACGCAAGAGAACTTCGTCGCCTGTCAGCAGCGCGGCATTAGCACGCATCTAGGGGACGCAGCCAAGGGACAGGATCATCATCAGGCCGCCGGGATTTTTCCTGAGAGCGCATTTGTTTACGATCCAGCGAGCAACACTTATCGCTCTCCGCCCAGTGAACTTTTAAGACCACGACGCGTTCATCCGGTGCGTCACACCATGGAGTATAAAGCGCGCGCCGGAGCGTGCGCCGCCTGTGCTCTGCGGCCCCAATGCACCCGGGCAAAGTTTGGGCGCACGCTTCATCGACACAAAAACCAAGCCCTCCTGGATGTAGCAAAAGCGCAAGCCCACAGCCGCGCAGCCTGCCGCGATCGCAAACGCCGGCAGCATTAATGGAACAAAGTTTTGCCGATGCCGCTAACAATCATCACTTCAAACGCGCCCGCTGGCGACGGCTCTGGCGCCAACAAATCCAGGATTACCTGATTGCAGCGATCCAGAACGTGCGCATCCTCCTGGCCAATCAAAATCCCAAGAAAAGTGCGGCCGCCGCACTGTCTTCATTAATGCTTCGGGCTAAGACGCCGACTTTGCTGCACTGCTGAATCATCGGCCCTGCTCAATCCAACTAAAACGCTTTGCCGGATCAATAATCTAAACACGGTTTACAGCCTAATGCTGCCTAACGAAGCCTTTGGGCAACACGCCCTATTCAGATTTGTCCCCTTTCCCGACCTGCGACTTGACACAACCATGGTTGAACGCCTTAAGTCATCCGCAATGAGAATTACCCCGGTTCGAAACTTTCCGCATGCATCCATTATTCTTGTCTCCTGTTGCATTTCGATCGCATTTGCAGCGAGTGCAGCGGCCGCTCTTTTTGGTTTTCCGGATTGGGTTGAGCTTTCGCCAAAAAATCCTCCGCCGGCGCGTTCCTACCTTGCCATGACTTACGATCCAATCAGCGGAAAGGTCATTGCGTTTGGCGGATTCAATGGCACAGGATATCTAAACGACACATGGAGCTTCGATGGCACGAGCTGGACACAAATCGCCACACCATCCGCGCCTCCAGCCCGCGCCGCAGCCCAAATTACCTACGATTCCGTCACTCAAAAAGTGGTGCTCTTCGGCGGGTTCGACGGAAGCAATTACCTGGGTGACACATGGCTCTGGGATGGATCGACGTTACAGTGGACGGAGGCGACACCTCAGCATCACCCCACGGCTGTTACCGGTCCGATGTTGTTTCCCGATCCAAATGGCAAGGCCGATCTTTTCGGCGGGTTCGACGGCCAATTTTATCAGCTTACCATGTGGCAATGGAACGGCTCGGATTGGACGCAGTTATTTCCGTCGACTGTCCCTTTTGCACGGGCGTCGGCGGCCGTGGCGACGAATACCGTCACGGGACAGGTCGTTATGTTTGGCGGTCTCGCTGATGTTAACCCGAATAACACCTGGACCTACGATGGCACCAATTGGACTCTGGAATCTCCGGCCGTGCAACCGCTCCTGGTGTATGCCGCTTCTGCCGCTTTCGATCCGAACCTGCAAGGAGTGGTCCTTTTTGGAGGTGGAAGCGGCGGTGTAGACCAGAACACGACGTGGTTATGGGATCAGGCTGGCGCCACGTGGACACAGCTCTCTACGGCCCATTCACCGCCCGCGCGCGAAGGCGCTGGCATGGCCTACGATGACACCTTACAGCGTGTGATTCTCTTCGGTGGCGAGAATAACAACGGATATTTCAACGACACCTGGGAACTAGTTTCCGCATCTACACCTACCCCTACTCCTACCCCGAGCCCCACAGCTACAGCCACGCCTACACCAACATCCACTCCGTCCGGTACCCCCAGGCCCAAAGTAACTCCAAGACCTCGTCCCATGCCACATCCTCGCCCGACGCCGTGATGATTCCGAATCCTGGCGACTTCCCCCCAAAGAATCGGGAGGATTAGAACAAATGCCTGACAGGGATCATTCAGGGTCGGGTCTCAACACGTAACATTTCTTTCGGCAATCTTGATGGGCGTGAACTTGTGCGCTGAGCGCGTCCGATGGTCCGAACCGTCGTTGCACCGTGTGCTATCTTCCTTGGTCAGCTATCGTTTCGGTTTTGGCAATCGTTTGCTGTCCGTAAACATTGTTCCCACGGATGTATGATCGTCATAACTCCATCCAGCTTTCAAACATAATGCGTCAATGATCGCTTCCAAAGTCATGTTAAACCCAGCAAGGGTTATCTTCGGACCGCTGATATCCCATTGGGAAGTTGGAACATGTTTATCAAGGTATTTCTCGATGCGACTTGATTCGAGAAAAACTTGGAAGTGACGCTTACCGCTGGAACTTTTTTCCATTTCTTCTGCTAAAGAAACAATAACGTCCCAAATTCTGCATTCTCGAATATCGACTTTCTTGAATCGAACATTAAATACATCGCTCTCCTTGAAGCTCGCCGAGTCAACTACGAGCGTTGATCTTTTTTCCGGCGGGGTTGTCGCGCATCCTGTATCGCCAGCTAAGAGCGCGACGGTTAAACCCACGAACCATCTGCCAAATACCGAATCTCGGATCGCACTCATTCGTCGCAAAATGGCGTGATACCCCATAGAGAGTAACATAAATGGGGGCAAAGTGCCTGCCGCGCGCTACCTGGTAGAGAGATGACAGATCGCATCCTCAAACTTTGTGCAAAACGGCTTCGCCATTCATCCCGTTGAGCGCTTCCGCTATCGCAACTTAGTCGCCGCAGCTCCCAATCTCCCTTCCAATGTCAACCGCCTAGATCTGAGCCCTTCTTCACTTGCGCCGTTTTTCCGGCAGTTTCGAAGTAAACTCTGAACCCTCTCCTACTCGTGTAGTCCTCGTCAAATCATTGCAACTCTAATTTGGCCCTATTCTTCTTCTTGTTTTCTATCTTCTCGCCTTTTTACTCGACTTTGTCCGCTTGTCGAGATCACTCAACCACTGTCCTTTTCCCGCTGAACTTTGAAGCCCAACCGGCGGGATCAGCGTTCTCAAACCGAAGCGAACCAACGAGCTTTTGAATAATATCCAAACGGGGACGAAACGTTTTTTCACTCCTTTCATCAAGAAACTTCTCCATCCGTCTCAAATATTTCAAATACTCCCTCTCACCTAGATCGTGTCCCTGCTCATTTGTAACCAAGCCGTTTTCCTCGGTCTGCGGGAGATCCGGATGTGAGACATTGAAATATGCAGAAACGGCAATCTTGTTACACGGACTAATTGCCTCGATTTCGTAACGCAGTCGTGCTCCCACCGCATAGTTGCTTGCGTCTTGCGAATACTGCACCAGAAAGCCGACGCCTGAACCCCATGGGAAATCGAGATATCGCGTATGACTTAAGAAATATTGTGTGGCCATTGTATTCTGAATTGTTGGAATTTCCTTCGGTGCCCCATCAGAGTATTGTTGTGGAGGTACCGGTCTGTCGCGCAGCAGTCGCATTAACGCAGAAGTCCTTTGAGCAATTTCTGGATAAGCAGCTTCGAAATCGGCAGGACGATTGTCCAAGGGGTAAATAGTATTTGAACCGACGTATCCCAAGCCATCGTAGAAAAGAAAGAGAAGATTTGCTGGGTGTATATTGAGGGGATCGGCTGGGCGAGGTAGCGATTCCTTTTTCGATTCCACAATCTCAACTCTCGATGTACCTTTCTGTGTCATATGTCACTGCAACGCCGTCTTGATTGATGTTCTTCTGTTCTCCCCAAGCGACTGGGATAACGTAGAGATAAATTGCGATCAAAAATCTCCTCATGCTGGACATTTTTCAGATAATACACAACTCGAGCCAAGTTCGTGGTTTCGCAACCGTCAAAAGGCTCATTATGCTTGCTTGATTTGACGGACAGTGGGCTAAGGGTCAAAACCCGAAAGGAAGCTCACATGAAAACGCAATTAAGAAAGCCGGCTCGCGACCGGGCGAGATACACTGACGAGTATAAGAAGGAATCATTGGAGTTGTGGCGAGTATGGCCGAAGCAGATTAAGTCGCTCGGCGTAGGCATTCGGGCACAGCTTTGAATCCTTGGGCTCATTTGGACGGGAACCTGAGGCCAAGGCCGGGTATGACTGGCCATAGCGTTGCGGAACTGGAAGCGGAGATCGGGCGATTGCGCGCAGAGAACTCCAAGCTTTTAGAACAACGTGAAGTTTTAAAAAAAACGCTGGGTATCCTCTCCAAGCTGCCTCCCAGAGGTATGCTCGAATCGAACAAATGAGAGCGCAGAACAAGATCGCCCTGTTGTGCCAAGCCTTCCTGGTTTCGCGCAGTGGCTATTATGACTGGATTAAGCGTCGTCATCAGCCTGGAGCTCGAGAGCTGGAAAATACCCGGTTGCGCCAACGCATTCGTGAGACCAGTTTGAACGCAGTCGGCATACCTATGGCAGTCCGCGATGACCCAGGTATTGGGCTTCGCGGAACGTCGTACTCGGATTGCCCGATTGATGCGCTCAGAAGCGACTCCTTGCCCGCCAGCGCTCAAAGTATCGGGTCGTTATATCTGACATCCGTCATGGCGCTCCGATCTCGCCAATGCCGTGAGAAGCCGGGGTTCGTTGGCGTTGACAAGTTTGGACGACCGATGCGACCTGGCTCCGAACTGCCATCGTTGCTTATCTCCAACGTTCTTCGACGCTAGCGAACTTGCGTCGCTTCCGCTTGCCAGCTCTCGATTTCACTGGTTGACGTTGTGATAGCAGTTCGTCGCTAACTATCTCAAGACCTCACGTCCACTCGATCAGGGCGAATGCGAATGCACATCGCGCGGCCTCCACAAACTTCCCACAAAAATTACGGCAATACAGACAACAACGTTTGAGCGATCAGTTAGCAATTAAAATCTTACGGCGGTTCATCGCTGCAACTTCTCGCTCACTTTTATTACATACCTTCAAACGCCCAATTTGAAATCTCGTCCGCTAATAGTGCCCATAGCGGGCTTCATGAGTATCCAACGATAGCCCACGGAATTTCGCCTCCCGTACCCTCCCCTTTCTTTCTTTTCACGCCCTTTAGACCTGACCCCTTTTTTTACCTTTCCTCGACCGACGAAAACCATGCTCCTTCAGGTTAAGCCGTCGGGCGATGTGCTGGCGTAGGGCGAGGCCTCGGCGTCGGAGTCGCTCGGGGCGTAGCACTCGGCGTGCTTGTTGCGCTAGGCGTCGCGCTCGGACTAGGTGTTGTTGTGGGGGTAGCCGTTGGGGTAGGCGTCAGCGTAGGCGTTGGAGTTGGCGTACCACCGGTTTGCACTTCAAACGAGCCCTTGTCGATGCGTCCATTCACGACGCGCGGATAACCCGGTCCGCGCTGGTCGTCGAATGGCGGTGGTGTAAAGCTTGGATCGCCCGTGTCGATAGCCGGGCTGCCTGGTAACAACGCGTGAGTAAACGTCGGTCCGCCGTTGTTCTGCAACGGACCCAGCACTGGATCGGTGTTGATCTGGTCGCCAGGACCCGTCAGGTAACCACCACCGTCATCGCTGCTGATGTTATAGCCGAACGAAGTCATTGTGCCTCCGTCATTAACAAAATTGCCGGACACGTTGTCCTTAAAGATCGTGTTGGCAAAAATCGCTATTGCGTCGCCCATCCCAAGCTGGTCGAAATTATAGATGCTCTCACCCGACGATTTAGCCACATTCTCCGAGAACGTGCTGTTCGCAATCTGCACCGTTGAGTTGCCTGAAGTGCCTTGATTGTACACACCGCCGCCGAAGTTGCTCGCGATGTTGGCGCTGATTGTGCTGTTGAGAAGTTGCACAGTCGCTGTGCCATTATCACCGAGGCTGTAAATCGCGCCCCCACTAAATCCCGATTCGTTATTGCTCAGTGTGCTGCTGTTAATCTCTATGGTTGCGGTGCCCAGACTGTCACCGAGATTGTAAATAC
Organism: uncultured Verrucomicrobiae bacterium; assembly: GCA_963838045.1. Taxonomy (GTDB): domain Bacteria; phylum Verrucomicrobiota; class Verrucomicrobiia; order Chthoniobacterales; family UBA10450; genus Udaeobacter. The sequence goes on along the minus strand of CAWIPQ010000002.1, from coordinate 100,165 downwards.
CACCGCCGCCATTACCCGTGGCTGAATTTCCGCTGATTGTGCAACTGTTAAGCGTTACGTCACCATGATCATTGAAGATGGCACCGCCGTCGGCACTCGCGAAATTGCCATTCAAAGCGCTCGTCGTGATATCCACAGTCGCGGTCCCGGAATCGCCGTTATTGTAAATGGCGCCGCCGTCAAATGCTAAGTTGGCAGTGAGAGCACCGCCGTTTATCATTGCATTCGCGCTTCCACTTGAGCCGTCACTGTAGAGTGCGCCACCTGTGTTATCCGCGAAATTGTCGTTCAAGGTACAATCGTTAAGCGTCACGGTTGCGTGGTCGTTGAATACGCCGCCGCCAAACGTAAATGCTGAGTTGCTGTTGATCGCGCAATCGCTCAGCGTGACTGTTGCGTGGTCATTGTAAACCCCGCCACCGCTGTCATCGGGAAAAGATTCCCCGTTGGCATTTCCATTTCTGATCGTCAAGGCGGAGATCGTGACGGTTTTTCCCGGGGCGACATGGAACACCCGACCATCGGTGTTGCCGTCCACAGCAAGGTTGGCCGTTCCCGGTCCCGAGATTGTGATGCTATCGTTCACCAGCAGTTCTCCGCTTGTCAGCGTGATTGTGCCATTGACTGCGAAATTAATAGTATCCCCGTCGTTGACTACACTTAGCGCCTGGCGCAACGAACCCGCTCCGCTGTCGTTTGTGTTAGTTACTGTGATGATGTCGGCATGAGCAGTTACTGTGGGCAAGCAGAGCAGCACCGCAGCAATGGCAGCCAGTCTGAAGCACGATATGATTCTTGTTTTCATCGCAATCTGTAAAATACTTAAGCTTAATCTACCCCGTTTGTCGGTTTTTCCAAATGTCAAATGTTTAGATCTAGGGTTGCATTGATTTGACGGACAGTGGGCTAAGGGTCAAAACCCGAAAGGAAGCCCACATGAAGACACAGTTAAGTAAACCGGCTCGCACCAAAGCGAGATACACTGAAGAGTATAAACAGGAAGCGCTGGAGTTATGGCGTGCCAGTGGTCGCAGCGCGGCCAAAGTAGCAGCGGAGCTGGGCATTCGAGCACCGCTGCTTTATCGATGGGCGCACTTGGAGCGCGAACCCAACGGCGGCAAAAGCGAGCGCAAAGCCGGAGCGCAGCGTAAAAGAACTCGAAGCGGAGATCCGGCCTTGCGTGCCGAGAACGCCAAGCTTTTGGAGCAACGCGAAGTTTTAAAAAAATCGCTGGGCATCCTCTCCGAAGTGCCGCCCAGAGGTATGCCCGAATCCAACAGATGAGCGGCCAATATAAGATCGCCTGGTTGTGCGAGGCGCTTGTTGGTCTCGCGCAGCGGCTATTACGGTTGGAAGAGGCGGCGTCGCTGCCCAAGTCCGCGCCAACTGGAAAACACTCGGTTGCGTCAACGCATCCGCGAGGAGTTTATCGCAGTCGCCAAACTTACGGCAGCCCGCGACTGGCACAGGTGTTGGGCTGCCCGGGGCGACGCAACCGCATTGCCCGGCTCATGCGCCTGGAGCGAATCTTTGCCCGGCAGCGATCTAAATATCGGCCGGCTACCACTGACAGCCGCCATGGTGGTCCTATCGCACCCAATCGAATACGACACTCTGCAGGTTCAACGGCCCGACCAAGTCTGGACTACCGATGCCACCTGCATCCTCACCAGCCAGGGTTGGTTATATCTCGTCGCCGTGCTCGATGTCTTTAGCTCGCCGTGTCATCGGCTGGGCCATGCATCAAATCCTTGATGCCCCCCTGGTCATCGCCGCTCTGCGCATGGCACTTGATCAACGCCGACCAGCTCCAACCGCTCATTGTTCACTCCGATCAAGGCAGACAGTTCGCCAGCGCAGCTTATCGCCACCTGATCGCTCAACACGGCCTAACCGCTTCGATGGGTCGCAAAGGCAACTGCTACGACAATGCCTTTATCGAGTCCTTTTGGAGCACACTCAAATACGAACTGGTCTACCACCACCGCTTCGCCACCCTCGCCGAAGCTCGCACCGCCATCTTCGATTACATCGAAACCTTCTACAACCGCATCAGACTTCACTCCAGTCTTGACTACCAAAGCCCTATCAACTTTGAATCCAAACAAACCAAATTATCCTTTACAAACTGTCCGAGAAAACAGGGCAATCCCAATTTGACCCCTTCCCATTCCCGCCCCTCTTCGGTGTACCTCGCGCTGCCGCGAGCAGGCTTACTTAACTGTGTCTTCATGTGGGCCCTTCGGCTTTTTGACCCTTTGCCCACTGTCCATCAAACTAATGTAACCCAACCCGACCCCTTCTTCCCTTTTACCCTTTCCTCCCCTTTGCATCAATTATCCGCACCGAGCGGGCCAGCTCCTTCAAGCTGTCGACCTTCGGCACAATGTCCTTAATATCAGGCGCCACAAGCTCAATCGTTACCAGCACGTCGCGGTGAGCAAGCAAGGTCACGAGATGCTGATGTTCGGGCACGACACCATGATTTGAGGACGGACAACGGATTCGCCAGATTGTCAAAACACCGAATTTCTCAGTGTGAAAAGAGCCGAAACGGCTTACAACAACGCACGGAGGAAGTCGCGCATCGCGATCCATTAGTTGCGGATTAAGAAGGTCGCGAAGTCCCGCCTTAACGTCGGGCTGGCCGCGCGAGTCACGGGCCTTGGGTTCTAGTGACAAATACGGGCACTCTGGCCGCCCTTCTTGACAATTTGGTTGATGGAACCAAACCGACATCTCATAGAAGGCTCTGCCTAGCGGGTCGTCCTTGATTTCTTTTTGAGCGCGGGCCGATCGCTTTGGATCGTCCTTCCATCCTTGCCACCCAATCGGAGTCCTGCAACAAACAACGCTGTCCGCCTGCGTTCCATCCTTTTTGGCCGGGAGCAAGCGGTCCTCGGCTGCTTGGATGGACGTGCACGTGAAGCAAGCAAACACCGCGGCGAAGCTCCATTGAAATAAATGGCAATTCATCGCTGGTTTAATACCGATTGTCTTCACGTTCATTCTTGGGTCGGAATCAGTCGCGTCACCTAGTCTCAATGGCCGACGCCGAACACTCCTAACATTAGAAGTATCAATCATTTCATCCTGTTTCCCGCGCCGGAGTTGTGAACCAAGACGCCGCTCGTATAATAGGTGTGGCCGTTCTTGCCTTGGCCTTCAACGTAAAGGTTATACATTTTGCATGTCTCCCGTCGCATTCGTAAGCTGACAACCTTTACTGGTAGGTTCTTATTATCTTGAAAAGTAATCGGTTTTCCCTTTGCAAAACGCGTTGCAAGTTCATCGCTAAAAACAAAATCGATATCTTCGACTACGTACATCGGGTGGTCGTTGTTAACGGTGAAAATTCGGCCATTCTCAAGCTCAATGTCGAACAGAGTTTGTGGCTTTGCCTCGTGATGGAGCGCTTTCACAACGGTTGTGGAGAAGATTGTTTTAGTTTCCTCGTTCCATGACAAAACCGCTTCGCCGACTTGAATGGTATCGATTGGTTTTTCGCTTCCATCCGCCATTAGTACCGGAGTGCCAGCGACGAAACAGGATTCCATCGCCCCAACAGGATTACCCTCATAGAGGTGACCGAATGCTGCGTTAGGATCAAGGCCGCTGTAGAAATTATTAGGTCCGAAGATCGAATTGAGAATCCGGCCTCCGGTAGGTGTATAAACGCCGAAATTTGGACCGCCCGGTGGCGAATGCCAGCCTCCCGGCATAGCTAGTCCCCCAGCAAAGTTCATAGTAGGGCTTGTAGGTAGATAGCCGTAATAAGAATTATAGCGTGAAGCCAGGTAAGGCGTGAGCCCGCTGTCTCCGCCGGCACCTTGTCCTTCACCTCCAGAGGCGTATGGGCCTTTGTCCTTGGGGACATAGACTTCGTACCATCCATCCGAAGACGATGGGGTTTCTCCAAGAGGCTTATTATGTTTCTCATCCAAGTTCCATTGGTCCAGGATATATACCTGTCCATCACCGGCAGGGCCTTCGTAAGCACCAGTGTGATAGTAATAGCCGTATTTGTCGGCAAACTCCTTTGGGCTCATTACCGCCCCTCCATAGTGGCCATTTATCCACCTTTGGCGATAATTGCTCCAATTGGCGTCGCAGAGCTTACTGGCGGACCTTGGACCCAGTATTTCGTGTTGGGCATCTGGAAGGAAGGGTTTTCAAGCATCCAGCCAAGATCTGCATTCCCCAAGCACACCAGCCGCGCGAACCGGGAACGAACTTCCGAGCCGGTAGCCAGGATTGAATATATAGTACCAATATCCGCCGTTCGCCTTGTATATCGCGTACTCTCCGGTCGGATCGCCGTAATTCATCGGATTATTTCCACAATACCGATACAGATTTGTTCGATCGCCGCCGAAACCCGATCGGATCTGGCTGGAGGAAGCGGCCGATGTCGGGGGAGTAAAAGCGGTTGCGCAGATCATACAGGCCAACGTCCTGATACCATTGCTGGCCGGTGAACAGATGGCGCACGGAATAGTTGCTAGTTGAGAGTTCATTGTTGTTCGTGTCGTAAACGATGGGTGTGCCTTGCAGATCGTATCGGTACCACTCGAGCAAATTCCCGTGGCGTCGGTCAGATGCGACGTGCTGCCGCTGGCGTCTTGATAGTAGTAGCGGTTAGCGGTGAGATTTTTCACCAAGCCAGTGGGGCCGTAGAGATATCTTGCCTGGATCGTCAACCGCGGGCTGTTAGTGTATTCTTCCACTAAATTCCAGCCGTCCCACACGCTGTAAGTCGTGGTCCCGTTGACGGTGCGGCTGACTTGCCGGTTTAGGCCGTCGTACGCGAAGCTCATGATCACGCCCGACTTGATCGCCTGGGTCAGCCGGTTTTGCGCATCGCACTGATAAGTGGAACCATCGAAACCAGTGGTCATATTGCCTTTGAGGTCGTAACCGGCGCTGGTGTTATTGCGAGTGACGTACTGATTAAGATCATTGAGGGTATAGCTGTCGGTCGGGCCATAAGGTCTGAAGGTCGTCCGATTGCCATTGGTGTCGTAAGTAATGTTCGGCGTCGGCGTGGGCGTGGTCTGCGGGCTCTGCACATCAAGTTGAACCCCGGTAACCTGATCGGCAAGACCATAGTTGAAGACATCCCCAAGACCTCCCAGCGGGCCCCCCGTGCGCCGGACGTATTTCCGGTTGTCGGTGTTGTCCTGGTAACCGTAGTTGAACCCGCGGCTCGTGCCGTTGAGGGCGTGCGTGACCCAAGTTGCCCGGTCCCTCGAGTCGTAGGAATAACTGCTCTGCGTGGGAGGCGACGTGTACACGGTGCGCGTCGTAACGTTGCCCCTCTCGTCATAGTCGTAATGGGCCAGTTGCCCGCCGCTGGAATAGTCCACAATATTTTTCAGTTGATTGCGCCAGGTGTACTGGTACTGGAAGCTGTAGCCTGGCATATAGAACCTCTCCCGGTTTCCATCGGTATCATAATAATACGTAACGGTTCGGGCCACTCCGCCGGTGGGCGTTTCCGTCTCGCTCCTAAGCGAGTTATCGTCCCAGTAGAGTCGTGAAATTGTCGCGTTTGCGTTGTTGATTGCCGTCAGACGCGAGGCGGCATCATAGCCGAAATCGACCCGTGGCGTGACGCCGTCGTCCCACTCGGATCGAGTCATCCGGTTCAACGCGTCGTAGGTGAAAGTCTGGTAGCGCCCGGCGCGATTCTTAAACTGACAGAGCCGTCCCACTTGATCGTAAATAAAATTTTCGGCATGCCCGTTGGCAGGATAAAACACCCAGATTTTACGTCCCATCGGATCGTACCGATATTCATATTGCTCGCTGCTCTGGGTGGCCACCAGGCGCGGATCCTGCATCGTGTTGAGCAAACCTGATCCCGCATAATAAGTATATTTGGTGATCGCCGTCCCGGTGGGAGTTTGGGTCGCGTTCACTTGCGTCACCCGGTTCATTTCGTCGAAACTCACATTGGTGACGACCTGGCCGTTTGCGCGGGTAATGCTCTTTTTTCGACCGGCAGTGTCGTATGTAAGGGTCGTTGTCTGACCGCCGACGGTGATGGAATACGGTCGGTTGCGCGCGTCGTAAAGCGTATGGACGTTGTTGTGACCAAGCGGATTGGTTACCCAGGTGACATTCCCCGCGCCGTCGTAGGTGTAGCTCGTTGTAGCTTCTTCGGCAGTGCCTGGCGCCACGATCACCGAAGTTTTGCGTCGGTTGTCGTCGTAAACCGCCTTGATTTTTCTGAAGCTGGAGCTGGGGGGAACGACATAGGTGACATTGGAATCGGTGAGCTTGTAATCGTTGACGTTATCCGACGCGTTGGCGCCGTAATAGAGGTAAGTGGTGTGTGTGCCCGTGCCATCACCGCGCGCGGGCGGCGTCACGCCCTTGAGCCTGCGGTAATCGTCGTATGTGTAACTGGTGCTGTGATTAAGTTGATCAGTGGTGCGCTGGAGTGTTCCATCATTATTGTAGACATTGCTGATGGTATAACGGGTGCCGTTGAACCATGGAAGTGTGGTCAACTCTACCTGGCCGCGATCGTTGTACTGATAGTCCGTGGCATGGTTGAGGGCGTCATGGACGCTACTTACCCGGTCGAGGATGTCATAATAATACTTCGCGCTGGGACTCGGGCTGGGTGAAGGACTGTCCGGGTTACGATAAGTGTCTACTCGGTGGCGCGGGTCGTAAGTCCAGTTTTCGGTACCGCCCGTAGTCATCCGATGCGTTAGCACCTGGCCATAGCCGTTGTAAGTAAATGTCTCCCATCCGCCATCGGGATAATCAATGCGCGTCACGCGATAGGTGACCTGGTCGCGTGTAAACCGGGTTTGATTGCCGGCTTCAGCCGTGGCGGTGCAGACCCAATAGGGATTTTGGTTGTTTGGATCAGCGCAGCCCTGCTGACCGCCATAGGCGTAATTGATCGTGGGCCGCACTGACTGGTTTAGTGTGTCTTCAGGTGTAAGCGGAAATTTGATCTGAAGCACATTCCCGGTGATCGGATCATTAGTGTAATTTGTCTCTTGACGGTTGAAGTTGATGTATGAATTGAGGTATTTTTTATCATCGTAGGCTATCGTGGATTGATGCCCCATGAAATCCGAGGCCCAGGTGACTTGCCCGGCGCCGTTGTAAATAAACCCGCGAATCGCACCATCACCGCGCGTTTCCTTTCGCTAGGCGACAGTTTGGCCCTTCAGTGCCGACAGCTAGCGCGGAAACCACTGCGCCGACTGCAACACCGTCCCAGTATCTTTCGCGTAGGATCTGCCCGTAAACCGGCGTGGAGCCATCAGGATTGTTCGGCGTTGCCGGTTTATAGTCATAGGCGATTCGCTTCATCGCACCGGGATACATTGGGTCGTCGCAAGTCCGCAGCAGTGGCGGCATGTCGCCACCGATATTCGCCCCAGTGTATTGATACGTCGCCATCCAGTTCGCATTGCCATAATAGAGGACACTCTGAGCCAGCCGTAGGTATAGTAATACTGCACGCTGCGCCTGGCGACGCCGTTGATGTATTCGGTCACATGCTCAATCCTTGGGCTGTTTGGCCCGGTGTAAGTGAATTGCAGATAACGACCAGCGGGTTCAGTCACCTTCGTGATCCGTCTCCATCCATTGGCCACCACCTCCGAGTCAATGCTGGTTTTTAAACCGTGAGGATCATAGATGCCCGTTACATGATACTTGTACCAATAGCGGCCAGAGGCGGAGTATTGCTGCGCTCGAAATTCGACCGCGCCCCCATCGGGCAGGACCAGGTACGCATGCATGTTGTTCAGGTTCAGCTGTAGAAAACGCTCGCGGACTCCCGCTGATGTGCTCTGCACCGGCGTATCAGCACCTGGTCTCACGCGGTAACAGGTATCCCAAGTAACAGCTCGGAAGGTCTCCACCCGGCCATCGGGAAAATTCACCGTGTATCTTACAGGCTGAGAATTCTGCGTATAGGTGACCGGCGAGTCCTCCATGGTCCAATTGTAATTGTGGTTCCAGCCACCGTGCCTGCCGAATACTTCAGTTATGCTCGGCGTACGTGAATTTGCGGTGCGCACGAGCGCGAGGGGATAGTCGCCGACCGCGCCGGCGACTGCGATATCGGTGATAGCGCGGATTGCATTGCCAGTGTAAGGATCATAGCCGCAACTGCCAGCCTGTCCGTTAAACATCCCCGAGTGGCCGGTGGGATTATTGTTCCCTACCTGGGCGTGAAGATCAGTAGGCAAAGCGCAAAGAGCAGAGTATAAAAAATTGCAATTCCGGCCGATTGAACGTTGGAAGTTGGACGTTGGACGTTCGACGTGTCAAAGCGATCAAAGGATTTCATCGGTTCCTCCTATTGCGCCGGGCTGGGCACCTCGAATTGCACTACTCCTATGATGTATGGCGAGTCCTCATCGGCGTTCGGGTCGACCACGATAACGCGGTGCACTCCGGGTTGATCGCTCACCTGAAACGAGAAGGATAGCGATCCATCTGCACCGATGGCTGGATGTGCCGCCGCCGCTGGTCAGTGTTCCGCCATCCAGCGCTGCGACCGCCACTGGCTTGCTGGCCATGTCTGACAGGAAACTGCGAGTTGTCACATCAGAATTTGCGCTCGGATCCACTGTCACCGTCTGAAATTTCCCCGTGCTGGTGCTGTCATCTTGAATGATTTCCTCGGTATTGCCGTCCTTTGATTTCATCTGACTGCGCCACGTCTTGCGCAGTGAGCGATGCAACAAATTCCAAACCAGAGGAACGAGAGGCGGTTAAGATCGCTAATATTATTGTTTTCATGTTTTCACCTCGCGCGGAGGATAAGCGGACAGCTGGCTGTTTGTCTGTCGGGGATGATCACTGAATTTTTGTCTTGGCTTGCGTCGGATTTCGCCTTACAAAACGATTACCTTAAGGAAAAACCCCTTGAATATGCAGCAACGCAAAAACAGACGGCTCGCTGCAGGCGCCTTGAACGCCCAAGGATCAACGCTGCGGCGAGGGAATAAGCGAGCGGGGCGAGCACTCGGGAGAGACCGTGATCACGCTCCCGGCTACAACCAAAGAAATCCCTGACAAAACAGCCTGACGACATGTCAGGGAAAAGCCTGACAAAAGCAAAAGTGCTCGTTGTTCATCGAATTGGTTTCGTTCGTTCGGGTGTGCTCTCACTAATTGCAAAAAGCATGCATTTCGTGACGTGCGGCGAAACGGACGAAGCGCCATTGGCCCGCGAATTGTTTGTGCGCAGCCGCCCGAACGTTGCTGTAGTCGGGATCCTCCTCCACGGCGGTGACGGCATACAGTTGATTAAAGAATTTCGTGGTCTGAATCCGGCAGTCGCCCTAATTGCTCTTGCGGAGCATCCTAATGCGTTGTCGATTCAACGAGCGTTCCGGGCGGGTGCGCGGGGATACCTGGGCATCGACGATGCACCCGAACTCCTCAGCGCGTTGATCCAAATTTCGGCTGGTTACTCGTACGTTGGGGCCAGCGTGTTGCCGCTGATTTTGGATAATTTCGCGGCTCGCAAGAAAGGGTCGCGCGACTCGGACGTGAGCATTCTGAGTGATCGAGAGCTGGAGATTTTTTGGTCTTTGGGCAGAGGCCTGACCGTTTCGGAATTAGCGAATGAATTGCATGTAAGCGTCAAAACGATTGAGACACATCAGATGCGCATGAAAGAAAAGCTCGGCAGCTGCATACCGCCGCCGAGTTGCGACAAAAAGCTCGGGAGTGGCTGGCTCGAGATCTGCCGTGAACCGGATCCGCGAAGATCCGGATTCAGAATAGGAACTAGATTACGCTCTTTTCCGCATCGTTTCTATAAAACCACCTTCGTCGCGCGCATTTTGAGAATTTAATGCGGCCGGATAAGATAAGCGCGTGCGCACTCTCATGTGTGGGATTCTCCTTGTTTCCGGGCTCGCGTCTGTCGCGAGAAGTGCGCCTCTTTCAGAAGGCGAGCTCAAGAATCTTCTCGCAGCGATCCGGCAGAACCGGAGCACGCAGGCTGATTTTCATGAAGAGAGAGTGATTCGATTGATGAAAAAACCGATCGTGAGTGCTGGTACGGTTTGGTTTCAGCCGCCGAACAAGTTCCGACGCGAAGTGAAAGGCAATTCGCCCAGCGTCACGGTGAGCGATGGCCGCGATCTGTGGATTTATTATCCGAACTTCAAGTCAGCGGAGCGTTATCCGTTAGGCAAAGGATCGCCGCTGGATGCTACCGTAGCGGCGATCAATTCCGCGCTGAATCTGGAAAACATCGAAACGAGCTTCAAGATCACCGCAACAAAGACCGACAACGGACACGAGCTGCAACTGCTGCCGCGCACTGCGGCAATGAAGCGAGTATTTCAAAAGCTGGATTTGGGGATCAACAACGAGTTTCGCGTTGAACGCACCGACATGCTATTACCGAATGGCGATCGCATTGTCACCACGTATTCAAACCAGACACGCGCGCCGATTCCGGCCTCCACTTTTAAGTTTAAGCCGCCGCCGGGAACGGAAGTGACGACGCCGCTGGGACAATAGCGGTAACCCTCCCCAGGAGACCAGGGAGTAGGAAAAATCAAAGGTGGATCGGCTCGCTGCGGCGAGCTGATGGCCGCGGGTCCAACTCAACGCGTTAAGGACAACGCGTTCCACTTCCTCTTCCTGATTTGGAATCTTTCCCGGGAGGATCCGAATGCGGAAAACTTGGATCTATTCTCGACGGAATGGCGTCAGGTTTGTAAAAGAAGCCACGGTGCTGCGGTTTGTACTGATCTCCTGCGTCTCAAGCGCCATAATCGCTCTCGTGTTGCCGGAACCTTCACCGACACTAAAGGCAATTGTATCTCACATTCCGCGGCAACCGGTTGAATCGAGTGCGATCGCAAAGATCGGTTACAGCAAGCGCAGGCACATTCTCGAAATCGAATTCGTGAACGGCGCTGTTTACCGGTATCTCAATGTGCCAATTGATCAGCGCGGAATCAAAAGCGCGCTTTTACGATTCATATATCAGGCGGCACTACCGCTCCGTTTTAGTTCGGTCACAGAAGAAGAAACGGGTCGATGAATAAATGCGCAGAATTGCCGCGAATCGGCGTGCGGAACCTTCAACGAAAAACTTCGGTGAATGTCGCCGAGCTCGAAAAGTTTGCAGGCAAAGCGTTGGAGCATTGTTTTAGATTGCGAAAAGGGAAACGAACTGACTTGCGCAAATTGCGCGAGGTCTGTGTCTGGCTGGTTTCCGACAGGCGAATGGCGTTTCTGCATCGAAAATTCATGCGAGAATCGGGGCCGACTGATGTGCTCACATTTCATCACGGCGAAATTTTTATCAGTGTCGAGACGGCACGGCGACAAGCCCGCGCATTCAAAAGTTCGCTAACGCGCGAGCTCAAGTTGTACATTGTCCATGGACTTTTACATCTGCACGGTTTCGACGATCAAACTCCAAGTGAGGCGCAAAAGATGAAAATGGCACAGGAAAGAATTCTCCGCTCCTGTAGCGGCGCTCTGTGAGCGCCGGAGAAGTAGCGCGACCTTGGTGGTTGCATCCAGGAATATCGCAAGCGAGACGCATGCACTACGTTTCGCCGGTCATAGACCGCCGCTACAGTAGGTTTGAACTGGGGACTGCCTATGTTAGCATTTTTGCTCATGACTGTAGAGCCACTTTGCGCGCAAGTGGCGGGCTCTCCAATTGCGGGAACCGCAATCCTGCCGAAGGATGCGACGCAATCGACCATTGGCGCGCCGACGATTGAAAAAGAAACGGACACAGAAGAAGCGCTCGACATCCCGTGGCAGGTCGTCGTTCACAATGATCCGGTGAATTTGATGAGTTACGTGACCATGGTTTTCCAACGCGTCTTTGGTTATCCGCGCGATAAAGCGGAAAAACACATGTTGGAAGTGCATCACCAGGGGCGGTCCATTTTGTGGAGCGGCATGCGGGAGCGAGCCGAACTTTATGTGCAGCAACTGCATGGCTATCTGCTGCTCGCTACACTGGAGAAGGCTTGTTAGTCATGGAGATTCGCCGCCGCAAAAACCAGATCGAAATCTCCGAAATCGATCCGTTTCTTGCCGAACTGCTCCGGCAAATCCCTGCAAGCGCCAATCCGGACGGCGTCGTCAGCTGCTGAAGAACGCATCTTCAGTCCGCCATCAAATGGAACAGACACCGGAACTTCGCGCCGAGTGGAAAATGTATGTGGAACCTGAATTGCGCCGTCTTTTTCAAACCGCGACGCGAGACTGTGACCGGCGATCTCAAGCAGCTAAACGGTAGCGAAAAAAGTCTCAAGAACCGCACGCTGCGTATTCCCGCCAAACACGCCGACGCATGGTTGAGCGCGCTGAACCAAGCCCGGCTGGTTATCGCGGCGAAAAACAATTTCACCGAGACCGAATTGAACGACCACTGTCACTCCCCCATCGGATCGCGACGGGACCTGAGCTTGTTCCAGGTAAACTTCTACGGATTTCTGCAGGAATTCATTCTGCGGGAATTCGAGTGCTGAGAGAGTAAAAAGGCGACGATTACGACTCCTTTTTGGCCTTTACCATGGCCATAAGCCGTTCCTTGATTGCGGCGGAGGACTTCGCCGGACGCAGGCTCAAAGCAAATGCTTCGTGCAAGTCGTAGCATTTAGTGATGAAATCTTCGGCTTTTTTGCCGAATTTTTTTCTGGCCTTCTCAAATTCATCCAGCTCCTCGTGCTCAAGCGCGCCGATCACGTACAACCGCGCCTGATTTTGAAACTGCTCAAAGTTCATCTCTTAGATCCTTGAGGCCGTCATATATTTTTTTAAGTCCCAATTCAAGCCGCGTTTTTACCGTGCCCAATGGTGTATTCGTTTTAGCTGCGATTTCGCGCTGGCTCATGCCCCTGAAAAATGCGAGGTCGATTGCCTGCTGCTGGGCGGGCGGCAGGCGATTGATGACCTTTCGGATAACTGTGCGGGTGTCGCTGAGCACGATTTCTTCTTCGGTGGCGTTGTGCACCCATGCTTCGGGCTGCTGTTCGGTCTCGTTTTGCAGGCGTTCTTCGGCACGCGCGTAAGCCTGCTTCTTGCGCAAACCATCGATCGCCCGTCGGCGGGCAAGTGTGACCATCCAACCGAGTGGTTTGCCTTTTTGTGCGGAGAAATTCTTCGCCTGGTTCCAGATCTCGACGAAAATCTCCTGCAACAGATCGTCGGCCTCGGCATCATTATGAATTACCCGCAGGATTAGCGCTTTCAGAATGCCATTGTAACGATCGTATAGTTCAGAAAGCGCATCGGCATCGCGTTCCTGGATGCGCTTCATCAATTCGAAGTCGCTGGGAGTGCCGGGTTCGACTGGCGGGGCAACGGTTACCGATGCCCTACGGGATTTTGTCGCGCCCCTGCGTTTTCTGGGTTTGTCTTGAGTTGGAGAAATTTGTTCTGAGCGTCCCATCTGATTAAGAAGATTGGTCAAACACGAATCGCACGCCAAGACATGACCGGCTCTCTTATGCCAGCCGCGGGGATGCGTCCAGCGATTTCCACAGGAAAATGAGCGCAATTGCGCGGCACGTTCGATGTGTCAAAGGTTACTTCTATGGGAGAGGGATTAAGCAATACATCGGTCGACCCGCTTTGGTACAAGGACGCCATCATCTACTCGCTGCACGTTAAGACGTTTTGCGACAGCGACGGCAACGGCATGGGCGACTTTCGCGGTCTCATGGAGAAGCTCGATTATCTGCAGGAACTCGGCGTCACGGCGCTCTGGTTGCTGCCTTTTTACCCCTCTCCGTTGAGAGATGACGGCTACGACATCGCCGATTATTTCGACGTCAATCCGATTTTCGGCACGCTCGATGATTTTCGCGCTTTTTTAGACGCCGCGCATGAACGCAATCTGCGCGTTATTACCGAACTGGTAATCAATCACACCTCGGATCAAAATCCGTGGTTCCAGAAGTCCCGTCGGGCAGTCGCGCGACACGGGCTTGTAGCCGCGGGCGATGACCGCGGCCGCGCCAGGGACACCGGGGTCGACGCCCCCGGCTACAGTGATGACCTTGCCTACAGGGACTTCTACGTCTGGAGCGATACGCCGGAAAAATACGCGGACGCCCGAATCATTTTTAAAGATTTCGAGACCTCGAACTGGGCGTGGGATCCGGTGGCGAAAGCCTATTATTGGCATCGGTTCTATTCGCATCAGCCGGATCTGAATTTCGATAATCCAGCCGTGCACGATGCCGTAAAGAAAGTCTGCGATTTCTGGTTATCGATGGGTGTCGACGGACTTCGGCTCGATGCCGTCCCCTATTTATACGAACGCGAAGAGACGAACTGCGAGAATTTGCCCGAAACACATAAATTTCTTCGCGATCTGCGGGCTCACGTCGATACGAAGTTCCCAAATCGCATGCTGCTTTCAGAGGCAAATCAGTGGCCGGAGGACGCGGCGGCCTATTTCGGCGACGGAAACGAGACGCACATGAGTTTTCATTTTCCACTTATGCCGCGGCTGTTCATGGCGCTGCAAATGGAGGATCGGTTCCCCATCATCGACATCATGGAGCAGACTCCGGCCATCCCGGACAATTGCCAGTGGGCAATGTTTCTCCGTAATCACGATGAGCTCACGCTGGAAATGGTGACCGATGAGGAGCGCGACTACATGTATCGAGTTTACGCGACGGATCCGCTAGCGCGCATCAACCTTGGCATCCGCCGTCGGCTCGCGCCACTCCTCGCGAATAACCGGCGCAAAATCGAGTTGCTCAACACGCTGCTGCTATCCATGCCGGGCACGCCCATCATCTATTACGGCGATGAAATCGGGATGGGAGACAATTTTTACCTTGGCGATCGCAACGGTTGCCGCACGCCGATGCAGTGGAGCCCGGACCGCAACGCGGGGTTTTCCAGAGCAAATCCACAACAGCTTTATCTGCCTATCACCATCGATCCCGAATATCACTACGAAGCCGTTAACGTGGAGAACCAGCAGAAAAATCTTTCCTCTCTGCTGTGGTGGACGCGCCGCGTCATAGCAATGCGGAAGAATTTTAAGGCATTCTCGCGCGGCTCCCTTGAATTCCTGAACCCAGACAACCCGAAGGTCCTTGCGTTCCTTCGCCGCTGGGAGAACGAGACCATCGTGGTGGTGGCAAATCTTTCGCGGTTCGCGCAATCGGCCGAGTTGGATCTTTCCCGGTTTTCAGGGTGCGTGCCGATGGAGGTTTTCAGCCGGAATCTATTTCGCCCGATCAGGAAATCGAATTACGTCATCACACTCGGCCCGCACGCCTATTACTGGTTTGCCTTGCAAGCGCCGGCCGATAACCGCCGTGCATCGAAGAAACGCATTGTGCCGAGCATCAATGCGCCAGCTCAACTGGACAGCCTGCTTGGTAATAACGAGCGAGAACACATCGAGCGCGAGATTCTTCCCAATCATATCCGCAATTCCCGCTGGTTTGGCTCGAAGGCCAGGACTTTCCGAAATCTCAAAGTGATCGAACAGGTTGATTTTTCCTCCGATGCCGACGACACGCGACTTTGGTTCGTTGAGGTCAACTACCTGGACGCGCCAGCCGAGACGTACGCGGTTCCGGTAAAGATTGCCTCCTCCGAAATGGCGCACTCAATCAAGCAGAACGCGCCGCAGGCGGTTATCGCGCATTTCGCCGGTAGCGACGGCGCCATTCTGTGCGATGCGATTTGGGATCCGAAGTTTCGCTCACAGTTGTTCGACGTCATCGTAAAGCATCGCACGCTCCGGGCGCGGTCGGGACATTTTGCAGGGTTCGCGACGGCGGACCCGGGATCGCAGGAGTTTGAGTTCTCGGGCAACTCACAGGTCCTAAGCGCAGAGCAAAGCAACTCCTCTATGCTTTTCGACAATAAATTTTTCCTGAAACTGTATCGCAAACTCGAGTATGGGATAAACCCTGACGTGGAAATCACGCGTTTTCTTACCGAGCAAACTGATTTTCCAAATGTGCCGGCCTTTATTGGAGCGCTCGAATACCACCGGGCAAAGGCAGAGCCGACTGTAGTCTGCCTCTTGCAACAGGCGGTGGCGAACGAAGGCGATGTCTGGACACTGACGATGGACGCGGTCGGCCGCTATTACGATCGCGTGCTGGAGCGGAAGGCCGATCTTCAGAATGAGACAGCGCCCCCCGGTGCTCTTCTCGAAGAGCTGATCGGCGGCGTATACCCCGAAAAAGTTAAGCTCATGTCACAGCGCACGGGCGAACTGCATCTTGCGCTCGCGTCGAGAAGCGATAACCCCGCGTTCGCGCCGGAGCCGTTCAATGCCATGGCACAACGCTCCGTTTACCAAAGCATGCGCACGTCATTGCGCCGCGCCTTTACATCTTTGGAGAAGAAGTTGCCCGATGTCCCTGCAGAATTTCGAGATGAAGCAAGGGAAGTGCTCGCAGCGGAAAATGAAATTCTCGCGCGCGAAAAACGATTGCTCGACCGACGCACGAATGGGGCAAAGATTCGAATCCACGGCGACTACCATTTGGGACAATTGCTTTATACCGGGAAAGATTTTGTCATTCTCGATTTCGAAGGCGAACCGGCGCGTCCGCTAAGCGATCGGAAAATGAAGCGCTCCCCGCTGCGGGATGTCGCCGGCATGATGCGCTCGTTCCAATATGTCGCCTACTCCGCACTCTGGCAGCCGGCGATGCGCCAGGAGGATGTGCCTTTTCTGGAGCGCTGGGCCGATCTCTGGTATCGCGAGATGAGCAGCGTATTTCTGCAAGGGTATCTCAACACCACTGCCGGAGCGATTTTCATCCCCAAAAACAGTGATGATCTGCAAATCATAGTCGAATCCTATCTGCTCGATAAAGCTGTGTACGAAATCGGCTACGAATTGAACAATCGCCCAAGCTGGGTCCTCATTCCGGTCCGCGGCATCAAACAAATTTTGCAAGCAGCCTGAAGATGATCCACAGATTGCGCAATCATCGCAGGCTACAAAATCAATTGCATGAATTTGTGTAATTTTGCGTAATCTGTGAAAGCCAAAACATATGAATAAATATCTCGACCAAATCGATCATGAGATCGCAACGAAACACCTTTTGAAACATCCTTTCTACCTCGCGTGGACGCGCGGGGAGCTTAGCCAGGGAGGCGCTCGCTGATTATGCGCGCCAATATTATCATCATGTCGCGGCGTTTCCGACATATCTGTCGGCAGTGCATGCGAAATGCGACGATCAAACGACGCGCAAAACGTTGCTTAACAACTTAATCGACGAGGAAGCTGGGTCGCCAAATCATCCACAGCTGTGGCTCCAATTTGCTGAAGGTTTCGGCATTGCTGCATCTGATGTGCGCAAAACGGAAAAATGGACGGAAACAAAAAACTTGATCGACACGTTCCGATCCGTTTGCGGCGAAGGATCAACCGCAGAAGGTTTGGCAGCGCTGTATGCGTATGAGAGTCAAATCCCCGCGATCTGTGAATCCAAGATAGACGGACTGAAAAAACATTACCACTTTGCGGATCCCAACCATTACGAATATTTCAGTGTGCACGTTGAAGCCGATCGTGAACATTCTGCCGATGAGCGAAGGTTGCTTGCCACTTACACTAACAAGCAGAACTTTGACTCTGTGAAAGCAGCAGTGGATCGCGTTCTCGACGCGCTTTGGGACATGCTTTCTGGCGTTTGCCGCAGGCACGCGATTGCGTGCTAACACAGATGCGCGCGTGAGCGCATCTGGATGTGGTAGAGGAAATCGCGCTGAAATGTCCGGACGCCGACTTCAACGCCCCTGTCAACTATCGCGGTCGCAACACCAAAAACGAGCGCGCGCGATGGCGGCAAACTGACAAGACTTGTGGCTGGCTTGGGTCGAGCGAGGCAGCGATTTTGTTATAGTCGGCAACGGACGTCACCGGCTGTTGGTTGATTTCTTCAATCACGTCGCCTTTTTGTAATTCCGCTACACCGCTGTCGGGATCGACTCCTGTTACCAACACCCCTTGCACGTTCGGAGGCAGGTCGAGCTGGCTCGCGGTTTCCGGGGTTAATTGGTCCACCTGAATGGATGCCAGGGGACCGCCGACGGTTCCCTGATCGTCTGGCTGTCGCGGACGTTGTAATTGCGGCTGATTGCCGCGCGGAAGAACCCGCGCGCTTTCGAAATCCATCGGTTGTTCCCTGATCTGCGCTTGCACTGTCAAAGGTTTTCCGTCCCGGACGATTTGCAGGTCTACTTTCTTATTTAGCGGCGCTCCGGCGACGAGAGTTCGAAGCATGCCGAAATTCTTCACGTCGTGTCCGTCGAATTTGCGGATGACATCGCCGGGCTGCAGGCCCGCCTGCTCCGCAGGCGACCCGGAGATCACGTCACCCACGGTCACGCCTTCAGTATCCGGTGCGCCAGCACCCCGCTGCAACGGCCCTGTCTGGATACCAAGATATCCACGAATGATTCGCCCCTGTTTCAACAAACTTTCCAGCGCGCTACGAACTGTGTTCGAAGGAATCGCAAAACCCAGTCCCTGTGAACCGCCAGTGGTCGAAGCAATCACGGTGTTAATCCCAATCACCTCGCCGCGGATATTGATCAGAGGGCCGCCGCTGTTGCCCGGGTTAATTGCCGCATTAGTCTGCAGCAGCTCGGCAAAAAAATCGCTCCGGTTCGGCCGGCCTTTTGAACTGATGATTCCGTCGGTCACGGTTTCGTCAAATCCAAGCGGATTACCGATAGCCAGAACAGAATCTCCCGGCTGGACCGAGTCGGAATCGGCAAGCTTGAGAGGTTTGACTCCAGGCTCGTCAATCTTAAGGACTGCCAGGTCTACTTGTTCGTCCGCGCCCACCAGACGGGCCTTTTTGGTTCGACCATCGCTCAGTTGCACTTCAATCTGATCTACCGGACGGCCCTGTCTGTCGGTCACTACGTGATTATTGGTGATAATGTGGCCTTCGTTGGTCACGATCACGCCCGAACCCAGTGAATTCTGCACCAGCTCTTCGTCACGAGGGTTGCGGAACCTGCGTTGATTTGGAAAGAAAAATTCGAACGGATCGACTCCATACTCGCGTCGGACGGCGACCTTGGTCGATGTCTTTACTGAAACAACTGAGGGAATCACACTTTTCACCAACGCACGCCGTTCCTGACTCAACGATTCCAGCGACGCGACTTGTTTTGGCTCAACAGCCGAGTGGGAGGCAAATGTGTACTTTTCCGGTGTGCGCCCGGACGAAAAATTTAGCCCTCCATGCTTGAGCCGGTAATCGTAAAGCAGTGAAATTCCTGCGCTTAAAAGCAGTACAAAAAGAAAAAATTTTGCGAGATTTTTCATCAACTAACGTGCGAGAAACTCTGTCCCTGTTGTTCGACAATTAAACGCCGGAAACGTTGATTTTCGGGCAGCTCCAGGCGGGGGTCCATTTCAAAGATCGACATCGCTGCAGCCCGGGCACGGCGCATCAGGTCTGCATCGCGTTTTAGATCGCCAATCTTCAGCGCCGGAAGGCCGCTCTGTGCTGTGCCGAGCAGATCGCCCGGACCGCGCAATTCCCAGTCTGCTTCCGCTACTTCGAAGCCATTTGTTGTTCGTTCCAAAACCGCGAGTTTCGCGGCCGCCTCCTTTTCCTGTTTGGGGCCCAGTAAAATGCAATATGACTTGTGTTCGCCGCGGCCGATTCGTCCACGGAGTTGATGCAACTGCGCGAGACCAAAGCGTTCCGGATTTTCGATCAGCATCACGGTGGCATTCGGTACATCCACACCGACCTCGAGCACGGTTGTACTGATCAGCGCGCTCGTCTCGCCACGTCGAAAACGATCCATGATCTGCTGTTTCTCCGGCGCTGGAATCCGGCCGTGAAGCAGTTCGCAGCGGTACGGATGCAGACGTTCACGCCAGAGCTCGTATTCCGCAGCGGCCGCTTTCACGTCGAGCTTCTCGCTTTCATCAATCAATGGATAGATCACATAAAGCTGACGTCCTTTCTCCAATTCCGATCGCAAAAAACTGAGTACTTCACCCAGCTTCGAAGTATCCCGGACTGCAGTGATAATTTTTCCGCGGTGCCCCGGCATCTCATCAATTGTCGATAGGTCGAGGTCGCCATAGATGGTCATCGTCAGCGTGCGCGGAATCGGCGTAGCCGTCATGACAAGCACATCCGGCGCCGGTTCGCGCGCTGTTAGGCGAGCGCGCTGCGCGACGCCGAACTTGTGCTGTTCATCAATGACCGCCAATCCCAGTTTCGAGAAGGAAACTGATTCATACAGCAATGCGTGCGTCCCGACGACGATTTGAGGAATATTGGGAGCGAGGTGTTTCTCATCCGGGGAGCACAGGCTGCCAGCCTGTCGTTCGCGGCAGCTTGCCGCGAACTCATGAGCATCGCCGCTCCCAGGATACCAAACCCAACGATAATCTTTGCCCCGCTCCACCACCCCTGAATCCCAAGGATTGCGCGTGATATAATGAAACTTTTCCTGCAGATCCCTCTCGGATCGAATCAACCGATCAAAGGATTCGGTTTCCCATACGACCTCCTTTTTCTTCTCCACCTTGTTGATTTCTGTTGCCGTGAACGACTTGATGCTGCGCAGAATCTTCGGGACCGCAAAAAAAGCCGGGTCACCAGACGCCGGAGCACGTTCGATCATGGGTTCAATCAACAGATGCACGTGATCAGGCATCACACACGCCGCGTACAGATTCGTACCGGAGATCCTTCCAATGCAGAATCGATTCGAGTACGATATCACGCGCCTTGTACGACAATTGTCTGTGATTTCGTGTGGCGAATGTAATTGCGTATTTTGCCCACGGCCGCTCAAAGTGGGGAAGATTGCGTCGGCTATAACTTGGACCTTCCACGCCTTTGAACCTTCCACGCGTCTTAGTGTCCGGCAGGCTGCCGGACACGACAGGCTGGCAGCCTGTGCTCCCCGGAGTTTGTGCTGTCGCGTTCAAAGAGCGGCAGCGGGCCGCCGTCTTCCTGCCTTGCGCCTGTTCGCAACGAAACACGCAAGCCCAGTGGCTCCAGCCAGCGGCGCAGCACTTCGTAATGTTGCTCTGCCAGAATTTGCGTCGGCGCCATGAACGCCGCCTCAAACCCGGCTTCAACCGCGAGCAGCATCGCCGCGATGGCGACCACAGTTTTTCCCGAACCGACGTCGCCGTGCAATAATCGGTTCATCGGATAATTCGCCGCCAAATCATGGCGGATTTCCGAGATCACTTTTCGCTGTGCACCGGTCAATTCGAAAGGAAGCGTCTTCAGGAATTTGTCCAGCAGCGCGCCTGACCCGCAGTGCGACTCACCGGGGCGCGAGGATGATTCGAAACGATGCGAAGCGATCAGCATTTGCATGGTGAAGAACTCTGAGAGCACCAGATGCTCGCGTGCAGCGTCGCGCGCCTCCAGGTTCTCCGGAAAATGAATGGCGCGAATCGCTTGCGATCGCTGACCGGGCACCAGACCGTGAGGGGCGATCGGTTCCCAAGCCGAATCTGAAACTTCCTGTAAGACGCGATAAATAATGCCGCGCAAGACGCGTTGTGACAGACCTTCTGTCGCCGGATAAATCGGCGTGATGCGTCGAAAATGGATCGACATTTCTTCGTCGTTCTCGATCACCTCAAACTCCGGATGATCCATGCAAATCCGTTTCCCGCGCAGTCGCGGTTTGCCAAAAACAACGAGGCGCTGGCCTGTGGCGATCATTTTTTGCACGTAATGCAGATTGAACCAACGGCACACGAGCGGCTCGCTGAGCGCGTTTGGTTGCGACTCCTGGAGCGTTGCTTCAAAGATTTTCTTCCATCCGCCAAACCGGCGCAGTGACGTTTTAATGACCTCGCCGCAGAGACACATTGGAACCTCGCTTTCCTCCCGGGGGAAATGCGGAAACTCCGTGCGATCCTCGTGCCTACGGGGAAAATGCGTCAGCAAATCTTCTACGGTCTCGATGCCAAGACGTCGGAGCGCGAGCAGACGCGGCCGTTGAATCCAGCCTAATTCCTCAAGGGTTGTTGAAAAATCGGTCATTGTTCGTGCCGCCATTCCGACTGAAGTCTATGAACAGGTGGCGTGACAGGACGGTAGCACAAAGGCATCTCGCTCCGCTGCGACCAGGTCGAACTGCCTTTTCAAATCGCTCCCGCTGCGCGAACCGCCTCAATACGCATTCCCACGAGGGTTCTACCATCATACTCGTCCACTCCAATTCGGAATGCCACGTCCCATGGCGGATCCGGAAGTCCAGTTGTCGCGCCATCAAAATAAACGGCACGACGATTTCGGTCGCCCTGACGCAACCGGAAGATAAGATGTTTTTCGTTTGCAACTCGTGGCGGCGCGACCGGCTCGACAGCGCGCGCAAAAAAAATCGGTTGCCGATTTCCACTTCCGAATGGCTGCAACAGTTCGTGCCAGCGCAGAAACTCCACATCGATCTCCGAGAATGGCAACTCATGATCGAGACGCAGGCAGCGCTGCAAAGCCTCTTCTGAAAGCATGTCTCGCGCCGCAGCGCGAAATGCCTCGGCAAATCGATCGAAATTTTCTTCACGCAGCGTCAGGCCCGCCGCCATTTCGTGGCCGCCGAATTTTTCGAGTGTAACCCCGCAACGGGTTAACGCTTCTACGAGATTCAGACCGTCGATGCTTCGTCCGCTCCCCTTACCCAAGCCGTGCTGGTCGAAGCCGATTACAATTGCAGGTCGATGATATTTCCGTGCGATCCGTGACGCGACGATCCCCAGCACGCCAGGATGCCAATCGCGCGCGCCTGCCACGATGCCGATATCACGCGCCGCATCAAATTGTTCGTCAATCTGCGCAAGGGCCGCGGCCAGAATTTCCTTTTCGACATCCTGACGTTCGCGGTTTTGCCGGTCCAATTCAGTGGCGAGCGCCGCAGCTTCGCTTTCATCATGCGTCAGCAATAGCCGCAGAGATTTTTCCGCCGTGCTCAAACGCCCTGCAGCATTGAGTCGCGGGCCGAGCCGATAACCGATATCGTCCGGCAGGATTGGCGGACGCACTCCGGCGACTTGCATTAACTTCTTCAAACCGATGCGCGAGGTTTGCGCAATTTCGAGCGCACCGCGGTGAACCAGCAGGCGGTTTTCGCCGACGAGCGGAACGATGTCAGCGACCGTGCCGAGCGCTACGAGATCGAGTTTTGATTTCAGATCGAATCCGGGCAGCGGCCGCCTTTTTAGCAAGGCATGACAGAGCTTGAAGACGATTCCCACGCTGCAGAGATAATGAAAAGGCAATGTTGGATCCGTCTTCGGGTTTACGATCGCCACGCAGTCTGGCAGCGCAGATTTTGCCTCGTGATGATCGAGCACAATAACGTCCACGCCACGTTCTTTTAGCTCGGCGATTTCACCAACTGAAGCAGTGCCGCAATCGACGGCGATAAGCAATTGTGGCCGGTGCTGCTCGATACAACGCTCGACACTTTCCCGACTCAAGCCATAGCCCTCTTCCATGCGCAACGGTAAGAAAACGTCCGGCGACGCGCCGTACCCTCTCAACATTTCATCGAGCAACGCCAGAGAGGTCACGCCATCAACATCATAATCCCCAAAGAGCACGATGCGGTCGTGCCTATCCAGCGCGCCAAGAATTCTGGTTACTGCCGTCTCCATTTGCGGAAGCAGAAATGGATCGCTGAGCGACTTGAGACGCGGCCGAAGAAAGTTTCGAACCTCGTCCGCGCTGCGAAAGCCTTTGCGGAAAAGCAGTCGCGCAATGCACTCCGACCCGCAAATTTCGCTCCACGAAATACCGCCACCATTTAGATTTTCGCATGGCGGCAGAATCCATCGATCCTGCATCGTTCAGCTTATTCGTTCTGCATTGCGTGACAACATGGGGAGGAATCGCTTCGGCGTCGCAGTTTTCTAAATAGGCAAACTATTGTAAGGCTATCGGGGAAAATGAGAGTGATCCGTTGGCTGGTGATCGTTTGCCTGATGGCGCTTCTGGTTTACGGAGCGTCGCCTTACTTTTCATTTTGGCGGTTCACGGTGGCGATTCAGTCGCGGAATGCTGCGGCGATCAGTTCCCGCATTGATTTTCCCTCTGTTCGAGCGTCACTGAAGAGGCAGTTGGTGGCGCGCTTCGCACACAAAGGGGCCCGGCACAAACGCTGGAGCAATCTTGGGCCAACGCTGATCGATGCGATTATCGATGCCTACGTCACGCCGGAAGGCATTGCGACGCTACTCTCAAATCCGGAAACGTTTAAGAACCTCCAAAATCCGCAGCAGCTTTATTTTACACTCGGCAAACAAGACATGAGCTCGTGGAGAGTGAGGTATGCGTTCTTCACCGGGTTGCGCAGTTTTGTTGTCGATCGTGCTGGAATCAAGCTCCGATTCCGTTTTACAGGGACAGGCTGGCAACTTTACGATCTCGATCTCCCTTTAAACCAGGACAAGCGGTAATTTGACCCGGATCGCTTGACCCTAAACCAGGTTGAACACAGGATCGCCCTTCGGAAGTAGTCCGTGCTTTGCGCATAAATCGGCGAACGCGTGTAAACCTTTTTTTTCTCTCTCTCCAAAACTGAATCGGAGGTATTTAGAGTAGTAACGAGCCACGAATTCGCGAGTCATTTTGCGGTCGCCCGGTCCGCCGACACGGTCTACAGCCTTCGCGATCAAATCGTCAAGGTTTGCCAGGTTTTGATCTCGCAATTTACGAAGGCGCAGCGCGATTGATTCGGCATCCACGACTTCGGGGCGAATCAGCCAAAAAGCATACACAAAGGGAAGCCCGGTAAACTTCTTCCATTGTTCCCCGAGATCCCAGAATTGGAATTCACTGCCGTATTTCTGGCGAAACTGAATGGCTTGATCTCCAATTAGAAGTTGCGCTCGGGACGTCGCTGGCAAGCTGACGTCGGCAGGTTCGCTCTCTATCAAATTCGCGCTTGACCCAAGCTCTGCCACAAGACACCGCAGCAGATTGACGGAGGTTTTGGATGCGGGATCGAGTTGGATCTCCCGGACCCTGGAGAACTCGCCGCGGTGACTAACGACTACGCTGTAAACCGCGCCATCGGATGAAATCGAGACATCATCAACGATTTGATAGATCGGATTGCGTAGGAACTCGAAGCTGGAAACAAGCGCGACATCGAGTTCGCCGTTCGCCAGACGCCGACATAATGCCGATGGATGGTCAAACTCGACTCTGCCTTGCCATCCCGAGATTAGCGGACGGGCGTTAAGGTATTTTACGCAGCCGACGCGGAGCATTCGTTTCGGCGCGCCCGGCGGTCGCGCCTTACCATTCACGCGCACGCAAGCTCAGCTGGCGCAGAAGCCGGAGTCGCGGCCAACGGAATATGCCGGTAATGACTATCGCGCTGGACTGGCTCCCGGCCAGCTTCGCGAATGGCGTACTCGAGCGCGGCAATACTCTGTTGTTGCGGGGTTGTTGCGCCCGCCATGTGGAAGATTTTTTCTTCCAGAATTGTTCCGTGGAGATCGTCCACGCCGTAACTGAGGGAAACCTGCGCGAGCGGCAATCCAAGGCTGACCCAATATGCGGTCAGATGGTCAAGGTTATCGAGATAAATCCGGCTGACAGCGAGATTGCGCAGCTGTTCGAATGCAGAGGCACGTTTTATGTCGGTGAGGATTCCGTGGGATTGTGTGGGTTCGAAGGCGAATGGCACAAACCCGGTAAATCCCCCGGTTTCATCCTGCAGTTCACGCAGAATGACGTAAATGATCAGCCCGATGCGCGACGGTTTCGATATGCCCGTAGAGCATGGTGCAAGTGCTACGGCCGCCCATCGAATGCCAGGTGCGATGCACATCGAGCCATTCGGCGGCGGTTTCCTTGCCCCGGCAGATTTTGTCGCGCACGCACCGGATCGAAAATTTCGGCCCCACCCCCGGTGATCGAACCCAGTCCGGCGTCGCGCAGAATTTCCAGCGTGTCGCGGAGCGGCATCTTAAAAACGCGCTGGGCCAAATGACGAACCTCGATCGCAGTAAAGGCCTTTATGTGCAGCTTCTGGTCGAGGGCGCGCAATTGGCGTAAAAGATCGAGATACCAATCTTTCTTCAGGGTTGGATGCAGCCCGCCCACCATGTGCACTTCGGTGACCCCGAGAGGGAGCGCATCCCCAACGACGCGCACGATTTCGTCGATCGCATATTCGAACGCATGTGCGTCGCGCTTTTTGGCAGCGAACGCACAAAACTGGCAGGATAAGATGCAGATGTTCGAGTAATTGATGTAACGATTATGGATATAAGTCGCGTAGTTCCCGTTCTTTCGCTCGCGCACGACGTTCGCGATCATTCCAAGCGCGTTGAGATCATTCGTGTGATACAGCGTGAGGGCTTCCGCTTCTGAAATGCGCTGCTGCGCTTCGACCTTTTCTGCGATCGATTTGAGTTCTTTTGGAATAAGTTCGTAGTTCATTAGCCGGACTCTGAATTAATCGCTCGTCAAGCATGCACAGGCCGCTGCCGGCTTGCAACAAAAACGATGACCACGACGGTGATAAGACGCCCAAGGATTCCGGCTATTGCGTTTTTCTGGAAAGCTTTTCGGCGTGCGAACGTCTAAGTCACGATGTCTCAGGAGGACCGAGGAAATCAGGGCCAATCGGAGGAAGATGCCGATGACGTGCGGCTAATGGAGCTCATTGGCCAGGGCGATACTCAGGCCCTTGAGCGGCTCATCCAAAAACATCAGGCGCTGGTGGCAGGCACCGTCGCGCGAATGCTGGGCAGCAGTTCGGACGTGGAAGACATCGCGCAGCAGGTGTTTATCCGGGTGTGGAAGAGCGCGCGGCGATATGTGGCCCGCGCCAAGTTTACCACCTGGCTGCTGAAAATTACGCGTAACCTGGTGTTCAACGAGATGCGCCGTGCGAAACGTCGGCCCGTTGTACCGCTTCAATCAGAACCCGGCATGGAAGATCCGCCTCTCAAGGATGAAACCAACCTCGCGCCAGACGCCTCTCTATTGGAGTTGGAACTACAACAAGCGATCGAGGAAGCGATTCAGCGGTTACCAGACACGCAGCGGATGGCGCTCGTGCTGCGCAGATACCAGCAGCTCAGCTACGAGCAAATCGCCGAGGTCCTTGATCTCTCGGTGCCGGCTGTAAAAAGCGTACTTTTTCGGGCGCGCACAGAACTTCGCTCCCGGCTCAGCAAGTATCTCGACTGATAGCGCCAACTTGCTTCTCAGCGGCGCTCGTCGTCTTCCAGCACTCGTCCGCGAACACGGCGTATCCCGCGGTGATGGGTCAACACATGAACTCGTCCGTCGCTCCCGAGGAAAAATGCGCTCAACACCCAGCTGATAATGCTGATCACGATCGCGCCCCAAAATGCGCTCCAGAAGCTATCGACGTGGAATCCGACAACCACGCTGTGCACCAGAAGCAGCAAGAGTCCATTCAAAATGAGAATGAAAAAGCCCAATGAAAGAAGAATGACAGGCGCGCTGAGGATCAGCAGAAATGGACGAACAAAGGCGTTGAGAATACCGAGCAAAAGTGAGGCCCCGATCAGAGCCGCGACGGTGTCGTAATGTATCCCGCGAATTAGAGACGAAGCGACCATCACCGCAATCGTGGTAATAGCCCAGCGGAAAACGAAATGCTTCACCCCAACCATCTCCGGTTATGCTAGCCCATCTCGAAGGTAAGGGCGAGAAAGCACTTGCGAACGAGCCGATCAACGATAAACGAAAGTGATCAACCCATATTAATCCGTGCCGAGAAAAACCAAGAGTATCGAAAACAAGAGTGAACCGCCTGCAGAGTCCAGCGCGCCCGTTGCAACGAAGAAAACCGGCAAGCGCCAGAGCGGACGACGCGCAACTAGCTGCCAAAAAGCCACGCAAGGCAGCGAACAAAAAGGATATGACTGGAGGAACAACACAGATCTCAGCGTCTCCGCAGGCAAAGCCAGACCGCACGGCTGCCGAACCTTCAGAGGAGGAAATTCGTCTCCGGGCGTACTTTATTTCCGAACGGCGGCGGAGATTTGCACTGGCCGGCGACGCTGATTCCGACTGGCTTGAAGCGAGGCGACAGTTGCTGGCCGAGGGGCGTCGCTGAACAGAGGAAATGCAGCAGCAAACAACGGAAAGTGCTTTGGCCGATCTGGCGCAGGCTCTGCGAGAACGGCTCGCGGTGATTCGGGACCAGGAAAGCCGTCGCGACCAGGCAAAACATATTGCTCGATTGCGCGCGGTCTCGGAAAAGATCGACCGGCTTCATCACGCACTTTCGCCTTCGATTGATCCCCGACTGAAGCATTATCTCGAGCGAAAAAGTTACGACAAAGCGCTCGAATATTTGGAAAGCAGCTCCAGCGGCGATTCGTGATCGCAATCAAAGCGGTTCCAGTTTTTTCCTAAACGTACGCTGTTTTGCCCGAGTCATTGCGCGTGCGCAACTCTGCAAGCATGTCTCTCTCCGGCATTTCAGCCGCCCATTTCGGACGTAATTGAAAATGCGGTTCATCCACAATCGTTTTCCAATTGCCGCCCCATTCCAACCCCAAGTCCATCCCGAGTACGCCGACCGCTTTGTACTTTGGCGAGTCATCCAGGTATTTGTTTCCCTCAAACACTCCGATGTCGAACGCGATGCCGAAATTGTGATTCGAAAAACCAGCGCGCGCTTTGGTCACGATCCTTCCAGGTCTGGTACGGCCTTGCGCGAAAAGATCGTTCTGTTCCTCATAGGTGCGCAGTCCGCTAATCACCTTGATCGTGATCCCATGCTGAGCTGCCCTCGATACCAATGCCCGCGCGTATGGCTGCACTTCCGGCAACAACGTCACGATAACTTTCTCGCTTCGATCATCGAGCCGATCGGTGGTCTGCAGTGAGGATGGCGGTGAGGCGAGGTCCTCCGCGCTAACCAGTTCACTCTCGGTTCCGGGACAAATCTGACTGCGAATCGCCTCCCACGTCTCCGGTCCGGGTTTACCATCAGACTCCACGCCCACGGCGCTTTGTACCACGCGAATTGTATTGGGAAGGTCCATTGTTACGGATTTCTGCAAAACGCCGCGGCAAATGTCACGAACAAAATCAGCGAGTTCTACCTGCAGGTAGTGTTCGTTGATTGTCAGTTCAACGGCTGTTGTTCCGCCTCTCCCCTTCGCAAGGGGAGAGGAGTGAGGTGAGGGGTTTTTGAGTTCGGCAGACGAGACGCATGGAGCAACCCTCCCCTCTCCCTTGAGAAGGGCGAGGCGACCCTCGCAACGAGTGCCAAGACCGCCAACTGACAATTCGCGAACACTACCTTTGCCTGCGCGGTAACGATCCTGATCGAGCTGCCCGAGGTTGAACCACCCACCGATCTTGTATTGCGGCCGACTCGAATGATTCGCCGCTATCGCGAATACAGCTCGACTACGAGTTGCTCGTTCACAATGGGCTGCATTTCTTCCCGGGAAGGGATGCGCGCGACTTTGCCATTGAGGCCGTCGCGATCGACTGTGAGCCAGTCGGGCACGGGAACAATTTGGGTGAGATCAAGATTCCGCAGCACCAGTTGTCGCGATTTCGGTTTGTCTTTGATCGTAACCTCATCGCCGGCTTTTACGTTGTATGAGGCGACGTTAACCCGGCGCCCATTCACGAGCACGTGACCATGAGATACCAGTTGGCGTGCGGCGCTCCGGGTATTCGCAAAACCAAGGCGGTAAACAACATTATCGAGTCTGGTTTCCAACAGCTGAAGAAGCGTTTCGCCGGTGACGCCCCGTTTGCGCAATGCACGTTGAAAAATGCGCCGGAACTGTCGCTCGAGCAATCCGTACTGATAACGCAGCTTCTGTTTCTCACCGAGCGCAATCGCGTAATCGGATTGTTTTCGTCGGGAGCCTCGCGGGCCATGCTGGCCGGGGGGATAATTCTTCCGCTCGAGAGCCTTTGACGAACCGAACAGCGGTACACCGTAACGCCGGCTCACTTTTGTTTTTGGTCCTGTGTATCTAGCCATTCGTAAATTCGATGTTCGGCGTTGGACGTTAAACCCTGCGCTGCTTGGGCGGACGGCAACCGTTATGAGGGACCGGCGTGACGTCGCGAATTACCGTGAGATCAAGTCCGATGGCTTGCAACGCGCGCACCGCCGATTCGCGCCCGGCGCCCGGACCTTTGACTAAGACTTCCACTTCCTTCAGCCCGTGCCCCATCGCCTGACGCGAGGCGTCCTGCGCCACCATTTGTGCAGCATAAGCAGTGCTTTTGCGCGAGCCCTTGAAGCCGACTTTCCCGGCACTCGACCACCCAATCACGTTGCCGTTCAAATCAGTGATCGTGACGATGGTATTGTTAAAAGTTGCCAGCACGTGCGCGACGCCTGAATGAACATTCTTGCTGCCTTTGGCCTTAACGATCTTCGGTTTATCAACCTCGTCCGTTGAGAGCGAAAGGTTCTCCGACGATCCGGTCGCAGCCCCCGACTGCTGCTCTTTCTTGGTTTTTGCCGTTTTCTTTGGCGCCGGACGCTTGGGCGCGGCTTCGGCCTTTGGAGCAGCCTCTTTGGCGGCCGGTTCCTGTTGCGCAGGTTGGTCGGGCGTCTTTGTTTCGTCCGGGTTTGCGGGAGTTGTTTCTTCAGCCATGTGAAATTGTGGTTAAACCTTGCCAGCTTTCGCGTCCGGATTGCGGATTACCCCCACTGTTTTGCGAGGTCCTTTTCGTGTTCGGGCATTTGTCGAAGTGCGTTGGCCGCGCACCGGCAAGCCTTTTCGGTGACGGATGCCGCGATAACAATTGACCGCCTGCAAACGTTTCAAATTGCCTTGCACCTCGCGGCGCAGATCGCCTTCGATCTTAATCTTGTTGTTAGTGATCGCGTGGATGATCTCGTTTAACTGCTGGGGGGTAAGGTCTTTCGCGCGAATGTTCGGATCGATGTTGGTCTGCTCTAGAATGCGTTTCGCGGTGCTGAACCCGACTCCGTAAATGTACGTCAGGGACACTTCGACGCGTTTATCCGCCGGAATTTCAACTCCTAATAGTCTTGGCATAAATCAATAGTCCTGTTTTGCGCCGTCATCCCGAACGAAGTCGAGGGACCCCGTAAAACTGCTCTCAGTATAGCCGCGGGATTCTTCGACTCCGCTTCGCTCCGCTCAGAATGACAGTTCAATCATATGTTCATCCCTGGCGTTGCTTGTGCCGCGGGTTTTTGCAGATCACGCGCACAACGTTCTTGCGCTTTACAATCCTGCAACTCGCACAAAGCCTTTTTACTGATGGTCGTACTTTCATAATTCGAAATCGAAAAACCGCGGCCGCCCGCCGCGTTGTCATCTTTGGCGATAAATAATTCGCCCTTTCGACAAATCGTAGGGTGAAATCTCTAGCATAACTTTGTCTCCTGGCAAGATCCGAATGAAATGCAGACGCATTTTGCCGGAAATGTGTGCCAGCACGCGACGGCCCCCCGGAATCTCGACCCGGAACATGGTGTTAGGCAACAACTCGACGACAGTGCCCTCTACCTCAATTGCGTCTTTGCGCGCCATGTAAGAATTTCGGGGTCACCTTTGGTGATCAGAACGGTGTGCTCGAAGTGTGCCGACGGCAGGCCGTCCGCCGTGCACACCGTCCAGCCATCGTCGAGCAATCGCACTTCAGAGGTGCCGATGTTAATCATTGGCTCGATGGCCAACGTCATACCCGCCTTTAGTTTTGGCCCGCTGCCGCGCTTCCCGTAATTAGGTATTTGCGGTTCCTCATGCATTTTGCGTCCCACGCCATGTCCGACAAATTCCCGGACCACCGAAAAACCATTGCGGCGCGCTTCCTCCTCAATTTCGGCACAAATGTCACCAACACGTCGCCCTTCGTGGGCGACAGCGATGGCGCGTGCGAGGGCACTTTCCGTGGCGCGTAGCAACAGATCGGTGCGTTCGTCAATGATTCCCACCGGTACCGTCGTTGCGGTATCACCAACCCAGCCATCTTGAACGATAGTGATGTCGACCTTCACGATATCGCCATATTGAATTCGTCGTTGGCTACCGATGCCGTGTACCACTTCCTCGTTAAGCGAAATACAAATATTACCGGGAAAAACCCGCTGCCCGAGACGATAGCCGAGAGGTGCACTTTTCACCTGTGCCTCTCGCATAAAGTCCGCCGCCGCCTCATCGACTTCCTTGGTCGTAACGCCAGGGCGAATTAACTCCGCTACGCGGTCAAGAATATCGCTCGCCGTGCGGCAGGCCTGCCGCATTTTGTCGATCTCCTTCGCGTTTTTGATCGGAATCATTTCGGGGTCTTGTCTTCAATCAATCGCGAGATTTCACCGAACACTTCTTCGCGTTCGCGGTTGCCATCGATGCGATGCAGGATCGACAGCTTTTTGTAAAAGGCTCCCAGCGGCTCGGTCTTCGTGCGGAATTCTTGCAACCGCGTTTGCAAGACGCCCAGCTCATCATCGTTACGGCGCTCCAATCGTCCGTCGCAATACGGGCATACCGGCCGGTTGGCGAACTGCGCACTCGATGAACTGGTGGTAAAACCGCATTCGGCGCATTGAAGACGCCCGGTGATGCGATCGCGCACTGTTTGTTCCGATACCTCCAGCCAAATCGCCAAATCCAGCGCGGTACGCAACTTCGTCAACATCGACATCAAGCTTTCGGCCTGCGGCAATGTCCGAGGAAATCCGTCGAAGACGAATCCATGGCCGCCGTGCAAGCGCAACCAGTCCTCGATCAGTTCGATGATAATTTTGTCCGAGACGAGTCCGCCCCTCTGCAGCACCTCGGCGGTTTCCTGGCCCAGCGCCGTCCCGAGGTCGCGTTCGCGGCGCAAAATGGCCCCCGGCGAAGTCACCGGAATCCCGAAGTGCCGCGTAATCATTTCCGCCTGGGTGCCTTTGCCGGAACCGGGCGGGCCGAGAAGAACAAGCCGCCTTTTCACCTATCGCTTCACCTATCGCCCATATAGAAAGATCGCGACCCCGGCAATCACGAGCACTGCAATGCCTACACCAAACCAGATCAGGGTGCCTCTTGTCGCCACGTCGCCGCGCGAGTAAGCCGCTCGGTCAAACGATCTCCCCCGAATCCGGCCTTTGCGCAGAAAACCGTCGTAATGCCGCTGAATCAGGTGAGTCTCGACTTGCCGCATGGTGTCGAGCATGACACCAACAATGATCAATAAACTTGTGCCACCGAAGAACTGAGCGGTGATTACCGGCACATTGAGCGACTGACTGAGCAGGCTTGGAAAAACCGCGATCAACGTCAAAAAAATCGCACCGGCAAAAGTCAATCGTGTCATGGTAAAATCAAGAAAGTCGGCCGTGGGTTTTCCGGGCCGCACACCGGGGATGTAGCCGCCGTACTTCTTCAGGTCATCGGCAATTTGGGTCGGTTGAAATTGCGTGGCGACCCAGAAATAGCTGAAAAAGAAAATCATACCCGCAAGAACGACATAATGAACCCAGCCGGTGGAAAGCGCAGCAGCGATACGGTTGGCGATTGGGCTGCCTTTAAAGCCGTAGCTGACGATTGTAGCCGGGAAAAGAAGCAGCGCCCAGGCAAAGATGATGGGCATCACGCCGGCGTAATTCACTTTTAAAGGCATGTACTGTGTTTGACCACCGTACATTTTCCTGCCGACTACACGCTTTGCGTACTGCACAGTGATTTTCCGGACGCCTTGCGTAATCGCGATTACCGCTGCGATGACAAAAATCAAAACCACTACGAGCAAGACAAGGACCATCGGATTCACCTGGCTCGAGCCGGTTTGCCCCGAAGGCACAAAAGTCTTCCACGCCTGGACCAGCGCGGCCGGCAGGCGCGCCACGATGCCGATGGTGATAATGAGCGAGATGCCGTTGCCGATACCACGCTCGGTGATTTGATCGCCCAGCCACATCAACAACATTGTGCCGGTCGTCAGGGAGATCACCGTTACAATTCGAAATTTCCAACCAAGATCATCCACCAGCGGGACGCCGAGCTGCCTTATCGTATCAGTGATGCCGGGCAGCATGGTGTGATACGATTCCGGGTGCTGAAACGAAAGCGCCAGCAGATAACCTTGAAAAATACACAACACCACTGTGGTGTAACGCGTCAACTGCATGATCTTCTGACGACCACCGTCTTCTCGCGACATTCTGCCGAGTTGCGGAATCACCGCCGTCAGCAACTGCATCATGATCGAGGCGCTAATGTACGGCATGATGCCAAGCGAAAATATGGCGCAGTTTTCCAGCGCACCGCCGCTAAACAAATTAAATAACGCTGCCAGACCGCCTCCGGTGCGCTGACTCAATGAAGTATGAAACCACTCCTGCAGGACGCCCTGATTGACACCCGGCGTGGTGATTGCCGCCCCCAGACGCACAATCACAATCACCGCCAGCGTATATAAGATGCGCCGCCGCAGCTCCGGTATTTTGACGGTGTTTAAAAACGCAGAAATCATTCGCGCTTTTTCCTGGGCGACCTGGCTTTCTTCTTAGCACGCGGCTTCGCTGTCGCGACCGCTTTCGTTTCGGACGGAGCAACCTCTTTTTCGGTTTTCTCACTTTTCCGCCTGTCACGCAAGGTAACGGTTCCCCCAGCCTTCTCGATTTTTTCCCGCGCGGCCGTACTGAACTTATCCGCTTGAACTTTCAGACCGTGCTTTAGCTCGCCCTCGCCAAGAATTTTTATTCCCTCGAAATGGCCGCGTACTAGATTCGATTGACGCAACAGTTGTTCGTCCACTTCGGTGCCAGCCTCAAATGCGTTGAGGTCGCTTAGGTTCACCACGGCGTAATGCTTGTGGAACGCGGCGTTGTTGAATCCGCGTTTCGGCAATCGCCGAATCAACGGCATCTGGCCGCCTTCAAATCCAAGCCGGATGCTCCCGCCGGAACGCGCCTTCTGGCCTTTGCTCCCTTTCCCGCTGGTCTTTCCGTGACCGGAACTTTCACCGCAGCCGAGGCGTTTGACGCGATGACGCGAGCCTGGACGCGGTCGGAGATTATGCAGGCGTACCATGTAATTCCCCCTTTCCATCGCGTGCCGTAATTCCACGTATTTTAAAAATCTCCTCCTTCCGCCGAAGCGACCGCAGCGCAGCGATAGTCGCCTTGACCACGTTAGCGTGATTGCTTGAGCCCAGAGATTTGGCCAGCACGTCGCGAATACCGGCCGCTTCCGCAACGGCTCGCACTCCGCCGCCAGCAATGATCCCGGTTCCCGGCGAAGCAGGTCGCAGTAACACACGCGCACCATCGAATTCACCGATCACTTCGTGAGGGATCGTGTTCTCGTTCAACGAAACTTTTCCCATCGATTTACGCGCGGCCTCGGAGGCCTTGCGGATTGCCTCGGAAACTTCATTGGCCTTTCCAAACCCGTATCCCACCTTGCCATCATGATCGCCAGCCACAATCAACGCACTGAAGCTGAATCGACGGCCGCCTTTTACGACTTTTGCGCAACGATTGATGAACACGACTTTCTCCGAGGTATCTCCCTTGGCCACGGAAGCTTTTTCTGACCTGCGTGAGTCTCCTCGTCGTCCTGAGCTTGTATGATTCATGTAATTAAAACTTTAATCCGCCGGCGCGGGCCGCATCTGCCAGTGCCTTGACCTTTCCGTGATAGAGAAACCCGCCGCGATCAAAAACAACGCTATCAAGCTTTTTCGCCAATGAACGTTCCGCGATTGTCTTGCCAACCAATTCCGCAGTGGTGCGGTTTGCATGCGCTTTACCGCTGCCCAGCAACGAGCGCTCAGCCGTCGATGCAGCGGCGATTGTCCGTCCGGCATCGTCATCGATTACCTGCGCATAAACATGTTTCCCGGAAAAATGAACCGCGAGCCGGGGGCGTTGAGCCGTACCCGCGACCTTTTTCCGGATCCTGCCATGAATGCGCTGCCGCGCTGCCTTACGAATCGTCGCCATATTATTGAACGGTCTTTCCTTCCTTGCGACGAATCTGTTCTCCCGCGTAGCGTACGCCTTTGCCCTTGTAAGGCTCCGGCGGATAAAAGCGGCGGATATCGGCGGCAACTTGGCCCACTAACTTTTTATCGACGCCTTGGATCGTGATTTTGGTGTTATCTGCCACGGTAATTTTAATGTCTTTCGGAATCGAAAATGCAACCGGGTGCGAGAATCCGAGGCTTAAATTGAGATTCGATCCCTGCACGGCCGCTCTGAAGCCGACCCCCTCGATCTCGAGTTGCTTGGTGAAGCCCTCGCTGACTCCCAAAACCATGTTGTAAACCAGACTACGCGAAAGTCCGTGCAACGCTTTCGCGCTGCGGGTTTCCGCCTT
This sequence comes from uncultured Verrucomicrobiae bacterium, assembly GCA_963838045.1. Lineage (GTDB taxonomy): Bacteria > Verrucomicrobiota > Verrucomicrobiia > Chthoniobacterales > UBA10450 > Udaeobacter. The sequence goes on along the minus strand of CAWIPQ010000002.1, from coordinate 63,864 downwards.
GCGCGCGACCGATACAGAGTTGTCTTTCACGCTTGCGCTGATCTCCCGCGGAAGCGTCCATTGCATCTTACCCTTCGGTCCCTCCACCGACACTTCTCCTCTATCGCCGATGTTGACCTTGACCTTATCGGGAATCTCGACCGCTTTATTTCCAATTCGTGACATGAGTTCGTAATTCGTTAAATCGTTGGGAGGTAAATCGTCACCAAACGTAGGCCAGTAGTTCGCCACCGATCCTTTGCTTTCTCGCTTCGCGGCCGGACAAAATCCCTCTCGATGTGGAAAGAATCGCCAGACCCATTCCGCCAAGCACTCGCGGGATTTCATCCGCACCAACATAACGGCGCAACCCGGGCCGGCTGATCCGCCGTAGTCCCGCAACCGCGCTCGATCGGTCCACAAGCTTATTGACGAGCTTGATGCGCGGATGAGCGCCACTCGTGTCAACCGAATAATCAGAGATATATCCTTCCTCCTTCAGGATACGCGCAAGTTCCGCTTTGATCCGGGAATACGGAATGAGCACTTCGGGCCGATGCGCCGCCGCGCCGTTGCGGACACGCGCCAGAAAATCAGCAATAGGATCTGTAACGGTACTCATAGAAAAAAAATCAGGCGGCTTGCGCGGCGGGCTTCTTTACCCGGTCGCTAAACGGCATTCCCATTTCGCTCAACAGCGATTTCGCTTCGTCATCCGTTTGAGCCGTAGTGACGATTGTAACATCAAATCCGATGTTCCGCTTAATTTTGTCGAGCTCGATTTCCGGGAAAATCGACTGATCCGAAACGCCGAGTGTATAATTACCGTGGTTATCGAAACATCGAGGCGATACGCCGCGAAAATCGCGAATGCGGGGGAGAGCGGCCTTGATAAATCGCTCCAGAAATTCATACATGCGATCTCCGTGAAGCGTGACCTTTGCTCCGATCGCTTGACTCTTGCGCAATTTGAAATTGGAGATGCTCTTCTTTGCCAGGGTCTCCACCGGCCGTTGTCCCGTAATCAGTTCCAGCTCCGCTTTTGCTTCTTCCAAGGCCTGCTTCAAGTCTGACTGTGAACCAACAGAAGTATTGATCACCACCTTCTCCACCTTCGGAATTTGATGGACGTTCTTGTAGCCGTGGCGCTCCTTTAGCGCGGGCATCACCTGTTCCTTGTAGTGTCGACGAAATTCGTTTTCCATACCAACAACCTGTTATTCTGAAATGGGAAGAATATTATAGTCGCGATCTGACATTATTTGCGCGTGCTCTCGCTCCGTTCCGGGCTTTCCTGTTGTTTGCCTTTTTTGGATTTTTCGTCCTTTGCTGTTTTTTCACGCTCGAGTAATCGCACATTGGAAATGTGAATCGCACCTTCGCGTTCTGCGATCTTACCACTGGGATTGTCCTGTGATTTGCGAAGGTGCTTCTTGATGATGCGAACCCCTTCCACCAGGACGCGCTGCTTGCCGGGAAACACTGCGAGGATTTTCCCCGAAGACCCGCGGAAGTTGCCGGAAATGACCTCAACGTGGTCGCCTTTTTTAACGTGGCACTTGATGCGGTTCATAACACTTCCGGGGCGAGCGAAACAATTTTCATAAAATTGCGCTCGCGCAATTCGCGGGCCACCGGCCCAAAGATACGTGTGCCGCGAGGGTTCAGATCCTTATCGATGATAACAATGGCATTATTATCGAAGCGCAGCAGTGAGCCATCCTCGCGACGGATCGGCTGTTTTGTCCGAACGAGAACCGCCCGAACCACTTCCCCCTTCTTCACCGTGCCAGTGGGGCTGGCTTCCTTCACGTTGGCGGTAATCACGTCACCGATACCGGCGAAAGCGGTCTGTTTGCCGATCACGCCGATCATCGTCGCCATGCGTGCGCCGCTGTTATCTGCCACATCCAGTCTGGATCGAATTTGGACCATGGGATTTTACTTTTGAATGACCTCCACCAGGCGCCATCGCTTTAGCTTGCTCAGCGGCCGCGTTTCCATGATACGAACAGTGTCGCCCGGTTTCGCTTCATTCTGTTCGTCGTGGGCGTAAAATTTCTTCATCTGCTTGACGATCTTGCCGAATTTCGGATGCGGCACCCGCGTGACCGTCCGCACCACAATCGTTTTGTTCATGCCGCTGGAAACGACTTCGCCTGTGCGCGTCTTGCGCGCGCGACGGGTCGCCGATGGCGTTGGTGTTGATGCCTCTGGCGGAGATTCTTGTTCGGCCATGATCTATTTCTCCTCAACTTTCTTCGCTCGGTGCGATAGCTCCGTTTCAATTCTTGCCAGGTCCCGGCGCAACAAGCGCAACCTGCTGGGCTGCTCGAGCTGTCCGCTCTGTTGTTGCAGACGCAGATGCAAGGTTTCCTGACGCAGGTCGCGTCGTTTGGTCAGTAGCTCGTCCATCCCAAGCTCGATGAGTTCCTTTGTCTTCATGGTCCTTAAGCCACCCTCACATGATGGCGTGTGAGAAATTTCGTGCGCACAGGTAACTTGTCGGCTGCCAGCCGCAACGATTCACGCGCGACAGATTCCGGCACGCCGTCGAGCTCAAACAAAATGTTGCCGGGACGAACCGTTGCGACCCAGAATTCGGGCTGGCCTTTGCCTTTGCCCATGCGGGTTTCCGGTGGACGCGCGGTTACCGGCTTGTCCGGGAAAACGCGGATCCACAGTTTGCCCTTACGCTTCATGTTGCGAGTCAGCGCCACGCGGGCGGCTTCCAGTTGCGTGTTGGTGATCCATGCGCGTTCGAGTGTTTGTAAGCCGAACTCGCCAAAATCGATGGTGAGATTACGCGAAGCCGTACCCTTTCGACTCCCCCGCTGGGATTTCCTATACTTCACGCGTTTGGGCATCAATGGCATAGGGAGGATCTCCTAAACGTCAGCAGGCTCCGGCGGCGGCGGTGGTGGTGCGGGGGCAGCCGGCGCTTCCACGGGTCGCTCTTCTTTTCGACACATCCAGCATTTCACACCAATTTTTCCGTAGACCGTATTGGCCTCAGCAAAGCCGTAATCAATCGGCGTCCGTAGGGTGTGAAGTGGAATTTTTCCCTCCCGGTACCACTCCGAACGCGAAATTTCTGCGCCATTCAGTCGCCCGGAGCAGCGGATCTTAATTCCTTCCGCGCCAAAATCCATTGCGGTCTGCACCGCTTTCTTCATGGCACGGCGATACGCGATGCGGCGTTCAATCTGCAGGGCAACGTTCTCGGCAACCAACTGTGCGTCGATTTCCGGCGTCTTGATCTCCTGGATGTCGATTTTTACCTGTTTGCCGTCGGCCATCTTGGAAATCTCTTCCGTCATCTTCTCGATCTCCGCGCCTTTCCGTCCGATGACAATCCCGGGACGCGCTGTATGAATTGTTACGCGAATGGAATTCCATGCCCGTTCGATCACGATTTTCGCCACTGCGGCAAATTGCAGCTTCTTTTTCACGTAATCGCGAATCTTCAGATCATTGTGCAAAAACGAGGGAAACTCCTGAGGCGACGCATACCAACGCGAGCGCCAGTCACGGTTCACGTTCAGACGAAACCCAATTGGATTAACTTTTTGTCCCATAGCTTTAGTAGTTATTTCTTCGGCTTCGTCGTCCGCTTCGACTTCTTCGATTTTTGATCGCCTGAAGTCGCTGCATCCTCTGTCGCTTTTCCTGCAATCTCTTTCTTGGCAGCTCTCTTTTCGCCTTCCCGTTTCGCTCTTCGTTTCTCTCGCGTTTCGATGGGAATCTCATCGGACAGCACGATGCGAATGTGACTGGTGCGCTTCAAAATCCGGCTGGCGCTGCCACGAGCACGCGCCATGATCCGCTTGAACGTTGGACCTTCGCCCACCGTAGCCTCTTTGATCACTAGGCCGTCTGGTTTGAGGTTCGCATTGTTCTCCGCATTGGCGATGGCGCTTTTCAGTGTTTTACCAATAAGAAGTGCCGCTTTCTTTGGCGTGAACGTCAGCAGGTCGAGCGCCGCCGAAACCGGCAAACCCTGGATCTCACGCGTAACTTCGCGCACCTTGAAGGGCGAAATCCGCGCATACCTGTATGTTGATCTGACTTCCATCGCTTGGCGTTAGTTACAAAGGTTACACTGTTACAAGAATTACAAAGTTAGGTCATCGCCGTTCGCTTCTCCATGTAACTCTTGTAACTTTGTAACGCTTTTCATTTTCACTTCATCTCAAACTCACATCGGATTGGGCATCCGCCTGGAGACGGTCCCCCACCCTAATTTTCTCCTTCTTCGAATCCATTTCCTGAATCACCGCGCCGCAAATTTTCTGCCGCACATCAACGACGCGCAGGCTCGCGATTCTTCGGTCGTCACGCATTACCCGCAGCGGCATTCCAATCTTGACCCCTTGTTTTTCGCCCATGTTGCCGACGACAAACGACCATTCTTCCTTAACACTGATCACGCTTCCGTCCATCAAAGTCGACTCCGGCGCCTCTACGGCGTCTGTCGATTTGCTGACCAGTTCGTTGGTGCTGCGCAATTGCGTCTCCACATCCATCCGGGCCTGGGCATCTCCGGACTGTGACGCTTTCAGATAGCGCAAGATCGCTTCGTTAAGTCGCAACATCTGGTCGCGGTACTGGTCACGTGCTTTCTGCGCCAACTGAAGATCGCTCACCGCCGCAAGCAAACGCTGCTCGAGTTTCGCCCGGTCCTTGCTCGCCGAGGTCAGGCCAAGCGCTTCCATTCGCAATTGGAGATCGGAATATTTGCGGCGCAACTCTTCCGCCTCCGCGTTGGACTCCGCCAGACTGCTCGTTAACGCTTTGACCGACTCCTGAGCGATTGACAATTGCCTGCGCAATTCTTCAGCTTCCGCCGGGAAAGATCCAGACGACGCCGATTGTCTCACTGCTTCAGTATTAGATTCTGACAAAGAACTATTTCCCTGCGCGTACGCGCAAAACCCGATTGCAAATTGCAGATTTAAAATTGCAAACTGCACAGCCGTGCGACGTAGTCGCGCGCTGCCAATCTGCAATCTACAATCTGCAATCTGCAATTATTTCGTCACTTTCGCCGTGTGCGAACCGTGTTTTCTAAACACACGCGTAGGTGAAAATTCGCCGAGCTTATGTCCAACCATGTTCTCGGTGACAAAAACGGAGTGAAACGTTTTCCCGTTATGCACCAGAAACGTGTGGCCGACAAAGTCCGGCGTCACCATCGAGCGCCGCGACCAGGTTTTGATCGGTTTCTTGACGCCCGCTGCGTTCATCTTGTCGATCTTCTCAAGAAGATACGACTCGACGAAGGGTCCTTTCTTTAGCGATCTAGCCATAAATTGCAAGTGATTCGTGATCTGCGAATCGAGATTCGAGATTCGCAAACCAGTTCACAAATCTCGGTTCTCGATTTCTCATTCTAACCTTTCTTCCTGGACCGTTTCCTTTCCAAAATGAATCGATCGCTCGGTTTATGTTTCGCGCGGGTTTTAAACCCTTTCGCCAACTGTCCCCATGGGCTGACCGGATGATGGCGACCGCCGCCGCCTTTGGATTTCCCCTGACCACCGCCCATCGGATGATCAATGGGGTTCATCACCATGCCGCGCACATGCGGCCGGCGACCCTGCCAGCGAGTGCGTCCCGCTTTCCCGCTGGAGACATTCATGTGGTCGACATTCCCGACCTGGCCAACCGTCGCGAAACAATTCTCGTGGATCCGGCGAATTTCGCCCGAGGGCATCTTCACCAGCGCATACCCGGCCTCCAGAGCGGTGAGCGTCGCTTGCTGCCCTGCTGAGCGCGCGACCTGACCACCGCGCCCGGGAACCAATTCAATATTGTGGACACTCGTGCCGAGCGGAATGGCGCGAAGCGGTAGCGCGTTTCCCAAGTCAGGCGCAACATCGTTTCCCGCCGTAATAGTCGCTCCAACCTGGATGCCGTTGGGCGCCAGGATGTAGTTTAGTTCGCCGTCAGTGTATTTAATAAGCGCAATGCGCGCAGAACGGTTCGGGTCGTACTCGATCCCAAGCACTTCCGCGGCGACTCCGTGTTTGCGACGTTTGAAATCAACCTTTCGATATTTGTGTTTATGCCCGCCACCGATGTGTCGCGAGGTCAACCGGCCATGGTTGTTGCGCCCGCCACTTTTTTTCTTCGGCTCAAGCAGTCTCCGCTCGGGCCGACTTTTGGTAATTTCCTCGAAGGCGGGCAGCAACTTGAATCGTTGCGTAGGCGTTAGCGGTCGAAATTCTTTCAGGGCCATATGTTTCTCGCGATCAGATCAGATCGATCTTCTCGCCCTCCTTCAAAGTCACAATGGCTTTCTTCCATCGCGGACGACGCCCTACCGGTCCGCGCAGCCGTTTCTCTTTCCCCGCATAATTGCAAGTGTTCACGTTGATCACAGTTTTCTGGAACAGCCGTTCGATCGCGTCCTTGATCTGGATCTTGTTCGCCTTCGGGCTGACGCGGAACACGTATTTGTTCTCCTTCTCGCTCATCAGCGTCGACTTCTCGGTCAACGACGCGGTCTTAATGATCTCGTGTGGTTCGTTCATTTTATTGTGCCGTGGCTTTCGGTGCAGGCGGACGGATTCTTTCCGCCAGTTTTTCCAAAGCCTTCTGCGTAACGAGAATCTTCTGAAACCCGAGTAATTGCTCCGTGTTGACGTCTGAAGCGATCGCAAGTCGCGCCGGCTTCACGTTGCGAGCCGATTTGTACGTCTTTTCGTCAAATGAATCAGAAACAATGAGCACTTTCTCTGCATCAGTCTGTTTCTTGAGAAGGTCGACAAACGCTTTCGTCTTCAACTTTGACACCACGAAGTCGTCAATGGTCAAGACGTCGCCGGCATTGATGCGTTCGCTTAGCGCTTTTCGAAACGCGAGGCGCCGAACCGACTTCGCCACTTTCTTGGAATAATCACGGGGCTTCGGTCCAAATACGACGCCGCCGCCTCGCCAGATGGGCGACGATTTGTAACCCGCGCGGGCGCGGCCGGTTCCTTTTTGCCGCCACGGTTTTGCACCTGACAAATCTACTTCGGCTTTGGTCTTTGTGTTTGCCGAACCGGAACGCCGCGCGGCGCGCATCGCCACGATCACGTCGTGCACAGCTTGAGTGCCGCGACCATCATCGATGAGGTCGAGCTTTGCTTCTTTCGCAGCGGCTTTGGTTAAAACTTTTGCGCTCATTTGTTCTGCGCCATCTCTCTTAAGGTTTTTGGCTTCTTGGCCTTTTCCTCTTCCTCATGCTTCCGGTGCTCGGCATGCAGGGCCAGTAAACGTTCGGGATGTTTAACCGCCGGGCGAACAATAACGTAACTGCCATTCGGTCCCGGCACCGCGCCGCTTATTAAAATAGTTTTTTCCGTTTCGCGCACTTGCATCACCTGGAGATTTTGCACCGTCACCCGCCGATCGCCCATATGCCCGGGCATGCCCTGGTTTTTCCAAATACGGCCCGGAGTAGAACGATTGCCGACTGCACCAATGCGCCGGTGCGTCTTCGAACCGTGCGCCGCGCCTTGCCCGGCAAAGTTGTGCTTTTTCATCACGCCCTGGAAACCTTTGCCTTTCGAGCGGCCAATCACATCGACAAAGTCACCCGGTTGAAATTGAGTAACGCCCAAATTGATTTCCCCTTCCGGCGGATCCTTTCGCAGGCGAAATTCGCGCAGCACTCTCTGCGGTCCGACGCCGGCCTTCTTAAATTCACCGAGTAACGCTTTGGTCACGCGCGATTCCTTTTGCACGCCGAACCCCACCTGCACCGCAGAATAACCGTCGTTCTCTGCGGTCAAACGGCGCAACAAAACATTATCGCCAGCCGCGATCACCGTCACCGGACATAACCGGCCCTTTGCGTCGTAAACGCTGGTCATACCAATTTTTTGTCCAAGAAGTCCGATGCTCATGACCGTACAATCGCAAACCTTTCAGAAGCGCCTCCGCTTAAATTTTAATGGTGATATCGACGCCCGCAGGCAAATTCAGTTTCTTTAATTCATCCACCGTCTTTGCCGTTGGCTCGATAATGTCCAACAGCCGCTTGTGTGTGCGAATTTCAAATTGTTCCATCGATTTTTTGTCCACGTGCGGAGACCGATTCACCGTAAATTTTTCGATCAATGTCGGCAGCGGAATCGGCCCGGCCACCCGCGCACCGGTGCGCTTGGCGGTATCCACAATCTCGATGGCGGATTGGTCCAGCATCCGGTGATCGAACGCCTTCAAGCGAATACGGATGCGCTGGCCGTTGCTCATTTCGTCTCCTTTTGATCGAGAATCGCCGCAACCAAATTCGCCGGGACCGGATCAAAGTGCGACGGCTCCATCGAATAACTGGAACGGCCTTTCGACAACGACCGGATCGCCGTTGCGTATCCGAACAACTCCGCAAGCGGCACCAGCGCATGGATAATCACCAGATTCCCCCGGGTCTCGATGCTGTTGATCGCTCCACGCCGTCGACTCAAGTCGCCGCAAATGTCGCCCTGGTATTCTTCCGGCGTGATGTTCTCCACTTTCATGATCGGCTCCAGCAGAATGGGTTTGCCCTGCTTGAAACCGTCTTTCATGGCGAAAATCGACGCCATTTTGAACGCGAGTTCGCTGGAATCAACTTCGTGGAACGAACCGTAAACGATGTCCACTTCCACATCGACAACAGGATAGCCGCCCAGCACACCATTGAGCACCGCTTCTTCGATGCCTTTTTTCACCGCCGGGATGTATTCCCTCGGGATGATTCCGCCTACAATTTTGTTCTCTACAGTCAGGCCGTTGCCGCGCGCGGCGGGACGAACATCTACTTCCACGTGTCCATACTGACCGCGACCGCCCGATTGCTTGATCAACTTGCCCACGCCGTGCGCACCGCTGGTGATCGTTTCGCGATATGCGATTTGCGGTTTCCCGGCGTTCGCGTCGACTTTGAACTCCCGGAACATCCGGTCACGAATGATTTCCAGGTGCAACTCGCCCATTCCGGCAATGATGGTCTGACCGGTATCTTCGTGCGTGAAAACACGGAAAGTCGGGTCTTCCTCGGCGAGGCGTTGTAACGCGGTGGCCATTTTTTCCTGATCGAGTTTCGTCTTTGGTTCAATCGCCATCGAGATAACCGGATCGGGAAACGACGGCGGCTCGAGAAGAATTGGATGGTCTTCATCACAGAGCGTGTCGCCAGTGGTAATGTTTTTAATTCCTACGATCGCGGCGATATCGCCCGAGTAACACGTCTCGATGTCTTCGCGTTTGTCTGCCTGGATCTGAATTAAACGCGAAATCCGCTCACGTTTGTTCGTGCGCGGATTGTAAACAGTGTCGCCTTTACTGAGCGAGCCGGAGTAAACACGGAAGAACACCAGCTTGCCGACAAACGGATCGCTCCACAACTTGAACGCGATCGAACAGAACGTGCCACTGTCGTCAGTTATCGCTTCCATCGGCTCGCCCGTGTCGGGGTTCTGACCTTTGGCTGGCGGGATGTCGAGGGGGCTTGGCAAATAATCAACCACTGCATCGACCAGATATTGAATACCGATGTTTTTAAGAGCCGAACCTCCGATCACAGGCACGAATTTGTTCGCGATCGTCTGCCGGCGAATGCCGGCTTTCAATAATGCCGGAGTGATTTCGCGCTCTTCGAGCACGGCCTCGGCAACTTGATCGTCGAGATTCGAAACCTGTTCTACCAGATCATTGTACGCCTTCTCAACCGCTTCCACGTGCTCTTTCGGCAGTTCGGTCACTTCATAAGTGGATCCAAACTGATCGTTCTCGGAGTAAATGATCGCCTTCTTATTAATGACATCGAGCTGGCCGCGCAGCTGATCTTCTCTTCCCAGCGGCAATAAGACCGGCCAGGCGTTGGCCCCGAGTTTTTTATGGATGCTGTCGACAGACATTTCGAAATCTGCGCCGACGCGATCCATTTTGTTGATGAAAGCCAGACGCGGGACGTTGTACTTGGTTGCCTGACGCCACACAGTTTCAGATTGCGGCTGCACTCCGGCCACTCCGTCGAAAACGGCGATCGCGCCATCGAGCACGCGCAGAGAACGTTCTACTTCGGCCGTGAAATCCACGTGCCCGGGTGTGTCGATGATGTTGATACGCTCTTTGACGCCTTCGAAAATCTTGTAAACGCCTTCTTCCTTACGCTGCGCCCAACTGCACGTTGTCGCCGCCGACGTGATGGTGATGCCGCGTTCGCGCTCCTGCTCCATCCAATCGGTGACGGTGGTGCCCTCGTGCACTTCTCCCATTTTGTGGATCATGCCGGTATAAAACAGAACGCGCTCGGTGATCGTCGTTTTGCCGGCGTCAATGTGCGCCGCGATCCCGATGTTCCGGGTCCGCTCCAACGGAAACTTGCGATTTGGCGAGTTTGGATTTTTCGCCGGAGCCTTCTTTTGTTCCATGGTCGCCGTTGCCATAGTTGTCACCACCTGAAATGCGCAAATGCGCGGTTCGCTGCTCTGTCATTCCGAGCGGAGCGCAGCGGAGTCGAGGAATCCCGCGAAGTTAACTTGAAGCTAACGCGGCGGGATCCCTCGACTTCGCTCGGGATGACGACTTGAATCGAGTTCATATTTTCCAAATTCGTTATTGTTTCGTGATTCATGCTTCGTCGTTCCGCGTTGCGGTCACCATCTAAAGTGTGCGAACGCCCTGTTTGCCTGCGCCATTTTATGCGTGTCGTCTCGCTTTTTAATGGCGTTACCCTGACCGGCCGCGGCGTCTTTGAGTTCCTGTGCCAGAGCTTGAGCCAATGGTAAGCCCTTACGGCCATCGGCAAATTTCACGATCCAGCGCGTGGCCAGTGAGATTTGCCGGGCAGGCGCCACTTCCATTGGCACCTGATAGGTCGCGCCACCCACGCGACGCGATCGCACCTCGAGGCGCGGACGGACGTTGTCGATCGCCTTGTTTACAATTTCAAGCGGATCGACTGAATCGGAGCCTTCACGCGATTTATCAATCGCCGTGTACACCACGCGTTCGGCGAGGGATTTCTTGCCTCGCTTCATCACGGTGCTGATAAGACGAGCTACCGCCGGACTCCCGTATCGGGAATCTACGTGCTCTTCTTTTTTGTGAACTCTTCTCCGCCGCGACATTGTCGATCGTTCGTTTCAAATTTGATTTGTTTTATTTGGCCGCTGCCGGCGCCGCTTTCGCCGCGCCGCCTCCACCGGCCGCCCCGCCCTTCGGGCGCTTCGCTCCGTACTTGGAGCGACCGCGTCGCCGACCATCCACACCAAGCGCATCAAGTGTTCCGCGCACAATGTGATAGCGCACACCAGGTAAATCCTTCACGCGCCCGCCGCGGACGAGCACGATGGAGTGCTCCTGCAAATTATGCCCCTCGCCAGGGATGTAGGCAATCACTTCCTGGCCATTCGTCAACCGCACTTTCGCCACTTTGCGCAGGGCAGAATTAGGCTTCTTCGGTGTGCGCGTCATCACTTGCACACACACACCACGTCGCTGCGGACAGCTTGCCAGCGCCGGCGACTTTGATTTCACCGACACCTTCCGGCGTCCTTTTCGAATCAGCTGATTGATGGTGGGCATCGTCCAAATCCTAAAAATAATGCGCCGCCAAAAGTCGTTACTCCGGGCGACAAAAAAACCCGCTTCAGGCCGCGCAACAAACCCAACTCACGCGCCTGATGCGGTAAGCGCGGAACATAGAGGGAAAATGGCGATCCGCAAAGAATATTTTGTTCGTTGAATTGTCATTCCGAGCGAAGTCGCCTGCCAAGCCGAAGCTTTATGCGAAGGTTGGAGGAATCTCCATACCGCATGCAGAATGCCTTTGAACTCCTGGCGAACGACCAACGGTCAAAAGCACGAAGTGGCCGATTAACAACTGCACACGGCGTGATCGATACGCCGGCATTCATGCCGGTGGGAACGCAAGGCTCCGTGAAAGGGGTCAGCCCACGCGAACTGCGTGAACTGAACGCACAGATCATTCTCGGGAACACCTATCACTTGTTCGTTAGGCCCGGTCTTCATGTGATCGAGGCATTTGGGCGGCCTGCATCGTTTCATGAGTTGGGACGGGCCGATTCTCACCGACAGCGGCGGATACCAGATTTTCTCGCTGGCAAAGTTGCGCAAGATCACCGAGGAAGGCGCGGAATTCCAAAATCACATCGACGGCGCGCGCGCATTCATTTCGCCCGAGATCGCCATGGAAATTCAAGCCGCGCTCGGCAGCGACATTGCGATGGTGCTCGATGAATGCGTTCCCTATCCGTGCGAATACGATTACGCGGCGCAAAGCGCAGAACTGACCACGCGCTGGGCGAAAGGATGCAAACAATGGAAAGCAGAAAACGCCGAACGCCCAACTCCGATAAATCGCGAGCAGGCGCCGAACGCCCAACGCTCAACTGAGATTGTAGCGTCCGCTGTCTCAGCGGAATCTCCGGTGAATGCGCTGAGGACAGCGCACGCTACAGCGCGCCAGCTTTTCTTTGGAATTGTGCAAGGAGGAGCGTTCGAAGATCTCCGCAAAGAAAGTGCGCAGGCAATTGTGGAGATTGATTTCGACGGTTACGCCATTGGAGGCGTGAGTGTGGGCGAGCCGGAGGAAGAAATGATGCGTGCGGTTGAATCGGCTGAACCGTTTTTGCCTACAGACAAACCACGTTACGCCATGGGGCTCGGCACGCCGCCGCAAATGCTGGAGATGATCGCGCGCGGAATGGACATGTTCGATTGCGTGCTGCCGACCCGCCTCGCCCGGAACGGAACAGCCTTTACCGCGACTGGCACACTGAATTTAAAGAACGCGGAGTTCGCGCTCGACAATGGCCCGATCGAGGAAAACTGCGGGTGCGCCGCCTGTCGCGGATTCTCCCGCGGTTACATCCGTCATCTCATCAAGGCGGAAGAAATACTGGGACTGCGTCTGATCACTTTGCACAATTTACATTTGTACCTAAACCTCATGAGCCGCGCGCGCGCAGAGATTGAACGCGGAGCATTCGATCAATTCCGCAAGGGCTTCGTGGCTGAATACAAAACGCGAGAAGCAGCGACTGACGCAGTGGGCTAATAAAAGTACTACGCCCGCAAAGCGATGGGCTCTCCGGGATCAGCGGCCCATTCCAAGGCGTTCGGCAAGAAGCCGCGGCAGACCAGCCTGGCCGATTTTCTTTTGGGCGGTCGCCAGATCGTATTTCACACGCAGCAGTTCGACGAGATTGTTGTCGAGGTCGTAAATGCAGTACGCCGCCCGCCAGTTTCCATCGCGTGGTTGCCCGACGCTGCCGGCGTTAATGAAATATTTTTTGCCAGGCTCGATACGAATGTGCTCACCTGAGTGACGTCGGACGCCTTCCTCTCGAACAAAAACCATCGGCACATGAGTGTGGCCGAAAAAACAAATGGGCGTGCGCTGGTATGTGAAACTGGCAACGGCATCGAGGTTATTAAATACGTAGCCCCACTGTGCGGGCGTATCGAGCGTAGCGTGAACGATGGTGAAATCGTGTACCCGGCGTTGCAACGGAAGGCTGCGCAACCATTCCTTGTGCTCGTCGTTCAAATGTTCGCGCGTCCAATCGATGGCGCGTTCGGCCAGCTCGTTAAAACGTTCCGATGACGCGGGAAACGTTGCCTGCTCGTCATGGTTGCCTTTTACGGCGGGGCAATCGAGTTGGCGGATCAGATCGATGCATTCACCCGGGTTCGCGTTATAGCCGACGATGTCGCCAAGGCAAACAAAGTGCGTGCATCTTCGCTGGCGCGCGTCCGCCATGACGGCTTCGAGCGCTTCGAGATTCGAATGGATGTCACTGAAAATTGCGAACCGCATTGGTTAAGGTGGAAGCGTTGAAGCATTAAGACGCAGCAACCGTAGCGTCAAACCCGGTTCAACGCTTCAACGATTTTAAAGCTTCGATGGACCTGGTTCAGAAATTCGTTGGTCCTGCGGAATATTGAGTTTTTCTTCGAGGAACTTTAGCCGTTTGATCAAGGTCGGCAGTCGCTCCTTCGGTCCCTCATCGTAGAGGCTCCGCAGGCGTTCGTACGCTTCACGCTCGCGCCCTTCGGCGTACGAAAGCTCATAGGCGGAGAAACGCCGGTCCCACGGCGCTGCTTCCGGAAGGGTGGCTGCCTTCGCATAATATTCGGCAGCGCGCTCGTGGTCTTTGTATTTTTCCTTGTAGAGCCGGGCCAGCGCCTCATAGAGCTCGGGACGGTCGGGATTGTTTTTTATTCCGCGTTCGAGGAACTCCTTGCCGATCGCAAAATATTCGCGCTGCGCCTTCACCCGCAAGGCCAGGCGCGGCTGGTTGCGATCGTTCATCGCGGCGACGCTTGCGTTCCAGGCCATATGCCAGGCCGCTGTGTCCCAAAACAGGAGCACCCGCGGTTGCAGTGTGGTGATCTGCCGAAACAACAAGAGCATCCGGCCCCATTGAGTATCTTCCCATGCTGCGTGCGCCTGAATAAAAAGTGCGTCGGCGACAATCGCACGAAACCCGCTCAAGGCGGCGATAAATCCGAGTTGCCCAAGTTTTTCGCGGAGATCAAGATTGAATTCCACACCGCGGAAATGTTCCTGCCGGTGAAGCTCCGCAAGATCGCGTTCGACCGGCAATTTCAGCAGGCCCATCACGATTAACACCGCCAGCGTGATGAGAACCCGCGTCATAATTCTTTTCCGTAAAAGACAAAGACCGCCAGCAGCGTGTAAATCACGGTGTAAAAAAATCCCAGCAATGCGGTCTTGATGAAGACGGCCGTCGAGATAGCGGTGCCGGCAACGATGTCATCGACCAGATTGAAAGCCTGTAGATCGGGAAAGAACAGCGCCACGATCGCAAGAAACGCGCGGGTTACGAGTCCGCTGCCATGTTCGTGCAACCAATACTCGCGCGCAGTGGCTTCCAGGTGCCCTATGAAATAGATAAAAACCATCACCACGATGGTAAAAATGGTTGAAGTGGCGAACGTGGAAACAAACAGCGTCAGCGCTGTAAGAAGACAGGCTTTGAGGAAAATAACGATGATTCCCGGAACAAGATCGCTATTCAACGCGGACGCCCGGACGGCACGCAAAGCATCTGCAAGCTGATCCGGCGGTGCGCTGGCCATTTGTTTTGCCGTCGCGGCCAGGACTGCCTGCTCTCGCATGTACAAGACGGCCAGAAAGGCTGCCACCATTATCAGGGTGCTGATTGCCAGCAGCAAAAGGACTCCCGCAATCTTGCCAACGATGTATTCAAAGCGCGGCACCGGCTTGGCGAGAATCGTGTAAACCGTGCGGTCTTCGATGTCCTGTGGGAGCATTCGAGCCGTGGCAACGATCGCCAGCAGCGAAGTGAAGAGCGAGATCGCGCCCAGGGAAACGTCCTTCAGAATTTGAAATTCCTGTTGAAAGGAAAATTGGGCCATGAAAATCGAGCTGCCGATCAACAGAAGCCCGAACACTAGCAACACATAAAAGACTTTCAGACGGGTCAGCTCGGTCAACGTGTTGCTGGTGATGGCAAGTACGCGCGAAAAGGAAAAAACCCGGTGACGTTTCACGACGGTGGGACCGTTGAAAGGTTGAAGCGTCGAAGCGGCATCGCTGTTTGTCATTTTTCCCTCCTCGCTTCCTTAGCCGCCGTTTGTCCGTCGTCCGTAACCTTGACAGAGGCGCGAGTTTTGTCGTTCCCGCCGGTCGACTCCAAAAACAGTCGTTCCAGCGTGGTCGTCGATCTCCGTCGCTCGAGCAATTTCGCGTTTGATTGATTGATGCAAGATTCAATCTGCTGGACCAGCTCGTCAGATGCGTTGGCGATCACAAGCTCAGTTTGATTTTCGATCGCTATCAAATCCCGCAGATGTCCTTCGCGAACCAGCACCCCATCAGCGAGGATGCCGACACGATCGCAAATCTCCTGCGCCTGCGCGAGCAAATGCGACGAGAGCAGCACGGTAATTCCGCGCTGCTTCAGATCCATGACCAGGTCGCGAATTTCCCGCGAACCAGCCGGATCAACACCAGCGGTCGGTTCGTCCAGTACCACCAGCCTCGGATCGTGGACCAATGCTTGTGCCAGCCCGATGCGTTGCAGCATGCCCTTCGAATAAGTGCTCAGCCGGCGGTCGCGCGCTTTGTTTAGCCCCACTAGATCAAGCAATTCATTGACGCGATTCTTCAGTGTTGCGCCTTTCATTCCGCAAAGGCGTCCGAAGAAACGGAGCGTTTCCGCGCCGGTGAGATATTTGTAGAAGTATGGATTCTCCGGCAGAAAACCGACAGCCTCGCGGCTTTCGACCAGCCGACTGTCTCTTCCAAAAATTTCGGTGCGGCCGCGGCTTGGCGAGACCAGGCCAAGAATGATTTTCAGTGTAGTACTTTTGCCGGAACCATTCGGGCCGAGCAGGCCGTACACTTCGCCCGGTTCAATGCGAAGACTAAGGTCCTTTACGGCGACAACGCCACGGGTGGGATGAAACGGAACACGGAAAATTTTGGTCAGTCCGTGAACTGCGACCGCCGGATCAGTCATGGCGAATTTCGAAACCGCGGCCACTGACCGCTTCGTTTAGCTTGTTTTCGATTTGTCTGCGAATCAGCGAGTGCAGTTCGCTTTCCGCGATCTGATCAAGAAATGCGCGCACCTCGTCCTGCTGACCTGTAACTTGTAATTCCACGCGACCGTCGGGAAGATTGCGCACCCAGCCGGTTACGTCGAATCCTTTGGCGATGTGGCGCACGGTGAAACGAAACCCGACGCCCTGGACATGACCCTCGTAAAATACCTGAAGCGAGATCATCACCTGCTCCAAGATTACCGATAGCGGGTACTGAAGACCAGATCGCAAAACCGATGCGCACGAAATTTGAGTGCCGCGCATCCGTAGTCAACACCGAAAACCGTCTATTTGTACGAATAGACGAGACAGAAACTACCTTCCTGGCCTTCCAGCAGATCGACGCCAACATAATATTGGCCGCTATTCTCCGGCTGAAAACCAGCCGCCGCTTTATCGCCGTTGTTATAGTCCTCCGTCTTCATTGGCTTTCCGGATTCATCATACACGCTGACCGCGACTTTTTTCACGGGGTCTGATGTGCCAACAGAAAACCAATACTGGTTACCCGCGTAAAGGTTGACCGCGATCAGAGCGTGATCGTGCGGCTTGAGTAGGCCGCACGAATGTCCGTCCCGAATTTTGAAGTCATCGTTCGAAAACGCTCCAGCAATTTCGAGTGCGTCTTTACGCGCATTCACTTCGGCATCTGTGTCTGCGCGCAGCACAAAGCCTGTGCTCAGCACAAGCATCCAAACGAAAATTTGAATCGAACGTCTCATTTTGCCGGTTCCTTGCTTTGTATTTCCGTCATAAGCTTGCTGACGGCCTCATTCACTTTTCGTACTTCCTCCTGGGTCGGCACTTTGTCTGCCGGAAATGAAACAAGTTTTTCGATCCCGCTAAGCTGTTCGCTCACATCTTTGACCAAAGGTTGCTGCCGCAATTCAGGCGAAATTTCGTTCACCTTTGATTGAATGAAGCGAACCAGAGCCGGTTGCCGCAGGACCTTTGCGGCAGACTCACTGTAATTCTTCATGATTACGCCGGTGACTACCTGGGTGCCGCGGATCCATCCGCCAAGAGTGACCAGGATAATCAGGTCCTGATCATCGTGCGATTGCATTGAGGATTTCACCTCATTTTGCGTTGCTTCCAATTCTTCCTGCAACGTGTCCCAGTCGTTATGCTCGGCAAATTCGTTGATGCTATTTCCCCGGCCCAGCAGTTGTTCGCTGACTCCGAGAGCCTTTCCAAGCTTCAAGATGTCCGACCCGATATTTTTGACCTGCTGTCCGTCCTTGGCTTCAACAGCGATGAATCCATCAGCAATCAAACCGCCGAGGTTCAACGCTATCTGCGCCCGGTCGCTGTAGGTCGTGGGAATTGGTCCGCGATATTGAGCTGACCAGTTTATTTTTCCCGTTTTGCCAAGCGCGGCGAAAAGTTCGCCCGGCGTCGGGACAGTAATGGAATCCGTTCTGACAGCTTTCGCCATTTGATCCGGGGACAGAGATTGCGCTTTCTCGGCCGCGTATGTGGAAATTGCAGCAAGCAACGCAAGGGTAATCAATGCAACCAAACGAATCATCGCGAAGATTATGCGTGCCCCAGCGAAATTGCCAATCGGAATCTCTGGCCCTGCAGCATCGTTCTTTTTATGTGTTTTTGGGGGGAATCGAAATGTCCGATGCCGGGTTTCCGTGCAATGGTGTCCTCAGCATGACAGGCGGCGAGGAAATTTGCCTCGCACGACGAAACCTGTTCTAGTCGGCGCAAAGGTATGGCGACCTCCAGCATTACTCACGTTCACGCCCGCGAAATCCTTGATTCGCGGGGTAACCCAACCATCGAGGTTGACGTCCGTGTTGAAAGCGGCGCGCTCGGACGAGCAGCTGTTCCCAGCGGAGCGAGTACGGGCGAACATGAAGCATTGGAATTGCGCGACGGGGACAAGCACCGCTTCGGCGGCAAAGGCCTGAAAAAAGCGGTTACGAATGTTAATCAGAAGATCGCGCCGATCCTCAAGGGACTGGATGCGCGCGATCAGTCGAACATCGATCATAAACTGATCGAGCTCGACGGAACGCCAACAAAAAAAAATCTGGGCGCCAATGCGATGCTCGCCGTTTCGCTTGCGCGTCGCCCACGCCGCTGCGGCCGCAGAAAGACTACCGCTATTCCGGTACCTCGGCGGACCCGAAGCGCGAGTGCTTCCAGTACCGATGATGAATATTCTGAACGGCGGGGCGCACTCGGATGCGCCGATTGATTTTCAGGAATTCATGATCGTGCCGCGAGGCGCGCCTTCCTTTTCGGAAGCGTTGCGCTACGGCGCCGAGACCTATCACGCGCTGAAATCTGTGCTGAAAGCGCGACATCTTTCCACGGCGATTGGCGATGAGGGCGGATTTGCGCCTCAGCTCGATTCCGCCGAAGACGCATTGGAATCGATCGCGGCAGCTGTCGAGAAGGCGGGTTACAAGCTGGGTGAAGAAATATTTATCGCGCTTGATCCCGCTGCGTCGGAATTCTATGACAGCGAAGAAAACCTGTACGTCTTCAAGAAATCCGATGGCTCAAAAAAAACCGCACAAGAATTGATCGATTACTACGACGATCTTTGCGCGCGGTTTCCGATCATTTCCATCGAGGACGGTTGCGCCGAGAACGATTGGGATGGCTGGAAAAAATTGACGGAAAAGCTCGGCGGCAGGATCCAATTGGTCGGTGATGATCTCTTCGTCACGAATGTAAAATTTCTTCAAAGAGGCATTACCGAGCACGTGGCCAATTCAATTTTGATCAAGGTAAATCAGATCGGTACGCTGACGGAAACGCTGGCGACCATCCAGATGGCGAAGAGCAATCAGTACACCACTGTGATCAGTCATCGTTCGGGTGAAACGGAAGATATTACCATTGCCGATATCGCTGTAGGGACCAACGCCGGGCAGATAAAGACCGGTGCTCCATGTCGTAGCGACCGGGTGGCGAAGTACAATCAGCTGTTGCGAATCGAAGAAGAACTTGGTGACAAAGCCGTTTACGGCGCTACAATCCGCTGAAGTGGAGCACGGTTACGCTGATTTTCGGGCGCGTCGCGAGGCCACTCTCTGGCAGCGATTGAACCGGATTCTCCTCGTTCTGCTCATCATCGCGGTCTGGCTGGTGATCGTGAGCCTTTTCGTTCCGCCGTACAAAAAAATTGATGCAAAGCCGGACCGAGATGGACGATCTTCAGCAACAGGTCAGTGACCAACAAAATCTGCTGGCGCGTCAGACCCGCGAGGTCAACCTGCTCAAAACAGACGTCAGCTACCTGGAAACAATCGCGCGCGATCGCCTTGATCTGATGAAGGAAGGCGAAACAATTTTCCGGCTGGAAACACCGCGCGCCAAGGCAAAGCCCGCCGCTCCCTCGCGTAAATAGTGTAAGCGACACAGCGCAGCGAGCACCTGCTCTACAAAGGTGGATCGAGATCTCAGAGCTCGATGGCTTTCTCGCCGATCGGAGATTCGCCGTGGCGAAAGCCGCAGTCTCAATTCTGGCGGCAGAGCCGCCGGCTACATCCAACGCGCCCTCGCCACGGCGAGCTAGCTGCAGTCGCGTCCACCTTTGCCATCAAAAGCGAGCACCTGCTCTTAAAAGGTGGATCGAGATCTCAGAGCTCGATGGCAACACTCGCCGATCGGAGATTCGCTGTGGCGAAAGGCGCAGTCTCAATTCTGGCGGCAGAGCCGCTGGCTGCACCCAACGCGCCCTCGCCACGGCGAGCTAGCTACGGTCGCGTTCCACCTTGTTGGGCTTCGCCAAAACCGTTGTTACAGACGCCACTACAACTTTGCGCTTAATGCATAGTGAAAGTATGTTTGCCCATGCCAACTGAAATCTCCATTCCAGATGCCGAGGATCTGAAATCGCGCGTTCGCGAATTGCGGAGGTTTCTTTGACGTCGAGCAGCTTCAGAAAGATCTCGCTGGACTAGAAGCGCGGATGGCTGCGCCCGATTTCTGGTCGAATCGGGAGCGCGCTCAGACCGATGTCGAGGAAGTCTCCCGACTGCGCTCACTGATCAATCCATTCCAGGAACTGCAACGCGAGATTGAGGATTTCGTCGCGCTACAGGAACTCGCTGCGGAAGAAGCCGACGCAGTGCATCGCGCTGAAGCAGAAAAAGACGTGGCGACCGAACATGCCCGCCTGGCTCATAAGCTGGATGAGTTCGAGCTGCGTCAATTTTTGTCCGGTGAAAACGACCGGGCAAACGCGTTCATCACTATTCATTCCGGGGCAGGCGGGACCGAGTCGTGCGACTGGGCCGATATGTTGTTGCGAATGTATCAGCGCTGGATCGAACGCAGCGGATTCAAATCGCAGACAGTGGACATCCAACAGGGCGAAGAAGTCGGCGTAAAATCCGCGACTCTGCTGATCACCGGGGAGTACGCCTACGGACATTTGCAGACCGAGCGCGGAGTGCACCGGCTGGTTCGCATTTCGCCATTCGACGCCAACAAACGGCGACATACGTCCTTCGCCAGCATCGACGTCGTGCCTGAAATCGCCGACACGGCTCCGGTTGAAATTAACCCGGCAGATTTAGAGGTCGATACGTTTCGCAGCGGCGGCAAAGGCGGGCAAAACGTAAATAAGGTTGAAACTGCGGTTCGTATACTACACAGACCCAGTGGGATCGTCGTTGCTTGTCAGGCCGAGCGCAGCCAGGGCCGCAATCGCGAGCTGGCTATGAAGATGTTGAAAGCGAAGCTATACCAGCTGGAACAAGACAAGAAACGTGCCGAGATGGAACGGCAATACGGCGAAAAAGGCGAGATTGCGTGGGGAAATCAAATTCGTTCCTACGTTTTTCAGCCCTATCAAATGGTAAAGGACCACCGGACAGGCGCCGAGACGAGCAATGTGCAAGCGGTGATGGACGGCGACATCGATATGTTTATCCAGGCAAAATTGCGAGGCGAGAAAAACACAAAAGGCGAAGAGATCGAGTAGAACGCGATCTCTCGAGCGCGTTGGGATGGCCAAGCGGCTTTGCTGCGAGATTAACTACTGCGCCTTCGGCGATAATAGTGTCATCGAGCTCGGAGAGCTCGATCCACCTTCACGTAGACGGCGCTCTATCAAAAATCGCGCAGAAACCCTCTTTGTAGAAGCGCAGTCGCCAGCCATGCTTTTTCGCGAATGAGGCGACTTTGGCTTCATGTATTGTCCCATCGCGGGGCCAGACACGCGTCAATTCGGGTTCGTATACGGCGAAATGCTTTGCCTTCTTCAATTCCTTTGCAATTACGCTTGCGAGTATTTTCATAAACGCAGATCAGAAGTGTGTTTTTCTCCGCTGACACCGACAAATCAAACCATGCAAGAATTGACAGAACACCTGGCAAAACGTTTAAAGTTTCCGACAAGTTTTTCGCATCGGCGTGCTTTCAAATCGCGTCGACATAAAAGCAGCTACAATCCGCGTTAAGAAAATATAAAAAGACGGAAAGTTTTGAGGAGCGCTCCCCGGCGTTTGACACAAACGCCGCTACAACGCTGTCGGTTCTAATTTAAACCGCGCATCGAACTCACCGCCGCTGTACGCGCGGCAACAGGCAAGACAGGCGACTGTGCGTTTGATCTTGCGGACGCGAGGAAAATCGCGCCGGCAGTTCGGGCAACGGTAGAGGAAGCGTGGCGTGATTCGCTTCGCCGGAAACGGCAGTGTGTGACATCGCTTCTCACCGGTTATCCCCAGGTCCCGGCACGCCTGTTGCCACTCGGTTCCATGAGGTGAAATCCGGCGGCGACCTGCGCGAAATTGGGCGAGAATATGAGCAAGTTCGTGTCGCAGCGTCCGATCGATTTCATCCGGGTGCTTATGTAGCAGCGGGTTCAGCGAAATGAGTTTTTGGCGATAATCCGCCCGGCCGGCGGCGGTTGTAAGCCGAGAGGTCCATTCGACTCGGAGTTCAGTTGCGATTCGGTTCGCGCCTAACGAGCGCAGGAGCTGGCGCGCTTGTGTTTGCAGTAGCACAGCCGTCTCGGCTGTGTGGCCGGCAGGCATCTTGCCTGTTGATTCATTTATCAATGCGCCAGGCGAGACGCCCGGCGGCCCCACAGACAAGATATCTGTGCTACGGAACCCGAATTCGAGTTGCCTAAGCAACGGCATATTCGCGCGCGTCTTTGTTTCGCTTCGCGATTCGGGCAAGCGCATCACCAGCAGCGGCGATTTCTTCCGCAGTCGTCCATTTGCCAAGTGAGAAACGGATGGCGGAACGGGCACGTTCCATCGGCAGACCCATCGCCAGCAAAACATGCGACGCTCTCACCGAACCGACCATGCAGGCCGAGCCGCTCGAGGCGCAAATCCCTTCCAAATCCAGCGCCATCAGCATCGTTTCCGAGTCGATGCCGGTAAAACTTACATTGAGCGTGTTAGTAAGCCGACGGTCCGGGTCGCCATTTTGCTGCGCATCGGGAAAAACGTCCGCGATACTTTTCCATAATTGATCGCGCAGTTGCGCTCTGCGTTCCTGTTCCATCTCGCGATCGCGCAATATCCACTCAGCTGCCGCAGCCATTCCCGCGATACCAGCCACATTTTCCGTCCCTGGACGACGCTGATTTTCATGCGCGCCGCCGAACATGATTGGTTGGATCGACAGGCCGGCACGGAGATAAAGGAAACCTGTGCCTTTTGGTCCGTAGAACTTGTGCGCAGCAAAACTCCCGACATCGACCAGAGAGACATCGACGTCCATTTTCCCGAAAGCCTGAACCATGTCGCTATGAAGCAAAACACCGCGCTCCCGGCAGATCCGTGAGATTTCGGGCATTGGTTGAACGACGCCTGTCTCATTGTTCGCGGTCATGATCGACACGAATCTTGTGTCGGGACGAATTGAATCGGCCAACTGATCGAGATCGACCATTCCGCTCTCAGACACCTTTAACCAGGTTACTTCGAAACCATCATGCTGCTCCAAATGCTCGACAGGATGCAGCACTGCGTGATGCTCGGCTTTGTTCGAGATTACGTGGTTGCCGCTTAAAGACGGAGATCGCGCCAGGCCGAACACAGCCAGATTGCATGACTCGGTTGCGCCGCCGGTAAAAATGATTTCGCCCGGTTTCGCGCAAAGCAATGCGGCGATCTTATCGCGCGCGTTATCAATTGCCGCGCGCGCTTCGCGGCCGGCCGCGTGGACACTGGATGGATTACCAAAATGGCGATCGAAATAAGGCAGCATCGCCTCGCGCGCTGGATCGCATAACGGTGTGGTCGCGTTGTAATCGAGGTAAATCATTAATTGTTCCTTCTACTCATGCTCAGCTGCTCGTGCTCGTAATCGCAAAAAGCCCACGATGGCGAGGACGCCATCGTCAACACGCGGGCCGCGTGCGCTCCCCAGATAGTCACTTTCGAAACTCATCGCCTTTGGTTGCGGGCTTGCTTCGTTTCGGCACGACGAGGGCTTCTTTCTCTTCGTAATACACGAGCGAATTCGGTGGGACGCTCTTGGTGAGGAAAACGTTCGCGCCAATGGTGGAATTGGCGCCGATCACGGTGTCCCCGCCCATGACCGTGGTTCCCGCGTAAATACAAACGCCGTCTTCGATTGTGGGATGACGCTTTTTTCCACGCAAACCTCGCCCTGCTCCGAGCGAACGCGCGATGAACGACACGCCCTGATAAATTTTCACGTGCGATCCGATCCGGGTGGTCTCGCCAACAACGACGCCGGTGCCGTGATCGATGAAGAAATGCGAACCAATTTGCGCGCCGGGATGAATATCGATCCCAGTCCGGCTGTGCGCCCATTCGGTCATAATGCGCGGGATCAACGGCACTTTTCCGTAGAGCAGATGGGCCATCCGATAAATCGCGATCGCTTCCACAGCGGGATACGCGAGGATAATCTCTTCGTAAGTAGTGGCGGCCGGATCGCCTTCGTATGCAGCGTCGATGTCCGTCCAAAGCATCCGGCGCACCGCTGGCAATTGATTGAAAAATGTCGTTAGAATTTCGTCGGCTTTTGCTTCCGTCGCTTCATCCTGGCGAATTTTGCCCAGGCTCCTGCAAATTTCGGTTTTCAGGCGTGCATGCAAATGCCGCACCCGGATGCGGGTGGTATCGGCAAGGTCGTCTGTGCCCTCGAGCGCTTCGCTGCGAAAACCGGGAAACATCAGGCTCATCAGCTCGATGCAGGCCGCTTCGATCGACAGACGCGAAGGAAGGGAGGCGGCAGCGGCGAGATAATTTATTCCGCCGGTTTCGCCATACGTGTGAAGCAGTTCCTCCACTGCATCCCGCGTCGTCGTAGTCATCACATTTGAATATGCGCCCGCTGAGCGTGAAAAAAAGCGAAAGGTGTGAGAGAGGAAAGCCGTTAAAACGTTTGCACGTTGCGGCGTCGCTCGGCAGCGGGCTAAAGCCCGGTGTGAATGAGAAGGGCGTTGCGCCTATCAACATAGTCGTTCATCGGCGTACCCATTGGCAATATTGGTGATGGGGCGGGCGGAACCTGCAATGGCAGTGTTAGTCGATTCGTGATGAACTTACCCGGACTGCGTTACGAAAGCGGTGCATGAAGCCGTTAAAACGGCTTCTTACGTGCAGCTTCGGTGAGCACCGGCCTGAAGGCCGGTGTTAATGACAGCACGGTGTTGCCGAGTTTGCCGTCGGCATTAATGAATAAGGGAACTCGTTCGGAAAAGGTTTGGAGGAAGCTGGAAAAGGTAAACCACATCCGGGCATCCGCGGTAGCGGTTAACTGAATCCGGGGCTCGAATCAGACCTCTCATTAACACCGGCTTTCAAGCCGGTGCGTCGCGCAAAAGATGGACACTAGCCGTTTTAACGGCTTACGATCCAATGGCCATGTCAGTGCATTCGCTTTTCTCGCTGCTGGCCCTGTTCACTTGATCTCGACGGCTTTGAATCGGGAACGACTTCTAAACAAAAAAGGCAGCGGCGGGTCTGTCGCGATATCTGGCGGAATATGCCGAGCAGCAAGGCGTGTACATGAAGATCAATTTTGTAAACCCCGATCACGTGCACGCGCTGATCGATCTCCCAACCGCCTTGTCAGTCGAGAAGGTGGTGCAACTTCTAAAGGGAAGCTCCTCACACTGGGTTAATTCCAACGACATCGTCACGGGAAAATTTGCGTGGGGCAGAGGATATGGCGCCTTCTCGGTGTCGCAGTCCAACGTAGATCAGGTAGCACGATATATCGCGGATCAAGAAGAACATCACCGGTACGCTCGTTTGCAGACGAATTGCGAGAATTCGCCGATCGCCACGGATTGCGTTGGCACGATGAGGAAAGCCGTTGAAACGGCTGACCACGCGCAGCTGTGTGTGATCACCGGCCTGAAGGCCGGTGTTAATGCGATGGCGCCACGAAGAAAGCCGTTGAACGGCTGACGGCTGCGCCACTGCACCTGCCGGCTCTCATTAACACCGGCTTTTAAGCCGGTGGGTCGCCGGGAAAAACGGGAACAGCCGTTTTAACGGCTTACGATTCTGATTCTATTCTCGCGTCGAACGCATTGGGTGACGCCTCATTCCTCGCGCGCCTGAAGCCACTGCAGGGCGAAGCGGGCGACTTCGCGCGAATTCTTCAGGTCGAGCTTGTCTTTAATGTGTGCACGGTGCGTCTCCACCGTCTTTGGACTGAGATGCAGTAATTTGGCGATTTGACGCACTTCATTGCCTTTACCGATCAGCTCGAGAATTTCCAGCTCGCGGTCGCTTAGTCGCTCCACGGAGTCTGCTTCCCCTTCGGCGTTGCGATGGGCGAACTTCGTGATGACCTGCGCGGCCATCGCCGGGCTGAGATAAGGCCGTCCGCCAAACACTTCGTGGATTGCCTGGACGACATTTGCCATCGCTTCGTGTTTCATCACGTAACCGTCGGCTCCGGCACGCATCGCCCTCAAAGCATAAAGTGATTCGTCATGCATCGAGAGCACAAGAATGGGCAGCCCCGTGAATTCCGCTCGAATGTTCTTGATCAGTTCGATGCCGTTCGTGCCCGGCAAACTGAGGTCCACAATCACAAAATCAGGATGCAGTTTCCGAATCACCTCCATGCCTTCAGCTGCGTTGGCGGCTTCGCCGCACACGGCGAACGAGCCGTCGGAATGAATCAGTTCCTGGAGCCCTTTGCGAAAAAGCGGATGATCATCCACGATCACGATCCGTTTTGCGTCCGGCGGATCGCACTTCGGGTTGTTATTTGTCGATCGCGCGACGCTCATAAGCTGTGGCTCAGTCTGTTGCAACATACGCTACGGAGACGTTCAGTCTCTGGTTGACTCTCCTTTACGCATTCGCAGTTCCTTGTTGAGCCAGATGTCACAAAATTAATTTGCCCTTACCGGGTCGCTTGAATCTTTTACCGTAGCATCGGCCGGCTCGGTGCCATTCTGCGATTTCCTCGACCGCGACCCCTGCAGCGGAAAATAGCAGGACACACGGGTACCACCTTTTTGTGGAAAATCGATTTCCAGGTTGCCGCCAATTAATTGCGCCCGGTATTTCATTATGTGACACCCGAGCCCTTTTCCCGGGTTCAGTTGATTCGGGAAGCCGATGCCATCATCAATCACTCGCAACACCATCGCCTTCGGCGACTTCTCGAGTCTGATCACGATTTGCTGCGCCCGCGCATGTTTATTGGCATTGATGACCGCCTCGCGCGCAATCCGGTACAGATGCGCAGCCACCATATCGTCTTCGATACGAAATGAGGGGTGAAGATCCACCCGGCATGGAGTTCTCCAAATTTCGCGTTTCGCCAGGTCGTATAATGCGGTGACGAGGCTTGCAGCGTCGACATCGATCCGGTGCAACCCACGGGAAAGACTGCGCGTATCCACTGCGGCATTGTTCACCAATTCCGCGATTTTCTCGATATCAGCTGCGTCGATGACGCGATGTTGCTTTAGCCGCAATGCGATCGAGCGCGCCATAAACGCGACCGCAGTCAGATGCTGGCAAAGCCCATCATGCAGTTCCTGGCCCAGCCGCTGTTGCTCGCGGTCACTGATGGTCAGAATTTCTCCCTCCAGTCCCTTGCGCCGTTCGATCTCGCTTTCTAACTGCCTGTTTGTCCTGCGCAACGCAAGGGTCCGTGCGCGAACGCGCAATTCCAGCAGTTGCTTCGATCGCCGTAACGCGGCCTCGGCTCTTTTGCGCGCCGTGATATCGACGATCACGGAAACGGCCGACTGCGCCTCGCCGTCAGGCCCGTGCACCGCGCTTGCACTCACGTCCACCCACAGAATCGAGCCGTCTTTGCAGATATAGCGCTTTTCGATCTCATACGGCTTGCCGTTGCGGATCATTTGTGCAAAACGACGAATGTTGTCTTTCACATGAGCGGGGTGAGTCAATTCGGCGAAAGATTTGCCGACAAGCTCCGACTCTGTGTAGCCGAGCATTCGACAAAAGGTTCGATTGGCAAAGGTGATTCGGCCGGTTGGATCGCAGCGTGTCACGCCCGCTGTGGCTTGCTCGACGGTTGCTCGCATGCGTGCCTCGGATTCACGCAGCGCCGTTTCGGCGTGGGCGCGCTCGAGCAGGTCCGCTGCCTGTCGCCCCAGCACATCCAGCAAGCGCAACTCGCGGACGGAAGGACGATGCGGCTCTCGCCAATGGTTTGATAGCATTCCAACCAATTGTCCGTCCCGCGAGATTAACGGCGTGGATTGCACCGCGCGAACCTGGCAACGACGGAAGATTTCAAGCATTTTCCTGTTTTTCAAAAAATGGCTCTGCCGAACATCGTGAACGATCACTCGTTCGCGGCGCCGGAGTGCTTCGGCGCACACTGTACCAGTGCGAACCGAAACGCGCTTCCAAGCTTTCGCCGCGGATGGGTCGAATCCCCTTGACGCCAGGACCAGTAGTTCGGCGGTTTCAGGCAGGAACGTTTGCAAACTTCCCATGTCCGCATGCAGCAACACTATCGCCGCATCGACAATCTGCCTGTAAATCGCGTCGCTATCATGCTGCTCGATCAGTTGGGAGCTGATCTGTTGCAATTGCTTCAGATCTTCCAGCTCACGCGCCAATTTCGCTTCTTCCTGTCGCAGCGCCTCTTCGGCTGCTTTGCGCTCGCTCAAATTGATGATCGCGGTTTGATAAAGCCCGGCGCCGTTTCGCATCGTGGAACTAATCGGCGCGCTGATAAGTTGCGCCGGGATCAGTTCGTCTTTCACCGGCTTCAACTGCAATTTCGTCTCCACCCGTCCCAACGATGTGCGGCAACGAACCAGGTGCTTGAGGAACAAATCCAGGTCCGCTGTATAAACCGCGAACGGGCGTCCGACTAACAAATCCCGCGGTTGACCAAGCAATTCAGTCGCAGCGAGGTTGGCTTCCTCAATCCGGCCGGAGCGGTTGAAGCTCACATAGGCGATCGGTGCAAAATCGTAAAGATCGACAAACCGCTGAACCGCGGCGTCCAATTCAGTCCTGTAATTCCGGATCAGGCGCGGGCGTCGCGAATGAATACGCGCGCCATTTGTTGAACCGTCACGCCTGGCTTTATCGGTCGAAGATTTCCGCCCGTGGGACGCTCGCTTTGTCATTTTCCCGGACAACCGAGCTGTCTTTCGCCTGCCGTGGAGCGCCGGGCGTCTTTTATTTGGGCGACGAGACATCTTTTGCGCGGTTGTTTTTTGCAGGAACGCGATCTTGTTTTCCATCGATATCCACCAATGTAAGCACCGCGCCCTCGATCTTGTTGTCAGTGGTGCGATACGGCCGAACACGCAGCAAATATTTGCGCCCTTCGTTATCCGCGACTTTGCGCTCGCGCGGCGTCAACGTTTCGATCACATCGCACAAAAGATTTTCCAGGTCGGGAACATCGACATTAGGTCGCAGCTCAGTCAACGGCCGGCCGATGTCAGTCGGCAAAATATTAAAAGTATCGCGCGCCGCGGGAGTGGCGCGCTGCACTGTCAACGCGTTGTCCACCATCACGATCGGCATTTGAATGCTGGCCAGCAAATTGTTTAATTCGTTGGTCAATTGCATCATCTCAAGGTTGCGGTTGCTCAGCTCTTCGTTCAACGTGGTCAGCTCTTCGTTGGTAGATTGCAATTCCTCCTTCGCCGTCTCCAGCTCTTCATTGGTCGATTGCAGCTCTTCGTTGCTCGATTCAATTTCTTCGTTGGCCGACTTCAACTCCTCGTTTGTCGCTTCATGTTCTTCGATGATGGCTTGCAAGGATTCTTTTGAGGCCGCCAATTCGTTCTGCAACTCGTGTATCTCGCGCTCCGCACCTGTCTTCCCGAGCGGCCGCGCAACTCTTTCCGGTTTTGCTCCTCTGGTAGTCTCGTCAAAGATCACCAGCAGCCATACCTTGTTGAACGCGGGGACTTTGAATGGCACCACTTGAAGATTGATTTCGTAGTTTTTGCCATCGAGCCTCACAATTGCGCGTTCTTTCCGGGCAGGCTTGCCCGTCTTGACGGAGCGACGGATAATAGCGCGAAGATCTGCCACCAGCGCAGGCCGCGCCATCTGCAGCAGATTATATGTTACCGGGCCGGGTGGGTGCTCGAGAAAGAGATCGGTCCGGCCGCGGAACTGCTGCACCTGCAGGTGTTCATCGGTCACCACCGCAGCTGGCGCGTAAGTGCTTAGCATAATCCGGTCTGCTATTCTCAGGAGATTGCCACCCAGATTTTGACCAGCGGCCATCGGCCTCGCTTCGAAGTCTGCCGACCCAGGCTCTCTCTGCGAAATGAAGTCCGTCGCAGGCAGCCTGTTCACCGCCGTCTTGGTGTAAATTTTGTTTTTCCTGTCCACTAATTTAAAAAGCTCCTCGTACGGACCGACCGATTCGGCAGGCCCGAGAATCAAGTAGCCGCCAGGATTGAGCGCGTAGTGAAATTGCGGGATGCAGCGCTTGTGCAACGCCGGGTTCAAGTAAATGAGAACGTTGCGGCAACTGATCAGGTCGAGCCGCGAAAATGGTGGATCCGCGGCGATGTTTTGCCGCGCGAACGTGCAGATGTCGCGCACGTTCCGATGGATTTGGTAAGTGCTGTCGCGTTTGACAAAAAATCGCTTTAGTCGCGCGGACGAGACGTCCTTCTCGATTGAACTGGAATAAATTCCGAGCCGCGCGTGTTCGATCACGGAATCGCTCAGATCGGTGCCGAAAAGCTGGATGCGCAATTTGGATGGCCGCTGGCCAAGCGTTTCCAGAATACAAATCGCCAGCGAATAAACTTCTTCGCCTGTGGCGCAACCCGGCACCCAGACGCGCAGTTCCGGTTGCCGATCTTTGCTCTTACTTTTGAGCAACGCCGGGAAAACTTTCTTCTGCAACACACTAAAGAGATTCTTGTCCCGGAAAAACTGAGTCACATTGATAAGCAGATCGTCAAAAAGCGCATGGACTTCCGTTTTGTTGTTGCGCAAAAACTGTGCGTACCGCTTCAAGCTGTCGATCCGATGCACGGCCATACGTCGCTTAATCCGTCGAATCAGCGTGGCTTCCTTGTAAGCGCTGAAATCGACGCCCGTATGCTTTTTCAGCGAAAGAAAAATGCGACCCATGTCGTTGGCATGTCGGTAGGCCGCCTTTTCCGTTAGCTCCTGTTCGCTGATGGGACGCCGGACGTAGGGATGCTTCGCGACCCGCCCGATTTCGCGCGCGATTTCGTGCGGCGGCAGAACCAGGTCAACGAATCCAGCGCGAATTGCGCTGCGCGGCATGGCGTCGAACTTCGCGCTCTCTTCAGTTTGCGCGAAGGTCAAGCCGCCGGCTGCCTTAATGGCACGCAACCCGGCCGTGCCATCGCTGCCGGTCCCGGAAAGCACGATTCCGATGCCCTGCGATCCGCATTCGTCAGCGAGCGATTCAAAAAAGTGGTCGATCGCAACGTTGACTCTCTCCGCGCGGCGGACCAGCGTCAGCTTGCCCTTCTTTGCAATGACACACTTATTCGGCGGCTGGACATACACCGTATTTGGTTTTGGCGTGATCGTCCCGGGCACCTCGGTGACTGGCATCGCTGTGGCTTTGCTTAGCAAATTAGGAAGGCGGCTTCCGTGATGCGGATCGAGATGCTGCACGATCACAAAAGCCATACCCGTTTTCGGATCTAAATGGCGCAAGAGATCCATCGCCGCTTCGAATCCGCCTGCAGAGCCGCCGATGCCCACAATCGGGCAACTCAAATTTTTATTCGCCGTTTTTGACGTTGATTTCGCCTTCGCTGCTTTTGAGCGGGACGATTTTGTTCCGCTCGGCTTTTTCCGTGAACGGGATGCATTTGTCCTGGCTTTTCGCTTTGCCATGGGCCTTCTTGATCTTAGTTGGGTCTCATACCTCATACAAGCTTCGATTCCCGTCGCAGCAGCAGACTTGAATAACTCAAAATTAAATGCGCATTGACGTGCACTTCGCGCCCAAAGGTGAAACGCGACCGCAGCTAGCTCGCCGTGGCGAGGGCGCGTTGGCTATAGGTGCTGCGGCTTGCCGCCAGAGTCTTAGATCAGCGCCTTTCGCCACGGCGAATCTCCGATCGGAGAAGTCGATCCACCTCAAGGAACGCGACCTCCGGGCGCGTTGCCTGTACCGCTGCGCTTTACCGCCAGAATCTAGACAGCGCCTCCGGCGAACATTGTCATCGCCTTTCGCCACGGCGAATCTTCGATCGGAGAAGTCGATCCACCTTGATTAACTAATAAATCTCAAATCGCGCGCGCGAAGTGCGGCTGGTGCGCGAAATTTATTGTGTATGGCAAAAAGAATTTACAGCAGCAATGGGTCCGATAACGGACGGCTCAAGGGGAAAGTCGCAATTATCACAGGCGCGGGAACCGGTATCGGTGAAGCAATTGCGCATAAATTCGCAAAAGAAGGTGCACGCGTGGTGGTGAGCGGATTGCCGGACGACCCAGTCGATGACGTTGCAGAAGCAATTCGCGCAAAAGGTGGCGACGCGATCGCGCATGGTGCGGATGTATCCGATGAAATCGGAGCGCGCGGCGTGCTTGATATCACATTGAAAAATTTCAAAAGAATCGACGTACTCGTAAATAACGCCGGGGTTTTTCTCGATAATGCCATGACCGAGGATTATCCGATTGAAGATTTCGATCGGACCGTCCGGATGAACATTCGTTCGGCATTTCTCATGACGCGCTTCGCCCTGCCGCAATTGCAAAAAACGCGCGGCAACATCATTTCCGCCGGTTCTGAGTCGGGGATGATCGGACTGGCGCAGAACACCCCATACGGTGGAACGAAGGGCTGGATGCACGCGTTCATGCGCGGTGTGGCGGTGGAACAGGCGCAAAATGGTGTTCGCGCAAACTGTGTCTGCCCGGGCCCGATTGATACCGCGTGGACACACAAAGAGACAGGCCCGATGGACAAAGAGATGGAGAAATCCCTTGTGCAAGCGACGCCGCTAGCCCGGCGCGGTACACCCGAAGAAGTGGCGAACGTGTATGCATTCCTGGCATCGGACGAAGCGAGTTACGTCACCGGTGCGCTTTACGTCGTGGATGGAGGCACGACGATCGCAAAAGGTCCGGTGGGCGATCTGGTCCCGAAATCGTTACAAAGCCAGCCGAAAAGCAAACTGAAGCTTTCGCATTCGCATCATGGCCTTCGCAATAAACAGACACATAAGATCAAGCCTCGGAAATAATTTCGGCTTGTAAAGTTCGCTCGAATTTAACGGGTTATCCCGGTTGGACGCCATTTCCGCCTAACGAAACGCTCAACATCCCCGTGCCTGCATGCGTTCTTCGATGAGATCGCGCTCAACCTCCCAGTACTTCAGCGCCGAGAGCAGGAGCCGGTCGATTCCTTCCGACTGAGTGGATACATTGTCCGACGACTTTTCCCTTCGCCATTGCGCTGAAGGTTTGTTCGATTTTTGCTGTTTCTGTTTCGATTTTGACATTCGCCAGCGTCTACGTCCTCGTGGTGCTCCCATTAATATCCCCCTTCATAAAATCTTTTTCTCTTGGGTCTTCGCATCGCAGTGTTGGAATGGTCGTGCCAATTCACCTGGCGGCCAGCACGCGCATTTCGTCCAGATTAAACTCCGGAATTGCTCGGGCGATTCTAAGAATCGTTATATCGACCATGAGAAATTTGAAAATTCGGCGAAGCATTCAGATCGGATCCGGGTTCACGGGAGGTCCGCTGCGGCGCAGTGTCCGGTCTGCGCGACCTGGCAACTTTGTTCGTTAGCAGCAACCGGCGGCCGCAGACCGACGAGGTATTGCGAATCGAACGCGCGCAGCGCTGCCGCAACGGTAGACCCGATACCGACGATGCCCTCTTCAACGCTTGGCCCGAGCAGTGCGATCCAAAGTTCGCCGCGAAAAAATAGCTGCGGGCGCCGCACCGCTGACGGGCTCTCGGGATGGCCGGCGCAGTAAATCTTCATTTGCTCGATCGCTGTCGACGCATAGTTCGCCAGGGAACGTTCGCTGGAATGATCGCCTTTTTTTTTCATCCAGATTTTACAACGCTTGCATGCCAGGCTTTGGACGGGATTTTTTTGTGGCAGCGGATGGAAGGATCGGATTTTCACCTATAAAAGAATCCACCGCGTTCCCGATTGTGGGCGTCGTTGAGAGGACGGTAGTATCTCAATCCGTGACGCCATATACATCAACTGGCTCGTCGGACGATCAAAAACTGGATGCGTTGCGCCGGCTCGATCAATTTCGGCAGTGGCGTTCGCTCGACGAAAGACGTTACTGTCTTGTTTGCGGGAAAGTCATTACAGGGCGCCAAATTAAGGTCGCCGACGGAACCCTCGGACCGATGGGGCTGAGTTGCCCGACCGAAGGCTGCAACTCGATTCCGATGGATTGGGTGTTGCCGACGAATGAGATCCTGGCAAAAGCGAATGAGGCGCCACCCGACGGACCCAGTGCTTCGGTATTGACACCGGAACCCGTTATTGATGTCACCCGCGAACTGACGCGCGAACAAAAGGGCCATAATTATTTCCTGTCGCGCTTCCTGAAATTCGCTTTCAAGAGATCCCCCTAACCTCTCCCCCTCAAATCCCTGCGAGTCCTTGAAGCCTCCCGGCGGGCCCGCAGGGAACTACTTCTTCTCAGGCGAATTTGGTTTCCGCTCGCTGCGCTTATTCCGTGACCGATCGCCATTGAAATCGGTTCGCATGCATCGGGACTTCGATGCAGAATTTGGTTTTGAAGAACCCGGTTTTGGATCTGATCCGGAGTCGCGGCTCCTAGCGCCGGTCGGTCATCCCGGCGAACTGCCCGCCTTTTTCCCACGGTTCCTGCTTGTTCCACGGGATCGCCGAAGCGTGCTGATTATCCGGGTCTTGCACCACGGCCGTATCCGGCGACGACGCGCACGACGTCAGCGCGACCACGAATGCACCGAGCAGAACGGGAATAACGATTGTTCGGAACTTAAGGACTTGTGCCAGCATAAATCACACTGTCTCCAGGTTGTACTTGGACACCACGCGCCAAGCTGTTGGACATGATATCGCCGATAGCGGTCGCCGGTTCAACAGAAGAAACGCGAATTTTTCCAATCAAGGTTCCGTCTCGTAAAACCAGCATTTCGGAGTTCGGCTCCACGCCGTTGCGCGCGCCAAGGTTGAGCACTACGAAATTATAGGCCTGGTTGTAGGCAAGCACTGTTCCATGCACGCCCGCGCGACGGCTGCCGACGTTTTCGCGCTGTGTGGTCGTGGTTTCGCGCCTTTTTTTCGGTTCCGACCTGGTTGCTTCGCGGGACTGTGCCGGGCGGTCCTGGGCTTCCTGCAGTTTTTCGGCCAGCAAAGCTTTCTCCTTCTCCGCGCCATCCAGTTGACGCCGGAGATCGTC
Source organism: uncultured Verrucomicrobiae bacterium (assembly GCA_963838045.1). Classification (GTDB taxonomy): domain Bacteria; phylum Verrucomicrobiota; class Verrucomicrobiia; order Chthoniobacterales; family UBA10450; genus Udaeobacter. The sequence continues at coordinate 28,468 of CAWIPQ010000002.1, read as the reverse complement.
GACTTGCGATTGTAAACCGGCGCTCTCCGGGTTCCCGGCGGGTGTCGCTGTGCTTCCGGGCGCGGGATCGTTTGTTCCCGCTGCGCGTTGTCGCAGCGCAGCGATCTCTTGCTGGCCGGCGTCCAGTTTACCTTGCAGATCCGCTTTCTCTTTTTCAACACGGGCGAGCGCCGCCTCCGCTTTTGTGGCTCGATTCTCTGCTTCAGTAAGCTTGGCCTCTGGTTTCGCTGCAGAACCTGCGCCAGCTGCCGCATTCGTTCTCGCCTGCCCGTGTACCGAAGCGGGCAGGTTCGCGGCATTCGCGCGAAGGGCCTTCACTTTCTGGGAATTCAAAAATCCGAAAAACGCGGCAATCACAAGGAAAATGACGGCCAACCCGGTCAGACTTCCGGGGGTGACCGTGAAAAGCGCCGATTCCCTTTGCGGCATAAGGATGCCTTTTAACAACGAATTAGCAGAGAATGCAATGACGATTTCAGCGCGCACTGCGTAAAATTCTTCCCGCGCAAGGCTCGAAAGGTGATGTTTCGTGAATCGTCATTGCGTTTCTTGAATTTCAATCGATAGAGAGATCATGGGACAAAAGCTCCGCGTACGAGCCAAACGCAAACGCCGACTGGCGTATCTGCAACGCAAGAAGGCTACCCGGCGGGCTGCCGCCACGCGGCCGACTCCATCCAAGCAGCAGGCTCAGAAAGAATCCGCAGCGGCGGAATAATCAAACCCACACTGGATCAGGAGAGTTGCTACGTCTCATTAACACCTCGCTTCAGCGAGGTGACACATGCAGGGGTAAAATGCAGCCGCTTCAGCGGCTTTTTGCTTCCACGGAAGAAAACCGCTAAAGCGGTCACGAGAGAGGACGGCTTCTGACCACCTCGCTGAAGCGAGGTGTTAATGAGAAAAATGTCGCTACATAGCGCGCGGATTCCTTGGATGGAAAAAGACGTTAGATTATGCGGATGGAGTCCCGACCGCGTTACCTGATCGTCGATGGGCACAGCATAATTTTTGCGTGGCCGGAGCTTCACAAGCTTCACGCGCGCCGGTCTTCATTGGCGCGTGAATCGTTGATCAAGCAGTTGCGCGATTATCAGGATTGGACCGGTGTGCGCGTCGTAGTTGTTTTTGATGGGAAAGGACGAAAGGTCGATGTCAGCGCCGACCGGGGTGAAGTGCAGATTTTCTATTCGCGCAGCGGCCAGTCAGCAGATGCGATTATTGAGCGTTTAGCGAGCAAGTACGCTAAACGGCATGAGTTGGTGGTTGCCACTTCCGATTTGATGGAGGCTGAGACCGTGCACGCGTGCGGCGCGGAGTCGATTTCGCCCGAAGCGTCTCCGCGGACTTCTTTCTGACGCACGGCGCTTCGGAACATAGACTTGCAGTCTGTGTGCCCAGCAGGTTTGCAACCCGCTGCCTCTGGGCACTGCAGCTTGCTGGGTAGTGAACAGCGGAGAACATCTCCGCTGGGCGCACAGGCAGAATGCCTATGTTCCACCGTCTGCTATAATCCCAATTTCTTTTCAATCTCCTTCACGCGCGCGAAAAATTTTCCGAGCCGATGGACCCAGGCGATCTGTTGCTTTGCCTCGGCGAACGGCACGGCGGGAGAACCGAACCATGCGCCGCCGGCAATATTTCTTGTGATGCCGCTCTGCGCGGCAATCACGCTGCCATCACGCGATTTCCACGTGACCGATGATGCCCACCTGTCCGCCCATCATGACGCGCTTCGCCCACGCTGTGTGCTGCCGGAGATGCCGGTCTGCGCCACGATGACGGAATTTTTCCCAATCACCACATTGTGCGCGATCTGCACGAGATTATCGATCTTCACACCTTGCTGGATCCATGTCCGGCCAAACCGCGCCCGATCCACAGTTGTATTCGCGCCGATCTCGACGTCGTCGTCGATTTGGACAATTCCCAGCTGTTGAATTTTTTGGTGCCGGCCATCGACCATTTCGAAACCAAATCCGTCCGCGCCGATAACAGCCCCACTGTGAATGATTACGCGCGAGCCGATCCGGCTTCGCTCGCGAATCGTCACGCGCGGATAAATGTGACACCCGGACCCGATGACCGTCTCATGTCCGATGTAGCTTCCCGCACCAACGATCGTGTTGCCCCCGATTTTTGCTCCGGCTTCAATCACTGCCAGCGGCTGAATCGAAACGCGGTCGCCGAGTTGAGCGCTTGGATCGACGACCGCGCTGGGATGAATACCCGGGCGCGAAAGTCATCGGTTTCGGCGCGAATTTGAGAACGACTTGTTCGAACGCCTTTGTTGGATTTGAAACGCGAACCTGCGCCGCATCGATGGGTTCGGAAAAATCCGGCGGAACAAAGATTGCTGATGCCCGGGTTTTGCGCAGCAGGCCGATATATTTTCGATTCGCGAAAAAGCTGATTTCTCCCGGAGTCGCTTCCGAGAGGGACGCCGCGCCGTTGATTTGCAGCGCCGGATCACCGACCAATTCGCCACCGGAGCTTGTGGCTATGTCTCGAAGGCTAAAAGTCATTTCGGAAGACGCTAAGCAAATCAGAGTTTAGACACCATATCATAAATGGTAGGGACGGACCGCCGGGCCGTCCGTCCGTTACGGCGCGCCCGGCCGTCGCGCCCTACCCCGATGTGTCAGGACCCAGCGGTTTCATTTCCACTGCGGCGGGCGCTTTTCGATAAATGCTTGCACACCTTCGAGAGCAGCTTCGTCCATCATGTTGCAAGCCATGGTTTGGTTCGCTGCTTCGTACGCCGCCGTGATTCCGAGTTCCAGTTGGCGATAAAAAAATTCTTTTCCCATTGCGACTGCGACGCGTGGTTTGCTGACAATCGCAGCGACAAGTTTCTCGAGCTCGGCGTCCAGCTGTTCCGGTTCCGCAACGCGATTGATCAATCCACGCGCCTTTGCTTCCCCGGCGCTGATAAATTCCCCGGTCACGAGCATCTCAAAGGCTGCCTTGCGCAAAACGTTCCGTGAAAGTGCCACACCCGGTGTGGAACAGAAAAGGCCGACGTTAACCCCGCTCACAGCAAATCGGGCTGTGCTCGATGCGACGGCGAGATCGCACATCGCAACCAACTGACAACCCGCGGCAGTCGCGATTCCCTGGACTCGTGCAATTACAGGCACAGGCAACCGCTGGATGCTCAGCATCATGTCCGAGCATCGAGCGAAAAGCCGTTCGTAATATTCCTCCGATGGGTCGGCGCGCATTTCCTTCAGGTCGTGTCCGGCGCAAAACGCTTTGCCTGCAGCGGCAATGATTACTGCACGGACGGAGTCGTCGCCGGCGATCGCATCGAGCTCGCGCTGCAGTTCGGAAAGCATAGCTTCGGACAAGGCATTGAATGCCCGCGGCCGGTTAAGAGTTAATGTGACCACGCCACGAGCGTCTTTGCTTCGCAGGACGCCCGGCTCTTCGGCTTCTGTGGTTTTCGGTCGCGATGACGGCTCGGTCGTTACTGGAGAAACTTTCACAGGCACAGAGACTCGAACGCTACTGCCGAAATTCCAAATCTGAAATTCGAAAAATTTAGTTTCCGTTTACCGTGACCGGCAACATCATTGGCGATCGGAGCACAGACATCTTGTCTGTGGGGAAAGCGGGCGTCTCGCCTGCTCCGACGGCGGGCAAGATGCCCACGGGCCCCACAGCCGGGACGGCCGTGCCCCATTTCCGAAAATGAAAATCATCGCGATTGCCAATCAAAAAGGCGGAGTCGGCAAGACGACCACAGCCGTCAATCTCGGGTCCGCGCTGGCCGAAATGGGTAAGCGGATTTTGATTGTCGATCTCGATCCGCAAGCGAATGCGACCAGCTCATTTGGTTTGCAGGGAACCGAGGAAATCAGTCTTTACGAACCGCTCCTTGGCGAGAGTTCCATTACCGAAAAGATTTTGCCCACACGGCGTGAAGGCCTGTTCCTGGTGCCCGCCGATCTCGATTTGGCAGGCGCCGAGGTAGAAATCGCGCGGATGCCAAATCACCTCACGCGCCTGGCGGAAACCCTTAAACCACTGCGCACGGATCAAACGTTTGATTTCGTGTTCCTGGACTGTCCGCCGTCGCTCGGAATCCTGATGAGCAACGCACTTGCGGCTGCGGATGAATTGTTAACTCCAATCCAATGCGAATATTTCGCGCTGGAAGGATTGGTAAAAATTGTGCGGCTCATCGAGCAAGTGCTCGATTCGGGCGCCAACGAGCGGTTGGAGCTCGGCGGGATCGTCATGACGATGTTCGACGCCCGGACCAACCTTAGCCAGCAGGTGGTGGCTGATGTACGAAAGCATTTTGGCGAACGCGTTTATAAAACTGTAATCCCGCGCAGTGTGCGCTTGAGCGAAGCGCCCAGCTTCGGCAAATCGATTTTGGAATACACGCCGAGCGGACCCTCCGCCCAGGCGTATCGCGCGCTGGCGCGCGAATTCATGCAGCGCCACGCTTCGCCAGCCACTGCTCGCGAGTTATCGCATACACCAGCGTCGGAAAACCTCGAAACGTAATTTCATTTTCGACGCTCATCCCGTTCTTTTCAGCGACGCGGCGGGACGGCACATTGTCCGGATGAATGAGCGAAATGACACGGGACAGCTGACGATCGCGAAAACCGTGATCACGCACAGCCCGCGCCGCTTCTGTAATGAGGCCCCGGTTCCAATACTCCGGATCGAGCCGGTACCCAATTTCAACCTCGTTTGGCAATTCCAGGTGATGGAGAAAACCGCAATAACCGATCACTGCGTCCTCGTCGCGCCGGACAACGGCAAACTGCGACGGGATGCCAGCCTGCTCCCAGTCCATGACTTTCCTGATGAACGCGACGGTCTGTTCGCGGCTGGTAAAAGCGCCTAACGAGAATCGCATGAAATCCGGATTGGCGAACAACCGCGCCATCCGATCGACATCGTTTGCGGTGAACGAGCGCAGAATCAGGCGCTCGGTTTCGAGAGCAGGCATGTCACGGGACTTTAGAGATACTAGCATTCTCAGCCGCGAATCACGCGAAGGCACATTATTTTTGTTAACACCGGCCTTCAGGCCGGTGCATCGGAAGGGGACGTGTGAAGCCGTTTAAACGGCTTCTGCATTCGGCGCGTTCGTCACACCGGACTGAAGTCCGGTGTGACTGACACAAGCAGAGTTCGACACGGACGAGGCCGGCATTTTATTTGCCGAACTATAAATCCTGGCAGTTCACGAGATTGCACGTAGCTCGCGGAGGAGGATCAGAGGAATACGAGCAGGTCGCGAGATACGATTCATGTTGAGAAGATGCGAACGCATGATGACGAATATGCGCGACCGGCGCAGCCACCCGACAGCTCAAGCCTCGCCACCGTTCGCGAAGCTGCAGCTCGCTGCACTGCCTGTCATTTGTACAAGCGCGGTACGCAAACTGTCTTTGGCGAAGGGCCGAAGCGCGCGAAGTTGATGCTGATTGGCGAGCAACCGGGCGATTACGAAGATGTCGCGGGCAAACCATTTGTCGGGCCGGCCGGGAAGGTCATGGACCGCGCGCTCGAGGAAGCAGGAATCGACCGGTCGCAGGCCTACGTCACCAACGCGGTGAAACATTTCAAGTGGGAGCCGCGCGGCAAACGGAGGATCCACCAGAAGCCAAACGCGCGTGAAATCGCGGCCTGCCGTCCCTGGCTGGAAGCGGAGTTGCGAATCGTCAGGCCTAACCTGGTCGTGGCAATGGGTGCAACAGCGGCGCAGGCGATCTTTGGGCCTTCCTTCCGTGTCACCCGCGAACGCGGTAAAGTTTTATCTTCAAAACTTGCGCCGCGAGTTCTCGCGACGGTTCATCCATCATCGCTTCTTCGCCAGCCCGATGAGGAATCGCGTCGGCGGGAGTACGAGCATTTTGTCGCCGATTTGCGCGTCGCGCTCAAAGCAGCGGCGGACTAAACGCCCTCTTCTCCCGGTGGTATCAACGCAGTGACAATCTAGCTATTGGCAGCAGAATTTTGCCGCTGCTTAAGTACAAGTTCCGCGAGCGGCAAATCTCGCGGATAGGTGATTTTGAAATTGAAATCGTCATTCAGAACGAGAACCACTTTGTGTTTGAGTCGCTCCACCGCGGAGACTTCGTCAGTAACAGAAATATTTTGCGCATAAACGGCGCGGTACGCCTCCTCAATCAATTTTCGCTCGAAAATCTGCGGCGTCTCCATCGCGTAAAGCTGATGCCGATCGACCGAATCGATGACTAAAAGATCGGCGTCCGCACGCTTTAAAGTGTTGTTAACTGGCTGCGCCAGGGCGGCCGCTCCGTAGACTCGACACTGTTCGAAGGCGCGTTCGATCTGTTCTGGCGTGATCAACGGACGCGCTGCGTCGTGCACGCCCACATATTCCGCTTTGGCATCGATCGCATCCAAACCGGCACGCACGGAATCCTGCCGGCGTTGGCCGCCGGGCACAATCGAACGCAGTTTTTTGAACCCAACGTCACGACCGATCTTTTGAATCTCATCATGCCGATCTTCGCGCGCGACAACGATGATTTCGCTGACCGAAGGCGCGCGGTCGAACGCGCGAATTGCATGTGCGATAACGGATTCGCCCGCTACGACGGCAAACAATTTATCCAGTCCCATGCGCTGGCTGGTGCCGCCGGCTACGATGATGGCACTCAGCATGGAGCAGGAAAGGAACGCCCAACGCTCAACGCCCAACTTCCAATCTCGAAATCAGAATGCAGCATTGGGCGTTGAGCGTTTTCCTCACGTTAACTGTTTTTGCACTTCGGCGCTTAACGCCTTGCCATCGGCGCGCCCGCCAGCTTTGGCCTGCAAGGCTTTCATCACTGCACCCATTTGCGCTTTCGATGTGGCCCCGACCTCAGCAATGACTTCGCGCACAATCTTTGCCATCTCCTCGGCGCTCATCTGCTGGGGCAGATACGTGTTCAGAATCGCCAGCTCTTCTTTTTCTTTCTCAGCCAACTCTGCGCGGCCACCTTTTTCAAAACTTTCAATAGAATCCCGCCGTTGCTTCGCCTGCTTGCGGATTACCTGCGTCGCTTCGGTATCACTGAGCTCGGCTTCCGCGCCCGATTTTGCGATCGCGGCATACTTCAAGGCCGATTTTAACATGCGCAGCACGTTAAGCTTGGTCGCGTCTTTGGCCCGCATCGCGTCCTTCAGGTCCGTGTCCACGCGTTCTTGTAAGGTCATAGGCAAATAATTGCGTAGACGAAACCAGTTGTCGATTATGTACCCGTCGCGGTGTGGGCGCCGATTTTCCTGTCGAACGTGACAATTCGCACAGCGAAGCGGTTAAAGCGCCTCGGCGCACTTGCGAACCGATGCCGCGTCACCAACGGAGATGACATTGGTTTGCCGGTTCGCGCGTTTCAACAAACCCGCAAGCACGTTCCCCGAGCCGAGCTCAATGAAAAAATCGCAACCAAGATCGAGAAGCCGCTGCATACAATCTGTCCAGCGCACAGTGCCGGTGACTTGATCACGTAACGTCTGCCGTATTTGATCAGGCGTTTTTACCTCTTCACCAGTGACGTTGCTGATTACCGGGAAGCCCGGCGAATCGATCGGCACGTCGGCCAGTATTTTCTCTAACTTATTATAGGCGCTTTCCATGAGACGAGAGTGATATGCGCCAGCAACGTTGAGCATGGTCGCACGACCAATGCCGTATTCTTTGGCGACCGCCACGGCTGTCTCGACATTCGTTAGCTCGCCGGAAATAACGATCTGATTAGGTGCATTGATGTTGGCAATATCGACATCCTGATCAGCGGCAAGCCGGCGCACGTCGTTTTCCAAACCGCCGATCATTGCCGCCATGCCGCCTCGCGTGGTGGCGCAGGCTTCGTCCATGAATTCACCGCGCTTTTGGACCAGCTTCAGACCGGTCGCGAAATCGAAAGTGCCCGCCGCCGCGTGGGCACTGAGTTCGCCTAACGACAAACCAGCCGCGCCACCGATGGGAAATTCGCCGACGACACCCTGCAACGCCGCCAGTGCTGCCAGTGAATGGACGTAAAGCGCCGGCTGACAATTTGAGGTCCTGGTCAAGTCCTCGATCGGCCCGTTCCACGCAATTTCACGCAAGCTTCGTCCCAGGATTTCGTCAGCCTGACCAAATAGATCCGCGGCGACCGGAAATTGCGCGGCGAGATCGCGTCCCATCCCCACGCTCTGCGCGCCCTGTCCGGCGAAAAGTAATCCAATCTTATTTGCCATGATTAGCTCCTGGACAATCCCGAGCCCACCAGATCACCCGACTAAACCAGCGCTAACCTCCGGTGTCCCCTTTGTTCTATTTATTTCACTCATTACAATTAATTTGCAGTTTGTTCCTCTGCTCCCACGATGGTGATAATGCATATGAATCCGCGTCTTTTATTGTCAATTGGAACTTGCGCCGCACTCGGCATGACCGCGGCATCCGCAACGACTTCACCTGAATGTTCGAGCCCGGAATATCATCAGTTCGATTTCTGGATCGGCCGATGGGACATCAAACAGAAAATCCTCAAGGCTGACGGTACGTGGTTTGAAGCGAATGCCAGCACAAACGTCTCTCGTGTCCTTGGTGATTGCGCTTTGATGGAAGAATGGCAGGGCAATGTCCTGTTCTTTTGGGAGGGCATGGAGAAACCGGAACCTCTCAAAGGTTTCAGCGTGCGCGCGTACGATCGAAAGACGAAACAGTGGACCATCTCCTGGATGGATACCCGCCATCTTCGCTTTACTGAATTTGCAGGAAACTTTCGCAATGGACGCGGAGAATTTTTCCGAAAACACGCGAACGAGAAAGGAAATGAAACTATCACACGGGTCACGTTTTCCGACATCAAGCCAGCTTCAGTCCTTTGGGATCTGTCGATTTCGACAGACGCAGGCCAAACGTGGAAAACACTTTGGATCATGCAGATGACCCGTCAGGGAAAAGAGGCGAAGCCGGCGGACAATAGCTGATCTCCATCCGCACTATCATCCTGGAACACCGAAAAAACGAAGCGCGGCGTGCTTCCGCAATTTGCGCTTGCACACACCGACTCTATCGAGAGCGTAAACTTCATGGCTTTCACTGTGCGTGAAATTGAATCACCGGACCCGGTGACGCGAGTGGCAGCAGCTGACGCGGAGTTGCATCATGCCGACAACGACATCGGCGAAAAAATGGTCCTCAACATGGGGCCGTCGCATCCAGCGACGCACGGCGTATTGCGGCTCGTGCTGGAGCTCGACGGAGAGATCGTTACCAAAGCCACGCCGGACATTGGTTTCCTGCATCGCGGCGACGAAAAGATTGCTGAGAACATGCAATACAACCAGTTCGTGCCGTACACCGACCGGCTCGATTACCTTGCGCCGCTCTCGAACAATGTGGCCTATGCGCTCGCGGTCGAAAAATTGATGGACTGGGATATTCCACCGCGCGGCAAAGCGATTCGCACAATCTGCTGCGAAACGTCGCGGATTTCCTCGCACCTTCTAGGTCTCGGCGCGATGGCGCTCGACCTCGGCGCGATGACGGTTTTCCTCTACACCTTCACCGAGCGCGAGAAGCTTTATAACCTTTTTGAGTTGCTGACCGGCGCGCGGTTCACCACATCCTACACCCGCGTAGGCGGGCAAATCCGCGATCTTCCTGAAAGCTTCATCCCGGAACTAAAAAAGTTCCTCGACGACTTCGGTCCGAGTCTCGACGAATGCGACCGGTTGCTGACACGAAACAAGATTTTCGTCGATCGCACAAAAGACATCGGTGTCATCCCGAAGGAACGCGCAATCGCTTACGCGCTCTCCGGGCCGAACCTGCGCGGCAGCGGAATCGAACACGATTTGCGCCGCAAACATCCGTATCTCGATTACGCCGAATATGATTTCGACGTGGTGATTGGCAGCGCCGGCGATTGTTATGATCGCTATTTGGTGCGCATTGAGGAGATGCGTCAAAGCGCGCGAATCTTGCGACAGGCAATCGATAAATTGCCGGGCGGCCCGATCAACATCGCGGATTGGAAAAACGTCAACCCCCCGAAATCGCAGGTAATGACGAAGATGGAGGAGCTGATTCACCATTTCATCGTGGTGACCGAGGGACTGGATGCTCCACCGGGCGAAGTTTATTTCGCGGCCGAAAATCCCAAGGGCGAACTTGGGTTTTACATCAACAGCAGAGGCGGCGGCGTACCGTATCGGCTGAAGATTCGTGCGCCCTCCTTCGTGAATCTCAGTATTCTGCCGGAGCTTTTGCCCGGTTGCCTGGTCAGCGACGTGCCCGCGGTGCTGGGTAGTCTGGACTTCGTCATGGGCGAATGCGATAGATGAGAGCGGAATGTCGAATGACGCAATGACGAAGAAAATCCAAATGACGAATGACCAAAGCGCGAGGGATTCGTCCCGCCGAATTTCGTCATTCGTGCTTCGTCATTCATTTGTCATTCGTCATTCGTCATTCGTCGTTCTTTCGAGGCTGGTTCTTGTGTTTATGGTGGCGCTGTGCGTCTCCTGTTCCAGTAAACGCATCACTAAGGCCAACGTGGACCAGGTAACCGAGGGCATGTCGAAAAAGCAGGTGGAATCAGTTCTTGGTCCGCCGACTTCGCTTACGACCCAGGATTTCGTGGTCATGAAAAAGACGACTTACGTTTACCGACAGGGCAAAGACACGGTCACGATTGTCTTTAAGGACGATAAAGTGCAGTCCAAAGACAGCACTCTGTCCGATTAGCGTAAACTCGCCGTGAGACCAGCAATCCTGTGGTCTGTGTCTAGCATTTCGCGATCGCCGAATCTAATTAACACCTTGCTTTAGCGGGGTGTTAACGACGCACGACAAACAAGAACCGCTTTAGCGGTTTCCACCTTCGACTCCCGCTAAACCGCTCAAGCGGTTCTTGAATTATATGCGGTGCGAAGCACCTCGCTGAAGCGAGGTGTTACTGAGAGGATCAAGCCCCCGAAGAGGCCGGAGGGCAAACGCGTACACGGCGATATTGTCTGCTTGAAAACTTGCAGGTACCGTTACCTGGTCTAACGCTCCCCTCGACTGAGACAGCGGACTGTACAGGTCAGGATTTGCCGCTCGTAGGTTCGCTGGGTTACCTTCTTCGATGCCAAATCCGACGATGCCCTCTGTTCCAGCCGAACTGGAGCGAAAAATGGACGACGCGATTGCGCGTTATCCCAGCGAACACCGTCGCAGCGCAGCGATGCCGCTGCTGCATCTCTGGCAGGAACATTTTGGGTTCATCAGCGACGAAGGCACCCTATGGATCGCAGAAAAACTGGGACTGCAGCCGATCAATATTCTCGAGCTGGTCACTTTCTATCCGATGTTTCGCCAGCAACCGCCTGGCAAAACGCATATTCGAGTCTGCCGTACGCTCAGTTGCGCCATGGCAGGCGGAATCGAGCTGATGGACAAGTTATGCGGGACGCTTGGAATTCAGCGCTCTGCGGCTGGTGAAGAAATGCATAACCCCGTCGCCGTTAGCGCCGACGGAGATTACAGCGTCGAATTCGTGGAATGTCTGGCCAGTTGTCACACCGCACCTGTCTGCATGGTTGGCGAGCAGCTGCATGAGAAGGTGAACCCTGAATCTGCGATCGAACTGATCCTAAATTCGCAATCCGCAATCCCGAATCCGCCATTGCACTGGCCGCCTGATCCCATGGAACACCGGCTGGTTTACAAAAACATCGGACGCCCCGGTTGGACCACGGATATCGATTGCTACCTCCGTGACGGCGGGTACGAACAGCTAAAGCAAGCGTTCACGATGCCGCGCGCGGATATCGTCAATAAGGTTAAAAATTCGGGATTGCGCGGACGTGGTGGCGCCGGGTTCTCCTGCGGCCTGAAATGGAGTTTCATCAAGCCGGACGAAAAACGGTCGGTGTATTTGATTTGCAACGCCGACGAATCAGAGCCCGGCACGTTCAAGGATCGCTACATTATTTATTATGATCCGCACCAATTGCTCGAAGGAATTCTGATTTCCTGTTACACGCTCAACGCTCGCACCGCCTACGTTTATATCCGAGGCGAGTTTGCGGAAGGCGCGGAGATTTTGGAGCGCGCAATCGAAGAAGCGCGTGCGCATAATTTCCTGGGAAAAAACATTCTCGGATCGGGGTTCGACGCTGAGGTTTACCTTCATCGCGGCGCAGGTGCTTACATTTGCGGGGAAGAAACCGGCTTGATCGAATCGCTCGAAGGAAAGCGCGGCTACCCGCGAATTAAGCCGCCGTATTTCCCGGCCGTCCTGGGTCTCTATATGTGCCCGACCATCGTCAATAATGTCGAAACACTCTGCAATATTAAGCACATCATCGCCATGGGCGGCGCGGAGTACGCGCGGCTCGGCCGGCCTAACAATACCGGCACACGGGTGGTGTGCGTCAGCGGCGATGTACAACGGCCCGGTTACTTCGAAATCGAACTCGGCGAGGTGACCATGGGACAGCTGATTTACGAGATGGCTGGCGGGATGCGACCGGGTCGAAAATTAAAAGCCGTCATTCCGGGCGGCAGTTCGGCAAAAGTATTGCGCGCCGACGAGCGTTTCAAATTGAAGGAAAGACAAGCCGACGGATCGACTCTCGAACGCGAAATGTCGATCGACGATATCCCGATGGATTTCGATTCACTGGCAGCCGCAGGTTCAATGGCTGGCTCCGGGGGCGTGATCGTGCTGGACGATTCGCGCGATATTGTCTGGGCGCTGAACAATATCAACAAATTTTACGCGCACGAGAGCTGCGGCCAGTGCACCCCCTGCCGGGAAGGCTCGCTTTGGATGCAAAAAATCACCGACCGCATGCTGCGGGGCGGCGGCGTGGTGGCAGATCCGGGGACACTGAAAAGCATTGGCGACAATATTGCCGGGCGCACCATTTGTGCGTTTGGCGAAGCGTGCGCCTGGCCGACGCAAAGCTTTGTCGAAAAATTTCCGGAGGAATTTGCCGCGCGCGCGCAAAAACCGGTTCCCCCACCCCTCCCTCCCGAGTTTACGCCCGAAGAATTGATCGAGGAACAATCGATTCCAACAACGCCCCTGGCGCACGATCCCGGTTGGGAAAAAGCCGGCGCAAAGGGCATGATCTAGCTCTGAGTCTTTCTCTTGCTCATGCTCATGCTCGATTCTAAAAAATGAGAACCTACTTTGACCACGAAAAACTAAACGTATACCAGGTCGCGCTGGAGTTTAACTGTTGGGTCGGCGATCTACTTGGCAAGATTGAAGCGAAAGCTGCGGCAAAAGATCAACTTGATCGCGCCGCGACAAGCATTCCGCTAAACATTGCTGAAGGGAACGGAAAGTTCTCCCGACGAGATCGTGCCCGATTCTTTGATATCGCTCGGGGCTCAGCAGTGGAAGCGGCGGCAAGCTTGGACGTCCTGGTTTCGCGCAAACTCTGTACACAGGCGCACATCGTTCCCGCAAAAGAGCAGCTTGTTCAAATCGTGAATATGCTCATAGGATTGCTGAAAGCACTGGGCTACAGCTTCGAATCTGGAGGTGCGGTCGTGCGCGAAGGAGCTGATTCGTCATCGGCTTGGAGCAAGAGCAGGAGCAAGACCAAAGAGTAAGAAAATGAGCGACTCGACCGATTCAGTTCCACACTTCAACGTCCAGATTGATGGGACCTGGCATCAGTTCCCAAAAGGGACGCGCGTAATTGAGGCGTGTGAGCAGGTTGGGGTGTTCGTCCCGCGGTACTGCTATCACAAGAAGCTCAGCGCGCCGGGCAACTGCCGGATGTGTCTGATCGAAATGGGATTTCCCAGGCTCGGGCCGGATCGGAAACCCGAGCTCGGCGCTGACGGTAAGCCGATCATCAACTGGATGCCACGTCCACAGATTTGCTGTTCACAGGACGTTGCCGAAGGCCTGGCGGTTCGCACAGACTCCCCTCTGGTGAAAGAATGCCGCCACGGCGTGCTGGAATTTCTCCTGATTAATCATCCGCTCGATTGTCCCATTTGCGATCAGGCCGGCGAGTGCCGGTTACAGGAATTCAGCGTTGACTACGGCACTTCGCAATCGCGTTTCCTGGAGAACAAAGTGAAAAAGCCGAAAGGCGTGCAGATCGGCCCGCGGGTCACCCTGGATGACGAGCGGTGTATTCTCTGCTCTCGTTGTATCCGTTTTTGCCAGGAAGTCGCGCACGATGATGTTCTCGGCTTCGTCGATCGCGGCAGCCACACCATCCTGACGGCGCACCCTGGCCGGTCCCTGGATAATAATTATTCTCTGAACACCGTCGACATTTGCCCCGTAGGCGCGCTGACCTCCACTGATTTCCGCTTCAAAATGCGGGTCTGGTTCCTAAAAGAAACGAAGAGCATCTGCACAAGTTGCGCGACGGGCTGCAATACCATTATCGGCACTCGCGAGGACGTGGTCTATCGCCAAACGCCGCGCGAAAACGATCACGTTAACTCTTGTTGGATGTGCGATTATGGCCGGCTCAATTTCAAATACCTCGAAGCCGAGGACCGCTTGCTCGAGCCGCAGATTCGCTCCGATAGAGAACTCGTTCCGGCCGATTGGCCAACTGCGATTGGGCACGCAGCGCTTCTGTTGAAACAGTTTGCCGCGTCCGAGATTGCCATCATTGCCTCGGGTCGGATGACCAATGAAGAGCTTTGGCTGACAGACCAGGTGGCAAAATCGTTAGGCGTGGAGTGGATCGATATCGTTCCGAGACGGGCCGCCGGCGATGACATTTTGCTAAGCGAAGACCGCAACCCGAATACAAACGGCGCGCGCTTGATTCTTCCATCGGAATCCGAGCCCGGCGCGAAACTGACCGCGATTGCGGACGCGGTGCGGTCCGGGGAAATCAAAGCGCTCATCATTTTCAAGGAGAATGCAATGCACCTGGGGTTGCAGATTGAACAACTCGCGAACCTGCGCGCCTTGATCGTGATGAATACTTTGCGAAATGAAGCGACCGAAAAGGCGAGCGTCATTCTGCCCGCGTGTGGTTTTGCCGAAAAACGGGGATCGATGATTAATGGTAAAGGCCGCTTGCAACGCTTGAATCGCGCCACTCGCCCGCCTGGCAACGCGCGCGATGATTGGGAGATTTTGCGTGATTTACTTCAGGCCATCGGCGGCGGCGACTCGCTTCACTCCATCGAGGATGTCTTCCGACGCATAAGCGAAAGCGTCCCGCATTTCGCGGGTTTGAATCTGAGCAAAATTGGCGATCTCGGCGTCCATATCCTCAAAATGGAAGAATTGCCACCGATGGAGCCAAGTGACGGAGATGCAATTGAGGAAGCGATCGCGCTCCAGGCAAAACGCCGTGCAGTTCGAGAACAGTTACATGAAGCGCGAGCTCATCTCGAACTGCCAACCATTAAACCGGACGAAGCAAAACCTTCGCCTCGGCAATAGCTGTAGTGTGCGCTGTCCTCAGCGCATTCGTTTTGAATGTGGCCGTGCTGTGGACTTTTTCCGCCGAGGACAGCTGACCTGCCGCAAGAAACGTTGTAAATCGACCGCGGCTGCAACAGAGTAAGCTGCAAGATCCCAATGGACCTTTTTTTTATCATCACTTCGTTCTTAAAAATCGTGATTCTTCTCGGGGTGATCTTATTCATGGTTTCTTACGCCGTGTACGCCGAGCGGCGAGTCAGCGCCTTTATCCAGGACCGGTTGGGGCCGAATCGCGTCGGGCCGGCGGGCCTTTTGCAGCCCCTTGCCGACATGTTCAAGCTGCTTCTGAAAGAAGATTTCACGCCACGGGCGACCAACACCTTTTATTTCTGGCTGGCTCCAAGTCTTGCAGTAATGCCAGCCATCATCACCATTTCGGTGATTCCGTTCGGCAGCACGTTGTTCGGCGTGCCAATGGTGATTGCCAACATAAATATTGGGATCCTCTTTGTGTTCGCCATATCTTCGTTAGGCGTCTACGGAATCGTCCTTGGCGGCTGGGCGTCAAATTCAAAATATCCGTTCCTCGGCGGCATTCGTTCCAGTGCCCAGATGCTTTCGTACGAGCTTTCACTTGGACTGGCGGTCATTCCTATTTTTCTTCTGGCTGGCACCCTGCGACTAACCAGTGTCGTGGGTTACCAAATCGAGCACGGCTGGTTTATCGCGCCGTTCGTCGGCGATTGGTTGAATCCCTGGAAATGGCTGCTTGCCATTCCAATGATTATCTCGTTTCTGGTCTTTATGATCGCGCTTTTCGCCGAGACAAACCGGCTCCCATTCGATCTACCGGAGGCCGAGCAGGAACTCGCCGGCGGCTATAACACAGAATACAGTTCGATGAAGTTCGCCCTCTATTTTCTCGGCGAATACGCTGCCATGATCGCCGGCTCCGCTGTGGTGGTGACACTGTTTTTTGGCGGGTGGCATTTTCCTGGAATCCCGGATGGTTCCCACGGATGGATCTTTGGGCTCATCAACATCGCCGTTTTTTTCGCCAAGGTTGCCGTTGTAATTTTCTTTTTCATGTGGGTGCGTTGGACGCTTCCCCGATTTCGATGGGACCAGTTGATGCGCCTCGGCTGGCTGTTCTTTTTCGAAATCGCGCTGGTGAACATCTTTATCGTTGCAGCGATCCTTGCTTATTCTCCCTCATAATCTTCCTCTACCTCTCCCTCTCACTCTTCATCTCATGCCATTCCATCACGAAAAATTGACGGTTTATCAGCGAGCCCTGCAATTCGCGACTTGGTCGCAAGATCTAATTGAATCGTTAACGAAAAAGACTTCTACTCGCGATCAGTTAGAGCGCTCTGGAGACAGCATTGCTTTAAATATCGCGGAAGGGAATGGGAAATTCTCAAAGAAAGACCGAGCACGTTTCTTCCAAATCGCGCATGGCTCAGCTTTGGAATCTGCCGCGTGTCTCGATTTGCTTGTTGCGCGACGTTGCTGTCCTAACGAGTCAATTGTAAGGGGGAAAGCAATTCTCGAAGAAATCGTAAAGATGCTTTTTAAAATGCTGGATCAATTAGGGTGCCGAATCGCTGAAGATCCAGGCGGATACGGACAGATAGCAGAGGAAGCGGTAGAGGAAGATTAATCATGACCATCACCGTTCCACGACCGAGATTGAACTGGCGGGAGCGCTTGTATCTGCCGGCGATCGCTTCCGGATTGGCCATCACCTTTAAGCATCTCAAAAACATGCTCCTCGGGCGCACCAAGGTGACCATGCAATATCCAGAGCAAAAATGGGACGCTCACCTGCCGGATTATTATCGCGGTGCCCCTGCTTTGGTGCGTGATGCGGATGAACGGGTGCGCTGCGTGGCTTGTCAGCTTTGCGAATTCATTTGTCCGCCGCACGCGATCAAAATTATTCCCGGCGAAATCCCGCCGAGCAACCGTTTCGCAAAGGTCGAAAAATTCCCTCAGGAATTCGATATCGATATGATCCGCTGCATTTACTGCGGAATGTGTGAAGAGGTTTGCCCGGAGCAGGCGATTTTTCTGCGTAAAGATTACGCTATCACAGGATTCACCCGTGCGGACATGGTTCATCACAAGGAAAAACTTCTCGAGATTGGCGGGGTGATGCATGGCGTGGTCCTGAAATGGAACGAAAAAAAGTAGCAGCCACAGATTGACACGGATGACCACGGATTTTTGGATTCCGATTTACATCCGTGTTTGATCCGTGTTCATCTGTGGCTTGAAAACATGTCGCCGTTTTTATTTTGGAGCTTTGCGTCGTTGACCGTGATTTTCGGCGCGGCTGTGGTGCTCAATCGCAACCCGGTCGCGAGCGCACTCAGCCTGGTGGTATCATTTCTGGGACTCTCTGTTCTGTTCATGTCGCTCGACGCCTTTTTTGTCGGGATTATTCAGGTGCTGGTTTACGCAGGCGCGGTGATGGTGCTTTTCCTTTTCATCGTCATGCTGCTCGACATTCGCACCGAAGAGCGGCGTCCGATCAATTGGCTTACGGCTGGGGGTGGCGTCGCTGTCGCTATGATTTTGTTCATTCAGATTTGTACTGTGATCGGGCGCTTTCACGCTGCGCGGCAACCTTTTCCCGCGCTGGCAATATCAACGACAGATGATGTCTGGAGCATCGGCCGGTTGCTATTCAGCAGTTACAATTTGCCTTTTCAAATCATCGGTGTGCTGGTGCTGGTTGCCACAATCGGCGTGGTCTTCTTGAGCCGGCGAGAGCCACGGTAAACATGATCTCGCTCGCCGATTATCTGGTGGTAAGCGCGCTGCTTTTTGCGATCGGCCTGGCGGGCGTCATGCTGCGCCGGAATCTTATCGTCATCCTCATGTCCCTCGAGCTGATGTTGAACGCGGCCAATCTGTCGCTGGTGGCTTTCTCGCGATTCCGGGTCGGTGCCGATGGGCTGCCAAATTACAACGCACAGGTGTTCGTGTTTTTCGTTATCACCGTGGCGGCCGCTGAAGTAGCGGTTGGTCTTGCGCTTCTGGTCGCGCTATTTCGAGCGAGACAAACAACTGATGTCAAAAACATCACTAGCCTGAAGTTCTGACCCCGCGGATCGAACGCAACCAATGAACCCATTCTTTCCATGGTTAGTCCTGCTCGCGCCACTCGTCAGCGCGGCTTTCATCACGCTATTTACCCGTCGATCGAAAACGGTAAGCAGTGCGATCTCGATCGCCGCGGTATGCATAAGTTTTGTCAGCAGTTGTTTCCTCTTTATCAACTCAGCCACTGCTGCGGTTGAGGTAATCTGGATCGATGTCAGTCCGGTGTTTCATATCCCCTTTGGCCTGACGCTGGACCCGTTAAGCAGGTCGATGGCTGTGCTCGTTTCGGGCGTGGGAATGCTCATTCATATCTATTCGCTGGGTTACATGCGAGACGACGATGGCAAGTCCCGCTACTTCGCAGCGCTGTCACTCTTCATGTTCGCGATGCTTGGAATCGTTTTCTCGAATAATTTTGTAATGCTGTTCATTTTTTGGGAATTGGTCGGATTCACCTCCTACGTCCTGATCGGTCACTGGTTCTATCGCGACGCTCCGGCGAACGCGGCAAATAAGGCGTTCATCACCACACGAATCGGTGATTTCGGATTCATGATTGGAATCCTGATGCTTTGGATGACGACCGGTTCGGTCGTGTTTTCCGAGATCACTCCGCGAATGCCGGTTTTCGATGGTCACTCCACATTAGTCGCGATCGTTGCGTTGTTAATTTTCTGCGGCGCGGTCGGAAAATCCGCCCAATTTCCGCTGCACGTTTGGTTGCCGGATGCGATGGAAGGTCCGACGCCAGTCTCCGCCCTGATCCATGCCGCCACGATGGTCGCAGCCGGTGTTTACATGCTGGTGCGAGTCGCGTTCATCATTCAGGCGTCGCAAACCGCGCTTCTTGTTATCGCGTGGATCGGCACGATCACAGCCTTAATGGCCGGCCTGATTGCGACGCAGCAGGAAGACATCAAGCGCATTCTCGCCTATTCCACTCTCTCTCAGCTCGGTTACATGGTAATGGCGGTGGGCCTCGGCTCGAATGACGCAGCGATGTTTCATCTCAGCACTCACGCGTTTTTCAAATCGCTCCTGTTCCTCTCGGCCGGCTCCGTCATCGTGATGCTTCATCATGAGCAGAACATTTGGAAAATGGGCGGTCTTCGTCGGAAGCTTCCGATCACATTTCTCACTTTCAGTGCGGGCTCGCTTGCGTTGGCGGCCTGCCCACCATTCAGCGGATTTTTCAGTAAAGACGCGATTGAAGCGCTCGCCTACCAACGCAACACGCCGATCTTCGCCATCGCCCTATTCACCGGATTTCTCACCGCATTCTATGTGATCCGCATGCTTGTGATCGTCTTTTTCGGAAACCCGCGGACGGAAGAGGCGCAGCAAAGCCGTGAGTCTCCTCCGGTGATGTTCGTTCCGCAGCTCGTCCTCGCAATCCTGGCAACTATCGGCGGGTTTGCATTTTTCGCGCGAAACTTTCTTCCACTCCCGGTGGAAAAGGAGGGTGCAAGCTTTGTTTCTGCGCTGGCTATCCTCGCAGTCATTCTGGGCGCTGGACTTGCGATTGTCATCTATCGGGGCCGGACGAGTGATCCGGTAGACATCAAACTGCTGCGCCACAAGTTCTATATTGATGAGTTCTACAGCTGGCTCATTCGCTGGACGCAGGAGCTGCTGGCGCGCGTGTCCGCTTTCATTGATCGATGGATCATCGACGCTGGCGCGGTAGGGGGGAGTAGTCGAGGCATCTGGGGCGTCGGTGCAGTCTTGCGATTGATTCAGGTGGGCAATCTTCAGGCGTACGCGTTCCTGTTTGGTTTGGGTGTAATTGCTCTGATCTATTTTGCTCTCCTTCACTAAGAGATAACCCACGGAACACGCGAAATGACACGAAAGGAAGAGAAGTCAGAATTAATTTACAAGGAGGAGAGCTACGCGATCGTCGGTGCATGCACGGCGGTCTACAAAGATAAGGGCTGCGGTTTTCTCGAACCCGTTTATCACGAGTGTTTGGCTATCGAGTTCGAGCTTCGGGCAATTCCGTTCATCTCAAAGCCACTACAAACTCTGCAGTATCGCGGGCGCACCCTTGTTCAAACGTTCGCGCCTGATTTTTTTTGCTATGACCAGATCATCCTTGAGATCAAAGCTGCCTCGGCATTAGTCGATGAACATCGCGCGCAAGTCCTGAACTACCTTAGCGCCACGGGCTGCAAATTGGCCCTGCTCGTAAACTTCGGGCATTACCCACGATTGGAATTCGAGCGCCTCCTGCCGAGGAGGCCCGAGACGGCGGATCTTCGTCTCTAAACTTTCGCGTTTTTCGTGTATTTCGTGGGCAAAATGAATCTTCAACCCGGTCGCGACAACTGATGGTTCTCTTTGTCATTTTCTGCCCGCTCGTTGCGGCGGCGTTGATCATGCTTGGCGCGCCAGCGCGCAAAACGGCATTGGGCGCGGCGACTTTGATCTTCGCAGCGGCGGTGTTTTTGATCGCGTCCATCGGACGCGATCCGGGCGATTTCCAGTACGTCACATCGTTTAGCATCTCGCCCGAGTGGCGACTGAGCTTCACCACAGGCGTCGACGGCTTGAGCGTAGTGATGGTGTTGCTGGCTTCGATCGTGACGCTGGCAGCAGTGTGGTTTGCCGGCACCATCGAAAAATACGAGAACGCGTTTTATGCCTGTCTTCTTTTAATTTCCGGCGGCGTCATCGGCGCCTTCGCTTCAATTGATTTATTCTTCTTTTACGCATTTCACGAGCTGGCACTCATTCCCACTTTCCTGTTAATCGGAATCTGGGGTAGTGAGAATCGGTTCGCAGCGGCCTGGAAAATCACTATCTATCTGGCGATCGGCAGTTTCATTCTCTTGCTCGGTCTCATCCTGCTTTACCAAAGTTTTCCTCTCGCTTCGCGCAGCTTTGATATTCGAACGTTGCAGACTGCGGCCGCCATGGGACAAATCAGCCCAGACGCACAACGGCATGTTTACCTGCTGTTGCTTATCGGTTTCGGCATTCTCATCTCGCTCTTTCCATTTCACACCTGGGCGCCGGAAGCGTATGCGGCCGCGCCCACCCCGGCGGCAATGCTGCACGCAGGGGTTCTGAAGAAATTCGGGCTTTACGGGCTTTTGCGTCTGGCGATTCCAATGCTGCCCGAAGGTGCGCGCCATTGGGCGACGCTGCTCGTCGTGCTCTTACTTGGAAACATCATTTACGTCGGGCTGGTTACGATCGCGCAGAAGCGACTCGATTGGATGCTGGGTTATTCGAGCGTGATGCACATGGGATACATTTTTCTTGGTATCACCAGCTTCGGTATTCTAGGGCTGACCGGCGCCGTTGTGTTGATGTTTGCTCACGGTCTCTCAATCGCGCTGCTGTTTGGTCTCGCGGGCGAGATTCGCCGGCGCACGGGCACGCTCGCTTTCGATGACCTTGGCGGTCTCGGGAAAGTAATGCCTTTTGCCGGGCTCGCGTTCGGAGTTGGCGTGTTTGCTGCGATCGGTTTACCCGGGTTCGCGAATTTTGCCGGCGAAGTCATGATCTTTTTCGGCGCCTTTCGGGATGGTTGGGAAATCGGACGGTTTCACATTTTTCAAATCGCCACGGTGCTTGCTCTGTGGGGCGTCGTAATCTCGACGGTTTACACGTTGCGAGCCTACCGCAAGACGTTCATGGGCACCGTTCGCAACCAATGGCACAAACTGCCCGATCTTCGTTCAGGGTTACGTGTCCCAATCCTGTTACTTGCGGCTGCGCTTCTTTGGTACGGATTCTTTCCGCAATCGTTAGTTCGATTCGTGACGCCGAAGTTCCGCAGCTATCTCTCCACAAACAAATGATCTCAATTACCGCGCCACTACTCGATATTGCCGTGCTGGTGCTAGGGATGTTGATCCTGCTGGTCGAAGCGTTTGCGGTCAAACTCGACAAACGCCTTTTGGCGTATGCTGCCATCACCGGACTATTGGTGGTTCTTGTCGCCAGCTTTTTTGTTACTCCTTTTCCTTCATCGGGGAATGCGACCGGTTTTTGGAGTTTCTACACAGCAGACCGGCTGGCGATCTTTTTCAAACAATTCGCGCTGATCACCACAATTTTTGTGGTGATCATGATGATCGACTACGCGCCAGTACTGCGTCGATCCCTTTCCGGCGTCACACCCCAGGCAGGACTTGGCGAGTTTGTTACGCTGCCTGTTTTCACCTGCGCCGGGCTGATGTACCTCGTCTCGGCAATCGACTTCGTTTTCATCTTTGTCTCGCTCGAGTTGGTAACGGTTTCCTTCTATGTGCTGGTCAGTTTCACCCGGCGCAATCCAACCACGCTTGAGGCGGGGGTGAAGTATCTGGTGCTTAGCGCGCTTTCCACGGCGTTTCTGGTGTATGGAATTGCCTGGATTTTTGGGGCCACTGGCCAGACTAATCTGTATCGGCTCACTGGAGCGCTGGCGAATGCGGGCAACGCTTCTGGCGCGGCGTTGTTAGGGATCGTGCTTGTTCTGGTCGCGCTCGGTTTCAAGATCGCAGCCGTGCCCTTCCAACTCTGGGTGCCGGATGTCTATCAAGGTGCACCCACACCTGTGACTGCATACCTGTCAGTCGGCTCTAAAGCCGCGGGATTCGTCGTGTTGATACGTGTTTTGCACCCGTTCATGAACCTCTCGCAAATACAACGCCTGATCTTCTTCATAGCGCTACTCACATTGATTTACGGAAATCTCGCAGCGTTGCCGCAAACGAACCTGAAACGGCTGCTCGCGTACTCCAGCATCGCGCACGCCGGCTATCTGCTGATCGGCGTAGTCTGCTTCGACGTTCGCGCGATTATTTTCTACCTTGTTGCGTACCTGTTGATGACGCTTCTGAGTTTTACAGTTCTGATCGTCGTCTCCCAGCACACCGGTGAGAAGATCTCCGACTTCGATGGACTGGCAAGGCGTTCACCATTTCTCGCGTTCGCGATGCTGATCGGGATGGTCTCGCTTGCCGGTGTGCCGTTCACAGCCGGATTTCTGGGGAAATTTTACATCTTTTACGCTGCCGTTTTGCAGCGTCAGATCGCACTCGTTATCGTCGGCGTGATCACGGTGGGCTGCGGATTCTACTATTATCTCAAGATTGTCCGCGCGATGTATTGGCAGTCGGACACCAGGACCGACCCGATTCCGGTAAATGGTCTGTCTCGTGTCGCAATCAGCGCATTGATTGTCGCCACAATCTGGCTGGGCGTTTATCCGCAGCCAATCCTCGACGCGTTGAAGCGGTGAAAGACAGTGACCCGAAATTCCGGGTCATTTCTGAAAAGTCCACGGCCTGTCGCCCCGCTGCAGCCGGGACTCATACCCGGCTACAGCAGTTGTAATAGGTCGAATCGTGTTAGGACTAATCCCGGATTTGCGCAAGGCTAGCGCGGACAGGCACGGGTTCGCTCGGTTCAACGTGCGCGCTGACTTTTTGGATTTGCGCCGCCTGCTCTTTGAGGCTCGCAGTCAGGACTTCAATTTCGCGTTGTTGTTGTGTTCTCGTTGCTTGCAGCTCCTTTTGCTGGCGCGCCAACGCCGCTTCGAAGTCTTTCCGTTCCTGCGCTACGGTCGCTTTCAGTTTTTCGACTCTGCTGTGCTCTTTCAGGAATTCATTGAGCAGCATAGCGTTGATCTGTTCATAGCGGACGGTGTTGACCTTGCCTTCCCTATCGCGCACGACCAGGTCGGGGTTCACCTTTTCCACTTCCTCGGCGATGAGGCCAAACTGCGGGATGCCCTGCGGGTCGAGTTCCTTCTTGTAACGGAAGGTGACGGGGCTAAGCGCAAAGACTGTCTCGCTGGCGTCGTTCATCGGCTTGATGTCTTCTTTGAATCGCCGCGATGAAGTCGTGGTGCCCAGTTGACCCCTGTTATTAATGAAAACGGCAGTTCCTCCAGAGGAGGTTTGGTTCCAGATGCTGCCGATATAACAGGTATTGTTCTCGCCAGCGAGGCCCGCCATTCCGGCGCCGATATAAATATTCCCGCTGCCGGTACTCTGATTATAGCCGGCACTTTGGCCCAACGCGACGTTGTTATTGCCCATGAGGTTGTTATGTAGGGCTTCTTTACCGATTGCCGTGTTAGTCGTCCCGGTAGTGGTGTTGGCCATCGCTCGGTAGCCAATGGCCGTGTTGTCGGCACCTGTGGTGTTGAGCATCAGCGCAGAGCGACCAATCCCGGTGTTGTGACTGGCTGTAGTGTTGTTTTGGAGTGCCTGACTGCCATAGGCCGTGTTAAATCCCCCGAGAGTGTTGAAGTGCAAGGCTTGATATCCCGCGGCCGTGTTGTCGCTCGTGATGGTGTTACTGGACAGGGCTCCGTACCCGATCGCGGTGTTGAAAGTCCCGGAGGTGTTACTTTGCAACGCATCCCGGCCGACCGCGACGGTGAATCCTCCACTGGTGTTGCTACCGAGGGCGAACGCTCCGACGGCGGTGTTGTCATTTGCGGAGTTCTGGCCTCCGAGCGCGCCCTCACCAGTTGCGGTGTTATAGCTGCCAGTGAGATTGCCCAAGAGCGCACCACTGCCAATTGCCGTATTATGGATTCCGGTGGTGTTCTGGTGGAGTGCAGAATCACCGACCGCCGTGTTGTAGGTACCTTGGATGTTGCTAGTGAGTGATTCAAAACCGGTAGCCGTATTCCCCTGTCCGACATTGGAAACCAGGGCCTGATCGCCAACCGCAGTGTTTTCAGGGTTTGTGATTACCACCCCAACGCCAGCGGGTCCTTGTGGACCTTGGGGACCCGCAGGGCCTTGAGGCCCCGGCGAGCCAGCAGGGCCAGGATTGCCCTGAGCGCCTTGCGGCCCCTGTGGCCCCGGAGCGCCTTGTGGCCCTTGCGGCCCCTGCGGACCGGCGGACCCCTGCTGACCTTGCGGCCCTTCTGGGCCGGGCAATCCCTGCGGCCCCGGAGGCCCGGGCGGCCCTTGATTGAAGCTACCAACATCTGCGCTACCAAGCTGACCGGTGACCGGATCTACCATTACGACTGAGACCGACGGACCGAGCGTGATGGGACTAATTCCGGCCAAGAATATCGACTCATGAATATCGGGGTCGCCGATTCGAATCGTTGCAGATTCGCCAGCCGCGCCTTGATTGCCGATATCGATGTTGTTATCGCCGGTGCTGAGATTCATTCCCGCGTTGGCACCCAAAGCAATGTTGCCGTTGCCAGTGGTATTGCCAAAAAGGGCGAAGGCTCCATTGGCCGTATTGCCTGCGCCGGTGTTATTGCTTAAAAGCGCCGCCGTGCCGGTCGCTGTATTTTGGTCCGCAGTGTTTAGAACGAGCGTCCCAGCACCCGTGGCGGTGTTGAACATGCCTGCTGTGTCGCTCTTGAGCGAAAACCAACCAAGCGCCGTATTGTATTTGCCGGTGCTCAGGCTTAAAAGGGCGTTCTGCCCCGCTGCCGTGTTGGCGCCCGGATAACCTCCTTGCGGCGGCGGATTGACCGCTTGCGCATTTGGTAAAAGCGCAAAGCAGGCGAGCGCGACCGCGGTGAGGATGAAACCGGATCCCGAATGTCCGCCAGTGGGACGGACTCGTCCGGTGGCGAGCTTTCGGGGCCGGCCGATCAGGCTCTCGATGGATCTGTTCATGGGTTTGATTGCGTTTTCTTTAGTGTATTTTTTCATTTTCTTGTCCTTTACATGTGGTTTTTGGTTTACTGTTTTTGTGGGTTTTTGTTTTTATGCGCTCGCGCGGTGTGAACCGCACTTGCGCGTGGTGGACGATGCCGGGCACCCTTATTAAAATCTTTAGGTTCCCTCTTAATTTTTCTTAATTTTTCTTAGTTATTCTCAAACGGCGATGCAGACTCCCCCGGCTAACCTTTATGAATTCGGCGCCTTCCAGCTCGACCCCGCGAAACGGCTCTTACGGCGACTGGATGGAACGCCGGTTCCTCTCACGCCGAGAGTATTCGACACGCTTCTGTACATGGTCGAGCACCACGATTCAGTCCTGGATAAGGAGCGCATCATGGAGGCGGTTTGGCCGGATTCCATTGTCGAGGAGAACAACCTGGCGCAGGCGATCTGGAAATTGCGGCAGGTCTTCGGAGAAACCCCAGGTTCGCATAGTTACATCGTCACCGTCCCGGGACGGGGCTATCGCTTTGTCGCTGAAGTTACCAACCAATCGATAGGTACGACTCTCACCGCAGAGCCGGAGCGGGTGCCGTCGCCAATCCCAACGAAGAGCGTGGCTGTGCTGCCGTTCGAAAATCGCAGCCGCGATCCCGATAACATGTTTTTTGCCGACGGCGTACAGGATGAAATTCTGACCAACTTGGCCAGGATCGCAGACCTAAAGGTCATTAGCCGCACATCGGTGCTGCAATACAGGAGCGATGCAAAACGTAACCTGCGCCAGATTGGCAACGAACTCGGCGTTGTGCATGTGGTGGAGGGAAGTGTTCAGCGTGTTGGCAATCGCGTGCGGGTAAACGCGCAGTTGATCGATGCACGCACCGATGCGCATGTCTGGGCACAGACTTACGATCGCGATCTGGCCGACGTTTTCGCTATTCAAAGCGAGATCGCAAAAGCCATCGCCGATCAGCTCCAGGCGAAACTTTCACCGACTGAGAAGGAATCAATTGAACGTCCTCCGACAAACGACCTCACCGCGTTCGATCTGTACACGCACGCGAAAAATCTTCTTCTTAGGACGAGCTTTAGTTCTAATGCAAGACAGGATCTACTATGGGCGGCCGACCTGCTGAATCAGGCTGTGGCGTATGATCCGGCCTTTTTCCAAGCGTATTGCGAGCTCGTTCGGGCTCATGGTCTGCTTTATTTTTTCGGCTATGACCATACATCGGCGCGCCTCGCGCTGCTCGAAACCACCCTCGGAATTGCCTCTCGCCTGCGTCCGGACGCAGGCGAAACGCATCTGGCACGAGCACAGAACCTTTATTGGGGATACCTCGATTACAACGGTGCTCTGGTTGAATTGGGGGTTGCGCGTCAGAGCTTGCCCAATGATCCACAGATACTCGGGCTGACGGGTTCCATCCAGCGTCGTCAGGGGCACTGGGAAGAGGGCATACATAGTCTCAAGCGCGCGGTTGATCTCGACCCGCGCAACTTGTTCATGCTTCAGCAGCTTGCCCTGAGTTACGGTGATCTCGCCCGTTATGCTGAAGAAAAATCCGTGCTGGATCGCGCCTTGAGTGTCGAGCCGAATGACGTCAGCACCCAAGCCCTGCGCGCGATCGTTGAACTGGACTGGAAAGCCGATACGCGTCCGCTACATCAATTGATCGATAAAATCCGCGCCAAAGATTCTGCCGCACTGCCAAGTGTGGCCAATAGCTGGCTTACTTGCGCACTGGCAGAACGCGATCCCGCGGCGGCTGCCAATGCCCTGGCGGTGTCCGTAGACAATTTTTTGGGAGACGGGCCGATCCAGCTTAGTCGAAGATTCCTGGAAGGTCTTATCGCTCGTATGGTCAAAGACGATCGAAAAGCGCGGTCCGCTTTTACTGCTGCGCGAGTGGAGCAGGAGAAAATCGTCGAAGCGCAACCAAACTACGGCCCGGCACTGTGCGTGCTTGGCTTGATCGATGCCGCTCTGGGGCACAAAGAGGAAGCACTGCGCGAAGGCCGCCGCGCAGTCAAACTTCTTCCGATAGAAAAAGATGCAGACACCGGACGGATTATTATTACCCATTTTGCGATGATCGCCGCGTGGGTTGGCGACAACGCTCTTGCCTGTGAGCAGCTCGACATTGCTATTCGCCACACCAATTCCGTTAGCTACGGGCAATTGAAGCTTTTGCCGTCCTGGGATCCGTTGCGCGGCTATCCGCGCTTCGAAAAGATTGTCGCGTCACTTGCACCGAAGGACTAGGAGATGAAGCGGCTGGCGTTTCACAGAATGAAGCCGGCGGGCGCAGAGCGACATGGACGGGAAGGCCGAAGGTGAGCTCGCTGGCGCGAGCGAATCAAACGCTCCACAATTCG
>CAWIPQ010000001.1:0-135297 GCA_963838045.1 uncultured Verrucomicrobiae bacterium | reverse complement strand
GAATTCGATCGCGTGGCTGGCGCATCAGCCCATCCGGATCAAGATCGACAACCACGACGCCTTCGATTCGATCATCGTCGTGACTGATCGGCGGATTCTGGACGATCAACTGCAAGCGACGATCAAGCAGTTCATGCAGGTGGGCGCGACCGTGGGCCATGCCGAACATTCGGGCGATCCTGCGAAAATTCATCGAGCAGGGAAAGAAGATCATCATCAGCACGGTACAGAAGTTCCCGTTCATTCTCGACGAGATCGAGACGGAGAGCGGAAGAGTTCGCCATCGTCATCGACGAAGCACACAGCAGCCAGGGCGGCAAAACGTCCTCTGCGGTCAGTGCCGCACTCGCTGACCCCGAAAACACGATCAATGATGCTTTGGAAAAGCGAATGGCCGAGCGGAAGCTGCTAACGAACGCGAGCTATTTCGCCTTCACCGCGACGCCGAAGAACAAAACACTCGAAATGTTCGGTGAGGCGTTGGCGCCGGACGCAGAAGGCAAAGTTAAACACAAGCCGTTTCACATTTACACGATGAAGCAGGCGATCGAGGAAGGTTTCATCCTCGACGTTCTCAAGAGTTATACGCCGGTCGAGAGCTACTACAAGCTAGTCAAGAAAATTGAGGGCGATCCTGAATTCGACGTGAAGAAGGCGCGCAGGAAATTCCGCAAATACGTCGAGAGTCATGATCACGCCATCAGGCTGAAGGCGGAGATCATGATCGATCATTTCCACGAGCAGGTGATCGCACTGAACAAGATCGGCGGAAAGGCGCGCGCGATGATCGTGTGCAACGGAATCGAGCGGGCGCTGCAATACTTTCACTCCTTCAACGAATATCTGGCCGAGCGCAAAAGCCCTTACAAGCCCGTCGTCGCGTTCTCCGGCGAGTTCGACTTTCGGGGGACGAAGGTAACGGAATCATCCATGAACGGATTTCCCAGCGGCGATATCGCGGACAAGATTCAGGAAGAGCCGTATCGGTTTCTTATTGCTGCGGACAAGTTCCAGACCGGTTACGACGAGCCGCTGCTCCACACGATGGTACGTGGACAAGCCACTGTCCGGGATCAAGGCGGTACAAACATTATCGCGACTCAATCGTGCGCATCCGGAGAAGCACGACGTTTTCATTCTCGATTTTCAAAACAACACCGAGACGATTGTCGCAGCCTTCTCCGACTACTATCGCACGACCATCCTGAGCGAAGAGACCGATCCAAATAAGCTCAATGATCTCAGGGCGGCGCTTGATAATGCGGAGGTCTATTCACGCGAACAGGTCGAGGCGCTTGTCGATCTATTCCTTTCCGGCGCAATCGCGACAAGCTCGATCCGATTCTCGACAACTGGGTCGCGGTTTACAAAGAACGACTAAACGAGGATCAGCAGGTCGACTTCAAGGGAAAGGCCAAAGCGTTCACGCGCACCTACGATTTTCTCGCATCAATTTTGCCCTACACCAATCGCGAATGGGAGAAGCTCTCGATCGCATTAAATCTTCTCATTCCAAAACTGCCCGCGCCGAAAGAGGAGGATTTATCAAAGGGTATTTTGGAATCCATCGACATGGACAGCTATCGCGCCGAAAAGAATGCAGCGATCAAGCTGTCGATCGAAGACAAGGATGCGGAGATCGAACCTGTTCCGACAACTGGTGAAGGAAAGAAACCGGAGCCGCAACTTGATCGTCTTAGTAACATCTTGAAGACCTTTAACGACCAGTTCGGCACCCTTTTCACAGACGCTGATCGCGTTGTGAAGCGCATCCAAAACGAAATCGCGCCAAAAGTCGCGGCTGATCACGCATATCAAAACGCGAAGAAGAACACGCCGGCTGCCGCTCCCATCGAATTAGAGGCTGCATTGAAACGAGCCATCGTCCCCCTTTACAAAGACGACACTGAACTTTTTAAGCAGTTCTTCCAGAATGAATCATTTCGCCGCTTCGTCACAGATATGGTTCAGGTTGCCACGGAAGGACAATAAGTATTCAGCCCTTTGGAGCGTGCAATGCGGGAAACAGCCTGACATCAGCATTGAAATTCGCTCATTGCCCGCGCTCGCTCACTGCTTCCCTCGCAGCTTTACCTTCTATGTCGCTCATCCCGCTCGCTCCATTCTCTCCGACCAATTCCTCGCCGAGGTCCGCGGACTCAAATACAAGAACGTCGCTGCGGAGCTGCTCGCGAAACTGTTAGGCGACGAAATCAAAGTCCGTTCCAAACGGAACCTTCTTCAGAGCCGCGAGTTTTTCGCCGTAACGGATGCAACGCAACGGCCGGGCTTTCCAATGCTGAAAATGCCGTCAGGTGCTGAATGCACAACAAACGAGTTCTTGGCATGCCGTGGAACCTGCAGCAGTATCGCGCACCAGTAACCAGATTGGAGCCCGAGCGTGCAAGTTGTTTACACTGAAGTTGCCCTTGACGATCTGCGACGTATCCCGAAGCGCTTTGCACGGCAGATCGTGGCCAAGGTGTCACGGCTCGAACATGGTCTGCATGGCGATATCAAGCGGTTGACAAACTTCGATTGCGATTATCGACTGCGGTGCGGCGACTACCGAGTCCTCTTCGATCTTGAGGAAACCACCGTGATAGTGCATCGTGTCCGGCATCGCCGGGAGGCTTATGACTAAGGCAGCACTGAAGAATTTCGCTACGGAGATCAAGCGCAAGCGGCGCGAAGTCTCGCGCCTGCAGGAAGACTTGAGCGACATGCTGGACCATCTTGCCATCCTTGAAGCGCGCGCCAAATCGATCGGCGGGAGACGTTATTCTACCGTCGAGGTGAAGAAGGCGCTCGGCCTTTGAAACTGCAGAAACGAGTATGGCCGATAAAGTAAAACTCTGGTTCGATCCCGAAGGCGATTACCTCGAAGTCACCTTTTCCGATGCGCCGGGCTTCATGCGCGAGACTAAGAGCGACGCAGTAATGCAGCGCGTGGATGAACAAGGCCATCTCATCGGTTTCAGCGTTCTCGGCGTAAGCAAGTTCCAGAAGGACCGCCCCCTTGAAGCGGAGCTCGCGACTGAGGCGTAAATCACAACCGCGCAATCGCCACGCAAGAAGTCATCGAGGAACTAATCAAACTCGCGAAACACTTGAAAGAAGCTGATCAAACGCGGCGTCGATCTCGGACTTGAACGACGACGAAGAGGTCGCGTTGACTTCTTCGCTCCCACTCAGTCGGGCTTTGCCCAGGGCTTCGCGCTGTCTGTCTCGCTCGCTTCCCAGCGGCTCGGCTCTACGACGCCCTCGCTCAAAACAACAGCGCAGTCGAAGTGATGGGCAACTCCGAAAGCGTTCGCGAGCAGGAGATAAGCTCAAAGTGATCGCGACCGAACTCGTGACCCAGGTCCGCAAAAGCGTGACGATCGATTGGACGCTACGCGAAAGCGCTCGTGCCAAAATCAAAGTCTTAGTGAAACGCATTGAAATTCGCTCGCTGCCCGCGCTCGCTCACTGCTTCCCTCGCAGCTTTACCTTCTATGTCGCTCATCCCATTCGCTCCATTCTTCGAAAACACGGTTACCCACCCGATCTCCAAGACGAAGCAACTAAGCTGGTGCTCGCCCAAGCCGAGCTTCTTTGCGCCCAATGGGCAGCCTAGATTTCGCTCATGTCTAATTACATCGTCTATCACAATCCCGACAAAATGGCGTTTCCCGCATCTGAGAGTGATCTCACGGTGCTGACGAACAAAACCGTTTCTCACAATGTCTGCGGCAGTACCATTTGGCTAATAAAAAGCGAAGGTAGACCGCGGCAATTCTATTTGGTCCTGAATTTCGTCGCAGATGTTGTTGAGTCTGGCGAAGATGAGGGATTTCGCACCCGCGTTCGTGGAGAACACGGCCATAAATTTGACCCGATGATTCGGATCGACGATCAACCATGGTTCGAGGAGTTGAAACGCCGTCAAGGGAACTTCTCCTTCGGGTTCAGCTCGATTAATGATGATCGAGTTATCGCGGGCTTGGAAGCGCTTGTTAGTCAGCGGTGAATTGTTTTCAAATCAGGCCAACACCGGTTCCTTTGTTCACGTTGAACACAGAACAGTTCGCAAACGCGAGGGCGCATTTGCCAGCACGCGAGGGCCGCGCGCTCCCCTATCACAGCCGCACGATCGCTACACAGGAAGCCGTAAGAAACGCTGAAGTACCGAAGGCAAAAGGAGGAAGTATCGCTTGCCGCGACGTAACGCGGTATCTTTCGGTTGACCCCACGATCGCTTCAGCGGCTAATGTGACAACCCAAAATGAAACTGCCCAATGCCGGTGCAGCAGTCGTCGCGCGGGAGAAGATTCGCGATTATCTCCTTAATCCCGGGCACCCCGACAATGGTGGCAAGGCAGCATTCTTCCCCGATAAGAGCGCATGGGAGAAGCTCAGTCGCGCACTGAAGGGCAGTGTGGAAAAAAGCGCGTTCGAGGCGCTTTCAGGGACGACAAGCATTCCTTTTAAGCCCCGCGAACGGAAGACCGTCGCGGTGAAAGTGATCGATCCGCGCGGGAATGAAGTTATGAAAGTGCATCGCATCGGGCGCGAGGTATATTCGGAGACATGAAAGCCGTCGAGTTTACGACCAAACTAGGGGCCGAGCCTGTTCTCACCATCCCCGGGGAAATTGCCGCGCAGCTACCGAAGGAAGGTCATGCGCGGGTGATTATTCTCACCGGCGACGATTCGGAAGAGGCGGAATGGCGCAGAGGCGCCTACGAGCAGTTTGTCCGCGAAGACCCGCCGGAAGACGCAGTTTACGACAGCTACCGTTGAGGTGTTCGGCCAAGTCTTCATCTGTCAATTTCCGTTTACCTCCGGCTCGGCAAGGAAGCCGAGACCGGTGCTCGTCCTCTTTGATTTGGGAGACGACACGCTCATCTGCCGTATCACATCGGTAGCGCGTTCGGGCAAACTGGACGTAGCACTGTCGGACTGGCGAGAAGCGGGATTGGCGAAACCATCGGTCGCTCGATTGGATCGTGTGGTTTCAGCGGAGAAAACGACCCTGCGACGGCAGCTTGGCGCACTAAGCGGGCGTGACGCCGACGCAGTACGCAGGGCGTGGAACGAACAGATGCGGTTGTGAAGGCGCGCGTTCCCAAGCCTCCTCCAGCGAACGGGCCGGAGCTTCCGATCACTCCGGCGATCGAAGCAGAATCCTTTAAGGAGCTGGCGCGAAACACAGATGTTGCTGCGAAGTTGGACTCCTCTCACGGCCAGAGTATTCTCGACGGACGTCTCCGGTCGCAGAGCGGAAGGTCGGCGATGGTTCGGACGATTTGGATTGTGGACCAGGGAGAAGATATTCCACGATTAGTGACAGCATATCCGCGTGAGGAGTGAACGATGATAAAGGAACATGAACGTGTAGTCCTGAAAGGGTCCGTGCCCGCTGAAGGCTTGGAGGAAGGCGACGTGGGGACGGTGGTTCACGTCTATAAAGACGGCGACGCTTACGAAGTAGAGTTCCTCACTCTGGACGGCAAGACTGCTGCGGTGGTGACATTGGAATCGGGCCAAGTGCGACCCGTTGGACGACGCGAGATCACACACGCACGCGAACTCGCTGCCAACTGATCAGAGGCTTATGACTAAGGCAGCACTCAAGAATTTCGCCACCGAAATCAAGCGCAAGCGCCGTGAGGTATCACGCCTGCAGGAGGACTTGAGCGACATGCTTGATCATCTCGCTGTTCTCGAGGCGGGAGTGAAGTCCGCTGGCGCAAGGCGCTATTCCACGGCCGAAGTCGGGAAAGCGCTCGGTATCTGATTCAGCAGCTCGCGATGTCATTGTTCCAATCATCGCCAAATTGTCCGCCTCAGTTTTTCGCGGCGCTGCGCCGTTCGCGTCGGTAGCAGGGTGTCGGTGCGATTCAAGTTGAAGCAAGCCGCTAGCTTTACACCTTAGGCGGATGATTTCATCGCGTCACTGTCTGCCTGCGCTGATTGGATTTCTCTTAGTTGTTTTCATTTCGCCAGATTCTGTTCAAGCCGCTGGTTCCCCTACCCCCACGCAGCCCGGAACGATCGATGAAAAATTGTTCAACGGCATGCGTTGGCGACAAATCGGACCGTTTCGCGGAGGCCGCGGGCTGGCGATCGAAGGTGTGGTCGGCGAGCCGAACACTTATTATTTCGGCGCGGTCGGGGGCGGTGTGTGGAAAACGATTGACGGAGGCGCAACCTGGACTCCGCTTTTCGATAAAGAGCCGATTTCTTCCATCGGCGCCATCGCCGTAGCGCCATCGGATCACAACGTTATTTATGTTGGAACAGGCGAAGCGGCGATTCGGGGCAATACCACTTTCGGCATGGGAGTCTTCAAATCGGTCGACGGTGGCAAAACGTGGAGCAACGTCGGATTGAAAGATACCAGGCAGATCGGGGCGCTCATAGTTGATCCGAGAAATGAAAACGTCGCTTTGGTAGCGGCGTTGGGCCATGCCTTTGGTCCAAATCAAGAGCGCGGGATTTTTCGGACAACCGACGGCGGCAAAACGTGGACGAAAGTTTTATCCAAAGATGAAAACACCGGCGGTATCGATGTGGTGTTCGATCCGCATAACCCCAACATCGTATTCGCGTCGCTTTGGCAGGCGCGGCGGCAACCGTGGTTTTTCTCCAGTGGCGGTCCGGGCAGTGGATTGTATCGATCGGAAGACAACGGCGTCACCTGGAAGCGGCTTGACGGAAACGGTCTTCCCGATGGAATTCTCGGAAGAATTGGCATCGCCGTTTCGGGAGCGGATTCGAACCGAATCTATGCAATCATCGAGGCGAAGGAAGGCGGTCTGTTTCGATCCGATGATGCGGGACAACATTGGACGCGAATAAATGATGATGGCCGGTTTCGCCAGCGCGCCTGGTATTTCAGCAAAGTTTACGCCGATCCAAAATCGGCGGACACCGTTTACGTTCTAAACACTGGACTGTTTAAATCTGTCGACGGCGGAAAGACATTCAATCTCATGCCGGCCCGTCACGGAGATCATCACGGGCTGTGGATTGATCCTGCAAATCCATCCCGTATCGCGAATGCGAGTGATGGCGGCGCAAGCATCTCAATTGACGGCGGCAAAAATTGGACGACGCAAGATAATCAGCCGACAGCGCAATTCTATCACGTAGCCGTGGACAACGCGTTCCCATATCACATTTACGGCGCGCAACAGGACAATTCGAATGTCGGCATTGCGAGCCGCACCGATTGGGGCGCAATTGGCCGGCAGGATTGGTTTGAGGCCGGCGGCGGTGAGTGCGGCTTCGTCGTGCCGGATCCGCGCGATTGGCACATCATTTATTCCAACAACGAAGGCTCCATTACTCGTTACGACAAAAGGAGACAAGAAGCCCAGGACGTAAGCGTGTGGCCTCTGGACAACTCCGGACACGGCGCTGCCGATGTTGTGCATCGCTTCCAATGGGTCTCGCCACTGATGCTTTCGCCGCATAACCCGGACGTGCTTTACACCGCGGCGGAATGCGTTTTCAAATCGACCGACCACGGGCAAAGCTGGACGCAAATCAGTGGCGATCTCACACGTAATGACAAATCCAAGCAACAGCCGAGCGGCGGCCCGCTGACAAATGACATCACATCAGTCGAGTATTACGACACCGTGTTCGCGCTCGCTGAATCGCCGCTGAATAAAGGAACGCTTTGGGCGGGTACTGACGATGGGCTCGTTCACGTTTCGACTGACGACGGCCAGCACTGGTCAAAAGTCACGCCGAAGATGCCGGAGTGGAGCACAGTCAGCATCATTGACGCTTCACCCCACGACGCGAATACCGCCTACGTTGCCGTGGATCGACATAAGCTCGACGATTTTAAGCCATACATTTTCAAGACAACCGATCTCGGAAAAAATTGGAGCGCAATTACAACCGGAATTCCAGATGGCGCATATGTCCGCGCGGTGCGTGAAGATCCCAAACGCAAGGGCCTGCTTTACGCGGGAACGGAGATCGGGGTCTTCGTGTCGTTTGATAACGGTGCGCACTGGCAGCCGCTGCAGTTGAATCTTCCGGTAACGCCTATCCGCGATCTTGTGGTCAAAGATGACGATCTGGTGGTGGCAACGCACGGGCGCTCCTTCTGGGTGCTGGATGATTTGACGCCACTTCGTCAGTTGAACACCCAATCAGGCGCGATGGATGTTATTCTCTATCAGCCGCAGACCGCGTTGCGCTTGCATTACCCGGAGGAATTCGACAAACGCCAACCAGTCGGCGATAACCCGCCGCCAGGAGCGATCATCGATTATTATGTCAAGTCCGCGCCGAAAGAGGAAGTTACACTCGACATCCTCGACTCCTCGGGAAAAGTGGTACGCCACCTTTCCAGCAAGGGAAAAAAAGAAAATGAGCAACCGCCCGAGTGGCCGGATCGCGTAGAGCGAGTAAAAACGATTCCAGCTAACCAAGGAATGAACCGGTTCGCGTGGGATCTGCGCTATGACGATCCGATTCAAATCCCGGGTGCATTCTATTCAAGCACGGGACCAAAAGGGCCATTGGCCGCTCCGGGCGACTACCAGGTGAAACTGACTGTTGGCGGTAAATCGCAAACCGCACCGCTCCATTTGGCAATCGATCCGCGGACAAAAGGACAGGAATCGGCGTTGCAAAAGCAATTCACTTTAGCCACGCAGGTGAACGATCGGATTTCGCAACTGCACCAGGCCGTCAACGAAATTCGCGACCTCAAATCCCAAATTCAAAATCTGCACAAACGTTTCGGAGATGATCAGCGCTTGAAACAGGCGCTTGCTGCCGCAGACGATCTCGATCACCAAATGTCCGAGGTGGAGCAAAAGCTTATCCAGGTAAACATGAAAGCCTCGGAAGGGAACCTCGTTTACCCGAACATGTTGAACGAGCGGTTCGATACGTTTAGCCATGTGATTGAGGCGGGCGATACTGAGCCAACCAAGCCGCAGCTCGAAGTCTTCCAAATGTTGAGCAACCAGCTGAACGAGCAGCTAAAAAAATGGGCACAGCTCAAGCAGGAAAAAGTCGTTAAAGTGAGCGAGTTGGTTAAGCAGGCGAATTTGCCGGCGCTCATCATTACGGAGCCGAAGAAAAGCTGATCGTAAATAGAGGGACGAGCTCCACCGACGTCCAGGGTCGCAAGAGCTCGCCCCTCCATTTCTGCTCCAGTCGTCGCATCGGTTTTTGACCAAGGTGCAGATCTCGCTTAACAGGCTTGCTGCGGGTGATAGCACTGCTATCATTTTGGAACGTATGCCACAGATCCTGATTCGACGGCTCGATCAACATATTGTGCGCAAACTTCGTGCAAAGGCGGCAAGTGATGGAATCTCTGCCGAAGAGGAAGCGCGCCGAATATTGCGGCGCTCACTCGTCGGCGAGGCGCCGGAGATGCCGTTGATAGATTTTCTGCGCACCATGCCCGACATAGGAGACGGTCGAATTTTCAGACGGCCAAAGCGAAAGCCGCGCAAGGTGAAATTGTGAACGGCTTCCTGCTGGACACGAATATCGTTTCGGAGCTGCGCAAACGCGAACGGTGCGCGCCGAAAGTCAATTCCTGGGCCCAAAGTATTGAGCCAAACCAGAATTTCCTGAGCGTGTTGGTAGTCGGTGAGTTGAGACGCGGTGCGATTTTAAAGCGACGCACCGATCGCGCCGCAGCCGATGCATTGGAACAATGGATCGCGCGTCTGACGCATTTATACGGCGATCGTATTTTGCCAATCACGCTCGAAATCGCCCACGAGTGGGGCCGACTTAGCGCGCTGCGACCAATACCGCCAGAAGACGGTTTGCTGGCAGCAACCGCCAACATTCACCGGCTGACCTTCGTCACTCGAAACACTAAAAACGTGCAAGGTCTTGGCGTCGCCGTCCTGAATCCGTGGATCTGAAACCGATCATCGAGAAAGCTGTCATACTGGCGGCGGGACGCGGCACGCGGATGCGTGAGCTTACCGCCGATCTCCCCAAACCGATGATCGA
This sequence comes from uncultured Verrucomicrobiae bacterium, assembly GCA_963838045.1. Classification (GTDB taxonomy): domain Bacteria; phylum Verrucomicrobiota; class Verrucomicrobiia; order Chthoniobacterales; family UBA10450; genus Udaeobacter. Next base: position 125,304 of record CAWIPQ010000001.1, on the reverse strand, counting down.
AGTCCGCGGGAGACCAGTCTTACAGCACATCGTTGAAGGATTGCGCGACGCAGGAATACGCGACTTGCTTCTTGTCGTTGGATATCGCGCTGACGCTGTGCGGGATTTTTTCGGCGACGGTTCGCGCTACAACGTCGCCATTCAGTATGCGACGCAAATCCTACAAGATGGGACGGGGCGCGTTGTCGAGCTTGCCCGCGATTTCGTCGGCGAGCGTCCGTTCATTTTGGCCTATGGTGATATTTTAGTTGACCCGGCGAATTACAAACGGCTGGTCGATCTTCCTAACGACGTCGAGGCGATACTGACAGTCACGCGCGGCGAAGATGTCACCAAAGGCGGCGCCGTGTTTCTGAACGAACGGATGGAAGTTCTCGATATCCTTGAGAAATCTGATAGGTGGAGCGGGCTCTCCGAGCACGCTGTTCCATTCTATAACGCCGGTCTTTACGCATTTCGACCAGAGCATTTTTGATTTCACCGCAAAATTGAAACCGTCTCCACGCGGCGAATACGAACTGACCGACGCTATTCGCGATCTTGCTCATTCCGGTAAAAAAGTGAAGGCGCTCGAGCTCACTGGTGAATGGGCAGACGTGCGTGATCCTGAAGTCCTCGCGCGACTAAATCAATGAGTGGCACGAATTGCGCGCAGTCATCCAATTTTGGTTCGTATCGGTGGGCCTGATTCGCGACAACTCTCAGCGCGTTTGTTCCGCTGGTTCGCTGGAAGGTTCTTCGCCAATTTCTTCTTCGATTTCGCGACGCCATTCGCGGGAGAGCCAGGGACGGAATAACCCGTAGAGTAGATATGCAAGGAAAAGGACAGCGGGCATCCACTCGTAATTCAGCACAGTGATGATGAGAATAAGGATGATGATGAGAAAACGCGGGATCGATTTCTTGGTCTTCCAATTGATCGCTTTGAAGCTCGGATACTGAAAGCGGCTGAACATCATGAAGGAGAGAAAGAGCAGCAGCGGTGGCAGCGCGAAGCGCCAGTTGCCGATACGATGTTCACCTTCGGCGAGCCAAAGCAGGAACAACGTAATCGACGCAATGAGACCGGCTGCAGCGGGAATGGGAAAACCTGTGAACGTATTTGAGTGATTGCCTCCATCGTTCTTCGCACCCGCTGCATTGAAACGGGCTAATCGCAGCGCGCCGCAAGCGAGATAAACAAACGCGATAATCCAACACGCGCGAGGAAACTCCTGCAACACAACCCGATAAACCATCAGTGCAGGCGCAAGCCCGAACGACACAATATCCGCAAGCGAGTCGAACTCCCGTCCGAACGGACTCTCGTGTCCGCCAAGCCGCGCCAGCCGTCCATCGAGGAAATCAAAAACGAACGCGCCGAGAATGCACCAGATAGCGGTGTGAAAGAGATCAGATGCGGCGTCTGGGTTGGAAGCTTGCAGCAAAGCGCCTTCCAGGATCTTGAGCGTGGCGGTAAATCCGCAAAATAGATTTCCCGCCGTCATCAAATTCGGCAGAAGATAGATTTTGGAAGGCTGTTCGTTCACTGGTCGAGGAGCCGCGCGATGATTGTCGATCCGCCGAAAACGTGATCGCCCCTTTTCACGAGAAGTTCAGCATTCAAAGGCAAATATAATTCTGTTCGCGAGCCGAAGCGAATCATGCCGAAGCGCTCGCCCTTTTTTAATTCGCCGCCGACTTCTGCCCAGGCCACGATGCGTCTTGCGATTGCGCCTGCAATTTGCCGAACAACGATTGTAACGCGCGGATTCTGGAACGCCCACGTCATTGATTCATTCTTCTCCGAACAATCCGGCCGACGCGCATCGAGAAAAAGTCCCGGCCGGTGCCGGCGGTAAACGACGCGGCCATCAATTGGCGCGCGATTCGTGTGCACATCAAAGATTGACAAAAAGATTCCGACGCGCCGGGTTTTCGTTTTGAGCACCTCGTCTTCATTCAATTCGACGATGTCCATCACCTTTCCGTCAGCCGCAGCCACAATCAGATTTTCATCCGCAGGCGTGGCGCGTTCGGGATCGCGGAAAAAGGCGAGGGTGCACAAGAACAGGAGCAAAAAGAACCAGAAGGCCCACGCTGAGAGTACCCCAAAAATAACTGCGAGCACTGCAAGAATCGCCAGGATCCAGCGTGCTTCATTCAAGGTTTGCAGACGCATGGTCAAAGCCGGCCTATGGATAGTAATCGAGGCGATACTCAGCCTACATATGGCGGAGCCTTGGGACGAATCGGCGTCTTCGAAGCGTGGAAACTTGAGGCAATACGCGCCAAAAAAGCCTTTACTCTCTCTTCTGTGTCGCCTCGCGGGACGTTAGACATTAACACCAGAACATAATCGTTTTGACGAAGCGTCACAAAGACCTGGGTTTCGCTACCGGGGCCAGTTTCACGAACCCTGCAGGAGTAAAAGAGTGCTTCCCGTCCATTTGGCAACACAATTTTCTTCATCTTGGACGTAATAGGGTGCTGTGCGTCGAGTTCGTATTTAGCCTGCTGCCGCAAAATCACATCGTCTCCTGCCTGAGGATTTCCTTTGAACTCTGCAACTGGAACGGGCATTACCTGGAGACAGCGGGTGCCCACCATGATGAAGGGGTGGTGAGCCGCTTCGACATTTCCGAGCGCGTAGATTTCGTTTGGGCCAACCAGATGAATCCCATCGCCCGGAATATCTATACTAAAGTATTGGCCGGACCTTTCGGAAACAATGAGGACGCCGGCAGGGGACTTGTAAGCTGCATAATCCACCCCTTCCCGCGCGTGAAGCGGAAGGACCGCGAGCGCGACCGCCACTACTGAAAACATTTCTCGAACGATCTTGGGCATATCTTGATGTTACGCACAGGAATCAGAAGATAAAAAGCAAATCCAGCGTGCTTCCCAGAGGGCGCGGAGGCACATAAGAGAAGCTTATTTTCAGGGTCCAAAAACGGCTGGTCAAGCCGGCAAAATCGGCGATAACCGGGGACGGTCCCGCACCACAAGATATTGGGCCCGGCGGACTGGCCGCCTCCAATTAGTAGCGGATATAACCCGATCGAAACCAGAGATTATTTGTTGTTTCGGAGTCGTTTCCGGCTATGCTGTTCGTGCGGGCCGTCGGGCCCCAATTCTATGGCGCAAGTTCAAGAGGAAATTCCGGTCGAAAAAACCAGTACCTCGACCGGAATCGCCGCAACCCAAAAATACGATGCGGCACAAATCGATAAGCTGGAAGGCCTCGAAGCGGTTCGGAAACGGCCGGGAATGTTCATTGGAGATCCGGACGAACGTGGATTGCATCATCTGGTTTACGAAGTCCTGGACAATTCCATCGACGAGCATCTCGCGGGATTTTGCACAAAGATCGAAGTAATCATCCACGTCGACGGATCGATCTCTGTGCGTGATAACGGCCGCGGCATTCCAGTCGACGTTCATCCGAAATGGAAGATGCCGGCGATCGAGCTTGTGCTGACGAATCTGCACGCGGGGGGAAAATTCGGGCAAGGCGCCTACAAGTATTCGGGAGGGTTGCACGGCGTCGGCGCGAAGTGCACAAACGCTCTCTCGGAATGGTTCAAGGCTGAAGTTTCGCGTGAGGGCAAAGTCTATCACATGGCTTTCGCCAAGGGCAAAACGACGGACAAACTCACAGTCATCGGCGAGATCAAAAACAAGAAGACTACGGGCACACTTATCACGTTCCTGCCTGACCCGACGATTTTCACCATCACAAGTGAGTTCAAGTTTGAACGACTGGCCACGCGCTTGCGCGAGTTAACATTTCTTAATCCAGGCCTGGAGATCACGCTCACCGATGAACGCATCGATCCGCCAAGGAACGAGCGATTCTATTATAAACACGGCATCGAAGAATTCGTCAGGCAGCTCGGCGAGAACAAGCAGGTTTTGCATCCGAAGCCGATTGTGATCGCCCGACAGCGAGACGAAGTTTTTGTCGATGTGGTTGTCCAATACAACGATAGCTACAACGATCAGATTTTGCCGTTTGCAAACTCGATCCCCAACCCTGACGGGGGCACGCATCTCACTGGATTCCGCACGGCGTTGACGAGGGCGATCAACCAATACGCAAAGCAAAACAGTCTTCTCAAGGACAAGGACCCGTCCCTTTCGGGAGACGACGTGCGCGAAGGGCTAATCGCGGTTCTGAGTGTCAAACTTCCCAATCCGCGTTTCGAATCTCAAACCAAGGTGAAGCTCGTTAACACCGAGATCGACGGAATCGTGAACTCGACTGTGTACGACGGGTTGATGACTTTTTTCGACAAGAACCCGCCAATCGCCCGACGCGTTTTCGATAAGGTGCTTACCGCCGCGCGAGCGCGCGAGGCTGCGCGAAAAGCGCGAGAGACGATTCGCAAAGGTGCACTGACCGGCGGCGGTTTGCCCGGAAAATTGGCCGACTGCTCCGAGCGTGATCCGGAATTTACGGAGCTCTACATCGTTGAGGGCGACTCCGCAGGCGGTTCGGCTAAACAGGGACGCGATCGCCGCTACCAGGCGATCCTGCCCATCCGCGGCAAGCTGATCAACGTCGAGAAAGCGCGCGAAGATCAGTTTCTCAAGAACACTGAGATCCAGGCGATGATCACAGCAATCGGCACAGGGATTGGCAAACCCAAGGAAGAAAGTAACGGCAAGGAGGAAGGCGTTTTCAACATGGCAAAGCTTCGTTACGGCCGTATCATCATCATGACGGACGCCGATGTAGACGGCTCACACATTCGCACTCTCTTGCTGACATTCTTCTTCCGGCAGATGACTGAGCTGGTGCGCGCAGGCAAAATTTACATCGCGCAACCGCCGCTTTATCAGATCAAACGAAGGAAGCGTGAGGAATACGTCGCAGACGACGCGAGGCTGAACAAAATCCTTATTTCGCTGGGTGCCGAGGACACCCGACTGAAGAATCTCGCTGACGAAAAAGAATTTAGTGCGACGCAGTTGAAGGACATTCTCGAATCGCTCGAGAAACTTGCAAAATTGAGCGAAGCGGTAAGGCGCCACGGCGGCGATTTTGAAACGTACCTTGCCCACCGCAATTCGAAATCGGGCAAACTTCCGAATTATCTTGTGAAGGTGCGTGATGGGAACGAGGAAAGTGCGCTCTATTTTCACGACGAGAAAGCGGTTCGCAAATTTCATCAGGAAAACCTCGATCTGAATTTGTTCGATACGGAGATCGATCAGGAATTGCTCCCGTTAGGCGAGGCACCTGCGCGCGCGGATGGAACACGCAGACGCGGTAGACTCGTGGAGCTGCACGAGTCGGCTGCAATAGAGAAGATTATCGCCGAACTCGCTCGCAAAGGTTTAAAGGTCGATCATTACGCGACCAGCGATCGTCCTATCTTTGAGTTGATCGAAGGTGAAGGTGAGAAAGCGGTTTCGCATCCATTATTTTCCATTCCCGAGATCCTCCAGAAGATCCTGGAGATTGGCCGACGCGGAGTGCAGATCAAACGCTTCAAAGGTCTCGGCGAAATGAACGCCAAGGAGTTGTTTGAGACCACCATGAATCCCGAGAAACGTAAGCTCTTAAAAGTGGACTTGAACGAGGATAACGCTGTCGATGCCGACAAGATGTTCACGATCTTGATGGGCGACGTGGTTCAGCCTCGTCGCCAATTCATCGAGGACAACGCGTTAAATGTGCGCAATTTGGATGTTTAGCCAACGCCAACAATGTCATCCCGAGCGAAGTCGAGGGATCCCGCGGAACAAGCTTAAAGTAATTTCGCGAGATCCTTCGACTCCACTGCGCTCCGCTCAGGATGACAGGCAGTGAAGCCATGGGAGGGCTCTTTCATAAGCTGCGTCATCCGCGGCGTTGTTATGTGGTCTGCACGATTCCCCGATCAGGCAGCAATCTGCTTACAGACGGGCTGCGCGACACTCGCCGCGCAGGCATGCCGAAGCAATTTTTTCTCCCGAAAGAGGGCCGCTACGCCGCAGAGCTTGGGATTGATCCGATCGCGGATTACGCAGCCTATGTACGCGGTGTGGTAAATAGCAAAACAACGCACAACGAGGTCTTTGGTTTCAAATTGATGAGTTGGTATCTGGACGATTTTCTTACGCGACTCAGAGAGACCCACAACTTCGGAAATTCCATAACAGGCGACCTTGTAATGCTGCAAGAGGCCTTCCCGGGTCTTCGTTTTGTGCGCATCGTGCGGCGGCACAAGTTGCGCCAGGCATTGTCCGTAGCTCGCGCACTTCAGACCGGGCTTTGGAAAGTACAGGAAGGTAAAACCAGTTTGCGAGAACCGGAATTCGATGCGGATCTCATCGAGCAATCACTGCACGAAGCCAAACGGCAGGATAAAATCTGGGACGATTTCTTTCGACGGAATGAAGTTCAGCCGTTCGAGGTCGAGTACGAAAGACTTTGCCAGGATTACGAGGCAACGATCCGTGCTGTGCTGAATTTCTTAAAAATTAAACTTCCGCCTGATGCGCGAGTGGGTCCGCCGGTGACCACGCGGCAAGCCGATGAGACTTCCAGGGTTTGGGAAGAACGTTTCATGGCGGAGCGGCCTTCTGCGTACTCTTTAGCATCGGGTTAAAAAAATCATGTTGAATCCAAACGAAAAAGTAGAGCCGATAAATGTAGCCGAGGAAGTATCGCGGTCGTTTCTCGATTACTCGATGTCCGTCATCATTTCTCGCGCGTTGCCGGATGCACGTGACGGACTAAAGCCATCGCAGCGGAGAATTCTCTACGCGATGCACGATCTGTCTCTCTTTCCAGGGCGGCAGCACCGGAAGTGCGCCAAAATCTGCGGCGACACAAGCGGTAATTATCACCCACATGGCGAAGCTGTGATCTACCCCACGCTCGTTCACATGGCGCAGCAGTGGGCCATGCGCGAACCGCTGGTGGACGGCCAGGGCAATTTCGGATCGGTTGAGGGCGATCCGCCGGCAGCGATGCGGTACACCGAAGCGCGCATGACGCATCTCGGGGCTGCGTTGATGACCGACATGGACAAGGACACCGTCGATTTTGTTCCGAACTACGACGAAACGCGCACCGAGCCCACCGTATTCCCCGCTGCGTTTCCAAATCTGCTCGTTAACGGCGCGACTGGCATCGCCGTCGGCATGGCGACCAACATCCCGCCACATAATTTGAGCGAAGTCATCGATGGTCTCTGCGCGCAAATTGATAATCCCGATATAACGCTCGAGGAGCTGATGCACCACGTGAAGGGGCCGGACTTCCCCACCGGTTGCATGATTTGCGGTGTCAATGGCATTCGCCAGTATTTCGAAACAGGTCGGGGCAGCGTTAAAGTGCGGGGCAAAGCGGGAGTGGAAGAACTCAAAGGCGGCCGCGAGCAAATCGTCATTACGGAAATTCCGTACGGTGTGAACCGGGCCACGTTGGTCGAGCGGATCGCGCATTTGGTAAACGAAAAGGTTCTGACCGACATCAGCTACGTCGGCGATCAATCGGACGAAAACACCCGCGTGGTCATCGAGCTCAAACGCGATGCGAACCCGAAGGTGATCATCGCCAATCTGTACAAGCACACGGCGCTGGAAAGTTCATTTGCCGTCATGATGCTCGCCATCGATCACGGTCGGCCAAAGTTACTGTCGCTTAAGGATGCCAATGCCATATACATCGATCATCGGCGCGAGGTGATACTGCGCCGCGCGAGATACGAATTACGCAAGGCCGAAGAGCGCGCTGAAACGCTCGAAGGTTACCTCATTGCCCTCGCCAATCTCGATGAATTCCTGCGCATCATCCGCGGATCAGCGAATCGCGACGAAGCGCGGGTGAAACTGCTCGCCTTCGAATTCACCAAACGCCAGGTTGAACAACTCGGGATTCTTGTTCGGAATCCAGCACGCCTGACCGATGGCCGCTACGCCTTCAGCGATCAGCAGGCGGACGAAATTCTGAATCTCCGTTTATATCAACTGACCGGGCTTGAGCGCGAAAAGATCGTCAGCGAATACAAGCAACTGATCGAGACCATCAACGATTTGCGTGACATTCTCGCCAAGGAGCAGCGCGTCCTCACCATCATCAAAAAGGAACTGCGCGAAATCCGTGACAAATACGGTTCGCCGCGTCTGACGGAAATTGCGCCCGACGAAGCGGAGATCAATGTCGAAGACCTGATCGTAAATGAGGGTTGTATCATCAGCATCACCCATGGCGGCTTTATCAAGCGTACGGCAGTGAGCGCGTTTCGCGCGCAGCGGCGCGGCGGTAAAGGCGTGATCGGAATGCAGACGCGCGAAGGCGCTACCGAGGAGGACGAAGGCGATTTCGTCGAGCATCTTTTCACCGCTACGACGCACGATTACCTGATGTTTTTCACCGCCACAGGACGCGCTTATGTGGAAAAAGTTTACGAGATTCCCGAGATGGGACGCGCGGCGAAAGGCCGCTCGATCGCCAACATTCTCGAGCTCAAGCCAGACGAAACAATCGCAGCCACAATTCGCGTGCAATCCAAGAAATCAGGCACTGGGCCGAATGTTGTCGACGAAACGTGGGACGAAAATCTGCACATCGTTTTTGCAACGCGATCCGGCATCGTTAAAAAATCGAATTTATCCAACTATGCGAACGTCCGCCGCGGCGGAATCATCGCCATTCAAATCGAAGACGGTGACCGCTTGATCGATGCGAAACTAACGAACGGCAGTAACGAAGTCGTGCTCATTACGAAAGACGGCATGAGTTTGCGCTTCCACGAAGAACAGTTGCGCGATCAGGGCCGCAACACTGTCGGAGTCTGGGGAATTCGCCCGCGGAAAGGCGACCACGTCGTGGCAACCGCCATTGTTGACCCAGACGCGATGTTGCTGGTCGCCGGGGAGAACGGAATCGGTAAACGCACAACGTTTGATGATTACCGGCGGCAATCACGCGGAGGCAAAGGCATCATCACCATGAGAACCGGCGAAAAAACCGGCGAGGTCGTTGGCGCGCTCACGGTTCGCGAAGCGGATGAAATCATGTTGATCACGAACAAAGGCCAGATGGTGCGTACCCGGGTGAAAGAAATTCGCGGAACCGGTCGCAATACAATGGGCGTAAAACTGATGGACCTGCGTAACGGCGAAAAGCTCCAGGCAATCGCGCCTGTAGTGAGTCAGACTGAGGAAGAGCAAACGCAAAGCCCAGAGGAACCGGCGGAAAAATCCTAATGTCAGATTTTCGACGGTCAGCGGCAGACAGACCTGGGCACAGCCCGTCTTCAGAACCTCAAATGAGGTTTATCGATCAATAGCCGCTGTGCGTCGTGGTCGTTGTACTCTGCGATGCAGGAACCGGTGGTGGCGGCGCCGCAGTTGAAACTGTGGTTTGACGAGTCGTAGTCGTGGTGGTCTCAGGCTGGCTGGAACAAGAAACCACTGTTAAGCCCACGAAGGCTAAGGCAGCAGCTAATTTCATTCCTTTTTTCATAGCGTAAGTGTTTGTTTACAAACCAATTCGTCACAACACGCGTCGCCAGATGTATTAGGACCCAGAATTCTTTCAAACGTGAATCTTGGTCCGCTGCTTCTTTAAGTCGCCGCGCTTGCGTTTTGATTCCAAAATCCTTTGCTTGAGCGCTGCCGGACGTGGCGATTTTCGTCGGCGCGCTTTCTCGCGTTTGGCAATTTCTGCGGCGCGACGCTCCTCACGGGCGCGTCGCGATTGCTTCGAGCAGACGTTCACGCGCGAGCTTTCGGTTCACAGCTTGCGAACGCGAATCCTGCACGGTCACACTGATCCCGCTCGGCCCATGCCGGAGCGTCACTGCGGTTGCAACTTTATTAACGTTTTGACCACCCGGTCCCGAGGACCGGGCGAATTTTTCCTCAAGATCGGAATCATAAATCCCGAGTTGTTTCATTCGATTCCTGATGTCGCTCTCAGCCATATCGGCGGAATTTTTTCCAAAACTCATACTCTCACTCGCACGCGCGTTCGCCATTGCTTCGCCAGGCGCAATCCTTTCCTTAACTTGCCACCTTTTCTCCACCAGCGTGGTCCTTCGTGGGAGTACCAGGGTCTTAGATTTGCGCGCGAAACATCAACCAGCCGATTCGCTATGAGGTTCCACGCGTCGCTGAGTTGCTCGGAAGACCATGAGTATTGTTCGCCGAATCCCATTTCGATATCGGTTTTTCGCTGCCTGGTAAGAAATTGAGCGTACCGCTTCCGCACACGCTCAAAACCCAAATAATGATAGTGAAGCAATAGTACTTCGTCCCGCGCTGGCGAAACTATATGACCCGTTGGTGCGGCTTTATGACGGCCCGGCGTATAATTCACCGTGTCGATTTCGTTGGGACAGAAGATGTTCAATTTACTGTACATTGAGTCGCAAGCCCCCTTGGTGAGCAACTGACAAAGCAAGTTTTTGTGATCAGGGAATTGCTCGGAAAGCATTTGGTATCCCAGAGCGGGAATGATCGTCACGCCTCGTGCACGACATTGTGCGAGATACTCGTACATATCCGGATGATACAGATGTTCGTCGATATCTGTCACAATTACCCAGTCAGCAATGCCGCGGCTTTCTTTCCAACAGTTCTCCTGAAGCGCGAGCGCAGAACCGATTCTGGACTCGGGGTCGCTGTAGGGGGGCATTGACCGCATTTCGACCTTGGAATTACGGCGCAAAATCTCCTGTGAATCGTCGGTCGATGCATCGTCATAGATGATGTATCGCTGAACTAGATTGTCATAATGCCGGAAAAAGAATGGCAGCATGTCTCTCTCGTTCCAGCAGCGCGCATAAAGGTGGATCTTCATTCGTATTTATCGAATCTGCAGTGTGCAAATTGAGAGCTGCTGTTTGATATCTAGAGTTTTCTTCTCCGGATTTAATCGTGACATACCCGTTTCGATTGCAAACAATTTAACTGCAAAAAATCTAATTCTTGATAATTGCAAGAATAAATAGCGCGCAGCATGGCCAACCAGCCCAACAGGTCCGAAATAAGAGGCGACACGATCATCATCGGCGCCGGTCCGGCTGGATTGGGTGCGGCACTTGCCCTAGGCGACTCTGCAGTTTTGCTGGAGAGTCGGGAAATCGCCGGCGGACTTTGTGGCTCCATGACGATAGATGGAGCGATCTTCGATCTTGGCGGGCATTCGTTTACCACGCCGCATCCTGCCATCCGTCGTCTTGTGTTCGAAGCGTTGGAAATGGAGGAACAGAAGCGCGACGCGTGGTGCTGGTTAAACGGAGAGTGGGTGCGCTACCCGTTTCAACAACATTTCTCAGATCTTGCAGATGGTGCATCGCGGGATGCATGTCGAATCGGCCTCGAAGCAGCTAGCGGCTGGCAGGACGCGGCAAATTTCGATGAGTATCTCGATCGTCGTTTCGGACGCGGCGTCACTGAGTTGTTCATGCGTCCGTATAACAGGAAGCTTTGGGGCGCTGATTTAGCCCGTCTCGGTACTGAATGGGTTGCCGAGCGGGTTGCTTCGCCCCTTGGCACGACGGAAAGCAGCGTGCCGAAGACCGGCCACCGAACACCTTTACAAAAGGAAACGGTAATCGCCTACCCGGCTGAAGGTGGATTTGGAGAGATCTTTCAGGCACTTGCACGGAAGGTAGTCGATCTCCGGTTTGGCCAGTGCGTCACACGTATCGACCCGCAAACCTTTACAGTGAGAACTGCGAATGGCGAAACAGCGTCCTGGCGTCGCCTCATTTCAACAATTCCCCTGCCCGCGCTGCTGCGGCTGATCCCGGACGTACCTGCAGAAATAAGCTCTGCGGTATCCAAGCTGGAAGCTTTGCCCATAACTCTTGTAATGTTGGTTTTGAATGGACGACAGGAGACAGTTCGCCAGCGAATTTACTGTCCTGATGAGAACGTTATTGGCCACAAGATAGTGCTCAACCATAACTCATCGCGCTGGCTCCGGGCGTTGCCGCGTCACGGCATCCAGGTCGAATTATCAGATCGCAGCCCTTTCAGCGGAAGCAATAATGTCACAGCATTGGTGAATGACGTTGTTACCGGTCTGCTACGAATGGCCGTGATCCCTTCTCCTGATTATGTTCGGCGTGCCAAAGTCCTTCGAATTCCTCTCGGTTACCCAGTCCCAACACATTCGCGCAATAAGATCGTTGCGCTCGTACAGCGGTGGCTTGGCGAGCGCAGAATTTATACCGTCGGACGCTTTGGAGAATGGGCTTATATCAATTCCGATGAAGCTTTATTTCGTGGTCACAGCCTCGGCATGAAACTCGCAACAAAAGAGAAGCATGTACCGTCCTGCGTTTGATGAAACTATCAGTCATACCTTCACCTGTCCGCGCACAAATTAAGCGGTTTGTGGGACGCTTGCGCTACGACGCAAGCGTCAGGGTCAATCCGGAGCAGCTCGACCTTGCCCCCGGAGAGATGCGACGTGATGTGGAGTGGATACGTGTCCAACCCGACGTCAATTTGAAAGTGTACTGGAAAGTCTTGCCTATTGGAAAAGGCCCGGCCGTTTCGCTTTACGCGTTTGAGTTCCAGATTCTCAGATTCGATTGTTTCGGTGCGAACGACGGGCACTTCCATCTTCTCCTGGGTTGGCCTTCGCCGGCCAGTGAGGATCGAATTTGGCTGCCGGAGCCAAACGCTACCGCACAGGTGGAACGGACAATGTTCGAGTTGACAAAAAACGTGACTTATTACCTTGAACGCCACAATGACGAACGAGTGCGCCGCCTGCAATTGGAGCCACAAGCCTGGTCCGCAGCGTGCACACACGCTCGAGAAAAGATGCTTTATTTTTTGTGTACCGTTCCGGAATTGGCCGACGTGAAGTAAATTCCGTTGTCGGCGACAATGATTTCCCTTTCCACAATTGCATTGTCTGGGTGCCGATGATGGGATTCGAACCCATACCCCGCTTTCGCGAGAACGGATTTTAAGTCCGTTGCGTCTACCGTTCCGCCACATCGGCATCGTGCACTGCCCATTGTAAGCTTGTTGCCTGACCCGGGAAATGAATTCGCGATGGCTTACACATTCAACTCCATCCCAAACCAGGCCTTGAAAGTTAGCTAGTAAATTGTTAAGCACATCGGCATGAAGACCGCGGATTCGAAATTTCTCGGACGCCAGTTCGAATGAGGAAAATCGCCACGATCAACAACAGCGACATCATCGAGTTAGATGATGGAAGCGTGAGGTTCTTCGCAGGTGCCACGATCGACGGCGACGGAGCAAATGGTCAGTTTGGTCAGCCGCCATGCTACGCTCCCGATTGCTATGATGGACAGACGCTGGATGTTCTCGCAAATGCAGGTGAACCGGGCAACTGGTGTGGAGTTGTTACGAATACAGGCACTGAAAAGGGCAAGCCCATTATCCAGAAGAAAACTGATCCCTGTCCTGGTGCTTACGTCTCGGCCACCTCGCTATGTTTGCCGGGCGAAAATGGAAAGCCACTCCCGGATTCTTCTCCTCTCAAATATGTAGACTCCGCCACGGTTCCCTTCATAGCCGTGCCGCCGATCATCATTCAGGAAGTTTCCCGTATCGTGCTCGGGTGTCACTGTCTCGTGACAAACTCTCGCACGGGGAGGACTACCGACGCTGTCGTCGCAGACATCGGACCGTCGGATCACCTCGGCGAAATCAGCGTTGCTTGCGCGAGAGTCCTCGGCGTCTCAACGGGGACGACACATCCAGCAAACGGCGGGGGCGCATCGTCGGCCACTATTCGCTACCAGCTTTTTCCTGGAAAAGCAGCGGTCGTTAATGGCGTAACGTATCCATTGCAGTGCCGATAACCTCGCGGGAAATTTCCAGTCGTGCGAGATTTACGCATGCTGCACAAATCGCTGACTACGTTTTTGGTCCTGTTTTGTTGCGGTTTCTCCGTTCATTTTCCAGCGCTTGCGAACGGGGCATCCAATATGCCTCCGCCTTTCGCATGCGAAATTCGTTATCATTTTCGGGAACATTTTCCAGATGCGAAACCCGGAGAAAAAGGCGTGTCAGCGCCATCATTTCAACGGGAGGGTCTCCCAATTTCCCACCCTGCGATTGTAGACGGCGTCGACGGAACGGATTGTGGAAGGATGCGTGCCACATTTACCTTTTCATTTTTTGGTAAAAATCAGTCAGCCTGCTAATAGCGAAACAGGAACGCTGGAAGTAAACGTCTTGGACAGCTCAGGCAAGTCGCTCAAAGGCTTTCCTCGAGTCACGCCTAACCCTCTGTCGAAAACCGCTGACTCCAGTCGCACCGAAGTCGAGCTGCCTGTCCAACCCGCGTTGAAAAAGGCGATTGAAAAGGCGCTTCTAGCTAAAAACCAGTTTATTACCTATGTCGATTTAGTCGTTGGTATGGACGATGATTTCCTGTCGGCGCATTTTCCCAAATGACTGACCTCTTCGAGCTTCCAAATCTGACAGTCGCATTTCCGCAACGAAACACTTACTCACTGCTGCAGGCTATCCAGGGATTGTGGCTGGGACCTGGACCAAATCGCTGAGGCAATGATCCTAACTCTTGCGTCGCTCTGATAGGTTGTGCGCAAAACAGGATTTGTCTTTTTAAACACCGCCGGATGCCTGCAGGAGAGCTTGCCATGTCTGACTGCCGGGCTCGACAAGACCATCAACCGGAAGGCTGGCATGACTTTGAAAAGCTTCAATCGCAGCCACTGTGTTCGACTTCCGTGGTGGCCGGGCAATCTTTCCATCGACGCCCTGCGGATCGAGTTGAGTAGCTTGTAATTTTTGTGCCGCCGTTTCCAAAAGGCGCTGTACAGTTTCCACGTCCGCCGCTAGATTCCCCGCGTTTTTTTCCCATCGGCCTACTGAGCCGGTAATACTTATCACAGGGGCGCTGCCGCTGTCATCAGCCTCGGGCTTCGTTTCGACTTCCTGTTCCGGCTGATCTCCAGCCCCTAGCACAGCGTTAACATTAGCATCCAAAAACAGGCCTTTGTCTTTACGGCTACTCAGGATAGCCTACCGCCTGATCCACGTTACTCCTCATGGTGTTGAAATCGCTCGCGGTAAATAAGAGCTCCGTCTGATACCACTGGGCGACTTCCGGTTTTTGAAGCTCTTTTTGCAAATCAAGAAGCCGATCATAAGTTTTGAAATCCATGTGACCGACCTTTTCGAGTAGGTGGTTGGTCTTGGCCGAATTTCCGCTGACCAAGCCGGCGTCGTTATCTTTCAGAATCATTCGATTGACTAAAACAGCGTCGGACGGGATGTGCTTCAGCTGTTCTGCAGCCTTCGCAGTGTCGCTCTTTTTGCTTTGATTCTTTACGACGCCGTTTTCAATCCACATGTAGACTTTTTCGCAATGCATGTTGCCACTGAAGCGATCGGCCTGGCTCATGATAAAGTCCATGAGTACCATGTCGGAAAGGTCTCTTATTTGCACGAGCTGCTGAACAGCGGACTGATTGAGTTTACCGCTGCCATCTTTGCAGTTTAACTTGAGTGGGTTCGGACTACTCACGTTTCCAAATTCAGCCGACGCCGCGAACGCACCCGCACCACTCAAGTCGCTCAAGTGAGGATAACTTTGTTCGCCCGTAGGGTTCGCTTGCAAAACACCGTAGAGCTGCTTCCCGTCTTCCGTATAGAGAATTGGATTACTGTGAGTGTCGTCCAACGCTCTTAGCTCTGTCCATTGTTTACGGTTATTTGAACCAGTGGCCTTCGTTTTGCCTAAGTCAGCCAGCGGCTTATGTGCAGCGACATCCATCGTACGGACAATGGCAGGCTCGACATGCCCTGCACCAAGGAAACGCGACAAATGGTAATAACCGAGGATTGCGGGGCTGTAAGTGAAATGACCCGGCATAGACTGCTTATATTTGGCGATCACTTTATCTTCGCTTGAATGGGCTTTCCCTGTATGCGAGCTAGCGTAACTGAGACGGCTCATTCCAGCCGGCAAGTTAACCGCATGAATATTTAACCCCGGCGAAGTGCTATAGGTCTTGGGAACCAGGACAATATCTAATCCCTCTTTCGTTTTGCTGTCGTAAAAGTCTATTTCCGCGAGCTCCTTTTCATTCTCGATGTCTTTTTTGCTATAAATCTCGGGATGTCCGGGAAAATTCGCGGGCCGAATAGCGCGTTCGATCGTTCCACTTGGAGCTGTATGTTCGATAATTTCCTGGGCACGGGGTTGGGTTAGATCAGATTCCTGCGGACCCGGACCCGGCGGAGAACTATCTCCGGGCGCCGCAGTGGGTTCTGTACCGGTTGACTGCCCACTCTGGGCGGCCTCTACCTCCTTTGCATAAAGCCCCTTCATCGTTTCTTCGAAACTCAGATCGAGCTGAATATCACCTGAGTCCACGCGGCTTTTGAGCCCGGCGGCTTGTTTAATCAAGCTTGCTTTCAACTTATCGTAGTTGCCGTCCGAGATGTGTACGACGTTCAGAAAATATTCCTTTATCTTCGCGTCTGAACCTGGTTCGCTGTCTTGCATTAAGCCGGCCAACCATTGCAATCTATTGTAGATCGTTTTGTCGATGTGATGCGCATCGCTGAGAATTGGGCTGACGGAAATCGAATTGGTCCCCCACATCATTCCATCGTCGTTATCTTTGTACATGATTCGCTTCAATGACTGAATGGGGCTGACCGCTTCAGCCTTATCTTTGTCACTCAGCTTGTCAGTCCATTCGATCTTACCTTTTTTGGTAACGTAATGCTGCAACAGAGCGATGCTGATGTTACCCAGGCGATCGACTTGTCGAAAAATTGAGTCAAGAATCACACCTCGCGTCATGTCCTGAGCCAGCGCAAGATCCTGAAGGCACTTCGCATCGTTCAAGTTTAACGTATTTGCCACAGGCGACTTTGAAGACAAGACTTTGTAAAAGCTGTGACCTCTAATGCTACTGACGGTCCAATAATCTTCGGGACTACTGTTCTCCCCGCGAGGATTCTCCGCCAGGGATCCAAATACCAGCTTTCCATCTGCAAGGACTAACTTCGAACTGCCGGCCTTGACCATGGCTCGCAGATTTGCCCACGCCTCAGTGCAACTTGGATGCCCCGTGGTTCGCGCCTGCTCGCCAACTTTCTGGAACTCTTGAACGCTCATTGTCCGATAGGTCGCAGGCGGCACCTCGACCAGATGCCCTAGAAGTCGAGACACGTAAAAGCAGGCCAGACCGGATTCGGCCATGCTACCCACCTTGAATTTAGCAATTTTCTTCCCTGATCTTTTGTTACTGTATTTTTTAGTTTTGCCCGGGCGGTAAGGCCCTTCGGTTTTTTCAAACGTCTCTTTGGTAATTGTGGACGGAAGCTGATAAATTTCTATGCCCGCTGAAGTATTATGAAGCTTTGGGACGACACCCACGCTTTGGGGACCGCTCGACGCGTGGAAATCAAGACTGGCGAGCTTATCGATCGCCTTCTTGTCGTGTTTTGTGAACCAGTCCTTCGAGGTCGAAAGCGCGTTCTCTTCTTTGAGCGTTACATCTGGAGGAGCAAAGGGGAACTGAACAAGCCGCTGGGCGATTTCGGTAAGCGCGTCTGGGGTGGGATGTTCCAGGATGGATGGATTTCCAAGTGGCAACGACTTATCCGATGAAGAGCTCATATCTTAATCCCCCTTGCCGGTTAGTATGTTTAATGAAATGAAAGATTGTTCACAAAAAATCCCTAAAGAAAAGTAAAAATGTAAATCGACCAGAGGCGAAAGGAGTCTTTAGTCCCTGAATGCTCCGGCAGTATTTACGATGTAAGACAGAATTGATTCACGTTGAGTGGCGACGGCTGCAGACCTTAAGACATTGTTCTCTCCGGAAAATGAAACGCGCAGGCAAGTGACACGCCAGTTATGGCCAAGGAATGGTACGTCAGCTTTCACGGCGGCGAAGAGAAAGCCTCGCTGAACAATATTCACGTCTATTCGACTGACGGAAAGAAACTGCGGAAGGCTTTAAACAAAAAAAGCCTTCCTGAGGGGATGAAACTTCGTGAACTTCGCGGGTTCGTATTCGGACCGGATCAGAATTTCTATGTGCTCAACGCCTATTTCGAATACAGCGCAGTTCTAAAATTTAAAGGCGCGCTGAATGAAAATGGACAGCACGATTTCATCGGCATCTTCGTAAAACGCCACGACGAAATGAATCCCGGAATCGATCATCCATTCAACGTTGTGTTTGATTCTGAGGGCGACCTGTACGTTTCGAGCCAAAACACGAGCCTCATCGCGAGATATCACGGTCCCTCGAGCAAAAAAGGCAAACCAGGAACACCGATGCCTCTTCCTGAGAGCCTGCATCTGGAAAAAGCCGATTTTCCACCGGGAACCTTCATTCCACCGGCGAACCTTGCGTCGACCGGTCTCCTGGAAGTCAGAGCAGTAATCTTCGCACCGAATAACGACCTATATGTCGCGGATCGGGCTGCCGATTGCGTGCGAATCTACGAGGGGCGCACGGGTCGCCATTTGAGAAATCTCATTTCGCGAAGCGACCTGCTCGCAAGACCGATCCATTTATTATTTAGTCCGGATAACCGTTACCTTCTTATCGGAAGTGGAGGAAACGATTCAATTCTGCGACACGACCTGAGGGAAAGGACGACGACCTTTTTTGTCGCATCAAAATCCGCAGGACTTAATGGCCCCGCAGGAATGGCATTCGGGGACGACGGGTTTCTTTACGTTGCCAGTCGTAACACAAAGGAGATCATTCGTTACGATGCGAAAGACGGCAGACCATCGAGCAAACCTTTCATCAAGAATTTGGCGGACAACCCGGAGTTTTTAATGCTGGTTTGCCGTTGAGTTTGGAGCGGTGCCTTATTTCGACGAAATTATAAAGGAAGTAAGTCTTCTCGCCATTGATCGAGTTTCAGTGTTGGGTCAAGCAAGTCTTTCCGCCGCAGGAATGGCAATCGTTCCTCAAAGCCGAACCAGAACTGCTGGATACAGTCAGCGAACCGCTATAGAGACAGGCAAACTGCTTAGCCTTCCTGGATCAGCGGTTCCTCCGCTGCTGTCTTCAGGAAAATCATCCACACGCCGACAAGAACCAGCCCCGCTCCCAGCAAGGAGGACAGCGGAAACGTTTCTCCGCCTAATAACCAACCAAGGATGACCGCTCCTGGTGGAGTGATGAGAGAAATGCTTTGCAGTTGCGCCACTGTCAGGCGCGGCAGCAGCCAGTAAAGAAGGAGAAACGTCAGGGCGGAGCCGATAACTGCCAGATACAGCAGGCAAAACACTGACGTTGCAGTCCAGTGAAACCGCGCCGGGCTGCCATCGACGACGAACCCAAGCACTAACAACGGCGCAATTCCGAAAATCATCTGCCACGCAGCCAGCATTGCCGGCGCAAGCTGCATTGCGCGCGCCTTGACGAGCACGTTAGCGAATGCAGCGCTGGCGGCTCCAACGACAACTCCTACGCCACCCCAGAAAGCGAGTGTCCCGTTGAACCCGAGGAGTCGCGCACAAATCACCGTCACGCCGCCAAGTGCAATCATTGCGCCAGCGAACCTTCGCAAGCGTAGAGGCTCATCCGGTAGCATCCAGTGGGCAAAGACCATGCCGAAAATTGGTATTGTTGCCTGCAAAACGGCGGCCAGTCCTGATGAAACATGCAGCTCCGCCCAGAACAATAGAGTATAATTCAGAGCAAACATCAGAATTCCGGTGATGACTAAAATGCCATAATCACTACGCCGTAGTGGGAGCAAACGGGTCCTGCCGATGGAGACAGCCAGCAGCACGCCAATCGCGATGAGAAAACGAATCGCCACAAAAGAAATCGGCGGGAGATCTCGGAGTCCGACTTTAATAGCAAGCCAGGTGGAACTCCAGACGATGCAAAGCGTAAGCCATGCCAGCGGGACGCCCCATCCCACTTTCGGTCGCCACTTTTTTTCCAGCGATACACTCACGGGCGCGAGCATCGCGCTTGGAAGTGACTCGTAAAGGCAACTCGCCTTACGTGCATAGCCCATTCATCGTTTGACAGTCACTCACGTGCCTGAGACGATCCGCACCTATGAAAAGATTCCTTTCCCTCCTGCTCTGCCTCTTACTTAGCTTTTTCACTGTGGCGCGTGCCATGAAGCCAGCTCAAAAGCCCGCTGCTGGCGCGTCATCCCCTGGCAAACCAAAAGGAGAAAAAGTCGACGCTGAAACTTTACTCAATGACGCGACGATAGCGCTGGCGCCAAGGTTCAAAGCTGCGCGATGCGTAATCGTTTCGGAATCGGTTTCGGACCGGGCGATCAGTTCAGACGAATCCTATGCGAAAAATGAATCGTTCGACATGTTTGCCGCCGAACAGAAGGAAATCGCCGCCGAGACGGATGCCGACGAAGAGGTCACCCCTGACCATGATGAGAGTATGGAGGACGCCACGGACGACGAAAACGAAGACATGGGTGACGATGATACCGGCGAGACCAGCGATGACGATACCGCCGATGACGACGGCGGCGCTGCCGGTGGAGGCGACTAGCCGAATCCTTCGCTGTCTCCGATCATCAGTAGCGTTGATCGGCATCTTGCCAGTTCCCGCGCAGTACAGTATTTCTAAACGGTCCCGTTCACGGCGCGTTCGTCTAGTGGTTAGGACACAGCCCTCTCAAGGCTGGTACACGGGTTCGACTCCCGTACGCGCTGCCAATGGACGGACCCGATCTAGCAATCCTGAAAAGTTGCTTCTTCAAAATTGGCAAAAATCCAGAGCGGGCGTACAATGGATTCATGAAATCAAATTACAGATTAGCGCGGAACGTTTTTCTGATTTGTGGTCTCGCAGGTGCGCTGTTCATCGGGCCAGTTGCGCAAGGAGGTACCAGGTTTCGACACTACCCACCGGGCCGGATCACTGTAGACAGAGTGCCAAACTTCGGATGGAATCTCGCTTTCAATCTCCAGATTGACGGCAGGCCTGTCGCGACTGTCGCACAGGGACACAGCTATTCCGCCTGGCTACCGCCCGGGCGTCATGTCTTGACCGTGCGGAAGGTGCCAACCTTAGGCTATACGGCACCGATTTCCACGACAGTGAACGTCCAACCCGGGGTGAACCATCAATTTACTGCTTTGTGGGAATCAAATCTCGTTGTTCTTCGCCCGACAGGAACCTGGCTGACGCCCGGCGCTGTGTGGCAGTTGCCAACGAAAAATTCCTGGGCAAGCGGCGCTTATTATTATTGATCAGTTGTTAAGACCTTAACAGCGCTATTCTGTATCGCGGCGTTGTGCCGTAGATTGCCGGCATGTTTCATCCGCGCGCGGTGACAAAATGCGTTCCGCCGCGACGCGCGTCACCAGTCCAGTCTAAATTGACTCGAACACTTTCGATACATTTTAATTCATTTGCCGGCGTCCTTGCGCTTTCCGCGTGCCTGTTAGGAAGCGGATGCTCCAAAGGCTTGACTCGCTCGACAGCGCCAATTGTATTTTTCGTAAACGGTGACGTTGTTTACGGAAGTGCGGAACGAAATCAGTTTCAAACGGTCACCCCCCGGAGCAAAATTCAAGATGGCGACACCGTTCGGACATCGGAGGGCGCAGCGATCAATCTGGCGTTGGTTCCGGGCGCCTTCGTTCGATTGTCAGGCAATTCCGAAATAAAAATCGAGGAGCTCCGGGTATCGAAAGATGGCAATGAGACTGCCGGAGGCATGCTTGATCGACGCGCTCGCGTACGATTGAACCGTGGAAAAATGACCATTCTGTTCATCCGACCTGACCGAAGCGCATCATTTTTAGCCGTTACGACGAGCCAATCGACCACTACGCCGGAATCCGATTGCCTTTTCAGCGTCTGGACTGATGGCGCCACCACGAGAGTAACCTGCGGGCGAGGCGAAGTGATCGCCTCGGGAAACGGGCAATCAACGGTTAAGGTTGCCGCAGGGTACTTTGATCAATGGCCAACGGCGTCCAAGGAGCCTGCTGCCGCAACTGGCGATGCTGATGCGCAAACGGACATCAGTTCGTCCCTCGAAGCAGAGAAGGAATTACTGGATCAGGCAGCCGGCTGGCAAAACCGTCGCACATTGTAGGAACGGCGCCGAGTACCCTAACTCGGGGTCGCCGCGACGAACTTGGAAAATCGTTTGCAGTCGCGCGACGAATTTTGGATGATCGTTTTCAATGACCCGGTCAGCCCTCGATCTCGTCCTCGCAGCATTGGAGACGATTCGAGAGAGCACTGATCACGCGCCGCGCGCATCAAAAGTTGCGCTGACGAAACTGAAGCGTCGCCGAGCGTGCAGCTCCGTCACCGGTTCTGAGGCTGGAGCCGCGCGAAGGGGCTTCGTCGACGGGGCAACGGCCGCAGGCGGAGAAAATTGCTTCGCTCGGCGCCATTCGCGAGCGCGTTCGTGCCTGTACGAAATGCGCTCATCTTGCCTGCTCGCGCACACAGACTGTTTTCGGTGTAGGAAATCCGGACGCCGACTTGATGTTTATTGGTGAAGCGCCTGGCATGGACGAAGACCAGCAAGGCGAACCGTTCGTCGGACGCGCTGGACAGTTGCTTACGAAAATTCTGAAAGCGATGAATTTCACACGCGAAAACGTTTATATCGCGAACATTCTCAAATGCCGTCCGGACACGCCCCGGGGAAGTTTTGGCAATCGCCCACCGACCCCGACGGAGATGCAGACGTGCCGGCCGTATCTCGTGGAACAGATCGATATCATTCAGCCCAACGTTTTGGTGGCGCTGGGGGCCGTTGCGGTGGACGGCTTGCTCGGGATGCGCCGGAGTATGCGCGAATTGCGTGGCCGCTGGCACGATTACAACGGAATCCCGCTCATGATCACATATCATCCCGCGTACCTGCTGCGAAACCAGGCGCCTTCGGAAAAACGCAAAGTCTGGGAAGACATGCTCCAGGTGCTGGAGCGCCTCGACCAACCAATTAGCGAACGACAGCGTAAATATTTTTTGTAAGGACCCACTCCGGCCCTTTTGCCGTTTCTACTTTACCTGGTTTGAATCCTCCCATCGGATGGCAGCGCGAACCAATTCAGTCAGGGAGCTAACGCCAAATTTCTCTTTCGCACGAGCGCAGTAGGCCTGGACTGTTTTCAAACTTAGATTCAAGTCCCTCGCAATCTGTGAACTGGTGCGGCCCTGGCCAAGCAACCGAAAAATTTCCAGTTCGCGATCGCTTAAACGTTCGACCGGCGAAGTCGTGACGGGTTCCCGCGTCAAGCTCGATCGCAGGGCCATTCGGTTGAAAATCCTTTCACTAACGTAAACGGCGCCGCTGAGTACGCGCCGGATCGAGGCAAGCACACTTTTGCTCGTCTCATGTTTCATAATATAACCTCGCGCCCCCGCGCGCAGCGCCCGCTCTGCGTACAAGGTCTCGTCATGCATGGAGAGAACGATGAGAGCAACTTGTGGGAACTGTCCTGCCAATTGCTTGACCAATTCCAACCCTGATTCGTTAGCCAGGGAAATGTCGATGAGGGCAACTTCGGGCCGCGCTTTCACCATTCCGCTAATGGCCTGACCAGAATTCTCCGCCTCACCGCAAACAACGAGATCATCCTGCCTGTTAATGAGGCTAGTGAGTCCCTCACGAACCAGCGGATGATCGTCGACTATAAAGACGCGGCTCTTACGCCTGACCGTTTCGGAAACGCTGGAATTCATCGGCTGAGACCAGAATCGTTGGCATTCAGATGCCTTACGCGGCAGCTCGCAATGGTACCATTTTCGCCATTCCGCCGAATGTCGAATGTCCCGCCGCTCAATGCCGCACCATGACGCATCAAACGAAGACCGAGTCCCTCGGATCGTGGGTTGTCCGGAAGACCAATTCCGTCATCGATAATCGATAGACAAATTTCCGAGCCATCCGTTGCGAGCCGAATGTCAATGTTGCTGGGAGCGGCGTGTTTCACCGAGTTTGTTACCGCTTCCTGGGCGATTTGAAAGAGTTGGTTTGCAACAGTGGAATCGTGAATCTGAATTAACGCATCGCCGTGCAAAACACAGTGAATTCCGAATCGTTCCCGTACGGTATCAGCCAGAGTCTGTAAGGCGACGACCAGCCCATCGGCTTCAAGTTCCGGCGAAAAGAATCCACGCGCGAGATTCCGCGTAAGATCAATTCCTTCTTCAACAAAGCGGACAAGTCTATCTGCTTCACTCGCTTCCGGTGCTGACCTGGCAGCGAGTCTTTCTTTCAATACCTGAGCTACGAGAGCAGTGCCGGTGAGGTGCTGCCCCAGCCTATCGTGCAAGTCGTGCCCCAGCCGGCGCCGTTCCCGATCCGCCACTCGCGCGATCTCCTGGTCGAGGCGGCGGCGCTCCGCCATTTCGTGTTCGAGGGCCGCGGTTCGTTCTTGAACTCGCTGATCGAGTTCCCTAACAAGCGTTGCCAACTTCGAAAGCACAGCTGCGAAAAGCACGTACCATGCGAAAGCCATTCCAATGTTCCAGAATCCTAGCGCGGGGATTCCAGATGCAAGATCGGAAAGCACCCACGCTATGACGCAGAACACTGCTATCGCGATGCCGAACGTGAGGTTACCAAACCAAGCCGCCAACGAAATGGGCACAAGATAAAAAAGAAGCAGCGAGCGCTTGTATCCGGTCAGATAGTCAACATACCCAACGAGGCCAGTCAGGATGAGGCAGGCTATCGTCAAAATCGTGCGCGAAAACTCTAAGGTGGCGAAAGTTCCCCAGCTTGCCTATCAGCCTGTCAAACACGGTTAAGCGCTCAACTTAATCGCAACCGAGCCTGCAAACAAAGACAAAGCATCGGAGTATTTCTCCGGACGACATATCGGAAATGGTTATGGCGAATCATTCAACCATTATGTTTGTACCTTAATGATTTGTCTTTCCTATAAAAATGTCGGGGCGGTCACCGAAAGGAAATGACCGCCCCAAGCCTAGCCAAACCACGCGTTCGGCCGAGAAACACTTCTAGCTTGGCTGGTAAAAAGGGCTTCTGCCTGATTCAAGTCTTTTCCTTAAATATGATAACGTAGGCGAATTGTCTGCCGGACATCGCCTAATTTCCATGCAGGGCGTTGCCTTACAGATCGCCGCTATAGTTTGGTACGATTAAAGATCGCGTCGACCGTTCCACTGGATCCAAAAGTAACAGCCAGCGATAAGATCATCACGCGAACTTCGTTGCGCGGGATTTTCACACTTTGCCTTAAGGCGCCGGAACCAGCGATCTGCAAAAGCGAGAGAGTGCGTGAGCCGATTAATGCCGGCAATGCTGTTGCCGCTCGCACTCGACGATTATTAATCGCACGCGTGTATTCCATTCCCGCCTCCAGACCGCCCTTTGCTTTCTCCAGCCACGGTCGATAGATCGCCTGAAAGCGTTCTGGTTGGGATAGAATTTGCGATGGAGTCAGATGTGCGGCGTTCAACTCATATTCGGGAAAATAACATCTGCCCGCTCGAAGATCAGAGCCAACGTCGCGCAGCACATTTATCAATTGAAGCGCCATACCGTAGCGTTTGCCCAGCGGCAGCATCTCGTCTTCGGTCCGGCTGGCGAAGTTCCGAACATGCCGGAAACAGAGTTGCGTCCAAAATTCACCGACACAACCGGCAACGAGGTAGGTGTATTCATCGAGATCGGCGGCGGTGCCAAGTGCTCGGATTTCGGTTGGATCGCCGAACCGCTTCAGATCCAGCATTTGGCCGCGCACAATCTTCTCGAGCACGGTGCGAATGTCATTGCGGTCCGAATGTTCCAGTCTATCCAACCAGGCAATGCAAGCGGGTAGTGACTCCAGAAGTTGCCGTTCGGCCGCGTTCGTTTGAACCGAAACAAGGGACGTGATGAGATCCACGACGACATCGCGCGAAGCTATGCCTTGGATTCCGTTGGAAAGCAGGTTCAGACCATCCAGTCGCATGTCCGCGGAAATTTGTGCACTGTCAGCAACGGTGTCGGTGCTTCGCGCGAGCAAATACGCCAACGCAATCGGTTCTCGCAATTGGGCGGGTAAAAATCGGATTGACAGGTAAAAGGAGCGCGAGACCGAGCGCAGAAGCACCGTCTGCAACCACGATAATGTACGGCCGGAGTCGCAAGCCACGGCTACGGTTTCAGAATTCATCGGCCAATATTTCTTACCTCGATCCGATTAGGTGCCGAGTTTCCAAGACCGAGCTGACTCGCAAAGTCGATATAGCTCGCCATTCGACCGACAGGGCGAAGACTCCAGCGCTTCCGCCATTCTTCCAATCGCTTCAATGCGATGGCATCCAAAGCCACCGGGTCTTTGCTGGCATAAAGCGTGGCATAGTGAACTGCGTAATTCGGCTGCGGCTGCGGACCGCCCGCATACTGCGCGATGAGGCCGTCCATCAAGTTAAGAACGACCTTGTTCGCGATAAGTGGGTTGGCGTAGATTTCCGCGAGACTTTCCGCACCGAACCGGGAACCCTGCGCGAAACGGCGCCAGTTGTCGATGTTGGGAATGGTCATGTTGTAAATGCAGCCGGCGATTCCATTCGTTTCACTTACGCTCATCACGGGCACATTGATAACTTTGTCCACTTCATTGGAAATGATCTTGCAAAAATGACTGACGTTGCTGGTGGCTTCGGCATCGGCGAAGATCGGCATTTTTTCCAGATCGCCAGTATAGTCGAAATCGCCCCATACCAGTTTTCCCACCAAAGGAGCAGACACGACTGCTTTCGCGTCATACCCTTCGCGCGGAGCGACTGCTTTTAGCTGGTAACCATCCCCTGGACGGTATCCAGCTTCTTTGATGCCACCAAGGGATCTGTCCCAAACGATGATGCGGCTGCGCGGGTGACCAGCCGCCACCAGCCCGTCCACGATCGCATTTACGATGGCATGATGTGTGGTGAAGAGCTCGCCGCCCGCCGCTGAAATCTTAATTCCAACCCTGTCGTTAGGCGACACCAGCGACGCCCACGCTTTGCCCACGTCCGACTGTCCAGTCACAGCCAGCACAAGCCGATTCACCATTTCGCGCACCACACGGGGATTTGTCTCGTAATCCCTGATTGCATCAGAATTGTGCACCGCGTAGACAACCGATGGGGTTGGTGCAGGCGCCTGGCCTTGCGCCAGGCTGGAAGAGATGGCGCAAAATAAAACGAGAGCTACCTTTCGCATCAGCATGAGGGCGTCGACGGCAGACGGATTCTATGAATAACGACGCAAAGCACAACTCTGTGACTGTAGCGGCGCTCTGTGAGCACCGGAATGTCACCTCACCTGTTTCGGAATTTCTCGGTGCAAATTACGAACAGTCATTAACATTTTCGACGGTCGTAGACCGCCGCTACAGATGACATGATCCGCCATTTGTACGTTCATATCCCGTTTTGCGCCCGCATTTGTCCGTATTGCGCCTTCTACAAAGATTTGCTCGATCGCTCACGAACCAATCAGTTTTGTGAAGCAATCCTGCACGAACTGGAACGATACCAGGAACCGAAAGTCACTGTTTCGCTACAACGAAATAAAAACCGCGCTTCCCGGCTTTGTCCCTCCACAATTTATTTTGGTGGTGGCACGCCGACAGCTCTTAGCATTGCGCAACTGGAAATGCTGCTGCGCGGATTTCAGCAAAAACTCGACTTGTCGCAGCTAATGGAGTGGACTTCGGAAGCAAATCCCGGAAGCGTTTCCGCGCGCAAAGCTCGCGTTCTCAAACAACTCGGGATTAACCGGATCAGCCTTGGCGTGCAATCTTGGGACGACCAACTGCTGAAATTACTTGGACGCGAACACAACGCGCAGCAGGCGGAAGAATCGTTTTTGATTCTGCGAGGAGCTGGATTCACGAACATTAACATCGATCTTATGTTCGGTTTGCCAGGTCAAACCGCTGACCAATGGAAAGCGAGTCTGGTCCGAACGATCGCTCTTCAACCCGAACATATTTCTACATACTGCCTGACTTACGAGGAGGACACGGAATTCTTTCTTCGCCACGCACGCGGCGAGCTCCGGGACGATGAAGAAACGGAGGCCGACTTTTTCGAAATGGCCATGGCGATCCTGGGAGATGCCGGCTACGAACATTACGAGATTTCGAACTACGCGCGGCCCGGTTTCGAGTCACATCACAATCGCGCCTACTGGCGCGGCAAAGATTACCTTGGTATTGGCCCAAGCGCAGTTTCCACGATCGGAATGCGGCGTTTACAGAATGTTTCTAATTATCGTGAGTACATCGATCGCATCCTTTCCGGTCAATCACCGCTCGCAACGAACGAAAATCTGACGGCCGAAATGAAACGCACCGAGCGAATCGCCCTTTCGCTACGCACCCGCGAGGGAGTTCCTGCTTCCGAGGTGCAAACTTTCGCCAAGCAGACAAGTGACTTGGTCGGGCTGGGTTTGATTCGACAATCGGACGAACGAATCGTGCTGACGCGCAAAGGCAAAACACTCGCGGATTCAGTTGCCGAGGCGTTTCTGTAACCACGAATCTCGTCCACGGGCGAGACTGCAATTGTGATGGCAGACATCTGTAATCACCACGACCACCACGCGGCCGGATAAAAAATCGCGATGCAAAGTCACACGCACACCAGGGCACTACACGACATTTGAACTTGTCACAGCGCTCCAGTTTGGTCCAAACTCTAGTCTCCGGCAGCCGCTGGACTTCGATTCGAACGAAGCGAAGGACATCTGCCCCCGTCAGGTTCTTCGCCCGCTCTGAATCTTAGCGATCAGAAAACAAAAATCCGACGAGGGATGAAAGGAATTCCAATGATCTGCATGATTCGATCCAAAACAAGGACGGCGTTGTTATTCGTTATTCTGGCCCTTGGTTTGTGCGCCATGGCACAGAAGACGCCAGCGATCGTCCCAACGCCGGATGGCTGTTATCCCAATTATACCACGGCAGAAGGGTGCGACGCGCTTAATTCTCTCACCACTGGTGCTGGAAATACAGGGATCGGGTGGCTGTCACTGTTCTCCAATACCGACGGCAACTTCAATACTGGCGTAGGCGGAGGGGCGCTGGTCCTCAACAACGGGGATTCTAATACCGCAGTGGGCGCGGCGGCCCTTTTGCTCAATACCAGCGGCGCAGAAAACACGGCCGTCGGAACCGATGCCCTCGTTTATAACGACACCGGCGTTCAGAATACGGCCACTGGAGCATTCGCGCTCTTCAGCAATGGCGGATCTGCCGATAACCGCGATCGACCGAACGGAGTGCCCAGCAGCTTTAACACGGCCAACGGCAATCGCGCCCTTTTTAGTAACACAGTTGGAAGCGGCAACACGGCCGTCGGCTCTATGGCGCTTTTCACCAATGACACCGGCTTTCTCAATACGGCAATCGGCGTTGGAACGCTTTTCTCCAATACAAGCGGCTTCGGCAATACGGCCCTCGGAGGCGACGCGCTGGCTCGAAACACGACTGGCGGCAGCAACACAGCCATTGGCGTTGACGGACTCTCGGAGAACACTACCGGCAGCAACAACACAGCGGCCGGCATCGGGGCGCTCTCGAATAATAGCACCGGCGACGAAAACACAGCCATCGGCGCCGATGCTCTTTCAAGCAGTGCGACTGGCGACCAAAATACCGCCACCGGTGCCTCGGCGCTGCATGACAACACCACTGGCTTCAGCAACACTGCCAACGGTGATCAAGCGCTATTTGACAACACCACTGGCAATCAAAACACAGCAGTTGGGATTGAAGCACTTCTTCACAACAACGGTGGCAATAACACGGCCGTCGGGGCTGGGGCGCTCGGCAACAATGCTTCCGGCAACAGTAATATCGCTCTGGGCTTTCTCGGCGGTGCCGCGGTCACCACAGCTCATGATGTCATTGCCATTGGCACCGATGCTGAGAACATTAGTAACAGCTGCTATATTGCTCAGATCTACTCCAACATTCAGCCGCAAGTTGGGACGAATCCCGATCTGGTCACGATTAACAGCAATGGCAGACTCGGACGGGCAAATGTCTCTTCCCGTCGGTATAAGCATGATATCAAGCCGATGGATGAAGCAAGCGAGGCCATCTACGCGCTAAAACCGGTAAGCTTCCGCTACAACAAAAAGTATGACCAGACGCAGACCATTGCCTTTGGCTTAATCGCAGAGGATGTGGCTGAAGTGTGCCCCGACTTAGTTGGGCGCAATCCTAAAGGGCAACCCGAATCAGTTCGCTATCAGCAGATCAACGCGATGTTGCTCAATGAGTTCCTTAAAGAGCATCGCAAACGCGAAAAGCAGGATCGGAAGATTCAGAACCAGGAAACGTGCGATTGTCGAGCTGCGGTCTGAAATTCGGCTTCTGACGGCAACGGTAAGTGCGCAAGCTTCGGAATTGAAAAAAGTGAGCGCTCAACTGCAAGTCAACAGTGCCGGCCAGCAATTTATCGCTGAGAACCCGTAGACAACAGAGCTCTTGTTGTGGCGATTGCTGCTGCGAAGTGCGCAAGCAATCCCGATCGTCGTCGGAACAGCTGCCTCGATAGCCTCAATAAATGTCGTTATCGGAGGTGTAACCCGGATCGTCGCGAATGGAACGCAGACGAGCGCGGCTGCCCCATTCCGACTCAGGCCGGGTGATCTGGCCCATTGCGATCTTCACCAGCCACGGCGCCGCGGCCAATGCACCGAGTGTCACAAGCGTGATAGCTGTGGCATGACGTACTGCTGGTTTGATTTTATCCGCGATCAAGATTCCCAAACCGAGCCCAATTGCTGTCCGCGTGAAAACAAGCAACGGCGCAACGGGAAGTTCTTCGGAAGTTTTTGAAATGGATATAAGGGAAGACATCGCCTACCATTACACGCCTCGTTTCAAAAAAGAAATCGGAAATTTCTCAGGCCACAGATGAACACAGACTTGCACAGATCTCTGATGCCCAAAGCTTTCGTCTGATCGGTGGCTTATACCTGCCAATTGTGCCTTAAAGTTTTAACACGCTGATGCCTGATTCAATTTACGCGCTGATCCTCGCTGGCGGCAGCGGCGAACGTTTTTGGCCCTTGAGCCGGCGTGCGCGTCCCAAACAACTGCTGCCGCTCGTCTCGGATAAGACTTTGCTGGAAGAAACTTTGGCGCGCCTTGAAGGGCTAATTCCACGCGAGCGCATTTTGATTCTGACCAATGCAGAACAAGAGAAGGCAGTGCGAAAGCTACTTGGGGATTTTCCAGAAGACAACATTCTGGCCGAGCCCGCCAAACGCGACACCGCTGCGGCGATCGCGCTTGGAACCGGCTGGGTAGCCTTGCGCGATCATGCAGCGATTATGGTTGTTCTCCCGGCCGATCACGTGATTGCAAATCGGGCGGCATTTCAGGAAACACTCGCCTTGGCTGCTGACGCCGCCCGGGAGACGAGTGAGCTTGTGACCATCGGTATAAAACCCACCTGGGCGTGTCCCGGATTCGGGTACATCGAACACGGCAAACCAGTTCGTTTGCGCAAGCGCCCCGACGTGGATGCGATTCATCGCGTGTTGCGTTTTCGTGAAAAACCAAATCCTGATCTGGCGGAGTCGTTTTTGCGCAGGGGAAATTTCCGGTGGAACGCCGGCATGTTCGTCTGGTCGGTGCCCATGGTACTTCGCGAATTCAATCGTCATGCTCCGGACCTGGCCGATTTCATCTCACAACTCCGGGCGCCTGGAAACTTCGAAACAGCTTTGCGCGAGCGTTTCAGCAAACTGCCCCGAATCTCGTTCGACTACGCGATCATGGAAAAAGCCGATCGCGTTCTCGTCGTGGAGGCTGGTTTTGATTGGGACGATATCGGAGGCTGGCGAGCGATGGCGAATTATTTTGAAAAAGACAAAGACGGAAACGCCACCAATCGCGCGATTACTGCGATTGACTCCAGCAATAACATTGTTTTCGAGGAAAACGGAACGACGATTGCGCTGCTTGGAGTACAGGATCTGATCATTGTCCGGACGCCAGAAGCGCTTTTGGTGTGTCACCGGCACGAAGCGGAACGGATTAAGGAATTAGTCGGAAAACTTCCGCCAGAATTGCAATGAAGTAACATGCTAATGAATCCGATTTTAGCTCTCGATTTTGGACGGGCGCGGATCGGAGTGGCCATATCCGATGAGCTACAGTTCCTGGCACATCCGCTGGAAACGATTCCGGCAAATGAAAAACCGGCAGAGCGAATCGCGGAAATTGTTCATGCGAGAAAAGTCGACTGCGTCGTGGCGGGACTTCCGAAACGCCTGAACGGTCAGCTTGGCGAAGCTGCAGCCGAAGTGCAGCAGTTTGTGGAGAAGTTACGTTCGATTCTCCCCTGCCCCGTTGTAACCTGGGACGAGCGACTCACCACTGTTGCTGCCCATCGGGCATTGCGTGACGCCGGGAAAAAAACGCGACATACCCGCGGTTACGTGGATCAGGTCGCGGCGCAAATGATTTTGCAAAGTTATCTGGATCACCGCGCGCAGAAGAACGTGGCTGGCGAATTGTGATCGGTCATTTGTAACCGGTAGTTACGCTACTGATGGCTGATCATCGGTCACTAAAATTAGCATGGTGCGAAGACTGAAATTAATCGTCGCCTACGACGGCGCGTCGTTTGCCGGTTGGCAAAGCCAATCTCATCGTAACACCGTGCAGGACCATCTCGAACGCGCGTTTGAACGCATCACGGGCGACGCTACGCGTGTCCACGGAGCCGGACGAACGGACGCAGGCGTTCACGCCCTTGCGCAATGCGCGCACGTTGACATCGCGGAGAAATTTTTCCCACCTGAGCGTTGGATCGAACCGCTCAATGCGTTGCTCCCATCGGCAATTCGCGTCCTCCGCTGTCGATACGTATCTGACGATTTTCACGCGCGTCTTTCTGCGAAGGGAAAAATCTATCGCTACAGAATCTGGAACGCGTCTGTTTTGCCCCCGTTCGAGAAGGGCCGTGCCTGGCATGTCGCGCGACCACTCGATCTGAAAGTCTTGAAATCGGCGGGGAGACATTTCGTCGGCACTCATGATTTTGCCGGCTTCGCTGCCAATCGTGGCGAGTCTGAACGGAGCACGTTCCGCACAATTAATGCCGTGCAGGTTCGACAGAAAGGTCCCTGCATCACCCTTGAGTTCGATGGCGACGGTTTCCTGTACAAGATGGTTCGGTTAATGACCGGATCGCTGGTGAAATGCGCGCTGGGCAAAATGCGGGGCGAAGAAATCCGCGCAGCGACTGGAGTCGACAGAATCAAGTTCACCCCGATTCGCCGCGCCAGCCCAAGGATTATTTCTCGTCCGCGTGCGCTACTGATTCGCTGACTCATACCCGACCAGAGAGGTCGAAGCGCCTCACACCGTGAGGGCGACAAGCCGGCTCCGGCTTGGGACTGCCAGTTTGCGAAACACTGAGTGAAGATGCTTTTTCACTGTCGGCAAACTCAAGCACGCGTTTTGAGCGATCTCCTTGTTGCTTCGGCCTTCACAGACAAGTTGCGCAACTTCTCGTTCGCGCCGCGTCAGCAGAGCGATGCCCGGCAACCTGAAAAGCCTGAGTCGCCCTGATCGTTCGCCGTTTCGGCGAAGGTCTTCGTACGCGATCAGAAAATGCGGCCCGGCCACGCCCACGGAATTGATCTGCTTGAGTTGAATGGTCGCCCGCAAATGCGGCAGGTGAGGATGATTCACTTGTTCTTCTTGGAAGTCGAGCCGGTGGGTCCTACGCACCTGTGGCTGCGCTTTCCTCCATTGTTCCTTGAGAACACGGCACCGATCCAAAATCTCATCGGGCGTCGAAGAATTCGCTTTCGTTCGTTTGGCTTCCTCGGGTCCTTTTTCCCACATCGCGCAGAACTCACGGGCGGCTTTATTCTGATAAATCAGTTTCAAATTCCAACGCAAAATCATCTTCGGCAGCGGCAAGCGCCGGAGAAATTCTTCAAGATCTGCTCGCACCGATCGCTCGCGCTCGAGCGACTCAATGCGGCGAAGCGCCGCCATAAGTTGCGGGTGAAGTTGCCGAAGTAACTTCACTTCTGCCAGCGAAAAATTTCCCTGCTTCATCGTGCGCAGGATTGCCACAAGACAGATAGGTCTCTGTCGTTTCCGGAAAAAAAGTATGGCGCCGTGGGCGCATTTCTGCGGGGCCATGCAGCGGCGATAAAAGCGTGATCTTGTTAAGCTGCTGCGATTGCGAAAGAGATCGCTCAGGCGCGCAACCTTTTTGCGCCGGCGCTGAGTGGCGCAACGTTTAAGAGCTTCCGCAGCGAAGTCATTAGAGGAGGACCGCGTCCACTTTGCAATTACGGGCATGTTGGTGTTTTGCTGAAGCAACAACCCGACTGAGTGATTCGCGATAGAGGCGGAAAGCAATCGGTGGACACCTTTCCAGAACGACCTGACGTCCACGGCGCGGTGCAATTTGAGCAGAGGTTTCTCTAACGCCGGATCGATTACCGGTTCACGGTTGCTGACAAGCCAAGTGCCTCCCCTCACGTAGCGCCCTCCTCGCGCACGCATTATAAAGACCACGCTCATCGCCGAAACGTTCAACAAATCGCTCGATGAAAATTCAAACCAAAGTTACCTCGCGATCGTCAAGCGACTCATCGACGTTTTGTGAAATACGAAACTAAACGAGAAAGGACACTAAAGTATGAAACTTGAAATTAATGTACCAGTAAGCGGATTGGACCTGGCGAGCCTGCTCGAGGGTGAACAAGGACTCTTCCTCTGCCAAAACAGAGGACAAAACTACGTCACCGTCGCAAAAGCTGGTCACTCCATCGCCTTCGGGCCGACGCCCATTGGGAAGGCGATCCAGGAACAGCCGGCAATCACCATGGGGCCAGAACCTTGGTTCGTTACGAAAATCAGTAACTCAACTGAGTTGGCGGAATTCCGTGGCAGCCTCTACGGCAGAGAAACGCGTGAGCGCTAAGGCTTCATGCGAAAAAGCCAGGAGAAAAAATGAAACTTGAAGTTAATGTGCCCGTAAGCGGGCTCGATCTGGCAAGTTTGCTGGAGGGGGAACAAGGATTGTTCCTCTCTCAAAACAGAGGCCAAAACTACATCACCGTTGCGAAGCCTGGTCATCCGATCGTCTTTGGGCCGATGCCAATCGGCCAAGCGGTTCCGGAACAGACGCCAAGTCTGGGACCCGAGCCGTGGTTCGTCACCAAAATCAGCAACTCGACTGATCTCGGTGACTTTCGTGGCGTTTTGGAAAACAATCCAGAGAAAATTGGTAAAACCATTCGCCTCTAACCATCGCCGCGGTGAAAGTTTCCCGCTGGTGACTGTGGCGAGATTTCAGGGGTGAGCCGCCCCGAACATGGGTTTGGGGCTGCGAAAACAAAGCCTCAGTGAGGAAAACTCACTGAGGTTCTTGTTTTGCTCGAAAGAGTGACAACTTCCAAGCCGTTATCTTTTTGGATGGCTGCTCAAGGCGTCCGCACCGTTGATCATTTCTTCCAACCGTTGCCGTTTCCGTCTGGCGCGAGAGCGGGCGCCATTTCAGGCGTGAGATCCTCATCTTCCGGCGCGTTTCCTCCCACCCGACATCCATCAGAGATTTTTCGTGATGCTCTTTCGCCAGAAGCATGTAAAGCGATGGAACGATAAACAACGTGAAGATTGTGCCGACCGTCATGCCGCCCACGAGAACGAGACCGATTGAATTTCGCGCGGCGGCGCCGGCACCAGTCACGAGTATCAGCGGAAAGTGACCCGCAACGGTCGCTGCGCTCGTCATCATGATTGGTCGCAAGCGAATCCGCGCCGCTTGCGCCACTGCCGTCAATTTATCCATCCCTTTGCGTTGCATTTCATTCGCGAACTGCACAATCAGAATCCCATTTCGCGAGACCAGACCGACGAGCGTGACCAAACCGACTTGCGAGTAAATATTTAACGAAGTGGTCCAGCCGTTGGTGAAAAACGTACCGAACGGCATTTTCAAAAACATGAAAATCACGGCGCCGAAAAGTGCCAGCGGCACGGAGCCCAGGAGCACGATAAAGGGATCGCGAAAACTGTTAAACTGCGCCGCAAGGACCAAAAAGATCAGGATGATGGCCAAGGCAAATACAGGAACAAACTTGTCGCCTTCGGTGCGCAACTGCCGCGACTCGCCGGTATAATCGATGACATAACCTTTGGGCAGAATCTTATGCGCTTCGTCTTCGAGAAATTTCAAAGCGGCATCGATCGAGCGTGCCGGAACGCCGCTGATGGTGACGGCGTTGAGTTGCTGCATCCGATTGAGCGAACGCGCGACGGTCTTGTGCTTGATCGTCGCCACAGTGCTCAGCGGGATCAACTTGTTCTCAGGCCCGGTAACATAAATGCTTTCCAACTGCTGCGGGTTTAAGCGATCGACGCGCTTGATCTGGGGAATAACCTTGTAACTGCGCCCGGCGATGTTGAATCGGTTGACATAGTTGCCGCCGATGGCCGCGGTGAGATCGGCGCCCACCTGCTGCATGTCCAGGCCGAGCGCAGCGACTTTGTCGTGATTAAAGTCAATCTCCGCCTGGGGTTGATCGATTTTTGTGTCGATATCGGCAAATCGGAATACGTGGGCCTGCATCGCCTTCGCGTATAGCTGTTGCGCGAACTCGAGGATTCGCTCCTGATCGGCAGTGGAAGCAATGACGAAGCTCACCGGGAAATTATCGCTGCCCGGAAGCGCAGACGGCATCACAGGAAACATCTGGATGCCGGGGATCGCTCCAAGCTTGCGCTGAACGATCGGAAGATAATCTGCGGTGGGCGTTTTCCGTACCCCCCACGGCTTCAGCACCATTCCGCCAAAACCGTTGTCCGGAAAGGTTATTTGAAATGTGAAACGCGTATCCGGGATATCATGAAAAATTTTCCCAGCTGCATCTGCGTACCGAATTGTGTCGTCGATCGTGGCGTTGGCAGGTGCGGTCATAACTCCAAAGATCACGCCCTGATCTTCCGTCGGAGCCAGCTCTTTCGTGGCAACCTTCGGAATCATGATGAACATCAACACAGAAATGACCGATACTCCGGCCCAAACCAGATACACCGCCGGACGCGCGTGAAGCGTCCGATCGAGATGGCTCCCGTACCACTCCCGGAAACGATCGAACGTGCGATTAACCCATCCGCTAAACCCGTGATCGACGTGTTCGGGTCGCAGTAAGTGCGCGGACATCATGGGTGAAAGTGTGAGCGCGACGATACCCGAGATGAACACCGCGCCGGCGAGTGTCAAAGCAAACTCACGGAAGAGCGCGCCTGTCAGTCCGCCCTGGAGCGCGATCGGCGTGTAAACAGTCGCAAGAGTGAGAGTCATTGCGATGATCGGTCCGACGAGTTCGCGCGCGCCTTTGAGCGCCGCGTTCATCCGCGACTCGCCTTCGCGCATATGCCGCTCAACGTTCTCGACAACGACAATGGCATCGTCCACCACCAACCCGACCGAGAGCACGATCGCCAGCAGGGTCAGTAAGTTGAGCGAAAAGCCGAACACCTGCATCAGAAACATCGCGCCAATGAGCGAAATGGGGATCGCCACGACCGGCACGATCACGGAGCGAAATGAGCCCAGGAACAAAAAGATCACCACCATCACGATCAGCAGAGTGTCGATCAACGTCTTCACCACTTCGTGTATTGCGTCATTGATGTACGCGGTCGAGTCGTAGGCGATTTCAGCGTTCAGACCTTTCGGCAGTTCGCGCTTAATTTGCTCCATCTCCGTGCGTACCCGTTTGATCACGTCCACCGAGTTGGCATTCGGCAAAACGTAAATGCCCATGAACACCGCCTTTTGCCCTGAGAAGCGCACTTCGGTGTTATAGTCTTCTGCCCCGAGCACGACGTCTGCTATGTCACCAAGCCTAACGAGAGTCCCCTTGTCCTCGCGCACGACCAGTTTCTTGAAGTCATCTGCCGTATGCAGGTCGGTGTTCGCGGTCAGGTTCACCTGAAGCAGCGAACCTTTCGTACTCCCCACCGCCGAGAGATAGTTATTCCTCGCAAGCGCGCTGCGAACTTGCGCCGGCGAAATGTTCAGCGCAGCCATGCGATCGGGTTTCATCCAGACTCGCATCGCGAAATAGCGGCCGCCGAGAATATCCGCCTTTTGTACTCCGCTGATGGCTGTAAGACGCGGCTGCACGAGTCGCACGAGGTAATCCGTGACTTCGTTAGGCTGAAGAATGTCTGAAGTGAAACTCAAATAGGCCGCAGCGCGTTGCGAATCAGCCGACTGAATTTCGATAACGGGAATTTCAGCTTCGGGAGGCAAATCGCGCCGGATCGCGTCGACCTTGGAGCTGATATCGGACAATGCCTTGTTGGCATCGTAATTCAGCTTCAGGCGAACAGTGATTACCGACTGGCTTTGCTTGCTCTGCGACTGGATGTAATCGATGCCATCCGCCGCCGCGATTGCGCGCTCGAGTGGCGTCGTAATAAAACCCCGCACCAATTCTGCGTCTGCGCCCACGTAAACGGTAGTCACCGTAATCGACGCGATATCGCTGCGCGGATATTGCCGCACATTTAAACCGCCGAGACCTGTTAGCTGCGGGAAAAAAATCGGCAATATCGCTTTCGATCCGGCGATAAGGATCACAAAGCTGACCACCATCGCCAGCACCGGGCGTTTGATGAAAATATCAGTGAAGGATTTCATCCTCGGATTCGAATTCGTGCTTCTAACTTCTTTTTGTTAGGTATCCGCGGGTCTCGGATTCAGCTCCGGCTTCGGTGCCAAATCGTTGTTCACGGTCACCGTCATTCCGTTGCGCAGTTTGAAAACGCCTGCGCTTACCACCGTCTGCCCGGGTTTTAGTCCTTCGGTGACTGCGACGAAATCTCCACGCGCTTCGCCGATTCGCACAAATTGTTGCCGAAGCACCTGTGATTCCTGTCCTGTCTTTGGGTCCTTCTGCTTCTCAATCACGAAAACCGAATCGCCGTACGGCGCATAAGACACGGCTGACCCTGGAATTACGATGGTCTTTTTCGTTTCGGGCAGAGTGACTTCCACTTTTGCAAACATACCGGGATGCAACGCGTGATCGGGATTGTTCAAGGTCGCCTGCAACGACACGTTGCGTGTGACCGGGTCCACCATGGAATTCATCGCAGTCAGTTTTCCCTTGAAATCGCGGCCAGGCAGCGCGTCGGCATGCACGGTCACCTCCAAATCTTTGCTCAGCTTCGGGAGATATTGCTCGGGTAACGCAAAATCCACATACACCGGATCTAGCGCTGTCAGCCCGACCACCTGCTGGCCTGCATTGATCATTTGCCCTACGTTTACCTGGCGAATACCAAGCTGTCCGTCGAATGGCGCAATAAGCGTCTTCTTCGCGATGCTGGAGCGCATCTGATCGACCACTGCATTCAGTCGCCTGAATTTTGATTGTGCGGAGTCGAGCTCGGCACTTGAAACAACCTTTTTCATGGCGAGATCGCGGGCTCGTTCGAGATCCGTTTTCGCCAGCTGCGCTTCAGCTTCCGCAGAGCGCAAAAGTGCTTCCTCCTGCGAGGTATCGAGTTTCATGAGTACCTCGCCCTTTTTAGCTTCCGCACCGTTTTGAAAATCGATTTCGCTTACTATACCGGCGAGTTCCGCAGAAATGACGGCGCCCTGGACAGCGCTAACCGATCCCACTGCGGTCAGCCGCGGAGCCCAGGCTTCCTCTTTCACCGAGGTGCTGCTAACGGCCGTCGGCGGCATTGTTTGCGGCATGCTCATCATCTTGCCGATTTGCAGGACTTTGATGCCGACAACAAAAACAATGATGGCCGCGAGCAAACCGATCGCTATGCCAAAGCCTCGTCGCCTTTTTCTCTTCTCCGTCTTCATTGAAACACCCTTTGCAACGTCATGCATAAATTAATTCGCCCTCGCGTTTGAATAGCAGCCGCCAGAGTCTGCGTGTCACTTCCAACTGTGCCGTTCGCCGCTCTGCCGCGGTCATTTCCTGCGGACGCAATACATCGAACATCATCATTCCACGGGCGACCGCGAAAATTAATTCCGCCAAATCTCGCGGAGAAAGATCATTCGCGGCATATTGAGCTTCCGGCGCACGCGCAATGAGGTCGGTTACACCATCCATTGCCGTGGTCAAGACGCCGCGCACCAGATCAGCTACATGCGGATTGCGCGACGCTTCGGCATAAAGGTCGACCACGAATGCCGAGAGAGCTCGCGGCTCGTTTTCGCAGCAATGCACAGTGAACAAAATCTCAAGCGATTCCAGCAGCGTTGGCGCCTTTCGGGCTCGCTCAAGCATTTCGCTGATTTCCTTCTTGTGACAGTCCACCATTGCGGAGATAACCGCTTCCTTATTTTCAAAGTAACGATAGATGAGACCGACGCTGATGCCGGCTTCAGCACTGATGTCGTGCATGCTGGCTTGGTGAAAACCGCGCTTGGCAAAGCAAACCAAGGCGGCCTCAAGGATCTGAGATCGGCGATCGGGAACGGGATCTGTCTGGGGCTGCGACATAAGTCCGGAAAGATGAATGAACGTTCATTCATTGTCAAATCCGAGCTCTGTCTTTTCGATGCAGAAAGCCCGAACGGGTTTCCTTAGGTATATCTACCCCCGCCCGGTTCAAGACTTTGGGCCCCATACTGCTGCAACGGTATGCGACACGACCGGAGCAGGTCGCTTTGTCGAAGCAAACCCGGCGAACGGATCTGACGCGGGTTGACTGATGAATTGGAAGATGGCTGCGACTACGCTCAAAAAGAACGCGCCGTACACCGCTGTTTCCAATGCGCTCCGGCCTCTTTCTTCTGAACCGGCCAGGAGCCCGTAGATTGATTGACCGTCGTTTTTCATAATCTTAGGACGCCGCGAAGTTCCCGCTTTGTCTGTTGTTTGTTGATTGTTCATGATTGCTTTTGAAAATTGGATGCCGCCGTCTCGTGAATTGGATTCAAATAAAAACGGAGTTGCTTCGAACCTTTTCGCCGGGAGCGCGTTACCTGATCGGCGTCTCCGGCGGGCGCGATTCTGTCGCACTGCTGCACTGGCTAATCAGCCTCGGTTATAGAAATCTCGTGGTGTGCCATTTGAATCATCAATTGCGCGGGCGATCGAGTGATGCCGACGAGCGGTTTGTTCAGAAGCTGGTCGACCAATACAATCAAAGATTTGTAGGGCAGACGCTCCGCCTGCCAGGCTGGAGCATTGGCAAGCGAGGCGGTCGCCCTAAAAAACATATCGATCTCGAGCTTGGCTCAGTCGATGTCCGGGCAATTGCCCGAAAACACAAAATGTCGATTGAAACTGCCGCGCGAGACGCGCGCTACTCGTTTTTCGCCAAGATCGCGAGACGCCGTCGTTGCCGCACAATTTTCCTCGCGCATCACGCCGACGATCTCGTGGAGACGTTCCTGTTTAACTTGGTCAGAGGCGCGGGTCTGACAGGTCTCAGTGCAATTCGCAACGTCTCAACGCGACGCACCGACGGGATCGAGCTAACGATCGTGCGCCCGCTGCTTTCACTCTGGCGAACAGAAATCGAGAGCTATGTGCGCGAACATCGACTCAAGTTTCGCGAAGACGCCACAAACAGGGATTTAGCGCCCGTTCGCAATCGAATTCGCCACCGTGTCATTCCGTATCTGGAGAAAACTATTGGCCGCAATATCCGCCAGAATATTTGGCGAACAGCGACAATTGCCGCGGCAGAAGAGAAATGGATCGACAGCCAGCTCTCCGACTCAAAAAATGCGAATCTTTCCGTGTCCGAGCTTCGCGGGTTGCCAATCGCGCTTCAGCGCCGCGCGATTCTGAAATGGTTGCGAGCGCAAAACATTTCTGAAATTGGGTTCGACATAATCGAGCGCACCCGCTTGCTCGCCGATCCCAATGCGCGCAGGGCCAAAGTAAATCTACCGCGGAATCGACATGCACGACGTCGCGCGGGAAAGATCTTCATCGAGTAGCGCATGCGTCTTGCTTGCAAATTCCCAAAAACGCAAGCCAGAAGTTCGCGATGCAATTCCTTATCGGTAGTTCATACCATTCAGCTCACGAACAAAATCTTCCGGTGCCGCTGGCGAAACAACCACGGTGCCGCCCGGGAAACGCAGCACCACTGCCCGACGCGAGTCAGTGACAAATGCGCGATACACCCCCAAGGTCTTGTTCCAGAAAAAGCCGCTAAAAGAAAATAAACCGCCATTGCCAAATGTGCGGATGCCGCCAAGCATAGCGTCCGGCTCGAAGCGCACCGATTGTAATCCAGCAAGCGGCACCCGAGTCTTCCAGAACAATCGATGAACTAGGATAACGTCGGGGGAAACGGCGTATCCGCGAATGGTGAACAGCGCCGCACCGAAAATAATCCCAAGGGGAGCCCATGCTGCCCACGTGAACCCATGAGCGCGCCAAACAATCGCTATGGCGATACCCACGCACATGAGCGTGAAAATTGACGAGCTAATCACCAATGAGGTGCTCCATGGTGCAACGTGCGTTTTCACGAGCAGCTTTCTCCGGGCGCGCTAGGTTCGCCTTACCTCGATTATTGAGTTGTTATTAGCTTTTCTGCAAGTCTCGGCGTGGCTTCGAATATCGGCGGCTGGCACAGCCGCCGCTACAACATCTGTGAAAATCCGTGTAATCTGTGGCTGAATGAGTTCTGACGTCCGTGTCCGTTTCGCCCCCTCGCCTACCGGCTACCTCCATATTGGCGGGGCGCGCACCGCTCTCTTCAACTGGCTCTTCGCGACGGCATCACGATGGAAAATTCGTGTTGCGCATCGAAGACACTGACACGAAGCGCAACACCGAAGAAGCGATGTCCGCTATTTATCAGGGACTGGAATGGCTGGGCTTGAATTGGGACGAAGGCCCTCATGCCGGCGGCGACTTCGGACCGTATCTGCAAAGCGAACGCACGGAGATTTACGAGCGTTACCTGAAAAAACTTCAAGATGCCGGTCACGTTTTCGAAGACCAGGGCGCGTTGCGATTTCGATCGCCGCGCGAGCATGTGATCGTGGACGACATTGTTTGCGGCAGAATTGATTTCGATCTCACCAATCCAGTAACGCATCCGGATATGACCATCCGGCGCCCGGACGGCTCATGGATCTTTCATTTCGTGAACGTGATCGATGATCTCGAGATGAAAATTTCTCACGTGATCCGCGGCGAAGATCATCTCTCGAATACGCCGAAGCATATCGAGCTTATTCGTGCACTCGGGGCGACGCCCCCGCATTACGCGCATATCCCACTTATTCTCAATCGTGATGGCTCCAAAATGAGTAAGCGCGACGAAGCCGCACGCATCG
Organism: uncultured Verrucomicrobiae bacterium; assembly: GCA_963838045.1. Taxonomy (GTDB): domain Bacteria; phylum Verrucomicrobiota; class Verrucomicrobiia; order Chthoniobacterales; family UBA10450; genus Udaeobacter. The sequence goes on along the minus strand of CAWIPQ010000001.1, from coordinate 82,072 downwards.
AGTATTACATCCAGCACGGTTACCTTCCGCAGGCGGTCCGCAACTATCTCTGTTTGCTTGGCTGGTCGCCGAAGGATGATCGAGAGAAGTTAGACATTGATGAGATCATCCGGATTTTCGATGTCAAAAACATCGGGCGCAGCTCAGCCACATTTGATCCCGACAAACTCCATTGGCTGAACGGCGAATATGCGCGGGAACTCGGCGATGAGGAGTTTTACCAATTAGCCGTAGCGACGCTGAAATCGAGCGGTGTGAAACTCGATAATTATTCTGAGCAATATGTCGGGGCTGCTCTGGAGACGTGCAAAGGCAAAATCAACACGTTTGATGAACTGCCGCCTTACTGCGGGTTTTATTTCACGGACGATTTTGATTACAATCCACAAGGCGCAGCGAAACATTTCACGCCCGAAAACAAACCTGCGCTGGAAGCAGTACGCCAGGCCCTGGGCGGGCTCGAGACATTCAACGCCAGTGAAATTGAAACGGCCTTGAAAAGCACTGCGACGAAGCTCGGAGTAAAAGTCGGTGCGATCGTCCATCCCACCCGCCTCGCTGTCACCGGCAGTAATGTTGGCCCGAGTCTCTATCATCTGCTCGAGGTGCTTGGAAAAGAGAAGGTCGGGGCGCGCATCGATCGCGCGCTGTCAACGTTTTGACTCGAGGGAGCGCAGGCCGCTGGCGTGCAGTTCATTGCGACCCGCCGTGAACCTCTTCTCGGCAACGCTTTCAAACGATGGAACGCCACGCACGGGCAATGCAACTCCGGTTACGAGAGTGTTCGGCCAGCGGCCGAACACAGCACGCGAGCCGCGTTCGCTCCCCTACTTCTTCGCCTCTTTCGCCCAAGTATCCCTCAACGTGACCGTCCGGTTCCACACTTGCTTTTCCAACGTCGAACCTGGATCCAGTGTGAAGTATCCAAGGCGCTCAAATTGGTAGCGTTCTTCCGGTCGCGCATCTGCGAGAGCCGGTTCGCACTTCGCATTCGTCACTTCCAGCGATTTAGAGTTGATGAAAGATTTAAAATCGCCCCCGGCGTCCGGTTCAGGAACAGTGAAAAGTCGATCATATAAACGCACTTCGGCATCAACTGCATGCGCAGCGCTCGCCCAATGGATCGTCCCTTTCACTTTGCGGCTCGCCGTCGGTCCGCCTGATTTGCTGTCAAGATCGACCGTGCATCGCAGCTCTACAATTTTGCCGGCGTCGTCTTTAATCACTTCGTCGCACGTGATGATGTAAGCGTATTTGAGCCGCACTTCGCCGCCGGGGCGCAGCCGAAAATATTTCGGCGGCGGCGTTTCCATGAAATCGTCGCGCTCAATGAAAAGCTCGCGCCCGAATGGAATTTTGCGCGTTCCGGCATTTGGATCCTCGGGATTATTGATTGCATCCAGTTCTTCGGTTTTTCCTTCCGGGTAATTTGTGAGCACAACTTTGATCGGTCGCAGCACCGCGAGCCGGCGCGTCGCGGTGCGATTGAGTTCATCGCGTATGGCGTGTTCGAGTAACGCCATGTCCGTCATGCTCGGATATTTTGTAATTCCGATGTTGTACGCGAGTGCGCGTAATTGGGTGGGCGTCACGCCGCGCCGGCGCAAACCGGAAATGGTAACCATGCGCGGGTCGTCCCAGCCGTTCACGAGTTTTTCGCTAACGAGTTGGATCATTTTGCGCTTGCTGATCACCGAATACGTCAGATTAAGCCTTGCGAATTCGTATTGGTGCGGTCGCGGTTCCGGCACTTCAAGCGCGTCGAGAATCCAATCGTACAGCGGCCTGTGCACCTCAAACTCAAGTGTGCAAATCGAGTGAGTAATCCCTTCGATATAATCGCTAAGCGTGTGTGCCCAGTCATACATCGGGTAGATGCACCACTCGTCGCCAGTGCGATGATGCGATGCATGCCGAATCCGATAGAGTACCGGATCACGCAACCAGATGTTCGCGGCGTTCACGTCGATTTTTGCGCGTAGCGTGCGCGCGCCGTCAGCAAACTCGCCCTCTTTCATCCGCGAAAAAAGATCGAGATTTTCATCTACCGCCCGGTCGCGGAAACTGCTGGCCTTTCCGAGACGCCGATATTCGTCGGTTTCCTCCGGGCTCATGTCATCAATGTATGCCTTGCCTTTGCGAATGAGTTCCACTGCGTACTCGTAAAAACGGCCGAAATAATCCGACGCGTAAAACGGCGCGCCACCAAGTTCTTTGTCCGCCCAGCCGTCGATCAACCAATGCACGTCGGTCATGATCGACTCGACGTATTCTGTTTCCTCCTTGGTCGGATTGGTGTCGTCCATTCGGATGTTGCAAATTCCGCCAAACTCGTGCGCAATCCCGAAATTGAGACAGATCGATTTTGCGTGACCGATATGAAGAAAACCGTTCGGCTCCGGCGGAAAACGCGTAACGATTTGCTTGTATTTCCCGGTCCGAAGGTCCTCCGCGACGATATCGCGAATAAAATCAGATGGCCGTTCTCTTTCAGTGGTCATTGTACCAGGCAAGACTACCGGCGAAGGTGCAGATCGACAACTTCACCGCGGCTTGAGCCGCTAAGTTTTCATTAACACCGCGCTTCAGCGCGGTGGCTCAAAACAGAATTAGCCGCAACCGCTTTAGCGGTTTACCCAGCAGCAAGGAAACCGCTGAAGCGGTTCAGAGACGGTAGTTTGCTTCTAACACCCAGCTAAAGCAGGGTGTTGATGACATCTGCAGTGGTGTGAAAAAAGAAGACGAAACTACCGACCGCTACACACTAACCGATCTTGAGCGCTGGTCTGAGATCACGCTTGATATCGATCCGCCTGTTCGCCTGGGTGTTTTCGGTGACCCCGTAGCTCACTCGCTTTCGCCGCAGATGCAGAACGCCGCGTTGCGCGCCTGCGACATCAACATGCAGTACGCGCGCTTTCATATTCGGCCAAATGAACTCCGGTCGGCAATGCATTTTCTGCGGGAGCGCGACTTCGTTGGAATTAATCTTACCGTGCCACACAAGCTCGCGGCATTTAGTCAAATCGATGAAGCGGACGAATCAGCGACTCGCGTTGGCGCCGTGAATACCATTCGTGTTCACAATCGAAGATTGATCGGTTCAAATACTGATGGGGAAGGATTTCTGCGCGCGATTCGTGCTGAATTTTTTATGGATCTGCGCGATCTGCGAGTGATGATCCTCGGAGCGGGTGGTGGCACGGGTCGGGCCATAGCATGGCAATGTGCGCTGCAAAATTGCGAGCGCCTGGTTCTGGTCAATCGCACTCTGGCAAAATCAAACGCTCTCGCTGATCGGCTGCGGTCCTTTTTCGCCGAACCGCGCGTGCTGGGTCCTGTCGCTCGGATTGAAGCGATTGCATGGGATGAGACGGCGATGCGCGCGCAACTGACAGACATCGATCTGATCGTTAATGCCACGCCGCTGGGATTGAACCGGAGCGACCCGCCGCCGATTGCAGAGCGACTGCTCGCGCCTCATCACATGGTGTTCGACTGCGTCTATGGACCATGGAAAACGCCGTTGCTTCGCGCAGCAGACGAAGCAGGCGCCCGTGGCGTGAACGGCTTATCGATGCTGCTCTATCAAGGCGCACTGTCATTTTCGATCTGGTTTAATCGCGATGCGCCGATCGACGTGATGCGCAAGGCACTCGCATTGTAGCGGCGCCTGCGTCACCTGGCCCGTGGTTTCGGCTACACAGCAAATGATATCGCGCATTATTTTCTGCTCGTCAGGGCCGAGTTGAATCTTCTACTCTTCGTGCCCTCAACAAACGGAGGATCTTATGAAGAATCGAGACATCATGTTTACAGTAATCTTGCTGGCACTTGCCTGCTTTGGATTTTTGCCACAAAGCCGCGCAATCGTTCCCCCGCCGGACGGCTGCTATCCGAATTACACAACCGCCGAAGGATGCAATGCCCTGAAATCTCTCACCACCGGCCTGGGAAATACAGGTATTGGCTGGTACTCGCTCTTTGGCGATAGCACAGGCAGCTTCAATACCGGCGCAGGCGGTGGAACGTTGGTCCTCAACAATGCGGATTCCAATACCGCAGTCGGCGCGGGAGCGCTCTTGCTCAACACGGCTGGCACAGAGAACGTGGCTGTGGGAACTGATGCCCTGGTCTACAACGACACCGGCAATGACAATACCGCTGTCGGCACGTTCGCGCTGTTTAGCAACATTCCCACACGCTCTTGGCAATGCCGCGCTCAGACAAATATCCACGCACCGATAACACTGCCGTCGGCGAGGCCGCGCTCTACAGTAATGACTAACCGGCCGGCATGGGCAACAGCAACACGGCCATTGGCTCGCAGGCGCTCCTTTCTAATACCGATGGCGATTCAAATACCGCCGTTGGTTCTCAGACGCTCGCTTCCAATGATACCGGGTCCAGAATACGGCTACCGGCGCTGGAGCGCTCGTTACCCACCGGCGGCCACAACACTGCCAATGGAGCGCAAGCGCTCTTCAGCAATACCAGCGGCGGGTTTAATGTCGCCAATGGCCTTAGTGCGCTTTTTAGCAATACAGTTGGGATTGAAAACACGGCAAACGGATTTGAAGCACTCTTTAGCAATGTTGACGGTGACTATAACACTGCCAACGGCGCTCAAGCGCTCCTAACTAATACCAGCGGCTACGCCAACGTCGCCACCGGCTATGAAGCGCTTCAGGACAACACGATGGGCGCCGGCAACATCGCAGTGGGAGTTCAAGCGCTCCAACATGGCACCGTCGGTAACCTCAACATCGCTATCGGGGGAACTTCGCTTTTCAATACTACCGGCAGCGGCAATATTGCATTGGGTACTTCAGCCGGCAGCAACCTTAGCTCTGGCAATAACAACATCGATATCGCCAACTCCGGAGTTGCGGGCGAGTCGGATACGATTCGTATCGGCGGCGTAACTCACTCTAAAACCTTTGTCGCTGCCATTCGCGGGGTCACAACGGATAATAATAACGCCAGTACCGGTGTTGATCGATTCACTTGGGCAGCTTGGCACTCAAAGCTCATCCCGCAGGTTCAAAAAGGAAATCAAACCGATGAACAATCTCAGCGAAGCGATTCTAGCCCTTAAGCCGGTGACATTTCATTATAAAAGCGATGACGCGAACAGGCCCGAGTTTGGATTGATCGCCGAGGAAGTGGCCAAAGTGAACCCCGATCTGGTGGTGTGTGACAACAATGGGGAGATCTACACGGTGCGTTACGACGCCGTGAACGCGATGTTGCTCAACGAGTTTCTCAAGGAACATCAGAAAGTTGAAAAACAGCAAGCGGCCATCACAGAATTGAAATCTGTTGTCGCTCAGCAACAGAAGGATTTCCAAGCGGCCATCATCGAGCAGCAGAAGGAAATGGAGAATGTTGTTGCCCGGCTAAAACAGCAAGAGACGAAGATTCAAAAAGTGAATGACAGGATCGAATTGACGAAATCTGCGCGGCAAACGGTCGCGAAGAACGAATAGTAGATTTTCTACTCACAGGAATCCCAGTCGTTCGCAACTCGCCGGGATCAGCGCCGCATCCGTGATGGTCGGGCGCGTCACTCCCGTGCGCGCCCTCTTTTGTGATTCCCACTCGGGATGTCCCTCGCGTTGGGGCCGCTCTTCATTATGCGTATTCCAATTGTGCTGATCTTACTGTCGGGATGCAATTTGCACCCGGCGGTATCCCCGATTTGATCTCGACAGATCACCCGGCTGTTTTCACACTCCGTTTATGAGAACTAAATCCTCGGTAATTTTTATCGCGGTCGCGTTCGGGTTCGTTGCATCTTTGCCAAAAGCGCAAGCGGTTGTTCCGACGCCGGACGGCTGCTATCCCAATTACACAACAGCGGAAGGATGCAACGCGCTGAAGTTCCTCACTACAGGTCTGGGGAACACAGGTATTGGTTGGTACTCACTCTATGGCGATAGCACCGCCAACTTCAATACCGGTGTTGGCGGTGGAGCGCTCGCTCTCAACAACGCTGATTCCAACACCGCAGTGGGCGCCGGAGCAATGTTGCTCAATACTACTGGCTTCGAAAACACAGCCGTTGGAACTGATGCGCTTGTGCATAACGACAGCGGCTCAGACAATATTGCCGTGGGCGCCTTTGCGCTCTTGAGCAACACCAACGGCGGCAACAACACAGCCGTCGGCACTCAAGCGCTCTTTAGCAACAGCACCGGAAACGAAAACGTGGCCGTCGGTTCGCAAGCGCTCAGTTCGAACATCGACGGCGGCGCGAATACCGTCACCGGCGTAAGGGCGCTGTCCAGCGAGAGCGGTGGGTTTGCCGACACGGCGTACGGGTTTGAAGCGCTCGTCAGCAGCACGGGTGGCATCACCGGCAACACCGCCATCGGTTACCGAGCGCTCACTAATCACTGCCTCCAATGACAGCACGGCCGTCGGTGCTTTGGCACTCGAAAAGGTGACCGGTGGTTTTAACACTGCTTTAGGGGTTAGCGCCGGGAGAAATCTCGGCACAGGCTTTGGTAATATCTGCATCCGTAACACGGGAGTATCTGGCGAGTCGAATACTACCCGAATCGGCTCGGCCCAAACACGCGCCTTTATCGCCGGCATCCGCGGGGTAACAACCGGAAATAACAACGCCATACCAGTCGTGATCGATTCTGCCGGGCAACTCGGCACGGCCAGTTCTTCGCGCCGGTTCAAGACACGATATTAAACCGATGGATAAAGCCAGCGAAGCGATTCTTGCGCTGAAACCAGTGAGCTTCCGCTACAATAGTCGACAAGCATACCACTCCCGCAATTTGGTTTGATTGCTGAAGAAGTGGCCAAGGTGAATCCCGATCTCGTCGTCCGCGACGACAACGGCGAGATTTACACCGTGCGCTACGACGCAGTGAACGCGATGTTGCTCAATGAGTTTCTGAAAGGAACATCACAAAGTTGAAAAACAACAAGCGGCGATCGCAGAATTAAAATCCGTTGTCGCTCAGCAACAGAAGGATTTTCAGGCGGCCATTACCGCCAGCAACGAAAGACAATTCGAGGCACGCCTTAGGCAGCAGGACGCAAAAATTCAAACAGTGAATGATCGATCTCGAGCTAGATAACCCCGCGCGTCAAGCGGTCGCAAACAACGAATAAGAAATTTTCGATCAACAATGTACCACGCGGCTCGAACCGCCCTTCGGAGGCGAACGTTACGGCGGGCCGGGGAAACCGGGGCCGTTTGATTCGCGACAAACGCGCCGTTGCCTTGATCGAGATAAACAGTTGAGCCGACGCGCGAGATCTGAAGCGATTGCCGCCACGTTCCGGATCGAAAATTTTTTGTAGCTTCAATTGTCTTCGTTTCCGGCTTTCGCGAAGGCGGCCGGTGCGGCGGGCTGAAGACCGCCATTCCTTGAGGCCGCTCATGGATTCGGACAAAATTCTGCCGTCTATCATTTTGCGGCGGCTTGATGCCGAGAATCTGCAGAATGGTTGGCGCAAGATCGACGTTCCCGCTCGCCAGATCATCCGTTTGGTCGCGCTTAAAATCCGGGCCGGCAGCGATCAAAGTGTTGTGCATGTCGAAGCGGCTGAGCGTGGCATGAGTCCCCTTTCCTGCCGCTCGTTGCCAATCGGCGTCGATCATGCCGGGAATGCCGAACTGATTTTTGGCTTTGTCCCAGCGGAAGGCCATCACGACGTCAGGCGCGTTAGCATTTTGAATGTTGGCCTGTTCCAGCGCGAACGTTCCTTCCATTGCTTGCTTGGTAAAGATCACTCCGGCGTAATCCGACTGCTGCAAGAACTCAACCAGTCGACGCGTCACGGTTGCATTGTGTCCGATTACATAGAAAAGAACACTGCCGCCATTGCCGGCCAGCATGATATCTCCCGGCTTTGGTTCATCTTTGAATTCTGTCGTCGCCGTGAAGCCCGCCTCGTTTAACAATTTTCCGCAAATCAACTGAGCGTCTGATCGTAGAAAAACCATGATCCGAAACGACGAACAAATCTGTTGTTCCACGCGCCTTTTGGTTATCCAATGCCGACAGGACAGCGGCCGAGATTTTCATCGGAAGATTTGATCGCAGCGAGAGCCGCCGGTGCTCCGGGCGCGGTCTCATGTTGAGTAAGATCCGGCTCGCCCAACCACAGAATCGTAAGAGCCGGCACGCCGTCTTTCCAAAGAACGTCTGTCAACGCTTTGGTCGTCCAGGAATCGCTCTGTAAATGGGTGGAAGGAAATGGACCCAATACTTCGGTAAGTTTGGCAAGCAACGCGGTCGGCAAGCATTGCCCCTTGAAGAGCGTCACAGAATCTTTTGCGCGAAGCTGCAAAGGTAGTGTATGGGTCCCGTCCGCCACGGGACGGATTCGCCGTGGCGAACTTGCATTGTCTGTGGAAGGCAAGCCAGAGGCACGCCCAACATTGCGTGGGAAACCGGTGTACCGATCCAACAGAAGACCGACAGTTTTTGCGGCGGCAACGACGCTGTGAGCGCCCGCCTTTTGCACGAGTTCGGCAATGGTCGGAGCCGAGATGTATTTTCCTCCCGAGAGCTCATCGCCTTTTTTCACGATCGGTGCCAGTTCGACGTCGACTGCATGGTGAGAATCGATGTCGGGCGGTAGGCATGATTGGCAATGATGCCGTTTTTGCCGGGATAGACACCAGTCACCATGGCCGTCCCGTTTACCATGGTCGCACTGGGATAAACCGCATGGTGATTCCGGAAAGTGACTCCATCGCGCGCAAACTTCCAAAGCGTCGGAGTATTTTGTTCGCTCACAAAATCCGGGCGCATGCCGTCCCAGACAACAACAACTACTTGCCGCTCGGCCTTGGCGGGTACCCCCGCCACCGCAGACCCGCAGAAGATCCAAAGCAGCACCAAAATCACTCGCCACATCGAGGAATCATAGAACAGGGAGCAGCGGTCTCCAATTCCCCCGGGGGTCGGCAATATTGCCTGTCGTTGTAGGGCGTCTGTGTCAGACGCCACGCTTATGAGGCGTTGGCGTTTTACAGAATGGAGCCGGTGGGCGCCGAGCGACATAGACGGGAAGCCCGAAGGGTGAGCGAGCTGGCGCGAACGAATCAAACGCCCTACAAAACCGGATTATTTTTTCGGTCTAAGCAAGGGAAACAGTATGACGTCGCGAATGGATTCGGCTCCGGTGAGCAGCATGGTAAGCCTGTCCATTCCGATCCCGATGCCGCCGGCCGGCGGCATTCCGTGCTCGAGCGCGAGCAGAAATTCTTCATCGATCTTTTGCCTCTCCTCGCCCGCCTGCTCCAGCAAACGCTGACGTTGCACAAGGGGATCGTTGAGCTCGCTGTAGCCCGGTGCAATCTCGGAGCCGTTAATGACGAGTTCGAATACGTCGACCAGCGAATTGTCCTCTTGGTTTTGTTTTGCCAGCGGTACAAGTTCCTTCGGGCAATGGGTCACAAACAGCGGATCGATCGTTTTCTCTTCAATGAGTTTTTCGAATACATGCTGAGTCACCTCGAAGTCCGCGAGCTGCGACAAAATATCGAGTTTGAATTCGTTGATTGCCCGTTCGCGCCGCTGCTCTGGCGAGAGCTCAAACCAATCGTTACCGGCAAGTTCGCGCACCAAATCGCGGTAACGCGCGCGGCGCCACGGCCGTTTCAAATTGATCGTCCGGATAATTTTCCCTTCGGAGTCCCGGTGCTCGATCGTGAGTGAGCTACAGATTTTCCCGGCAAGATCGCAGATGAGTTCTTCGACGAGATTCGCCATCTTTTCGAAATCAGCGTAGGCCCAATAGGCTTCGAGCATTGTGAATTCCGGATTGTGCTTTCTGGAAATGCCTTCGTTGCGAAAGTTGCGATTGATTTCGAAAACCTTGTTGAATCCGCCGACCAGTAGACGCTTTAGATAAAGCTCCAGCGCAATGCGCAGATAAAGATCGATGCCCAATGCGTTGTGGTGCGTTTTGAACGGTTCGGCCGCAGCGCCTCCGGCAGTCGATTGTAGGATTGGCGTCTCCACTTCAACAAACCCCCGTTCTTCGAAAAAGCGCCGTGTTTCGCGAATAATGGCGATACGCTTTTCGAATACGGCGCGCGAATGTTCGTTGGTAAGCAGATCAAGATAACGCTGCCGGTAACGTGCTTCGATATCCTGCAGTCCATGCCATTTTTCTGGGAGCGGTCGCAATGCTTTGGCAAGCACTTCGAACTTACGCACTTTTAGCGTTGGTTCCCCGCTTTTGGTAACAAAACATTCTCCCTCCACTCCAATGAAATCACCGAGATCGAGCAAAGGAAAAAGTTCGCTCAATTCAGGGCCGATTTCCTTCGCGTGAATGTAAATTTGAATGCGTCCTGTAGAGTCACGCAGGTCGAGGAAGTGGCTTTTGCCCATGTCGCGATGCGCGGTGATACGGCCAGCGACGCGCAGAGTTTCACCTTCTTTAAATTGCGCGCACACCGCCGCGATCGCACCGTTAACATCAAAGCTTGCGCCAAACGGATCGATGCCCTTCGCGCGCAGCGTTTCAAGCTTCTTCCGTCTGAGCGCGATCAGCTCGTTTTCTTCTTCCATATTGGACAGCGAATGTAAGGCGCGACCTGCGCTTCGCCACGTCAAATCGTTATCCTGTTCTCTAACCGGTCGATTCAACGTCCGCGTTGAGATATTAGATTTGCCAACGAAATACCGACAATGAGATAGTTTGTCCGGCACGTCACGGAGGTTCGCTGGCGCGCGCTATTGGCCATGCCCACTAATTTGACACAAACCACTTCGAAGCTGGAAGGACCGCTGGTGAAGCAGTTCTCGGTGTTCCTGCCGAACAAGGTCGGAGCGATGCTGGAGGTTGTGAAACTTCTTAGCACGAATCAGGTACACGTTGTTGCACTCAGCGTCTCGGAATCGACGGACTCAGCGATTGCGCGCATCATATCGAGCGATCCGCAACAGGTGGAAAAATTGTTTCACGAGGAAAATATCGCCTTCGGAGTAAGCCAGGTGGTGGTGGTGGAGATGCGGGAGGTCGCCACCCAACTCGTCAAATTGCTGGCCGCACTGGTAATGGGAGAGATCAACGTTCATTTCGCTTATCCGTTGCTGATTCGTCCGCGCGGCTTTTCCGCAATCGCTCTACACGTTGACGATACCGACTGCGCATCATCAGTGCTCGTTGGCGAAGGATTTAAACTGCTGGGCCAGGATGATATTTCGCGATAGGTTAGCGGACCAGAGGAGAAAGCGTTGACGGGCAAAAAGCGAAGGAACGCTTCAGCGCGAAACATCTCTAACTTATTCCAGCTATTCTAACTTTTTAGCGTTTCAGCGGTCAAATATCGCGCAGATTGTTGACAGGCTGGCAACAGCGCGCTTACAGAAACGGGTTATTACTCCCTATGCGGACTCTTCTCTCACGGTCTTTTCAAATCGATCCAAACTTTCACATAGCGTTGGGTCTCATTGTGATTCTCGGTGTAGCCGAGATCTTTTTTGCGACGTCGTATTATGTCGGCCGCGCGCGCGCCAATCGCGTTGCGGCCCAAGCAGTGGCAGCCGCGATCGCGCGTCCTCCGGCAGTTTCTCCAGTTACTGCGTCCCCGCCAGCGCCAGCCGCGGCAAAGCCAAGCGTCCCACCCGCGACGACGCTTAATTCACCTGCTGCCTCACTTGTTGATCAGTTCCTCAGCGAAGGCAAAAAATTCAGGGAACGAGGCGACACCACAAATGCGTTGGCGCGGTTTCAGGAAGCGTTGGAGAGCGAACCGGATAACACTACCGTCCTAGAGGAAATGGCTCAGACTTACGAGTCCATGCAATTGTTCGATCGTGCGAATGACATTTGGCGTAGAATCAAGCAAATCAGCCCCTCGGATAGTGCAACGTATGCCTTGGCGGATCGCCGGTTAAAGGTGGGTGTTCCAGCCGCGGGCCCGTCCGCGCCAGCCAGCCCGAATCCGAACAGCGATGTTGCGAAACACAAAGATGTCGGCGGCAATCCGGACGGTCCAATTATGGGCATCTCCGAAATCAAAATAAAGAAAACGCCCGACCCGGAAGCCGAGACAAATCTGGCACTGGAGATCGGGATAAAAAAAGAAGCCGGGGCCGTTATCAACCACGACAAGGTAAAAATTCTCGTGTTCCTCTATGACATCGTGAATGACAAGGATATTAAATTAACCGATGCGGATGTGAGCAATGAATGGCTGACGCCGAAGCACGATTGGTCAGGGACGAATCCGGAAGTGCTTCTGGTGCGTTACGTGCGTCCGAAAATGGGCGGCGCCCTATCCGAATCGTCGCTTTCCGAAGCGGCGGCAAAAGTTCGACCGGGCCAAAAAAATCGTTCAAAAGGTTCTGCCGATATCGGACAACGAAAATACCTCGGCTATATCGTACGGGTGTATTACGGCGACGATTTGCAAGCCGTCCAGGCCGAACCGGCGCGGTTATTACAGCAGTTTCCCTCGTTAGAAAGTCCGGCCGGCCGATGACGCGATCGCTTCGAGACTGCATTGCGTGCGGCCAAACCACACGGAGTGTCGCGGGGGATATCATAAGACGCTCTCTTCCCGTCCTGGCTCTTTGCGTTTTCGTCACTGCCGCGGAGGCACAAATTCAGGTGGACCTGAAATTCAAGCGCTTGCAGTACATCGCTTACGAACCGGTGGTGGCGAATGTCGCCATCACCAATCTGGCAGGACGCGATATCGAGCTTCATGACGGCGGTGGCCAGTCCTGGCTCGGATTCGAGATTACCGGTAGTGAAGAACAACCGATTGCACCGCTCAGCGCAGCAAATAGCGAGCCGCCCTTGAAGATCGCGGCCGGGCAGAGGGTCACACGTCAAATCAATCTCACTCCGCTTTATCCAGTTCAGGAATTCGGTGCTTATCATGTGCGGACGAATGTTTACTTCGCGGATCTGGGAAAATTCTTCTACTCCGGCACCCGGGTTTTCGAAGTTACCGATGCTCGACCGATCTGGCAGCAAACAGTTGGCGTTCCGGAGGGCGTTGCCGGCTCCGGAGAAGTGCGCACATATTCATTAATGACGAATCGTTTTCCGGATCACACTTCTTTATATGTGCGGGTGCAGAACAAGGATACCAGCGTCGTTTACGCCACCTACTCGTTAGGCCGAACCATCTCTTTCGAGCAACCACAAGCGGAGATCGATCGCGCCAATCAATTGCATGTTTTGCATTGCGCAGCTCCGCGCACCTGGTCCTACTCCCGCATCGGTTTGAACGGCGAACTGTTGGAACACACCTCGTTCATGGAAACGAGAACCCGACCACGCCTGGTTCATTCCGGGAACGGTCAAATAGCTGTTCGCGGCGGCATGCTCGAATCGCCAGCACAAAGCTCGCGTAGCAAGGCACCAAAACTCTCCGCGCGCCCGCCCGGCGCGCCCGCAAACGACCGGTGATGCGCAGGAATTTTTGTCAGATCGTTTTGGCCGTCGCCGGTTTGCTGCTCGCATTCCTGGCGTGTAATTCCTCTTCGGCAAGAAGCAGTCGCAACTCCGGCGGGGACAGCTCACCGACAACTGTAGTGATCGACGCTGGCCACGGGGGACACGACCGCGGCGGGATTCCCGGTCAAAGAGTCGCCGAAAAAGAGATGACGCTCGATGTGGCCCGGCGGCTGAAGAATGTTCTCTCACACAACGGATATCGAGTGGTGATGACGCGGGACAGCGATGTATTCGTCCCGCTGGCAACACGCGTGGCAATCGCCAACTCGTATCGCAATGCGATCTTCGTCTGTATTCACTTTAACGCAACAGGACGACGTGGCGCGAGCGGTATTGAAACTTATTTTTACAGCCATGACAGCCTGGCGCTCGCCTCGGCCATTCATTATTATGTCGCTGGCGGCGCGCCTTCAGACAATCGCGGAGTACGGCGCCGTGGTTACTACGTCTTGCGAAAAACAAGGATCCCGGCGGTGCTCGTGGAGTGCGGTTTCCTGACCAACCCAACCGAAGCGGCGTACGCCCAGAACGCCTCTTACCGTCAAAAGCTGGCAGAAGAGATTGCAGCCGGAGTCCGTGGACGGAATTCGGTTACCAGGAGCTCGACCCGAGTGGCCACAGCCGAGAGTATCCCGCTGCAACCGTATATTGATCAAACCAGGGTTTCGAGAAAATCCTCGCATCACCGCTCGAAGCGTTCGCACAAGAGAAGCGCCCGCAAAAAGAAACGCTCATCAAAAGGGTCAGGCTCGGAAGCACGTGCGGGGTCAAAAAATCGGGAGAGCTGATTGGACCTGCCAGTTTTGACATCGGCGCAGATGCGAGCCGCAGAAAAGGCCGCATTTGCCAAAGGCGTCCAAGTCGAAGCCCTGATGAACAAGGCGGGCGCCGGCGTCGCTCAAACAGTCACGAAATTTTTCAATAAACCCGGTCGCTGCATTGTATTCGCCGGCAAAGGACATAACGCCGGGGACGCGCTATTCGCGGCGCAATGCTTGGCAACACAGGGATGGAAAATCGAAGTGCGGCTGGCTTTCAAGGAAGCTGATTGCAGCGGGCTGATGCGCAAAAAGCTGAGTGATTTACGGAACACGAAAAGCAGAGTGCCAGATTGGACGGACAGAACGGAACACGACGCCAGTGTTACCATCCTGGAGCTTTTTGCGGACGCAGCTGATCAACTGTCGTCTTCACAGGAAGAGATTGCGGTGGAAGCTTACCTTGGCAGCGCGGCGCCGCTCATTATTCTCGATGGCCTGCTTGGTGTCGGTGCAAAGCCGCCTCTTCGCGAACCAATCCGCGCTGCTTGTCGGGCCATCAATCGATTGCGAACAACAGAGGGCGCCTATGTGTTTGCTGTCGATCTTCCGACCGGACTCGACACCGATTCGGGCAAGACGGATCGCGACTGCGTAGTTGCGGACTTTACCGTTACGATCGGCTACGCAAAGCCGGGCCTGCTAGCTGACGACGCAACAAACTACGTAGGCAGACTTGAGCTTGTCCCGCTCGATCAGTTGCGGCCAACAGGAACGAAACCGAAGGAAATTATCGCAAGTCCTCCGGCCTTCTGCGGCGTGCTTCCCCGACGCAAATTCAACTCGTACAAGAATCAGTTTGGTCGTATCGGTGTTGTAGCAGGTTCGAAGGGATTTATCGGTGCAGCGCTGATGGCATCGCAGGGCGCCCTGAGAGCGGGCGCCGGTCTGGTGGAAGTTTTTGTTCCGGAACAAATTTACCAAATCGTTGCCGAAGCGGCGTTCATGGAAGCAATGGTGAAGCCGGTCGCGTCGTACCGTGATCTGCTAAAAGAGAAAACTGACGTTTGGGCTGTAGGCCCCGGTCTCGGGAAGTCGCGGGCAGCAGAGATCCTCGAACTCATTGAAAAAGCCAGGCAACCGATGGTCCTTGACGCTGACGGCCTCAATATTGTTTCGGAAAAAACTTCGGTGCTGAGACATTGCAAGGGCGAACGACTGCTCACGCCGCATCCGGGTGAGATGAAACGGCTTTTTCCAAAAGAAAAAAATTCTCGCGCCAAAACAGCGACGCATTTCTGCAGTCGTTTTCCAGTAACACTTTTGCTTAAAGGCAGTCGCACCATCGTAGCGCAACGGGGCCGGCCTTTGAGCTATAACACGACGGGCAATCCGGGAATGGCTACGGGAGGAATGGGCGATGTTCTCACCGGGGTTTGCGCCGGTTTGCTCGGACAAGGTCTTTCGCTCTACGATGCGGCGCGAATCGGTGCATGGGTATGCGGACGTGCAGCAGAGATCGCTATTTTTAACAATGCCCAAAGCGAGCAATCGCTGCTGCCCCATGACGTTCTCAATCACCTCGGCGAGGCCTTCAGAGAATTGTAGGGCGTCTGTGTCAGACGCCGATCGATAGATCAAAAGTCGTATCGGTTTTTGGCCGCTTTTCCTGCTTTCCCGGCTTCCTGATTTGTAGATTCTTGGAGAGTGCAAAAATTCGTTCTCATCGGAAGCGGTCTGGCGGGCGGATTGCTGGCCGCGTACTTGGGACGGCGTGAACACGAGGTGGATCTTTACGAAAGACGCGCCGATCCGCGCGAAGGAAACATCGTTGGCGGGCGCTCCATCAATCTGGCGATTTCGACACGCGGCATTCACGCACTGGAGCAGATCGGGATCGCTGCGGAAGCTTTGGAACACGCCATCCCCATGCGCGGCCGGATGATCCATGATAAATCCGGCGCTCTGCACTTCACGCCGTATGACGTCGATCCGAAAAAATGCATCAACTCCATCGGACGCGCGGCCCTCAACACCACGCTGATCGAAGCTGCCCAGCGTTATCCAAATGTGCGCGTCCACTTCAATCACAAGTGCACTGACGTCGATCTAGAATCCGCGACCGCTCATTTAGAAACGGCAAACGGGGCCGTTACCGCGCAAGGCGACGCCGTCATCGGTGTCGATGGTGCTTTCTCCGCGGTGCGAAAATCAATGCAGCGCGATATCGCTAATTTTCAGTACCGATGAAAGTTATCTCGCCCACGGCTACAAAGAATTGACCATTCCACCCGGGCTGAACGGCACTTGGGAAATGGAAAAGAACGCTCTCCACATCTGGCCGCGGAAGAGTTTCATGATGATCGCGCTGCCGAACCCCGACGGCTCGTTCACCTGCACACTGTTTTGGGAATTCGAAGGGTCGCGAAGCTTCGCCACTACAACAACTGACGACGATGTTCGCCGATTTTTCGATGAAGAATTCCCCGATGCCGTGCCACTCATGCCGACGTTGCTTGACGATTTCCGCGACAATCCCACCGGTTCACTTGTCACGATTCGCTGTGCGCCCTGGTCTTACCTGGACAAGGTTTGCCTGGTTGGCGATGCCGCGCATGCGGTCGTGCCATTTTATGGACAGGGAATGAACGCTGCCTTCGAGGATTGCGTAGACTTGAACGAGTGTCTGCAAAAATATCCGGAAAACCGCGAACGCGCCTTTGCCGATTATTTCGAGCGCCGGAAAGAAAATGCTGATGCAATTGCAGACCTCGCAATTGGAAATTTCATCGAGATGCGCGACAAAACCGCGTCGAGGGCGTTTCGCGCCAAAAAGAAACTCGATCACGCGCTCGAAGCAGCGCTGCCCGGGATCTATCTGCCGCTTTACACGATGGTCACCTTCACGCGAATCCCATACGCAGTCGCCAAACATCGTGCCCGAATTCAAAACGCCATCGTTTATGGTGCACTTGGGACTCTGGCAATTGCCCTCGTAGCGGTCGGGATCGGGCTTTGGCGAATGCTGGCACGCTAAAAAGATAGAACGCCAACCGCGAAATTTTCTCCCTTAAAAGCACGCTGGGCTTTGAACTTGACGGCTTAAAGCCGTCAAGTTTAAAAATCAGAAACCTATATCGAACAGAAATTGTCCAATCGCGGAGGTCCTCTTTCCGCAAGTACGCGCGAAAGTGTTGGAAGTACTGTTTACCAGGCCCGTTCAACACCGATACGTGCGCGAGCTCACAGCTCTGACGAATCTTTCGTTGCACACCGTCCAGGACGAACTCCGTAAGCTAAGTGCGCTGGGGATCGTCACCACATGGTCTAACGGTTATCACCGCTTTTATGTGGCAAACCAAGCCCACCCACTTTTCGAGCATCTGTCAGAGATCATGCAAGTGAGCACCAGATTGCCGGGGATAAGGCACGCCGCATTACGACGGGCAAACGCGAGCCCGAGAAAACGACGGCGCCACTTAACGCGGCCATTGCCTCGCGATCGCCAGCCAAATTGGAATTTATTCAAATCGCGGGGCCGAACTTGACGGCTTTAAGCCGTCGTGTTTCAAGTCGCGATCGCCGTCGGGGCGGCGGTTGTGGTAAGCGCCGCGCTTTATGTCGGTGGAATCCAACCTCAGCGCACCGGCGTCCACTCATGCATTGATGGCGGCGTGCAGTGTTCTGAATTTGGGTTAACATGCTCGGATAGCACAAAGAATAACGACAAGGAGAAAATGACTATGGCTGATACGTATGTTCCAATGATAAGTTCCGGAGTTGCAGGCCCGCTCGGCGTTCTACATCTTCCACGGCTCTGGTTGAAAGTTTCCCTCGAGGAGCAGGGCAAACTCGCGCCCGGCTATCCGGGTATCGGTCGAGGTTACGATGCCATGACCTGTGCAGCGCTGGGCCTCGAAGAACAGGCGGTTAAAGATTACATTAAACAAAACAAACCGACCTATCCGCAATTCGAAGCATGGGTGAAGAAGAATGCAAAATCGTTAAACCGAGAAGCAATCGAAAAACACAACGCGTCGGTGCGGGGCTACAATCATGACGACGAAACTCGGCGCGGCATCCTCAGCGCATGCGGGATCGCCGACGACGCTTCAGCGCCAAAAGACGCAGTGAATCTGAACAATCTCGACGATTGGTACGAGTTTCACGAGGCGGTGCTGGCGTAAGCAGAACAAAGATAACTTCGAACATCCAACATCGAACGCGGAACATCGAATTTGGCGGCGATATTGGATACTGAACGCTGCGTGCGTAACCCGATTTCTCATTGACGTTCTAGCGGTTAGAATCCAAAGCCGATGGAAGGGACACGGACAGAAACAACCCTAGAGTTCCGCAAGTCGACCGAGACTTTCCAGTCCGGAGCGAAAACGCTCCCGCAGCGCTATTTCGTGTCGCCGGAGATTTTTGCCGAAGAATTTCAGAAAATATTCGCGACCAGTTGGGTGTTGGTCGGCCATCAAAGCCAGCTGGCCGAACCAGGCGACTACTTCCTTGCGGAAGTAGCGGGCGAAAGTTTGATCGTCGCGAAAGATCAACGATCAACCATTCGCGGTTTTTACAATGTTTGCCGTCACCGTGGAGCGCGACTTTGCGAAGAGAAAATTGCGCACATCGCAGCGATTCAATGTCCGTATCATGCATGGACGTATGCGCTCGACGGGCGATTGATCGGCGCACCGCACATGGATGAGACCCCGGGGTTTGACAAGGCCGATTACTCGCTGCACGCGATGAACCTCGCGTTGTGGGAAGGATTCATCTTTGTGAATCTGGCGGACAAGGGGACCGGGGTCAGCGACCCCGGCTACAGCTCATTGGAGCAATGGTTTGCGCCGGTAACTGGCAAATTTGCGCGTTGGAACATGCCGGCACTACGCTCGGCAAAACGGATCGAGTACGAGGTTCGCGCAAATTGGAAACTGATCTTTCAGAATTATTCGGAGTGTTATCACTGCCTTGGAGTACATCCAGAGCTTTCGAAAATTTCCCCTTATGATTCAGCCGAGAACGATCTGACCGAGGGACCATTCCTTGGCGGGTTTATGCGAATCAATAAGGACAAAAGCCTGACCATGACCGGTAATGCCTGCGCTCTGCCGGTAGGCGACTTCGGGAACGAAGAGTTTCGGTTTGTTTTCTATTATTCCATTTTCCCGAACATGCTGCTGAGCCTGCATCCCGATTATGTCATGGTGCATCAACTTCAGCCGCGGTCACCGGAACGGACCCTGGTCTTTTGCGATTGGTTCTTTAATTCCGAAGCGTTCGGGGTCAGCGCCCCCGGCTACAGATTCGATCCGGACGATGCCATTCAGTTTTGGGACATGGTAAACCGAGAGGACTGGCACGTTTGCGAATTAAGCCAGCAAGGCATCGCCTCCCGTGCTTACAGGCCCGGCCCTTACTCCACCCGAGAAAGTATCCCCGCAGCATGGGACCGCGAGTATCTGCGCCAGATGAGATGATCACCAATCTTAAGACCATTGAGCCCCTGAAGGGCTTGGATTAGAAAAGCGGGGGCGCACGAAGCCAAATTTTATTTATCATCCCGATTAGAACTTGGTGCTTTCGTGGTTTCCTGATTGGTATTCTCTTCGTAATCTTCATACATGCCGCCGCTGACCTATGCGAGTTATCTCGATCTCGAGAAACTGCTCTCACTTCAAAAACCGCGCTCGAATCCGCCGGAGCACGACGAAACGCTCTTCATCATCATTCATCAGACCTACGAGCTGTGGTTCAAGCAGTTGCTCCATGAGTTTGAAAAAATAAAACGCGATTTTTCAGCCGGCGACCTGTTCGGCGCGCTTCACTCGTTCAAGCGCGCGCGCACAATCATGAAGGTACTGGTGGCGCAGGTAGATATTCTTGAAACGATGACGCCATCGTCGTTCTCAAGTTTCCGCGACCGGCTCGAAACGGCGTCAGGGTTTCAATCCGTGCAGTTCCGTGAGATTGAGTTCACACTTGGATACAAGCGGCCCTCGACCGTCAATTATTTGAAACCGGATTTCCCGGGCTACGATCGGCTCCAGCAATTGCTGCATGGACGTACTGTGGTGGATCATTTCTATGATTTTCTCGAATCGCGCGGCGCAACCATCCCTGCTGATTTAAAGAATCGCGACCTGACAAAACCGAATGGACCCGACGAACGGGTGCAGAAGGAGGTTCTTAGGCTGTATAAAAATTCGCCCGAATGCTCAATATTGTTCGAATTGATGACCGATTTCGACGAAGGCCTTCAGGAGTGGCGATACCGGCACGTCAAATTAGTGGAGCGCACAATTGGCGCGAAGAAAGGCACCGGTGGATCCCCGGGCGTGCCGTTTTTGAAGGAGTCGCTGTTCAGGCCGGTGTTTCACGATCTTTGGGCAATCCGGCACGACCTGTGACGCGGCCGCGTCGTTCCATAACTCACGATTTTAGGCCGAGAAATTCGCGCGCGGTACCGGAAAACAGTTGCCTCTTTTCTTCGTTAGCGAGTTTCATGGACTCGATCAGTTTGCCCGGATGTGTTTCGCCTAACGAAAACGGGTAATCGGACCCGAACGCGATGCGTTGCGCTCCGAACAATTTAAGCAGCAGGTCAAGGGCGTCAGCGTCATGAACAAGCGAATCGACATAAAACCGTGCCGGCTCTCCATCGTGAGCGAGGTAACGACGCGGACTGGTGCTGTTTTCAGCGGCCACGACATCAGGACGCACGCGAAACGCATGATCAACCCGTCCAACTGTAAATGGAAACGCGCCGCCGCCGTGGGCGAAAGCGACACGAAGGTTTGGGAAACCGCTCGAAGACGCCGCCAAAAATCATCGAACAAATCGCCAGCGACGTCTCTGCCGGCATGCCCACCAGCCACGGTAGCCAGTAGTTCGGCATTCGATCGCTTCCCAGCATGTCCCAGGGATGAACGAAGATTGCCGCACCGAGTTCTTCCGCAGCACTCCAAACTGACTGAAATGATGCGTTGTCGAGATTCAAAGTATCGATGCGTCCGAACTGCGGATTTGCATCAACGTGCGTACCGATCTGTGCGCCGCGCAGACCTAATTCCCGAATGCACCGTTCCAGTTCTGCCGCCGCGAGATCAGGATCCTGCATTGGGATAGTGCCCAGGCCTGTAAAACGTGTCGGATGCTTGCGAACCAGTTCTGCAATGTGGTCGTTGAGTAAACGCGAAAGATCGTATGCATCCGCCGGTTTGGCCCAGTAGCTAAACATCACCGGAACGGTCGAGAGCACTTGCATGGACACGTTGGCCTTGTCCATCTCTTCGATCCGGCGGGTCGGCTCCCACACGTTATCGCTGATTTGCCGAAAGAAACGGTCACCGACCATCATTCGTGCGCAGCACGGCTTGTGGTGATCGAGCCGAACAAAACCGCCGTAACCATATTTCGTGTCGAGGTCCGGCCATTCGCGCGGCAAAATGTGGGTGTGCAGATCGATTTTCACCGGGATGCAATTGTAGGGCGATTCCGTGAAACGCCAACGCCGAAAGAGGCCGAACACCAAAGCCCTGCAGCGACGCACTACAGAGACGCTACCGGCTGCGCTTTTTCCACTTTCTTCCCGCACTTTTTGCATGTACGGCGGTCATCGTCACTCCAGAATTCGAGCATTGCTTTGCTAAAATGGTCGACGATATCCGCGCAATCGAAGTGGATGTCCTCCACAAGTGCTCCGCAATTTTCACAGTAAAAAATGACATGTTCCTTTTCACCAGGCGGACGACGCCGCTCTACAACCACTCCAATGGTGTCAGGCGGGCGTTGAGGCGAGTGCGGCACGTTTGGCGGAATGAAAAACGTCTCACCCTCATGGACAATATGATCAACGATGCGATCGCCTTCACGAATCCGCACCTTGATGTCTCCCTTGAGCTGGTAGAAGTACTCCTCCGAATCGACCAGGTGAAAATCGTTCCGGGCGTTGGGACCTTTAATGACCATCACAAAAAAATCCCGGCCATCGTAAAGATATTTGTTGCTCACCGGCGGTTTAAATTTGTCGGCATTCTCTTCGATCCAGTTTTTTAGATTGATCGGTGGTGGTACGTTGGTCATAGATGTGAGGGTATTTGTGCCAGTGCACAGCGTCAAACCAGCATCGATGGCCGCTAATAAAACGGCTTTTGTGTAGTCCTTGCCTTATTTGGATTCGAGCGAATGTCGCGCAAATATGGCAAACAAATTTGTCAGGGTTGGAGTGGTGTGCGCTGCGGAAATACGACAAACTTTTCGATCGGAGGCAAGGTACAAGCGACATTGCCCACGCGCCTTTTGGAGGGCCAGCTCTCGTAAGAGACAGCCACAAGGCCCCTTAGAACCGACTTTAAAGTTGAACAAATAACATGGAATTAAATAGTATCCGCCCCTTCGTGAATGTTGGCAGAGTTTTGCAAATTGCAGGGACGCTTCTCGCAGCACTGATTGTTTGCAGTTGTGAAGAGTACCCAACGTACGAGTCGGGCTTCTACCCTCGTGCGGCTCCCACAGGCTGGTGGAACGACGACGACGCTTCGGGAAAGCCAAAGATCGTCGTACATGTCGGCGAGCAAAAAGCTTACTTTTATAAGGGCAAACACCTGGTCGGCGAAACGACTGTCTCGACGGGGAAACCTGGCTTTTCTACGCCGCCGGGCCATTACACGGTGGTTTCGAAAGATGTGGATCACGTTTCGAGTGTGTTCGGCGATTACGTGGATGACGCCGGTAATGTCGTTAGGTCCAATATCGATTCTCGAAAGGACACCCGGCCGAGAGGAACCCATTACGATGGCGCGCGAATGCCTTATGCGATGTTCTTCAAAGGTGGTTACGCAATGCACCAGGGTTACGTTCCGCCCTTTGCGGCGTCCCACGGATGCATCCGTTTGCCGGGAAGAATGGCCGTGAGATTTTTCGAGAACGCGCCGGTCGGAACTCCGGTGACCGTGACCGATTAGGTGAGAGCCGAATTTTTTATTCTTAAGTTCTCGGGCTGCCGGCGATGATCAATTCGCATTAGAAGCTTGCAACACCGCCCGGGCAACCAGATCGGTTCGAGTTTTGACGTACGGCTCAATCGCACGTCAAATGCCGCGGTACGCGACCCGTGCTAATTTGGACGAAGCATGCACAAGAGCATCATTGCACAGGAAAGGGTTTCAGCTACCGGCCTAACGAATAAGGAATTGCAGCGCTATTCGCGGCATCTGATCATGCCCGAAGTCACTGCTGAGGGGCAAAAAAGACTTAAGGCAGCACGGGTTTTATGCATTGGCGCCGGTGGTCTGGGTTCCCCTGCCGCGCTCTACCTGGCGGCAGCCGGCGTGGGAACGCTCGGCCTTGTCGATTTCGATCGGGTCGATATCACCAATCTCCAACGGCAAATTCTTCATGGAACAAAAGACATCGGCCGAAGCAAATTGGAATCTGCGCGCGACAGCCTGAAGGATATCAACCCAGAAATCGAAATTGAATTGCACGAATGCCGTTTTTCCAGCGAAACCGCAGAGCAAATCGCCGGGGATTACGACGTGGTGGTCGACGGCTCGGATAATTTCGCCACGCGTTATCTCTCGAATGACGTCTCTGTTTTTGCGCGGAAGCCAAATGTCTACGGCTCAGTATTTCGATTCGAGGGTCAAACCACCGTGTTCGCGCCACATCTGGGCGGTCCATGTTATCGGTGTCTTTTCCCCGAGCCGCCTCCGCCGGAGTCCGTTCCGAACTGCGCGCAGGCGGGAGTGCTTGGAGTCCTGCCGGGCATTATCGGCATGCTTCAGGCGATCGAGACAATCAAGCTGATCGTGGGTATCGGCGAACCGCTAATCGGACGCCTGTTGCACTTCGACGCGCTAAAGATGCAGTTCCGCGAGCTCAAGCTGCGGCGCGACCCGCAGTGTCCCGTTTGCGGTGACAATCCGACAATCTTCGCACTGATTGATTACGATCAGTTTTGCGGAGTGCGAGAAACCGAAGATGTCCCCACGATATCCGTACACGAGCTAAAACAGAAAATGAATGACGGCGAAACGTTCGAGTTGATCGATGTTCGCGAGCCGTTCGAATACGAAATCGCGCGGATCGACGGCGCGAAGTTGATCCCTCTTGGGGAAATCGCCGAGCGAACCGACGAGCTGCAACGCGAGCAACCGATCATTGTTCATTGCCACAGCGGTCGCCGCAGCGCTCAGGCGGTGCGATTGCTGCAGCAACGCGGTTTCCGCAATGTGTACAACCTCGAAGGTGGAATCGATGCCTGGTCGGATCAGATCGATTCCGGAGTGCCGAAGTACTGAGCACATCGCGCAACATTGAAACGGCTATTTGCCGCAGTTTAACACTGCTGCCAATTGAGCAGTGCTGGGAACCACAGACCATTGCGCAAGCAATTCCCCGGTTCGCCCGAAGACAAAGACAGAAAAATCTTTCGCCGTTGCCGCCTTGCCTAATTGTGAAGCGACTGTTCCGTCAAAATCGGCCACGACAAATATGTCGCCTTTGGCGTCACGCAGGAGTTTTTGTGACTCATATCGCGCCTGAAGCCGTTTTGCCTCTTCACGCACGCGATGCCGGATGAACGTAGTCGCGATCCGACGCCCGATAACGGTGTGTCTGCCTGTAAAATGAACGATCGTAATCATTCTGTAATTCGGGTTGCCCAGACAATTGTCTGGAACATGATCCCCCACTGTGCGCGCCTTTTCGCGATCTGCCGTAGTCGCAAGAACCACAACTGTCACATGTCCGTCTGAGGTAGAAAGTTTGTTGCCATCAATATCGACAAAGCTGATCGAATAGGTCCCACCGATTGAAAGCGTCCCGGGCAAAACTGCAGCAGGGAGCAGAAGGCTCGTCGCTATCAACAAAAAAATTTGAAGTGCACCCACCTTCACAAGTAAGCAAATTGTCGAGAATGCACCGCATTGCCAACAATCCGCGCCAGTCTGGTCTGAGGTCTCCATCGTCGGCAAGCTCAAACCTGGTGTGTGTTTGTCTCACGATTTTTTTGCTTTGCGGTTTGACCGGCTGCGATCGCGTTGGCAGTTCGCGCTACGATCAGTTGATGCAGGATGCCGATGGCAAATCATCGCAGGGTGATTACGAGCGGGCCATCAATCTCTATGAAGCAGCGCTTGATGACAGTCCACGCGGTGCTGAGGTCCATTACAAACTGGCGCTTCTTTATGATGATAAGCTCAACGACCCTGTAGGCGCTCTGCACCATTTCAAGCGGTACCTCTCACTAAATCCAAACGGCTCGCATGCTAAAGAGGTCAAAAATTCAATTAAGCGCGACGAAGTCGCAGCACTGACCGCGTTGTCCGGTGATTCCGTGATTACCCGGGGAGAAGCCGCCCGGCTTCGTAACGAAAATCTGATGCTGCACAACCAGCTTGAAGCGCGCGCAGCGGCGCGAACGGCACCGGAAAAATCGCAGGCAAGCGATGCAAAATCGAAGAAATCCGGGTCAAGGAAGGCAGGCCAAACCTATGTGGTTCAGTCGGGCGACACGCTCTTTTCGATTTCCAGAAAGTTTTATAACTCGTCGAAACACTGGAAAGATATTCTCCAGGCGAACAAAAAGCATATTCGCAATCCGAAAGATCTCACCGTTGGTCAAACTTTGCTCATTCCTTGAGCTGAGGTAGGGACGTCACGCCGCGACATCCGAGCGGCGCAGCACGCCGACTCTACCCGATGTCATCTCCGATCCCTAATAGCTCGTATTGCCACGGCACCAGTAAAGCCTTTGCCCGTGCAGGCTCCGCCGCGACAGCTTCCAGCGCGCCGCGTGAGGCAATGAATGATTGGTCCAAACCCAATTGCGCGGCGGATTTGTCACGCCGTTCTCGCAGCTTGTCTGCGCAACGAAGCGTTCCTGCACTCGGTCGAACACCTGAACGACGGCGCATTAGTGGCCACTCCGATTGCGGCGACTGCAGCGCAGTTTTCGCTGCTTCGCAGAAAGTTTCCCTACGACGCGTCGAAAACTGCCTGTAATCAGGTACACCGCCCGACGCAAAATTTATTGCTGCTTTCAAGAGTTCGTGGTTCTGCAGAATATGGAATGGCGGTCGATCCGCCAATTCCGCTTCTCTCTCCCGCCATTGCCACAAAGCGCGCAGAACGGCTCCCGCATGCGGATCGAGCGCGCCGGCTCCGGAGATGCGCCAAAGTTCATCCGGATTGCGTTCACGCGAAGCCGCCGCCAGCTCAATGGCACGATCGCAAGACTGTCGAAACCAGTCACTGCCGTTGAAATCGCTCCAGCTCTTCCTCCAATTTCGAGGCAAGTGGCAACAGATAATGCACATCGTTCAGGGCGTAATTCGCCATGCGCGGCGGCAAAGGCCGCAACCCCCAGTTTGCTTTTTGCGAATGTTTTTGAAGCTCGACCCCGAAGAAGCGCTTTACCAGCGCGCCCAGATTAAACTCACGAATCCCAAGCAACCGCGCCGCAATGACGGTATCGAAGATTTTCGTAGCCGTGAATTGCAAACCGCGCCGAAGCATCCGCAGATCGTAGTCAGCTCCGTGCAGAACAATTTCTCTGGGCTCCAGTGCATGCCGGAGCGGTTCCAAATCGAGATCACTCAAGGGATCGACCATGAAATCGTTGCCGCCGTCCCCGGGAGGCACGCTGATTTGAAGCAAACAAAGTTTCTCTCGATAGGAGTGCAAACTGTCCGCCTCTGTATCGAGAGCGACGCGATCAGCGGCTTGTATTTGCCGAATCAAATCGGCCAGGCGCTGCGCCGACGCAATGAGATCGCCGCCCATCACCGCAATCCGCTCAAGAGCAATTCGGCGTTCGTTTTAGTCGCGTGGAGATTATCGATCAGTTTTTCCATCGATTCGAGCGGCGGAAGCGCCCCCATCGCCTTACGCAGCATCAGCACGCGATCCCATTCGTCGGGATGATAAAGCAATTCCTCGCGTCGTGTGGCCGATAGCAGCGGATGGATCGCGGGGTAAATCCTTTTCTCCTGCAATCCCCGATCGAGGTGCAACTCCATGTTTCCGGTGCCTTTGAATTCCTCAAAGATCAATTCGTCCATGCGGCTGCCAGTCTCGATCAGCGCTGTGGCCAGCACGGTGAGGCTGCCCCCTTCTTCGGCATTTCGCGCGGAACCGAAAAATTTCTTCGGCTTAATGAGCGCCTTCGCTTCAACCCCGCCGGACATAATGCGGCCTTTGCCCGGCTCAAGATTATTATATCCACGAGAAAGTCGCGTGAGACTGTCCAGCAACAGCACCACATCGCGTTTCATTTCCACCAGGCGTTTGGCGCGTTCCAGCACCATCTCGGCGACCTGCACGTGGCGCTGCACGCTTTCATCGAAATTTGAGTGATATATCTGGCAATCGATTTCCCGCTGCAGATCCGTTACTTCTTCGGGACGCTCGTCCACCAGTAGCATGACCAGAACAATGTCGGGATGATTAGCTCGAATCGCTTTGGCAATTTCCTTTAACAGAATGGTTTTCCCCACTCGTGGCGGCGCAACGATCAGGCCGCGTTGCCCGCGACCAAGCGGCGTCAGCAAATCGACCGCGCGAGCGCATATCGAAGTGGTGTCTGGATTTTCCAGGATAATTCTGCCTTGCGGAAACTGCGGCGTTAGCTTGTCAAAGGCCGCCGGTTGTTTCCATTCTTCGACCGGCTGGTCCTCCACTTTGGTAATCGTCTCGAGCGATAGAAACTTCTCGCGCTGGACAGGCAATCGCACCGTGCCGGTAAGCTTTTGCCCGGGCCGGAGATCGTACTGCTCCACCAGCGACCGCGGGACAGCCACATCTTCGGGAACAGGCAGGAAATTCAATTTTGGCCAGCGCAACATCGCAAACGAGTCGCTCACCTGATCAAGAAATCCTTCTGCTGTAACACTTGCACCACTTGAGATTGCCGCGCGCACTATGTCCAGGATGTGTTGATGGCGCGAACGCGTGGGATGCAAATGTAAATCGAAATCGCGGGCCAACGCTCTTAGTTCTCTTTCCGGAAGCTCCTGCAGCTCGCTAAGATCAAGCCAGCGTACTGTAGCCGGCGGCGCTGACCCCTGCGCCTGAGCTTCCTCTTCGGGTCCGCCTTCACACCTTTCGTGCGCAGGCGACACGCCTGTCACTGCAGTTTCCATTTGTGATGCGGAGGCCTCTACTTTTTCGTCCATGTTTGCCCTTGCCATAACACCACCAAAAATCGCGCCTGCTCGATAAGGCCCGAGCGACTGCCGTTGTTCCAGATTACGTGGTCGGCACGTCTGATTTTTTCTTCGAGCGGCATTTGCGATTCAATCATCTGCTTAGCTTCGGCCATTTTGACCGACATCCGTTTTCTCAAGCGATCCAGCTGCACTTTCTCGGAGCAGCCCACCACCACGACTCGGTCGCACAACGTTTCACCGCCGGTTTCATAAAGAAGTGGAATGTCAGCAAAGAAAAAATTGGGAGAATTGCGATGCCTTTTCGCCTCTGCCCTCCATTGGCGGCGAATCCGCGGATGGAGGATCTGTTCGAGCGCGCGTCTCTTTGTCGCGTCGCCGAATACTATCGCTCGAAGCTTCGCTCGATGCAACTCTCCTGCGGTTGAAAACACCGATGACCCAAATTCACGCTGAATCTCTTTCTTAATTTCCGTCCGATCCAAAAGGATATGAGCTGCCTCATCTGCGTTAAAGAACGTTGCATCCGGTAAAAAATCACGCAGACATTCGCCGAATGTGCTTTTTCCCGTGGAAATTCCGCCGGTGATCCCAATTGCAGGCATTTACGTGGGGAACATAAACGCTGCAACCTCGACTTTGTCAGCCGCAAATTTCGGCCAACAGCTGCAATAAAGCCCAATCCCAACCCGTTTTTTACGGAATCTTGACGACTTGTTGTGCAAGTCGGTTCAATTCAGGCCCGCTACGGGATGGACTCGCTACGACGAGCTCTGCACTGACTTTCTTGAGTTCTGCAGTAAGCGCGTCAATTTCCTTTTGCTGGCGCATCGCTGTCGCTTGCAAGTCTGACTTTAATTGCGCGATCGTTGCTTCCTGTTCCACCACTTTGCGGTGCTCTTTGAGAAACTCGTTCAGCAACATTGCGTTCACCGCTTCGTAGCGCACAGAGATCGGCTCGCCGTCACGATCCAGCCGGACGAGATCAGGATTCACTTTCGCCACTTCTTCGGCCACCAATCCGAACTGCGGCGTCCCTTTAGGATCGAACTTCTTCTTGAAATGGAAGGTAACCGGATTGAGCGCCAGAATCGATTCGCTCGCTTTATCCATCGGTTTGATGTCTTCCTTGTATCTGGCAGAGGAAACATTGGAGTCGCCGAGTCGGCCAGTTACAGGGTCGATGTAAACAGTAGCGCCGCCCGGGATATTCACGCCGGCAATACCCCTGATATAGCAGGCCTGGCTTCCCGATAAGTTTCCGCCAATTCGAATCACGCCGTTTTCACCTGCAATACCGTACGCGCCAGAGCCGATGTAGATATTGCCATTTTCACCTGCGTTAAGGTTGGCGCCGGCTTGCCATCCGATGGCCGTGTTGTCTCCGCCAGAGTTAAGATCAGTAAGCGCGCTCCAGCCGATGGCCGTGTTGTCGTTGCCCGTGGTATTGGCATTGAGTGAATCGGCACCGACCGCCGTGTTAAGGAAGCCATCAGTGTTTGAGACAAGCGCGGAGACGCCAACTCCGGTATTGTCGTCGGCAAGGCCGTTTCCGGTCGAGTCATTACTCCGGAGCGCGTTAGAACCAACGGCCGTGTTTCTCGCCGCGATATGATTGTTAGAGAGCACACTGGAACCAACGGCCGTGTTGCTGGCGCCGGTGGTGTTCATAAAGAGGTCGAATGCTCCATCGGCCGTGTTAAAGGTGCCCGTATTGTTAAAGACGAGCGCATCAGTTCCGGTGGCCGTGTTCTCTGTGCCGCTAGTATTAAGTAAAAGGGCCGCCGCGCCCACCGCCGTATTGGAATCTCCGTTGTTGAGCGCCAGCGCTCCCCCGCCAAGAGCGGTATTGAAGCTGCCGTCGGCATTCGAAAAGAGCGAACGCCAACCGATCGCGGTATTTCCAGTGCCACTTGTAAGCAGACTAAGCGCATCGCACCCTTCCGCCGTCGTGAAATTAGGGTAACAGCCGTCGGGCGCCGGAACGACTGCTTGTACACGCGGCAAAAACCCAAAGCAGGCCAAGCCTAACGCAACAAGAAATAGCAGAGTTGTTTGTTTAAGCTGAATCAATGAAGTCATCATTCTTCCTTCCTTATCCCCGCTGAATTGATTATGAGATTGCGAGGTCTGTAGGAGGCGAAGAACCCAGCGGGGAAAAGTCCTCCGCCCGATTCAGATCCGCTTAACGACGCCTAGTCTGACGAAATTTCGACCAGCTGGTCAAGGCAATTCGGGGCAAATCGGCAATCGCGGATTTAACTCTACAAACCCTGTAGCTTTTCATCGGCTCGCACAACGAAATATCTTCTGTCGCGACGCGAGGCCTTTTGACCATTGCCCCTTTTAGGGACGCGTGGAAACATCTAACACTTGCAAACGGGACGGTTTGGCGATCATTCGTCGTCGCTCAACAATTGCAGCGCAAGTGGGAGCGTCGTTAACGCGCCGACGGCGACCAGCGTCCAGCCGATCGCTCGCCTCTGCTCACCGCTCAGTCTTTCACAAAGTAACAGCGCTATGCCCGCGCCGAGCATTGCACGCGTGCCGGCGATGAGACCGATTTGAGGAACGGTGACTTCGTGTTGTTTCATGTGTCGTCTTACTCCTTTAATAACAATGCACCATGGAAGAGCCCGGCCCGCAACCCGGTCAGCGCCGATCCAAGTTCGAGAAATGCAGTCAGCTTTTCATCCGCGTGCAACGAAACTTTCTCTCGCAATGCGTGCCCGGACTTCCTACTCGTTGCTCAAAACCGTCTGAGGTGCGGGCTTGTTCAGTTCCAGTGGCGCACTCTCTTTCTGGATTCACGGTACACTTTGAGTCCGATCCGATTAAAGCATTATGCGAACGTCACCGTGGCGTGATGCCTTCGGCAAGATCGACATGGAACGTTTGTTTCATCTTCGTGCTACCGAAGCTTAACTCGGCCGTGTAGTCACCTGCTGCGACAAATCGCTCCGGCTTTTCACCGCCGTATTCTACTCTCACGTCTTTGGTCGGCCGAAGGTCCCAATTTAAACGAGTAAATCCCGGCGTGCCCGGCGCCTTTAAATTCGCCACGGGTTGCCCCGCTGAGTTGGTAACGGCGATCTTGATTTCGTCGCCGGTAAATTCGTGCACCCAAACCGTAAATAGTGCGCCTTCGGCCGGGTTTTCACCGCGATAAATTCCTTTGCCGTTCCAGTCCGCAAATCCAGGTTGCAGATATCTGGCTGTGACGGAACGCACACTGAACAAATGTGCCGGTTCCTCCGCTATCGCAGAAGTGAATTCCCGAAACGGTACGCTGTCATCAAGAATGGCAATGCTGCGCCCATGCGTCGCAATGACCAGATCCGATGTGCGCGGATGAATCTGGACATCGTCGACGCGAACCGAGGGAACATTTCCGATGCGCACCCAGTGAGCGCCTTGATCAAAGGATGCGAACACTCCGAAATGTGTGCCGGCGTAAAGCAGCTTCGGATTCACCGGATCTTCGCGCACTACCTCAACTGGATTACCTGACGGGAGATCACCGGTAACCGATTGCCATGTCTTACCCAGATCTGCCGTGCGCAGGATCGAGGGACGATCGTCACCCGTTCGATAACCATTGGTAGCGACATATGCCATATTAGCATCAAGATGAGACGCCTCGATGCGTGACACCCATTGGCCGCGCGCCGGTTCAGGCAAGTTGTTCGTTAATTCCGTCCACTTACCGCCGTCATTTTCCGTGACCCACAGCCGACCATCATCTGTGCCCGCCCATAACAACCCTGCCCGCTTCGGCGACTCAGCAAGCGAAAAGACGGTGCCGTAATTTTCCGCGCCACTCCCGGCGGCAGTCGAGCGCTCCGCTTCGTTGCGCGTCAGATCGGGACTGATTACAGAATATTTTTCCATGCGATCGGTCAGCCGAAAGACATGGTTACCGCCCAGATAAATCACGCCCGGCTTGTGCTGGCTCATAATCATTGGCGAGTTCCAGTTGAAGCGATAACGCGGCTGGCCCTCGGCCGGTTCGGGGCGCAAACGTCGAATTTCGCCGTTTTTTAAATTAATCCGATGCACTTCGCCCTGCTGGCTTTCGGCATAAAACGTGTCGCGATCTGTCGGATCGAACAGCACATAAAATCCGTCGCCACCCGCGAGTGCCGTCCAGTCGCAATTGCGAATCCCTTCCTTGCTTTGCGTCCCGCTCGGTCCCACCCAGTTTTCGTTGTCCTGAAGGCCACCGGCAATTCGGAAGTACGGTTGCGTGTCATCCAGCGAGATCCGATAAAACTCGCCCGCAGGGAATTTGTTGAGGTGGTCCCAATTTTTCCCCCCAGCAAAGCTCTGATACACACCGCCGTCCGTCCCGAGTAACACACGTTGGCAAACCTGGGGCTTTGGCGGCTTATTCTTGTCTTCGGGTTTGGGCGGTTTCGGCGGTGGAACGGTGCCGGGCTGAATCGCCAAGGCGTGATCATCGGGATGAGTTTTTTCTGTTAAATCCTCGCGAAAGTTTTTTCCAGCATCATCCGACACCAGCAAAGCGAACCCGAGCAGGTAAACGCGCTGGTTATTCGCCGGATCGACACGAATCTGGCTGAAATAAAGCGGACGCGGATCAAGAGCGCTCATGCGCTCCCATTTTTCGCCGCCATTTTCAGACCGGAAAACGCCGCCGCTCTTGCTGCGTAGATCAACGAGCGCACCAATTCCGCCTTCGTAACTTTGCACCACCGCCATGACCACTTTTGGATCGCTGGCGCTGATTGCCAGCCCGATTCGTCCAGTTTGCCCTGGAAGACCGCCGCCGAGTTTTTTCCAAGTCCCGCCGGCATCTGTGCTCTTGAAAATGCCGCCGACATCTTCACCACCGGTCACGCTGGGGCCGGACGTGAAACTCCACGGAGTGCGTCGGCGGGCGTACAACACGGCGTAAACAATCTGCGGATTCGCCGGGTCAAGCATTACGTCCCCACAACCCGTTTGTGCATCATGCGGAGCCGGTGCGTGTAAGACCAATTTCCAGCTTTTGCCCGCGTCCGTTGTTTTAAACAGACCGCGTTGGCCGCCGTCTTTCCACAAGTTGCCCATGGCTGCGACGTAAGCGATCTCGGGTTTTTTCGGATCGACGACGACGCGCGCAATGCTGCGGCTCTCTTTTAGTCCGACGTTCTGCCACGTTCCGCCGGCATCGGTCGATCGATACACGCCATCGCCCCAATCGGATGTATTTCGATCGTTGGCTTCGCCTGTGCCTACCCACACGACATCAGAATTCGAAGGCGCAACTGCGAGCGCACCGATGGAAAGCATCGGTTGTTTATCGAAAATCGGCTCGAAGGTAACGCCGTTGTCGTTCGTTTTGAAAACGCCGCCATGCGCAAGGCCCACGTAGAAAACAAACGGATTGTGCGGGTCAATCGCGATATCGGTCGTCCGGCCGCCCATCACCGCCGGTCCAATCGACCGCGCTTTGAGATTCTTAAAAAGCGCTTCGGTAAGAGGTAGGGGCGATGGAGAAGGACTTGGGGTCGCGGAAGGCAACGGAGTCTCTTGGGCCCACAAATTTGTAACGGTGCAGCTTGCAAACCAAAACGCGCAAAAACATACAATTCGGATGCTCATCAGGACGTTACCATCGCGTTCTCCGACTGTAGGGCAAGCGCATCGCTTACCGATCCGGTGGGCGGCAGGCGGGGCGCCTGCCCTAGAAGCCGTTACCGTAATCATGACGGTTTGCGGCTCGCCGAATCGTTGTAAGGTTGTAACTCTTGTAATGCTTTAAATTTCTTATGACCGAACAAGTTTTGGCAGGAAAGACCGGGCTGGTTTTTGGGGTCGCGAACAAGCGTAGCATCGCGTGGGCAATCGCAAAGGCGTGGGCCGCCGCGGGAGCACGCCTCATTTTTAATTACCAGGGCGAACGGCTAAAGGAAAATGTCGAGGACCTGGTCGCGGAGTTCGGTGATACGACGCCGCTGTTTCCCTGCGACGTTTCCAGCGATGACGAAATCAAAGGATTTTTCGAAAATGTCCGAACGAAAACGGATCGCGTTGATTTGATGTTGCACTCGCTAGCCTATGCGCCGCGCGAAGCGTTGGAAGGCGATTTCGTCAGCACAACCCGCGAAGCCTTTCGCGTCGCACAGGATGTCAGTGCGTACTCGCTGGTTGCGCTTGCGCGTGAAGCTGCGCCCCTAATGACGGATGGCGGCAGCATTGTAGCGATGACCTATTACGGCTCTGAAAAGGTCGTACCGCATTACAACGTGATGGGTGTTGCCAAAGCCAGTCTCGAAGCCAGCGCGCGCTATCTGGCGTACGATCTCGGTCCGAAAAAAATTCGGGTGAACTGCATTTCGGCTGGTCCCGTACAAACGCTTGCCGCACGCGGAATCAGCGGATTCACCTCCATGCTGAAGCATTACCAGGAACGCGCGCCGCTGAAACGGAGCTGCGATCCTGCCGAGTTAGGCGCGACCGGGGTTTTCCTCGCCAGCGACACATCCGCAGCCATCACCGGTCAGGTCATTTACGTTGATGGCGGTTACCAAATAATGGGGATGTAACTCCTCTGCTTTCGGTTCCTCTTCCTCTCCTTCTTACTCTTGCTCATGCTCTTGCTCGTAACTCGAAGACGAAGCGGCGCGCCCTCGCCACGGCGAGCAGGCTATGGTCGCGCCCTACGGACGGAATGATCGATGATCGCTCGTATCTGGCATGGATGGACGAAACCTGCAGACGCAAAGGCATACGAGAGAATTGTTGCGTGACGAGATTTTTCCGGGCATTGCCGCTCGAAAAATTGACCGCTACCGCGGAGCAGAATTGTTCATTCATGAAGATGGCGATGAAGTCGAATTCGTTACGCTGCTTCGCTTTGATTCCATGGATGCGGTGAAGGAATTCGCCGGCGCCGATGCGAGCAAGCCGGTGATTTTTCCGAAAGCCGAACAGTTAATCACGCGAATGCAGCCGGCGCGGCATTATCGCATCTCCATCTAGGTGGAACGCGTTATCCTCAACGCGTTGGCGATTGATGCGGCGTCAGCCGCCTGAAATAATTGCGCCTTCGGCGTTTTCATCGTCTTCCGGAGAAGCCGATCCACCCTGGCAAGCGCAGCGCTTGCCCTATAACTGACGTACACGACGTTGCTCGTGATGGAACTCGCCTCGCAGCTCCGAAAGCTCCTGGGTAACGAGATTGTTTCCGACGACACGGAAACGCTTGCGGCGCACATGCGGGCGACAAATGGTTTGCAGCGCATCTTCCGGAGGTTGTCGTGTTTGCAAGATCGACAGCTGACGTAAGCAAGCTCCTTCAGTTTGCATCCCAGGAAAAAATCGCCGTGACGCCGCGGGGAGGCGGATTCGGTTATGTGGGCGGATGCGTGCCGGCGCGCGGCGGGATCGCGCTCTCGCTTATGCGCATGAATCGGATCAAGGAAATCAATTTTATCGACGCCGTTGCGATCGTCGAACCGGGCGTTTTCACCGGTGATCTCAAAACAGCCGTGCGTGCGCAGAAGTTATTCTATCCACCCGACCCGGCGAGCATGAAGGATTGCACCATTGGTGGAAACGTGGCCACGAACGCTGGTGGACCGCGTTGCTTGAAGTACGGCGTGACGCGCAATTACGTGATCGGCCTCGAGGTCGTGCTCGCAAACGGCGACCTATTGCGACGCGGTGGCCGGGTACACAAAAATAAGACCGGGTTTGACTTGATCGGCCTCTTTGTTGGATCGGAGGGAATGCTCGGCGTTGTCACCGAGATCACCCTCCGTTTACTTCCGCTTCCGCCAGCCCGCGCGACGTTGTCCGCCGCGTTCGCCACTGCAGCGGAAGCTGCCGAGGCTGTGCAAGCTATTTTTGCGGCGGGATTTCTGCCGTCGGCACTGGAAATCGCTGATCATTTCACGCTCGAGGCAGCACGGCGCGATTTAGGCCAGAAGCTCGTGCCTGAGGGAAACGCTCACCTGCTCGTTGATCTGGACGGACAAGAGGAGAGTGTCCGCGGCGAATCCGCAGCCATCTTCGAGTTGATCGAGCAAAGAAAACCAAATGCGCTGGAAATGGCCGACGGCGAGGCCGAGTGCGAGAAGCTCTGGGCGTTGCGACGGCAGTTCAGTAAGTCGCTGCGCGCAACCGGCCTAACCAAATTGAACGAAGACGTGGTCGTGCCGCGAAGTCATCTCGTCGACCTGATAGAATTCGCGGGGAAACTGCAAACTAAGCACGGATTTCCGATCGCCTGTTTTGGTCACGCCGGGGACGGTAATATTCACGTCAATATCATGGCAGACCGTTACAATCGCGACCCGGCTGTCCGTGAAAATGTCGAGCGCGCGCTTGATGACCTTTTTGCGCAGGTGCTTGCCTGGGGCGGGGTAATCACCGGCGAGCACGGAATCGGTCTGGCAAAAAAACGCTGGTGGCCGGAAGCAACCAGCGCTGTTGCGCGGGATCTTCATCGCCGTTTAAAGTTCGCGCTGGACGCAGATGGGATTTTAAATCCTGAAAAATTTGTGTGAGTTTCGGGGTCGGCCTGTAAATCAGATCTCGTGTTTTCTAGTTGACGACTCCTGATCTGCATCAACATTAGGGTCACTTTTAGGCGCATTCTAACTCGCCCCGACTGACGCGCATCGGCGTCCTCGCGCACGAACCAGTAATTAAGACGCATGTCGTCTTTTTGCGCCGCCTTTAACACAACAACGAATGAAAACAAAAAAACTTACTCATGCGATTGCAGTGTTGCTTTCCTCCATCGCATCTCTTTTCGCGCACGGAGCGGATTCAAAAGCGGAACCTGCGAAAACCAAATTCAGCAAGAAATCGGACCGATCAGGGGAGAATCGTCTGCTTGATGTCAGTTCGATCGGGTTCAATCCCGGCTTACTGGCCAGGGATCGATCCGAACCGGGACAGCATTATCCGTGGAAAAAGAACATCGTGACCACCATTTTTTGGATCGGCGAAAAACCGAGTGGCAACAATCCTGTTCCCAATCGTGTGAGTTCATGGGACAAGCAGTGGGCAAAAAATTACGGCGGGGTCGACGACCCGGACCCTTCCCATCGCAGTAATTATACGCCGGTAAATTTCACGCCGGGGCTCAACCCGTTTTATTGCGCTCTCCCGTACAACGATAAGGCGCGCGAAGGGCATCGGCCGGAAGCGCCACGTGTCGTTCCCTGGTTTAGAGAAGCGTACCAGGGACCGGGCGTGTCGACTTGCAAAGACCGCTGGGTTGCAATCCGAAAAGGCAACCGCGTCGCGTATGCGCAGTGGGAAGACGCCGGACCATTCCGCACGGATCACTGGCAATACGTCTTCGGGAACGACCGGCCAAAACCTAATTTGAACAGAGGGGCCGGTCTCGATGTTTCGCCTGCGGTGCGCGATTACCTCGGCTTAAAGCCGACCGACGTCACCGACTGGCGTTTTGTGGAATTCAGTGAAGTGCCGCGCGGTCCGTGGGCAACGGTTGGGGAAAATAACACCTTCGTGATTAACGATCGCAGAAAGGGCAAGGCACTGGCCGAACGATTGGGCGCAATCGCGCGCTAATTCAAAAGAACACATCGTCTGTGCCGTCGGCGTTGGGTTGCCGATGCGCCTAATATCGGAATGTAGCCTTCACGCGTTTCGAAAACAGCACGTAAGGAATCCAAATGGCTGACGCCAGGACGATCGGCGCGACACCAACTACGGACGTGAGGAGCGGCTCGGCTGCTGAAGGAATGCGGTCCACCAAAACCGTGTCGAGCACTGCTCCCACCAGGAAGAAAATTGAAAAAAGAGCGAACGCGCGCCGCCAGGCCGCTTTCTTTGTGAAGAACAAGGCAATCAGCAATACAGCGAAAACGAGCGCTCCGAGATTAAAGAAAAGCTCGAATAGAAGTGTCGGCGCCCACCAGGCATTGTAACTGGATTCGATCGGATCGGTAAGTGATCGCCACGAGTTGGTATCCATCGTGGTAGAGAAAATCTTGTAGATTGGTGGGAGGAACCGTAGCGGAAGCAACGCCTGACCAATGGCCAGCAAGAGAAGCCAGCCGCCGATACCGTTTAACCATGCCGGCGCATCAATAGGAGGAGGCATTGGCTCCGCCAGCTTGCTTTGGCGAAAATATCCCCAGGCAAAAAGGCCTGACATTGCAAAGAAGCAGAAAGCGCCGGCTCCAACTGCCCAGTTGAATGCGGAAAGGCTTTTCCTCTTCCGTATTTGTTCCGGTGTCTGATATCGCAGGGTGTAGCCGAGGCTGTCCTTTGCCTTGCTGATCGCCTCATTGAATTTCTCGATCTGAGCAATCTCGATACGGTCCTTCAAGGTTTCGTAGGAATAACGAAATTGCAGCGTCGCTCCGTCACCGCTCGGTTTATCACTTATCCGGAAGAATTCGTTGTTTATGCTCTCGCCGTCAGCATTGAACGGCCAATCTTCAAACATCTGAATATTTATTTCCTCGAGGACCGTATTGGGGTACTCGAGCCGGAGCGGATCCTCACGCTTGGGGGAGATTGTCGATCCAATGGCCGAATAGATTTCCATCGGTTGGACATAAAGAGCGTAGCGACTTTTGTCGCCATTCAACTGCCACAGCCTCGGGACGATGTATGACTCCGTCACGCGGCATGCGTCTTCGCCCGGAAGTTCCTCATATCGCAATTCCGTTTGCACTTTGGCATCGGGAAACATGCGAGCGTAATATTCCAGGTAGCGTTTTTGGATTTCTTCGTGTGTGTTCTCGCGAAAAAAACCGCGGGTTCGATCCGCTGCTAACCCGCGGTATTCAGAGATCACCTCCAAGTCCGGAATTTTGTCTGGAGGAGGAATACGGTAATTTTCGGTGATCTTTTTGACCGGGAACGAACCAGGCGTTGTCTGAAGCGGCGTCAATGCGGCGGTACCAGGTCGCAACACCAGGACGTAACCGTACGGGCGCACGTATCTTTGCGAGAGCGGCCCCCGTTGATCGGTGGCGGCGGGATTCAGCCACCAGGTACTTTGGCCAATTCGAACCTGTACAATTGCATGGTCAAGAACATCAGCTGATGGCAAGAATTTTCGGATCGTTCCCCAAAACGTGCCGCTCGCCAGTGCTGGAGCGGCGTCGATCTGGACCGCACGCAACAGCGCGACGAGCAACAGCGCTTTGTCGACGTGATTGCCAGAGTGACGCTGCAACGTCTCATCCGGAGGCGTAAGACAATGCGTAGCAGGCCCGACCCCGGCTTTAACGTAACGGATTTCGTCCTGGACAAATTGTAAGGCGGCCGCAACGCGCTGATCCGGATTGGCGATCGCGCGAAGCTTCTCAGCCTCAAAATTAAATTCAGATGACTGTGCCGGCTCGGTTTCGAATAGAGGCATCGCCCACTGGGCGACCTCAGCCCAACTATGAAAGTCGCTTACTTCCAGAAGCTGTCGTGGCTCATAATCGTCTGGCACATCATTTTCAATGTTTCGGCCCGGCACATTATTGTCTTCATACCACACTTCGGTGACACCGTTGGCTGTAGTGATCGTCGGTTGACGCGCGCCGTTCTCGGCTTGAACCGCGACTTTCCAATCTGCTGAATGAACGAGCCGCAAAACATTCCGGATGATTAACGCCTCCCACTGGACCAGGTAGATCTTGCTGTATTTCCCACGGTTCAAAGGGTTCGCGCCTTCAATCGTTAAAGCGAGTTCAACTACGTCGCCGACTCTTACGTCCTCCAAGACCATTCGCGCGCTGAGCGATGGGTCATAGCTCGACCGCTCCGGCTCCTTTTCTTTCGCTACGAGTTCGATACGTGAGCGATCAAGTCGATCCGAAACCGTGCCGTTGCGCGTAACTTTAATCGAATTGAAAATCAGCTTTTCGAACGTTGGATTAAAGCGAGCAGCGATTGAAGCACCGCTTTCAATGCCCTTTTCAGAGATGATCTTTCGCACCTCGTGATAGTAAAACGCGTTTCGTTGAAGATTTTCCTGTCGATCAGCCAGCAGATACACAATGCCGGTACTGTCTGCGCCAATCCGGACATCACTACCTGGTTCGATTGCCTTGACCCAGGACGGCGCCGGCGCAACGTCGAAAAGCACTTCCCTCCCGGCAACGGACGCGTTCGCGGCCCGGATGCACTGGACCGATCCCAACGACAAGGTCAGACCTAACGAGTAGATGTAAAAATGTAAGCGAAGCAGCACAACCAAAGATGCTAACGGCTTACACTTGCTGAGGTAATAAAATCAAGCAGTTCCATCACCGGATCGCTTTTTATTTGCCATATGTAGGTTGCCACTCGTGAGTCATGATATGAAAACAGTCGAACTTCCCGACGGCTGGCGGGTTCCAGCGATCGGTCAGGGCACATGGGGCATGGGCGAAAACAAACGGGCGCGCGCTAAAGAAGTCGCGTCGCTGCGTCTGGGCATCGAGCTTGGGATGACTCTGATTGACACTGCCGAAATGTACGGCGATGGAGGCGCAGAGAAAGTTGTCGCAGACGCGATTGAACATGAACGCGATCGCGTATTTGTCGTCAGTAAAGTCTATCCCCATAACGCCTCCCACGCCGAACTGCCCAGGGCCTGCGAGCAGAGCCTCGAACGTCTCCGAATCGACGCAATCGACCTTTATCTTCTGCACTGGCGCGAACGAACACCGCCACTCGAAGAAACTGTAGAAGCGTTCGAGAAACTGCGTTCCGCCGGAAAAATCAAACGATGGGGCGTTTCAAACTTCGATCTTAATGATATGAGGGAGCTGTTCGAGATTGAGAACGGTTTAAACTGCGTCACCGATCAGGTCCTCTACAATCTGGAGAACCGCGAAACTGAATTCGACCTTTTGCCTTTTCTTACATCGAACGTGGGCTCTCAAAGATCAGGTATTCCTGTAATGGCTTATTCTCCCGTCGGTCGAGGCGGTAAGTTATTACGAAATGCAGTGCTTAAAAAGATGGCCACCTCTCACCGAGCGACGCCGGCTCAGATTGCCCTCGCCTGGCTGTTGCGCCAGGCCGGAGTGATCGCCATTCCAAAAGCGAGCAATGAAGAACACATCCGTTCGAACGCGCATGCCGGCGAGATCGACTTGACGAAGAAAGATCTGGCCGATCTGGATCAGGAATTTCCGCCCCCGCAATCAAAAAAGCCGCTGCCGATGTTGTGACCGCACATGGCTTGAATGAATATTCACAGTCGGCAGAATGGTTTCGCTAAAACAGACCAATCGAGTTGTCCAACAGTCGCCGACTAGATGCCAAGGCCGGAAAGCACTGCGGAATATTCGGTAACGAAAGCAGTGAGGTCCGGATGAGAGGCCTCGAATTTTTGGACGGACTGCTTTAAACCGTGCAAAACCTTCTCAAGACCCTCCGGATGTTTCTTCTGTTTGGCGGCTTCATGTGCTGAGGCTTCGACG
Source organism: uncultured Verrucomicrobiae bacterium (assembly GCA_963838045.1). GTDB lineage: Bacteria > Verrucomicrobiota > Verrucomicrobiia > Chthoniobacterales > UBA10450 > Udaeobacter. Next base: position 40,270 of record CAWIPQ010000001.1, on the reverse strand, counting down.
AACCGGCTGATGCTCTCAGCCTCCTCCTCGTGGGTTTGCGCAACTTTCGTAATAGCCGGTTTGAGCTTGGCGAGCACGGCTAAAAGTTCCGCCTTCTTTTCGGGCGAAATATGATCGGCGGCTTCGACCGCTGACTTGATTTTCTGAATGCGTTCGTCGGTCATTTGGAAATATGATCTGTTGCGGACTTTCCCACAATCTCCAATGGATAATCGGAATTAGAATTCCCCAAGCCCTGCAGAAAGTTTTCGCATCCCTGGATCTACAATGGAAAAAGTATTGACGCCAAACAAGAATCCCGATTCCATGGCGCCCATGAAAACAAAAATTCCCGGATTGACTCTCACGGTTTTCCTTTTGGCAAGTGCCACATGTTTCGCTGCGGATCCGCAAATGGGCACCTGGAAACTGAACGAAGCAAAATCAAAGTTCAAACCGGGGACAACCAAGAACACCATGGTTGTTTATGAAGCAGCCGGAGACCAGGTGAAAGTGACGGTTAATGGGGTAAATGCGAAGGGTAAACCCACTCGCAACCAATGGACGGGCAAGTTTGACGGGAAAAACTATCCTGTCACTGGCGATCCAAACTCCGATGCGAGATCATATAAAAAGATCAACGATCGTACACTGGAGATAACCATTTGGAATCACGGAAGAGTCACTGGCATGGGTCGAATTGTGGTTTCTGCCGATGGCAAAAGTCGCACTGTCAATACCAGCGGAAGCGACGCGAAAGGCAACGACTTTAAGAGCACTGCGGTATACGACAAGCAGTAACGAGCAACTGCTGTAGCCGGCCGCGTTGAGGCCGGCCGGGGTCACCGCCCCCGGCTACAGCCGGCCTCCGGGGGTCACCGCCCCGGCTACAGCTTCTAAAACGGTAGTTTGATGCGGGCGCTATTTCCCTATTGGTCGTACCCGTTTCCCACGTACTCGCGATTTGCCTGTTGATCTTCCTCCATGGGCTCGCCGCTTCTTGGGCGATGGTACTTCTTCCATTTCACTTTCCACTTCCCGTGTTTGAATTTCCTGACCGGAATCCAGGCCTCATACTGGCGAGAGTCAGGCACCACATGCGCGAGGCTGGCATTGGAAAGCCCAAGGGCATCGAGAGTTTGCATATCCAGCCGACCGGTCATTGGAAGTCCAGCACTCGATTGGAACGCACGCAACGCAAACGCGGTCCGGCGTCCATACTTTCCATCGATGCGGCCGCGATAATATCCGCGAGTCCTCAGTTGATACTGCGCGCCGGCGACCATCCGCCGGTTCACTCGAACTGGAGGAGATTGGTAAAAGGCCGCGGAATACCGAGGACTGCTTTGCAGTTCGCGTTCCGGTTGGCGAGCTAACAGCTGCGAAGTCTGGCTGCGACTCGCGCTCGCGTTAGGACGGACACTGCTGGCCGTGGCGGCTGGCTTTGCATTCGATCGAGCTATCGCAACAACTGAATTCGAACTCGAACTCAGAGATTGCGATGTCTCCGGATTGATCTCGCCCGTCACCTGCAAACCGCTGCGAATTTGGTAGCGCCGAATCGCCGCAGTCGTTTCAGCGCTTTTCTCGCCCGTGATCCTGCCGTAATAGAAACCCTGGTCCTTCAGAGTTTGTTGCAACGATCGAATCGTTTGATCGGCCCGCACCAACCCGGCGGCACACAATGTAATGAGGAGGTGCAACAGCAATCGTTTCATGTTTTCGGATCAATTTCGATCCGTTAACTGATTCGGATTCGCGCATGGCAGTGCGCGCGTCCTTGAGCAAGTCAGCTGCCCGACTTGGCTTGTGCCACGTATTTTCTCACCTTGTTGAAATCTCCACCGACAGTTCCAACAAGGCGGCCACCGCGATCGTAAACATTCACCTGTGGAATGGAATGTATGTTGAATTGCTGCACGACCGCTGTTTTCCAATTAACGATGTCGATCTTGCGGAGCGCGACCTCGGGATCGGTTCTAGCCATCTGCTCGAGATTTGGCGAGAGCTGTCGGCAGGGTCCGCACCAGTCTGCATAAAAATCGATTACAGTTATACTCCCAGGCACCAGGTGTTGTTTGATGTCCACCTGCGCACCATGCGAAATCACTTCGACCGGCGGGCCCCGACGCGCCGCGGCCATGGTGGCCTGATTGATTGTTTGTTGTGCGGAATAATTGGAAGCAATCGCTGCATTGTAATGAAAACGTTCCTGAACGTCGCTGGGCAACTCGGCGAAATAAACCTTTGAGATTCCCGATTCGCTTCTGAGCACAATGCCGTCAGGCTCGATGCGGCTGACCGTTGCGTTCTTATATTCCTTGCCCGCAACAGTCTTAAAGTCGTCAGCCAGGGCGGCTGTCGTGCAACACACAGCTAGAAACGCGGCGACCTTTATCATGTAACTATCCGGAGGATTCTTGAAGCGACACCTGTCCAACACAAGTTTTTTCTGAGATGCACTCAAGCAGAACACGGTTGATCACACGATCGCCCGATTGGCAGAAATATAATGATTGTTGTCATTGCTGCCACGACACTGTAATCCGAAAATCACGGCATGAATGCACGATCACATACGATGAACAAAATCGAGTTCGTCTACCGGTTGGCACGATTCGGTATGCTGCTTGTATTGGCAGTGCTGGCGTTGACTGCGCTTTTAGCGACCGCTGCTCCAGTCACAAACGGCGGCCCTTCAAATCCGAATGAAATCGCGACAGAAACAACTTCGCTAAAACCGCCTGACAAGGGCCAGATCCCGGTCGCCTTTTTGATTTCTGACGGCGCTGTCATTATCGATTTTTGCGGACCGTGGGAAGTTTTTCAGGACGTCATGGTTCCGGGGCGCCAGGAGATGCCGTTCCGTCTGTACACCGTGGCCGAAACCAAGAAACCGATCCGCACCAGCGGAGGAATGCAGATCGTTCCCGATTACACCATTCAAGACGCGCCGGGACCAAAGGTAATTGTCATTCCCGCGCAAAGTGATCCCGGCCCGGCGGTGTTGGAATGGATCAAGAAATCTTCGAGAACCGCCGACGTCACAATGTCAGTCTGCACAGGCGCATTTGTCTTGGCGAAAACCGGATTACTGGACGGCAAATCCGCGACCACTTATCACGGTGCGTTTGAACGTTTCGCCACGGCATTTCCTGCCGTTCATCTCAAGCGCGGCGCGCGCTTCGTCGAGAATGGCAACCTGGCAACAGCCGGCGGTCTTTCGTCCGGAATCGATCTCGCGCTTCGCGTGGTCGAACGCTACTACGGACGCGAGGTTGCGCGGAAAACCGCTTACAACATGGAATATCAGGGGGAAGGCTGGATGAATCCTGATTCGAATCAGGTATACGCAAAACCACTTGCCTCAACTGTCGGGCATCCCGTTTGCATCGTATGCGGAATGGATGTCGATCCTAAAACGACGCCGAAATCTATCGTGAAAGGTGCGACTTATTATTTCTGCTCGGACGACGACAAGAAGACATTCGACGCGGCACCGGAAAAATTCATTACCACGGCCACTCAGGGAACGGCTGCATCAGCATCCCAAAATTGAAACCCGGGCGAGCAGCTTAACAATAACAACATTCTCACCGGAGTCACGGACACGGCACATTGTGTTCGTGGCGGGGCCGGGCGTCGAGATTCTCGATTTGGTCGGACCGCTGCAAGTCTTCGCGCGCGCATCGGAAATGCACGGCAGGGAAAATCCGGGCTCGCCTCCGATTTATTCCGTCGAAGTCACGACCATTTCTTCCGGGCGCTCGCTAACTGCCAACTGCGGCTTGCGCATCACTGCAAACAGGACCTTTCGCGAATTGCGTGGCAGGATTGACACGCTGCTTGTCGCCGGCGGCAACGCGATCGAGCAGAATGAACTAAGCCCGGAAGCGGTGCGCTGGTTGAAAAGAATCTCACCGCGAGTTCGGCGAATCGGTTCGGTCTGCACTGGCGCGATGCTATTGGCCCGAGCCGGCTTGCTCGATGGTCGCCGCGCTACGACTCATTGGAACTGGTGTCAGACTTTGATCAAACGCGCCCCGCGCACGCGCGTCGATGCCAATCCCATATTTGTCCGCGATGAAAATGTTTACACATCCGCCGGTGTGACAGCGGGAATGGATTTGGCGCTCGCACTGGTGGAGGAAGATCACGGTTCGCGACTCGCTCTGCAGGTTGCGCGTAACCTTGTGCTCTATTTGCGCAGGCCAGGTGGCCAATCACAATTCAGCACTGCGTTATCTCTACAACTGACCGACCGAAAGCCCTTGCGGGAATTGGAAGCATGGGTGCTCGATAACCTGAACAAACCGCTTACCGTGCCGCTGCTGGCGGAGCGCGTGGCGATGAGTCCCCGTAATTTCGCCCGCGTCTTCACGAAAGAGATGAAGACAACGCCCGCAAAATTTGTCGAGCGTCTGCGCGTCGAAGCAGCTCGACGGCGGTTAGAAGAAAGTCATAACAGTATGGAAATGATCGCAGACGAATGCGGCTTCGGGAACGTCAACTCGATGCGTAACGTCTTTCAGCGGACGCTGAAAATCGCACCTGGCCAGTACCGTCGCCACTTTCGCCACGTGAAACAGGCAAAATAAAAATCAAAAGATAACCTGTTTTTTTGAATCCGCGGCCAAAGTGCGTCGCATCCAATCAACAGAAATGCAGGAGAGTGCAATCAGCTCCCGGTCATTTGCACGGAATCCGATCTTAATCGGTGGTTTGCTTCTTTATGCCTGCGCGTTCGGCTCTCTTTTGAGCAACGAGAGTTTCGATGTCTTCGGCGCGGGCATTGTTCTCGTCGTCTTCGGAATTGTATTGCCGCTCATCGCGTGGATTGCAACTCGTCGTGCTACCCCGCTCTCGATCTCCATTCAGCCGCGAGCGTACAGACTTGATCGTCTTAACCGGATACATCATCGCGTTATCTCTTTATCTGATCGGAGGTCCCCAGTGGATCGATCACCATCTTCCCTCATCCTGGATCGATTCAACGCGCGTCAAGTTTTTGATCGTCCTAACGAAAAAGCTCATTGTTTTCGTTGCGATTCCGTTCGCGATTTTTCGATTCGGTTTTAGTTATCGAATTCGCGACTTCGGGATTCAGCGTGAAGGCTTGCGCGCGCTTCGCGGGAGTCATCTCCCTGTTGTTCTTATAGTCGGCGGAGCGTTCGTTGTTTTTCAATTTTTTCTCAGCGGCGGCGGCGCTTCGTTTCGACACCAGCACTTTACCACCAACCAGCTACTTCTCGGTCTACCTCTTTGTTTTGTTTGGCTTTTGATTGAGGTGGGCCTGGTCGAGGAATTTTTCTTTCGTGGCCTGGTTCAATCCCAGTTGGCAGCCGCGCTTAAATCCGAAGTGAGCGGTATTGTGCTGATGTCCCTGATTTTTGGTCTGGCGCATGCTCCCGGTTTTATTTTTCGACATGCTGGCGAATTGGAAGGACTGGGCCCGCATCCAGGTGCGCTGGATGCGATCGCATATTCAATCGTCGTTCTCGCCGTTAGCGGAATCACGTTCGGCGTAATTTGGGCACGAACGAAAAACCTCTTCGCGCTCATGCTCGTCCATGCTGCCGGCGATCTCCTGCCGAACTTCGGCAGCTTCATACGGACGTGGTTTTGATCTGGGATTTGCGAGCGAAACTCGATTCCAGCAGAAGGTTGGGATCGAGTTAATTGGATTTTAGAGAGTGGCGACTGAAAAGCGCCGATTGGTTTCTGCTGGGACAGCTATTTTGTGAAGTAATCCAGGGATCGTTGAATTGTAATTTCCTTAGGATCACAACAGCCGGCAGATATCTCTATTTCGTCTTTGCCTCCCTTTCCTCCGCCCGTTCGTAGAGTAATCTTCGCATTTTCCAAATCTTCGGCGGTGAATCCATTTCTGAGGAGAATTTGTTTGGCCAACGGCACCTCGTTAGTCTTGACCGCTACCAGCAGCTGGTCGCGATCTTGTTTGTTGGCCTGAATCCGCGCCTGAGCTTCAGTGGCTTTTCTCTTCAGCGATGCCGCGTCCGCTATCGAGTGCGTGTCGGCAACATGAGCGTTTTTTTCTTCACCACTCGCTTGCGCGTCCATGATGACCGGACCACCCAGTATCATCAATGATGCGAGAACGGAAAATGTAGTGCGTCGGAGAAGTTTCATTCGTACAGGATCACGATCGGTTTTTTCACACTGCGGTCAATTGGAGAAGCGCACCGGGTTCCGAGCCGACGTTAGAAAGGTAAAAAGATTAATGTAAAAGAGGCGGGGCAAGCCGAGAGGTCACATGAGTTAAAGGCGCCGCCTCGTTTTGCGGATGTCAGGATGAGGTTGCGCTATTTACGCAAATAAAAGCGCCGTCTCCCACGCCCTGAAGGGCGTTGAAGACGACCGTAATCTCATCCCCCGGGGCAAGCTAAAAAATAAAATCAATTCAGCGGACTGATCACAAACGCAGACTGAACCTGAAGGCTTGGCGTTTCCGGGTAAATATTCAGACACCCGAAGCGAATGTTCAGCACCGCCTCGTTGGTAGGCGTATTTGGAACTGTCCAATCGAAATATTGCACCTTCGGATTACGCTGCTCTGTAAGAAGCATGTAGGTCGTCCTGCCACCGTCGAGGGAGAGAAGCACTTCTGTCTCGCACATCGTCAGATCTACGTTTGGAAAGTTCGCCGTCCACGCAACTCTCACGACTTGTCCTGGAACCAACACTTGTCCCGCTCTCGGCGAAATCAGCATGGCGCTGTAATTGCCTTTTGTACGCTGGGCTAGGGCGGTTCCCGAAAATTGCGGAGCCAACGCAAATGCCAATGCAACTGCAAAAAATAATCGTGGAGCTTTCATTTTTTTTCACTCCATCCGAGTCAGTGTCAATTGTCAATAATAGTTTGCGTCGTCCCGCAAAAATAAGGCTCGACCTGCGTCGGCAATCATTGAAGAATCGGCACCGACCTGTCAGCCCTCGCCGCATCAGCAAAAAACTACATATGAATACACGCCTCCACCTCACTCTGGTTGCCGCTCTTTTCGCGTTGCTCATGTCTGCCACAGCCGTCTTATACGCACAAACGCGGTCGCAGACCGGGGGAATTGATGTGCCGGATGGTACACGCAAATGCATCAAGCCGCCGCAGCGTGCAGTGAAACCGATCGATCTTTTCAGGCCGTTGACCTGCCTGGAGACCGTGGTCAACGTCAGCGCCACAGCCGGCAACCAGGCGGAGAGTTTCGTGAACGTAAACCCGACGAACCCAAACAACCTCGTAGCCACCTCGAACAACCCCGGTAGCGCCAGCATTTTCCGCGCGTACTCGACGGATGCCGGTGTGACCTGGACGCGCGGCACGGTCGCCACCGGTGTGGCGTGCTGCGACGGACAAGCGGCCTGGGACGCATTCGGCAACTTATTCCTCGTCTACATCAACAACAGCGTTAACCAAATCAACGTGATCCTGAGCACCGACGGCGGCGCCACATTCAGTGCACCGGTTACCGCGGGCACCGGCAGCATCGACCAACCCTCAATCGCCGTGGGCAACGGCAGCGTCTGGGTCGACTGGAACCAAAGCGGAAGCATGGTCGCGCGCGGGGCGCCAGTGACAGGACTCGGCACCTGGGGACCATTCAACGCTCAGCAAGCGATCCCGTCGGCGAGTGGTAGTTTCGGCGGTATCGCCGTCGGACCTGGCCCCAACGGCGGCAAAGTCATCGTGACCTATCAAAGCCCGACTGGCGGGCAGGGCCCTGCGACGATTTTCGCCAACGTAGACGCTGATGGTCTGGGAGCGGGAGGTTTCGGCGCGCGCGTCACCGTTACGGCGACCAACGTCGGCGGTTTCGACTTTATCCCGGCGCAGAACGAACGCTCGATCGACGCTGAGGCCGGAGTGGTATGGGACGCCACCGGTGGGCCGTTTAACAATCGCATCTACCTGGTGTACACAGATGAGACGGTCAACGAGAATAACGACACCGATATTGAGATGCGCACGTCAACTGATGACGGGGCGACGTGGAGCGCTCCGGTGCGCGTGAACGACGACGCGACCACCAACAGTCAGTTTCTGCCCTACGTCACGCTCGACTCTACCACCGCGACGGTGGCAGTGGGCTTTCACGATTGTCGCAATGATAACGGCGTGCCCGGTCCGGGCGGAACGAACATGATTCCTAACGACGATGCGGAATACTACGGCACCTATACCACCGACGGCGGCGCGACCTGGGCCCCAAACCAGCGTTTAAGCGGTGGCTTCTCGAACGCGACAGCGTCGGGCAACGGCATCGATTATGGCGACTACGTGGGTCTGTCCGCGCACGCGGGCAAGCTCTACACGCTATGGGCCGACAACGCGAACTGCGACGGCACCAACCCGAATGGTACCTTGCACCAGTTTGACCTATACACGAACCCGCTCGCGTTTACGGGTGGAACTCCAACGCCGACGCCAACTGCAAGTCCCACCCCAACCCCAACCGCAACTGCTACCGCTACCGCGACAGCGACGGCAACCCCGACAGCTACAGCGACAGCCACAGCTACATTCACGCCTACGCCAACTCCCACTGCTACTGCCACGGCGACACCAGTCTCAACTGCGACACCCAGACCTACGCCTACACCACGGCATGTGCCAACTCCAAGGCCGCGGCCTACGCCGGTGCCTCGCCCGTAAAAGGAAACGTACGCCAGCCGCCTTTCAAGGCAGGAACACAGAAGAGGTGGAACGCGTTGTCCTTAACGCGTTGGCCTGGATGGCATCTCCTTCGGAGAAGACGATCCATTTTTTAAATTCCTGATTCGAATCTAATTAGGAAAGCAGGAGAGCAGGAGATTTAGTTAGAAACCCGGGAAGGAGACAATTTTTGTATCCTGAAATCGCAGCTTCCTTCTTCCTGATTCAAAAAATTCAGGTTAGCGGTCTAGAATCGATTCCAAGGGAAGATCTGGATCGAGATGATTGGAAGCCAGCCAGTCTCGATTAAAGAGCGTTGATTGATATTTCTGGCCGGAATCGCAAAGAATGGTGACGATCGTTTGACCCGGGCCGGATTCTCTCGCGAAGCGAACCGCGCCCGCAACATTGATGCCACTTGATAAGCCCAGGAACAATCCTTCTTCGCGCAGGAGTTGATAAACGATCGTTAGGCCGATTTGATCTGGAACGCGATAAGCCCGATCGACTTTGACGCCTTCGACGTTCTTTGTGACACGCCCCTGGCCGATCCCTTCCGCAATCGAATCACCGTCGTTCGTTTCCAGATTGCCGTTGGTGAACCAGGACCACATCGCCGCACCAAAGGGATCAGCGCAGATGATTTCAATCTTTGAATTTTGTTCCTTGAGGCACCTACTCACACCGGCGAGCGTTCCGCCGGTGCCGACCGCTGCCGCAAACGCGGTGATTTTGCCTTCGGTTTGCTTCCAGATTTCAGGGCCGGTGCTGCGATAATGCGCGTCACGATTAGCCGTGTTATCGAACTGGTTCGCCCAAAACCAGCCGCGTTCCTCTGCGAGACGGCGCGCGATATGATTGTAATTTTCCGGATCCTTATACGGCTTTTCCGGCACCGCCTTTACCTCTGCGCCCAGTGTACGCAGCAAATGCATCTTCTCGGGCGACTGATTATTCGGAATGACAATCACCGTGCGATATCCCCTCGCCCGTCCGATCACAGTCAAACCGATCCCGGTGTTCCCGGCAGTTCCTTCAACGATAGTTGCGCCTGGTTTGAGCCGGCCCGTTTTTTCTCCGTCGGTGATGATTCCGGAGGCAGCGCGATCTTTCACCGATCCGGCCGGATTCATGAATTCCGCTTTTCCGAGAATCTCGCATCCCGTCAGCTCTGACAGGTGGCGTAGTCGAATGAGCGGTGTGTTGCCAACGTATCCATCAAGTCCCGAGTATTCGGCACTCATGCGATGTAAATCCCTTCCTGAAATTCTTAAACTACTTCCTAGTTTTCGTTAACCAGTTTTTTGGCGCGTTAAGTACGTCGCCCGAAGACATCTCGTTTTCGGATTTGCGGACACACTGGGAATTGAACCCACTCCATAACGGCGTGCGTTCAAGAAAATCCTGACCAACCCGAAAGGTTCTTCGCACTGATGCCTTGCGCGAGGCTGGGTAGTGTCCGAAACCTAAATATGCAATCACATAAGGGAATTCGGCGGCTTCACACATTATCAATTCTCGCAGTCTTCGTGGCAGGCATGGTTGTGATTACATCAACCGAAGCCCGCGACGGCGGGCGTCCGAGCGAACCGTGGCTTGTTCCCTTCGACGTGGGACAGAAACAACGCACCGATCCGGTCGTTCTCCAACCTACTCAGGAACAGATTTACGAATTCGCATGGGATTCGTTCATCGCCCTGAACTGGCCTTACCTCGTCAGGCCGGGACGCGAGGGTTTGCGCGGGCAACCCAATACCGCCGCCCGCGCCGTGCCAATCTTCAGCCAAAACAATCCTTCCAACACTTCGCCGTTTGTTGTCTGGGAAACGTATATGAATCCCGGAGACGTTTTTATTGATAATCCGGATCCGGACAATTACCCGGTCATTTGGAGCACCCCAAATTTTCTGGACCTCGACAATCGCTTAAGGGAGCTGCAGCCGCCAAGTTATAACGGTCAGTTTGCTCCGGGCATCAACCAGCCCTACACGCACGCCAATGTCCCTACGGGGCCTGTCGTCGATCAAAACAAGAACTACCTGCGTTATGAAGTAATGATGAACCAAACCTATTTCAGTTACGTTGCTACCTTCAAATATTTCAGTGCCGACGTGCAGAAACGAGTCGTTCAGAACTACATCGAATACGCCTGGGCTCACAATGAACCGCCGCCGGGCGGCAACACGGATTATTTTCAGCCGTTGCCGGTAGGAGCGGAATCCTACGTCCTTGCGCAGCCGGGTTACGCTCAGCACGGACTCACCGAAGTAAAGGCGGCGTGGAAGGTGCTTAAGACCACCGGCCCGAATGCGGACATTCCAGAGCGTTATCTGCGCCGGTTAATGAGCATTCCCCTGCCTAACGGTGCCTACGAGACGAAGCTGATGGGTCTGGTGGGATTTCACATTCACCGGGTAACTCCATTTGGTCATCTCCCATCCACCTTCGAGCAGGTCGATAATGTGGAGTTGCGACAGCAGCCCGATGATCCGCTTCCCCTGCCTCAAACTCCTTCGCTGAATTCCGGCCATGGATTCCAGCAAACCTTGGACACCATAGTCAATCCATTACGATCTGCTCGCTTAGCCCAGCATGGCTTGCAGCCAATCTCGAACAGCGCGCAATATCCAAACGGCTACGAGGTCGACGGTCTTACCGGCCAACCTGGTATCATTCCAAAGGCGTTCATGGTGGGCGACATGTTACCGTCGGTCAATCAGCGGCCGACCGTTAATGTTTCCCGGGCTGCTCCGATTCCAGAAGCAGTACAGGAAGTAAATGAGAGATATCAGGCGAGCCTGAGAGACAGCGTTCTGCGCTACTACCAATTGGTCGGAACCCAAAACGCAAGTGGAAGTCAGAACAATCCGTACGTGGAGCCCAACCAACCCTACCTCGGGCCGGGCATTCCCAACAACGACCTGGGTCCGGGAATTCCCGGCCCGCAGGTACTCGAATACGACTAACCTCATCAACACCACTTTGGAATCCTACACTCAACCCGGCTTTAGCTGCGCGCAATGCCACATCAACGCATTTCCCCAAGGCGTCGAGGCGTTCCCTCCGTTTGAAAACCGATTCAAGCCCCTGCACGTCATGAGCTTCCTCTTGTTGAACGCCAAGCCGGAAGAGGAATGACGTAGCCTTTACCGGCGGCTTCTACTGGTGGTCTTACTTTTCGTCCCAGGAAAGCCCTTCGGTGAACATCTTCACCTCGCTCCCTCCGCCTTCTGGCTTAACAAAGATGGTGAGACCAGCGTCTCCACGTTTTCGCTTCAGTATGGCGGAGGCCGGCGTGACTAAATCGCTACCGTCCTTCGTCCACCCTTGCGCCTTGAGATTCGCAGTCAATTCGGTACAAACGCTCTTCACCTTCGCGTTGCTCTTAAAAGTAATGTGCTCAACAAGTGCTTTGTAATCGACGTCGGTCGCATCTTTCGTTAGCGCCAGGTCTTTGACGTTGAGTTGATCTTTCGCCGGCTCGGGCGCCGCTTTTTCGCTGAGCTCAGTGGTTGGCTCGGTGGCGGCGGGCTTGTCCGTTGCCTCTTCTTCAGGCTCTTTCGGAGCCGCGGGCTGAAACTGTTTCGGAATCGGTCCAAGCGGCGCGAGAAATTTGAGGTTGACCTCCCATGTCTCGCCAAACACGTCGACCGGACCATCCGTGGTCAGTTCTCCTTTCACCTGGCCGTCCGCATACTCGAAGTCGTTAGTTTTGATCGTGCCGATGGAGCTAAAGTTTTTGTGTTTAAGCGCGCTGTGCGCAACCTCGCAACCGAAGATGTCGCCATCTTCGTGGAGCGAAATTACCAGTGCGCTGCCGAACTTGCCGAACCCGGCATTGAAATCGGGCTTCTTATCTTTGGAATGATCCTTTTCTGTGAACACCAGTGCGATCGAAGGTTTATCGCCAAACGGCTCACGCCAATGCGCCGATACGTAAGCCAGCTTCGCTTCTTTGCCGTTCCCCTTGAAAACGCCAGTCACAGTCGGTTTCACGTTTGCAGCTGGGCCAGGTGGTTTAGAGGGCGGCAACGATTCCCCGGCACCAAGGAGGGGCGCATCGAAATGGACGTCCAGGCCCGATGGAAACATTCCCTCGGTCTCATTCGGCTGATTGGCTTTTCCAATCGCCCGCCCACCCTGCAGTTTTAGCTCGCCTGTAGCATTGCCACCGGTATGCCTGCCCAGAGATATATCACCCGCACCGGCGCCCCAGCCCTTGAATTCTCCTGCCTTGGTGAACTCCAGCTTGACGTAAGGACGCCTGAAACTGGTGCTCTCACCCTCCTTGTCCGCTTTCCTCGCCTCCTTGAGCTTCTCGCTTGTAATTTTCTGACCGCTCAGGACCACCGCAGTTCCTTGCTCCCCGTCTATGGAAGTCTCGTAAGCCACGGCGTATTTCAGCGGATAATTTTTACCTTTAATCATCAATGTCCCCTCACCACCGTTTGCTGGCTTGGCTCCCTCTTGTGCAAAGAGCGTCGCCGCGCCGGCGATGACGCCGATTCCTGTCACTAAACCGATGAATTTCTTAGACATGATAGATGCTTTTGTTGCAGCGGCAGATCCATCAAACCCGCCTCCGTTAGTGAATATTCCACCAGCAAAACAAAAAAGTGCCAAGCCCGAAGTCGATCCGCGCCTCCAGAAGACCTTTTCGGTGTCTCGCCCTTGGAGACGGCGGGCCCGCGCGCCGTTCAATCGCAAATTAAAGAACGGCCTGAGGGGCAGGCCGTCTCCAGACTTCGGCCGCGCAAGGCGCCTGAATGGAATCGACGACGCACCGGACCGCGAGTAGAGTCGCGCCGCTGTGAAAACTCCACTCCGCTGTGTCGCTGTCGTTTCTGTTCTTTTGCCGGTTTTTTCCTTTGCTGAAAGTTTCACTATTGAGCAGGTAATGAGCACACCGTTTCCCTATGGCCTAACGAGCGCGGCGCACGCGCCGCGCGTGGCGTGGGTTTTCGACAACAAAGGCGAGCGCAACATCTGGGTGGCTGACGCGCCGGACTTCGCGCCGCGACAGATAACGCATTACAAAGGCGACGATGGCCAGCCAATCGCGAGCTTGAAGCTGACTCCGGATGGCAAAGCGGTCGTATACGCGCGCGGCAGCGAGGTGAACAAGGAAGGCACCTCCGCCAATCCTCAGAGCCTGACAAAAATGCCGAAGCAGCAGGCTTGGGCGGTAAATGTGAATGGCGGCGAACCGCGTTTGCTTGGCGACATCGGGTGCAAGGAGGAAGGCTGTGAAGATCTGCAGGTTTCGCCGGACGGAAAGAACGTCGTCTGGCCGGCGAAAAAACATCTTTGGATCGCGCCGATCGACGGCAGGAAGAAAGCAGAGCAGCTCGAGGACTTACTGGGTGAGAGCAACACGCCGCGCTGGTCGCCGGACGGAAAGCGGATCGCGTTTCGGTCGAATCGCAAAGACCACTCGTTTGTCGCTGTGCTCGATCTGGCGACGAAAAAGATCACTTATCTTGCGCCGACGACGAACCGTGATGCCGATCCCGTCTGGTCGCCGGACAGCAAACAGGTGGCGTTTATTCGCCAACCGGGAGTCGAATACAAACGGCCGCTCATTCCAGAGTTCCCGCGACCGTGGGCGCTCTGGATTGCAGACGCGCAAAGCGGCGAAGGCCGCGAGCTCTTTCACAGCGGCAACGCCATGGAAGATTCGCTGCCGCTGTTTGCCTTTCAATCGCTGCAATTCACGAAGGCAGACCGCATCATTTTCGCCAGTGAAAAACACGGGCGGAACCACCTCTACTCGATCGCTGTGACCGGTGGAGCTCCTCAGCTCCTCACGCCGGGCGATTTTGATGTGGAAGACGTGGTGCTTAGCGCAGACAAACGCAGCATTCTTTACACTTCGAATCAGAACGACGTCGATCGTCGGCACATCTGGCGCGTCAGCGCAACAGGCGGCGAGCCAAAGGCCCTAACGAGTGGCGAGACCATCGAGTGGAATCCGGTTGAGATGAGCGATGGCAAAACGCTTTTGTGTCTCGGCTCAACCGCGACTTCGCCCGCCATGCCTTATCGCGTCACGAGCAATAGTCGCGAGTTGCTCGAGAAGAATCTGATTCCCGCTGAGTTCCCGGAAACGCAGTTAGTCACACCAAAACAGGTGATATTCAAAAGCGCCGACGGCCTGGAAATTCACGGCCAATTGTTTACGCCCAAGAACCAAAAGGAACGCGGCCCCGCTCTCATCTTCACGCATGGCGGACCCATCCGGCAGATGCTGCTTGGCTGGCATTACATGCAGTATTACCACAACGCCTATGCCATGAATCAATATCTGGCGAGCAAGGGGTACACTGTGCTCTCGGTGAATTATCGGCTCGGGGTCATGTACGGACGCGCCTTTCGCGAGCCGCCGCACTCTGTGTGGCGCGGCGCGTCCGAATACCAGGACGTGATCGCAGGCGCGAAATTTTTGCAAACGCTGGAGAACGTTGATCCCCAGCGGATCGGTCTGTGGGGTGGATCGTACGGCGGATTCCTGACCGCGATGGGATTGGCGCGCAACTCCGACATTTTCAAAGCCGGCGTCGATTTCCACGGCGTGCACGACTGGGCGACTTTCCTGCCGATGTGGGCCGCGGAGGTCGACGCCAAAAACGCCGACGTCGCGCCCGACATCAAGGAAGCCCGGGATCTGGCGTTTAAATCATCGCCCGTTGCAAGCATAGCCAACTGGCGCTCGCCCGTGCTGTTGATCCACGGCGACGACGATCGCAACGTACCCTTCCAACAGACAACTGATCTGGTCGAGAAACTGCGCGCCCAAAAAGTCGCGTTCGAGGAGCTGATCATCCCCGACGAAATTCACGATCTGCTCCGCTGGAATGACTGGGTTCGGTCCTACAAAGCAACTGCTGAATTCTTCGACAGAAAACTTGCCGCGACACCGCAACCCTGACGACCGATATGGAGCGATTCATCGATCTTGCGGTCGAGCAATTCGCTCGTGATCACACCGAGCCGGAAACCGACTTATATGTCCGTCTTCGGGAGGAAACGTACCGAGTGATGAAGTCACCGGAGATGCAGGTCGATGCCATCGAGGGTCGCTTTCTTAAAATGCTGGTCCGGCTGACCGGCGCCCGGAGCGTTCTCGAGCTCGGAATGTTCACTGGATACAGTGCGCTCATGATGGCCGAAGGCCTGCCCGATGAAGGTCGCCTGATCACGTGCGAAATCGATCAGAAGGCCGAGGCGATCGCGCGACGCTACTTCGCTGAGAGTCCTCACGGACACAAAATTACCATCCGCATGGGACCTGCATTAGACACAATCAAGTCGCTGACCGGCCCGCTGGATCTCGTATTCATCGACGCCGATAAGCCTAACTACTCAAACTATTACAAAGCGTGCCTGCTTTTACTTAAACCTGGCGGATTGATCGTGGGCGATAACGTTCTGTGGAGCGGCAAAGTGGTAGATCCAAAGGATGCGGATGCTCACGCCATCGTCGCCTTCGACCGTCTCGTCCAATCCGATTCTCGCGTTGAGAATGTCTGTCTGACCGTACGTGACGGGATGATGCTGGCCTGGAAACGTGGATAAGGCTTCGCAGCACGCGGGGGGCATCATAAGCGGCTTACGCTCGATAAATTCATAAAGTGAGAGGATCGCGAACTGGCGCTCCCCCGTGCTGCTGGTCCATGGTGGACGACGATCGCAACGTGCCGTTCCAGCAAGGCACCGATCTCCCTGGAAAGTTGCGCGGGCAAAGGTCCCATTCGAGGCGGCTGGCGCGTTAGGAACTGTCTCGAAAGGCTGGAAAGTGACAACCCACGACACCCGCTATAGTTTCCCGCATGACATCCACACGCGTGGTTCGATCTCTCGCAGCCTGCGCGCTGCTCCTGGTGTTGGCCGCCAGCGCCGACGCCGCTGTACCCGCGTCACCTGAAAAGACCGGCCTGGTTGTCGGTCAACGCGCGCCTGGTTTTACGCTCAAAGACCAGAACGCCCGCGATGTTTCCCTGGCCGCACTGCTCAAAAAAGGTCCGGTCGCGCTCGTTTTTTTCCGGTCGGCCGAGTGGTGACCCTATTGCCAGAAGCAGTTGGTTCAACTGCAATCAGATCTCAAAGAGATTCAGACAACCGGCGGCCAGCTCGTGGCCATCAGCTACGATTCACCAGAGGTTCTCAAGCGGTTCGCGGCAAAAAGGTCGATCACCTACCCGTTGCTCTCGGATGCGGGCAGCAAGATAATCGACGCCTACGGCATTCGTAACAAAGAAGCAACGGGACGCACGAGTGGGATTCCGTATCCGGGCACCTTTATTATCGGAAGCAACGGTGTGATCCGCGCGAAGCTTTTTCTGGAAGGCTACAAGGAACGCGCCAGCCCCGAAGCGATCGCCCAGGCTTTGAAAGACGCGCAGTGACGCAAGGTCGAATAATCAAGGCGTGAGTTACTCGGTTAAAGGCCCGCTTGAAACTCCATTCAGCAACCTCGTTAAGCCATTTCCTCCTTTTGCGATAGCCACATTTTTTGCGGCGCGGCGATTCCGCCGACGAATTCAGGGCCGAGCCGTTGGACATAAAGCTCGACATTCGTTGGGAAACGGCGTAAGAGGAAAGTCGATTACGTCATCCGACGTTTCAACTTATCTTCGGCACGGCTGAATAAGCCGCAGGGAACCGGATCTTCGCTGGGACACCGTTTAGCGCGATCACCAGATCCAACTGGTGCCACGAATCAGCCGAAGTGAGGCCGCTGTGCAAAGCGCCTTGTGAAGGAATGGTTCGCTGGTTCCGCGCGGAACTGGCTTGCAGCTAGTGTAGCCAAACAATCGAGCCTCAACAAAAATTCAAACAACAAAACGGAGAGTTACATGGAAAACCCACGCAAAAGAACGACTATAACCACGGCAACCGGCGGCGACGGACTGCACGTATTCGACCATCAGCAGCAGCAAACGTTACTCGTTGAATACGACGTCAGCCCTGGTGTTAGAGCACTGTGACGGCCAGACCACGCCTGAGCAATTGGTGGAGCTGCTGCGGCAGAACTCCAATGTTTCGCACGCGCAGGCAGAACAGTTAACCTGGCTGGCGCTGGATGAACTGGACAAGGCCAACTTACTGGAGTCGGGGGTAGCGCGCCCACGCCAACTCCCCTCAAATCTCACACGCCGGCAGATGTTGACAACCTTTGCCACGGCAGGGGTTGCGCTCGCCGTCGTGCCGATGGTCGCGCTGGTGACGACGCAGGCGAGAGCTCAGGCTGTTCCTGCAACCCCAAATGGGACGCCAATGACCTATTTCTTAAAGATAACGGAATTTCTAGATAGTCTGATTGAAATTCCTGCGACTCCCATCCCTCCTCCTCCTAGTTTTCCTAATTTTCGTAATAGTACGACTGCTTCAAAATATTTTGCAGGAATCTCAAATATCTACATGGGCGGCGTATCAGGCACAGTATTGGTCGTTGTTCGGCATCTTTTCTATGCTACAAAAATAACAACAGATTCTACACAGACATATCGAACTATCTTTCAGTCGATAATGGATTGATCGTATCGTGGCTTACACCAACAACTCTAATTAATCTAGAGCTTGATAGCATAATTAACGGAATGGTAACTGAATGTATCGTTGTGGCTTCAACGAAAATAGGTCCAAATCCATTTTATGGGGAAACATTTGATTTGGTAGTATCCTCGGACGGGCAACAAATTCAGTTTCAATTTACCCAGCTCACCAGTTAAACGCGGATTCTCGTAGTGCCGACCGCGGGCGTTGTGTGGGATACATTGACAGGCTCCGTGTTGCACATCGCGGTCGATCGGCTGCTCGAACCGAAGAACACCTCGGTGATCCTTGCTACGCTAAACCGCGCCGCGATATCGCTCGGGTCCAAGGTGAAAATCGGACACGATTTTCGTACCGGCTTAAGGATCACGTGCAACGCTGCGAAAACTAGCGCGCACGGATCATCGTAACCGGCTTACGTTCGATCAATTCAAAACCCTCGTGGTGTCGCGAACTGGCATTGCCCTGTTCTGCTGATTCGATCTGGCGCAATCCGGTGACGGCCGAAGTCCAGGCAATTCCACGGCACAGTGAGATTGACGAGAACCTCGCTCGAAAAATTCGCCGGAAACTATGGATTCCCTGATCCAGGTTAACACCGTCCGGTCGAAGGCCGTGCCTCCGTACCACCGATCGTGGTTGAAAGCTGCGTGCCCAAAACGTCGAGCTGTAGCCCTATAGCCCCATCTCTGTGAGACGGAGTGAACCGCGAAGCTGAAATGCCTCCCGATGTAACAATGTAATAATTTAACGGTCCAACGCGCTCAGGCAATCATCCCAAACGAGATTCACGACCTGCTTCGCTGGAGCGGTTGGGGCCGCGGCTACAAAGCAACCGCCGACTCTTTTTACCGCAAATTGGCTGCCTTGGAAAACCGCGATAAGTCCGTTGACTTCTGACCACCGACCTTCTGCTTACGCCTTGTCGTAAACGACCTTGCTGCTGAACTTCTTTCCGTTCTCGTCCGTCCCGTGAATAGTGACCGTGCGCGATTTGCCATCGGCTGAGACCTGGATGGTGCCCGTCCACAGTACCTTACCATTTTTCATCGTCGTAATGTCGTTGGTTCGGTCGTTCACCACTTTGTAGGCGGCGGAGTCCCAAGCCAGATTGCCTTTCGACGGGTAGGCTTTGCCATCAAACTTGCCAACCCACACGGCGTGCCTCGGTTTCCCATCCTTGTCCACGCCATCGACAGTCACTTTGATTTTATCGCCCTGCTCCGCGTAAACGACGGTCGTGTTCTTGCCCATCCCCGGCTCCAACTTCGACTTCGCTTCATTCAGCTTCCACGTTCCCATCTGCGGGCTCGCTGCAAAACATGCCACCGTCGCCGCAAACGACAGAGCCGTAACAACTGCTGTGATTCGAGTTTTCATTAGTGCCGGGATTCCGGCAGAAATGCGCCTGGACGTCAATATCAATTCCAAACTATTCGCAGATGGCTAGAAGTCCTTTGATGGCGTCGCAAACCGACTTTTCGGAAATCACTTGGGAGCCCGTGCGCGAGTGGCTGAAAGGTTTACCGAAAAACGAACGAAAAACAATTAGCGAGGATATCATCTGTACGATTCCGCTTGGCCGCTCGGGATGCCGCTGGTCGACCATTTAGGTTCCGGCATCTGGGAAATCCGCAGCAAGCTGCCGACACGGATCGCGCGGACACTGTTTTTCGTGCACGAAGGCGAAATCGTCCTACTGCACGGATTCATCAAGAAAACGCGAAGAACTCCACAGGGAGGACAGGGCTTTGGCTCTGCAACGGAAGAATGCCTGCATCAAAACCAGCAAAGATTAGAAACAAATATCGCGGAAGCAGTTTTCGGAGCTTTCTGAAGAAAGAAGGCTTGTACGAGGAAGTGCATGCGGCGGCACTGAAGCGTGCCATAGCAATGAAACTCGATGACTTGATGAAACAAAAACGGGTCAACAAAAGTGCAATGGCCGCGAAGATGCGTACATCGCGCGCGGCCGTCCATCGATTGCTCGATCCCGAAAACACGTCGATCACTCTCGCCACGCTTAATCGCGCCGCGAGGTCGCTCGGTCGCAAGGTCAAAATTGAATTGGTGCCGGCTTAAGGATCACGTCGAAGCGAGAAAGCGAATACGCGCCTCCGTTTCATAAGCCGCTCTTGGCGCGCCGTAGCCAACCGTGCACGGCGAAAGAGGCTACGATGCATGCTGTAGCCGCTGGCGTTGACTGCGGCCTGCTCCGTCTCGACTTTTCACCAATCCGGCTAGGCCACGACTGACGCGCCATCCGCGCCGGCCAGCGCCGCATCCACATCTGGAAAAATCTGAAATATCCGATTAAGCCCCAAAGTTTCGAAAATCGAGCGCAAGGTTTCCTGCAAAGCACACAGAAAAAACTTCCCGCCATACTCCTCAACTTCTTGCATGGCTAGAATAAGCGCCGCCAACCCTGCGCTATCGATATAAGTCACGCGGGAAAGGTCTATTACGATGCGTTCCGGTTTTTTCTTGATCACTGCGTTAAGAGACTCCGTGACGACAGGCGAAACGTGCAGGTCGATGTCGCCTTCGAACGGCAGGACATTCGGGCGTTGTTGAAGCAACACCGGAATGGCAAAGGGAGCGCTTTCTTCCATTCAATCATGTCATCGCGAATGGATCATCGTCTGAGCGTATCGCTGCGCTAAAATCAGATTTCAAAAAATAGTCGTCTTCGCCCAAAGACATCGGATAGACTCCGCTTCCATGGAAACAAACGGTTACCCTCGGAAACGGAATGGATGTGCAGCCGAAAAGTGGATCGATCCGAAATTGCAACTGGCGATGCTGGTCTTGATTGCTGGTGCGTTAGCTGTTGCCAGTTGTGAAACTTCGGGATTGCCATCGAGTTCGTCACCGGCGGCGATTAGCCAGCCGGCGGTTACTGGCGGGCCCGGGTTTGCAACCAGTCTCAGCGGACGTTGGTTTCACGACGGGCAGCCGACAAGCATTGACGTGGCCCCCGACGGCCGAAATCTCACCATAATCAACGAGCAGGGGCAAAGAAGCGGCGGTTACGCGAATTCTCCTTATGAATTAGAGATTCCATCTTTGCGAATAAAGGGCCAGGTCGGCCATGGAGGACGACGCATTGCGTGGTCGAACGGCACGGAGTGGACCCGGGAACCACACAGGCATGGATCTGATTCTGGGCAGCGCGGTGGTCAGGATCTCAACGGCCGCTGGTCTCATGACGGCAAACCAACAAGTATAAGTGTGTCATCCGGTGGAAGTGTGACCATAACCAATGAGCAAGGCCAAAGCAGCCGCGGGCACATGTCCGGGGATGACATATCGATTCTGGGCGGGCTACGCGGTCATGTTAGTAAAAACGGACGACGCATCTCCTGGTCAAACGGCACCGAATGGACCCGCTGATCATCATACTCGCATAACACCGCCGAATTGGGCGACGACGCCAAACGATATCGAACGTTCGGTGCGCGCTTTCGTGAAAGCGCGAGGTATGGCAGCCAGAGAAACCACGAATGGACACCAATAGCCACGAATTTCTCGGACGGGCCGAGGACTAAAACGGATGAATCCGCCTACAGCCAAGGCTACGGGGCGACAGGCAGGCCGCCGCTACAGATCAAGCGGTGCAATTTGCGCTCGTTTTGGATGACAATCGTTGGATGCGGCTGACACAGCCGCCGCCACAGCGAAACCACTGGTGTTGATTACTGTAAATTCGTGATTCATCCGGCAAAAGTCCGTCTCGGCGAGGCGCGCGCGCTCCCCCAGATTCCTGAATTCCTGGTTTCCTGATTCATTTGTCGCGGCTGTCGCTGTCGCGCCTGAACTAAACGATTGAGTTTCGAATTCGTGGTTAAAGCTGCTGCATGAAAGTTCGTCTCGGCGAGGCGCCGAGACCAGCACGCGAGACGCGCGCGCTCCCCAGATCCCTGACTTCCTGATTTCCTGATTCATTCGTATTTGGGCGGCTTCTACGATCAGCTCTAAGACGCCGCACAGCTCCGAAAGCATTCGGGAGCAGGCGGCGTGGCAAACACGAATTTACACGAATGTTTTCGAAGACTGACCACGAATAGACCCGCCTTCGCCAAGGCTGCGGCGCGGCAGGCACGAATAGACACGGATTCTTCAGCAAGGGTTTGGCCTCTAACACCGGCGGTCATAGACCGCCGCTACAGATTAAGCCGGTTGCGGTTTCCTTGGTCAATTACGGGCGCCAAAGCTCCCGGACTCGGTGCAGCGAGCTATGCGTCTGCTCTTTGGATTCGCGTCGCCGAAACACAGACTCGGACACGGCGCACAGCTCCGAAAGCATTCGCGAGCAGGTAGGCGTAGCTACAGCTTTGTTGCTGAGCGACGGTTGATTTCAATTTCTTCCTGCGAGCAAGCGAGCATCTACGCCGCAGAGAGACCTACCAGGCTATGGGCGGGGAGCGGGTGTTGGGCGCGGTCTAGGTGCCGGCGATAACCTTGGTGTCGGCGTCGGCCTTGGTGTTGATGTTGCCGTAGGTGTTGCTGTTGCTGTGGGTGTTACAGTTGGGGTTGGTGTTGAACCTCCAGTCACATCCAGGAACGCTGCACTGATCGGTCCCCAGGTCTGGAATCCCTGGAAGTCGCTCACGCCGCGTCCGCGCACGAAGATAACGTGGCGGCCTACTGACAGGCTGGCAGTGTTTATGTTTGCGTCGACTGCCACGGTAGGCGAATTGAACGCGCCGTTCATTGGGATGGCCGTGCCGCCAGCCCATGGCGGCGTGTCGATATAATACTCCGCCGCGCCCACGTTCTGGCTGAACGCGTTGTTTGACCAGGCGAAGTTAATGCTGGCGGTTAGCTGTGATGGCACCCCTTGCGGCACTGATGCCGGGTTGGTGACAACGGTGTTAGAATCTGGTCCGTGCGAAGTCAGATAAGGCGTGCGCGCTATCTTCGCCAGATAAAGAAGCATCCCCCGATTCTCAGGCCAGAGACCCTGCGACGAGCCGCAACCTGGATTGTCTATGCACGAATAGGAAGGGAGAAAGTCCTGGCCGCCCAACTCGGTGGAGAAGGCCGCCATGCCCAGCTCACCGTACGCCCAGTCAATCGAGCCGCCATCTACCGGATACAACTCTTCGATGATCGAGCCAGAGGGGTAACCGTTACCGCCCGCGTTCGGCGCAGCCATGTGCGCGGCGATATTGAGCGTCTCAGCGTAGTTAGGTATCTGCGTGGCAGTCCAGCCCCACGTAAAGAGATTGACTGCCGCATTTGTGTGGATGTTCTGGTAAACGCCTGTGGCAGTGAGAGGCGCCGGGTCGGTGTCACCGGGGCCGCGCTGGTCGGGCACGAGGGTACGAATCATGTTGACGATAGCCATATCCTCCGGCTCAGATCCGGCTGACGTTCCTCGATAGGTCTGGTTGCACACAAGACCGCTCGAGCCGTTGCAGCAGCCCCAGTGGAAGGGGAAGTTGCGGTTGTTGTCTACGCCGAAGTGGTTAGATGCTGTGGGAGGCCAGGAGCACCCGCCGCCTCCGACGTTGTTGCCGTTCTTGCGGTAGTAGTACGGGCTGTTGCCGCCGCCTCCCGCCTCGACGATGTGGTGGCCGTCGGGGTTGACTTCGGGCATAAGCCAGATGTCGTGATAGTCCACGAGCCAGTGGGCGTCGGCATCGGTATCGTAGTTGTTGAGCAGGTAGTCAATCATGCGCATGACGACTTCTGGCGTGGCGATCTCGCGGGCGTGTATATCGCCGTCCACCCACAAGACCGGTTTGGGGCCTGGTATTTTGCGGTTCGTGATGTGTAGCACAAACAGGTCGTAGCCGTTCCAGGGACTGGGCAGGACGCACGAGCCTGGATTGGCCTTACACCAGGAGTCGCCGATGTCTACCTTCTCGACCAGATCGGGGAACTGCGCCACCTTTTGGTCGAGGAAGGCATATATTTCTTCCACCGACTTGTAGCCGCCGTAGAAAGTTTCGCGCATGACTTGAGGGTCGCTGAGCTTGCGACTGTTGTTCTCGTCTATCTCCACACGGAGGCCGCGCGCGGTCAGGTCATAGTAGAGGTCGCGATCGGCGAGTATGGTGAGATAGCCTCCTGTTGTGGGCACTTCTTCGGCATTGAGTTCCTGGGCCAGCCGGTCGCGCTCGGCGCGATCGCGGAAGTAGACGCGCATTACCAGGGTGTTGTACTTCTCGGCTATTGGATTCTTGCCGCTCATCGCGGTACCGCGATTGTTTGAAGCGCCAGGATTCTTCCCAACGATCTGCGATTTGCTGCTTCGGGTCTTTAGGTGCCCGGGGCCAGCGGCCAAAGCGACACCGGCCAGAGTGACTGCCGCGACTATGCCGAAGGCGCCAAAAACCACCCTCGCTCGCGCCGATAATTTTTTCGTCGTATTTCCCGTGTGAAGATAGTTGTTTTTCATTTTTGATGGTTAAGAGGCACAGACCTAACGAACCGAGCCACCGCTGGCAGAGGCGAGGGCCGCAAGCTCCCAGAAGTTAGAATTAGACGTCAACCTGCAATCTATTTTTGCCTGCATTAGAGGCAGTTTGCCGGAAAACACTGCAGCAGGTCAATCGCGATTCTGGCGGAAACGCGGCCCCCTAAAATTTCTTTAAAAAGTGTATGCCACGGAAAATCGAGTGCCTGAGCCTTAGACTGCTCCCGCGTCGCGTGCGACCTGGAGCGTGTCGAGGTATTGCTGGAACTTAACGGCCCGACCCTCGCGGAGCGTCCAGACGTGGGCGACCTGTGCTTTGCGTTCTTCAGCTTGCCCGTGAAACCTAAAATAATAGTAGCCGAGAGCCACGAGTTTCTCCCCGCCGTTGCACTCAAAGATTTCGTCCGCGTCAAACACGAGTTTGTCGAAACCCTCCATTAAGCGTTCGAAAACGCCTGAGCGCACCTCATCTATACCCTTGTAAGGGCTGCGATCCGCCAACGGCGAATTGTCAGCCACGATCCAGACAATGTCGTCTGCCAAATACGACATCACTGCTTCGTAGTCGCGTTCGCCTAGACGTGCGTAGAGTGTTTCAACATCCGCGATAGTATTGATGCTCGATAGCATAGCTTTAAGTCTTCCGCGGCAGGCATGAGGTCTAACGAGAAATGGTTGGAATTTTCCAGTAATATTTTACGGAATTATTCTGTCTAGTCACTCCCCTCATCTCGGAATGCTCCGATAAAAGCGGAATCAGGCAAGCCCAGGCAAAACCTACGCCCCCAAAATTTCTGTAAAGAACTATATGTCAGACAAAATCCAAGGACCGACTGAGCACGAATGGGTCTAATCACGAGTTACGACCTGAGGCTATGGGAGGGCGCCGTGGCAAGGTTGCCGACGGGTAACCGCTTTCAGTGATTGCTCCAAAGCCACACCACGACACCATCGTTGCACAAGCCGAATCTACCCCAGATCGAACCCGCTGCGGTAAGCTATGCGCTCACTCTTTGGATTTGCCATGCCTGTTCCTTCAGCTGTTCCGACGTCTGCCCGGGCGACGAGAAAGTTGCGCGCTGCAGCGAACGAGGGGACACTGCGCGCTTTCTGCAATGCTGACCGTTTCTCAACTTTCAAAATCTTTCGCCGGCCGTCCGCTCTTCGATGATGTGTCGCTCCAGGTCAATCGTGGCGATCGGATCGGATTGGTCGGCCCCAATGGGGCTGGAAAATCAACCTTGTTCTCCTTGATCCTCGGCGAAGTCTCGCCTGAAAAGGGAACGATCGCGATCGAGAAGAAGGCAACGATTGGATTTCTTCCGCAGGAGACTGCTGCGGCCGGAGACGAAACGGTGCTCGAACTCGCTTGCAGCAGAGTGGCGCAAGCTTCCAGCTTGCAAATCGAGGAAAAGCGCAATTTGGAAGCTTACGCTACCTTTGATGAGCACGGCGGGTGGGAACTCGAACCAAAAGCGAAACGGGTCCTCGCCGGACTCGCTTTTCGCGAAACTGATTTCGATCGCCCGGCGCGCGCCTTGAGCGGGGGCTGGATCATGCGCGCGCATCTTGCACGGTTGCTGGTGATGGAACCCGATCTCCTTCTGCTCGACGAGCCGACCAATCATCTCGACCTCGAATCGCTTCAATGGTTCCAGGAATATTTAAAGAATTATCCGGGCGCGATTGTCATGATCTCGCACGACCGCGAATTTTTGAATCAGCTTGTCGGCAGCATCGTCGAGATCGCGCACACGAAATTGGTGCGTTATCGCGGCAACTGGGACAGTTACGTCGAACAGAAAGCAGCGCGGGAAGAACAACAGCTCGCCGCTTACAAAAATCAGCAGAAAGAAATCGCCTCGCTGCAATTGTTTGCCGATCGATTTCGCGCCAAGGCCAGCAAAGCGTCGCAAGCACAGAGCAAACTGAAACAGATCGATCGCATGAAAAAGATCGCCGCTCCGGTCGCGCGTGGAAAAACGATCAAGTTTCATTTCCCGCAACCGGTGCGCAGCGGCCTGCGCGTGATCACGTTGAAAGATGTCGATCATGCCTATGGCGATCTCGTTGTTTATCGCGGGATGCAATTTCATGCCGAGCGCGGTCAACGCACCGTGCTTGTCGGGCCGAATGGCGCGGGAAAATCGACTCTGCTCAAGTTGCTCGCGGGCGTATTGCCGGTGCAGCATGGCGTGCGCGAACCCGGACATAATGTGCGAACAGGTTATTTCTCGCAGAACCGGATCGACGTGCTCGATGCGAGCCACACCGTTCTCGAGAGCGCACGCGAGATGCCCAATCCTGTGTCCGAACAGACCGCGCGCAGTGTGCTCGGTTCTTTTCTGTTTCGTGGCGACGATGTTTTCAAGACGGTCTCGGTTTTGAGCGGTGGCGAAAAGTCGCGACTGGCGCTTGTGAGGTTATTGCTCGATCCGCCGAACCTTCTGCTCATGGACGAGCCGACCACACATCTTGATGTCGGCTCGATCGATGCCCTGATCGGTGCCCTCAAGCAGTATCACGGGACGCTCATCTTTATCAGTCACGACGTTCATTTTATCCGCGCCATCGCTACAAGCGTTCTGCACGTAACCGCAGGTGCGGAGGGTAGTGGTGCCCGTCTGACATTCTATCCCGGCGATTACGATTATTATCTGGATAAATCAAAAGCCGCATCAGCTCGCGCGGGCCTGGTAGGGACGGACCGCAGGGCCGTCCGACTTATGACACCGGATAACGCTACCCAAACGTCGGGCGGTTTAAAAAAACAGAAGGAACAGAAACGTTTGGAAGCGGAAGCGCGTAATGCGATTGGCAAAGCGCGGCGCGAAAAAGAAAAACGGGTGCACGAACTCGAGACGAAAATCGCGGCGCTGGAAGAACAACAGAAAGAACTAGCTGCAGCGCTGGAAGATCCTGCGACTTACCGGCCGGGCGGCAATGCCATTGCGATCAACCGCGATCTCTCCGCTTTGACTCATGAAGTTGCCCGGCTGACGGCAGAATGGGAAAGCGTCACCGCCACGGTAGGCGTTTCCTGACGACGGGAAAAAGCTCAGAGTTGAGGGGCTTGCGAGCGACGCTCGCATATGCAGCGAGAAGCCGCGGTCAGCGACCACGGCTACAGTTCCCACTTTTCCGATTAGATCACACGCGGAAAACGGATATGAAGTTTCAGGCAAAGGTAGAGAATCAAGATCGCACCAATTGTAGAAAAAATGATGCCGGCGGGATGAAATCGTTCGTTCGCCGGGTGGGAAAACATGTGAGTCACCCCGCCCCCGATGATCGATCCGATGATGCCGAGCACGATTGTCCAGAAAATCGTCATGTGCACATGCATCACCGATTTCGCGACGACCCCCGCGATCAACCCGACAACAATGTACCAGATTAAGTGCATCTTTAGTTTTCCTCCGTTGTTTGCCTGTTAAAAGGTTGTGAGTATGCGCACGCGCTTCACAACTGACCAGATTTTTTTCCAACGAGAAAAGAATTAGCTCGCGGTCAACAGAATTGTCGTTGCATCGCCAGGTAGAGTTCGCCGCGGGAAGGGTGCGAAAATTGAGGTAAAAGCTCAGTAAAAAATAGACTTCGCAGCTTCCGCATCGTAACGCTGACTTCGACTTCCCAATGAAATCTGCTACCACTTCCATCACACTCGCCGTTGTTGCCGTGTCTTGCTTCGCGGGACACGCGGCACCCCAACCAAAACAATCAGAAGCGGATTCGGCTGATCGGCTGTTTCAGTCGGGGAAATTTGCGCGAAGCCGGCAAACTCTACTCGAGAATAGTCGCTCAAAATCCCAGGGAATATTCCGCCACTCTGCAGTTGGGTCGCATTGCATTGCTCTCGAATCGGCTGGACCAGGCGCAGAAATGGTTCGAAAAGGCTTTAGTCCTGAAACCGAATGACCCCGACGCCAAAGTGATGCTGGCCGAGGCGTTTTATCGCCGCGACGATTTCCAGAAGGCGGCGGCGGCCTTGAAAGGCGTCGACGTGAGCAGCAATAAGCTGATTCTTGAACAGTACCCGACACTTGAACGTCGCGAAATTGGAAAGTTTCAAGGGCCAGAAGCCCTATGATTTGCAAGGCAAGCGGGGCAAGTACGCGTGTGAAGTTTGTAAAAACCGATCCGCTACCGATCTTGAATGTGCGCGTAAACGGCGGCGACGAGGTCACGTTTTTCATCGATACCGGTGGCTCGGAAGTCGCCCTCGACACGGATTTTGCGAAGGAGCTTGGGCGTCCCGCAATTCGGCGCTGTGCAAGGCACCTTTTCCGGAGGACAGCACGCGGAAGTTCAGCAGGGACGGATTGAATCACTCGCCGTCGGAGACTGGACCATCAAGAATCTGCCGGTTGCAATGCTTCCCTTACGTCAACTCTCGGAAGGTTTAGGCGTGAAACAAATCAACGGCATTATCGGGACCACGCTGTTTTATCATTTCCTTGCCACCATGGATTATCCGCGCGGGGAACTTGTACTGCGCCGGAAGACCGCCAAAAACCTGGAAGAGTTCAAAACGTCGGCAGGCAAGAAAGATGCAGTTCCTATATGGATGGCTAGCGACCACTTCATGGTGGGCTGGGGCCGCGTGGAAACGCTCCCGCCTTCGCTGCTTTTCGTTGACACAGGACTCGTCGGCGCGGGTGTGAAATTGGCGGAGTCAGTTATCAAGGAAGCCGGGATCAAGCTGGAGGAAAACAAAGCTACGGAGGGAGCCGGCGGAGGCGGGACACTGAAGATCGTGCCGTACACCGTGCATCAACTTTCATTCGGAGACATTAAGGAAGCAAAACGTCCCGGTCTTTACGACGGGCCGTTCCCATGGGAAAACATGTTTGGTTTTCACCTCGCGGGCATGGTCGGCCACGATTTCTTCAATCCGTACGCGGTGACCTTTGATTTTCAGAACATGCAGATTTTTCTGCAACAGAACAAAACAGAATAAATCAAAAGGGGACGGGCTGACCTGGAGTCGGGTGAATGTCCTAAAGAGCAAGCGATGGAAACCGCCGTTTTCTCAGCGGAAATACGGAATTAAGTCTGAACAACCGACGGAGTTACAATTTGTGTTTCTTCGTGACGATTCGTTGTTAACATGCTTCGTATGCAGACGATAAATCCGAAGCGCCAAACCATCGCCAGGGTGCGATCTCACTACAATGAGTAACGATACATCAGTTAGCAGCAGCCGAAGCGGGAGCGGATGGTCAATGGCTTTGGGAATTCTCATGGTGATCTGCGGGATCCTCGCCATCGCGTTGCCGCTGGCTTCGTCAATTGGAGTTGTTCTTGTAGTCGGGTGGCTGATTCTGCTGGCCGGTGTGTGGCATTTAATTTTCGTTTTCCACTCGCACAGTTTCGGCGGTGTTCTCTGGCAATTGCTCCTGGCTATCGTTTACGGGTTCGCCGGCGTTTATATGCTGATGCATCCGCTTCTCGGACTAGTCACTCTTACCCTTGTGATTGCGATTTTTCTGTTCATCGAAGCCGGGCTCGAAACGGCGCTTTATTTCACCATTCGGAAGAAAACAAATGCGGGCTGGGTTTTACTCGATGCCATCGTCACGCTGATACTTGCGATTATGATCTGGGCCCAATGGCCGTCCAGCTCCGGCTGGGTGCTCGGTATGCTGGTTGGCATCAGCCTCATCTTCAGCGGTATCTCGCGGCTGAGTCTTTCCGCAACGAGGCGCCGGTCGGCCGCCACGGCTCCGGCGGGCGGCTAAAAAGTCAGATTGTCAGACGACCGAAGAAAGTCTGGGAAATTCTTCCCAATCGCGGATTCGTTCCTTGTAGTGACTGGGATTTCGCGAGATCTTCTTTTGTCCACGCGCTCCACGACACAACTTTGCCCTCGACAATGAGGATTATCCCAATTCGAACGTCGTAACGCCGAAGATCTCGGCGTCCGGCAGCTTGGGAATCGGACCGAGCGCCATGCGGGCGCAGCCGAATACCTCTTTCATGCCATGGCGCGTTACCAATGCCAGGGCATCGCGGTTGATCTCCGGAACGTCGAGAAAGATCTGCTCTCCCGGAACGCGCGAGGCAAGAGATACGAAGAGCGACTCCGCGACGTCGGCGTTTGCAGCAAAGAGAGGTCCAATCTTGTGGCCAGTCCGGCAGGGACGCATCGCCGAATAGCCGCGTATCTCGTCACCATCGACTGCGGCGAGCGCATGGCCTCCCGGCCGGTTGATCCAGCCTTGCAAAAATTTGCTGCGCGATGCGGGAAAGTGGTGCCGATCGTAGGCATCGATACGTTCGAATGGAAGAGTGCTCGCCTCGACGATGCGTTCTTATTGCGGAAGATCGACTCCCCTTCCCTCGAAACGTAGATCGCGGCAGACAAAACGAAATCCACCGCGAGCATAGTAGTCCTGCATGTTAAACACGCCATCCAGTTCGAATCGACGCATCGGCGTCCAGACGCGCCAATAAACGCCGCTTGCGCTCGTGCCAGAGATGATCGCCCAAACCATGTCCGCGGTATTCCGGACGGATGATGAAGAAACCCATAAAGCCGTACTTTTTTCCGTAAGCGACAATTGAGCCTCCGCCAATGAGTTCGCCGTTTATCTCGGCCGCAATGAAACCCTCCGAATCGGTCGCCCAGAACACCTCGGCATCGTCCAGGCCGGGATTCCAACCTTCGCAGGCCGCCCATTCGACCAGCGTGTCCAGTTCGTCGCGAGTCATCTGGCGAAGGTTCATGTCGTTAGGCGTCATTAATTTGTGTCCCCTTGGGAACTTCTCTGTCGCGTCATTTTATCCTGTCACTCTGCTCCCTGCCCCGCAAACCGATCGGTTCTGTTTGACGGACTGCGCCGGGAACACGCTTCTCTGCCGTTGTTAGGGCGGAGAGTCGGCTCTTGGTTCGTCGGAGCAGTTAAAAACGTCATTGGCGCAGAGCGGCGTTGACGTTAGGAAAAGTACGTTTCGGCGGGCCGCCGAAACCAACACGCGGGCCGCGTGCGCTCCCCGGAACAATTCTCAGCCGAGACTCCGAAAGGTTTCGCGAGCAGGCAGCGGACGCTACAGGACACGCGCGATTGAATTGAACTTCGTGGTCGTGTATCTGGGGCGTTTCCATTTCGACCGAATCGCTCGCATGCACCGTCTGCTCCGCATTTTCATCGGCCCGGAACTCTACTGGGTGGTGTTGTATCTCGGTATCCGTGGGCTTGCCGCGCGCAATGTGCCGCCGACCGGGTCGGGCAACACCATGCTGGAATCGGCCGTGTGGCTCACTGCAACCATCGGTGTGGCGTTGAGTTTCGTTTTCCTGGCCGTGCCAGGCGTAAATCGATGGATACTGTTTGAACGACTCGCTCTCGCGGCGTTCATCGGCGTGAATGCCTGTGCCATCGCCGCCTGCGAAGCGATCAAATACCCCGAGGCCGGCCGCGACTCCGGCTTGATGGCCTTATGGTTCATGGCAGCGATGCTTGGCGGCGTGGTCTGGTGCGTCGTTGCGGGAATCAGCCTGCTCATCCTGCGGATCAAATCGCGCCGTCCTGAAGTCGTTAGGCCATGAACGACCTGCTGCACACGTTTGCCGAATATCCTGCGCTCATCGGTGTCGCCGTGTTTCTGGCGATCTCGCTACTGCTCGCCCTCTTGTTAGGCGTGCTGATGCAGCGCGCAGGAGTGTCGCTTAAACCGCTGATCTTTTTCTTCGGTTTCCTCGCGATCGTCGCAGTGCCGCAGGCCGTGGTGCACCTGCTCGATGCGTTTGTTCACGCGCGCCAGGCCCGTGAAACCGCGAGCAGCAAAGTCACGCCGACTCAGGCAGCTAAGGCGCCCGGCATGTTGAAGCCGGTGTCATGGGAAAACGTGTTCGGGCCGAATGCCGATCCAAGTTTGATCACCGACGCTAAACAGAGTCTCGATTACATTGTGGGCGACGCAGTCGACGCCAGGATTTCCTTTAACGCAGCGGGCGAATCCGCGCTCGCCGCGCGTTTCGCAAACACTTCGGCAGCAGCAGCAGCGTTGAATCGTTACGGCTCGTTCTTCCAATTTGCCCAGGTCACCGGCAGTGATGCCGGCGGTTGGACTGCACGCCGTTTCAAGGGCCAGGGTGAATGGAACCACGTGGTCGCCGCAGGCAATGAACTCTACGCTTGGAGCGGCCAAACGAAGGAAAGCGTCGAAGCCAATCGCATTCGCGCGCTCGGCCCGTTGCCAACGGAATCCAAGTCCGCCGGTTTCAGCGGATCGGCGGCGTCCACAGCGCCGTCGAAAACGCAAGTTTCCACTCGCCTGTCGTCGAACTGGCGCGCGATAACTGCGTTTCTCGTCATTAATTTGTCACTCGCGGTGTTCTGGTTTTTCAAGGGATCTACGTGGAGCGTGCGACAAAAGCCGCAGCCCGGCACGCAGCGGGAACCGGCGGCATTTTTGCGCGAACGGTTGCTGGGAGTGAATCAGCAAAAAATACCTGTCCAGGTAGTCGCATCGCCCGATAGCGATAACACGCTTGAAATCACCTGCCGTTACGCCGATGCGCAATGGTTAGACCTTATGCGCGCACATAAGATGCAGCGCACACACAAGCTCGTGCTCGCGTTGGACGAGCAGAGTTACAAGGCGCGGGTGCGTGAGTACTGGAGCGCGTTCGACGCATCGGCCGACCCAAACGATATGCGCCTGAGCTGGACTGCAGCCACCGGGATACAGTTTTTTCAATTCGAGCATGGTCGCGTCGTCGGCGTGCAACTGGACGCCAGCGGCAAGCCCACCGGTGAATTGTCCAAGGCGTACACGTTCAACTTGCAAGAGTTGAAACAGCCAATCATTGATACCGTGACCGCCAGCGGCTGGATGTGGCAACCGGTGATGTGGAACGCGCCGGCCGGTCTGCGCTGGTTAACGGAATGAACATCGAATCGAAACACCATAGCTCCGGAGGATTGAGAATTTCGCGAAACTGGAAAAGCAGAAATCAGTGATCGGACGATTGGCCATCTCCTGGTTGTTGTGAACGCATACCCGGGCTCTTTGATCCTCGTTCATATTCCTGGCCGCGAACGTCGGTGGGCCTCCCATCTTTTTCTTTCCCGCGCTCAAGTTCCGATGGCTCGTCAATCCCGGAATAGCGGATCCGGGGCAGGCTTTCGGGATAATTGCGGCAGAGAAAGTCGATCAAACCCTCGCGCACTTCGCAGCGAAGATCGAACGCTTTCCCGGGATCGCTACTGCTGACCAAGGCGCGTACTTCAACGGTGTTTTGTTTGGCGTCGGTCACCTGCAGCCCGCAAACCCGGCGATCCCATTTCGGATTGTTCTCCGCGAGGCGCTTCAATTCCTTGCGCAGCGCTTCCATCGGCACCCTGTAATCGAGATAGAGGATCACGGCGCCTAGCAGTTCGGTCGAAACACGGCTCCAGTTCTGAAACGGTTTCTCAACGAAATAGGTGATCGGG
This sequence comes from uncultured Verrucomicrobiae bacterium, assembly GCA_963838045.1. Classification (GTDB taxonomy): domain Bacteria; phylum Verrucomicrobiota; class Verrucomicrobiia; order Chthoniobacterales; family UBA10450; genus Udaeobacter. The sequence goes on along the minus strand of CAWIPQ010000001.1, from coordinate 6,201 downwards.
AGAATCAAACGTCGCAGGTCCCATGTTCTCACCGATACGTAGGTGAGCGTGATCTCTTCGATCCGGCCGAATTCACCTTCAACCGCCACGATATCGTCGATCAACAACGGTTGGGTAAGCGCGATCTGTATGCCGGCAAGTACGTTGCCGAGGGTCCTCTGCGCGGCGAAACCAATCACGATCCCCGCAATCCCGGCCGACGCGAGGATGGTGGTGCCGAACTGCCGCACCGGGTCGAACAACATCAACATCGAACCGGTGCCGATGATCACTATCGCGGTGACGATGATTTTGCGAAGAACCGAGACCTGGGTGTAGATCTTTCTCGCCCGGAGATTATCGGGAGCCTCGATCTGATGCCGGCTCAAAAACGCGCCCTGCACAGCGTTGATGCCCCGGATGATTAAATATGAGAAGCCGGCAATGAGCAAAATGCCGACTCCTTTGGCAGTCACCCAGGTCCAGTGTTCCGGTAAGTGCAACAGCGGCAGCAACAGAATGACCATGAGCAGCGGCACAGCCAGGCGCAGCGTCTGACCGAAAATGGGAATGATTACTTTGCCGATGAGGCTACCGGTCCGTTCCGCCCTCTGGCGCATTCGCTTTTCGATCGCGCGGATGGCGCGAAAAACGAGCCACAGCACAGCGATGATCCGGCCGGCGTAAAAGCTCGCCGTAAGCACATCGACCAGGAAAATGCGAGTAGGCCGGCCGACGATGCCGGTCGCAATCGGCATAAGGGCGAGCGTGCCGCCGCACATCCAGAGAAAAAGGGCCGCCGGTTTGCGGATTGCCGATATTATCAACGCGACCACGGACTGGTGCTGGTTCGACTCAATTTCGCCGGCTTGCTTTCCAACGATCCAGACCAGCGCGACAGCGACAAGCGACAACAGCGCAAACGCGCCGACCGAAGCGATCAGTCGCATCCACGTCACACGATCGAAGATGGGCCGCTGCAAAAATTCGTTGCTAGAATTTTTTGCAATCCGATCCAGCCATCGACTGTAATCAGCGCCGATACGATAAATTTTCGTGCGCTCAACAGCTGCGCGTTGCGCTGAGAGACCAGTGAGCGATTCGGCGACCGCAGTCGGAAGCGCCTCGGATTCCACCGGCGTGGCGGAGGGCGACGGGGATGGCGTAGCGCTCTCTGGCTGGGCCGCGATGGCGTTCATGCCTATTGCGCAGGCACAGCTGACTAGAAAAATTCGTATCGGCGTCATTCAATCATCATTGTTTCCACGACTCATGCTGCAACGTCGCGAACTGGATGAGCTCGCACTGCGCTGCGGAATCTATGAATTCGGTGAGCTTCTACTGATTCACGCCGTGGCGTAAATTTTAGAGCCCGTTTCTATGAACTCGTTCGCTTTTTGTTCGAGGCCAGCTCGAAGCGCTTGTTCTTCAGAAATCTTTTGTTCAGCCGCGAATTTGCTCACATCCTCGATGTTAGGCATGGAGCAGAAATGAGCAGTCTTCGCGCCTTCCTGCGAAAGAGTTGACGAATCTGATGCCCATCATCTCCGCCCTCGCCGGGCTGGCCGTGAACTCCAGTGTACGTCGCCTCATCCTGGCCGGCTCCATTCGTCATGGTTTGGAATAAATTTGTGCCCCCGCGTTTTGAAATTCTTCTGCCTTATCACGCAAGCCTTGTTCGAGAGCCGTATTCTCATCAATTCCTTTTTGTGCTGCATATTTTCTAACGTCTTCCGTTATCTTCATGCTGCAAAAATGGGGACCACACATTGAGCAGAAATGGGCTGATTTCGCTCCTTCCATTGGAAGGGTCTCATCATGAAAAGAACGCGCAGTTTCGGGATCGAGTGAAAGATTGAATTGATCTTCCCATCGAAACTCGAAACGCGCCTTGCTGACGGCGTTGTCGCGGTACTGCGCGCCGGGATGACCTTTCGCCAAATCTGCGGCGTGCGCGGCGATCTTGTAGGCAATGACGCCGTCTTTCACGTCCTTCTTGTCAGGCAATCCCAGGTGTTCTTTCGGCGTGACGTAGCAAAGCATGGCACAACCGTACCAGCCGATCATGGCCGCGCCGATGGCGCTGGTGATATGATCGTAACCGGGCGCAATGTCGGTGGTGAGCGGACCGAGCGTGTAGAACGGCGCTTCTTCGCACCACTCAAGTTGTTTTTCCATGTTCTCCTTAATCATCTGCATGGGGATGTGGCCGGGGCCTTCGTTCATCACCTGCACATGATGCGCCCACGCGCGTCTGGTCAGCTCGCCCTGCGTGTAAAGTTCTGCAAATTGCGCTTCGTCATTCGCGTCGGCAATCGAGCCGGGGCGAAGACCGTCGCCAATTGAAAAGCTGACGTCGTATGCCGCCATGATCTCGCAGATTTCGTCCCAATGTGTATAAAGGAAACTCTCCGAATGATGCGCCAGACACCATTTGGCCATGATGCTCCCGCCCCTGGAAACAATCCCGGTCGCGCGGTTCGCCGTTAAAGGGACAAAGCGAAGAAGCACTCCCGCATGCACCGTAAAATAATCTACACCCTGCTCAGCCTGTTCGATTAACGTGTCACGGTATATCTCCCAGGTGAGTTCTTCAGCACGGCCTCCCACTTTCTCCAATGCCTGATAAATCGGCACAGTCCCAATGGGCACGGGAGAGTTGCGAATGATCCATTCACGGGTGGCGTGAATGTTTTTTCCGGTGCTCAAATCCATTACCGTATCGGCGCCCCATTTGGTGGCCCAACGCATTTTCTCGACTTCTTCCTCGATCGATGAAGCCACAGCGCTGTTGCCGATGTTGGCGTTGATTTTTACCAGAAAATTGCGGCCAATAATCATCGGCTCGGATTCGGGATGATTGATATTGGCAGGGATGATGGCGCGGCCGCGAGCGACCTCGGACCGGATGAATTCGGGAGTGATCTCGCGTGGGATGTTAGCGCCGAAAGAATTTCCGGGATGTTGCTGGCCTAACGAGTTGCGACTGTAGCCGGCGGCGTTGACGCCGGATTTGTCCTGGACGTTGGAACGGCCGGGGTCAGCACCCCCGGCTACAGCTTTGCCGTTCTCGCGGATGGCGATGAATTCCATCTCAGGGGTGATGATTCCCTGCCGCGCGTACCACAGTTGGGTGACCGGATGGGTCTTTGCGCGCAATGGTTTGCGGCGCGCCCGGCGGTCGCGCCCTACCAAACTGTTCTCTCCGTTCGATGTTCGATGTTTCTCAGAAAGAAATCCGTCATCGATTGGTTGAACTTTTCGTCCCTCGATCTCTTCCACATCGTCGCGATCACGGATCCATTTGGCACGTAGCGACGGAAGCCCTCGGGTAACGTCGCCATGGAAATCTGGGTCGCCCCACGGACCGCTTGTGTCGTATACGCACACGGGTTCGTTGGGAAGGAGTACGGGTGAGGTGCCCGCGCTACCCTCGATCCCGCTGTTTAAGGACTTTGTTGGTGCGAGAGTGATTTCGCGGAAGGGTACGCGAATTCCAGAATGCAGCGTGCCGTTGATGTAAACTTTTTTGGACTTCGGGAAATTATAGCCACGGTCGTCAACCGCGCCCTCCGGAGACCCATTTCCATTACGGGGGTCAGCGACCCCGGCTACAGTTTCGCGTCGATTGGTATCCATCGTGGTAAAAACCATGTACGGAAAAGCACATGGCTGAAATCGTCAGTCCGGCATCGGACCCTCGCTCCCTTCGGCGGCATTACCCGCATCAGGTTCAAGGGGTCGTCCAATTGGACCTCTCAGCCATTGCGGCTCCCCCGCATCCTCTCTCGTTGAGAATAAGACGCGGTTGTGTGAAGTCAACGACTCACACAATTGCAGACAGTCGGTGATGGACGGCCGGCAAATGTCGAGTCCAACCGCCACTCAACGTTGAAACGTCCAGAAAACCAGCGAATCGTCAGACTGCTATTGGGCTGCCGACGCTTCCTGTTTTACGTTGGTGTGGAAGATGGCCATCCATGTCCCATTCTCCTGTTTCCACACGCTTCCGGCATTGTATGTGCCGGACGCATCCTTGCCGTCTATGGTGCCTTCGATTTTCACCGTGTACGTCGCCACCACGACATCTTTTTCATCTGAGAACATGTCATAATCGCTAATCTCAAACGACTTCATGTCCCACTTCTTCATGTCGTCCAATTCCTTCTGCATATTAAAAACGCCGTTCGCGTAAACGCCGCGAAAATCCTTATCGACAACTTTTTTGAAGCTCGCTTCGTTCTTGTCTTTGAAGGCCTGCCAGGCTGCTTTTTCCTTTGCTTCCATCGCGGCCTTGTCCGGTGGAGCGGCGTTGGAAATGGCGACTGTCGCCAGCAGGGCTGTCATTAAGTAGATGATTTGTTTTTTCATGAGTTTTTTCTTGCGTTAGTTAGTTCAAATTACGCTAGGGAAGCTGAACGACGAGTCAATCGGGCAATCTGCGCCCGATTCGTCAACTGGCGGAGGAGACCAATTCTGATTGCCGTCCTGTCAGGGAACGATCGGAGCAGACTCGAGAGAGGATTGCTGCGGACGAGCAGGGGTCGGCTCCGGCGAAGCAAACGCGGATCTGCCGACCAAATTGATTAAACTCGCGTCTGCTTCTTTCAAGTTCCCATCTTGAATGGCGGGTTCAGTCGGCACCGATTTCGTTTGCTTCCGATAATCCGCAACGAGCATTGGAGGCTCCTTCTTGACCGCCAGTGTCCGATAACTGTCGATCCCCACGCCAGATCGCCGCCGCAAGTTTGCCCCGCCAATCTTTGCTCGCGATCAGTTTGCTTTCGCCACGATCAGTCAGGAATCCGCCTTCGATCAGCACCGCCGGCACCTTGGTCAGACGCAGCACAGCAAATCGGGCGCGTTTAATGCCCCGGTCGTATTCAGGAATGTGACCGAGAAGTGAATGGTAGATGCACGCCGAAAGCGCCAAACTTTCCGCATCCGTCGTGCTGCCAGGTTGAATATTCACAGACCTCGAACTGACGCTCGTGTCAGACGTCGATGGCGCACCGCGCGGCGTGAACGAAAAAATTTCAAAGCCGGTCGCGTTCGGATCATCATTCGTGGCGTTGAAATGAATGCTGACGAAAATTGAATTGCGCGCGGAATTGGCGATCTTGGCGCGAACTTCCAGGGGCACAAAATAATCGCCCTCACGCGTCATGATTACGCGCAGTCCTTTCGCCTGCAAAATCGGCCGAAGCCTTCGCGCAACATCCAGGGCAAAATCTTTTTCACACCCATTTCGACTCACCTGCCCCTTGTCGTAACCGCCGTGTCCCGGATCCAACACCACCGTCTGAACCTTGCCAACATTTGGAACACGATGCGGGCGCACCAGCGGCTCTATTGTCTTGGCCACGTCAGTGCGCGAGACCAGAAAGTTTCCATTCTGTTCAATCACGGGAAAACACAACCAACTCCGAGCGCCATTGATCATGGCTTCACGGCTGCCGCTGACAAACTCCAAAGGATGATTTGCCATCTCTGGTTGTATCCTCGATCCGGACGGGACGACTTCCGCCGGCAAGCCGTAGAACTTGGAAATATTGTCCACGCTCAGGTAATCGTGCCCGTTTACCTTGATGACCCGCCATTCGACGGCAGCTATGACGATTGTTGATGCGATAAAAAAAGAACCGAGGACCGACGCGGTTACCGACCAACGTTTCACGGGGAGGGACATGCCTTGCCTATGGTATCAAAAATCGCATTCACCTCAAGGAAGCAGACCGTTGCCAGCCCTGATGTTTGAGAATTCAGGCACCGCCGCAATTTCGCGAGGCCGGGGTCCCGGCTCTTACGGACTGTTGCTCGCTGTCGGGCAAACTACCGATTGACTTGCGGATTTTTCGCGTTAAAAACCGGAAATGTTTTTCCCCGTTCGACGCGCTGCTGGCGGTTTTATCGCATTGCTCGTTGTGCTCGACTCTGACACCGATCGCGGCGACGCTGCGCCGCACAGCAAAAAATTCCCGAAATGTTGCGTATGGCGCGTGACCAATGCTAAAGCGCCATTTTATCTCGTCGGCTCAATTCATGCGCTTAGCAAAAAGGATTACCCTTTGCCTGAGCCGTATGAGATCGCGCTACAAGACAGCAACCGCTTCGTGTTTGAATTCGATCCCACCCGGCACGCCGAATTTCAGAAAAAATTCGAAGCCGCGGCAAAATACCCGCGAGGCCAAGACATCCGTTCGAAGATTCATCCGGAGCTTC